>CAVPKQ010000064.1:0-22661 GCA_963705665.1 uncultured Acidobacteriaceae bacterium | reverse complement strand
CGCAAGGATGGGGCACCCTAGATTCTGCTCGAAGTGTCGATCCAAAATGGCCACCAATCGAGGGTGCCCCGTATCTGGCGCGCTCTTTGCGCCAGATATGGGAAAACGCAGATCTCTCCACTTCGCTGCGCTCCGGTCGAGATGACAAAGTAGGTGTAATTACCAACCAAGCCTTCCTCCCCCGATTTTCATCCTCTTGGGTGGGCCGCAGGCCCATGAACACTTCGGTCGAGATGACAAATCGGGTGCGGTTGCCGATGGCAGAAGGATGTCCCGGGAGGAAGCCTCGGTTGGCCACTCCACCTAATTTGTCATCTCGACCGGAGCGCAGCGAAGTGGAGAGATTCTGCGGTTCCTTTTCTCCAAAGCCGTAGGCCGGGTGCCCCAGGGCCCGATTCTGGGACTGGGATCAACCGTCAGGCGCTCCGCTCGTTGACCTTCCACTGAATGGCGTGCTGGATCAATTCGCGTCCGCTGCGCAGGGAGAGTTTCTCCTTGATATGCGCCTGGTAGGTTTCCACCGTCTTGATGCTAAGGTGCAGCTCCTCGGCGATCTCACGCGTGCCGCGGCCTTCACCGATCAGGCGAAAGACCTCCAGCTCACGATCGGATAGAGCAGAGATACGGGATTGAATCGCCGACGCGCCGCCAATGTACTGCTGGAGCATCTTGTTGGCCATGCGGTCGCTTAAATATACGTCGCCGTTGAGAATTCGGCGCACGGCTATCAGGACTTTCTCCGTGGCTTCCTGCTTCATGATGTAGCCGTTGGCCCGGGCGCGCAGCGCGCGCTCCGCATAGATGGCTTCATCATGCATGGAGAGAATCAGAACCGGAAGGCTTGGGTAAGAAGCGCGAATGTTCTTGAGCAGATCCAATCCGTCCGGACCGCTGAGGGAGATGTCTACGATCAGGATGTCGGGGCTTTTTTGGGCAATGGCCTGCAACGCAGCCTGCGCCTCCTCGGCTTCGCCGCAAACCTCTAAATCCTCTTGCTGATTGATCAGCAGAGCCAGGCCTTGGCGCAGGAGAGGATGGTCGTCGACCACGAAGACGGTCTTCTTGCCGTCATGGCCAAGCTTCTCCGCAATGCTCATCGCCACCATAATCATCCACCTGTTTTGATGGGAAATATACAGGTCACGGCCGTTCCTTTGACCGGGTCGCGCGCGACCTCGAGCGTTCCGCCGATGATGTTCGCGCGGTAGTTCATAATATGCAATCCCATGCCTTGACCGTTGCCCCGGTCCTCGGCGATGCCGCCGCCGTCGTCCTTGATCAGCAGAGTGCCGCGTCCATTCTCCGCCACTAAGCGGATCAGGATGTTGCGCGCCTGGCCATGCTTGAGCGCATTGTTCACCGATTCCTGGGCGATATGGTAAAGATGCGTGGCCACGGTATCGTCATGGATCAAGACCGCTGTCTCGCACTGGAAACGGCAGGATATCCCAAACAGGTCCTCCACCTCCGTAGCCCAGAGCTGCAAGGCGGACATCAATCCTTGAGCGTCGGAGACCACCGGGAGCAAGCCCCGGGACAATTCGCGCGTCTTATGAATTGCCTCATTCACCAGGCGCACGATCTTGGCAGCGTCGGCGGCATCGGCGATGCGCTTTTCCGTCAATTTCGCTTCATGCACCTTCGCCATGAAGGCGATGCCGGTTAGATGCTGACCTAAGCCGTCGTGCAGGTCCTGCCCGATACGGCGCTGCTCCCTGGCGCTGATGTTCAAAAGCGCCTTTTCCAGTTGCTCCCGCTCGGTGATGTCGATGCCGGTGGCGATGATGTAGTTAGGTGTTCCGTTACTGCCCGGCAGCATGGTGCTGGACCAGGCAATGAGCCGTTGCGTTCCGTGCCGTGTTACCCAATAGCTTTGATAATCCTGAGGCAGCAGGTCGGCGCTCATCTCCGCGAAAATGGACTTGAAGCGCTCGACCTCGTCGGCCAGCAAAAAGAAATCCCAGATGAACTTCCCTCGGACCTCTTGCAGGGAATATCCGGTGGTCAGCTCGCAGGCTCGATTGAATCGTATGATGCGCCCCTCGGGGTCAAGGACGACCACCAGGGCGCCAACCGTGTCCAGGATGGCGGAGACTACATTGCGTTCCTGGTGCAGCGCCTCCTCGGTGCGCTTCAGATTCTGAGATATCGAAGGCGACTCCGTGGATGAACCAGGGTTCGCCGTTCGCCCGGCGCACCATCTTGGCGTCGCAGTGGAACCAGATCACCCGGCCGTCGCGCGCGATCACCCGGTAGGACGATCGCAGAGGCGTGCCGGAAAGAAACATGGCCGCCGCCTCCAGGCTCCAACGATCCTTGTCATCGGGATGGATGTGCTGATACCAGCGGACCGGGTCTTCCAGCCACTCTTCCCGGGAGTAACCCAGCGCCGCCTCAATCTGCGGGCTGACGTATGCCTCGCTGATGCCGCGATCGAGATAAACCATGAACACCACGGCGGGAATCTGCTCCAGCAGCGCCCGGTACCTGGCCTCGATATTTGAACTGGGCGCCTCCGTCGGCTGACGGGGATCGGAAGGCGCACCCGCGGACAAGCCTCTAAACAGCCCGGCCAGCTCCAGCAGGACCGCTTCTGCGTCAGCTAGCTCCGGCAGCGTTTGCTCGATCCGCGGTTTGCCTTGGTCCCAATTGGCTTGTGCGGCTAGAGCCATCTCTCACTCCAGTTCCACGCCCCGATTCGGCGCCGGCGTCAAGGCTCCTCGCCGGATGGAAGGCGTCGCTGCCTCCAGCTTGGCGGCTTGTTGAGCGATGCTTGGGTGAACTTTCGCAGTGCGTGGATTGCCCGTCCATAGGTCTGAACTGCCGCCGAGGAAAGCAATGAACCGGGCGGCTGATTCATGAACGGCATAAATTTATCCGGGAACCCGGGCATGGTGCAACCGATGCAAATGCCACCCACGTTGGGACAGCCGCCAATCCCTCCCATCCAGCCCCGCTTGCCGACATTGCACTGCACAACCGGTCCCCAGCACCCCAGCTTTACGATGCACAGCGGAGACCCATACTGCTCCGCGAACTGCGCCTGCTCGTAATATCCGCCGCGGTCGCAGCCCTCGTGCACCGTGCTCCCGAACAACCACGTCGGGCGCAATGCTTCATCCAGAGGAATCATAGGCGCGCGGCCCGTTGCCATGTAAAGCAAATACAGTAATGTTTCCATGAAATTGTCCGGCTGGACGGGACAACCCGGAACACAAACGATGGGAATCGAGCAGTGGGATTTCCATTGCCAGCCTAGATAGTCCGCGAGGCCCATGCACCCGGTGGGGTTTCCTTCCATGGCGTGGATTCCGCCGTAGGTGGCGCAGGTTCCGACGGCGATTACCGCCCAGGCGTATGGGGCCAGCCGGTCAATCCATTCGCAGGTTGTAATTGGCTGGCCGGTCGATGAATCGGTGCCCAGAGAGGCCCAGTATCCTTCTGCCTTATTGGTTTCGTCGGGGATAGAACCTTCGACCACGAGTATGAACGGACCCGCCTTGCCCTCCGCCGCCAGATGGAAGCGGCGCAAAAAGTCGTCGCCGACTTCGCAGGAGAGAAAGGGGTTATGGAAGTTCACCTTGGGAGTCCAAGGCATCGCCCCCAGGACAATATCCTCGATACTCGGCTGCGTGGCGCCGGTCATCGCGACGGTATCCCCGTCGCAACCCAGCCCCGCGGTAATCCAAAGCACGTCGATTTCAGCGATCGGCGATTGTTGATCCCAGCTAGCCACAAGTCCCCTGGCGGTGCATGGATCATCTTGTGCTCGAAATGCGGGCTAACGCAAGCTGACGGCCAGAATCGCAGAGGAATACCCCGAGCTGCCATCTTGGGAACTTGCGCGACAACATCTGAGGAAAAGGACGATTACATAGCTCGAATTCGAAGATAACGCCTGATATCGGGAGCAACCGAGGCTAATACCACAATGGCGCCCAAGGAAGCCGCAAGACACATTACTCTCTTCATTCCAGTCACCTCGTATGCAGGATCAAACCGCTGCCGGTGTCCATTTGTATCACTCCGCCGGGAATTTGCAAATCGCAGGAGACGCAACCCTTCCCGGAGCAAAGTGATCCCAGTAAAAAAGAGGGAAGTGCTCTGATGGGCCTCACCGCACAAAAGAAAACGTATCAATAGCTGTCTTTCGCTGGCCATCGTACACCCGGGAGATCGAGTTACGGACTTCCCGAAGCGCTGAAGCGCTCCTACCCCCGTATAAATGCGGGGGCTTCCACCATAAGTCCCGCGAGGATCGGCTACCGCACCTACATTTGTCATCTCGACCGGAGCGCAGCGGAGTGGAGAGATCTGCGGTTTCTTTTTTCCATCTTTCACTGAGAGCATGGGTGCCCCAGGTCCCGATTCTGGTACCTGGGATTTCACAAATCTCGAAGAATAGAGGAGTTTTAGCGTCCGCCGGTGGCGATAAATCGAGCAGCCACTTTCAAGTCTTCCACAAACAATATCGTTTCCCGCTCCCGCGCCTCGTGATCGGGGGCGCGCAGAATAGCGGAAGGGTGAATGGTGGCACTGATGGCAGGGCCATTCGGCATCTCCAAGATCTCTCTGCGATGTTTGGTGAGGCGAAATTTGCTGCCCAGCAGATCCTGCGCGGCTGTCGCTCCAAGACAGAGAATGAGTTTGGGCCTAACCGCCTCCACCTCGCTGTCCAGCCACGGCCTGCATGCGGCTACCTCTTGCAGTGTCGGCTTTTTATGCAGGCGGATTTTTCCCCGCGCCTGAAACTTGAAATGCTTTACGGCATTGGTTACGTATGCCTTGCTGCGTTCGATACCCGCCGCCTCTAAACATTGATCCAGCAGGCGGCCTGCGGGCCCCACAAAAGGTTCTCCTTCGATATCCTCGCGCGCTCCGGGCTGCTCCCCGATAATGAGAATCTCGGCTCCCTCCCGCCCCTCTCCGAAGACGGTCTGGGTGGCGTGCCGGTATAAAGAGCATCCACGGCATGATTTCGCGGCCTCGCGCAGGCTTGCCAGATCACGCTTCTTTGGAATGAATTCCGATGCCGAGACTCTGGTCGAAGTGGGCACGCAGTGTAAGATGCAATCTTTTCAAAGCCCGTGATGAAGGAAGTGCTGGAGTTCAGCTTGTTGGCGGACCCGTGCGTTCACTTGTTCACTGCAATGATTATGTAGCACAGTATGGTATTCTTTGTGCTACATTTATGGCAGAGATAAGGGGGATTATGGCTGTCGCACAGGTGAAGAAAAGAACTCGGGCTGCCCGTGATGCCGTTGTTGCCGTGCCCGGGCAGTCGCGGATTGGGGACGCCCTGGCCATCGTAGAGGAGCAAGGCTTGCTGACCGGAGGCAGGACGCATACTGTCCGCGGCCGGATGCCTTCTTTGTTGGTGGAACAGGCAAAGCGGAAGACTGGCATTCAGTCCGATTCAAAGCTCCTCGAAGCTGCGTTGGCAAACATCGTGGCTGGCGATGACTACGCCGAGTGGCTGCTGGCCCAGAAGAATACCGTAAGCAAGGATTTGGATTCTGAGTTCTAATGCTGACATCCGGCAGGTGCTTCGCCGGCTGAAGCCCGAGCGACGCGACGCGCCTCTCAGATACCGGGAGCGCAAGGAACTCAAGTTCCTCGAAGACCTTCGCACACCTCTGCCAAAGTTGCTCCTCGATACGACTGTGTACGTCGACCAACTGCAGGGCCGCTTTCCTGAAGAGGCTGAGATCGTGCTTCGCGCCGGCAACCTGTGGCACTCGGCAGTGACGGAGGCAGAGTTGTCTGCTCTGGTAGGCCTCCTCGACCCGGCTCATCTCAACACCGCCCATGCGATCAAGCAGGTAATCGCCTTAATCGAACAGCGTCCAGCTCATCGGACGATCACGCCGGATCGCGAAGTCTGGCAGGAGTCCGGTGTTCTCGCCGGCCTTTTGGCTCGCCTCCAGGGCTCTGCCAAGGAAGAACGGAGAAAGGCGCTGAGCGACTCGCTGATTTTCCTCTCAGCCATGAAGGCGGGATGCGCCGTGCTGACGCGGAACATTTTCGACTTCGATTTGCTGATGCAACTTGAGCCCCGCGGAGCAGCAGTTTTCTACGGACGCACGGCCTGAGGATCTCAACTCCTCATCGAACAGAACGAAAGGCAAAGAATACGCGCATCGATCAAGAATCGGTTTTTCGCTTCTGCCCTTCTCGGCCGTCTTTGCCTTTCTTTCTGTCATTCCCGAAGGGAATCTGCTTTTTGCTCATCCCGGATGATGACAGCAGCGCTCATCGCGGGGACGGAAGTTTGCCCACCGCGTACCGGCTCTTTCGTTGCTGGGCGCCAATCACCCGATGCATCTACTGCTGCGCCTCCGAATGTCGCGCCGGTGGTACTCAGAGGCATCGGTGCGAGCAGGCGAAGAATCGATGCGTGCGGCATATCCAAGTCCGCGATGGAGACGCGCGCGGTGTTCACCTGATTGGTGTTCACGATAACCACGCTGCGGGGTTGGCCGCCGGAGCCCAGCACATAGGCTGCGATCGATTCGTCTTCGCTCGTCGCCTCGAGGGGAAACATTTGATGAGAGCTGGCGAAGGCGGTGGCAAATGCCAACATGCCGTAGTAGGGCAAGCCAGCTGAATTCACGCCCCTCCCGTCGTCCTGAATCGGCGAATAGGAACTGATGAACCCGAGACTGGTTGACCCCGGTCTCGATATTTATCCCGGCGCATCCGGACTGTGCCAGATACAACATCACATTCAGCGTCCACAGAGCGCCGATGAAGGTGTCGCTCACGCCGGGGCGGCCTCCGCCCGAGAAGGAGTTCATTTCGCACATGCGCCACGGGATACCACTTTGCTGCGAGGCGATGCGCAAACGCTCGGCGACATTTCTGAGACGCGGATCGGGAAGCGTCAGTTGTTCCGCACTGCCGCGGGCCTGTCCATTGCGGTAATAGTGCGTCGTGAGTAATTGCACCCGGCCGCGCGCATCCTGGGCCATGCGCTCCACCCATTCTGCCGATTGGGCTGTATCGGGCGCCGCAAAGCGAATGCCCGGAACAGCTCTGGTAATCGCGGCGTGCCACTGTTCGTACTGCTCGCGATAGTCCGCATAATCGTACGCAGGCGAGCGGAACGGCTGTCCCTTTCCATAGGTATCGACTTCATTGCCTATCTCCAGCGCCAGCAAGCGCGAGCCGAGAACCGCTGAGACCGCGCGCGCCTCTTCGACGGCTTGCTCCAGGCTTCCTTGCGCGAAGTTGACGCTCCAGATCGCGCTCCAGCCGATTGTGGAAAGGAATGCGCCGAATTGCTCGAGGACCGATCGCGTGATGACCGTGCTGTGCCGATCGAAGGCGGGAGCTCCGTTCGGCTCATAGCGGGTATAGTTGGCTACAATGCCGCCGAGTCGCAGCACTCCTTCGGGACCCAGCCCGCGGATCAACTCCACATAGCGGCGATTCTCCACGCGCAGCAGACCAGGAGTGGCCACAGATGACATCTCATATCCAAGCCCCGGGAAGTTCCGCGGGACCGCAGTTGGTTCGACTTTCGCCAGCCGCAGGGAAAGCGGGATCCTGGCATTCGCTCTGGCCACGAAAGGGCACGCGGCTCCGATGGAGGTGCTCAACAGATTCTGGAGAAACGTTCGGCGATTGAGCATCGGAGGCTCCATATTTTTCATGGGATATACGGATTTGGTGGCGGCCCGTCATGGCGATAAGGCGCGTACCAGTTGTGTTGGGTAGACCACTTGGTCTGGTACTTCGTATTCTGCGGGCCGGTTGGCAAGCTGTCCTGCGCGCGTATCACCCACATGGCCAGCTCCGCCATCAGCCGTGCCTGGATCTCCGCGTGCTCGGCCTTGCCGAATTGGTTTGTTAGTTCACAGGGATCGTTGCGCAGGTTGTAGAGTTGCCCGTAGCCCATCATGTCGTAGATAAGTTTCCAGTCTCCCATCCGTACCATCTTCTGGTTTCCACTCTGCGTCACCTTGTTCAGTTCGTCCCATGAGCCGGCGCGCCGCGGATCGTGCGCGATCGAAGTGGGAATATGGTCTATGTCTTCGTAATACAGGCCGCCCAGGCCGACGCCGGAGTAGATGCTGCGGAATTCCTCGCGCGGAAATTCCTGTCCCTGCAGCAGAGGCCAAAGACTCCGGCCCTGCACCCCATGGGGAATTTCAGCGCCCATCGCTTCACACATGGTGGGCATCAGGTCGGCCATCGAGGTGAAGACCTGCTCGATAGTCTTCGAAGGCCGCATCCCGTAGCCCCACCAGATTTGCGGAGTACGGGTGAGCGCTTCGTACAGCCCGACGCCTTTCCGGCCCAGGCCGTAGTTCATCAGGTAGTCGCCGTGGTCGGCCGTGAAGACAACCAGCGTCTTATTGGCCAGGTTGCGCTTCTCTAGGTGCTCGTTCAGGCGCGCGATCTGGTCGTCGACCATGCGCAGAGCTCCCAGGTAGTTGGAAACGTAGCGGCGCCAATGGTCCTCAGTGTCCGGGAAGTTGTCCTGCTGCAACCGGTATTCCCAGCGGGCGCGCGGTCCCATATTCTTGAGCGCCTCCGGCCCTGCGCACCGCGAGGGAACCACCGTGGGCGGAAACATATTCCAATAGGGCGCCGGCACCTGCTCGGGATCATGGGGTTCCGGAAAGCTCACCTGCAAAAGAAACGGCTGATCGCCACTCTCGTCGATAAACTTCGTTGCTTCCGTGACAATCCGATACGGGATCTGTGTCGTGAGCGGATAGGGGCTCGGCTCCCCCGCAACGTTGAAGTGCAGGCTTTTGAGCCAATTGTCGAATTCCTTCACATCTGGCGGCGCGTCCGGCGCGATATAGCCGCCATCATGCGAAAACTGCCGCCACACGTCAACGTCGGCGGCCTTCAAATACGTGTGGTTTTTGCCGCTGAGGCACGTGCGGTAGCCGCGCGATTTCGCCACCTGGTACAGGTCCTGCGAGAAAAAAGCGTCCTTGGCCTGCAGGTTCATGCGCACGTGCGTGGCCTCCGGCCAGCGGCCCGTCAACATGGAAACCCGGCTGGGAACACAGACCGGCGCCGTGCAGTAGTTGTGCTGAAAGCCGATGCCGCGCGCCTGCAAGCGATCCAGGGTTGGACTGGTATCCAGCGGATATCCGGTAGCCTTGCTCAAACCATAATGGCGCTGATCGGCAATGATGAAGATCAAGTTGGGTTTCTCGACCGCCTCCTCGCCCCGAACCTGGGGCATGGCCTGCGAAGCCAGGGTCAATCCGGCTAACTTCATGAAATCTCGGCGTTGCATGGAGTTCTTATCCTCTCACGTGAAAATCGGCTGACTCAGTTCATGTTGTATGGCTCAAACCTTATGACTCAAACTGCTATTGGTGACGGCGCTCTCCGACCGGAGCAACCACCGCGTCAGCTCTTTCATGAGCTGAGCCTGCACAGCCATGGTGCTCTGCTGGCCAAAAAGATTGTTGATCTCGTGGGGATCGGTGGACAGGTGGTAGAGCTGCCCATAACCCATCATGTCGTAGATGAGCTTCCAATCGCCCTTGCGGACCATCTTCTCGCATCCCGATTGCGTCACCTTGTTCAGGGTGTCCCAGAGATGGTGATTGTGCGGCCCCTCGGCGATGCTCAGGGGAACTTTGTCCGCTGCGTCGTAAAAGAGGCCGCCGAGTCCTGTGGTGACGTACACACTTTCGAAGTCGCTGTTCGGCTGAGTTTCTCCACGCAGCAGCCGCCACAGGCTATTGCCTTGCACTCCGGCTGGTATCGGCTGCTGCATGGCATCGCAAAACGTGGGCATCAAGTCGGCCATCGAGACAAAATCGCGCGTGTTGAGCGGCAAGGGCGGCAGATCGCCGCCGCTCCAGACCATCGGGATGTGGGTCAGCACCTCCGAAAGCCCAACCCCTTTACGACCAAGACCGCATTCCATCAAGTAGTCGCCGTGATCCGCCACAAAAACAATTACAGTTTCCTTGCGCAGACCTAGTTCCTGCAGGGCGGTCACCAGGCGGCTGACCTGGTCGTCTACCATGCGCACAGCGCCGAAATAATTCGAAAGATATCTTCGCCAGTCGTCACGCATTCCCGGTGTACCGTCTTCCTCAAGACGGCTCAACCATTGCATTCGGTATCCGAGCTTCGGTAGTACTTCCGGGGCGGGATTGGGTTGGGGCATGTCCGCCGGATCAAACATGTCCCAGTATGGCTTTGGCGCCTGGCTGGGTCCGTGCGGCTCGGGAAAGCTTACCTGGAGGAAGAACGGCCGGCCATTCGCCTGGTGTAGGAAGTTGATCGCCTCAGAAACGATGCGATAGCTGAGCTGTGTTTCGAGCGGGAAGGGAGTTGCTTTCTGTGCAACTCCCATATTCAGCGTCTTGAGCCAGGCATCGAACGCGGCAACATCAGGCGCCGCATCGGGAGCGCGATAGCCCCCTTCATGGCCGAACTCGCGCCAGAAGTCCACATCGCGGGCCGTCAGATAGGTGTGATTCTTGCCGGTCAGGCCGGTCACATATCCCGCATCCCGCGCAACCTGGTAGATGTCCCGGGAGAAGACGGCGTCTTTTGCATCGAGATTCATTCTGACCCTGTGCGCGTCTGGCCAGCGGCCTGTGAGCATCGAAATGCGGCTGGGCACACACAGCGGAGTGGTGCAATAGGCGTTGCGAAAACGGGTTCCCGCCACACCGAGGCGGTCAATGGTGGGGCAGACGTCAAACGGCATGCCTGCCGCTTTTCCCACGTCACCGCGCAAAGCATCGCAACAAATCAGAACAATATTCATGTGCTCTGCAATGCTCCGGGCCTGGAGCCTCCACTGAAAGAGAGATCGCTCGCTTCTTCCCGCCTGGTGCAGCCTGTAGCCGAAAGAAGTGCATGGGACTTTACGCAGCCGTTGCCTTATTAAAAGATAACTTTCGCTCCAAACTGCAGAATACGTGGAGAACCGGTTCCGGTGACCTGGCCGTAGTTGCTGGCGCCTAGAGTGGTTTGCACCGTGGTGAAGTTGGTGTGGTTGAATGCGTTGTAGGCTTCCGCGCGCAGCTGGAAGTTAACTTGTTCACGCAGACGGATGTTGCGGAAGAGGCTCAGGTCCCAGTTTTCATAGCCCGGGCCGAGAATGTTGTCTGGCCTCTCGCTGCCCGGCCGGTGCTCTCCGGCGGGAACAAGCTGAAAGGCGGCTGTGTTGAACCACTGCTTCAGTGCATGAGGCGCAGCGGAATTCGGGTTGCTCACATAGTCGGGACGACCCGTGGCCGGCCCTACCAGCAAACCAAGCCCGCCCGGATCCACGGCCGAAGTGGTCGCGGAGAGAAACTCGCCCGACCCGAAGGAGATGATTCCGCTGGTTTCAAATCCGCCGGCGATGCGCCCGACCACACCCTGCTGGTTGCGGTAGAACGGGAACGGGTAGACGAAGCTTGCATTGAAGACGTTGGCTCTGTCTGTATCGCTGTGGCTGTATTCCGCCGCCAGGTCAGCAGAGTTCTGGGGCGTGCGGTCGTTTGTCATCGCATTCGCCCACGTATAGCTTGCCGTCACCGTACCGCCGCGGGCGATGTCCTTACGAAGCGATACCTGCAGGCTGTTGTAGTTCGAGCTGAAGATGTCGGATTGCGTTGGGATGGCGCTATAGCCGATGTAGGGCCGGATCTGGTTGAGATAGGGAGTGTTCGCGGCGGTCACCACGTTGCCCGGAATCAATCCTTGCTGCGCATACAGGCCGGCCGGAGCTTGATTGATGTCGATGTTCCCAAACAGGTGCACGCCATGATTGCCGTAGTAGCCGACATCGATCATCGTCCCCCATTTCAGCTCCTGCTGCAGGTCGAGGCTGAACTGCTCCGAGTACGGCTGCGCATCGTGCACCTGCAGTGCCTGGAGCACGTTAGGCGAGGCGCTGAATTGCGGCACGCCGTTACCGGGATTTGCGAACGACGGATTGGAGATGGTGGCGTTCTGAATGTTGGGATAATTCTGCGCGGTCGCGAACTTTGCCTGGTTGCCGGTGACTGCGAAGTCGTAGATGCCAAACCCGCCGCGGATTGCAGTCCGGCCGTTGCCGAAGACGTCGTAGGTAAATCCCGCGCGGGGTTGAAAGTTCGTCTTCGGCGTGGTCTGAATTGTGTCCCCGTAGGGGGAATTCTTGCCGCCGATAATGATGCCGTTGAGCGGACTGTAATTCGGGTTCGGCGACTTGCCGCCGGCGCAGGGAGCCTTGGTGCAGATGACACCTGCATTGTTGAGCGTGGGGGCAAGGGCCGGGTTATAGATATTCGGGTCAAAGTTCAGGATGGGCAGTTGAGGATAGTTCGGGCCCAGGGAAGAGCTGACCGGTGCAGCAAAATAGGTGTAGCGCACGCCCGCCGTTAACGTCAGGCGCCGCGTAGCCTTGAAGTCGTCCTGTACATAACCCTCATAGACGTTGGTCCGGTAGCCGGCAACCGCATCGACATTAGCCTGCGTGAAGTTCGAGGGCTTGCCGAGAAGGAAATTGGCAAATGCCTGGTCGAACTGGGTTGCGCCTCCGGGCGGCAGCGTGCCTGAAGCGAAGGTGAAGGTGCCGGCATTGGCCGACCCGGTGGTGCTTCCGCCGGTCATCAGCTCGATGTTGAGGCCCAGCTTCAGCGTGTGCCGGCCCAGCGAATTTGTATTGTTCAGAAAGATCTGATGCAGCGGCGTCCGCTCGATGTAAGGAGACTGCACTACATAAGGCGCACCATTGATGGTGATATGGGGAACTTGGCCGAGGGTGCTCTGGTAGGGGAGCCGGATCTGGATATCGGGAGAGTTCGCCGCCAGCATATAGCCGAGGGCATAGGCCGTCACCCAGTTCGCCCGGCTCGCGTAACCGCCCTCCAGTACATGGTTGGCGCCGATCACGTAGGTGAAGTGCCCCAGCCAGTTCGTTGAGCCGTTGGTCATGCGCGACGTGGCCACCCCCGGGATGGTCGAGGTGGATGAGAAACCGTCAGGCACCACGAGGTTGAAGGGGTCGTCGAGATACCGGAAGAAGGCGCTTAGCTTGCTGTTGAACTGGTGATCGATGCGAATCAGGGTCTGCGATTCATTGTTGAATCCCGCCGCCTGCGTGATCAGGCCCTGCGGATCGTTCGGATTGTTCGGGGCAGGCAGTTTGTTGATGATATCTGCCAGGTACTCATGGGCGGTGGGATCGATATTGGTAATCGAAGTGGTGGTGGCTGTGCAGGTTGCGCCGGTGTAGGCCGCGCAAACCGGAACATTGAAATTGCCGGCGCGCTGCTGCGGGGTGGGAAGATTCGTGATCGTCTGCTGAACAGCGTTCTTCGTCCGCAGATATTCCTGTCCGAAGAAGAAGAACGTCTTGGTGTGATGACGGTCGGTCACGCCGGGAATCCACACAGGACCACCCAGGTCGTATCCGAAGTCGGCATAGCGCTGCTCGCCGCGCTGGACGTTGGCAAGCTTATTGAAAAATGTGTTCGCGTTGGTCACCTGGCTGCGGAAGAATCCAAACGCGCCGCCGTGGAAGTCTGTGGTTCCCGACTTTGTCGCGACGCTGACAAACGCCGCGCCGGCGCCGCCGAACTCCGCGCCGTAATTCGAGCGCTGTAGGTTGATTTCCTGGATGAAGTCCACGCCCGGGAATGCGACCGGCTGGTTACCCGCCCGCTTCAAGGTGTCTGCGCCATCCAGGAAGTATCCATTTGCATTCGTCCCGTTGCCGTTCACGGCGAACGTCTGCACGTTGACTTGGCCGCTGGTATTAATGTTGCCGCGATCATCCGGGCCGGGAACTCCGCCGCTGACTCCGGGCTGGATATACATCAACTGCAGATAGTTTCTGCTGCTCAGGGAGAGTCCCGTCACCTGCTTGCTCTCAATAAGAGTGCTGGAGGCAGCCGAGTCCCTCTGTGGAGCCACGGTTGCGGCGGTCACGGTGACATCTTCGGTGACGGAACCGAGGGACAGGACGACCGGAACGTTGGCAGGTTGGCCGACGTGTACCTGGATTCCGTTGGTGGTCTCGTTCTTGAAGCCTCCCGCCGAAACGGTCACCGAATAGGTGCCAACGGAGAGCAGCGGGGCGGTGAACTGGCCCTGCTGGTTGGTCTGCACGGTACGCGCCACCAGGTTCTGCTCGGAGTTCTTTACGGTTACTGTGGCATTGGGAACCAGTGCGCCCGACGTATCGCGCACCACGCCATCGATTTCACCGGTCAACACCTGTCCGCGCGCCGGGGGGCCTAGGCAGGCGAGGAGCAAGGCAAGAGCCGTCCACATTGCACAAACGGCAAAAGGTGGCTTTCTTCTGTACGTTTGAAATGCACGACGGCCACTGCTAATGCAACCGCTTACATCATAAACCATCAATGACCCCCAATCTATTTACACCGGAACCGATTATTCAAATGCCGGAAGGTATGTAATGCATTACATAGAAAGACGGTGACCAGACTATTCCTCCGGCGCAATGCCTGTCAACAGTTAAAAGATGGCACAGCATCCCTGATGGATCAGAGGTGTTCGCAGGGAAGCGAGTTGCTCAGACCAATGAGAACCATGAAGAAGTTGAGAGGAAAGCTTGGCGAGCAATTACAGCTATACTTTGTCATCTCGACCGGAGTGCTCATGGGCCTGCGGCCCCACTCAAGGGGATGAAAATGGAATATTGCCCTTGAAGGGTACGGCCTTCAAGCCGTACCCTTCAATTGGGTTGAGCGAGCTAAACTGAACATAACCAAGAGTTTCCTAAATGATTTTCGAGAGAGCGAAGCGAAGTGGAGAGATCTGCGTTTTCCCATATCTGGCGCAAAGAGCGCGCCAGATATGGGGCCCGAATGTCAATGTGAACGGTCTCACGGTTTCGCCGGGCGGCAACTCACAGACTTACCCCGGCCAAGCAAAAGACGACGCACAACAAGTCCAGCTGAACTACGTTCATACCTTTTCTCCTACCCTGATTCTTGAGCTCAAGGCCGGTTATACCTTCTTGAACAATCAGCAGGCGCCGCTGAATTATGGCGAGAACGTCAACCAGGCATTCGGTCAAAGCAACATCAATATCGGCCTCGTCAACTCGGGCCTTGCACCCATCACGATTGCAACAGCAAATAATCTCGGTCAGACCACGCCCATCGTCTATGTTGAAAATACCTTCCAGTACATGGGAGCCCTGACCTGGACTCACGGAAAACACAATGTCAAAATTGGCGGCGGCCTTCTTCGCCGTCAAGTTACCGTGAGCAATATTGACGACGGTAAGGGCAACTGGACAGTGAACGATTTCTCGAGCCTGCTTAGCGGCATATACTCGGTCGCAGATAGAAACAATATTCTCGTCCTCCCCCATTACCGCTCCTGGGAGCCCCATGGTTATATACAGGACGACTGGCACGTGGCATCTAATTTGACGCTGAATCTCGGTGCACGCTACGACCTCTATACTCCGTTCACGGAAGTCAAGAACCAGTTATCCAACTTTGATACGAGTTTGGCGAAGATAGTCGTTGTCGGCACGCCGGGCGTTTCGAAATATGGTGACATTGCCGTCGACTACACCAACTTCGCTCCGCGCGTCGGTTTTGCATATACTGCTGCGCCAGGCACGGTCGTGCGGGGCGGCTTCGGTCTCACCTTTGCCCCGCAGAATATGACCTCAGGTTCGGGCATGGTCAACCAGCCGTTCGTTTCCTCCTTCGGCCCGTGCACGCCCGCGCTGTGCGTAGCCGCCGGCGGCTCCCCGAACTTGGCCGGCGGCGTCCCGTTGCCCGTTCCCTCTTCCGCCACCAACCCGAAGGGCAGCATCATCGCGGCGTTACAGCCTGACTTCAAGTCAACTTATATCGAGCAATTCAACCTTACGGTGGAGAAGGACTTCTCCGGAAGCGTAGTCTCTCTCTCCTACGTGGGTGAACTCGGCCGCCGCTTGGCTTACTATCTCAACGACTTAAATACGCTCCCGCCCAACACTCAGTTCTTAGATTCCAGTTTTAACTACAACCAGCTGCGGCCTTTCTACAACACGAATCCCGGAATCACCACGATTCCCTACTGGGCCAGCAAGGGGCATTCCTCCTACAACGCTCTACAGGCGGTCGTTCAACGCCGACTGCGGAACGGGCTCGATTTTGCAGCCAACTATACCTTGGCCCACGGATTGGATGACTCCGAGACCATCAGCAATGACGGGGGCAACGGCTTCGGCTCCGTACCCTCCCAGATCTCCACGCTAGAATATGGTAACTCGACTCTTGATGTGCGTCATCGCGTCGCTGTCACGACCAACTATGCGCTACCCTTCGGAGCCAACCTTCATGGTGTGGAGGGTGTGCTTGCCAAGGGATGGCAGTTAAATGTAATCTATGTCTATAGCACTGGCATGCCCTTTTCCGTAGTTAACAACACAAATCTTAGTGGCACCGAACCGGGCAGCAGCGTCTCGGATCGTCCCGATCAGATCGCCAGCTCACACCTTTCGAACCGGGGCGTTTCGGAATGGTTCAATGTCAACGCCTTCGCCGGCCAAGCCTTAGGTACGATCGGCAGCGAAGCTCGCAACCAGATCTATGGACCCCGGTGGGAGCATCTCGACCTCTCTCTCTTCAAAACCTTTCCTATCACGGAACACGTCAACTTCGAGTTCCGCACTGAGGCCTTCAACGTGCAGAACACAGCCAACTTCGCAGCGCCAAATTCAACACTCGGAGGTTCCGGTTTCGGGGCACTTACCAGCACCGCCTTCGCGTATAACCCGCGCGTCATCCAGTTTGCCGGCAAGATCCAGTTTTAGACTGTTTCCGCTGCCGCTGTAACGAGACGAGCAGATGTGAACGCAGCCGATTGCCAAGCGGCAGCCGCGCCGAACGCAGGCGTTCCGTCAAAGAACGACTGCACGGCTACGACCCTTTACCACGTCAGATCAGAAGAAATGCTCCAAAAAAAGGCCGCGCAACCTTCTGCGGCTTCTGTGTAAACCTACAGCAAATCAGCTCTAGACGAGGGATAAGGCGACCCGCTGCGCGGCCAACTGCCTTGCAGCGATGGCTGCGCCGATGACGCCGGCATCGACTCCGAACTGCGCAGGCAGGATCGTGACATCAGAGAATCCTTTGGCAAACTCGCGCGCATATTGCCGTACGTGGGTGTAGAAGTAGGGGCCAACGGAGGCGACCCCGCCGCCAATCACGAAAACCTCCGGATCCAGCAGCTTCTGCACATCGGCGATCGCCATTCCGAGATACCGCATGGCGGAATGCACCACCTGCTCAGCCGTCTTATCGTTTGCCTGAGCCAGGCGGAAGACCTCCGCGGTGGAGGTCGGCTTGCGAAAAGCGAAGGTGGCATCCCGCTCGATGGCCGTACCGCTGGCGACAGCTTCCAGTGCTCCGGCAATGCCACTCGGCGGGATGGGACCTCCGGGAACGGTTATGGTGTGGCCGATCTCTCCGGCAAAGCCATGGAAGCCACGCCAGAGGCGCCCGTCGACAATGATGCTTCCGCCAATCCCGGTGGAGATCGTAATGAACACGCTGGAGGAGGCGTGCCTGGCCGCACCCAGAATTCCTTCCGCAAGGGCCGCCGCGTTGGCATCATTCTCGAGGTCAACCGGCCGCCCAAGTTGCTCGCTCAGATAGGCGACAATCGGCACATTTGTAAAACCATGAATGTTCGGAGCGAAGAGCACCTCGGTGCGTTCCCGGTCGTGCGTTCCCGGAACCCCTACTCCCACTTCGCGCGCTTCGGGATGGGCTCTCTCGAGAAGCCTAATCGTCCTCACAATGGAATCCAGAACACTGCGCCAACCCCCTCTTGGAGTGCGAATCGTGGTTTTGTCCAGGAACTGTTCATCCTTTAGTACACCAAAGGCGATTTTCGTCGCACCGATGTCCACGCCGATCGTGGCTTTCATACGTCTCCTTCGAACCGAATCTTATCCCTAGAACTTAGCACCAGCGGGGCTGCAATCAACCCCAGGGGCAGAGCCAGGGCAGAAACCGGGGAGCCCCGCGAATCTGTGGCGCAGCGGCCAGTTCCAGAATGCAGACCGGAGATTGTTTCTTGCTTGTTCCCCCCTGGCGCTCGATCTCCAGCGATCCCGCATGCGGACTATGTGTGCAACTTAGAAGTGCTGATAACATCCGCCTTCAGTTCGGCGACTGAAAGGAAATTAGAATTGGCGTTTGGTCGTAGCGACGACGGACCGCTGTCCATCGACCTACGATGCGCAAAAGACCGACTACAAAGCAACGAAATGAACAACTTATTTCACCAAGCAGAATGCTCCCGTTCCCAACTCAGGAGGGACTCTACGCGTCAGCTTCCCTGAATATGAATTCGCATAATTCAGTGGGTGAATTATAGTCACCTTTCCTTGGGAAGTCATGTAAAGATTGGATTTGGGCTTCTCGTGAAGAGCGAGAGAATGTATAGCCCGGCGGAACCAGCCCCGCCCACCGCTAAATCAGGAGAGCTCATGCGCTTTGCCTTTGGAGGCATCCATATCGAATGCAGCACCTATAGCCGGATCCAAGCCGTAGCAATGACTTCACGATCCTCTTAGGTGAGAAACTAGCCGCCGCGTCAGACTTTGCCTTCCTGCGCTCCTACCTCATCCCTTTTGGCCGACCTTCTATGGACACGCCATCCCCGGCGGCCCGGAGTCGCACGCATATGACGCATTCAAGGGCGAGTTTATTCACTCCTTAAAGCAACTCCTGCCACTGGATGGACTCTACCTACCGATGCATGGTGCTCTGTATGTTGAGGGGATGGAGGACGCCGAGGGGGATCGGATCTCTGCAGCCCGGAAAATCGTCGGAGACCAATGCCTCATTAGCGCAAGTTACGACCTGCACGGTAACTTGAGCCGGCGCGTAATCGACAACTTAAGCATGCTCTCCGCCTATCGCACAGCGCCGCATATCGACGTTGAGGAGACCATGCAGCGCGCTTGCCATCTTCTGATGCACTGCGCCACGAGCGGATTCGGCCCACTATGGTCTGTATCTTGCGCATCCCCGTGCTCCTGCCTGGGGAGAGAACCAGTACCGAAGACCAACCCGCTAAAAGGCTTTATGCCCAATTGCCAGCGGTGAATGCGAAAGCCGGTGTACTGGACGCTTCCCTGCTGGTCGGGTACGTGTGGGCTGACGAGCCTCGCGCCACCGCCAGCGTAGTTCTGACAGGAACCGAACGGGCGGCGCTTGAAGAAGAAGCCCTTCAACTCGCTTGGCAATACTGGGATTCCCGCGAGGATTTTCAGTTCGGCGTACCGGTGGGAACCATCGCCGAGCTCATCGATCAGGCGCAACGGCTTACGACTCAGCCGGTCATCCTGGCGGATTCGGGCGATAACCCCACCGGCGGGGGCGTTGGAGACAGGGCCGAGATTTTGCAGGCGCTTTTGAGCCGGAGTTTTGCCAACGCCTTGGTGGCTGGCATCGCCGACCTGCCGGCCACCGAACTCTGCTATCAGCAAGCACCGGGAAGCAGGCTTACTTTACGTATTCGTACGCGATGCTTGACCCTCAGGGCAGCCAGGCGATCGCGGCAGAGGCGGAAGTTCTCTTCCTCCTGCCCACCGAAGATCGCCGTGAACGCCAAGCCGTCATCAGGATTGGCGGGGTTACAGTAGTGCTCACCGCCTCCCGCCGCCCCTTCCACAACATGAGAGATTTCACTCGGCTGGGGCTGCATCCTAACAAGCTTCAAACTCGTGGCTGTCAAATCAGGCTATCTCTCGCCCGAACTCGCTCCCCCTCGCCCATCCGAACCTGATGGCCCTCTCCGACGGCGCGATCCCCCAGGACCTGGAAAGCCTGCCCAAGAACAGGTTTCGTCCCCCGACCTTTCCCTTCGATCGCTCGTTTGAATGGCAGCCTCAGTCACGATCTCGGCCAGATCGCCGAAGGAGTCGCGAATGAAGCCTCTCGCCCTGCAGGTATCCGTCGAAGGAGTCGACGGTCTGCTGGTGCCGCAGGAAAACGGCGCCAATCGTGTCGAGCTCTGCGCGAGCGTCCTGGAAGGTGGTATTACCCCCAGCATCGGAATCGTTCGCCAAGCGCTGCGCATGGCGCGCATTCCGGTCTTCGTCATTGTTCGCCCGCGCGGGGGCGATTTTCTCTACTCCGAGGCAGAGTTTGAAAGCATGCGCCAGGATATTGTGACGCTCAAGGAGCTTGGCGTACCCGGGGTTGTGACCGGATGTCTCACCACGGACGCTGAGGTGGATGAGCAGCGAACTGGAGAGCTGCTGCATCTAGCGCGGCCGATGAGCTTCACCTTCCATCGGGCCTTCGACATGGTACGCAACCAGGATCGATCCCTCGAGGTTTCGGGGCCCGTCAGGGCGTCGACCGCGTGCTGACAAGCGGACAGCGAGCCACCGCACTCGATGGGTTAGGCAACCTCAGACGCCTCGGCGAAATTGCTCGGAGGCGGATTATCGTAATGCCTTGCGGCTCCATCTGCGCCGCCAACATCGCGCAGGTGTGCCGGGAAACAGGGTTATGGGAATTGCACTTCGCTGCGCATAAGCAGGAGGCAAGCGCGATGACCTACCGCAACCCGTCGATAGCGATGGGAGGGACCTCCCAAGATCACGAGTATCTCAAGACGGTGACCGACGCCAAGATAGTTCGAGCGACAATTGCCGCGGCTAAGGCTTGTTAACCCTAAGGAGCAATATGCTGTCTAAGGCCGGTGCGCACCAGGATCGCATGCGGGTCGGCGTTCTCGCTGCCGGTGCAATGGGCGAGAAGCATCTTGAGTCCCGGCACACCCTCGGCATTCCGGTCGCAGGGGTTTATGCCGCAACGTGGAGAGCGCCCGTGCAGCCGCTGCGCGATGCGACAGCCCGGTCTACGATTCCCCATCCGCTTCGTCAGGCGATGTCGAATTCGCCGACATCTGCCTGCCAACGTTTCTCCATCAAGCGGCGGCGGAAAATGGGCCCTTTGAGGTCATTCGCCAGGAAGTGTTACGGGCACTCCGGGTGGCCGTGGCAGCTCGACAGTGCGCACAGCACGGACGTCCCGTCCCTCTGGAGCCGGACGCCGAAACTTTTACCGCCTGGAGGAACTCGTAACCTTTGCTTACCTTTCTTAGGTTCCTGTCAAGAGGCAGCGTGTTTGGGATCGTCTGCCTTGCGATTCTAACGACTGCAATCCTGATGGGGAGCGTGCTGGGATGCGATCATCCACTTCCCCCTGAGAGTCGCATCACGATCATGCAATCGGAAGCCCCGCGCACCATGGATCCCGGCGACCATACCGCGAGTCTTACCACGGATGTTCTGGACCCATGTATGAGTGCCTCACACGATTCGATCAGAATCTTGAGGTTGTGCCAAGCCTGGCGACAAAATGGAGTGTCGACTTGAAGCGAACCCGATGGACATTTCAGTTGCGCAAAGGCGTCCGCTTCCACGACGGCACTCCGTTCGACACACAGGCTGTCGTCGGGTCCTTTGAACGCCTCATCGATCCTCGTCGCGGCTTGGCCGGAGGAAGCAGATTTCGCGCTATCATCGGCAGCATACAAGCCATCGACCCAGGCACAGTGCTTTTTACTCTCAGGACTTCCTACGCATCCTTTCTCAGATTGCTGGCCGTCACGTCCGATTGTTAGCCCGGCTGCGGACAAAGAGGGCAAACTCTCTCGCCATGCAGTCGGAACAGGGCCTTATAAGTTCCTCGAATGGAAGACTGGTGAATACGTTCTGGAAGAACGAAACGACCAATATTGGGGTCCTCGGCCTGCGTCACCAGTTGAAATGGACCTGGACCAAACACGCCGGGGTTGATGAATATGTCTGTACTCGCGGGCCAGGCGGACATTGTCAATCCTCTACCGCCGATCTTTGCCGAGGCTCTGGCGCGCAGCCGCAAGGCAAGGCTAATTCAGGGAAGAGAAGCGCGGGTTTTCTGGGGTGGCACTCAACACGAGGATGAGACCCCTGGACGACCTGCGTGTGCGCAAGGCATTGAACTATGCGACCGACCGGGAAGCCCTGGTAAGAGCACAACTGCGTGGCTATGGCACGCCCGCGAATTCGCCTCTGGCTCCTGCGGACTTCGCCTACGATCCGCAAATAAAGGGCTATCCCTACAATCCCGGGCAAGCGAAAGCGCTGCTGGTGAAGGCAGGCTATGCTAACGGCCTGACGTTGAAAATCGCCGTCCAGGAAGACGACGTGCGCTTGGTGGAGGCTCTGCAAGGGATGTGGGCCAAGATCAACGTGAGTCTGCAGATCGATCAGATGGAGAGTGGCGTCTTCTCTCAAGCGATCTTTGGGTCACCCGCGCAGAAGGCAGAGCAGGGCATCCAATGCGTCTTCGCTTCCTGGGCCTCGGACGACCTGGATCCCGACTACCAGTTGAGTTCCCTTTATCGGACCAGCGCCTGGTCCTCCCGCCCGGGCCAACCTGGGTTTTTACAGCAACCCCGGCCTTGACGTACTGCTCGAGAAAGGCGGCCGGGAATCTCGATACGGAGAAACGGAAGGCACTTTACCGCCAAGCGCAACAGATCATCTCGGATGACAGTCCGCACGTGCTGCTCTACTATGCCCGGGACCTAGCCGCCGTCCATAGCGGCTCCAACGCCGAAGCAATTCACCTCCTTCCCGGTGGGCGAGTGGAATTTGATGTTCCTGAGCGCTCTTCCGACAGGAACTGGGACGAAATACTAGACTCTGAAAT
>CAVPKQ010000063.1:0-11044 GCA_963705665.1 uncultured Acidobacteriaceae bacterium | reverse complement strand
GATCCGCAACGTAAACGTCTTTCATCTTGCCGGCACAAGTCCTTCAACGAAAACCTTACTGCGGCGGAGTAGCGGCAGGCGCGTTGGGCGCTGGTTGAGAGCTGGGCGGCGGCTGGTTGCTCGTAGTCGGTTGCTGATATGGCTGAGGAGTCTCTTCCGGTTGTTTTGGCCTGGCTGAATAACGGGTCTTCGGACCCTTTACTTTTTTCTTCTTGGCTGCGTTCTGGTCGGCCAGCCCCAGCGGAGCGCTCTGCACCTTCTGCGTCGCCAGACTCATCGGCGCTGGCCGGAGATGGAGAGTTCGCCAGGGCCTCCGCTTCTTTCTGTTGTTTCGTCTTGTGAACCACCGGCCGGCCGCTGAAACGTGTCTTCTTCTCCTTCACCGGCGCCGCCGTCTGCCCGGCAACGGTTCCGTCGGGATTGATGGCCTGCACATCGGGATTGGTCACGCTCGCGCTCTGCGTGCCCGGCGAAGCGGCGACGTCGCTCTGCGCCGGGGGAAGAGGCTCCCGCGCGGCGCCTGTCCGAAGCGGATCTTCTCCTTCTTGCCCAGTTTCTGGACATTTTGTTGCTCGTTCTTGGCTACCGTTTTATTGGCTACCGTCTTATTCGTGCCTTTGGCGGAAGTTCCAGCGACAGCCTTGCCCGCGGACGTGCTAGCCGCGGCGCCCGCCAGTTGGGTTTGCGAGGGCTTTTTAGTTCTGGTGAAGCGTCTGCGCGGGAATACCTGCTTCTTTTTAGGCCCGGGCGCCACGTATGCACTGTAGGTAGGGTGCATCTCGTTGGGGCTCCCGCCGGAGTCCACGAAGCCGGGCTTGATTTCTATGTAGGCCGCTTCCCGCAGCTTGGTGAGATATTCGCGTAAGGCAGGTTGCATGTGCTGCATGAAGACAGCCTGCTCGACTTGAGGCTCGACCTGCTTGAAAGCGGCATCCCCACCCTCGGTGTGATGAGTGACCTCAAGAATCACGAAGCCCTGCTTGGTGCGTATGGGATCGGTAAACTGACCCGCTTTGAGACTGAACGTCTTCTCTTCCAATTGCGGGGCCAACATGCCGCGGCGAAATTCGCCCAGGTCTCCTCCCTGAGCCGCGGTCGGTCCGCTCGAGGACGCTTTCGCCAAGTCCGCAAATTTCCCTCCGTCTCGCAGCTTTGCCACGATAGCATCGGCTTTTCCTTGCGCGGCCGCAACCCCGGCCGCATCCGCGTTGGCCGGAGTGGCGACGAGGATTTCGCTCAGATTCACTGACTCCGGCTGGGCAAATTCGCTCTCGTGCGCCTTGTAGTAGGCCAGCACCTCGGTCTGGGTCATGTTGAGATGGCGTCCAACCTCATCCCGCACCACCTGCTGGGTAATGATGCTGTTGCGGATGTTGGCTTTGAAATCCTCGTAGGAGACGCCCTGCGCCGCGGCCGCCTTCTCCAAATCCTCCATGGTGGCCAGATGATTCTGCTTCCGGATGTTGTCCAGCGAGCGCACCAATTCGGCTTCCCCGGTGATGCCGAGCTCCTTACCTTTGGAGAGCAGGAGTTGCTGATCGATCAGGTCACGCAGGAGATTTTTTTTGCGGTCCTCGAGCTCCCGGGCCGGTATGTCCTGCTGCTTGGCCTCCGCATCCAACTGCTGCAATGAGCGGTCGTAGTCGGATTGGGTAACGATCTGGTCGTTGATCCGGGCGACGATGTCTTCGACAATCGTTCCGCTCGAGGGATTAGCCTGCGAAGTGGAGGTCGTCTTCTCTGCCGGTTGGGCCAGCGCGGGGCCGGCGGTCAAGCCTGCGCCCAATAAGAAAATTACCGGGAAATAGAAGGATCGGGAAAGGGTCATTGGTCTCGACATCTCGGAGGGGCCTCACTTGGCGCCAGCTTGATCAAGTGCGAGCGCGTCTCGACGCCCAAGCCTTACCCACCTGACCGATCCGCTCTACCTAAGTTGCATTACTTCCTAAGGCCCGCTTGTGACATTCTAATCGTCTCACAGGTCAAATCCAATGCCTGACGCCCACGACTTAAGGATACGCAAGATATCCCAAGGCAGAATGGCGGCGATGTATACTGACGGGGAGGCGAAAGCCGGGCTGCGCTGCGGATTTTGGGCATTTTTCCTGTCGCTGACAATTGGCTATCGAGCGGCGGAAAGTGAACTCCAGAAATGACCACCGGGAAAATCGCCGGGCCCTGCACCTCTGGATTTTGAGGATTTTCGTACTATGGCCTCCCGTACTAGACATACTCTCTTTTCCGTCCTGGTCCTCTTTGTGACTTGTGGCCTTTTGGGAACGATCGTCAACCAGAAGGTTGGCGCGCAATCCAGTTCGGATGAGTCGACGCTGCGCGATAATCTCCGCTCCTTTACCAGCGTCTACGACCTGGTGGAGCAGAACTACGCGGAGCCGTTGAACGGCGACAAAGCGGATAAGGCCATCTATGACGGCGCCATCCCCGGCATGCTGCGCGTGCTCGACCCCCACTCCAGCTTTTACGATCCCAAAGCCTACGCCAAGATGCGGGAAGACCAGCATGGCAAATACTACGGCGTGGGCATGCTGATCCAGCCGCAAAATAACAAAATCGTTGTCGTCAGCCCGTTTGAAGGCACCCCCTCCTATAAGGCGGGCATACGCCCCGGGGACATCATTGCCGCGGTCGACGGCAAGTCTACCGACAACATGAGCTCGGAAGATGTGGCCAATCTGCTCAAGGGGCCCAAGGGCACCCATGTGCAAATCACCATGGTGCGAGAGGGATCGTCGAAACCTCTGGTATTCGACCTGATCCGCGACGAGATCCCTCACAACAGCATCGATCTGGCCTATTTGATCCGCCCCGGCATCGGCTATGTCCATATCACCAACTTCCAGGAGACAACCGGCAGAGAACTTTCCGATGCCCTGGATAACTTCGGCGACATTCATGGGCTGGTGCTCGATCTGCGCGGCAATCCTGGAGGACTGCTCAGCGAGGCGGTCGCGGTCTGCGACAAATTCCTGCAGAAGGGCCAAGTGATCGTCTCCCAGCGCGGCCGGGCTTTTCCCGAGCAGGTGTACAAGGCGACCCACGGCAATGGCGGCCACGATTATCCCATCGTCGTGCTAGTGAACCATGGCACCGCATCGGCCGCGGAGATCGTTTCCGGCGCCTTGCAGGATCATGACCGCGCCATCATTGCCGGCGAAACCACCTTCGGCAAGGGTCTGGTACAGACCGTATACCCGCTCTCTGAGGATACCGGCCTCGCGCTCACGACCTATCACTACTACACTCCAAGCGGCCGCCTCATCCAACGTAATTACAATGGTGTTTCGCTCTACGACTACTACTACAACCACGATCAGCCGGCCAGCCTCGCGAACCGCGAAGTCAAGCTCACCGATTCCGGCCGGACGGTCTATGGCGGCGGCGGAATCACTCCCGACGACAAGATCATCACGCCCAAATCTAATGATTTCCAGGATTCGCTGCTGGAGCACTACGCCTTCTTCGACTTCGCCCGGGACTACATGGCGAA
Organism: uncultured Acidobacteriaceae bacterium; assembly: GCA_963705665.1. Lineage (GTDB taxonomy): Bacteria > Acidobacteriota > Terriglobia > Terriglobales > Acidobacteriaceae > PALSA-350. The sequence continues at coordinate 7,536 of CAVPKQ010000063.1, read as the reverse complement.
TCGCACCGTGGGCAAGGACTTCCAGGTAGACGACGCGGTCATGCAGGCATTTAAGAAGTTTCTCACCACCCAGCAGATCCCCTATACGGATCAGGACCTGAACCCGGTGATGGACTGGATTAAAGCGAATATAAAGGCGGAGATCTTCACCACGCAGTTTGGTCAGGAAGAGGGGCTGAAGGTCCGTGCGTCCTGGGATCCGATGATCAACAAAGCGCTGGATTATCTTCCCCAGGCGCAGGCCCTGGAAACTGCGGCAAAGCATGCCGATAGCCAACGCGCCAGTATACGAACCGCTCAGGAATAAGCGCGGATCCCGCAGCACCCGACTTTGTCATCTCGACCGCAGCGCTCCTGGGCCTGCGGCCCACCCACGAGGATGAAAATCGGGTTGAGGAAGGCTTGGTTGGCAATTACGCCTACCTTTGTCATCTCGACCGGAGCGCAGCGGCTGGAGACTGATGACCAGTTTTCCTAAACGATTTTCGACGGAGGGAAACGAAGGGGCAACCTCGATCGCGATAATTTTGGAATCCCTGCCTCAAAAGAATCTGGGTGCCCCATATCTCCCAACGCTTTTTGTTGGGAGATGTGGGAGGGATGTAGATTGGGCCGCGGTTTCCCAGTGCGCCTGTTTGGACGGCTCTCGTTTTACGCGGGGCCGGGAAGGCTGCTACCGTGGCGGAGCATCAGGCTGAAGAGCTTGCGCGCTTCCCAGTAGCGCGGCAGATACTGTCTGGGATCGGAGAGACAGCGCAACAGCCAGCCCAGATACATCCGGTCCGCCCATAGAGGGATGTGTACCTGGTCGCCGCTCAAGAACGCGATCGCCGCCCCAACACAGTGAATCGACGGAGAATAGCCCAGTTCATGGCGCAGATAAAGTCCTAAGCGCTCCTGCGTCCCGCCGCCAATGGTGACGACGATATGCTTGGGGGCGCCTTTCCCTGATCTGTTCGAGCAGGGCCGGATCATGAACCGTCTTTCCGTAAAGCGGAGCCATGTAGATGTCTTCAGGGGAAAGATTGATTCCCCGCCTGCGAAGCCACGAACAATTGATTTGCGCGCTTCGCCGGTTGGCCATGATCCAGAAGCTCGATTGGGGTTCGCAGAAACTCTCCTGCTTCAATAAAGCGGTGAGATATTCCAGACCTGAAACCCGGCGAATGGAGTCGTGCTGCAAGTAATTCCAAATCAGTACCATGAAGGCGCTGTCGGTAATTACCAGATCGGCTTCGAGCAGAGCTTCGCGATAGGCGGCGTCGTGAGGAAGGTTTTTGAGCGCGGGGGCAGCCGGCACCACCAAAAGACCGCCATTTTTCATCCGCTGCACTGCCTGGACGGCGTCACCGACAAAGAAGTTAATTCCTAAAATCGACCGGAACTGGGGGGGATTCCGTCATTACCTACTCCGTAAAGCTGAGTTATTTCAAGAAGGAGGCCGAACTCTGCCTGCTGTTCCCTGCATTTCGCAGGAACAGATTAGGTGCAGCCGATCTTTGATGGATCGGATGCGGGGGACCCTGATACCGCCTCTAACATCTGACTCTCTATCCAACTGTAGGTCTGAGTCAATCCCCTTTTCAGGGGAATTGACGGCCCCCACCCCAGGTAGCGCCGGATCATCGTGTTGTCACTATTCCGGCCGTTTACGCCCTTTGGCGCGCTCAAGTTGTAGGTACGGAACAGTTTGATGCCCGCAATCTCTTCAACGATGTCTACCAGTTGATCGATTGTAACAAGTTCACTGCTCCCCAGGTTCAGCGGCTCGTGGATTTCGCTCTCAGTGATGGCCTGAGTTCCGTAAGTACAATCGTCGATGTACATGAAGCTGCGAGTCTGCTTGCCATCCCCCCAGATCTCGATCTCATGCTTGCCGGAGATTTTGGCTTCGATGACTTTGCGGCAAATAGCCGCGGGCGCCTTTTCTCTGCCACCCGTCCAGGTACCCAAAGGCCCGTAAACATTGTGGTATCGCGCTACCCTGCATTGCAGGCCGAAATCCTCTTCAAAGTGCCGGCACATGCGCTCGCTGAAAAGTTTCTCCCAACCATAGCCGTCTTCGGGAAGGGCCGGATAAGCGTCTTCTTCCTTCAGCGGAACGACTTTCGGATCCCTTTGCTTGTCGCCATTGTAAACGCAAGCCGAGGAGGCATAGAAAAAACGCTCCGCGCCCTTGTCCCTGGCCGCCATCAGCATATGCGTATTGGTTAACACGCTCAGCATGCAAAGCGCTTTGTTGTTCTCTATAAAGCCCATGCCGCCCATATCCGCGGCTAATTGGAAAATTACCTCAGCGCCTTCAGCCGCCGTGAGGCAACTCTCCCTTTCTTTCAGATCCAGAACCAGGTTGTGCACTCCGGGCGTCGTCTGGTACCACTCCTCGATTGGCCTGATATCGACGGCGCGAATCACATCCGCCCCATTTCGAAGCAGGCTCTTCACCAGATGACCGCCGATGAAACCCCCGGCACCGCAAACCGCGACTCTTTTTCTCCTGAGATTCATGTGTTCCGAGGTTACCCGAAGTCGGTTTGGAAGATCAAACCGGTAACCGGCGTGTCTCCACAGGCTGCGGACAAGGTCGAAGAGAGTGCGAAAACAGTTGCCTCAGCGGCAAAACAGGTTGCGGAAAAAACTCTGTAGAAGGGTTTTGGTGGAAGCCCCCTGCTTTAGCAGGGGGAAGCTGGAAAGCGCTTGATCTTACGATGGGCTTTTAGCCCTGGATTTACCAATGCCAGCGCTAAAGCGCATCATGATCAGAATCGAACTTCCCGGAGAGCTGAAGCGCTCCTATCCCCGCATAAATGCGGGGGCCTGGAGTTTCTACACTTTGGAAGGGCTGAAACAGTCTTTAAATCAAAGATGGTCGATTCATCGAGACATAAGAATTGAGTGGAAAGCATTTGGCTTTGTATCAGGGTATGGCTTTAGCCATGCCGCAGAGTCGGCTGAAAGGATCGGGCTTTTAGCCCCTGCTGCTTTTCCTTTGATAGGTAGGTGAAGCAAAGGACAACAGGAGCTAAACAAGTTGCGGAAATAGGTCGCGAAGCGGATAAGAAACATCCCTCAGCGGCTAAACAGGCTGCGGAAAAAGGTTGAACAGAGTGCGAAAGCGGTTCTCGCAGCGGCTAAAGCCGATCGAGTTTTCAGTCGTTTACGGCCCGACTGAAGTCGTGCCCTGATACAGGACCATAGGTTTTCCGCAGCCTGTAAAGCGTCGCTTATTGATTGCAATTCATGCTGCGCAGCTAAAGTACTCAAATGTAGAAACTCCAGACCCCCGCATAAATGCGGGGGCTTCCACCTTCCACCAAATCGGTAAGGCAACTGGCGTGCTCTTAGAAGAGATCTCCAAACGCCTCGTCGTCAAGCTCGCGAAGAAACTCTTCAAGCACGGCGATTCTCGGCCGGGCCATAGTCTTTGCGCTCTCCAGGCGAAGTTGCGCCGGTAGCTCCGCCAGATTCCTGCTCAAGGTTGACCGAGCGTCGGTAAAAGTCGGGTAGCGGGTATCCCGGCCAATCTTGGCTGCTATGCGCAAAATGCCTATCGACCCCAATTGCTCGAGGATGTCGGCGTCGCGCAGAATGATGCCTTCAATCTCCTTGGGGAGCTGCCTGCGGTAGATGGCCGCGAATCGCCTCGAGGACCGCGGGGATCTTCTCCTCCGGGAATCCAACACGGAGAAGAACCGCGGGCGATTGTTCGATTGCATAGCCGACGTGATCCCAACCTGCCAGGTCGCCAGGTTCCTCGGGACGGTGCCCGATGAAGACGCCGAGATCATGCAGCCAGGCGGCGGCGTAGACCACATCATCGTCGTAGACCTCGCCTTGGCCAATCAAGGTGGTCAGCCGATAGAGACGTGGCTGGTGTCCGAGCTTATCGACCGGCCGGGCTTGGCCGCGGATAAATTCGGCTAAGCCAAAACGAAAAGGATGAGCCGCCATAGGAGGATTGCTTCAGTATAGTCAGGTATCCCGTGCCTGCAATCGCCAGCATCAGGAAGCATAGGCGCGAGCCGCTTGCCGCGGCTGATAGTTTCCGCTATCGTTAACCCGTTCTGTCACAATATGGTTTCTGCCGTTCCCTAAAGCAACGGCGAGGGCCCCGGGCCGGAGTCTCGCCGCCTGCCTGCCGGGCCGCAGTAGGGACAACTCCCCTGAGGTGAGAAATACTCGTGCAGCAATTCAATCGCAGGAACTTTCTCAAGGCTGTAGGCGCGGCTACGGCGGAGACTATCGCCGGAACCAAGATGCACGTGCTGGCGCAAACGCAAAATGAGCCCGTCGCGCCGGTTGCGGCGAACGACCACATCCAAATCGCTCTTATCGGCGCCGGCGGCCAAGGCCAAGGGGATACCAAGGTCGCGCTGCAGGTTCCCGGAGTCAAGCTGGTCGCCGTGGCGGACTGCTACAACGGCCGTCTGAACCATAGCAAGGAGCTCTGGGGCAGCGATATCTTCACCACGCGCGATTACACGGAGATCCTGGCGCGCAAGGACGTGGACGCTGTGATCATCGGCACTCCCGACCACTGGCACAAAGAGGTTGCGGTGGATGCGATGAAGGCGGGCAAGGATGTCTATTGCGAAAAGCCGATGATCCACCTCTATTCCGACGGGCCGCAGATTATTGAGACGGCTCGCGCGACCAGGCGCATCATCCAGATCGGAAGCCAGCGGGTCAGTTCGGTGGTTTATCTCAAGGCCAAGGAACTGCTCGCCGCGGGGGCGATCGGCCAGCTCAACATGGTGACTGCTCGCTGGGACCGGAACTCTTCGATCGGCGCGTGGAATTATACCGTCCCACTCGATGCCAATACCGACACCTGCGACTGGCCACGCTTCGAGGGCACGGCACCCAAGGTCCCATTCAACGGGGAGCGCTTTTTCCAATGGCGCAAGTGGAAGGCATATGGCAGCGGCGTAGCCGGCGATCTCTTCGTGCATCTGTTCAGCGGAACTCATTTCATTACCGGCTCCCACGGACCGACGCGTGCCATGGCGACCGGCGGGCTGCGATTCTGGAAGGATGGCCGGGATGTGCCCGACGTGATGCTGGGCCTGTTTGACTACCGGGAGGGATTCAACCTCAGCCTCCATGTAAATTTCGTCGATGGAGGACTGGAAAGCGAAGGGCTGATCTTTACCGGCTCGGAGGGCACCATGGAAATCGCCGGCAACGCGGTCAGCGTCAATCGCACCCCGCGCGAGAAAGAGCCGGGCCTCATGATCGGCACCTTCACCGCCGCCATGCAGGAGCGCATCCTTATGAAATACCGCGAGAAGTATCCCGTCCCGCACCCCACAGGAGCGCCCCTGCTCGGCAACGAACGATATGTAGCGGAACATGGATACAGTGACAGTTACAGCCACTTTCTCAATTTCTTTGAGGCCGTCCGTACCCGGCAACCAGTCGTGGAAGACGCAGTCTTCGGCTTCCGCGCAGCCGGAGCGGCCTTGTTGAGCAACTTGAGCTATGAGCGCGGAGCCGTCGTCCGCTGGGATCCCGACGCCATGAAATTGCTGTAGATTTCAAATCTGCTTTTCCGAGGAGACTATGACGACTTCTGCCAACCCGCCGGTGACCCCTGAACGCATCATGCAGCTGGCTTGGGGGTATGTGCCTCCACTGGTTCTCGAGGCGGCGATCCGGCATCGCGTCTTCGACTTGCTGGACAGCGGTCCGAAAACCGTGCAGCAGATCCAGAAAGAGACCGGCGCGTCGGAACGCGGACTGGCCGCCATTATGAATACCCTCGTGGGCCTCAATTTCCTGGCTAAGGATAAGCAGTGCTCTACTCCCTCACCCCGGAGAGCGCCGCATTTCTGGTCAGCACCAAACCTGGGTTCCAGGGCGGATTACTGCGCCACAGCAGCCAACAATTAATCCCCAAGTGGCTTGGCTTGAACCAGGTTGTAGCCACCGGCAAACCCGCTGCGTCCGTAAATCAGCAGGAGTCGGGTGCCCATTTCTTTCAGGAGTTCGTCAACGATATCTTCCCGACGAGCTATCCCGCGGCGCAGACGCTTGCCCACCATCTCAATATCGATGGTCAGCCGGTTTCGCATCCTGACCTTGCGGCAGGATCGGGAGTTTGGGGGATCGCCCTCGCCCAGAGATCGGAAGAGGTCCGCGTCACCGCCGTCGACTGGCTGGAGGTAATTCCCGTCACCCGCAAGACTGTCGCCCGGTTTGGGCTGGCCGAGCGTTTTTCCTATATTGAAGGCGATCTGCTCAAAGTTGATTTCGGTGGCAGTTACAACGTGGCAACACTGGGACACATCCTGCACAGCGAAGGCAGGGAGCGCAGCCGCGCGCTGCTTGCAAAGACGTTTCATGCGCTTGCTCCCGGAGGAACAATCGCCATTGCCGAATTCCTGGTCAACCCCGAAAGAACCGGTCCTCTGAATGGACTGTTCTTTGCGGTCAACATGCTGGTGAACACCGACTGCGGAGACACCTACTCCTTTGAAGAAATAGGCGCCTGGCTGAAGGAAGCCGGTTTCATCCGTGCGCGCACCCTTGAGGCGCCGGGACCCTCGCCGCTCATCCTGGCCACCAAACCGTAGCTGCCTTTGCGCGCCAGGGTGAAAGACGGCTGCGCACGGTGGGCGGTTTTTATTTTTCTTTCTGTCATTCCCGCAGAGAATCTACTTTTCCTTGTTACTCACACAAAGATCGAACGCATCGAGCGAGTATCTCGCTGCCTCCAGCGGAGAGCTTGGACCAATATTCATACACTTCCCGCTGCGAGTCGCATCGCACAGCAATCCGGGGAAAGTTTTCAAAAACACTCATCCGAAAACAGCTCACTTTCCGTGGGCGGCGAACCGCCAGCGCCATGTTTTAAACATGAATAACTTGCAAAGGGCAAGCTGTGTGTATAGCGTTCTTGCGTAGAGCGCCACTCACTATCTTCTCCAACCAGAACCGAAAGGAAGACTTCCCCATGAAGCTGCACACCTATCTCAACTACGGCGGCAACTGCGAGCAGGCCTTCCGTTTCTATGAAAAGCATCTCAACGCAAAAGTTACAGCCATGATGACTCATGGGGAAATGCCGGCTCCCAACAACACTCCTCCCGAGTGGAAAGATTCCTTCTCTACGCCCGCATGACCATCGGAGAGACGGAGATCATGGGGAGCGATGTGCCGCCGGAACGTTTCCAGCCCATGCGCAGTGTCTATCTTTCTCTCACCGTCCAGCATGGATGAGGCGGAGCGCCTTTATACCCTGCTCTCCGATGGCGGCCAGATCTTCATGCCCATGCAGGAGACCTTTTTCGCCTTGCGCTTCGCCATGCTGAGAGACAAGTTCGGCACCTCCTGGATGATCGTTAACGAACGTCCGATGCCGCAGAACGCCTGAAAAACGACGTTCTTCTTGTAACTAAGACGGGTGCCCCAGGTCCCGATTCTGGTACCTGGGATTCTCGGGAGTGTTAAACAGACTTGTCTTCTGACCCCTGACAGAGTTCTAGAATTACCCAATGCAGCCGGATCTCAGCCCTATCCAGAATTTTCGCGCAC
>CAVPKQ010000062.1:0-17416 GCA_963705665.1 uncultured Acidobacteriaceae bacterium | reverse complement strand
CCTTCGCTACAGAAAACGGAGGACGGGCGACTTATTCGCAGGATCAGGCTCTCGACTATGGCAATGTTTACGGAACCAGGCGGCATCGTTGGATCACGACATCGACCTACGATCTGCCGTTCGGTCGCGGAAGACTGATCGGCTCCGGAATGAACCGTTTCAAGGATGCTGTTCTGGGCGGCTGGCGGCTCAGCAATATCTTCCTCTGGCAGAGCGGCCCGTGGCTGACGCCGTATATCCCCGGGGGGGGACGCCGATCCCTCTGGGACTGGTTCCGGGATCATCACAGGGCGTCCGCAGCATCCGGACCGGATCGGCAGTGGTGTCCCTGCAGACCGTACACGCAACGCCTGGGTGGACGCGAGTTCTTTCGTCTGCCCGTCCAATAATCTCACCAACCGAATCTACGCCGGAGATGCCTGCACAGTGGGCGTCAGCTCCGCTCCGATCGGACGCTTCGGGACCTCGAGCGTTGGAAATGTAGAGGGGCCGGGAACTGTCAATCTTTCTGCCGGCTTGAGCAAAATCTTCACGCTCACGGAGGGTTTACGGCTGCGAGCGGAGGGCACCTTCACCAATATCCCCAACCACGCGAATCTTGCCGATCCCAACCTAAACTTCACCAACGGCAACTTCGGCAAGATCACTGCGGCACGCGGCTCCGATTTTGCCGGAAGCAGAACCGGCCAGATCTCCATGCGCCTGGAATTCTGACCTTCTGTTGTATCTTTTTATCGCCGCCTTGCGAGAGCCATCCCGCCGGATGGCTCTTTCAAGCGGCCTGTTAGTTGTTTCCGCTACCTAGCTGGTCCAGTTTCTGAATCGTGGCTGCTTCTGGAGTCTTCAGTTCGAACTTGTCGTCTGATATTGCAAGGTTCACCGTCAACTTCTGAATGGTGATCAAAATCTGCAACTCCTCAAGGGGGCGCTTGATGGTAACCGTGCCCGGAAATTTCTGCTGGCCGAATGTCTGCATCGGACCGTAGATGGCCGTGGTCTGAATTGCGCCCTTTGCATCATACATATCTTCCTGATAAAGCTGCAGATCGGTCCGGCTGAAATGAATCACACGCTCCGGAATCAGTTCCTCGCTGTTGCCCTTGCGCCGTACCACCGTAAGATCATAATCCGGCTGGATCGTAGGCTGCTTTGATTTCGCATCCAGCTCAGTCCTTGTCTCCGAGGTTAATGTCGCCAGATCGTCGGGCGATATGCAGCCAACCAACAACGAATCAGCAAAAACACTTGGTCGAAAGTTCTCCAGTGGATTGGATGACTCTTTCGTAACCGCATTGGACCCCTCAAATACTTTGTTGCGGCTAGGAATCCACAGCTTAAAGGACTCGCCGTTAGTAGCCATATCAAAGGCCGGCAAGGCCACTACCGGCAGATATCCGGCTACCCTCAGCGATCCTGGCTTCCGCTGAAGAATGTACCCGCTGAATGAGGTGTAGGTCTGCTCCTTTCCCTTACGCGGACCGCCCTCAGTCAGCTGGAAATCCACCATTGTGCTCAACGAATGGATCTCCTTGCAGCGATCGTTGATCACCTTGACCAGCTGGTCTGCGGTTGCGGTCATCACCACACTCGGCATCCTCGCCCGTTTTACGATCCGGGTGTGCACGAGGCATCCGTTCAGAAGGGGCAACAACAATAACATTAATGACAATCTCCGCCTTTGAGGCGCCTGTTTTCGCATCAACTCCTTCTGCTTACTACGAAACGCAAGACTTTTCTGATTTAGAGCGTAGCAGTCCTGTTAGGCATAGACAGCCTGACCGCCTGCGAACTCTCTTTTCAGTAGATTTCCTCGGAGGTCCGGGTCAGACCAAACGAGTTACCTGAAATCCCGTTTCCCGGGCACTTCGTCCAGGCAGATGATTTTCGAGCCGGGATTATTCCGACTTGTCGACAACACTCCCGGAGTTTCGTTAAGTGTATGCTTCCAGCCAAAGTGAAGAAGAAGAAACTTCAGTTTCAAATCGGTTTAGCGGATCGTCGCTAAGGGGAGGGTGTCGCATGCCGTCATTGCCCAAGGTCACTCTTCTCGCGGTCCTCTTCGCGGCGTTAGCAGTTGGCTGTCGTGCTCAAGCGGGAGTTGAGCCTGCACCGGTCCGCTCGGTCGTCACGCAGCCCGACGAGGCCGATAAATTTCTTCCAGAACCATTAGCCTCTGTCCTGCCAAAAATTAAGGCAAAATCGCGCATTCCAGTACTCCTGCCCAGCGACCTTCCTCAACCAATTAGTAGAGCCAAAACATGCGGTGATTGAGAAGACTTCGGATAAGGAGTACGCGATCATTTTGTTTTACAAGTTGGGCATCGGGGGCGCTGCTTTCGCGGCGTTTTTTCAGGCCCAACGTGACCCAGATGAGGATCTGCAGGCTCTTCCGAACGTCCGCAAGGTCGAACTGTCGCATGGCCTGCTCGGCTATTTCAGGCCGGTTAGCTGCGGGGGATCCTGCGCCCCAGCGAACATCTGGTGGAGGGTCGGTCGGGTTTATACCAGATCCAAATAGGTTTTCCTTCTACTCTCCGCGAAAGCGACCAACAAAAGGCGATAATTGCTGTCGCCAATTCGGCCATTCTCGCTGGCCCCCGCTGACGGCTACTCGTATTCTGCCTCCCAGTCTCCCGGCGGATGAAGTTACTCAAAACCCCGTTTCTCGGCAACTTGGTCTTCACCACCGAACAGTGAAAGATTATGATTTTCGACAGGAGGGTGCCATGCGACGCTGGCGGAAGCTCCTCGTGGTTCTCGTATGCTCAATTCTTATGAGCGCAAGCCTCGCTGAGGAACAGAGCTGCTTTCTGATCAATGAAGTGGCAATTCAATCAGATGGACTTGCGAAATCCGATATCGAAGAGTTGACTCAACCGCTGCGCAGACGAGTCTGCGGTGCAAACGAGATCAGATCACGCATCATCTTTTGCATTGCAAAATCAAGGGTACTTTCGAGCAAGCGCAGATGAGCCCAGGATTCAAATGGAGATAGATCACGGAGAGCCGGCGGCGGCGAAACATCTCCATAACGGTGCACGAGGGAGCGCGTTACCGCGTTGCGGACCTTCAGGTAGTTGGTGCAACTGTCTTCTCATCTTTGCGGCTGCGAGATCTGTTTCCAGTATCAGTGGGAGACTGGTACGGGTCGAGTTCGATTTCAATGGGGCTCAACAGTTTATTGCGTCTCTACACTCAGGCTGGGTACCGAAATGCGACTGCTGTTCCGGAGTTAAAGGTCGATGATTCGAGCCAAGCCATTGAAGTTGTTATTGATGTTCAGGAGGGTGAGCACACTTCAGCCGGTCAGGGCGCCTTCATCTGAGTAAAGTACCCGCGCGCCCGGGTGCCTGCAAAGTCCCGTTTACGGTAACTTGCCACCGTAACCGCTTTGTCAACAAGTGAAGTTACCGAGATCCCCGTTACTCGGGAACTACGAGATGCCTGATGCGCAATCTGCAGAATGCTTCCACTCTCCGTGGTGCAATGAATACACGACGGTACGCGAGCTGCCCCCGTTTTTACAGATAACCGTTCGGTTCACTGCGGCTCTGTGGTGGTTTTGATCGAAAATCACTTCCGACAGGATTAGCTTGCAACTGGACTGGCCAGAATCAGCCGCACTTTCATTTGGATTCGTTAGGTGCATTTGATTCTTCACCGCAATACCCGGCGGCAATCGATGCGATTGCTTTGGAACTAAGGAGGGGGAGAAGCCTTTCATGCAAGTAGCATAGTCGCCCTCGTCGGGCTGTAGCATTCCCGTAATCGAAACTAGATCATAGGGGCCGAAGCGGCGTTCTTCTAGAAGTACAGCCTGGTATACAGCTACCTGTTCACGGTCGAGAGGCGAAGAACTGGTAGGCATGCTCACCTGCTGTGATAGCAATAAGCCGCTCGACAGCAATATTGATGTAAAAAACGCGTAGGAGCGCACTTCACTAGTTTGGGATGCGTCGTAGTGCCCGTCAATACACTGCGCGCGCATCGGGCGAACCTTGTTTTCCTGAGAAGTCTGGATTTCGGTAAATTCCGCCCAGGTCAGAAGGGTCAGGAGCAGGCAAGTTACCGCAATCCCGTTTTAGGGCAATTTACCGAGCGCCCGTCCGATGCTCTGATGGCCTATGGGGCTTCGACCTGGAACTCTAAGCCGTCGGATAGCCGTGGCGGCTTCGACGAGATATCACGATATCTCGTTCGGGCGACGACTATGTAGACCGACGGGGGAAAGCCATACCATTCTGCCAGGTCGATTTTGCTTATCGCTGAGCAGCTATGGGCCTTAATCTTAATGACCGGGTCGGCTGCGCAAGGAGAGCCTTCGGGCCAGCGCTTTCCATCTCGCTGCTCCCGGTGGTTGAGCATTCTCTTCGCCCCATCCCATACGTCTACGTTCCAGTCCGTAAACATCGAGCAGGCCCCGAGCGTGAGATCCTGCCCGGATTTATTGTCAACCCAAACGCGCAGAGGGATGGAACTTGGATCAAAATGTGTCCGCGACAGAGAGATGCCGTATTGCACACTTGCGTGGTCACCAGAGAATAGCGGTATACCAGTCTGCGTGAAGTCCTTCCCTTTACATATAGCAGGAAGAGCCTCAAGGGGTGGGGTTCGGATGCTCACAGGAGGCCGCGCCGGTTCCTTTTCCGCCGTAACGGTAAAGCATGGACCAGGCGGGCAACTGCCGACTGTCAATTTGAAGCTGACAGAGCGGACTTCAGATCCGCTCACTTCGATCTTCTGCTTCGACCGTCTGAAGCCGGGGCTGACTGCAGAGACTTCGTAACTGCCGGGCGCGACATCGACAAGGAGGTGACCCTCCTTATCTGTCTCGAAGATTGGTTGAGCAGTATCGGAAGCCCGGCTAATTCGAATATCCGCTCCTGGCACCATGGCACCCGTTACATCCGTGACCGAAATCTCCAGGCGCGCTTTCACGGCCTTTTGCTCTGGGAACCCCAAGGGACAAAGCAGGAGCACGCAACTTGTGACGACAGCCACGGTGATCGCTCGGAGCATGCTAGAAGACTAATTCACTTTTCTGTGCAATGGGCCATGTCGCATAGGTACCCGTAGTTCCTACAAAGTCTCGTTATCGGTAAGTACGCGGTGGTGCACCTGTCGAGAGAGTCCAAGTTGTTCAAATTGCTGCAGGCGTTCGCGCTTTTGGTTCACGGAAAGCCTTGCCCCATCAACTCAAAACCAGCCTTAGGGACGCGATTCGAACCCCATTACTGAAAAAGCTGAAATGAACATCGAAATTTTTTCGTTTCGGCGAGAAGCCACTGAATATATATTCGGCTATTCGCGCTCTGTGACCTACTCGCAGCGCAGCGCCGTCATCGGCTCAACTTGCGAGGCACGCCGTGCCGGTAACGCACAGGCGATGCCCGCCACTACGGTGAGCACAAAAGCCGCAGCCAGGAGAATGACCGGGTCGCGCGAGCTGCCTTCCGCCCACGAGGCAAGAATCCTGTTCAGAGCTAGAGTGAGCCCGACGCCGGCTAGAAGTCCGCTGCCCACGCTCGCCAGCATCGAAGCAAAGACTATCCGCGCCACATGCTTGGGCTGCGCGCCCAAAGCCATGCGGATCCCAAACTCGTTGGTCCGCTGGGTTACGGTGTACGACACAACACTGTAAAGTCCCACTGCCGCCAGAGCCAGCGCCAATATGGAGAATGCTCCAAATATCCAGGTGACAAGGTGACCTTGTTGCCACTCTGGCTCGTCTCTGATCCATTCCTCGATGTCTTCGACCTCGTTGAACGTCTGCTGATCGGCATTGACGGAAGCTAATCGGGCGCGGATTGTATGGAGTAGAGACAAAGGTGGGACATCCGAGCGCACCAGGATCTGGGTGTACTCCCGCATGGAGAGTGTCCACGGGACGAAAGCTTCGGGCTTGATCGGGTCTCTCAAGCCGGCGTCGCGGTCGTCCGCAACAATGCCGACGATCTGCAGCCATGAATCCGCGATGCCGGGCGCGGACAATACAATCGGTGGCCGGTTCTCAATCCGGGGCAATTTGATGGAGTGACCGATGGCATCGCCGTTCGGGAAGTAGAGCCGCGCCATCGTTTGGTTGAGGACGATGACATGCGCAGCCGCTTGGTTCTCAGATTCGTTCCATAGTCGTCCGAGCAGGAGCGGAATGCGCAGAGTTTGGAAATACGTCTGCCCCACATAGTTAATGAGGGCATCCTGTTGTTCGAGTGGGGGCCGCCCAAGAATTTCAAAGCGCGTATTCCAGCCGTTCCTCGGCGGAGTGGCGTTGCTGGAGATCGCTGCCGCGGTAACCCTGGGCGTGGTGCGCACACTAGCCAGCAGTTGCTCGAAATACGCACGCCGTACCGCCCAGGTGGTACGGGAGTCATTATGCATCGGAATAAAGACCGAAATCACATGATGCGGGTCATAGCCGAGGGGCGTATGGATCATCCGCACAAATCCCTCCATGGAGGCCACGGCTCCCGCCAGCAACAGCATGGTGAGCGCAATCTGTCCGGAGATTAGCATGTTGTGGCTTCTACGCCCGTGTGTGCTTCCAGCCAATCTGCGTGTGCTTGACTGCATCATCTGACCCACGTGAGGATGCGAGAGCTGCAGTGCCGGCCACAGGCCAAAGAGAATCCCCGTAAGCAGGGCGACCGCAATGCTGAAGAAGAGTACCGGCAGATTGATGGCGATGACGACTTCCGGAGCGAACGCGTAGCGGGGCAGCAGAACGCGGATCCCTGCGAGTATGCCGTAGGCCGCCAGCACGCCCATTGCTGCCCCAGTTGTGGCCAGCACCAGCGATTCGGTGAGCAGTTGACGAACGATCCGGCCGCGACTTGCCCCGATGGCGGACCGCACCGACAGTTCGTGTTGTCTGACTGTGCCACGCGCCAATAACAGAATGGAAACATTGCCGCACCCAATAGCCAGCAGCAGCGCAACTCCACCGAGCAGCAGGTAGAGCGTTCCGCCAATCTGCTTCACGACCCAGTCGTTCAGCTTTTGCACATGGACCCGAAAATGCTCGGGAAAGTGTTTCGGCGTGTCCCTTGCTAGCTGCTCCATTAGAGGCTGCAGGGCCGCGTTTGCCGCCTGGGGAGACTCGCCAGGCTTGAGGCGGAAATTGACCACGTAGATCGGAACCGGATCCTGGGTGAGCTTCAGCGGCAGGTAAACGTCAGCGCTATACCAGGTGAATCGTGGCGCGGCGACGCCCACAATCCTGTAATCTTTCCGATCGAGTTGCAGCATTTGGCCTAGCACCCCGGGATTGGAGTTGAAATGCCGCCGCCAGAACCTGTTTCCGAGCACGATCACTGCTTGCGGTTCGTGCCCATCAACGGCGTCGGAGGGCAGGAGTCCACGTCCCAGCAACGCCGGTACACCGAGAAAGTTGAACCCGTTGGAGGTGAGATAGATAGCTTCTACATTCTCTGGAAGATCATGCCCGGTCAGCGTCAGGGACCAATCATCCATCGCCACTAGGCTGTCGACCGCCGGCGATTGCCGCAGTTGCTGAATCTGCGGACCATTCAGACTCACCCCTTGGTCTTGGCCGCCCTTCCCCTCCACAGTAAGACGGACAATCCGGTCTGCCTCAGGATATGGGTAAGGATTGATCAGAGCAGCATAGACCACGCTGAAAACTGCAGTGGTCGCGCCAATGCCTAATGCCAACGAAATTACCGCGGTCAGGCTGAACCCAGGACTGTTGATCAGTTGCCGCAGAGAATAGCGGAGATCCTGTAATAAGGCCTGCATCGATCACTCCTCCGTGGGAAGACGAATGCAGTTAATAATCGCATCGTTCGCAGCATAACCTTCGCCCGCCAATCTGGAGAATCCGTCGCCGATCGCCACGGAGCAGCGAGTTCCCGCTGTCTTTCCTCTGAGCCTGTATCGCTGCTCCGGCTTCGCGACTACCAAAAGTAGGTGGCCTCGATACTGGGAGTTCCCGGTTCGCCGTCGATGATCTGGGTGCTCAGAACCACTTCCATATTCTTCTTGTTGCCGGCGAGCATTGCTGCGTGCTGAAGCAGGGCCAAATGGCTGGGATCGGTGAGGAACTCGCCAGCCACGGTGGTCCCGCCTCGTGCTATCCCCGCAGCCACCACGGCAAGCTTGCCCGTAGTGGCATCGCTGAAGCGGGCAACGATTGCGAAATCGCGGTAGTTGTTGGTCGTCATCTGCTGCAAGCGATTGACAACCCACCGCGATTGCGTAGGCGCTTCACTGTCCACTATGCGGAATTCCGTCATTTCCGGATTATTGGCGAAGTGGTATCGCAAAGACCCGGTGAAGCGAAGCGTCCAGGTATTGTCAAACGCGCCAATGAAAACCGTGGGCCCATTCTGCAGATCCATGAGGGTGGTCGTCCCTTCCCCTTTCAGCGTGTACTTCTTGCCATGCGATTGCAGAATACCGGCAACCCGGACGACGGGACCCAGGTCGTCGATGACGATAGCGGTGAGGCTGTCCTTAAGCATTGTTTGGCGCGACGGGTCGACAGCGTCCCGAAGAGACTGGCCGTCATACTGGCTTTGATCGGCGATGCAGAAGAGCACAGGATCACCCGTGTTCAGAACCGGTCCCCAGAAGAAATCAAACGCCGAATCCTGAGTCGACCTCCACAGCAATACGCCGCCCGTACAAAGGACTGCTGCTAGGAGTGGAACCGTGACAAACCACGAGCGCCACCGGGGGCACGATGAGGATCGAAGACGCTCAGAGCTGTGTTGTGCCCTTTCCTGGGCGGGTGTATCGTTCAGGCCGGTTGAGGCATCAGAGGGCGCCGCGGCAATTTCCTGAGCCGCCGGCGCCTGTGCCTCGCCACTTTCCTTTGCCGGCCTGCTGAATGCCGGGGGCCAATGAAACTGGGGAACGTAGGAGCCGGCTGAAAGGGATACGCGCAACTCGGTCTCGTGGCCCGGTTCCTGATAGTACTGCGCAATACGTTTACGGATCTCAGCGGCCGTGACACGCACTATCGGGTCCGAGGCGGTGTCGTAATCCGCATCTCTGCCGAAGATCTCGATCCCGAGGGTCCGCTCCTTCAGGAGATCGGTTTGCCCGGCCAAGGTCTGGTCGGTGACAAAGCGCAGGAAGGAAGGGAAACGGCGGCTGTGGCTGAAGTGTGGATTACTCAGCAGCCTTTCCAATTGCTCCCTGATAGCAGTCTGAATTGCAGTTTTTTCCTCGTCGTTCGCGCTGGTTTGATCGATCAACATGGACAGTGTTTACCGGGACGGGGGAATTATACAACCCGGGTGCGGCAGTCGTCCGCAGAAGAGTCTTTCCCTAAGCCATTAGAAAATCAGAGGCTTGCAAAAGAATTTACATGATAAGGGTTACCGCCTTACCGTAAAGACCTTACGCGCAGATCGCTGCGACTCTATAAGTGCTGGCATTTGAAGATTCCTGTTTCGCACCATGCCGCCGTGCGGCAAGAGATGCGTAGCCGCTGAATCAAATTTGGGCTTGCAAGTATTAGGAGGCGCAGTTGAAAAACAGAAAGCTTGTACCGTATTGGACGGGAGTTGCCCTTGTGCTGGCCGCGTTGGTCATTGGCGGCCACCAGGTCTACGCCCAGTTGGCGGTCACGACAGCGACGCTCAGCGGAACAGTGACCGACCCGTCGGGCGCGATCGTTCCTCAAGCTGTCGCGACGCTATCCAGCGCGCAGGAGGGGGTCACGCGGACCTTTACCACGAATGGCGCCGGCCGATACTCGTTTTCTCAGCTCCCGCCGTCGACCTACACCTTGGCGATCGAGGCGAAGGGCTTCGAGACCTATCGGCAGACCGGAATTGTGCTCGATGCCGGCCGATCGGCCAGCCAGAACGTGGTTTTGGCGGTGGGAGCTTCAAACCAGGAGATCGTCGTCAATGCCCAGGCGTCCCAGCTGAACACCGACAATGCAAACATATCGGCGGACATCGACAGCAAGCAGGTTGTGGAACTTCCGCTGAATCTAAGGAATGTCTATGGCCTCGCCACTCTCAACTCATCCGTGAACAACACCTCTGAGGGCCAACAATTGTTGGGTGGCGGTAGCAACGGCACCGATGATGCGGACCAGGACATTTCCTTTCTAAACTTCGCAGGCGGGTTCTTCGGGACGTCGGCTTATCTGCTGGATGGAGCTTGGGACACGGATCCGGAGTGGGGAGCAGTCGATTATGTGCCTTCCGTCGATTCCGTCCAGGAGTTCAAGGTGCAGAACAACTCATTTACGGCTCAATATGGATGGAGCACAGGGAACGTGGTCAATGTCGTGACCAAGTCGGGATCGAGTGGCTTCCATGGCGACGTTTATGAATTCTACCGGAACGACGCGCTCGACGCCAATCTCTGGTTCAACAATCACAACGGCGTTGCCCGTGGCAGCTTCAGCCGGAATCAGTTTGGCGCATCTGCGGGTGGCCCGCTCTATATTCCGGGGTTGTATAAACAGCGGGAGAAAACCTTCATCTTTGGGCTTTTTGAACGTCTCAGCCTGTCTAGCCCCTTAAATAGCACTTTTACCGTGCCCGATGCGAACTTTCGCGCTGGTCACTTTTCGGAACTCCTTGGGGCACAGAAAGGCACCGATGCTCTGGGACGTCCGATCTATGTGGGCCAGATCTACAATCCGCGCAGCGCACGCGCGATCACCCAGGGCCAGGTCGATCCGAAGACGGGCTTAGTAGCGAACGCGACCGGTTATATTCGCGACCCCATCCCGAATAACGACCTTACGACTCTGGGCCCGCTCGATCCTGTCGGCGCCAAATTAGTGAGTTACTATCCGAACCCGACTGGATCGGGGCTCACCCAAAACTTATTCGTGGCCGGGACTGCACCCGCACACTCGAACGAGTATCTGGTGCGTGTGGACCACAACATCAACGATGCATCGAGAGTGTATTTCCGCTATTCCTATAAACAAGAGTTCAAGACAGGCAATCCAGATTTCTGGGGTTCGTCCGATCCGGCAGGTCCGGGCAATGGAAGGCCGAACAACCGCTACAACATGGCTGCTGGATACAGCCAGATTTTCAGCCCAACCTTCACCATGAACATCCTGGCGGGGGTGGAGCTTTGGCATGAGACTTCGACCAACCAGTCAAGGGGCTTCAAACCCTCCACCATCGGCCTTCCAACCTACCTGGACGAAAATAGTCCGGAGTTCCCGATCGTCAACAT
This sequence comes from uncultured Acidobacteriaceae bacterium, assembly GCA_963705665.1. GTDB lineage: Bacteria > Acidobacteriota > Terriglobia > Terriglobales > Acidobacteriaceae > PALSA-350. The sequence continues at coordinate 6,235 of CAVPKQ010000062.1, read as the reverse complement.
CGGGAGCCAGTCTCCTCTCGGTCCACTCACCAATGAAACCGTCACCAACCATGGTCCTATTGGTAGTGTTGCCACGGACTTCATCAAGACGCTAGGGCGGCATACCCTGAATTTTGGTTTTATGGGAGCAGAACTCGAGGATGATCAGGCAAACTTCTTCCAGTCCACCCTGGACTCGGCCGGCAACTTCACCAGCGGACCGAATCCTAACAGTCCAACAGGGTTTACCACGGGAAACGGGCTTGCACAGTTAATGCTTGGAGTGCTTGACAATACGGCGCCACCGGGATTAAACCAGACGACTGCCGGAACTACCTACAACCCTGCCGTCGCGATTCACTACCTGGGCTGGTATGTACAGGACGATTGGAAGCCGCTTCCCAGGCTGACGCTGAATCTTGGAATCCGCTATGAGATTCAGACGGCGCCCACCTACCGCCATAACATCGCATCCGTCTTTAATCCCAGCGCGCTTAACCCGATCGGCACGGCTATCGGCCAAACGCTCCCCGGCGCGCTACAGTTTCTATCTCCCAGCAACCGCGGATCGTATAACACCAATTATGACAACGTAGCTCCTCGCATAGGCTTTACTTATCAGGCCCTGCCAAAACTCGTTGTTCGGGGCGGCTTTGGGATCTTCTATCCGCCTTCCATTTCCTGCTGCTTCCTGGCGCAAAGCTCTGGCTTCGCCAGCCAGACCGTGTCTCCTGTCACTCTGAATACCATTAATCCGAACCCTGCCGTGACAGTGGCGAATCCTTGGCCGAACGGTTTTATCCCGATTACAGGTAACTCACTCGGCGAGCTTCAACAGGTCGGAAATAACGTTAGCAGCAATTTCAGGAGTCGTGGAACGAGCTACGTACAGCAGTATCTGCTGGGATTGCAATGGGCCATCACTCCCAATGACGAGCTTGAAGCGAACTACGTTGGAAATCACGGTAGTCACATAATGACTGCGTCGATCGACAGGAGCCAGTTGAACCCGGCGTATTTATTGTCCGTGGGTCAGTCAAAGCTGAACGCCCTGGTCCCAAACCCGTTTTATGGCGCCATCGCTGCTGGAACCAGCTCTTGCGGCCTCGATCAACCGACCGTTGTGCAATCGCAGTTCCTGCAACCGTACCCGCAGTACTGCGATGTCAAGGAAGCTGACGCCCCGGTCGGCTTTTCCATCTACAACGCCCTACAAGTAAATTACAACCACCGCTTCAGCAAAGGTTTGACCGCGCTCGTCTCCTATACTTACTCGAAGTTCCTGGACAACGTGGAAGGCAATAACAACTGGTCGTATGCCGGAAACGTCGCGCCGGCGAACAACTATAACCTGGCTGCGGAAAAGAGCGTGGATGGCTCCGACACGCCGCATAGCCTGGTTGCCAATTACATCTATCAACTGCCGATTGGCCGAGGCAAGGCTTTCGGATCGCAAATGAATCGCCTGGAAGACGCGGTTGTCGGCGGATGGGGAATATCCCAGATCGCTACCTTCAAGGATGGTCTCCCGCTCAGCGTGAGCGGCTCCGACATCGCGTCTTATGGGGGCACTCCGAGGCCGGATGTAATTGCGAACGTTCACGTGGCGAATCCTACGATCCACGAATGGTTCAATACTGGAGCATTCGCTTTCGCTCCTTATGGAACGTTCGGCACTGCACCCCGCTATTTCTCAAATCTGCGGGGGCCCCATTACCTGAACTGGGACACCGCAATTTTGAAGAACTGGCAAGTGAAAGAGAGCATGCGGCTGCAATTCCGGGCGGAATTGTTCAACACCTTCAACCACCCGCAGTTCTATACTCCTAACACGAGCTACACTGGCTGCGACCCCAACGCCGACCAAGGTTGTTCGTCCAGCCTAGGACAAATCACAAGTGCATTTCCTGCCCGAACCGTACAATTCGCCGGCAAGTTTTATTGGTGACGCTCCTTGGAAGGGTTCCCTCAAGGTCCTCTTGCTCTTGCTCTCGCTGGCCCTACCCAAACCTGGGTATGGCCAGCAGGATAAAGACTCGAAATATGCCTCTCTGGCTCATGCGGCGCAACAAGCCTTGGCCGGAAACGATTTCGCTGCAGCCGCCGAAGCTTATCGGCAGGCAACGAAGATTCAACCGGAGAATGCGGAGTTGTGGGCAAACCTCGGCCTGATGGAACACGAAAGTGGAAGTTATGCAGACGCAATCCGCAGCTTCCAGAAGGCCAACCGGCTTAAGCCATCCCTCTATGTTCCCAATCTTTTTCTAGGGATCGATTACGTGCAGACAGGCAATGCAAAAGCGGCAATCCCCTTCCTGGTAAGGGCAGAGCGAATGAACAGCAGGGATCCCGAGGCGCCGCTCACTCTAGGACACGCCTATGCTGCGCAACGGGACTTTGCCGCCGCTGCCCGCGAGTTCACGCGCGCAACAGAACTCGATCCGAAGCGCAGCTCCGCGTGGTTCGCTCGTGGAATGGCCTATCTGGGACAGGTGGAGCAGGATGCGCGCAAAATGTCAGCGGACGGACGGGGTTCGTCCTATGCCGAAGCGCTCTTCGCCGAGTCCATGGTCCGGCAGTCGAGATACCATGAAGCGGCCGACTCATACACGAGCGCAATCGCTGCCGCTTCTCAGCCGCCTTGCCTTCGCGCAGAACTCGGATTCCTGTACCTGAAGCAGAAAAATGTAACCGAAGCGGAGACGCAGTTCAAAAGCGAGCGCCAGATGGACCCTGGGTGTTCCTTGGCGGCTCTCGGGGAAGCAAGGCTGCGGATTGAAGCAGGCTCGTACGCAGAGGGCCTGGTGCTCTTGCAGCAGTTGTGGAAACAGGACCATGGGTATCTTCGCTCCAATGATTCCGTGCTCACGGACGGATTGACAGAATCTCGCTCAGCGGGTTTTCTTGATGCCCTGACGCAGGAACAGAGAGATGGAAAGCTTCAGGCAGACCTGGCTCAGTTGTTAAGCGCCACGCCAGGGAGCTTGTCTCCGGATCTAAGTCCTTCGCCGTCCCCCCGTGCGACCGAGGCGTTGACCCGGCGCCGCACTGCAGAGGAATATTACGCGGCAGGGCAATATCGGCGTTGCGCGGCCGAACTCAAAACTAATCTTCCCACCAGAAGCAACCACGACATGCTCTTGCTGAGCGCCTGTTCGTACTTCACCGGAGATTACGAGCTGACATCTACCGCGCTCGCCGCGCGCTTTCCCCATTCCCTGGGAGCACTTTATTGGTCCATCAAGGCAAACGAGAGGCTGGCGCTTCAATCCCTGGCTCTGTTCGAGCAGATGGAGCCGAACTCGCCGCGGACCCATATTCTGCTTGGGGATATGTATCGCCAGCGTAACCTCTACGACAGTGCGCAAGCGGAATATAAACAAGCTCTGAGCATTTCGCCGGACGATCGCGCCGCTCTCATCGGTTCGGCCTATGCATACTTCGGCAACGCAAACATTGATGCGACGATCGCAACTGCCAAGAGGGCGCTCGCCGCGAACGCCGCCGACCCGGAGCTGAATTTGCTCATGGGAGAGGCCTTGCTCACGCGTCATGACTTCGCGGGTGCCGAGCCGTTTCTTGAGAAGAGTCTTAAGGCAAAACCCCAGATGCTCCCTCACGTGCACGCCCTTCTCGGGCGCGTCTATGCGGAGACCGGCCGCACGCAGGAGGCCATAGAACAGCTCAAATTAGGCGTAGTCGATGATCAGGACGGCAGCACGTATTATCAGCTCGCTCGCGCTTACCGCAAATCCGGTGATGAAAAGAGCGCAGAGGCTGCGGTGCAACAGATGAAAATCATCGAACAGCGCAGGCGCAGCGGGGCCGTCATCGCTCTCGAGGATTCCGGCCCACCCGCGGAGGAAGATCCTCGACAGTGATCCATATTCTCTGGATCTGAAATCAGGTTCCGGGAAATCGCGTCTCTTCTGACTCGCGCCTGGCCGGAGCGAGGATTCGGTAGCGTCAAAAACACTCTGGGCCGAGAAACTGTAGGGCCAAGAAATTCTAGGAAAGACGACCTCCATCCGAGAATGAGAATGCACAGCAGTTGGCCCTCTGGTTCACCCGTGTTCGGTCTGGCAACTTCTGGTTTAATGACTTTCGGTTTCGCGATTTCTCTTTTCGCTTTCCCCATTCTGACTGTGGCGACTCTTTTTGCCCAGCCCGGTGGAGACCATTCGGAGCGGGTAACTGGATTCTCGCCCATGGTGAATGGGATCGAGATACGCTCCGGGAAGACGCGTGAAGAGATTCTCGCTTTGCGCGACGATCTCCTGCGTGTTCGGATGGTGCAAGGCGGTGAGTTGCCGGAGGATGCCTCTTGGGCGGTGCTGGCGAACGCGCGGCGCCGCTCGGTGACGGTGGTCGCTGAGAATACCGCCAACCATGTTGGATTCGCCACTCGAGATCTGCGCATTCAACTGGATCGCAAGACAATGCTGCTTACATTGCTCGATCGCAGCGGCAACGTTTTGCAGCGGGATGCCCAGCCAGTGAGTTTTTACAAAGGAGGATTCCGCGTCTACAAGAGGATGCCGACGGACGAGCACTACTTCGGGCTAGGTGACAAGACGGGTCCGCTCGACCGCCGCAATCAGGCCTTCACGCTCTGGAATACCGATGCCTATCGGTTTCAGGAGTCTACAGACCCTTTGTACAAGAGCATTCCGTTCTTCATGACTTTCCGGGCCGGGCGCGCCATCGGAGTTCTGCTCGACAATACATGGAGGAGCAACTTTGATTTCGGCAAGCAGACGCCCGGCGTCTATGCCTTCGGCGCGGTGAATGGACCACTCGACTATTACCTCCTCTACGGCCCCTCTCCGAAGCAGGTGGTCGAATCCTATGCGTGGCTCACAGGCACGCCTCCGCTGCCGCCCCTCTGGACTCTCGGCTATCAGCAATCCCGCTACAGTTACTATCCGCAATCGAGAGTGCTCGAAATTGCTAACCGCTTGCGTGCCGACAAGATTCCCTCGGATGCGATCTATCTCGATATCGACTTTCAGGAGAAGAACCGGCCGTTCACCGTGGACACCAAGGGCTTTCCTGATTTCGCGGGCATGGTCGCTCAGCTCAAGAAGCAGAATTTTCACGTGGTCGTCATCACCGATCTCCACATTGCAAAACTTCCCGGCAAAGGATATGCGCCGTATGACAGCGGCATCGCCGGGGACCACTTCGTCAAGAATCCAGATGGATCTGTTTATTCCGGTGTCGTGTGGCCGGGGCCCAGTGTCTTTCCTGACTTCACGCGCAAGCAAACGCGCGAATGGTGGGGCTCGCTCTATCGCAAATTTTCCTGCGAAGGCGTCTCCGGCTTCTGGAACGACATGAATGAACCTTCCATCTTCGACGTGGCGTCGGGAACCATGCCCGAGGATGTAGTTCACCGTATCGATGAGCCGGGTTTCGCAAAGCGCACCGCGACGCACGCGGAGATTCATAACGTCTACGGCATGGAGAACTCCCGCGCGACCTTTGAGGGACTGAGAACGCTCCATCCCGGTCTTCGGCCTTTCGTTCTCACCCGGGCCACCTATGCCGGCGGCCAGCGGTACGCAGCCACTTGGACCGGCGACAATAGCAGCACCTGGAACCATCTGCGTATGACAACTCCGATGTTGGAGAATCTTGGCTTGAGCGGTTTCGCCTTCAGTGGGGCCGATGCCGGCGGTTTCGCAGGAACTCCCCCAGCCGATCTGCTCACCAAGTGGATGGAAATATCGGCATTCCAGCCGATCGACAGGGATCATACCGAGAAAGGGACCGGCGGCCAGGAGCCCTGGGTAGGGGGTTCGGAGCAAGAGGCAATCCGCAGGCGGTTCATTGAGGAGCGTTACCGCCTGATGCCCTATCTGTACACGCTTGCAGAGGAGTCTTCGCGAACCGGGTTGCCCATGGTGCGTCCGCTCTTCCTGGAGTTTCCGGATGCAGCGGCGGATCATCATCCGCTGGACGTCGATCTTTCCGCAGCGGCGGAATTTCTTCTCGGTGCGGATCTCCTGATCGCCCCCTCGCCATTCCCCGAAGAACTGGACAACTACACCGTGGAACTGCCTTCGCGCGATTGGTACAACTATTGGACCGGAGAAAAGGTTCTCGCGCCCAAAGCTCCTGCCGGTGATCCCCCATCGGTGACTCTCGCCTCCCAACCTCCGCTGACTATCCGTGTCCATCCCGAGTTGGCCTCGCTCCCGGTCTTTGTCCACGCGGGATCCATCGTGCCAACCGAGCCTCTCGTGCAAAGCAC
>CAVPKQ010000061.1:0-14439 GCA_963705665.1 uncultured Acidobacteriaceae bacterium | reverse complement strand
ACGCATCGGTTACTGCCGGCAGTAGCATGGCGTTGGAGAGCCCATGCGGAATATGAAAATGCGCCCCCAACGGGCGGCTCATTCCATGCACCAGTGCTACGCTTGCATTGGAAAAGGCTATGCCCGCCTGAGTCGCTGCGAGCATCATGGCTTCCCGAGCCTTCACGTTGCCAGGATGGTGGAAGCAGGTTGGCAGCTCTCTCCATATAGTCTTCATCGCCGACAGAGCGAGCGCGTCAGTAAACGGATTCGCCTTGCGGCTAACAAACGCCTCGATCGCGTGGGTCAATGAGTCAGTGCCTGTATCCGCAGTGAGCCGGGCCGGCATGGTCAGCGTCAATTCGTAGTCCACCACAGCGGCGGAGGGCAACAGGGTGTCCCCGGTAAGCAACAGCTTCTCTCCCACCTCCCCATCGGTGATCACCGTAAACCGTGTGACCTCTGATCCGGTCCCGGCGGTCGTCGGAATCGCTAGGTGCGCCGGGCCGGCTAACGGGATCTCGTGTGGAACTCGATAGTCTCGGACCTTCCCGCCATTGACTGCGAGCATGCCGATGGCCTTTGCCGTATCGATCGGGCTGCCGCCGCCCAGGCTCACCAGGCTGTCGTGCGCGCCTTCCATGAACCGGCGAACCCCCGCATCCACCACTGCCGTCGTCGGGTCGGGCACGGTCTCATGGAAAATCTCACAGCTCAAGCCCGCGTCTCTTATCTGTGTGGCTAGTCTTTCGGCAAGCTGAGTCTTCATCAGGAAAGGGTCAGTCACGATCATGGGACGTCGGCAGCGAAGGCGAGGGAGCAGCGCTGCTACGGTCGCGAAGGACCCACCCCCAATCTTGAGGATGGGGGGAATCCTGATCTCAGCTGTCATTGGCATCTCTCTCCCTTAGCCTTTTCTTCGCGAAGAACAACTGCCAAAGCAATCTCTGCGTTTCACGCTGATGCAAGGAAACCAAGTCCGCCGAGGGAAAAGGCTGCTGCTCTGCTGCACCCTCGAGCGGGTACATTACGCCTGAGCGGGAGTGTCAGACGTAGTAATGCAGCATAACAAGGCGGCGACGATGCGGTCACTTTGCGGTCTTGGATAACTGCAGAGGAATCTGTAAAGTACCGAGGCGGCCGCTAGTCATGTCCCATACGGCGAGGTACAGATAATCATCATCCTTTTTCAGATTGAGCCGCTGATCAAGGACAAACGGAACCTCGCGATGGAGCCGCACAACATCTTCGTTCCGCGTCATTGTCACGCGCTCTGCATGTGCATCGACGGCGCGGCCGTCACGATTCAGGACAACGGCGGCGACTCCAAAGATAACCTCCGACTTTCCATCAACGGTCTGCGGCGTAAAAGCATCGACCGGCAGCGAATAGCGAATAGAGAACGGGACACTTCCCTTTTTCGGCGGCGGCGCAGGCCTGGATGCCGCGAGCTGCGGTGCGGAAGCGGCCTCCGCGTCCAAAGCCGGCAACACGCGCGCCTGAAAGATGATCGGCAGGCTGTGCGTCTCAGGCAGTTGGACCTTCTCGCCGTCCGGCAATAGGCGCGTCCTCGCCCTCGTCTTCTCCGCCGCCTCGGCGCCTCCCGGACTCCCGTCGGCAAAATATCCGCGCCGGTAACTCAGCTCGTAGCTCTCTTCGTTCAGCGTGACCCGAACCTTGTGCCACTTGTTGTCGAAGTGCAAATCATGCGGCGAATAAGTTAGCGTGTAGAAGCTTCCGTCCGAGCTGAGAAGGTGGCTGCTAATTTCCGTCAGCCCGTTGTTGTTAAAGAAGGCTTGCCCTCCCGTGGCCCTCGCTGTTTCGCTCATCAACGCCTGCTGAGCCCACATCGTGCGGCCGCTATAGACGGTGAGCCCGCGGGCGTCGATGGGATAAACAGCGATGCGCTCTCGCTCCAGCTCATCGTAAAGAGTGCGCCACGCAGCGGAATTGTTGTAAAGTTCAGCATCATCGCGCAGGTACAAAGTTGAACCACCGGAGAACCACAGAATGTTCTTGCGTCCCGGCAACTGGCTGAGATAAACCGCGATCTGCTGCAGCGTGTCGATGTCGGACAGGTATTCGCGGCCCGTGGGTGGAATGCGTGGAATGGCCTTGCGCAGTGCGGCCAGCAGCAACGCCCGGTCGGAGGTGAAGTTCTGCACCAGAAAACAGCCGTTCCCCGCTCGCAGATAGATAGCGAGAGGCTGGCCATCGGGCTGCTCTTTGAAAAACTTCGTCAACTCGTAATAGAGGTACATCTGTTCTGGGATCTCAAGATTGGCAATGTCGATGATGACAACGTTCAGTACAGGCGGCAGTTGCAGGAGATAGTTGTTGCTGTAGATGCCCCCGGGTGTCATCGCCGGCATCAGCTTTACCGCAGGCGTGCTGGCATGCTCCTCGAATGTGGCAATCGTTTGCGGCTTCTTATTGTCGAAGATACGGAATGCCGATTCGGGAAGTCCGTGTACCGGATTCCCTTTGCGGTCGGTGACCGTTACGTCGGTCAGGACCACGCGCGAGTTGGCCTGAATTGTGTAGGGTTGGTTTGCCGGCGCCTGGTTTTGGGGCTGTGACTGCGCCGAAGCGGCGAGAAAAGCTCCCGAAAACACGGCAACTGTTTGCGTGGCAGTCTGATCGGGCGATTGGCCGGGAGGAGCTCCGTATTGCGAAAGCGCGAGCGATGAGCAGCAAAAGATCAGCGGAACAAAGGGAAAGCGTCCGTCCATGGCAGCTCCGACGACACTGACTACCAGACGATAATGATCATCTGCGAGACCCCTTGTATTTTAGCAACTGCGCCCACGCTATTGGCACTTGGGGGAGCTCCAGGAGGCAGATGCAGATGCGGGTCTCCCGGCCTCAGAATCCAAGCGCTTCGCTCCGCCCTCTCCACTCCGTTCCGAGGGTAGGGAACCCTCCTCTTGCACTTGCCGCCTCCGCTGGCGTAGGCCAGGGTCAAGGCGTGTTTGTACGCGGATTTGTGGTGGGTTCGGACAATTCCCAGGCTGGTTTGGGACGTTCTGCCACCGGCAAATCGCGTCCCTTGACCCGGTCATAGAGATAAACGTCGCTGGTGGTTCCCAGGGACTCGTTATACAGGCTGGGCTCACCGATGGTCTCCCGCAGTCCCTCCTGCAAAGCGATGGACCGCTTTCAGGGAATCGGCGGTCGCAGGAACCTCCAGGTGGGCAGTTTTCCAGAACTTCTGGTAGCCGCGATCGAGCAAAACGGCGATTTCGCCACCTACCAGAAAGCCCGGGTGATGAATCCACACGGCCGCATGTTGCGGTATGGTGTTTTTTGACTTGGTGGGCTTGGTCCGGCGGCCCAGAATGGCCCCAGCCCCGTATTTTTTGACCAGGATACACTCCCCAGCCGCTTGATTTGCGACCCCAGGGAGATCTTGGACATCAAACTGAAGACTGCGCAGAGAGCTTATAATCTCTTCAAAGCTTATGAATTGGACTTTCGTTCGCATTTTCCGATGTTGCCCGTAGTCGCTGAGCCGGTTGGCTTAACGCTACACTGAGGACAACTCCCTCGCCTTCTTTCAATGTCGCACAGTGACAGCCATCGCGGCAACGCGAGGATGCAAAGAAGGTGAAGCTCACGGTTTCAGAGAATGCACGAAAGATCATGGCCCACGCCACAACACCAATCCTGCGACAAGCAGCGCTGTCAGCCGTGCTGAAGAGGCGGCCGATCGGCGGCACCCTTCTCGAACGCATCGGGAATACCCCCTTGGTTCGCCTGCAGCGGATTACGGCGCATCTGCCCGGTATTCAACTACTAGGTAAGGCGGAATGGGCGAATCCCGGCGGATCGGTGAAAGACAGAGCGGCCTCGGCAATCGTCGCCACCGCTCAAGCCTCCGGTCTGTTGGCCGGCAGGCATCTTCTGGATGCCACCAGCGGCAACACCGGCATCGCATATGCCATGCTGGGCGCAGCCCAGGGCTTTCCCGTAACGCTGTGCATGCCATCCAACGTCTCTCCCGAGCGCAAGCGGATTCTCTCCGCCTACGGCGCCGAAATTGTTTGGACCGATCCCGCCGACGGTTCCGATGGTGCCATCCGCAAGGCGCGCGAATTGGCCCAGGATACGGAGCGCTATTATTACGCCGATCAGTATGGCAATGATGCCAACTGGAAAGCGCACTACCATGGCACGGCGAATGAGATCTGGGAGCAAACGGCAGGCCGGATTACGCACTTTGTTGCCGGCCTGGGGACTAGCGGGACCTTTGTGGGCACAATGCGGCGGCTCAAGGAGCTTAATCCGGCGATCCAGGGCATCGCCATGCAGCCCGACTCTCCTTTTCATGGCCTCGAGGGCCTGAAGTATATGGCGAGCTCGATTGTGCCGCCCATCTATGATGCCGGGTTAGCCGATCGCAATCTGGGGCAGTCCACAGAAGGCGCATACGCAATGGCCAAACAACTGGCGCGCAGCGAAGGGCTGCTGGTGGGCATATCGGCGGCGGCGGCGGTAGCGGCGAGCTTGAAGATAGCGGAAGAGCAAGCCGCCAAAAGAAGATCGGCAGTGATCGTCACCGTGCTGAGCGACTCCGCCGACAAGTACCTGAGCGAGCGCTTTTGGGAGGAATGATGCTGAAGATGAGCGCCTCCGCCTATGCTGCGATACGGAGTCACGGCGAGGAGACCTATCCGCACGAGTGCTGTGGCGTATTGCTGGGCTTGGCGTCGGAGCAGACAAACGAAGTGCAGGCGGTAGTGCGCGCGGGCAATACGCGCACCGACTCTGCGCATAACAGGTATCAGATTGCGCCTCAGGAGCTAGTGCGAATTCAGCGCGAGGCGCGGGAGCGGAATCTCGATATCGTGGGCTTTTACCATTCCCACCCGGACCATCCGGCACGCTGGTCTGCGACCGATTTCGCCGAAGCGCATTGGCTGGGTTGTTCTTATGTGATTACCGGCGTAGAGCGCGGCGCGGCCAAGGAGACGAACTCTTTTCTGCTGACCGGCCTGGGCGAGGACGACAAGAACTTTGAGAATGAAGAGATCGACGTCTGGTCCGCGAGACCCGTCGCTGTTGAGATGAGAAAGTGAGAGCCCAACGAATGAAGATTCATATCCCGACCCCCCTCCGCCAATACGTGGATAAGCAGGCCACGGTGACGGTTGAGGCCGCGACCGTAGGCCAGGCGCTTAGCGCGCTTACCGACGGTCATCCGGAATTGAAGAAGCACTTGTACTCAGAAGAAGGCAAGCTGCGCGCTTTTGTGAACGTATATCTGAACGACGAAGACATTCGCTATCTGACCGCGAAGGAAGACACTCCGGTCAAGGAGAGTGACAACCTGTCGATTATCCCTTCCATCGCGGGAGGATGGGCCTGAACGCATAACCGCTCAAACGAGGATCAGAAAATGGCGACAACAATGATTGCAACAGTGAATGAACGGCCGGAGGCGGCGCTGCCGCCGCTGGACAACGAAGAGATTGCACGCTACTCGCGTCACCTCATCCTGCCGGAAGTAGGTATGGAAGGCCAACAAAAGCTCAAGGCGGCGAAAGTGCTGTGCATCGGCACCGGAGGGTTGGGTGCGCCGATGACCTATTACCTGGCGGCCGCGGGTATTGGCACGCTTGGGATCGTGGACTTCGATGTGGTGGATTTAAGCAACCTGCAGCGGCAGATCATCCACAGCACCAAGGACGTGGGACGGTTGAAGATCGACTCGGCCGAAGAAAAGCTGTCGGCGCTCAATCCCCGCATGAAGATCGTGAAGTTCAACACCGCGCTCACTAGCCAGAACGCCTTGGAAATCTTCAAAGATTTCGACATTATCGCCGACGGCACGGATAATTTTCCCACCCGTTATCTGGTCAATGACGCCTGCGTTCTGAGCGGCAACAAGCCGAATGTTTACGGCTCCATCTTCCGCTTCGAGGGTCAAGCCAGTGTTTTTGCTACCAAGGAGGGCCCGTGCTACCGCTGCTTGTATCCCGAGCCGCCGCCGCCGGGGTTGGTCCCTTCCTGCGCGGAAGGCGGGGTGCTCGGCATTCTCCCGGGACTTGTAGGCGTCATGCAGGCGACCGAAGTGATCAAGCTGATCCTCGGCAAGGGCGAGCCGTTGATCGGACGGCTGCTGCTGATTGATGCGCTGAACATGCGTTTCCGTGAGCTCAAGTTGAGGAAAAATCCGGATTGCCCGGTCTGCGGCCTTCATCCCACGGTGACCAAGCTAATCGATTACCAGCAGTTTTGCGGCATTCCTGAGGCAGTCCAGAGCAACGGCGCGCTGGTCAACGAGATACCCCAAATCTCCGTCACCGAGTTTAAACAGGAGCGCGACGCCGGCAAGGATTACTTTCTGCTCGATGTACGCGAGCCGCATGAGTTTCAGATCGCAAATTTGAAGGGCTACCTGATTCCGCTCGGCGACCTGGAAAAGCGGGTGAACGAACTGGATACCAGCCGCGAGATCGTAGTCCACTGCAAGACGGGCGGCCGAAGCCAACGGGCAGCCGAGACCCTGCGTAAATTGGGCTTCAAGAAAGTGCAAAACCTCGCCGGCGGCATTCAGGCGTGGAGCGAGCAGATCGATGCGAAGGTGCCGAGGTATTGAGAGAGGGCGGAAAAATTCTGTCAATTCCTCAAAAAAGGTAGGAAAACTGGTTTGACAGAGAGAGGTCTGCGGGTACAATCTTGCCGAGAATCTCTGATTCCAGGGTCAACATTCCCACATGAACAAAGTTTGCAGTCATCCTAAGGTTCGCGTCGTAGCGCGCGAAGAGGACGTTGAATACGTCGAATGCCAGGATTGCGGCGAAGTCTTCGATTTCAATGAGTTCCGCGATATGGCAATCGAGGAAAACGTCGAGCAGGAGCCGGAGGAGATGGAAGAGAAAGACTCCCGCGGCCGGCCGTTGCGCACTAAACGACGAAAGGCCAGCTAAAGGCTTCTGGACCTGAGTTGCTTCAGCTTGCCGCCTGTTCGGCAATGGCGAGGCGGCGCGCGGTGCGCCATGCATAGTGGAGCGCGGAGACCACCGTCAGGGCCACCGTAGCCTCCAGGGCTCCTTTGCGGAGCATCAGCAATGGCCTGGGAGCATAGAACTGGCACAGCAGCACGCTGAGCAGGGCGAGGATTTGCGCGCAGGTGCTCGACTTTCCGTAAATGCTGGGCCGGAAGTCACGGATACCAAGCGCGATGTAAAGCAACGTGGCGACTATCAGTATTCCGAGGTCGCGGCTGAACACCAGCACGGTGACTCTTTGCGAGACCAGCCGCTGATGCATGAGCACCAGGAAGAGACTGCTTAACAGAAGCTTATCCGCCACCGGGTCGAGGTACTGGCCGAGTTGGGTCTGCTGCCGTAGCAGCCGGGCAGCTAAACCGTCGAGTCCGTCGCTAAGACCGGCCACCACGAAGAGGCAAAGCGCCGTCCTGTAATGGGAGTCTAGCACTGCCAGGAGAAGAAACGGAATAAGGCAAAGCCGTAGGAAGGTGAGCAGGTTGGGAGCTGCGCGGAGCTCTTTTAGCACGGGACTCCAATCGGAAACGAACGAAAGAGGCGGCCCAAGGCACGCGAAAAACGGTATAACGAACCTGATGGTACATGAGGCGATTGCGCTCTGCATCTTTGTCCGGAGGGAGCGCGTTTTTCGCTGGTTCGAACCTTGGTATGATGGGAAAGTCGTTTTCTGACTTGCAGGCGCGTAGCTCAGTTGGTTAGAGCGCTACCCGAACACGGCTTTCTATAGTTTTCAACTGCTTACCCGCCATGCTGTCCATCGTGCTGTCCATTTGACCGAGATCGCTCTCCAAGTTATCTAAGCCTTACCGTAAACGAGGCTTAGAATATGGCTAGAACGAGACAGTACTCCGACCGCGTTAACGTCATCAAGAGAATCAAACTAGGCGCCAAGTGGCCCTTCGCCGCCGTTGTCGAACGCAACGGCAAGATCGTCCGGGATCATGTCCTGGTCAACGGCCGGGATGAGCATCACCCGGAAGGCCGCTACTACCTGGAGTGGTACGAGGCGGGAAAACGCCGGCGGCAATCGGTTCCCCGCTTCGAGGACCTGATCCACGTTGCCCGATCGAAATCCATTGAAGGCAACGCCCGCAAGGCCGGCATCCTGCTGGAGCTTCCACCGGCGCCGGCCTTCAGGTGCTCCGACGTTATCGAGGTCGAGCCGGCCACCGCTTCAGGAACCGATCGGCTGACCATGGCAGCGGCCATCGACCAGTATCTGGACTTCTGCAAGAAGCAGCGGAGCCTCCGCACCTATCGGACCTACCGCCCGGCTCTCAAAAATCGGTTTCTAAATTCCTACACCAAGACCTACGTTGACGAAGTGAACCGCAATGACATGCTGAAGTTCATGAGCGATTGTTTCGATCACGGCCTCGCCGCTCGCTCGGTGTACGACAAACTGGTCACCGTCCTAACGTTCTTGAAGCGGCATGGGCACAAACGGCTGATCGAATCCAGCGACTGGCCCGACTACGTTGAGACGATTCGTCCCATCTACGAGCCCGAAGAGATTCATGCCCTGCTCCGCCACGCGACGCCCATCGAAGCACTCCTGATCAAGTTCTTTCTTGCCTCCGGATTCCGTAATCGCGAAACGAGGTTTGTGGCTTGGTATGACCTCGACTTTCGGAACTGCGTAGCCCGCGTCACCGCCAAACTCATCTGGAAGTTCAAGCCCAAGAACTACGAGGAGCGCGCGGTTCCTTTGCCGGAAGCCATGATTGAGCAACTGCAACGTCTGAAAGCCGAACGAAAGGCGACGGCCCGGGCACATCTGACCTTGTAGCTGGCTCAGTTCGTGGCATATACTTATGTATATGCCATTATTAATCGGGAGGATGCAATGCAACGTACAGCCAAGATCTTCATGAATAACCGAAGCCAGGCGGTCCGGCTTCCGAAGGAGTTCCAGTTCACTACTTCTGAGGTGTTCATTCGTAAACAGGGAGACGACGTGATTCTTTCCGCTCGCCCCAAAGATTGGTCTGCCTATCTGACCTCGGGTCCGGTGGCCTCGGAAAAGTTCATGGAGGGAGTTGAGGATTTGCCGGTCCAGGAGCGCGAACTCTGATGGCCGTCTACATGCTCGATACCGACATATCGTCTTACATCATGAAGCGTTCCGATGCCGCTGTTCTGCGAAGACTTCCAGGCGTCCCTGTCGGCGATGTCTGTATTTCCGTCGTCACCAAGTCCGAACTCATGTATGGCGTCGAGATATCTCCGCGGCGGCAACAGAACCAGGCCGCGCTCGACGCATATCTGCGATATGTCGAGGTTTTGGATTTTCCCGACGAAGCGGCCCTCCACTATGCTCAGATTCGCGCCGGTCTCAAACTGCACGGGACCATGATCGGTGCGAACGATCTTTTCATCGCGGCACATGCCCGTTGTCTTGAACTCATACTTGTGACCAACAACACTCGGGAATTTGGCCGTGTCCAAGGACTCAATATCGAAAACTGGACCGAGCCGATCGATTAAGCTCGCGCGATACTCTACGTCGCTCCTGGAATGGCGCGGCTGTGTGAACAGCGGCTTTGAGAGTGCAGACTGGAGACAGCCGGGTAATAATAAAAGGAGGAGGAGTCCATGCGACCGTCTGAGGCTCTGCATTTACATCGGGAAGAGATCCGTAGCATCGTGGAATCCCGACGTGCGAAGAACCCGCGAGTCTTCGGGTCGGTCCTTCACGGCGAGGATACCGAGCAAAGCGACCTTGACATCCTCGTTGACCCTACGCCGGAGACCTCCATCTTCGACATCGGCGAGATTCGATACCAGTTGCGGACGCTTCTGGGTGTGCCTGTAGACGTTCTCACGCCCCGGGCATTGCAGACCCGATTAAGGGATCAGGTGGTTTCTGAGACCCAGCCCATATGAGTGACCAGAAACGCGCCTTTGAGTCGAACGATTTTCATCCGGTAGGCCAGCCGCAACATCGAGAAACATTTTCCTGACTTTGTCGCGGCCCATCCTGAATTGCCCATCCGTTCGGCATACGACATGCGCAACGTGCTGTCTCATGGCTATTTCGGCGTGGATCTTGCGATTGTGTGGCAAGCGATTCACGGCGATCTTCCGTCATTGAAGCGTAATCTCCTCGCTGTTCTCAAAGCCTCCAGCTAGCGACTCGAGCGAGGCGTCGAGCTGCCGTACCTGCGCCGTCCGTTCAGCAGCCCGAGTGACGGTTCTCTTTCACGCAAAAACTTCCTTCTCAACGTGGAAAGAGCTCACCGCCTTTCTGCTGGATGGATTCCCCGCCAACGCAAGCTCACGGTCTCTCGCGCCGCAAGCGGAGCACTTGAAGCCGCAGGCATGACGTTTTGCGGTCCTGAGAAACGCCGCAACTCCCACCACGATGGATGACCAAGACGAGGACCCCTACGAGGTGCCCACCAGATGAAATGGATTCTATTGGTAAAGCGTAGGAAGCTTGCCATGCTTCTCGCGTACGAATTCGACAGCGAAAGCGAAGCACAGGCACTTTACGACTCTGCTATCGAGAATTCCGCTGCAAATGTTCGCATGTTCCGGGCAACGCTCATCAGGGAAAGGGCGTGAGGCTCCAACGGCGAGCGTAGACGAATCGAGAGTTGGCTCCTGACACCAAACTGTTCGAAGTCTCAGAGCAATACTGAAAACGAGTAGTGGGCAGTTTGAAAATCAGGCTCTCAGCAGCATCCGCACGCATGGCCTTGCCAAGCCGATCTGCCCTCTCTTATGAGGATGGGTATGGCCGCCAAAGCGGCAATCGAATCGAACCACGCGATATGGAATGCTGCATTTACCGCGAGGCCAGCCAACGTGATGAGTGCAATGTAGGCGCAAGTTGCGGATTGCACTGCATCGGCGGCCAGGGCCGCATTCTTGCTGCGGCGAGCCTCACGGCGCTTCAGAGAGGCCAGAACAGGCATTGCGATCAGCGCAGCGACAGTGATTCCTAGACCAGCGCAACTCGTTTCAGGCCGCAACCGCAGAGCCAATGACGCAACCGCAACCGCCGCAACCACCAAGGCGAGCACAAACAGCAGAACTCCAGCTGTACGGGTTGCCCTCCGTTCTGAGATAGAGATGCTCGGAATCCATTGCAAGAGCACAACGGCAGCGGACAGAAGCTCTACCAGGCTGTCCGAGCCGAAGGCCAACATTGCAGGGCTGTGAGCCGTTACGGCCGCATACACAGAGACGCCGAACTCCACCAGCATCCATGCCAGCGTGACACCCTGTAACCAAAGAACTGTAACGAGCGGCTTCGGAGCACAAGCGATGCCAGGCTTCGAGGGCTGAACACCGATCTGTACGAGTTCCGGCATCTTGTTCTATCCATGATTTCAGGCTCTCAGAGGAGGCGCAAGGCGCGGGCCGGACCAGCGTGAGCCCTGTGAGTCTCAACCTGCACCACTCCCTTAAAACGACACCTAACGAACCCCGCTCGGGAATCGGAGCATCGCGTCGCCAGTTAAACAGGACATAGTTGCGATGACGACGACGGCGACGACGGCGGCTGTCGCTTGAATCATAAAATGGCAGTTTGCGGACGCATAAAGTGGCAGCGCAGCGTTGTAAGGTTCTTCATATCAACGTCTGCCTGGATAACCGATTATTGCGCAATGAAGCATAAGGTGGCACAAAGCACAAAACTGAACTATTAAGGTGGCGGTAAGTGCATCCGAGGCGCTTTTCCGATTCAGCAGATCCACGCATACCACTTGACGCGGGCGAAGAGAAACCTGTTTTTCTTGACGTTCTTTAGATGTGAACTGTACAGTTCAGGAAGGGGAAATGAAGAGTTTATGGCCACCGTATCCGCAAGACGTAATGATTCGATCATTGTTTCGGCTTTGAGTGCACGGTCGAACTTTGGGAAACTGCTGCGACGCGTTGATGTTGAGCGAAGGTCCCTTGTTATTGAAAAGCGAGGTACCCCCACTGCGGTTCTGATGAATCTGCGTGACTACGTTAAATTAGCGGCTCCGGAGCCTGAAGTGCTCAAGATCATTGGGCAAGAAGCCAAACAAAACAAGACGAGCCAAATGACTTCGCGTCAAATCGATCAGATCATCAAGGCATCCAGAGCGCAGCGAAGGAAGAGCTGATGCTCTCGCTTCGTCTGGTCATCGACACGAATGTACTGATTTCCGCCGCCCTTAAGCCAGAGAGCCTTCAGCGTACCGTCTTTCTACTGGCGATCACCAAACCGGCGCGTCTTTATGTCTCGGCGCCTATCCTTGATGAGTATGCGGACGTGCTTGGACGGCCCGAGCTGGGGATTCGCAAAGGGGTCCGCCAACAGCTCTTTCAACTCATCAAGAATCATAGCCATGCCGTCTTTCCATCGCGGCAACTGAGTGTCACCAGCGATCCCGACGACAATATCTTCATTGAATGCGCTGATGCTGCGCGTGCAGATTACCTGATCACAGGAAACCAGAAGCATTTCCCCCCCTACTGGAAATGCACGAAGATTGTCACTTCTCGCGAATTCGTCAATATTGCAGCACCCCATCTTATTCGATAGATCTCAACCACGAAGACTGTCGGGCTACTGAGACTGACCCGTTGTGGTTCAGAGGCCAACCCGTGTGTTTTTTGAAGCATAAAGTGGCAGCCGTTGCCACTTTGTGCTTCAAGTCACAGCGGCTGTGCTTTAAAGCATAACTTTGCCACTCGGAAACCATAATCTTGCCGCTCCAAATCCAGTAAACCCTTCATTGTGGGCAGATCCCGGATTTCCGGAAACAAGGCGCTGAAAGCATAACCTTGCCGGGAGCGCAGTTTGCAAGGGTGGCTAGGGACACCAGTTTTCATGGCTGACAAAACAACAAGAAAGTTGTAGTATTGTGTTATGGCTCAGTCTCACCGAGAGGCGTCGCGGCGGCTCTTCGATCTCGCCGAGCAACAGCAAGGCTTCTTCACTACGAAGCAGGCCAAGGCGGCCGGATTCGCCGAAAATACGCATCCCTACCACGTGCAGGCCGGGAACTGGATCCGGGAACACCGCGGCATCTACCGCTTGACGCTGTTCCCGGCGCCGGATCGGCCCGATCTTGTACTTTGGTCGCTCTGGTCGCGGAACCGGAAGGAAGAGGTCGAAGGTGTCTATAGTCATCAGACGGCGCTGAGCCTCTATGAGCTGTCAGACCTGAACCCGGCCAAGCTCCATATGACCGTTCCAACAAACTTCCGGCGTAACAGCGATATCCCAGGCATTGTCGTGCTCCATTATCGCGACCTGCTCAAGAGCGAAATACAGGCCGGACCTGGCTACAAATACACTACTCCGCTGCGAACGATTCTTGACCTGATAGAGGCCGGCACGGTCGAGCGGACGTTTATACGTCAGGCGCTGCGGCAGGCTGTTGACCGCGGGCTGATCGCGCGCCAGCAACTTCGGAACGCACAACTGAGCGAGACGGCTCGCAAGATGGTCGAAGATGCACTGCGGCGGGCCGCATAATGTCGATTCCGAGAACATATGCGACGGCGGGAGCCTTCCGCAGAGCCCTGGAAGAACGTCTGAAGAGCATGTCTCAGACCGAACAGATCGATATCAATCGCCTCAGACGTCAGGTATCCTTCGATCGTTTGCTGGCGAGGTTATTCCGGGAAGACCCGGCGCCTTGGGCGTTGAAGGGCGGTTATGCACTGGAACTCCGCTTCAAATCCGCTCGATCCACAATCGATATCGACTTGACCTTGCAGCGCGTCGTGGAGACAGTGGAAGGTAGCGATCCAGTCCGATCGATACGAGCGAGAGATGTTGCAGGCGATGGCCGATGTCTCATTCGATGATTGGTTCGAGTACACGATTGGACCACCCGTTATGGATCTAACCGCTGCTCCTTACGGCGGCGCTCGCTATTCGGTCGAGACACGTATGGATGGAAGGATCTTCGCTCGGTTTCATCTCGACGCAGGCGTTGGTGATGTGGTGATCCAGCCTCTCGAAACCGCCGAGTGCCATGACTGGCTCGGGTTTGCAGGAATTGAGAAGCCACGTGTACGGATGATCTCTCGCGAACAGCAATTCGCCGAGAAGATTCACGCTTACACGCTTCCGCGAAGCTCACCGAATAGTCGGGTGAAGGATCTGGTGGATCTGGCTCTTCTGATCGCAG
Organism: uncultured Acidobacteriaceae bacterium; assembly: GCA_963705665.1. Taxonomy (GTDB): domain Bacteria; phylum Acidobacteriota; class Terriglobia; order Terriglobales; family Acidobacteriaceae; genus PALSA-350. The sequence continues at coordinate 323 of CAVPKQ010000061.1, read as the reverse complement.
ACAACCAACTTGACCGGCGGAGGGTAATCAACGCATTGCATCTGATCTTTGACCGAAGGGGGACTCACGCTTTGCCAGCAAGCTTGAGCGTACCGCCGCCGGAATGGCAAACGCTCTTCCGGGTGCTCGCTGAAGAATGTGGGCTGCAGACGGACGTCGCTGCGGTCTTCGACGACGTGCGCGAGTTTCTCGAAAACGTTTTGGTAGACGGCATGGAGCAGTGAGCCGGAGATGGCCAGCAGAAGTTCAGAGTCGGTTTCATTTGAGCAGCGTGACGAGGAGAACCAGCGGCTGCGGGAAGAGAATACTAGTCTGCGCCGTTA
>CAVPKQ010000060.1:0-14108 GCA_963705665.1 uncultured Acidobacteriaceae bacterium | reverse complement strand
GCTCGATGCCCTCGATCCGGACCCGTCCGCCCCAGGCGTCTATCGCGTCGATATGACGACTCAAGTTTGGTGGGCTCGCGACGACGTGCCGGGGGATACCGTGACCGGGAGTTTCAACTTTCAGGACAGCGATCATTTCCAAAGCCGCGTTCTTCGCTACGAGCTGTGGCTCGACGCTCCCGTCACGTTCGACTCGTCGGAAAAATCGCGAGCTCCGGCAACATCATTCTCGCGCGCTCCGGAAAATTCGTCACCGGCGGCGCTTGGACCAACGGAACCTTGGACGTGATGAACTCCCATCCCGATTACCTTTGGGCGCCTCACCGGTCTTCGGCCTCCACCGGATTTCTTCCAGTCCCTGCCGATTGATCAGAACTGGGTCGGCGCCCGCTTCGCGCGCGGAACGCCCTGAAGGGGCGCTCTCGCCGCCAGTTCCGAAGGGTGCACGCGTTTCTCGTCCATCAGCGGCAGATAGGCACGCAGGTAGGCGGCGCGAAGAACCGCGAGCGTCGGTGCGGCCATCAGGAAACCGAACACGCCGAACCACTCGCCCATGACCGCGATCAGAATGAGCAGGTGGACCGGAGGCAGCTTGATGCTCCCTCTCATGATCAGGGGAATGATCACGTTTCCCTCGAGAGCGAGCACGACCGAGAACGCGATGAACGTCTTCATCAATGCCGAGGGATCGGCAGCGGCCGTCACCAGGCAGACGATGCTCAGGGAGGTCAGCGGCCCGAAGTAAGGAACAAGCTCAAGGACGAACGTCACCGCCCCGAAGAAAATCCAGTACGGCGAGCCCACGATCTTCAATACCACCGCCGCGAGAAGCCCCACCGCGCTCATCGCCGAGAGCTGCGCCCAAAACCAATGCCTGAGCGATTGCGCGCAGTCGCCGAGCACCCGCCTGAGCCCATCGCGCCGATGCGACGGAAACGCCGAAATCAGCCCGTCCAGGTACTCGCGCGGACGGATCGAGAGATAGAGCGCCACGAAGAAAATGAAAACCAGCCCAGAAAGCGCGCTCGCGCCGACGCGGACGCCTTCGACGACCGCCGAAGCGGCGCCGTTCAGGTATTTCTGGAAATCGAAACCCTGGCTCGGCAAACCCAGCCCCGGATGCGCGTGAGCCACCTGCGTGAAGCGACTCTCCAGGCCGTGAAAAATCGTGGGCAGCTTTTTCATCACGGGCACGATGTCGTCCGAGATCATCGAGAAGAGAAAGTATCCGACCGTGGCAAACGCCCCGTAGAGCAACACCAGAAAGAGCAGCGCGGTCACGGTTCGCGGGATCCGATGCCGGGCGCGAAGCCTCTGAGCCGTCGGCGCGATCAGCGTACCGAGCCCCACTCCGACCAGTGTTCCCAGAAAAATCAGCCTCACCGAATACAAAGCAGCGAGCGCTCCGAGAACGACGACCATGAGAACGATCAGAAGCCCTTGATGCACGGGACGGTAAAACGAGACTTTTTCGGGTCCGTCAGCCACCGACCGCTCCCAACGCCCGCATCGCCTCATACAGCGAGCCGAAGAAGCCTTTGTTGGACAGGCTCAGCGCCTCTCCCAGCTCGGCGGGCGGAAAGCTTGCCCCGAAGAAATACCGGCTCACCGTCCCGTCCCGCGAGATGATCACGACTCCAGCTGGCTGCAGGTATTCGCCCGATTCGGAATCCTGCGCGTAATGAAGCCCCACGGCCTCCGCGACGCGATCAATGGCGCGGCGCTCGCCCGTCAGGAAAAGGCAGCCGCTTCGCAACTCGCGGGATTCGGGGATCCACCGAAGGAACTCACGCCGGCGCTCGAGCAAGCGCTCGGGGCTTTCGTCCGGGTCGATGCTGATCGTGACGATTCGGTATTGCCGGCCGGAGCTCGAGCTGCATGTCCCGGACGGAGCGCGCGAGATTGCGAAGGACCCAGTTGGAATGAGTGTGTCCGCGCAAATGAACCAGGTTCAGGACAATGGGTTTTCCGTCGAGAGGAGCTTAGGTGGACGCGGTGGCCCGCCTCGTCGCGAAAAACGGTATCGCGCGGAAGCTTGGCCCCGATTTTCTGTTCGAAGCGGACGTCCGATGCTTGCGCGTTACACATCAAAAGAAGAAAAATCAGCAGGCTCTTCACCGAAGCCCGCTATTGCAAATTCTCAGCCTCCGACACGAGCCGATGCCACGCTTCGACGACGGACGAGGACAAAAACCAGATAGAGCAAGGTGCCGAGCACCGCCGCGCCGATAAAGAACGCGAGCTTGGCTTTCATCGCCGCGATCATCGCCTCGGGCGAGTCGAGGAGATCCGGGCGGGCCCCCAAAACCTCCTGGCCGAACCAGGCCAACACGAAGCACCATATGCCCGCGCCCGCGATCGTCGCGATGCCAGAAATGCCCGAACCGGCATTTCAAGCACGCCGGCCGGAATCGAAATCAAATGCCGGATCACGGGGAGAAGGCGAGCCAGAAAAATCCCGGGGCTTCCGTAACTCCTGACCCAGGTCTCCGCCGTGTCGAGTTTCGCCGGTGAGATCAAAACGAGCTTGCCGTATTTCCGCGCAACCGGCAGCCCCACCCACTTGAAGAAAAAATAATTCGCGATCGACCCGACGTAACTTCCCGAGAGTGCCCATCAAAAAGCCAGTACCTCCGGCGTTGCGGCGTTGTAATGGATATTGTGCCGAATGAATTTGGGCACGGTGGAAAGATCCACCTTGTTCCAGGTCGCGGGCAAGTTCATTTCCTCCGGGTGAAACATCTTAGCGAAGCGCTCCGCCGGCATAAAGGGGTCATGGGGCTTGAGGAGCGAACATGTCAGGAAGAAAGGCTGCTTAGTTCCATGATTCCTCAGGAAGCGAATTGACTCTCTCGCCACAAAACTCTCGAAATGATCTTCCTCGGCCAGCGCTGAGATTCGTCCGACGGCGACATATCCTTCGCGATCGTCGTTTTCTATTACTCCGGTCCATGGATCGCCATGGTCGCGCCATAGGTCATCGATTTGCGGCAGGCCAGACCCGGAGTTCGGATCGACAATTTCTTCGGCTCGCAGCTTGGTCTTAGGTCCCAGATATTGATACCAATCGTTGAAATCCAGTTTGTAGTCAAAGCCATGAGTCTGTGCATCGACAAAATGCATCTTGCCGATGAGGCCTGTCATATATCCCGCCTCGCTGAATGCGTGGGCGATGGTCTTGTTTTCAAAAGGCCATGGCGTTCCGTTGTTGTACGTCTTGTGGTTATGCGTGTAAAGACCCGTCAGCAGGGAAGCCCTGGACGGTACGCAGACCGGATCTGCGCAATAAGCGTGGTCGAAGCGCACTCCGGTTTGCGCCAAAGCGTCCAGATGAGGAGTTTTCGCGATGGTATCGCCGCGAATCCCCAAGGCTCCGGGCATGTGCTGATCGGTCATGATGAGAAGTACATTCTTGCGTTTACCGGAGCTATTGCTTCCCTGCGCGCTTTTGGATTGAAAGCCTTCGCTGATCAGTGAATTGCCGAGTCCCTTGTGGGCAGCTGATAAAGCACCGAGTCCCAAACAAAACTCTCTTCGATCGATATCGCTCATCCTGAAGTGCTCCTAAGAGATACTGGCCCCATTCCGCAGGGCGGACGAGGAAATGTGTTCGACCATGGTTATTGTTGTGCAATAACGGTGACCTGCCGTCATCGCATAGCAGCGATTTAAAATTCAAGTTTCAGTGCCATCTGAATGACTCTTGCCGAAGTGCCGCCCGGCCCTGCCACGGTGCTGCTGATGGTGCCGGCCGGAACAGTCCCGATGGTAACGTTCGGAAGGCCGAAATTCGCACGGTTGAACGCGTTGAACCATTCGGAACGAAAGGTCAGCCGGGTTCTGTCGGTGATGCGGAAGTTGCGAATCAGTCCGAGATCCGCGTCGAAATAGCCCGGCCCGGTCAGAATTCCCGTCCCCGAGTTTCCGAAGGTGTACTGTGGAGGCGCCACGAAGTCGGCGAGATTGAACCAATGATCGATAGTTCGTTGACCCGATGGCAAGCTTCCGCTTCCAATCCGGTTGGGACGTTGATTGCCGCCCCCGGACGCATTCGAGACGTTAGCCGAAAGAAGAGGAGTGAAGCGCCCCCCGCTCTGAATGCTCCAAATTCCATTGAGATTCCAGCCTCCCAGAACATAGGCAAGGAGGCCGTGCGTCAGATATTTCTGTTGGGCGCCAAAGGGAAACTCATAAACGTGATTGAACGATAGCACGTGCTTGAGGTCGTCTGGAGCCGGGCCCCAGTTACAGGCGATGCATTGATCGTTCTGATAGTTGCTGTTGCCTCCGCCATTTGGATTGCCGGCATCGGTGAGGTAGGAAGCATAGGTGTAGGAAAGGCCGAAAGTGAGACCGCTCGAATAGCGCTTCTCGAGGTGTGCTTGGAGGGACTCGTATTTTGAACCGCCCCAGCTTGTAACGTAGGAGATGTTTACCAGGTTGGGATTAATGGTGTAATAAGGACGGCGCGGAGCGACAGCTCCGGGGCCCGGGCCCGCCTGGTTGAGGTTGACGCTGTTGATCAAAATCCGGTTGCCGCGCGTGCCGACGTAGCTCACATCCAACATCATGCTGTCTGTCAATTGGCGCTGGACGCCCAGACTCCATGACGCCAGGAGGTCAGGCTTTAGTTTCTGATTCCAGGCCTCGGGACTGCCTGTAGAGAGTTGCGCCTCGCTCTCGCCGATGGGTGCGACCGGGATAGGCAGCCCCTGGTTGAGGAACTGAGTAGGCAGGCTATTCGTACTGGTGGTAATGATCTGAGAGGTGTAATAGGGCAAATTCTTGTACAGTTCAGCGCCTCCCGCATCCTCGTATACGTAAGAGATCCCGGCGCCGGCGCGGACAACGGTCTTACGGTCTGAACCCAGGGCATACACCAATCCCAAGCGGGGACCCATCGTACCCAGGTCGAAGTCGACCAGGCGTCTGCCGTTGCCGTTGACCCCGGCGAGAAGGAGTTGCCCGGTCGCGACATCGAGATTGGCCCAGTGGTTGTGCTTCTCATAGGGGGGCGCCATTACGTCCCAGCGGAGGCCGGCTTCCACGGTAAGACGATCGGTGGCGCGCCACGTGTCCTGAATGTAGGGCGACACTTGCCAGGTACGCATGCCGAAGGATCCATCAAGGTAAGCGCGGCTTCCCGTGTCCATTGTCCCCAGGGCAAAATCGGCAAGAGCGGTCGCAGTACTGGAACTGTTAAGCTGACTCGTAAACTCGCCATCGAAGTCGAAGGTTCCGCGATCCGGAAATCCCGAAAAGCCATTGAACAACTGACGAAGCGCCACAACGCCGATTTTTAGGGTGTGCGCCCCGCGAATCATGTTGATCGCGGAATCTCCCTGCACGCTGGTCTGCGCGCTGTCTTCCGGGTATGTCGAGTTGTCCCCAATTTCCGTGAGTCCCGAAATTGTGAATGCAGGCATGCCGCCCGACTGTTGGTTGAAGTTGATCCCGGGAATCCCCAGCGCCGCCGCGGTGTTGAACTTTGCTCCCAACGGCGTAATCTGTGCATGCCAGCGAACCAGGCCCAAATGGGATTCGACGACCATCTTGCTGCCTAGGACCTTGGTATAACCTATGGTCACGGCCTGATTGAAAAGCGGCTCCGAGATTCCGCCGGAATTCGTAGAGACGTAGGGGCCGATCGGAATGGTGCTATTGGCTGCAGAGGGAACAACGCCAGGCGTCACAACATTGCTTTTGTCGTAGTCGTAGTGGACGAAAAGACGATCCGAGTTGCCGAGGTTCTGGTCAATGCGAACATCAAATTGGTTGGTCGTCTGAGTTTCTGCGGCGTTGTAAGTGTAATTATTGACGGCTGCCGAGTTGGTAGGCGCGGGCAGGAGCTTTACTATTTGGCCGGCGGGCCCGTCGAGCAGGGACGCGGGAATCTGGTTCCCGCTGAAGGCGTTGCGCACCTTGGTTCCACCCACTGTGCTGGTCGAATACGGATTGTAGATCGTGGTTCCGAAATTGGCGAAATTCCCCGTCTCGACCATTTGATCTTCCGCGAGAGTGGGTATGGTGGAGGTCGACGTTAAAGGCTGCGATGCCCGGATGCCTTCGTAATCGCCGAAGAAAAATGTCTTGTTACGGCGAATCGGCCCCCCTAAGGTGAATCCGAACTGATTCCTGTGGAATGCCGGCCTGGGAATATGACCCCGGTTGTTGAAATAGTTGTTTGCATTCAGATCGGTATTGCGCAGAAACTCCCACACATTTCCATGCAGTTCGTTGCTGCCCGATTTCGTTTCAACCTCGGTTAATGCACCCGCGGCCTCCCCGAATTCGGCGGAGTAGTTGCTGGTCATGACGCGATATTCCTGAACGGAATCCACAATGGGCACGACGACCAGTGTGTTCAGCCAAAGCATACGATCGTAAATGCCATCAACCATGTAGGTATTGCCTGCGGCCACCGAGCCGTTGACGGAGTAATTGGCGCCTCCGCGCATCGAATAGCCGCTTCCCCCCGCTGCCAGGTTTGCAGCCGTTCCTGCATGTGCTCCCGGGGTAAGCAGGACCAGGTCGGTGAAGTCGCGGCTCACCATGGGAAGCGCCACCATCTGCCTGCTGTCCACTAAGCCCGATACGGCCGCGGATTGCATCTGTAAGAGCGGCGCAGTCGCGGAAATAGCCACAGTTTGGGTTTCCGCTCCGACGCTCAGTTGCAGATCAACAGTAAGCGTGCTATCCACCGCAAGTTGAACGCCGGTTCGCTTCAGCCGCTCGAATCCAGTCTTCAAGACGGTGATCAGGTAGCTGCCAGTCGGAATGGCGGATGCAACGTATTGACCGCTTGCATTGGTCTCGACGACTCGCGTGAATTGCGTCCCCTGATTCACCAAGGTTACTCGGGCGCCGGGCACGACGGCTCCGGACTGATCCGTAACACTGCCAACGATCGTGGCCGTCTCCTGCGCGTGAAGTCTGGGAAGAAGGAAAACAACACCCACAACCGCCAATAGAGTCGTTCGCAACACCAGACTTAAGAGCACACAGTTCCTGTGTATAGCCTCAGATTTATTCATGGAAAATAGCCTCCTCAAGATGAAGTTTCAGGCCAGCGGTGCAATTCGCGTCGAAGGCGTTTCATAAGCTAGGTTCGACCGTACCCGGCCGCCCAAAATACTCCAGCCGTGGAGCCTTTGGCCATAGCATCATTTGCATGCCAATCCGGCGTGAGCGCTAGTCGGAAATCGGCGGCACGGCATTGGGGTCGTTTGCGGCCAGGATTGGCTAAAAAGCTTCCGCGGTCTATCGTCGCCTCCTCATCCCGCGTTCGTGTCTCGATAGAGAATGAGCCAGAAAGCCGTGTCCTGATCGAGGAGGAGATTTATACCGCGAACACACAACCCGCAAGGTGGTATCACGGTGCAAAGGGATCAAATCTTTACAGAAAATCGACTAAGTGCTTTGGATTGAAGAGAAAACTCGCGAAACGATTGCGGCAGCCAACCATTGATTACACGGGGGAAAGGCATCATTGAAACGCCTGGAACGGAACCAAAGGACTCCATGTTAAGATTCGAGCTAAATTTCACGCCCCCTTCGACAAAGCCGCTTGAGGAAATCGAGGTAGACGCCCGCAGTGAAGTCATCGGTGAGCGAGGCAAAAGAGGCCAGCCCGGCCATTCCGCCCTGGGGAGTCCACTACCAGAGGGAAGAGTGGGAACTCGCGCGGCGGATTACCTCTACTCCACCATTCTTGCGATCTGCCTTCCTTACAAACTTCCTTCTGTACGTTTGCGATCGGAAGCTTCATGGCCGGGAAAGCGAGATCAGCGAATACCAGATCGGGATGCACGCGCTCGGCCGCCCGAGCTCATATCATCCGGGCGAGGATAACATTGTCCGCAATTACGCCAGAATACTGAGAAAGCGGCTGGAAGAATATTTCGCAACCGAGGGCAGGAACGAGCCAATCCGTGTCGTAATCCCTCGCGGCCAATATGTCCCGGTTTTTGAATTGAATGTTTGCGCGGAGGCACAGGTGAAACCCGCGCCTGCAGAAGGCGTCACCGACCCCTTACCCGCTCCGATTGACGTCGCGGTTCCTGCCCGGCCCTCTTTCGCCATGAACAAGAGGATCAGGATCTCCGTAGCCGTCCTGGCGGGCGTGTTTATGGTTTGCGTGCTGGCAGTCTGGCTTTATTCGTCTGTTCGAATCCACCCAGCAAACTTGTACGGGCTGTTTTGGGGAGAGGTCTTCAATTCCCGGCGGACAGCCTATATTGTCACGGGCGACAGCGGCCTCGCCTTGCTGCAGGAACTGACTGGCCGGGAAGTGCATCTGCATGAATATGTGAACGGTGGGATGGATGAGCGGTTCTCTATATACAAGGCGTTGGATCCGCTTGGCTCCAAGGACACTTCGGAAGATCGCTTTGCCGACTACACGAGTGTCGCCGATCTTAACGCTGTGGTTGGCTTCCTTCGCCTGCCGGAGTCCTCGGCAGGCCAAGTTGTGGTGCGCTATGCCCGAGACGTGCGGATGGATGATCTGAAGCAGTCCAACGTCATCCTTCTGGGCGGACCTCACGCGAACCCTTGGGTGGAGCTTTTCGAGCCGATCTCCGCATTTCGCATGGCGTTCCCGGTCTATCAAAGCGGCACCCATGTCTACGAGAGAACGATAATAAACAAGCATCCGCGGCCCGGTGAGCAAGCGATGTATACGAAGATTGCGAATGCCGATCCTCACCTCACGTATACGATTCTGTCGTTCCTGCCGAGCATGGATGGCGCTGGCCATGTGTTGCTGATTCAAGGACAAGATATGGCGGCTACACGGGCCGGCGCAGACTTTGTTTTGAACCAGCGCGCCATGACGCCGATTTTGACGAAGGCTTCTACAAAGAATGGCAGCGTAGGCCCCTTTGAGGTGGTACTGGAAACGCAGGCCGTCGGCGCCAGCGCCCCGGAAGCTCATCCTATTGTTGAGCGCTATGGCGTGAACGGCGCCAATGGGTTTGCCCCCCGCGAGAAACAGGTTGTCGGTTTTCCTTAATGAGTAGAAATTGGCAGGAAAAACGCTGTTTTGGGTAGCTATAATAGCTTCGCGCGCCTCGGGTGCGTGGTTCTGCTCCAACCGTGAGAATCACCTATTTCTTCGCCTGTTGCAGCTCGCGATAGGCTTCGCTTTTGGAAAGGCCACGCTCGCGCGCCACTCGTTTCAAGGCGTCCTTCTGGTCCATACCTTCAGTGCGTACTAGCTCCGCCACCCGTCCGGCGATGCTGGAGCGAGTATCCTTCGGCTCAGCCGGCCTGCGGACCTCGACCAGCAAGACAATCTCTCCGCGAATGCGCTCGCGCGCCTCCAGCTCGCTGCGCACTTGCGCCGCAGTTCCGCGAAGAAACTCCTCGTGCAGCTTGGTCAGTTCTCGCGCGACGACTGCCGGCGCTCGCGCCCCCCAGGTTTCCTCGATGTCGGCGAGGGTTTCCAGAATGCGGTGCGGAGCTTCGTAAAGAATCAACGTGAGCGCCTCTCCCTCGATGAGTGCGCATGAGAGTTTGGCGAGCTCGGCCCGCCGGGCGGCCGCTTTGGCGGGGAGAAATCCCACAAACAGAAACCGTCCGGTGTCGAGTCCGGAGGCGATCAGCGCGGTCAGGGCGGCATTGGCTCCGGGTACCGGAATCACCTTGATTCCTGCCTCCACAGCGGCGCGGGCAAGGCGCATTCCAGGATCGGAGATCCCGGGCATGCCTGCATCACTAACCACCGCCACGCGGCCGCCCTGCCGCAACAGGTCGAGCAGCTCCGCCGTCCGCACCTGTTCGTTATGTTCATGGCAACTGAGCGTGGGAGTATGAATGCCGAAGTAGTTCAGCAGCTTCTGGGTAAAGCGCGTGTCCTCGCAGGCGATGCGATCGACACTCTTGAGCACGCGCAGGGCGCGCAAGCTAATGTCCTCAAGATTGCCTATCGGGGTCGCCACCAGGTAGAGTCCCGGCTCGAGTGGCGCGCGATCGGGCGCACTTTCGGGAATCGCGAAGGTTTCTTCCGCAGCCAAAGTCCTATTCCTGACTTTGCCGCTGCAGCTTCCGGCTCTCCGAGAGCAGGCTCATCGAGTGCATCAGGTTTTGCAGGGTCACGATTCCGACAATGCGTTCGCCTTGGGTTATCGGAACCAGGGAAAGCCCGCGGCCGCCAAATCTGCTGATGGTGGTGCCCAGAGAGTCCTCCGGTTGGGCTACGTGGAAGCTCTTAGACATCACGCCCTGTACGTATCCGTTGCCATCGCTGCGCAGCGCGTCGAGAATGCTTTGCCGGGAGATGATGCCCACCAGGCTGTCACCGCGCACCACCGGAAAATCGTCTTGCAGGGTATGGATGGACTTGAACAAAGCATCTTCAAGAGTGTCGGAGGGGGCCAGCATGGAGAATTCCGTCAGCATCACATCCGCCATATGCACTGTGTCCACGACATTTTGAAAGAGCACGCCCTGGTCTTCCAATTGAGCGCCGATCAGGATGAAGAATCCCGCCATCAATAGCCAGATGTTCATCGTGACCACCCCGGCAACGATCGAAACCAGGGCCAGGATTTGTCCTAATCCGGCGGCCACGCGCGCGCCTTGGGCGCTTCCCCGCGCCTTGGAAAATCCGCCGCGCAGCACTCTGCCTCCATCCAGAGGATAGGCAGGCAGCAAATTGAGCAGACCGAGAAAGATATTCATCCAAACTATGCTGCGGATCAGATGCGAAGGTGTTATCCACGGCCGTCCCAGTAAATTTACTTGCGGCGCCATGCCCATTACCAACAGCCATATCAGCAAGGCAAAGCTCAGGTTGGCCGCCGGTCCGGTCAAGGCCATTCGCCACTGAACCTTACTATCGGCTGCCCGCTCCGCGCTGTCGGCGTTGGCATATGCCATCAGGCCGCCAATGGGCAGCAACAGAACGTTTCTGAGCTGCAGGCCATGATAGGCGGCTACGATCAGCCGCGCCAATTCGCGCACTGCCACCGCTATCACCAGCACGAGCCACAGGCCTATGCCGCGAAAAGCAGAGATGTGCGTGCTTTCCGAATAGGCCAGACAAACGCCCAGAAGAAGAATAAAGAAGGTGTGAATGCGCAGCTCGACGCCCACCCATCGTCCCAGAGAGAATGACCATCCACGCATTGCTTCCGTCCTTGCCTCTCTCTATTGTAGGGGTTGCACGGCGACCAACCCGCTGCTTCAGCTACCATAGAAGTCGCATGCGCGTCATCGGCGGCGCTTACCGCTCTCGACTGCTTACCGCACCACGGGGACTCTCCACCCGGCCCACAAGCGATCGTCTGCGGGAGACGCTGTTCAACGTTCTGGCGGAGCGCATCGAGGGTGCGGCCTTCGCCGATCTCTATGCAGGATCAGGAGCGGTCGGCATCGAGGCTCTCAGCCGCGGCGCCAGCCATGTCTCCTTCCTTGAGAGTGCTCCGGCCGCCCTAGCCGCCATACGGGCCAATCTCGCTGCGCTCAATATACATTTCGGCTTCCGCATTGAAGCATCCGAAGTCGCCGCCGCCCTTCGCGTTTTATCCGCTTCCCGAACTATACAGCCCTGGAATTTGGTGTTTCTCGACCCTCCCTATCACGCTTCCAGAGCTTACTTGAACACCCTTACCACGCTTGGGCAAGCGGAATCGCCGCTGCTGGCGCCGCATTGCATGGTGATCGCCGAACACCAGCATAAACAGCCATTGGCGTCTCAATATGGCTCGCTGTATCGCACCCGCGTCCTCAAACAAGGCGACGCCGCGTTGAGCCTTTATCAAATTGCAGGTTCAGAATAGACCATTTCCTTAAAAACGCCTTTTGAATGTGGGACGCCTTTACAGAATACGGAAAAGGCTCTCAAGGCTGCATCGGCAACCGCATCTGAGTTGGCATCTCGACTGAAGCCTAGGTTGGCAATTACACCTAACTTTGTCATCTCGACCGGAGCGCAGCGGAGTGGAGATCTGCGGTTGCCACTTTCTGGTGCAAAACGAAATCGCCGATGAGCAAGCATGAGTCATTAACAGACGGACCTGGCTTGGGCCGGCCTCAGTGAAGGACAGAGCAAGAAACCGCAGATCTCTACTCCGCGCTTCTGTCGAAAATCATCCTGGGAAGCCCGCTCTGCCAGCGGTTGTGGAATCCCAGGTCCCAGAATCGGGACCTGGGGCACCCAGGAACTGCTTGAAATATGGATCCAAAACGACCACCAATCCGAGGGTGCCATATCTGGCGCGCCCTTTGCGCCAGATGTGGGAAACCGCAATATCTCTCCACTCCGCTGCGCTCCGGTCGAGATGACAAAGGAAGGTGTACTTGCCAACCAAGCCTTCCTCAACCCGATTTTCATCCCCTTGGGCGGGCGGCAGGCCCGGGAACACTCCGGTCGAGATGACAAATTAAGTGTGGTTGCCGGTAAAGCTTCGCAGTCCCATTCCCAGACCCGGCGTGGCACCCACATTGTCGCGGCCGCCCGCATTCATGTAAATACATTTGTCAATACAAGAACCTTGTTTCTCTGTTCTCCGATTACGCGTAACTGCCCCATAACCCCTGGCGAGCCGGATCTAGACCAAATATCCCCCGCCGCGGTGTTGACCGGTCTTCAGATCGACCTCGAACTCCATTTCGCGGTCTGTCTTCATATCCCAGCCAAAGCCGAACAGCCTGTTTGCTGCGACATGGGTAATGCGCACACCCTCCCAGGTGAGCCGCCCGCTTTGCCACGCCTTGCCGTCTTGTCCCCAGGCAAGCAGGCTATGGAAACCGCTGAAAAGCAGCAGGCCCTGCTCCGGTAAAGCGCGTATCTCGGTGACCGGCCGGTACTCCACCTGCTCCCATCGCGATGGCAATGAGGTATCGATTAAATAGGCGTATCCTCCGGCTACGATGCATATCCACTCCGGATCGGGGCAAGCCCAAGCCCCGCTGAGCGCGAGCGGGCCGGCGAAGCCCAAGGCGCAGGTCGCCAAAAACTGCCGGGTGTCCCCGCTCCTGGCCGGAGGCTTCACCAGCGTTTCCACCGCTCCGCGCTCCACTTCTTCCACTTGAACCGGATACACAAATTGACGGCTGGGAAGAATCAGCGGGCGGGCAGGCAAGATTTGCGCCTGCCAAGCGTGCTCAAAGCTGGAATCGATGACCAAGGTCGTATTGCAGCCTCTCCATCGAACGATACAATCAACCATTCCAATCGCCAAAGACCCGCCGGGTGGCTCGACCAGGGAAAACGGGCCGAGGAGTCTGAAGGTTAACTGAAAACAAAGGAGTACCCCTTACGGACCTTGCCATGTTTTCCATGCCGGGTTAACGTTACTGAAGCCGTTTGCTAATATGCCGTGAATCGAGGCCTACGCTGCGGCCTCAGAAGGTCCTTATGTCCGAAACCATCGAAGCCCGCGTTCTGAGAGTTATCGCCACCACCCAACGGCTCCCTCTGGAAAGAGTTAAGCCGGACAGTACCTTCGAGGAACTAGGCATCGATTCCATGGACAGCATTAATATCCTGTTCGATCTCGAAAGCGAGTTCGACATCGAGATTAACGACGAAGACGCGAAGAAAATTCGCACCATCAACGAAATGGTCGCCGGTGTCAGCTACTTAGTCGAAGCGAAGCAAAACACTTCGCAGCAAGGCTAACGGCCTGAATGCAAAGAGTTGTCATCTCTGGAATTGGTGTCCTGAGCTCCCTCGGGCTAAGCCGCGAAGAATTCTGGCTTGCCCTGGCCCGTGGCCAGTGTGGAATCGGACCGATCGTTGTGCCCCCGCCCGGTCCTGAAGCGGGAGTCGAACAGTTCCGCTTCAAGAACGCGGCTGTGCTGCAGGGATACGATCCCGATGCCTATTTCGACCGAAAAAGCCTCACTTTCATGGATCGTTTCGCGCAGTATGCGGTAGTTACGGCTCGCGAAGCGGTCAATGCCGCAGGCATCGAATGGACCAGCGAGCTGCGCGAGACCACCGCCATCGTCACCGGCTCCTGCATGGGCGGCAGGATGACGGAGGAGAACGGCTATTGGGGGTCTTCTATAACGGCCGCAACCGGGTACATCCGTTGACCATACCCCTGGGAATGAGCAATGCGGGGGCGAGTCATATTTCCATCGACTTCGGCATCCAG
>CAVPKQ010000059.1:0-340851 GCA_963705665.1 uncultured Acidobacteriaceae bacterium | reverse complement strand
AGGGCGAAAACTCCGAAGCCCATTGCTTTTACAGGCTGCGGAAAACGCCGGTATGGAGCGCTTCAGCGCTCCGGGGAATTCGACTCTGAACATGATGCGCTTTAGCGCTGGCAATAGGTAGATCCAGGGCTAAACAGGCTGCGGAAAAAGGTCGGACAGAGTGCGAAAACAGTTCCCTCAGCGGCTAAAGCCGATCGAGTTTTCAAGCAGTTACAGCACGACTGAAAGTCGTGCCCTGATACAAAGCCGAGTTTTTCCGCAACCTGTAAAGCCCACCTTAAGATCAACCGCTTCAACCGCTTGTCCACCAAAAATCTTCTACGGCGCAGCGGCGCATGGTCGGAAATTAAACCTTTTCACGGAGCGCTGAAGTGCTCCTACCCCGCGTGTCCGCGGGGCTTCGAGCAAAAACTCCCGCGGGATTCTTCAAAGCTGATCCTCATCAACTCCAGATTTTTGTCTCATCTATACCTGTGTGCTCGGCGGTATACTACCTGCCATGGGCACTGCTTTCTTTTGCCTGTACGATCGCCAAGGCGCTTGCTTTGGCCGTGATCCCCTGCACGGTTTCGCTCGGTCCTCCTGCCCATGCAAGAAATCGGGAGCGCAAGTACACTCCTCCGCCCCCCACAGCCACCATCAAAGTCACGGTGGTGCGTTCGACGAACGGCAAGCCAATTCCCAATGCCGCAGTGATCTTCCACCCGATAAAAAAACAACAAGGATTCGGGAGCTATGGAGTTGAAGAGCGACCCGGATGGCCAGGTGAAAATCGATGTCATTCCTATCGGAGATACCGTCCGTTTGCAGGTAATCGCCGATGGTTGGCAAACCTATGGCCAGGACTACGACATTCAGACCGATAACAAGGACATCCTGGTCAAGATGAAGCGTCCCACCACGCAGTACAGCATTTACAACACCGGCAAGCCCGCTCCTCCGGTCAATGATACGGCTCCCAAAGGCCAGTCGACCAGCGCCAAGCCTTCGCCGCAGACGCCATTGCCGCAGTAGGGTGGGCCTGCTACTCCGCGAGTTGCCGCATTACTCCAATCAGGTCGGATTTGCCTTCAAAGCCGATGCCGGGCAACTCCGGCATGACGATGAAGCCATTTTCGACACGCACTCCGTCGGGGAAGCCTCCGTACGGCTGGAAGAGATCGGGGTAGCTTTCATTGCCGCCGAGGCCGAGCCCGGCGGCAATGTTCAGCGACATCTGATGGCCGCCGTGCGGAATTGCGCGGCGCGCTGACCACCCGGCCGCTGTCATTACCTCCAGAATGCGCAGGTACTCGCAGAGCCCATACGACAGGGCACAATCGAACTGCAACCAGTCGCGGTCCGGGCGCATACCGCCGTATCGCAGCAGATTGCGCGCATCCTGATGGCTGAACAGATTTTCACCCGTCGCCATAGGCGCAGGGTAGAACTCCGCCAAGGTTGCTTGAAGTGCGTAGTCCAGCGGGTCGCCAGCTTCTTCATACCAGAAAATAGGATACTGGCGCAGCATCTTCGCATAAGCGATCGCGGTTTCGAGATCGAAACGCCCGTTGGCATCCACCGCGAGCTGCGCTTGACCTCCGATCTCAGCCAGAACTGCCTCAATACGCCGGCGGTCCTCGGCTATATCCGCGCCGCCGATCTTCATTTTGACCACGGTGTATCCGCGGTCGAGATAACTCTTCATCTCGGCGCGCAGCGCATTGAGATCCTTGCCTGGGTGGTAATATCCTCCGGCGGCATAAACGAAGACCCGCGGGTCTGCGGTGAATCCATGGCGTTCTGCCAGCAGTCGAAAAAGGGGTTTTTGAGCGATTTTTGCCGTCGCATCCCACACCGCCATATCGATTGTGCCCACTGCCACCGAGCGCTCGCCGTGCCCCCCCGGCTTCTCATTGCGCATCAAAGTCTGCCAAATGCGATCCGGATCCAGATTGTCTCCGGCATCATTCAACAAGCTTGCCGGATCTGCCTGAAGCAGACGCGGAGCGAAACGCTCCCAGATGAGGCCGCCCTGGCCATAGCGGCCATTGGGGTTGAATCCGTATCCAATCACAGGAGCGCCGTCGCGTACTACATCGGTAACCACCGCCACCAGGGAGCAGGTCATCTTGGAAAAGTCGATGTAGGCATTGGCGATGGGTGATGCAATGGGCGCGGTCACCTCGCGAAGATCGACGATACGCATAGCCCCTATTCCCTCATTGCTAGAATCTAGTGAAATGGAAAGCTTGAAAGGAAAGGTAGCATTAGTGACCGGCGCAGCCAAACGGATCGGCCGGAGCCTGGCTACCGCGCTGGCCGAAGCGGGAAGCGACGTCGCGATTACCTACAAGGGATCGAAGTCCGAGGCGCATGAGTCGGTGGATGCGCTGCGGCAATTCAACGTGCGGGCGCTGGCCGTAGAGTGCGATGTGCGCCGTCCGGAAAGCGTGCGCGAAGCAGTCGCGGCTGTGGTTCAGAATCTGGGCAGACTCGATATCCTGGTGAACAACGCGGGAATCTTTGAGACTGCTCCTCTTCAGGCGATCAGCGTCGCCCAGTGGGACAACATGTTCGAGACGAATACGCGGGGGCCGTTTCTTATGGCACAGGCTGCGTATCCTCATCTTCGTGCCGCGCACGGGCGGATTATCAATATCGGCTCTCTGGGCGGCCTGCACCCGTGGCCGACCCACGGCCACTATTGCACTTCGAAGGCTGCCTTGCACATGCTCACGCAAACCATGGCCAAGGCCTTCGCGCCGGAGATTTGCGTCAACTGCGTGGCTCCCGGAATGGTAGTCAACGGCGAGATCGACCCGGCCTACGAACCCTTTGCCCAGAGGACGCCCATGCAGCGCAACGGCACTCCTCAGGATGTTGCCGAAGCGGTGATTTTCTTTGCCCGCGCCTCGCGCTTTATTACTGGACAAATTCTCTCCGTTGACGGCGGCCTGGGACTCTGAAGCTAACCGGAGTCTTTTTTCGAGGTTTGTGGAATCCCAGGTCCCAGAATCCAGGGACCTGGGGCACCCAGGATCTGCTTGAAGTATGGATCCAAAACCACCACGAATCGAGGGTGCCCCGTATCTGGCGCGCTCTTTGCGCCAGATGTGGGAAACCCCAGATCTCTCCACTTCGTCGAGATGACAAAATCAGGTGCGGTTGCCGCTAGTTGCCGAAGATCTTGCTTAAGAACCCGGATGATTTCTTCTGACTGCCCGGATATAAGCCTTGAGGCTCTGGTTGAGGCGGCATGGGTTCGCCGAAGAACGCGGCATGCGGGTTGTAGACGCACAGCCGCTCGGCTGTTTCTTCGCCGTACTTGCCGGCGATCAGATCGTAGGCTTCGCGAAGCATAGGCGGTCGGGAGTTCAGATCGTGCGCGTCCGTCGCGATAAAGTGTACCCAGTTCTGCCGCAACAGGCCGTGCGAGATCTGCTGGGCCGTTTTTCCGAAGCGCCCAGTGAGAGAAGCGGCGGTAATCTGCACCAGGCAGCCGGCGCGAATCCATTCGCACAGCCGCTCGGGATTGCGCGCCAGCACCGGATTGCGTTCCGGGTGGGTGATGATGGAGGTGAGGCCGGCCAAGCCGAGGCGGAAGAAGATCTCCGTCATGTTATGTGAGATGGCCTGGTTAGGGAACTCAACCAGTAGATAGCTCTTGCCGTTGATGGAGTACTTCGCCGGGTGTGCGATCGCGTCCTCGATGTTGTCGTACATCAGGTGAAAGTCGCAGCCCAGGCCGAGCGTAAGGCGATCGCCGACGCGCTGTTGGAGTATGGCTAAGCGCTCCTGGTTCAGCGCCGGATCGAAGGCAAACTGCTCGCTTGAATGCGGGGTGCAGGCGATGTGGGTGACACCGTTTTCAATCGACAGTTCGGCCATGCCGACGGAAACCTCGACATCCTGGGGCCCGTCGTCCAACCCGAACAGCAGGTGATGGTGTATATCGATCATGAAAGTTTCCGGCTCATACGGTCAGGCGGCTGGCCATCGATTCGAAGAGCAAAAGGCCGTCGCTCGAGCCGAGAATATTTTCGCTGGAGCGGTCAGGGTGGGGCATCATGCCCAGCACATTGCGCTGCTCGTTGAGCACTCCGGCAATATTGTCCAGCGATCCGTTCGGGTTGGCTTCGGCGGCCGCCTCGCCGCTCGCCGTGACGTAGCGGAAGGCAACGCGCCCGGAGCGATCCAGCTCGGCCAAAGTCTCCGGCGAACAAAAGTAGTTGCCCTCCATGTGGCCGATGGGAAGCTTCAGCACCTGGCCTTTGCGGAGGATTTGGGTAAAAGGAGACTCGGTGGCTTCGGTGCGCAGGTAGACCTGCTTGCAAATGTATTTGAGGCTGGCGTTTCTAAGCAGAGCGCCAGGCAGCAATCCGGACTCGCAGAGGATCTGGAATCCGTTGCAAATTCCCAGCACCGGGCCACCTTCAGCGGCGAACCTTTTGACCGACTGCATCACCGGGGAGAAGCGGGCGATCGCTCCCGCTCTAAGGTAATCGCCGTAAGCGAATCCACCGGGCACTAGAATCGCGTCGCAGTTCTCCAAGTCTTCCGATTCGTGCCATAGAAACGTCACCGGCTGGCGTGCGATTTCTTTGACAACGTGATAGGTGTCGTGGTCGCAGTTGGAGCCGGGAAAGACCAACACGCCGAATTTCATTCTCTTAGGCTAGCAGTTCTCGGCTCACGGTGGGATCGTTTGCCTTTTTTCAGCAGGATGCGCGTCGCTCGGTGTTTTCAGGAAAGTTTGCCGGATCGCGCTCCGCCCCCTGGACAGCTATGCTGGAAGAGCTATGACGGAGGAACAGGGTTCCCACACTCAGGAGGGGAATCGGATTCGAGATGCCCAGGCGAGCACCCTGGCCGCGCAAGGCGTGGCCCACGTTCGCACCGCGGGCTCCGCGCTCTTCGCCTGGGGTCGCGCCACCCTGATCGACGGCTTGTGTGTGGCGGCGCTCTGGTTGATCGGGCTGGAGCTGCTTCATGTCCCGTTGGCTCCGGTGTGGGCTTTGATTGCCGGCCTGATGGCCTTTATACCCAACTTCGGCGGGGTCATCGCCTTGCTGGGGCCGGTCTTCTCCATTCTGCTCAGCGGGCACGATATGGATCGGCTTCTGTTTCTGCTGGGTTTGTACGCGGTGATCGTGGTGATCGATCAACTGTTTCTACAACCGGTCATCATGAAGCGAGTGACCCGCGTGCCGATCTGGGCTTCGCTGCTGACGCCAATTTTACTTGGTATCCTGATCCCGTTTTGGGGAGTACTTTTGGCGCCGCCGCTGCTGGCTGTGATCTATGCCTTTCGCCGGCCGCGCGGGAAGCGCGCGGCCGGCGGGCCATAAGTTTTCTAGCCTGGGTGCTATACTCGACTGTTGCCGCGAGGGTCAGAAGCAGAGTTTTTCTGCGACTCGACGGCTTAGGGCGCTTTTCCCTAAGGCCTGTGGAATCAGCCCGCTCGACGCAATCTCACGCTGCAGAGGTTACCATGTCCGGCCACTCGAAATGGGCCACAATCAAGCACAAAAAGGGCGCGCTGGACGCCAAGCGCGGCAAGGCTTTCACCCGTCTCATCAGAGAAATCACCATGTCTGCCCGTCAAGGGGGCGGAGACCCGGATTCCAATCCCAGGCTGCGTACTGCTGTGGCCGCCGCCAAGGCGGAGAACATGCCCGCTGACAACATCAAGCGCGCGATCCAGCGCGGTACCGGTGAGCTGCCCGGAGCCGTCTATGAGGAGATCACCTTCGAAGGCTACGGCCCCGGAGGCGTGGCGATGATGATCGAAGTAACCACCGACAATCGCAACCGCACAGTGAGCGAGATCCGCCATATTCTGGCGAAAAACGGCGGCAATCTTGGGGAATCGAATTCGGTGAGATTCATGTTCGCGAAGAAAGGACTCATTGCCGTGCCCAAGTCTGCGGCCGATGAAGAGAAGCTGATGAACATCGTGCTCGAGGCGGGGGGAGACGATCTGAACGACGAGGGCGATAGCTGGGAGATTCTTACCGAGCCGGCGGCCTATGAGGCCGTTGCCGGCGCCATCAAGGCGGCGGGGATCGAGACTACGGTATCGGAGGTCACCATGATCGCCTCCACCTATACCAAGCTCGAGGGCAGCGTGGCGGCGCAGATGATCCGCTTGCTCGAAGCGCTGGAGGATCACGACGACGTGCAAAACGTGTATTCGAATTTCGATATGGACGCCAACCAGTATGAAGAGGTCGCCGGTTAAGGGTTTTTGTAGAGCAGAGGGAAGGAATGGCCGCCTCTCCGGCGGCCATTCTCGTGAAGACCGCACTCACCAGTTTCAATTCGGCATGAACCTTGAACCGGGGGCGAGAGGCTCCGCACCTAATTAGAAAATGCCCTGAATGAAAGAAAGAAGCAAACAAACCGATCGCCAATCTATGCCCATCTGCTTCCGTCGCACAGCATTTCTCCTGATTCCGGCTCTGGCCGCAGCCCTGCTCTCCCCGTGTCTCAATGCCCAGCAGGCCAGTCAGGCGGCGGCTGATCCGGTAGCGGCTCTCTCCGCCTCGCAGCCGTTTGAGTATGGACCATTCGTGAACGGCGGCTTTGGTACAGGAAACCGTACAAGTTACACATTTTTTGATTTTGGAATCCATGCCGGTAAAGTGCTGACCGGGCCTATGGGAAATGGCTGGCTGCGCGGCCAGTTTGAATACGCTATTGAGATGATGCCGTTGTGGCAGGCTTATACGCCTAAATTCCGGCGTGTCAATTGTTACCTGACGCCCGGCGACTCCGACACTTGCACCGGACCGTTTCCCACCGGCGGCTTGTATAACGGCGTCAGCATCACGCCCATCATCCTGCGCTGGAATCTGCTTCACGGGCGCCGATGGATGCCATGGGTGCAAGGCGCGGGAGGCCTGATCTGGACCAATCACAAGTTTCCTCCAATTGGTCCCATTCCTGCGCCCGGGCGTCTCGGCTCCAGCGTCTTCAATTTCACTCCGCAGTTCGGTATTGGAATTCATTACTTCGTGCGCCCGCGGCGGTCGCTTGATTTCTCCGCCAATGCGGTGCATATTTCCAGCGCTAGCTTGGGCGATACCAACCCTGGAGTGAACGCCAGCGTACAGTTCTCCGTGGGATATACCTGGTGGAAATAACCCTGGAGTTCTCGTTGGATGTAAGCGATAGCCAGATCCCGGAGGAGCGATGAGCGAGGCGGTGATCGAGTGCGTGCCCAACTTCTCCGAGGGGTCGGATCGCGCCAAGGTGTGCGCAATTATCGACGCCATGCGCGTGGAGCGGGTCTCCTTGCTGGATTGGTCGATGGACAGCGACCACAACCGATCGGTGGTCACCATCGCCGGGACCCCTGAAGCCGTAATCCAGGCGGCGGTCCAGGCTGCAGGCAAAGCGGCGGAACTGATTGACCTCACCGCTCAGCGTGGAGTTCACCCTCGTATCGGCGCGGCCGATGTGATTCCCTTCATTCCCGTCTCCGGGGTGTCGCTCGAGCAGTGCGCTATCTTCGCCCGTCAGGCGGGGTGGGAGATATGGAATCGCTACGGCGTTCCCATTTACTTTTACGGAGCGGCGGCTGCCCGTCCCGATCGCGCGGAACTGGAAGACGTGCGCCGCGGACAATTTGAGGGGCTTCGCGAACTGGTCTTGCGGGAAGCGGCGAGGCGGCCGGACATCGGCGGTCCGGAGCTGCATCCCACCGCCGGAGCGAGCGCGGTGGGAGCGCGCAAGTTTCTTGTCGCCTATAACTTGTATTTGGACAAACCGGATATGACCGCAGCCCGCGCCATAGCCAAGTCCGTCCGCGCTGCCGGCGGGGGCTTAAAAGGCGTCAAGGCCATGGGCGTGCTCGCTCAGAAGCGAGCCCAAGTTTCCATGAATATCACCGATTTAGCGCTGACGCGGGTTGCGGATGTTTACGCGGCGGTGAGCCAATTGGCTGCGCGTCATGCCGCGAAAGTTGTAAGTGGAGAACTCATTGGACTACTTCCGGAACAGGCATTTGAGCCGGATAGTGATTGGGTGCGTCTATTAATTGGGTTCAGTCCCGAGGAAAAGATCCTCGAACGCCGGCTGAGAAACCCGCTGGATTGGCCGGCCCGGCTTCCAGATGCTCTAAAATAGGGGTTTGGCGGCCCGCAATAAGCGTGGAAGGAAACTACAAGTGAGATTTTCGATGAAGACCGCGGGGCTGCGCATCATGGTCGCTCTCAGCCTTGCTGCCGCTCTGCCCGCTGTGGCGGCGGAGCTTGGCGAAGATGCGCGCGCCGCGATTCCCCAGGACGTGCAGCAACTGATCGTGGTCGACTATCGCGCCATGCAAAACTCGTCTTCTGCGATGGATTTGAAGGCGCATATCCTCCCCCCCGAGCTCAAGGCATTGGAGCAGGCTCTCCAGTCTTCAGGGTTGAACGAGAATCATGATGTCGAGGAGCTTGCCTTCGCCGCTTTTCGCCTCAACCACGGCACCGAGATTGTCGGTCTGGCGCAAGGTCAGTTCTCGATCGATGACGTGCTGGCCAATTTCAAGAAGCACAAGGTCGCCCCTAAGCTGCTGCGTCAGAACAAAATCTATCCCATGGGCCGGTCGGGGATGCAAGTGGTTTTTTTGAATCCGACAACCATGATTTTCGGGGAGCAGGAGGCGCTCAAAAGCGCGCTTGACGCTCGCGACGGCTTGGCGCCCAGCTTGCTGAACAACAGCACCATGCTGGAACAGATGCATTCCGTGGATGGCTCGGCAGTATGGAGCATTCTCGACCAGGAAGGTACGCAAACCATGATGCGCTCGGTCCTGGGGGACGCGTCTCAATTAGCGGATTATGACACGGTCAAGAAGCGGCTGCTGAGTTCTCGTTATTCAATGGATTTTGACCACGGCGTCAAATTCAGGCTCGATGTGGTCACGCCAGATACGATCTCGGCCGCCACCATGGCGTCGCTGCTCAACGCTGCTGCGCTGTACAAAAAGATGAGCGGCACAGCGGCTGAGAAGGAAGCGATCGACAACACCACCATTGACTCTTCCGGCGGCCTTCTGGACGTCAGCTTCGCCTCCTCCGATAGCCAATTCTCGAGCTTGCTCAGGTCGGATCTCTTCCAGTCGGTGGTGAAGTAGAGAAGCAGCGAGTCAGCCGGAGAGCGAGTCAGCGAGTCAGCAAGTCAGCGTCATCTCCGGCGCCCCAGCTTAGCTAGCGCTCTTCACGTTGCAGCGCCTCATGGATAAGCATTTTGAGGTAGGTCTGATACTTTAATCCCTTGCGCTCTGCCTGTTGACGGGCGCGGGCAATATCGTTGGGGTCGAGCCGGATCGTAATTGGAGGGATCGCTTCCATACGCCGGGCGATGGTTCCGCGTTGGACCGTCCCATCGGCAGCAGCTTTTTCAAAAGCATCCGCGAGTTTATTTTCCTGTTCGGGCCACCAGCGGGCTTCTGCTTCTTCGTTTTCAAACTCAGGAATTTTCAATTTCTCCGCCATGCGCCCGTCCTCTTGTCAGCTGTCGCCAAAATTTCCGAAGCCGCTCTTTCGCCGGCCATGAGTGACAACGCGAATTCTTTCGTTAACTTGGGTCGTGATCACGACGAGAATCCGGCCGGTGTCTGTCTCTCCAGGCTGATCCCGCTGGGTTGCTGTTTTTCGCTGACCGGTTCTCACCTACTTCAGATTGGCGCTCCAGCGGACTTGGTTCTGTGCGTTAATCGTCACTGTGAGTGAACCTTGCTCTCCCTCCTTGACCGTGGGACCTTGCACGGTATGGCTCTTGCCGGAGGCGTCGTCATAGTGCAGTGTGAGCGGACCCGATCCACGGATCTGGAAGCGATAGTGAAACTGGCCGCCTGTGGGCAGTTCGTCGGCGCCGAAACTTGCGCTGGGGTAGTCGAACTCCAACACGTGCAGCATCGGGCCTTGATTCACAATGTCGGTATTGACCAGGCGGGTGCGGCAGCCGCTGAGCGCGATCATCAGTCCCATTCCCAGCAGGGGTGGAACCAGAAAACGCGCGCGCCCGGTCACAGCGCGCTCTTACGTTCGATGATTCGCGCCGTGAGCACCGCGCCCGTCTGGTCGTTGTGCAGAGTCAGGGGGAAGGCGAGCACATTCCACACCCAGGTTTCTCCCTTGCGCGGCAAGTCGAGCAAGCCGCGGTAAGTGCGGTCGATATAAGTCTCGCGCTTCCCCGTCACGGTGTGAAGAATCTCGCGCCAATCGGCCGCGAAGCTGGGCATCTGCTCAAACACATTCTTGCCGACAAACCAGTCCCGCGGCTTCTCCAGCAGACGCGCGCAGGGCTCATTGACATACTGCCAGTTGCCCTCGCGGTCAAGGATCTCGAGCACCACATCTTCGCCCATGGCCATATTGATGCGCGAGTAGAAAAAGTCCCGCGCGTCCACTACTACCGGTCTGCCGCGGCGCTTGCCTTCAAAGGAACGCAGTGCCGCCACCAGGTCGTCTATCGAGCTATATCCTTTGAGCAGGTGCATGTCCTCGACGCCGCCAAAGCGCCGCTCCAGAGTGGCGGAGAGGATAATGATGGGGACTTCAGGCCTGCGCCGGCGAAGACTGGCGGCCACGTCGGTGCCGAACTGTCCGGCACCCAGATGATAGTCGAGTACCGCGATGTCGATCTTGTCGAGCAGCTTCTCCGCTTCGGCAATAGTCGCAGCGGTTTCAGTCATATAGCCGTACTTGCGCAGAATCGTCGAGCGCAGCAATAGGTTTTCCAAGTGGTCGTCGAGCAGCAGCACCCGGATGGGATCGACAACCAACTGCAAGCCGGTCCCGCCTTCTCGCCCTCCTCGATGCAGCCCTTCATCGCTCATGGGTTTCTTTCATGTGCCTCTAAGCTCGAATTTGGTGGTGCCACCGCGGATATGGCTATTTCTCCACCCTATCAGCAAGACGTATGATCCGGGGGATTGGCTAGGAGCCGCCGCCTGTTTTCTGCACTTGCTTGAGAATCTCCGGCAGCCTACTGAAGAGGGAAGTGGCCCGCAGCCAGCGGCGATTGTCCATCCCGGGGGATCCGCTGAGCACTTTGCCGGGGGGAATATCCCCATGCAAGCCGGTTTGTCCGGTGGCAATCACTCCATCTCCGATATTGCAATGGCCGGCGACTCCTACTTGACCGGCAAGCACGACGTTTTTTCCCACATGGGTTGATCCCGCCAGTCCTACCTGGGCGCAGAGTAGCGTGTTTTCTCCTACGCTTGATCCATGGCCCACTTGCACCAGGTTATCGATTTTGACTCCCCGCTGAATGCGAGTCACGCCCACGCTTGCCCGATCGATACACGCGTTGGTCTGGATCTCCACCTGATCGCCGACCTCGACCGGTCCGGATTGGGTGATCTTGTGCCAGCTCCCGTCCTCGTCCTTAGCGAAACCGAAGCCATCGGAGCCGACCACAGCCCCGTTTTGCAGAATGACATGGTCGCCTAACCGGCAGCCTTCGCGGATGACGGCGTGGGCATGCGCGAAGAAGTACCTGCCAATGTGTGCGTTGCGATAGATCACGACATGGGGCAGCAAGGTGGCGCCGTCGCCAATGACCACCCCGGAGTCGATGACCACATAGGCGCCGATGTGTGCGTCGGCGCCTATCGTCGCAGAGGGGTCAATCACCGCTGTAGGGTGAATTCCTGGAGGATACTCGGGCGCCTGATAGAAGACTTCGATAGCTCTGGCGAAGGCTAAGTAAGGGTTGGAGGTGCGCAGGGTAGCGGCCTCGATCTGAGGAAACTCGGCGCTGACCAGAACCGCCGAGGCCTTGGTAGTTCGCGCCAAAGGGGCATACTTAGGATTGGCGACGAAAGTCAGCTGGCCCGGGCCGGCTTCTTCTATTCCCGCGACCGAGGTAATTTCCAGATCCCGGTCCCCAGCGCAAGTGGCGCCCAGAACCTGCGCAAGGTCAGCAAGCTTCATGCGGGCATTGTACTCAAGTTGGGACTCATCGCTTTCAATTCCACTACTTGAAGAGATTTTCCTGCACTTGCTGGGAGGGGGTCTTGGGAGTTGCCGCCCGCACTACAGCCAGGATCTCCAATTCTTTGATAGCCAGCCGGGGCAAAAAAATGCGTTGGGTATTGGAGCGGCTATCGGGGGGAATGAGGAAGAGACCGTTTTGATCGAGCAAGCTGGAGTCGTTTTGAGCTAAGCCCTCAATCGAATCATTATCCGCGAGCCGAGCCCGCAGCCACAGCCCAGGGGTACGGGGGCGACGCAAAAATGTCTTGGATAAGAGCCGCTCCGGCTGCTCGGGTTCTCCGGAGTTGAAATCGCGGACAAAGCAAATCCATTTGACGTCGGCCACGCGCACGAATGTAACCTTACCGTCCAGCGCAAGCACTCCAAACTCACCTTGAGCAATGAAATCCGCCGCAGGCAGGTAGCCGGAGAGCCAGTCGCGGCTCAACTTTCGTACTATGACCTTTTTGCGGCTGGTAGGCATCGCGGATGGGCCGATTCGACCGACTAAAGTATTTCTCCTGAGAGCGTCCGGCTGGATTGTCGCACAGCAGCTGCCGGGAAGCGCAGCGCAAATTGTGCAAAATGGTAGCCAAAGCGCGTCACCGTATGATAGCTTAGTCCTTTGCGCTTAGCCTCTGGAACTGCGTAAGGTATTCACATGGCGAACGTTAGCCGCACGATTGTGCATAGTTGGAGCAACGCGTAAGGAATGCCCGACTATATCTACCTGTTGGAAAATCGTCTCTCCGCCGATCAGCAGAATGCCCTGCGGCAAATAAGCCACGCAGCCCGCGACGCCGGCATGAACGTCTTTCTGGTTGGCGGCGCAGTCCGCGACCTCACCAGCGGCTCTTCGGTCCGCGATCTCGACATCGCGGTCCAGGGAAATGCCCTTAAGTTAAAGAAAACACTGGAAAAGCATGGGGCAACGCTGTGGGGCGAGCAGGAGGGGTCGCGTACCCTCTTCTTCCGTTTCCCGGTAGGCGTTCGGGTCGAAATCTCAAGCACCCGGCGGGAGGAATACCCCAAGCCCGGCAAGCCGGTCTATCACTGGGACAGCATTCAAGAGGACCTGCGGCGCCGGGATTTCACCGCCAACGCCATGGCGTTGTCTTTGAATGAGCGTTCCTATGGGCTGCTCATGGATCCGCTCAATGGGGTCGCCGACATCGAATCGCGGCACCTCCGGCTGGTAAGTAACTATGGTTTCATAGAGGAACCGGCGCGGCTTCTTCGGGCTACGCGTTTGGCCACGCGCCTGGGATGGGAGTTGGAAGAGCGCACCAAGGCCCGCTACCAGACAGCCAAAGACGAGGGCTCCATCGTTGCGCTTTCCAATTACCAGAAGGGATATGAATTAGAAGAGATCGGTCACGAGGAAGACGGTTTGCGCGCCCTCTCAGCCATGGAGAATGAAGGATGGATGGATCATCTGGACCCCGCGTGGACAGTATCCAAGGCGGATCACAGCGGTCTGGAGGAGATGCATCGGCTGCTCACGCGGCTGCAGGTGCTTGGCGTCTATCCCGATGCTTCGGCGGCTTCCATGCAGCTGCTAACGGCGAAATTACAGCCTAAGGATCTAGCCTCCCTGAAAAAGTCGTTTGTCCGTCCAGGTTTTGTCGAGGAGTGGAACCATCTGGACACCGCGGCCAGGGAGTTTGCCAAGCAGCTTACCAGCAAGGAGGCGGCGACGCCCTCCGCTACCTGGAAGCTTTTCACCTCGGCCAATCCTCAGGCGGTACTCTGGCTGGGGCTGACCTCCAAGTCCGCGCCGGTGCAAGCCAAATACAACAATTTCTTTAACGTATGGCCGGAAGCCCGGCAGAGGGTTCCCCACGCCCTTATGCAGGAGATGCGCATCACCCAGGATCTGCCCGGCTATGGGGAACTGCTTCACCAGCTCTTTTTGCAGACCATTGATGGCAAGCTGGAGACGGAAGAGCAGCTGCGCGCTTTCCTTGAACCCTACTCTCCTCCAGCGCCTCCGCCGCCGGTAACAGTACGCCGGGCTCGCGGTTCTCGGAAGGGCGAACCCAAGCTCAAAGAGCCGGTGCTCTCCGACGAGGAGGAGGAGATTGAATCCGACGAGGATGGAGCGGAAGATGTGATGGAAGAAGAGGCGGAGGACGAGTCTGCTATCGTAGCGGCGACTCCGATCGAGAAGAGGCCCGAGCCTCTGGCCAAGCTGGAAGCCCAGGCTAAGAAAGCCGCCGGTAAGGTCGAGCCAGCGGCGGCCAAGGCCGCCGCTGTGCCGGAATCAAACAATTCGAAGCAGCCAAGCACGCCGGCCCAAGGCGCGTCTGGAGCGGGCAACGCGGAGAAGGCGCATTCAGTAGCCAAGTCGGTCAAGTCTCACCCAGTCTCCGCGTCGACTCCGGCTGCTCAAGCGGCAAAGAAGTCCGCTCCGCCAAAGACGAAGGCCAAAGCCGCCAGCCGCCCTGCCCCCAAGGCGCTGCCGAAAAAGTCGGTCGCCAAAAAGGGCGGCTCGGGGAAGCCCGCGCCTCCGGCCAAAACACAAAAGAAGGCGCCCCCAGCGAAGAAGGCCAAGCCGGCTAAGAAAAAATAAGGCAACTGCATTTGTGGTTTCCCACCCCGTCGCACGGAACAGCGCCGCGAGAAGGATGGGGAGCCCGCATCGCCTTCGGTACCTGCGTCTCCACCCGCGCAATGCCGCCCTTGTGCCCATTTTGGGAACATGGTATTGTGTTGATGTGCGTATTATCGCCCGTAGCACATTGATTCGGTTTGTCGAAAGGTTGGAAGGACACAAAGACCAGCGCGCGCCAAAGGCAGCACTCGATTCCTGGTTCCAAGAAGTGAAACGAGCGCAGTGGAAGAGCTCATTCGAGGTAAAAGCCAGTTACGCCAACGCGAGCATTGTAGGATCGGATCGAGTCGTCTTTAACATCAAGGGAAACGCATACCGGCTTGTTGCTGCAGTGGATTACCGGCGCGCCATTGTGTTCATCAAATGGCTGGGAACGCACAAGGAATACGATGCAATCGATGTGAGGACAATCCAAAAATGGAACTGAAACCGGTCAAGACTCAAGCTGACCATGATGCTGCGCTCGACGAAATTCAGCGTTTGTGGGGCGCAAAGGATGGTACTTCCGAAGGGGATCGCCTTGATATTCTCGCAACTCTGGTAGAAGCATATGAAGAGGCGCATTTCCCAATGGATATGCCAGATCCAATTGAGGCAATCAAGTTCCGGTTAGAACAACAAGGTGAGGACAGAAAGGCTCTGGTCGGAATCATTGGCAACCGGACACGTGTGTATGAGATTCTGCGGCGGGACCGGGCATTGTCTCTGGCCATGATTCGACGGCTGAACAAGCAACTCAGAATACCGGCAGAAGTCCTTATCAAGCCCATTCGGGTGCGCAGAAAGAAACATGCGGCCTGACTCTTGCGCCGGCAAGGTATCATCAGGGCATGATCCGGGTAGAGAATCTGGTAAAAACGTTTGGCGCGGTAACCGCCGTCAACGATATTTCCTTTGCGGTAGAGCAAGGGGAGATCTTTGCCTTTCTCGGACCAAACGGAGCAGGTAAGACGACAACGATCAAAATGCTCACCACGCTGCTCCGTCCCACCAGCGGAACCATTGAATTGGATGGGCTGAATCCAGCCAAGAAGCAGAAGGAAGCGCGCCAGCGCTTTGGAATAGTCTTTCAGGACCCCAGTCTCGACAACGAGCAGACCGCGTACGAAAATATGGAGCTGCACGGGATTCTTTATCATGTGCCGCGCAAGCTTCGCGTCCCGCGCATCGAGCAACTGCTCAGGCTCTTTGAGCTTTGGGAACGCCGGGACAGCTACGTCAAAGAGTTTTCCGGGGGAATGAAGCGCCGCCTGGAAATCGCCCGCGGCCTGCTACACACGCCCAAGATTCTATTTCTCGACGAGCCTACCCTGGGACTCGATCCGCAGAGCCGCAATCAGCTTTGGACGATCGTGAAGTCGCTCAATGAAAGGGAAAACACCACCGTCTTTCTTACCACTCACTACATGGATGAAGCGGACCGGGTGGCCCATCGCATCGCCATTATGGATCACGGCCAACTAGTGGCGCAGGGAACCTCGGCGGAGCTCAAAGAAGAGACCAGGACCGATTCTCTCGAAGAAGCATTCCTGGCTCTTACCGGCTCGTCGCTGCGCGAAGAAGGCGCGAATTCATCGGACCGGATGAGGCAGTTCGTAAAAATGTGGAGACGATAACCGATGAGCGCAATTTACATTTTGTGGCTGCGTGAACTGAAGCGCTACTTGCGCTCGCGCATCCAATTGCTGGTCTCGCTGGGCCAGCCGATGTTGTACTTGCTGGCCCTGGGCTTCGGTTTCGGTCCCGTCTTCGCCAAGGCGGGCAACGGAAGCTACCTCCAATTCATGGCTCCGGGCGTGATCGGGATGACGGTACTCTTCAGCTCGGTTTTTTCCGGCATCGCGATGCTGTGGGACCGGCAGTTCGGGTTTCTTAAGGAGACGCTGGTAGCTCCGGTGCCCAGAATCTTCATCATGCTCGGGCGCACGCTCGGCGGAGCCACGGTTGCCGTCATCCAAGGTTTGCTGATTCTGGTGGTGTGTCTGATCGCAGGATTTCGTCCGCAGCATTGGCTCGCCGTGCCCTTGTCTCTAGTCTTTATAGTGCTCATCGCGACGGTCTTTGCCGCTCTTGGAACCAGCATCGGATCGGTTATCCAGGATATGCAGGGATTTCAACTGGTCATGAACTTTCTCGTGCTGCCCATCTTTTTTCTCTCCGGCGCTCTGTACCCCTTGAGCCATCTGCCCAAGGTGCTCACCATCATCACGCAGATCGATCCGCTCTCCTATGGGGTGGATGGATTGAGAGGCATTCTGATCGGCGTGTGGCATTTCAGCTTCGCGCTCGATCTGGCTCTGCTGCTAATCCTTACGGCAATTTTCCTGTCCTCAGGCGTTTATCTCTTCTCTCGCATCCAATTGTGAGCGGCGCGGTTTCCCACCACGATAGGATTGAGAGATGAAGATCGCGCCATTGGAAATTGTCACCCCTCGGGTACGCTTGCGGCAGTTCAGGGACGAGGATTTAGATCCCTTCGCCGCGATGAATAGTGATCCTCAGGTGATGGAATTCTTTCCGCGTCTCTGGTCGCGAGAGGAGAGCCAAGCTACTCTGATCCGCATCCGTGAAGGATTTCAAAACAGAGGGTTCGGCGTCTATGCAGCGGAAGTCAATGGGGCTTTCGCAGGCATTGCCGGTCTAGGTGTTGCAGAATTCCAGGCGCGTTTTACTCCGTGTGTGGAGATTCTCTGGAGGCTGGCTCATCCCTTCTGGCGCCGGGGCTACGCGTCTGAAGCCGCGCGCGCCGTCCTTGCGATGGCTTTCCAGAATCTCGCATTTCCAGAAATTCTTGCTTTCACCGCGAGCGGTAATGCGAGGTCAATCCGCGTCATGGAGCAAATAGGAATGCAGAGAGATTTAGAAGGAGACTTCGACCATCCCGCTGTAGGTGAGCAGGCTCTGAAGAGGCATGTCTTATACCGCCCGTCATCCCAGGTATAAGGATTGCGGAAAGCCGCTCCAGAGGCTTTGGGTGGAAGCCCCCGCATTCATGCGGGGGTAGGAGCTTTCTTCAGCACTCCGGGAAGTTCGACTGTGATCATGGTGCGCTTTAGCGCTGGCATCGGGAAATCCCGGGCTATAAAGCCCATTTCAAGATAGGGCGCTTCCGCTGGACTAGAGTTCAGCTCCCCCCTGCTAAAGCAGGAGGCTTCTACCAACTAAGGTTTCAGGGACGCCAGATAGGCCGTGATGGCCACGATGTCTTTATTGCTGAGTCCGGCCACAGGGCCTTTCATCAACTGCGTCCACCCGCCATTCCGGGCTCCCCTTTGGATGTCGATAATCTGCCGGGTCATCTGGCTAGGCGAGCGGCCGGCAATCGAAGGCACGTTTCCCAAGCCCCTAAGATCTCCGCCATGGCACAAGGTGCATTGTGTTGTCACTCCACCTCCGCCCGTCATCACCAGGCGCTCGCCTCTCTTCAGGCTGCCCTTCGGCACGTACGCCATGAATCCGGATCTGGAATCCCGTAGTTCGGTCAGCTTAAGGTTCTCCGGAACCTCAATGATGCGTTCCCCTATCGGTTCAGTCCCGCCGCCATCGGCAAGCACCAGCATTCCTCCCGCAATCCTGGTTCTTGGCGCCCGCTCTACTTCTATGACCCTGATCCAGGGTTTCAGCCTCATAGATGAGAAATAGGCGGCGGCTGCCTTTACCTCATCAGGGTTGACGGCCTTTGCGACCCGAATCATGTGGTTCACCGAATCCATTCTTGGCTCGGAACTTTTTCGCGCTCCACTCTGGAAATCGGCGATCTGTTCTTCGATGTAGGCCGCGGGGAGCCCGGCGATGCTCTGATTTTCCGGCCGCCCCAGCCCATTCGGCAGATGGCAATAACCACAGGCGAATACGTCCGGCTGCCGTCCGTGGGCAACGACATCCGGCATGGGAGGATGAGAGTCAGGGAACCAGTCCGGCACAGCAAAGAGATCGGCGATCTGGGCGGCTGTATAGCTTGCTGTGCTGCCGGGGACGTGTTTGGGGCCAAGGTCGATTTTGGTTGGCCGGCTGCCGGGCATTTTTTGAGCGGGCACGGGATAGGCCCAGATCGGTAGTCCCTGGGAGGAAGATGTGGGACTTGAGTTCTGCGCTGAAACTGTAACCGTGAGCAGAAGAATTGCGGCCCAACCGCCGTAGCGAAATTTCATTAGTAAGTGCTCCTTGAAAACGAATGATCAATTCACG
Organism: uncultured Acidobacteriaceae bacterium; assembly: GCA_963705665.1. GTDB lineage: Bacteria > Acidobacteriota > Terriglobia > Terriglobales > Acidobacteriaceae > PALSA-350. The sequence goes on along the minus strand of CAVPKQ010000059.1, from coordinate 322,092 downwards.
GCGGTTTTCGCAAACTTCTGCTGAGTGCGGCTACGCCGCCCTGGCGGAAAGGTTTTTCGGTCGCACCATGATATCGCGGATATCGCGGACCGCCCATCTGGTATCGTCGTGTACCGGGGCAGTTGACTGGGGGAGAATTCGATGAAAGACCGGAAGCAAAGACACATCCTGCGAGCAAGCGTGCTAGCGGGAACTCTACTGGCGGTAGGGTCGATATTGGGGTTGCCGATAATGGGACAAAACGCAGTGGGAGGAAAAGCGGAAGTGTGGCGATTTGACCAGACCGGATCGATAGGAGGCCGTCCCACCAAGGTCTTGGGAGATCCTCACGTGATCGAGACACCCTACGGGAAAGCAGTGGAATTCAATGGCATAGATGACGCGCTGTTCGTTCCCGTCCACCCGCTGGCCGGGGCAGAAACCTGGACCTGGGAAGTCATCTTCCGGCCGGATGTAGGCGGCGCCGCGGAACAGAGGTTCTTCCATCTGTCGGTGTTGGATTCCGCCGGACAGGACACCAACGACCGAATGTTGTTTGAGATCCGCATTGTTAATGGGCAATGGTGCCTGGATAGCTTTGCGATGGCGGGTGGACAATCTAAGGCTTTGCTCAACTGCCGGAAGTTATATCCTCTGGGACGCTGGTACCGGGTGACTGCGGTCTATGACGGCCATACGCTCAAGAACTATGTGGGGGATGAGTTGCAGGGCGAAGGCGACCTGCGCCTGGTTCCCCAGGGAGCGGGCCATGCGTCGATCGGGGTACGAATCAACCTTAAAGACCATTTCAAAGGAGCAGTGTTTGAAGCGCGATTCACCCGGCGGCCTCTGCCCGTCAGCGAGTTCCTGAAGATGCCGCAGGCCAGATGATTTGATAGCTAATTGATGGAGGTCCGTTGTGGCGTTTTTCAACTCTAAGCATTCTGGTGGGCCGCTTCTGCCGGCTCGCCGCGATCTGTTCAAACTGCCGTTGGCTGCGGCGGCATATGGGCTGCTTCCAAGCTCGGCGCGGGCTTTTGGCGCTCTTCCTCACAAAAACGAAGACGATCCGGATAACACAAAGATCGCCGTCAAGGTGTTCGTACCGAAGATGACCAATGATGAGTTGCTCTTTCTCAAACAGCTCGGGCTGCGCTGGCTGCACGCCGACTTTGGCGATAGCGCTTCCTACGAGATGATCCGAAGCACACGGGAGCGTTTTGCTCAATATGGCCTGAAGATCGACTGCGCGTTGATGGAAGGGTACCGCGCGCTGAGAATCCAGCTGGGCCAGCCGGGCAGAGACGAAGATATCGAGAAATTCAACACCTTTCTTACCGATTGCGGCCGTTTAGGAATCCGCACATCGCATATCGATTTTCATCCGGGTAATACTTATACGACGAACATGATCGAAACTCCGCGCGGTTATTCGGCTCGCGAGTTCAGCGTGGACGACTTCCGAAGTAAGGTCGAAGAGCAGATGTTCGACCGGCAGTATTCCGCCGATGATATCTGGGCGAATTACACGTACTTCCTCAAGGCGGTTCTGCCGGTCGCCGAAAAAGCCAATATCAAGCTGGCCCATCACTCCGACGACCCTCCTATTTCTCCCATGAATGGAGTAGCCAAGGTCTTTATCAACTATGCAGGTTACAAACATGCAGAGGAGGTGGCTGCAAACGGGAGCAAGAACTGGGGACTTTGCTTGTGCCTGGGCACCTGGCTCGAAGGCGGAGACACGATGGGGAAGGATCCTGCCGGCATGATCAAGGACTTTGGCAGCCGAGGCAAGATCTTCACCGTCCATTTCCGCAACGTCAGTTCTCCTCTGCCGCGCTTTCACGAGACTTTTCAGGACGACGGCTATCAGGACATGTACCTGCTGATGAAGGCTCTGCGCGAAGTGGGCTCGACCGCCTCGCTGATACCCGACCACTATCCCGGCCTGGTGAGTGATAGCAACCATCGCATGGCCAACGCCTACATGGTTTCGCTGATGCGTAATATGCTCCGCCGCGCCAACGAGGAAGTTGGGTGACGGCTTGCGCATCAATGGCTGCCGTGTGTTGATTAGAACGAAAACGCTTGGTTTTTGAAGCCTCTCCTTTCAACAAATCCTGGGTGCCCCATATCTGACGCGTTCGTTGCGTCAGATGTGGGATTCCACAAACCTCGATGGAGAGTGTTCTAATCACGCCGGCTGCGCTAAGGATTGCTTGTAGCTCCGGAAAAAGACCCAGGCTAACTCCGGGAGCCTGGGGCACCCGGTTCTTCATCAGGGACGAAGAGGCTCCAATTTGGACAAGTCCGATTTTCGGCCGTCCCTCGCGGGACTTATGATTCCCGTAATTTGGGGGCTCGGGCTAAACGGGGCTGTCGAAAAACTCGAGAGCTTTGAGGGTACGCAGCCCGATCATCGCGCCGCCGCTGGCGCGTTTTCAACCTGTACCGCGGCGCCATTCTCCAGAGAGTCGGAAGGATCGACGACGATCGCATCTTGCGGGCTGAGACCGGCTGTCACTTCTACGCTGCCGCCGTAATCGCGTCCGATGGTGATCGGGGTCAGCTCAACGTGGCCCTTGCGCACCACCCCGACCCGCAAACCCTCGGAGCGGAAGAGCAAAGTATTGGCCGGAATGGTCAATGAATGAGCGCTAGGCGGTAATTTGAGATGAACAAATGCATACGCTCCCGGCATCAACCGCCCGCTAGGATTATCTACATCCACCTCCACATTCAAGGTGCGCGATACCTGATCGATGGAATTCGAATTGCGCACGATTGTGCCGGTTAAGGTTTGCCCGGGCAGGGAATCGAGCGTAAGGGTTGCCTTCTCTCCGTCTCTTACGCCGGCGGAATACACTTCCGGCACGGCAATATAAACGCGCAGCTTGTGGATGGAAGCTAAATGGAACAGCTCCTTGGGAGTGGTGTTGTCACCTGCTTGAATGAGTGCTCCAATGTCTGTGTTGCGCGCCGTGATAACGCCGTCGAACGGAGCGTAGATATGCTCGTAGGCCTGTAATTGCTGAAGGCGGCGCACATTGGCTTGGCTGGAGGCGAGTATCGCCTGCTTGGAGTTCAGGTCGCTGATTGCCTGGTCGGTCTCCTGTTTCGAAACTGAGTTGGTCTTGAGCAGATGCTGCCAACGAGCCGCTGTGGTCTGTGCGAACTCAAGGTTTGCCTGAGAGTTTTTGAGATCGGCCTCGGCCGCGGCAAGCTGCTGGTCCAACTCAGGCGTTTGAATCACCGCCAGCAACTGGCCCTGCTTGACCCGGGCGCCAATGTCCACATACCAACTCTTGAGATAACCGCTGGTGCGCGCATAGATGGGCGTATCGATAAAGGCTTGCGTGTTGCCGGGTAAGGCAAGCTCCTGGGCCGAAGAACCAAGCGTTGGATGGACCACCTGTACCAAGGCGGTCTCCGAAGCCTGCGTCGCCTCGACCAACGCTACTTGGGCCCGGATACGGGACCTGATGCCCGAGTAAATGATCCAGCCCAGACACACGCAGGCGGCCAGGAGGACAATCCAGGTCAGGCGGTCGGGACGCGACGGGCCTTGCCGCGGGCTGCCGTCGAGCGGTCGAGCCGGAGTGGCCGGCTGCGTTTGTTCCCCGGTAGCCACTTGAACTCCGCCGGGCTCAAAAGTCCCGGAGGCGGCTGGATGGCCCGCTTGGCCGCCGGCTTCGCTCGGCTCGTTCGTGTTCATGCACTCTCCTTCATGCGTGCGCCCTGCGCCCTTCATCTTCAGTGGCCCATTCAGTATCCTGGTTTCCGCTCTGAGATCCGCGGCTGCCATGAAGCAGAGCGAAGACCGCGGGGACGAAGATCAGAGTTGCAACCGTCGCGCACAGCAAGCCGCCGATCACCGCACGCCCCAGCGGAGCGTTCTGCTCTCCACCGTCGCCAAGGCCCAAGGCCATCGGAACCATGCCGATGATCATGGCGCAAGCTGTCATTATGACCGGTCGGAAGCGGGTAGCTCCGGCCTCGATGGCGGCGCGGACTGCGTTGCCGTGGTCGAACAGCCGCTCCTTGGCGAATGAAACCACAAGGATGCTGTTGGCAGTGGCCACGCCCATGCACATGATAGCGCCCATCAATGCGGGAACACTCAACGTGGTGTGAGTGGCAAAGAGAAAGAGAAGGATCCCCGCTAGCGCCGCGGGTAGCGCGGTAATGATGATGAACGGGTCAAGCCACGACTGGAAGTTGACCACGATCAGCATGTACACCAGCACAATCGCAATCCCCAATCCGGATAGCAACCCCAAGTAGGAGCTGCGCATCGTCTCCAGTTGGCCGCGCACGGTGATGAAGGTGCCGCGGGGCAGAGCCTTTCTGGTGTGCGCGACCACTCGATCGACCGCCCGGCCGATCGCGCCCAGGTCACTGTCCTGGACCGATCCATAAATGTCGATGATCCGGCGGACGTTGTACTCCGATACCACGGCCATCTCCCGCGAACGCCCGATCGAGGCGATATCGCCGAGAATCTCCGGGGCTTGCGCGCCTGCTGCCGCCGGTCTCCCGCTTGCCGAAAGCGGGATGTTCTCCAGATCGGTGAGCGACTGGATGCGATATTGCGGCGTTTGCGCGGCCAGGTTGTAGGTGACGCCGTTCTTCCAGTTCAGGAAGAACATGGGATTGGTTTGGAAACTTCCGTTGAGTGTATCGAGCACGCTGTCTGCTATGTCACGCTCCGTGTAGCCGCCCTGCGCGGCCTTGGTGCGATCCACATCTACATTGAGCGTGGGATAGTCGAAGGGCTGTTGCACGCGCAGGTCCACCAAGCCTGGAATGGTGTGCAACTCATCCATCATGTGGACGGCGATTGCATGGCTGGCTGCAACGTCTGCGCCCTCGATCTGAATATCGATAGGAGCCGGCAGACCGAAGTTGAGAATCTGGGTGACGATATCCGCGGGCAGGAAATAAAAGACGACTCCGGGAAATTCTCGCGGAAGCTGCCGCCGCAAATCCCGTATATAGCTGGCGGTCGGATGGTGGTCCCTGCTCAGCGAAACCATGACATCGGCGTCGCTTGATCCGACCGCGCCTGAAGTCATGTGCATGGTGTTGTTCTGGCTGTAGGGTAAGCCGATATTGTCGAGGATGTTCGCGATCTCCCGAGGAGGGATCTGGCGGCGAATGGAGTTCTCTACCAGGTCGCAAAGCCGTGCCGTCTCTTCAATTCTCATGCCTGTTTTGCCTCGCAGGTGCAGGATGAATTCTCCGCTATCGGTGTTGGGAAAGAAGTCCTGCCCCAGCCAGGGCAACAACAGGAAGCTGCAGGTGCAGACTGCCAGGAAAATGGGCACGAAAGGCTTGCGCCGCAATACCAGAGTCGTGAGCAGCAGGCGATAGCTGGTCCGCACCCGCTCGAATCCGCGTTCAAAGGACTGTTGGAAGCGGCTGAAAATGTTTCGCGCCTTTTTATGCGGCTCGTGCGGTCTGAGCAGGTACATGGCCAGAGTGGGCACGAGCGTTCGAGAAAAAACATAGGAGGCGAGCATGGCGAAGACCACCGCCTCAGCCAGCGGCACAAAAAGATAGCGCGCCACTCCGCCCAACAGGAACATGGGCAGGAAGACAATGCAGATGCACAGGGTGGAAACCAGCGCAGGCACTGCGATCTGTGCCGCGCCTTCAAGGATGGCATCGTGCAGCGGGTGGCCCTGCTCCAGGTAGCGCTCGATGTTCTCGATCGTCACTGTCGCGTCGTCGACCAGGATTCCCACGGCCAGCGCCAGGCCTCCGAGCGTCATGATGTTGATTGTCTCGCCCAGGAAGCTCAAGGTAATGATGGACGTCAGGATCGACAGAGGAATAGAGACAGCGATGATGAGTGTGCTGCGCCAACTGCCGAGAAATAAGAGAATCATCAAGCCGGTGAGGGCGGCGGCGAGGATTGCCTCACGAATGACGCCGTCGACGGCTCCGCGAACGAAAACCGATTGGTCCGCGAGCGGCTCTATTTTAAGCGCCGGAGGAACTATAGACGCAATTCGCGGCAGCACATTCCGGATTGCCTCGACCACGGTCAGCGTAGATGCATTTCCGGTTTTCAGGATTCCGATGAGCACGCCGCGATGGCCGTTCTGGCGCACGATGTTGGTCTGAACTTGAAAGGCGTCGCTCACGGTGGCCACGTCGCGCAGGTAGATGGTTGAGCTACCGGCCTGGCGGATAGGGAGGTTGTTCAGCTCCGCGACGGTTCGCGGAGCGGCATTGAGGCGTACATCGTATTCGTTCTCGCCAATCTTGACGGTCCCGGAGGGCAGAATCAGGTTTTGGGCGTTGACTGCGTTGAGCACGTCGGCGGGAGAGATGCCCTTGGACTGCATCAGCCCCTGGTCCATGTTGATCATGATCTGACGCTGCTTGCCGCCATAGGGCAGAGGGACGGCCACGCCCCGAAGCGTGACCAGTTGGGGCCTGATGAAGTTTTGCGCGTAGTCGTTGAGCTGCTGTTCGGAGAAATTCTTCCCCGAAATGCCCAATTGCAGGATGGGTACTTCTGAAGCGCTGAAGTCGATGATCTCGGGCGGCTGCGTTCCCGGCGGCAATTGGCGAAGCAGATATTGCGATGTGGCTGTCACCTGGGCATTTGCCCTATCCAGGCTAGCCCCCGGCTGCAGGAAAACCTTGATTACGGAGACGCCGTTGTAGCTGGTGGACTCGATATGCTCGATATCGTCGACTAAACTGCTCAGCACCTTTTCGTACCGGAGTGACCAGCCGGGCTTCCATTTCTTCCGGATTCAATCCGGTGTAGGTCCAGCAGACGGCGATCACCGGAATATTGATGTCAGGAAATATGTCGGTAGGCGTCCGCAGAATCACGATGGGACTCAAGAAAAGAATCAGAAGCGCGAGAACGATGAACGTGTAGGGACGCGTGAGCGCGATTCTGACAATCCACATCGGTTCCTTTTCTCCTGATTAGGGCAAGGTTATTCAAGTCTAAATGAATGGTTTGCGGCCCCCGCCATGCCCGCGCGCTCTTTTCCTTTGCTATGTGCCGGTCGGTGGGGTACCTTGACTATCGAATGCTAGCCAGCATAGGCGAAGCCAGCCTGAGTCTGGCCTTAGAAAATATCTTAACGGAGGGTTTCATGAAACGAGGCAAATCCATATTTGCATGCATGATGCTCGCCCTCACGATTTGGGCGAGTGCGCAAACGCGCAACTGGCAAACAGGAACACTGGTTGAATCCGAGCAGACCAAGGTGCGTGACGGCAGCACCAAGAACACCATGAGAGATAACTCCGACTCATCGTCGCAACACAGCACCACCACGACTACAGATAATTACGACACCTACCAAGTGTTCACTATCGAGGCGGAGGGGAAGAAATACGTGGCTCGCCAGCGCCTCTTTTTCCCGTGGTCCAAGCCTGCGCTGGCGACAGTCGGCGAGCCGGTAAAGTTCGCAGTGGAGAAGAACAATCTTTTCATTCTTGGCGATGACGGAAAGCAATACAAGACCGGAGTGGTCAAAGTTTCGATGAAAGCTGCTCAGTAGGGCTACTTAGTTAAAGCCGGGCGAGACGTCTCTTTTAGAGCGTAGCGACGCTCAGGCCGGGATACGCTGGAAGTGCTTGACGTTGAGCGTGGAGACATCAAAGCCCAGATAGGGCGGTGGCTCCAATCACAAGGTCCTCTAAGGCAATAATGTTGCCTAGTGCGGCCTGCTCGCCCTCGATGCGTCCGGCAAGCTGCGCGATCTCCAGCGAAACCGGATGCACGATCATGTCACGGTAGAGTTCTTCGGAGAACGCCCGCCGCCGTTCACGGTCTGCGTCAGTTCTGGCGCGATAGATGCCATGTGTCAGTTCCACGATGCTGATAGCAGAGAGCGCCGTTTCGGTTTCGCCGTGGGCGGTCCGCACACGCTGGAGAACCTGCCTCACGTTTTCTCCGAACCGTTCGCCTGCGATCAGAACACTGGTATCGAGGATCAGTCCCATGCGGCGAAGTCACGCGGCTTGCGGTTGCGGATAATCTCTTCGAGATCGGCGGCGAACTCCGCATCCATCACCGGTCTCGTAGCCCAGTTCTTTGGCGTGCGCTTCGGCCAGAGCGATGGACTCCGAGATAAGACGGCCACGCGGTGCAACAGCAGCGCGGAGCACGACGGCAGGGGATGTGTCGTCCTCGATGACCACTTCCGCGCCAGCGCGCACACGGGCCAGCAGCCTTGCGAAGTCGCGGACTGCCTCGGCTGCCGAGATGTGGATCGTTGCCATACTGATCGATGATACCCTCATCCCGCTTGTTCCCAGCGCCGAAAAAGATGAAACCTACAGAGAGTTCCGCATAGGATAAAGTCCCGCAGGGACGGCTGAGTCATAACGTTCAGTCGTCCCTACGGGACTGAAGTTTGCTCCGTCCGCAAACCCAGCACTGACGTGCTGGGCTGTTTTCAGGCGCCCTTACGGGGCTTTTCCGGAGTTTTCTCCGCAGATTGTAAAGCCGAATTACGTGGTGCGCCCGCGTCGGCTTTGGTTTCTAGCTCGTGGCGCCCTATTCGTCAAAAGCCTCGTAGCAGGCGCGGGAGGAGGTGCAGCGGGAGAGATGTACGTAATGCTCGTCGGGTCCGGCGGGGCCCATCGTGCGCAGGCACCAGTAGGTAGAGGTGGCAGCGACGCCGGGGAGCCATGACTCAGCATTTCGCGGAGTAGTGCCGTAGGGGTTCTTGGTGCGAAGGCACTGGCAGGGCTGCGGATGAACTTCGGTGGCGCTCATGCTCGTTCCTTTCTGCGGCGCTCGTTTTTGCGAGCGCGGGGGCTTTAACCAGCTGCGCTGGGGTCGCGGTCCATCTGTCCGGCGGCCAGCAAGATGGTACGGGAGACGGCGACCGGGAAGAGTTGTACTTTATAGGCGTTCATAGAAAGCGGCATAGCGCCATGCATGGAAGCCTGTCCAGCGGCGCGTGCAGTCTCCGGAGTGATGGGTTTGCCGGTAAGTACGGCCTCCGCTTCATGCGAGCGGCGGACGACAGGCGAGGCGGCGCCCATAGTGACGACCGCGCGGCGGCAGGTATTGCCGTCCATTTCGAGCAGTACGCCGGCGTCGGCAATGGCCCAATCATTGCTCTCCTTCTCACCGTATTTCTGGTAAGCGGAGCGGGTACCGGGCGCTGGTTTGGGGATATGAATGGCGGTGAGCAACTCGTCCGGGGCCATGACATTGAAGCGATGCGGATTGGCATCCGGCTGGAGATAGAAGTCGCGGATGGCGACCAAGCGCTTACCCTTGGCGGTGGAACTGAGCTCAAGATTAGCATCCAGGGCCAGGAGAGCGACGGCTGAGGAGGAAGGGGCAACCGAGGGGCAGCCGCCGTAATCCATGATGGCGTGGTATTGATTGAGGCCGGAAAAGGCGAAGCAAATCTCCTTGCCCTTGCGCAGGCACTCAAAGTCGGCGGAGCGGAAGTACCAGCACTGCAGACGCTGCAGCAGGTTTCCGCCGATGGTCGCCATGTTGCGGATGTGCGGAGTAGCGGCGTGTCCGCAGGCATCGGCAAGCAAGCTGTATTGTGAGCGGATGCCAGGTTCCTCGCTAACCTCGGTCAGAGTGGTCAGCGGGCCGATGGTCAGCCCTTGGGATGTGGAGCGAATGCCGCGGAGCGCCGGGATATTGCGAATGTTGACCAGGCGGCTGGGCGTCTCCGTGCCGTTCTTCATGCGATCCAGGAGATCTACGCCGCCAGCTTTGACGACGGCGCCATCTTTCATCTGTGAGAGCGCGGCTTCGACGGTGGTGCAGTCTGCGAGAGTGAAGGAATTCATACGGACTCCGACGGTTGGGGCTGGTTGAGGGATGCGAGCACGACGGAGGGGGTCATGGGCAGTTGCCGAATGCGTACCCCAGTGGCGTTTTGGACAGCATTGCCGATAGCGGCGCCGGCGGAGATGATGCCGGCGGCTTCGCCGATGCCGGAGGCGTCGGTGGAGCTTTGGCCGATGTAGGACTCGGTGAGCTGGACCTCGATTTGAGGGACTTCGTACGAACCGGCGATCTTGTAGCGGTCGAGGTCGGAGTTGACCATGAGGCCGTGGTTGGGGTCGAGGAGCCGGTGCTCGAAGAGGGTATAGGAGACACCCTGGATAACGCCACCATTGATCTGGCTAATGACCTGCGTGGGATTCATCGGGCGGCCGCAATCGTGGACGGCAAGGACGCGCTTCACATGGATGCGTCCGGTTTCGGTATCGACGGCTACCTCGGCAACATCGACGCCGCCATAGGTGTCGTACTTGCTGGGGTCATAGTCGGGGATGCGTTTAGCCTGGGCCGACACCTCGTCGGTGTCCATTTTGGCGGCGGCCGAGCGGAACGGTATAGGCTGGAATTTTGCTGAAGCGCTGCGAACCATCCCTCCGGTAAGGGTGAGATCGGAGGGGGGCGTGCCGAGCGCCGGAGCAATGCTGGCCAGGAACTTCTGCGCGGCTTGCCAAGCCGCATCGCGCACGGCAGGGGTCAGGGAAGCGGTGGTGACGCTGCCGCCGGAGTTCGGGCCGACGGGGTAGTTAGTGTCGCCGATTTTGACCGAGACCTTGGCCGGAGGAACGCCAAATTGCTCGGCGAGGACCTGCGCCAAAACGGTCTTAATGCCGCTGCCGATGTCCTGCACGGCGGAGAGGACTTCGACCGAACCGTCCTTGTGGACGCGAACCTCGGCAGCGGAGTTCATATTGAGATGCCGGTACCAGACGGACTGGGAGAGGCCGACGCCGCGTTTGATCGGACCCGGATCGGCATTGGGACGGGGATTGCGGGATTTCCAGATAGCGCTTTCGCGGATGATCTGCCGTTGCACGCGGCGGACAGGATTCTCGTCGATGCGATCGCGCAGGTCGAGCGGGTCCATCTGCAGCCGGGCGGCGAGTTCGTCGATGGACTGCTCCAGGGCAAAGGCTCCCTGGGGATGGCCGGGAGCGCGGAAGGCAGCGGCCGGGCCGGCGTTGATGAAGACGTCGTTCTCCTCAGTGTGCAGAGTGGCCCACTTATATAGATTGGTGGCCGGCCCGGAGCAGCCGGCTCCGGTGCCGCAGCCCGCCGTGCCGTAGCTGATGAGCTGAATGGCAGTAATAGTGCCATCCTTCTTTGCTCCGATGCGGAGGTGCTGATCGGAGCTGGGGCGATTGCCCACCGAGAGGTGCTCCTCCTGGCGGTTGAGCATGAGCCGTACGGGCGCACCCGTCTTGCGGGACAACGCGGCGGCGACCACTCCGGCATTGCCGGCTCCGAACTTAGCTCCGAACCCGCCTCCCATGTATTCGGTTATGACCCGCACCTGGGATTTGGGCAATTTGAAATATGCGGCCAGCTCTTCACGGACGCTGGCGGTTCCCTGAGTGGAAGCGTAGACGGTGAGCAGTTCGGGCTTCCAGTCGGCGACCACCCCGTGGGTTTCAAGCGCAGAGTGCGTCTGTACCTGGGTGGTGTAGCGGCTATCCACGACGACATCGGCGTCCTTGAATCCCTGCTCGGCATCGCCGTGTTTGTGCACAGTGGGACCGTGAACATTGCCTGTCTGCGGGATGTTGTGCGCGCCTCCGCCGCCGCCTGCGGTTGCGGCCTGATCGGCAGCACCGGGAAAGACCAGCGGCGCATCGCCTTGGCGAGCCTTGTCCGCATCAACCACAAAGGGCAGGGGATCGTATTGCACGACGACCTTGGCGGCCGCTTCCTCGGCTGCCTGCGGGGTAGTGGCGGCAACCGCAGCGACAGGCTGCCCGGCATAGCGCACGATCGGGTACTTCGAAACGTCGAGAGCGGGATTGCGCAGCACCGCACCACCGAGCAGCCGCTCGATGACATAAACCCCTTTCACCCCGGGACACTTCTCGGCCGCGGAGGTATCGACGGAAAGGACTTTGGCATGCGGTACATTCGAATTGACGAATGAGGCATAGAGCATGCCCGGGAGCTGCACATCCGCGGTATAGCGGGCGCGCCCGGTAACCTTGGCTTGGGCATCCCACCGCTCAGGCGATTTGCCGATGTATTGAAGGTCTTTGTTTACCGGCAGGACAGGGGGTTCGGAGGCCGGGACAGTGCGCTGCTCGTCATGCAGGGTATAACCGGGAACGCCGATGGGCATGTTCACGGTTTTAGTCGCGGTGGTGTTGGAGGTGTCGGCAGCGGCGCCCAGGAAAGCGTCGGGAACGGGATGCGTAATATCGGTCGCCATGGTCGTTTCTCTCCTACGCCTTGCGCGTCATCTGGCTGGCTGCGTCGAGCGTGGCGGCAAAAACTTTGGGATAGGTGCCGCAACGGCAGATATTGCCGGCGACGGCATAGCGGACGTCGGCTTCGGTGGGATGGGGATTCTTCTCCAGCAGCGAAGCGCAGCTCATGACCATGCCAGGCGTGCAGAAGCCACACTGCATGGCGTCATGCCGGACGAAGGCGGCTTGCAACGGATGCATCCGGTCGTCGGCCGAGATACCTTCGATGGTAGTGATGTGGTGGCCTACCGCGTCGTAGGCCAAGGTCATGCAACTGTTGACTGGGACCTTGTCGAGCCAGACTGTGCAACTGGAGCAGGCGCCGCGGTCGCAACTGACTTTGGTGCCGGTCATGCCAAGCTGGACGCGCAACGCGTCAGCCAGAGTGGTGCGCGGCTCGATATGCAGAGTGCGTTCCTTGCCGTTGATGTTCAATTTAACGGGAAACGGCTCGGCGCCGAATTCCTTCACATCGCTGTGGGTAGCGGCGGCAGCCTCGCGCTGAAACCCCTGAACGCCCTCGAGGAGAGCAGTTCCGGCGGCGGTGATACCCGCGCCCTTGAGAAAGCCGCGGCGGGTAATGCCGGCAGAAACTGGAGCAGTGGACGCCGGCTCCGGCTTCTCTTTCTTTGGCGGCTGGTGGTCTGACATGCTTCCTCCTTGTGACTCAATCCCCATAGTGGATTATCGCCGGGCGGCGAGATGCCCCAACGGACGACAAATGCGTGTGCCTGGCTCCGGAAAGGTGCAGCAGAAAACAGCAAGAGAGAAAAACTTGATCGATACTCAAGGCCGCGACCGAAAGGAGAGCGGCACTTGGAGCCCTTCAATAATGCTCCCAGTATAAGCCCATCTCCGGCGGTCCGGCGTCAAATTTTGCGTAATGGCCATACCACCTTACCAACAAGACCCTGCTTCTCTGTATTCGCAGTTGCTTTTCTCTCTGTCATTCCCGTAGGGAATCTGTTTTTGGTCTCTCGGACGTAGAAAAGCAGATTCCCTGCGGGAATGACAGAAAGAAAGACAACCGCAAATTAGCGTCAGATGCGAAGTTCCCAACCCTTCTGGTACTCGCGGCCCCACCACTTCATCGCTTCGGGATCGTCCAGGACACATCCGGTCTTGGTATCCAGCTTCAGCTCCCGGTTCACAGTCCATGCGATGTTCGATAGCTGCAACATGGTCACATCGATGTTTCCCAGAGCTATCGGAGCATGGAGCTTCTCCCCGCTTTGGATTGCAGCAATAAAGTTTGCGAAGTGGAGATCCGTCATCGAGTCCTGTCCAGTGAGGTCGGCAGAGGATGTTTTGGCTCCGGTCCTGAACTGATCGACCATTTTCCCTTTAAGGTCGTAGACTTCGTATCCGTCGCGGTCGACCAGAACCGATCCTGTGGTGCCCATGATGGTCGATCCGCGATCGCGGTTGTAATACTTCATTCCATTGCAGCACTTACCTTCCCAGGCCAGCATCTTGTCGTCATATTCAAAGCTCGTGAGCAGCGTGTCATAGAACTGCCAGTCGTCTTTGTAGTGGTAGCGGCCGCCCGTGGCGCTAACCCGATTCGGGTAATCGACTCCCAATGCCCAGCGGCAGACATCGACCTCATGAGTTCCGTTGTTGAGAGTCTCGCCTGTTCCCCAGATTCTGAACCAATGCCAGTTGTACGGTGCGACGTTATCTTTGTAGGGCCTTCTCGGCGCCGGGCCTTGCCACAAATCCCAGTCGAGCGTAGCCGGCACGGGGACTACTTTCCCCACGCCTATCGATTTACGCGTATTCGAGTACCACGCCTTGGCGAAGTAGGCCCGGCCAATCAGGCCATCATGGATCTTCCCGACAATCTCGATGGTATGCGGCGAAGAACGCTGCTGGATCCCCATCTGCACTTGCTTGCCGTATTTCCGCTGTGCCTCGACCAGCAGCGCGCCTTCGGCCGGATTGTGGCTGCACGGCTTCTCTACGTAAACATGCTTCCCCGCCTGGAGACCCTGCACCGCCATCGGGGTGTGCCAATGATCGGGAGTCGCGATGCTGATGGCATCCACATCCTTGGCCGCAAGCACCTTGCGGAAGTCTTTGGCCGTGGCGGGCGCATAGCCTAATTCCGTCTGCGCCTTGGCGGCGAACTTCTCCATGATCGTAGAATCCACATCGCAGATATGAGAGATTCTCGAGGTCTTGCTATTCGCCTTCAATGAGGAGAGATGTGCATAGCCGCGGCTATGCAGGCCCATCACAGCGAAGTTTACCCGGTCGTTCGCGCCCAGAATCTGTCCATAACTCTTCGCCGTTGAGCCGATCGCAGCACCCGCCATCCCAACCGCGAGACCATCCAGAAATTCACGCCGAGAAATCATGTCTTCACCTCAAATAATTCCTTCACAAAACAAATCCTTCACCGTGTCCCTTATACACGTTCCGACCCCAAGTTGAGAAACGCGTCTCGCATTGCGGGATCATTTGCCTACAATCTCCAGCAGGTCCTGGACGGGGCCTGACCATGCTGGAGCGCCGTCGTGAGTGAACTTGCGGGCGGCATCATTCCAGTGCAGGTGTGTGATGCTGCTGTTTCCTTTCTCATACCCATAGGTCTTGCCATCGTCCTGGTAGAGAGTGAAATCGCCGTCAGCTCCAGGATAAACCCGTACCTCGGCCAGCGCCTGCTTCTGGCTGGCGCTTTCGACCGGCCCTCCTAACGGCAGGATCGATCCTCCGCGAACGAAGATGGGCAGCGTATCGATAGGGGCATTGACCTTGATGGTCTGGCCTCCGTGGACGCGCTGGTTGGTCCAGTAGTTAAACCAGTCAGCTCCCGCGGGCAGATATACCATGCGGCTGGTTGCGACTTGCTCGGTGACCGGAGCAATCAGCAGAGCCGGACCGAACATGTATTCATCGCCCAGATCGGCAACTCTGGGATCGTTAGGGAAATCCATGAACAGAGCGCGCATGTAGGGGGCGCCGGTCTTGTAAGTGTTATAGCCCAGAGAGTAGATGTAGGGCATCAGCCGGTAGCGAAGCCTGAGATATTTTTCCAAAATAGGCTCGGCCTGTTTGCCGTAAGACCAGACCTCGTTGTATCTGCGGCTGCCGTGGGTGCGGAAGATAGGTCCGAAGGCTCCATATTCAAACCATCGAACATAGAGTTCCGGGTAGTCGTCATAACCGCCGACATTGTCGCGCGCGCCGGAAGGATCGATGAGCGGAGGATGAGCGGGATGGTGCACCGCGGGAAGATACTGCCATCCACCAATGTCATTGCTCCAATAAGCCATGCCGGAGGCGGTGAAATCGAGTCCGGTGGGAATCTGGCGTTTCAGCGTATCCCAGGTGGGATAGATATCGGAGGACCAGAAGATGGCGCCGTTGCGCTGCGCGCCAAGATAGGCATCGCGAGAGAGGATGAGGGCGCGACGAGGGAGATCGCGGCGAAAGCCGTCGTAAATCGCAGCGGTGTGGAAAAGAGGATAAACGTTGTAATAACGCGTGCCGGGGCCGATGAAGAAGTAGCTCCCGTTGGGAGGCAGGTCGGGTTCCGTCTCATCCGCCCAGAAAGAGTCGAAGCCCTTGCTGACCAGGTTGTCGCGGATCACGCTCCAATACCAGCGGGCGGCTTCGGGATTGGTGGTATCGATATCGGAGCCGGCGCGGTCATAGGGCAAGCCGTTGGTCGGCGTGCCATCCGCCAGATGCTCGAACCATCCTTTTTGTAGCAGGAATGGATAGTAGCGGGAGCCGGCGGTAAAGCGCGGCCATACGCTGATCATGGTCTGAAATCCCATGTCATGGAGTTGCCGGTTCATGGCAGCCGGATCGGGCCACTTCGCGGGATCCATATCCATCTGCCCCATCTTGGTGTAGTAGAACCAATCGACCACGATGACATCGGCGGGCAGATGGCGCTGTCGATAGCCCTGGGCGACGGCAAGTATCTCGGCCTGCGTGCTGTAGCGCTGCTTGCACTGTATAAAGCCATAGGCTGCCTTGGGTAAAAGGGGCGTGGCTCCGGTCAGCAAGCGGTAACCGGAATAGATCTCGTCGGTGGTCCTGCCGGCGATGACGAAGAAGGAGACGCGGTCGCCAACCTGCGAGGTCCACTTGGTCTGCTCATTGAATCCAGGCTCAATAGTGGTCTTCGAGGGATTGTCCCAAACCAGGCCGTAGCCTTTGTTGGTTACCAGGAAAGGCACGCAGACGCTGGGGCCGCCGGTCGCGGTGTAGTTGTGCCAGCACTCGACGGTATGGCCGCGATGGTCGAGGAAGCCCTCCTGATTCTGTCCCAGGCCGTAGTAGTGTTCGTCATCGGGCGAAGCAAAGGTCGCGCCGACCTGAAAAAAAGGCGCATCGGATGCTCTCCGGTCATATAAGACATCGGCCGTGCCATCCTTATGATTGGGGACGGACATTGACCAGCCCTGCATGTCGAGAAGCATCTTGCCGCCGGGGGTGCGGAACGTGATGTGCGCAGGAGGCGCCGAGCCATTGAAATATTTCGCGATGTCCTGTTGCGTCGCGGTCCGCTTGCCCGGATGGTCCGCGGCTACAGTAACCACCATGCGATCCGATTGATAGAGGTCGCCCTCGGCGTTCTGCCGATGCTCCCACCCCGTCGCGGATGGAGCAGCGTCAAATCCATAACCAGGCGCCGCGATGGCCGATGCCTTGATCCAACTTAAGGTCACGCGCAGGATATTGGGAGCATAGGGTTCGAGCACGATGGTGCTGCCGCCGCGCTCCAATACGATCTGTTGCGTCTGGGCATGGGCAACAAAGGCAAGCGGCAATAGCAGGCAAAGCGCAGAAAAATACTTCCTTAGCACATTCATTTCAGACTGACCTCGGCCGTTTCTCATGCTGCGAATGAGCCGAGGTGCTCTCTTTGGCATAGAGCATATAGCTGGCGATTGGGGGCTCCTTGCCGCGATGAAAGCTCCAGACCTGGTCGCGGATGGCGCGATCCGAAGCCGTGAAGCGTTCCCTTTGCCGCAGATATTCAAGCCATGATTCGGTGATGAAGGTTTCGTCGAAGTGATGAGGATCGCCCAGGTCCTGATAAACACCCCAACGTATGGCGCCATCGCGCAAGCGGACGTCCCGCAGACGGTACATGGCCTGGATAAAGGGCTCGTAGTCGTCAGGATCGACGATGTACCTGACTGAAACGCGTATGGGGCCCTCGGTCTCATCGCGCTCAATTCCAAGTTGAGGGGCAGGTTGCGTGTACTGATGCGGGCTCAAATCCGGCTGCTCTCCGCGTAGAACGTGGAAGCGGAGGCTGAACGGAAGAGTGACGGCGAGGCCAATGGAGGCAGACATCAGGGCTTTTGGGGTGGAGAAATGCTCGGCGACAACACCCCAGATTACGCTGCCCACGGCCATGCCGCCGGCGAAGATCGTTTGGTATGCGCCGAGCGCCCGCGCCTGCACCCACCCGGGGACGGAGATCTGCACCGCGAGATTCAAGGTAGACATGGTGCTGGTCCAGGCAAATCCGCCGGCGACGAGCATGGGAATAATTGCCCAGGCATAGGGCACCAATGCCAGCACGGCTATGGTTGCGACAAAAACCGCGGTCGAGCCGGCGATGATGGTATCGGCGGAAAAGAGTCGGCGAACATGCGGGAGGCTGGTGGCGCCGACCACTGCGCCCAGTCCCAAGGCGCCATTCAGGATGCCGTAGCCCAGGGCGCCAGCGAGCGCTCCGCGATGCAGATCGCGGCGGGCGACAACGGCCAGCAGCGCCCATACCGAACTGACAAAGAAGGTGAAAAACAAGGTGCGAATCAAGGCGTTTTGCAACGCTGGAGCAAAACGGATATAGCGTATCCCCGAGCGCATGGAGCCGAAGATGCGTTCGGTAGGCAATGCGCTTTTGAAAGGCGGATTTCGCCGCCAGCGGTACAGAACCAGAATGACGCCCACGAAGGAAATGGAGTTCAGCAGAAAGACCGATGCCGAACCCGTATCCGCGCTGGCAAAGGCGGCTACGGCCAAGCCGCCCAGGGCCGGCCCCACAGCCTTGGCAAGATTAAAGCCCGCGCTGTTGAGCGAGATGGCGTCCGGCAGCTCTGAGCGTGGGACCAACTCCGGCACGATGGCCTGCCATGCGGGGCTGTTCATAGCCGCCCCTATATTGAGAAGGAAGGTGAGCGTCAGCAGCACCCAGGGCGAAATCACATTGAAGAATGTGAGCACGCTCAGGATGGCGACCGCGCCCAGCATCCACGCCTGCCAGAAGATAAGAAGCCTGCGGCGATCGAAGATGTCCGCCGTAGCGCCCGCGATCAGCCCGAGGATGACTACCGGCAGCGTGGCCGCCGTCTGCATCAAGGCGATGAGCAGGGGAGAAGGGGTTAGCACGGTCATCAGCCAGGTGCCCGCGGTGTCCTGCATCCAGCTACCCAGGTTCGATACCGTGGAGGCGATCCAAAGATTGCGGAAAAGCGGCTGCGCGAGCGGCTCAAAGCCGTGGACCTTGCGATCGGTCTGCTGTGTCGTTATGGCCAAAAGCGTGTGGAGTCTGTCGATTGAATCGAGCGCTCCTGTTGCATTATCCCAGACTTAGTCCTGGGATTCGCCCGGTACCCCACGTCCCGGATCTTCGGACGCGGGATTTAAGGATCCAAACTCCCCCACCAATCCGGGGTGCCCCATATCTGGCGCGCTCTTTGCGCCAGATGTGGGAAACCACAAACCTCCGCCGCGGGACGGGCTATTTTCGGAGCAGGGCACATGCCCTTTCCGGCGAAAATAGCGGGAAAGGTTTCGTGGTTTCCTACCCTTCGCACGAAACAGCCGTGCGAAGGATGGGGCACCTCGATTCGTGCGGTTTTAAGATCCATATTTCAAAGGGATCTTGGGAAGGAAGGGCGTTGATCTGATTTCACGGCTTCAGGCATAGGGAGCGGGGAGGCCGTGGGCCATGCGGTGGGCTCGCATCTCCCACTGCTGGCCGGTCAGGATGCGCAGGTCGCTGAGCGGCTTAGCCCGGCAAAGAAGGATAAAACCCGCGGCCTTGTCCTCCGGGAAATAGGCAGCGGCATCGTGCTGATCGACACTTCCGCCGAGCAATCTTCCGGCGCAGGTGAGGCATCGGCCCTGATGGCAGATGGCGGGAAGCGCGATCCCGTTGCGCGCCGCCGCGTCCCAAACATACTCGTTCGCGCCGCACAAAAACGAGCGCGGTCCCTGCGGGGTCTTTAGAGCCACGCAGAAACTCGCACTCGCTGTCTGTGCTGCATCCAAACCCATTCTCTATGGATTGTAGAACGGCCGATTTTTGCTGTAGGGCGCCTCGCCCGGTTCGCCGCGGCGGAAATGTCCCGATGGAATCGACTTGCCATCGCGCTCGTGCGCCAGCAATTCGATAAACCAGGCTTCATGCTCAATTTCTTCGTTGAGGATACGCGCAGCCAAATCATAGGTGCGCGGGTCCTTGCCGAAGGTCATGTCGCAGACCGCGCTCCAGCTACGAATTGCGCAGCGCTCCGACTCCAGCAGCAGGGTAAGAATGTTGACGGCCGTGGGCGGGTTGGGCAGTTTGGCGGCGGTGCATCCCGCCTGGTCGTGAAATGCTTTTAGGTCATTCGGCAACTGTCCGCCCAATTCGTAGATACGGGGCACGATCAGCTCCCAGTGTGCGCGATCTTCCAGGCGGGCGTCTTCGCAGATTTCTTTGTAGTCTTCATGGCCGGCCAAGTTCATTCGCAGGATGGTGTAGTAATAGTAAGTGCTGGCGAATTCGGCGGCGGCATTGGCCACCAACATCTTAATGAGCTTTTCTACATCGACGCCGCGATCGCGAATGACTTCGACGCCCACGCGCTGGCTTACATCTCCGGCTTTCACAGATTCTGGCATAGACCGGTTTCCTTTCGAGTTGAGCGTGGAGCGGGATTGCTCCACCGCCCAAGACTACGCGCACTTCAATCCAGAGGTAAAATAGGTATTCGCGATGCTTGCCATAGGTATTGCCTCTACCATGCGGGCGCGATCTCTGTTCCCATAGCGTCCGATTCAGCCGAGCCCAGCCGTGTGAAAACTTGGCAAAATGCGGATTCCAGGAATCTCCGCGGCGCATCCTAGCAAATGAGGCAATGGCCTATGAAGGCGGTTCTGCTCTATCAATATGGCGATGCAAGTCAACTGCGGTACGAAGACACGGATATCCCCGAGTATGGGGACAAAGAAGTACTGGTGCGGGTGCGCGCGACAAGCGTCAATCCTATCGATTGGAAAGTTCGCAGCGGGGCCGCGAAAGCATACATGCCTATCGAATTTCCCGCCATTCTGGGGCGCGATCTGGCCGGCGAGGTAGCCGAGACAGGGCGTGACGTTACCGGTTTTCCCAAAGGAATGCGCGTAATGGCGATGGCCAACGGCACCTATGCCGAATATACGGTGGCCAAAGCGGATGTGCTGGCGCCGATTCCGGACGCTCTCGACTTTCCACACGCCGCGGTGCTGCCTCTGGTCACCCTCACAGGCGCCCAGTTGATCGAGCGCGCGGTCAAGCCTAAGGCCGGCCAGACCGTTCTGGTGACCGGCGCGTTGGGGGGCGTGGGACGGTCGGCTGTCCATGTAGCTCGCAAGCATGGAGCAAGAGTGCTGGCGGGTGTTCGCGCCAAGGAAAAGGAAGAAGCGGCGAAGCTCGGCGTCGACGGCGTTGTCGCTCTGGATGACGAAACGGAACTGGGACATCTGCACGATCTCGACGCCGTCGCGGATACAATTGACGGTCCGACCGTTGTCCGGCTGCTGAAGACCCTGCGCAGCGGTGGCGTGCTTGGCTCGGTGTTGGGAGAGCCCAAGGAAGCGCGCAATTACGATATCAAGGTGGGAGCTTTCAGTGCCCAACCGGATGCTTCGCGGCTCTACCAATTGGCCGACGAGGCGGCTCGCGGCGAATTTTCCATCCCCGTCGCACGCATCATGAAGCTCAAGGATATCCAGGAAGCGCATCGCCTGGCGGAGCAAGGCGGGGTTGGCGGAAAGATCGTGCTGCTTCCCTAGTGCAACGCTTCGCAACGCCGGATCTCCCACGGCTGTATTTTGAATGCGGCTGCGAAATAATGATGTGAATGCAGAAAATTCAATTTCAGCCGCCTGCTGTCGGGATAGATTTTGGCACCACGAATAGTTCTATCGCGCTGGCCACAGGCAATTCCCAGGTGCAACTGGCCTCCTTCGCTATGCGGGGTGAGGAGAGTTTGTCCTTTCGCTCAGTCCTCTATTTAGAACACCTGAAGAGAGTGGGTGGGTCGCAGCGGACGCGCTCCTGGAGTGGACCGGCCGCGATTGAGCACTACCTTGAGGCCGAGGACAAGGGCCGCCTCATCCAATCGCTCAAGTCCCATCTTTCCAGCCGCACGCTTACCGGAACGGAGATCTTTGGCCGCCGCTACACGCTCGAAGACCTGATCTCCCGCATGTTTTCCGATCTGCGCCAGCATGCGGAACAGCAATTTGGCATGCCGATCCGATACGCTATGGTCGGACGTCCCGTGCACTTTGTGGGCGCGGAGACGGAGGAAGATGATGCCTATGCCGTTTCCCGGCTGCGCGATGCGTTCAACGTTGCCGGCTTTGAGAGGGTGGAATTTGAGCTGGAGCCCGTCGCAGCCGCATTCTCACACGAATCCACGCTGGATCACGACGAGCTCGATCCTTATCGGTGATTTCGGCGGGGGCACTAGCGATTTCTCTCTGCTTCAGGTAGGGCCGGGGGTGCGCCGGCGCGGACGTACCCCGCAGGATTTGCTGGGCAATAGCGGCTTGGGATTGGCTGGCGATGCTTTCGACGCGCGGATCGTTCGAAAGTTGGTTTCCCCCGCGCTTGGATTGGATTCCCACGCGCGTTCCTTGAACAAGATACTGCCCGCCGTCCCTGCGTGGATTCTACGCCAATCTCGAACGCTGGCATTACCTCTCATTTCTGCGCACCCGCAACGTAATGGAGATATTAAAGAGCGCCCACATCCGGGCGCTTGAGCCGGAAAAGATTGAAGCTCTCATCCTGCTTATCGAGGAAGATCTCGGCTACCAGTTGCACCAAGCGGTCCAACGGGTTAAGTTTGAGTCTCTCGCGCGGACCATGCGGAATTCCTCTTCTCCGATGGCGCCGTGGACCTGCGAATTCCTATCACCCGCGGCACCTTTGAGAAGTGGATCGAGGATGAATTGAGCGCGGTTGAACGTTGCGTTGATTCGCTGCTGCTGAATTCCGGCATCAGCCCGCGCGAGGTGGATCGTGTCTTTCTTACCGGCGGAAGCTCCTTCGTGCCCGCGGTCCGCCGCATCTTCGTGAATCGCTTTGGGGACGATCGCATTCGAGGCGGGAATGAGTTTACCTCGGTCGCACACGGTCTGGCGCTGCGCGCGAATGAGTCGTTGAGGAATGTGTCCGGTCCGGTCTCGCAGCCAGGCCCGCATTTCTCACAGGCCTAGCAGGCTGCGGGAAACTTCGTGAAAGAGCTTTTGGTGGAAGCCCCCTGCTTTAGCAGGGGAAGCTGGACTTCGGTCCAGCGGAAAGCGGTTGATCTTAAGATGGGCTTTAGCCCTGGATTAGCGATGCCAGCGCTAAAGCGCGTCAAGTTCAGAGTCCAACTTCCCCGGAGCGCTGAAGCGCTCCTACCCCCGCATAAATGCGGAAGATTCCACCCAAAGATTCCGAGCCATAGTTTTTCCGCAGCCTGCTAGAGAAACCGGGGTGCCCCAGGTTAGCTTCGCGAACCTGGGGCACCCGGCTTCCCGGCACTCCATACTCTGCTTTTCTCGTCGTGCGCTCCATGAAGCTCAAGGAGATTCAGGTGCTGCTGCCGTAGCAGCGGAGGACGCGCCGGCCAATTGTGGCTGAAGTACGTATTCGCCGTAGTCGATGGTCAGCTTGGCGGATCCGCCGAGACGGATCTCACTGGTGCTCCGGTTTTCGATGGGCAGCCAGAACTCGCCAAAACGTCCATAGCGATGTTCGATATCGGTCTTCGTCGTCCAGAATGAAGGACTTTTCGCAGGATGAGCGCTGATCGCAGTGACAGCAAAATCCGACATGTCTACGCTGATGTCGCCGCGATACAGAAACTTACTGGGGTGGAGCGGCTCGACATGCAAGCGGCACGTTTGCTGTGCGCAACTTTGGGCTCCGCCGGCAAAGTCAAAGCGATAATTTCTACGGCTTATTTCCGTCTTCGCCCGGCTTTCGCCATTGGAAGCCTCGACCTCGCTCTCCACTAATTTTTTCAAAACTCTGTCGATCAGCAGAGCGCTTCCCTGCGTCGAAATTATCTTGAAAGTCTTTTTGCCGGGATAGGTATAAGTGAGTTCGGCCTCCAGAGTTGCCTGCTTGTGTATCCCCAATCCGGAATATTGAACTGAATACTTGCGCAAACTGCGATAGCCTTTCAAGCTGAGATATCGTTGCTCGTTGTATTGGGCAATCCTGTCAGCCACCTCGTCGGCGGTAAGCTGCTGAATGACAGTTGGGGGCGGCGTCGCAGCGATTGCGCTTGATTGAATAATGAACGAGAGTGAAAGCGCAGCAAAGTATACGGCGGATTTCACGGCAAGGCTCCCCGACTATCGATTAAGAAACTCCTGTTAACTGGAGTCTTGGCAACTTTCATTTCATTTCCGGCGTCGCCGCGAAGGGCACATCGGCTAGAGGAGAAATGCTCCGGGGGTTTCGTCTACCGGGCAACGCGCGCCGAAGCGTGCGCTGCAATGCGGTATTGTGTAGCAGTTTGATGATAGCTACCGACCGGCTTACTACGGCAGGCTGGCCGTTTGGCCATATTTCCGCGAGGCTTCGCATGACCCCAGCCTCGTCAGGATGGAACACCCGTTCGTTCCAACACTGGCTGCCCTGCGGAAAATCCTGATAGTCGGCTAGGACTTCATTTACTTGCCGCATGATGCGGAGTGCGAGCGGTTCCTGGTACTGGGGCATAAACAGCACATGGCTTTTGCGCTCGCACCTGACTTCCTGGACAAAATCGTTGAATGTCGCCGTTTGCGTAAGGTTTAAGTTTGCGTTGGGCTCGCATCCGTGGCGGTCGCCGCCGGAGATCACAAGTTGCCCCCAACGTCCGGCGAGAGCCGCGACGCGAAGGTTCTCGTTCCACGTGCGAAGCCCATTCAACTCGAAGGCATGGAGGAACCGATTGTTGGCCTGGAGAAAGCAGTCCACGGCGGCCTCGTGCCTTGAATAGCCGATCCCGTACAGGTCCCACAACGGATGGTTGAATACTACGAGCGCAGTGGGGAAAGTGTTGATGTAGGCGAGTATTTCCGTAAGCCGCCTTTCGTCCGGTCCGTGCGCGGTGTATCCAGCCAGACCTTTCATGACCGGCACCGCGGCCGAACTCGGTATGTTGTGCACGCCGAGATGAAAGCAGGTGGGGCCGAGAGGCGCAGACCATTCCACCGACACCGGTATGGTCCGCGACTCGGCGACAACGCGCAGTAACAACGGAGCTTCAATGTTGTCATGATCGGAGAGCGACACCATTGCCTGGAGTCCCAGCAGGTCCTCGATCTGCTTTTTCTCGAGGCGATAGGCAAGCGCCGCCGAAAGCGGAGGGGTCCAATAGCCTTGGTCCAGGCGCAATTCTATCCCACGCCGGCGCCTGGACATCGCGCGGTGATAATTCATGAACCAGCGCGACACCGGGCTGCATGCGGCAAGCCTGTCAAGAAAGTCCATGCTCTCATGAGAATGGTTGGTGTGACTGTGGAGGGAAACGGCCGTGCGAAATGCTTTAACTGCCTGCTCATCTCGCCAGAAATAGAAGATGCTGTTGGCCACAGATCCTCCTCTTTCTGTGCACTAGTATCGGTGCAGCTGCTTTCCAGCAGATCAACAGCGGTTGAATTGTTAGTTACAAGAAGTGAGGAGTCCATACATAGTCAAGTTGGTCTACATTTTCAGCTTTAGCCGATTGCATTGAGGAATGTAACCGCGCCTGGTGTCTGTGCGCCTGAGCAGGTATCTGTGGAAGCCCCCCTGCTTTAGCAGGGGGAAGCTGGACTTCAGTCCAGCGAAAAGCGTTTGATCTTAAGATGGGCTTCAGCTCTGGATTTACCGATGCCAGCGCTAAGGCGCGTCATGCATCAGAGTCGAACTTCCCAGAGCGCTGAAGCGCTCCTACCCCCGCATAAAATGCGGGGCCTCCACCCAAAGGCTCCACAGGGGCCTTTTTCCTCGGCCTGTGAAACCTTCGTGTCAGTCAAGGCAATATTGCTCTACGCGGAGGCCTCGACCGGCTGCGCGACGAAAGAGACAGTCAATACCGTGATGTCGTCCTGTTGGCCGAATTCTTTGGCTGCGGCAACGATTGCGCCCGCCGGCTGCCTGCTGATCTCTAGTGTGCGTTCGAAGCCAAAGAGCGCTCCGCTCGCATCGCGCGCTTCGACAACTCCGTCGGAGACAAAGGTGAGCTGGTCGCCCGGAATAATCCGGGAGTGCACCTCGACACAATCGAGGTCAAGGTCGAGCCCCAAGGGCAAGCCGCCATAGACAGGAAGTTCCGCCCCATTGCAATAGGGCGGAATGTGGCCGGCATTGGCCACCGTCACTTTTCCGTCAGACTCGATCAAGGCGCAGATACAGGTGGTAAAGCCCTCGCCGCCTTGTCCCGTCAGCACGCGATTCAATCCGTGCAACACGGTTCCTGGCTGGCGGGACTCTTCGCGGCGCAGCGCTCCGATGATGGTAGAAACGGTCATCGCGGCGCGCAGCCCTTTACCGCTCACGTCGCCCACCACCACCAGCAACCCTCCTGCCGGCGCCGGCAGCACTTGGAAGAAATCGCCGCCTACTTCCTGCGCAGGCTGGTAGGCAGTGTCGATCTTGAATTGGGATGTTTCCACTTTGTCTCCGGCAAGCACCAGGGACTGCAAAGTATGAGCCGCCTTGAACTCTCCGGCCACGCGCTCACGCTCTCTTTGCCCGACCCTGAATCGTTGCAGAAGAAGGATGGATGTCGCCAGCAGCGAGAGGACCGCGGTGACGTTATATAGGGTGATCCGGACGCCGTTGAAAAAGTAGTTCACCGGGACACCGGCTGACTGCAACTGATAACGGAAGAGGGAGATGCTCAAAAGTGCGATGGGACCGAGGGCAAGCCACCCTTCCGCGCCATAGCGGCGGATGCCGCGATATGCCACCCAAAGCAAAAGCAGACCAAAAGCGCAGAACACGCCATTCTGCAGGGGCCTCAGGACAAAGACGGCCTTCACCGGGATCAATGTGCCATAGACGGGACTGCTGAGCGCGACGGAGAGTAGAGCCATGGCTACGGCCCCGGCACACGCCAGCCTGCGCAGCAATCTCTCATGCGTCAAGCGAAACCACGAAGTCCAGAAGAAGAACCAGAATAGATAGGACAACGGTAACAGTACGGCGGTCTCAAGCAGCATGGCCGAATTAATGGCGAGATTCGGCGCAATATACGTGGTCAGGTCCAGTGCGTTGAGGAGTCCCAGCGCCGTAGTCGCGGCGGCCAGCCAGAGATAGGCACGCTCGACACGATCCAGTACAAAGAAGCCGACTGCAATGAGAGCGACGAAGATGCAGACGAGCAGGGTTGGTATGTCGAACAACCCGATGCGCAGCAACAGATTGGCCGCGGCCTGCGGGGCGAGACGCAGCGCCTGCTCCAGTCCCAAGACCGGCGGGGCGTGCATCCCGCCGACCTCCGGGTACGTCAGCGCGGTATCGGGGCGCATGTACATGCGCACGGCGAGAAGCATGTTGCCGCCGGGAGCTACCGGCGGCAGCATAAAGACGTGTAGACGGCTGAAGGTCGCGCTCACCCCTTTTGAGGTGAAGTGTCCAGCCTGTCCGATGAATACACCATTGAGATAAACCTGGTATGCGTCGTCGTAGTCGAGCGGCATTTGCAGGGCAATGCCATTACTCGGGCTGGCAACCACCAGCCGCAGACGATACCACGCGTAACCGTAGTAGCCGGGATGCCCTTGCGCCGTCCAACCCGGGATATAGACATCCCCGCCAAAGGTGGGATCGGTGCGTGCGCGCTTTGGCTCGAGGCTTACCTCCTTCCATGCGGAATCATCGAATGCCGGGCTGGCCCAGGCTGGATTGTCCCCCACGTGAAATTTCCAGGGTCCGGTGAGCGGGACGGAGGAAGCGCTCAAACGTATCTGCTGCTGCGCCAGGCCGCGGACGCCAATCGGCACCAACAGCGCAACGAAGAAGATGACCGCGTTCCGTATCGAGTTCCGTGTCGAGATCCGTATCATGGGGGCGGTTCGTTCCCGCGAAATGAAAAAAGCTCGCGCTCCCAGGCAGTAGGGGAGGGCGCCCGAGCTGCTTGCGCCGGGAGAGCACTTCCGATGCTACAGAAAATCTCTTGCGCCTGTCCGGGCAATTATCGTCTACCACGTGCTAGAGTGATCGACAGTCAGCCAAGGCTTCCTTTATGTCCAGTGCGTCCTTTCCCGCAAACGCCGCGGATCTTATCGATCTGCAGCAGCAGGTGACACGTCTGCAGGCGCTCCTGCAGGCTGCCCGCCAGGTACATTCGGCATTGAAATTGGAGGAGGTCCTCTCCTCTGTCCTCCGCATCATCGGCCGCGAACTGGAGATGCAGGGCGCACTTTTTACCGAACCGCTTCTCATCTACGGCGAGATGCCGGCCGAACCGCCGGAAAATTGTGCACGCTTCCGCCTAGAAGGCAAGGGTGGCGCGGATTCCACGGAACTGGTGGTGTGGCCCGGGCCGGAGCGGAGACTCTCTATTTACGAGCAGGATTTTCTGGAGGGGTTGGTGCTGCAGGCGACGGTGGCCATCGAGAATGCCCACTACCATGAACGCAGTGTGGAGTGGGCGCGCGTACAGCAGGATCTCGATGCCGCGCGGCTGGTGCAACGCAGTCTTCTGCCGCAAACCATGCCGGAGATTTCGGGTTACTCTGTGGCGGCGCGGTCGAGCCCCTGCTACGAGGTCGGGGGCGACTATGTGGATCTGGTCAGCCTCTCCGCCGGCGTAGAAGCGATGGCGGTGGCCGATGTCGCAGGCAAGGGATTGGCGTCGGCGATCGTGAGTTCTTCGTTTCGCTCGGCTTTTCGCGCCAGCGCGGCGGCAGCCCTCCCCTTGGAGGAGATGACGGCCCGTCTGAACCAACAGCACTGCGAAGAAAACGCCGAGGCGCGCCAACGCTATATCACGGCCATCTTTCTCAAGTTGGATCCGGACCGGAACAGCATTGATGTTGTCAACGCAGGCCATAATCCCGGCTTCCTCATCTCCCCCGATGGAGCAGTGCGGCAAATCTGCGCCAGCGGCACCCCGATCGGACTCGTTCCGGCAACGCAATACCAAGTGGAGACCCACCCATTCCCGCCCGGCGCGAGATTGTTGCTCTACACCGACGGGCTCACCGAAGTCTTCCATGGCGAGGACGAATTCGGCCCGGAGCGCTTGCTGGATGCATTTCTTCAGTGCAAGGGGCTGGATGCAACTGCTATTCTCGACATTCTGTGGCGGCAGACACGGGAGTTTTCCGGGGGAGCGCCGCAGTGTGACGACATGACCGCTCTTGCTTTGGTGCACAGGGAGACGGCTGAGGAGATGCCCAATGGTTGATACCAAAGGCGCAGCAGTGGAGATCCGGCTGCCGTCGCGGCTCGGATACGAGAAGGTGGCGATGGGCACCGCCGCCAGTGTCGCCAAGCTCATGGGCTTTCCCGAAGCTCGTATCGAAGACCTCAAGACTGCTGTCGCCGAGGCCTGCATCAATGCGATCGAACACGGCAACCAGCTCAACGAGAAGCTTTCCGTAGGCGTCATTCTCTCCTCCAGCGACGAGAGCCTGGAAGTCAAGGTGATGGACAACGGAGGCGGGATGCAGAGGGAACCGGCCAAGCCGGACATTGACAGCAAGATTAGCGGGGAAGAAGACCCGCGGGGTATCGGAATTTTCCTGATCCAGGGCCTGGTGGACGAGGCGGAGTGGGTCAAAGGGAGCCACGGAAAGGGCAGTTATGTCCGCTTGGTTATCCGGCTCGACAAGGAGAGTGCATAGGTGCAGACCGGAACCAAAACCAAGATCGACCAGGTCCTCGCAGCCAGTGCACAGCCAGTGACAGTGTTGCGCTTCAACGGCGATATCTCCAGCGCTTCGCGCGAGGCTGTAGTCGGAAGCTACGAGGCAGTCGACAAGAACCTTCCCGTGTTGCTGGATTTCTCCAATGTCGAATACATCAACTCCAGCGGGATCGCTCTGGTGATTCATATCCTTATGGAAGCAAACCGCTCCGGGCAAAAGATCTCGGCCTTTGGGCTCACTCCGCATTTTCAAAAAGTTTTCACCATGGTCGGGATCACCAAGTATGCGCCGCTCTTTCCCGATGAAGAGTCTGCCAGAGCCTCGCTATAGGCTTTGAGCCGTTCCCTCGCAACCAATCCTGGGTGCCCCATATCTGACGGGTTCTTTGCGTCAGATGTGGGATTCCACGAATCTTGATGGACTCTGTCGTGGTCAGCTCCTGAGCCTGGGGCACCAGACCTGATTTGGCGCTTGCGCATCTGACTGTAGACGGTCATGGGAGAGCGCGAGCAAATGGCCAAAATTTATTTACTTCTTCCGCCGGTGAAACATAAGAGACATCCTCCAGGCGTAGCATATTTGCGAGTTGCATTGAACTTGAGCCTTTCGGGAGATTTGTCTTGAATCCATTGCAGTCTTTCAGCATCGGCAAGGGTGCTGGCAAGCGGCAGAGCCGCACTTTGCCTGTCAGCGGGCCGGAATTTACCGTTCAGACGACGGAGTTGGGATTTCCCCACTACCCTTTTCAACCTCTTCCCAAACCTAGCGGTCCGGCGCCCTTCCGCTTCGATCTGTCACAGTTGCTCTCCGCCGATGACATGGCGAAGATCAAGGATGCCGGCGTCATGGTTTTTCACACTGTCGGGGATACCGGCGATTACCGGGGCAGGCAACAGGATTTTGTTGCGGACATGATGACCCAGGACGCCGGCAACCTGGCCGATAACCAGAAGCCCGCCTTTTTTTATCATCTTGGAGATGTCATTTACTTCGCCGGCGACATCGACAAATATGGCGCCAACTTCTACGAAACCTACAAGAACTATCCCGCCTTCATCGTTTCCATCCCTGGGAACCACGATTGCCAGCCGGACGACCCGCAGGATGGCCCGGTGGACCCGAACAAAGTCCCTTTGGACGGTTGGGTGAAGAACTTCATGTCCACGAATCCAAGCCAATTGGGATCGCTCAAAACAGGTTCGGACCGGACCCAGATGGATTTGCCAAACGTCTATTGGACCTTTACCACCCCGTTTGCGACCATCCTCGGCCTCTTTTCCAATGTGGGGGAGACTCAGGGGGAGATTCACCAGGATCAGATCGATTGGTTTGAAGGAGAGCTGAAGGCCGCCGATCCGGAACTGGCCCTTATCGTGGCCGTCCATCATCCGCCGTTTTCCGGCGATAGCGACCACTCCGGCAGCACCGCAGTCGACAAGGTGCTCAGCGCCAGCTTCCAGGCCGTTAAGCGGTATCCTGACCTGATTCTCTCAGGGCATGTTCACAACTATCAACGGTTTACCAGCTATGTCGCCGGCCCCAACGGTCCATTGCAGCTCCCCTACGTAGTAGCGGGCTCCGGCGGATATACGCGCCTCAGCCAGCTTCTTAAAATCAAAGGGAGCAATCCCACAGTGCCGCTAAAGATCAACAACGGACTCACTCTGGAGCAATACGACCAGGACAACTTCGGCTTTCTGCGTCTCGAGGTGGAAAAGAAACGAATAGTGGGGACCTACTTGTCAGCACCGTATCAGGTCAGCGGCGCGCCCGCTGCCAAAGCGGTGGAGAGCTTCGCGATTGACCTGGTAAAGCATACGGTTGAAACATTATCTTAAAGAAAGGCAATGGCCGTGCAGGCGGCGCCCGGCTTCCGTTTCGTGCCTATCTCCGGCAAGCGGAACATGCGCAAGATGGGCATGGTTAAGCTGCGCCACCACTTCGAGACGCGGGTGCAAAAAAATTTCACTGCCCACCTGCTGCGCACCTGCCGCGCCGCAGAGCGTTCCTGCTGAAGCAGCCATTTCCGTTGCCTTGCTATGATCTAAAGCATGACCACCAACCTTGACGTTCTGTATCGCTACGAACAGCATCCGACGGAAGCCACATTGGGCGCGTTGGGAAAGGTGCATGAGGTCTATGGAATCCGCCGCATCAGGATCGACGAGCAGCAGAAGACCGTCCGGGTGGAGTTTGATTTTACCCGCCTTGACCGGAATGTCATCGCCCAATTGCTGCGCCGCACCGGATTGGACATTGTGGAAGAGATATCGCTGATTCCTCCGCAGCCTCCAGCGGAGCCCGTCGCCGCAATGCCAGCGTCAGCCAAGTAGGGCGCGCTGGTTTGCAGCCCTGGGCCGGAATTGCTATCTTAAGAAGGTTCGCAGCCGTACAGACGTGCGCCCATAGCTCAGCTGGATAGAGCGACTGACTACGAATCAGTAGGCCGGGAGTTCGAATCTCTCTGGGCGCACCATTTCAATAGGCGGGCTCGCGAGAAATTTCACCAAAGGCGTCGCACGCCGTAGCCTTCAAACAACTCTTCGTTACTGACGATCGGGATATTTTCTGCCTGAGCCTGGGCAATGAACATGCGGTCAAAAGGGTCCTTGGGTGGACCCGGTAAAAGCCCAGCCCGAATGCCATGCTCTCCAGAAATGGCTAATAATTGAAAACCTTCGCCTTCAAGGTGGCCGGCAAAATCAGCCGCTAGATCGCTGGCAGTCGGTAGCTTGCCAAGTCTGACTTTCGTAGCGATTTCCCAAGCTGAAGCAGCACTCACAATCAGCATGTTTTGCGGGTCAGCGATGATTTTTCGAGCGGATCGCGTCAAAGCCGGATCATCGGAGAGCCACCAGAGCAAGGCGTGGGTGTCGAGCAGGACGCGCAAGTAAACTACTCCCAACCCAAGAGTTCCGCGGGTGGAAGAGGCTCGAAAAACTCGGGTCCGACGCGCAATTTGCCCTTCAACGATCCTGGCTGGCGCTTACCCTTTACCGTGATGGGAACGAGCCGTGCCACGGGTTTCGAGCCGCGCGCGATGATCACCTCTTCTCCCTCTGAGGCTTTTTCAATCAGACGGGAAAGGTTTGTTTTGGCCTGATGGATGGTCACGACACTCATTGCTTTTCCTTAGCTAAGCTAGGTTAGCTGATCAGGAGATTCGGTGCAACTCTGGGGCTGCCGGCGTATAGATTGCACTGTTCAGTGAGTGAAACCACACAAAGCTGAGGATCACTGGAAGATCTCACTGCAAAAAGTAGGCCACATATTCCCTCGTCAAATAGCAAGCATATACAGCACAGAGGAGAATATATGGCACGCGGGGTCCAGAAATGGCAGGCATATACTGCTCCCTGGAGCGCGGAAGCTCGACAATTTCTGGCTGGAACAATATTGACGCCGCGTCAAAGGAGGGAACGATGAAGTCAGTTTCGAAACTTCTGATGCTCGCGATATTGGCTGCCACCGGAGCTTTCGCCCAGATGAGCCAGCCGATGCTCAATGACACCCCGACGAAAATATCCGATCATGTCTGGGCCATCATGGGCTTCCCCAACATCGCCATAGTCATCGGCAGCCACGCAACGCTGGTCGTCGACACCGGG
Source organism: uncultured Acidobacteriaceae bacterium (assembly GCA_963705665.1). Classification (GTDB taxonomy): domain Bacteria; phylum Acidobacteriota; class Terriglobia; order Terriglobales; family Acidobacteriaceae; genus PALSA-350. The sequence continues at coordinate 289,183 of CAVPKQ010000059.1, read as the reverse complement.
CTGGGACCCAAGAATGGAGCCACAGCGGCGCGCGTGGCCGCCAAACTCGCGCCTGACAATCACAAGCTCTTTCTCACTACCACGCACTTCCATCCTGAGCACGCGGCTGGTGAGCCCGGCTTTCCTGCCAACACCATCCTGATCCGCAACGCGGTGCAGCAGCAGGAAATGGAGAAGCACGGGCAGGAGATGATCGACATGTTCAGCGAGCGTTCGGCGCAGAATAAAGAACTGCTGGCGGGGGTTCAATTGCGGCCGCCGGACGTGATCTTCGACCGGGAGGCGACGATTGACCTTGGCGGTGGGGTAAGAGCCCGACTGCTGTGGTTCGGGGGAGCCCACACCAAAGGTGACGAACTAACTCTAGTGGAACCGGATCGGACGCTAATTTCGGGTGACGTGGTGCAAAACAAAACCATGCCCAACATCTTTGGCGACGGTGGTACTCCTGCAAGTTGGCTTGCCGTGCTGGATAAGGTAGCTGCGCTCAACGCCGCCCATGTTTTGCCAGACCATAGCGCTCCCGGCGATGGTTCGCTGGTAATGGCGGAAAAGGACCTGATCTCTGGGATTCGTACACGAGCACTCGCGCTCAAGCAGCAGGGCATCCCGGCCGATGCCGCCGGCAAACAAGTCAGCATTGAACTTAAAACGCAGCACCCAGACTGGCCTAATACCAACGCCGCCGGATTCGTCAAAAGCGTCTATGCCGAAGCTCAGTAGCTCGGATACATCCCAGGTAAATCGACGAAGCGGGTGCCCCAGGTCCGAGAGTCCGGCCGTGGAGCGGGCGTTTTTTAAAGCCGGATTATCGGAGAGCCACCAAAGCAAAGCGTAGACATCGAGCGGCGCGCGCAAGTAGACTACTCGCGACCCGAAAGTTCGCTGATCGGAAGGGGATCGAAAAACTCGGGTCCGACTCGCAATTTCCCCTTCAACGCTCCTGGCTGGCGCTTACCCTTTATCTTGACGGGCATGAGCTGGGCCACGGGTTTCGACCCGCGCGTGATGATCGCTTCTTCTCCTTCGGAGGCTTTCTCAATCAGACGAGAAAGGTTTGCCTTGGCTTGATGGATGGTCACGATGCCCATTGTTTCTTCTTACCTAAGCCAAGTTAACTGATAGGGAAATTCGGCACAACTCCAGGATTGCGGGAAATGATTCCGCTGTTCGAAACTGGACAGGCTCGTCCGAAATTGAACACAATTTCTGCGATTTTTCTTACTGGATCGATTTCAAAACATTGCGAGGCAATGGGCTCAATGTGCGCCGGTGGGCCATCCGAAGAGAGCACTTTGCACCCGCGCCGCGTCTGGTTCTTCAAATGCACTCCTCCGTTTCCAGGAACCAGTGATCTTCGGGCTGCGTACCAGCTGAGAGGACGCGTGATGAATCCGATATGGGATTGCTTCCGTCGAGTGGCGCTGTGCTGGTCGCTTCTGTTGGTTTTCTTCCTCACACCCACTCTCAGAATTCACGCACAAACGGCGGGCGGCAGCCTTCGCGGCCATGTGCTTGACCCGGCGGGCGCCGCGGTGCCCGGAGCCAGCATAACGCTCACCCGAGGCGGCAATGTTCTTAGCACCCAATCCGGTCCGGATGGGAGTTATAGCTTCAAAGCGGTGGCTCCGGGATCGTACACGCTCACGGTGGACGCCGCCGGATTCGCGCCCCTTTCCAGGCCTAAGGTTGTGATCAGCGCGGGTCAAGCTCGACAGTTGGATCTGCCTCTTGCGATTGCGGTACAGCAACAGGACATCACCGTCAACGAGCAATCGAACGGTGTCAGCGTGAATCCGGATGAGAACTCGAATGCGGTCGTCATCAAGGGATCGGACCTGGATGCTCTCTCCGACGATCCCGATGAGATGCAGAGCGAATTGCAGGCTCTCGCTGGACCGGCCGCGGGCCCAAATGGGGGCGAGATTTACATCGATGGTTTCACCGGCGGCCAGATTCCGCCCAAGTCTTCCATCCGCGAGATTCGTATCAATCAAAATCCCTTTTCCGCGGAGTTTGACCGCATCGGCTACGGCAGAATTGAAATCCTGACTAAACCCGGCTCGGATAAATTCTCCGGCCACGTTACTTCGTTAGGCAACGATTCCGCCTGGAACACCGCCAACCCCCTGGTGCAGCAGCAACCGAGCTACTATTTGTACTTCATTCAGGCGGACGTCAATGGGCCGCTGGCCAAGAACGCGTCGTACTTCTTCAGCATTTTCCGCTTCGACCGGCAGAATCAAAACATCGTGGATGCAGTGAATCCCGAAGATACAGCCCACACAATTAATCAGGCATTACCGAATCCCTCCTCCTTTATGTTTGCCAACCCCCGGGTTGACTTTCAACTGGGAAAGAGCAATACGCTCTCGGTTCGAGACTTCTATTCGCGCAATGTGCAGACGGCCAGCGGTCCCGGTACTTTGAATCTTCCTGAGCAGGCCTACAACGTAAACAACCAGGAGAATGCGGTTCAGGCGACCGACACGGTAGTGGTCAACCCTCGCGTGATCAACGAAACCCACTTCCAATGGAGGCGAATTCGTAATGGTCAAGTTGCCGATTATTTTACTCCGACAGTTACCGTTCAAGGCGCATTTACCAACGGAGGAAGCAGCTCGGGGGTAGCCCGGGATCATCAGGATGTTTTCGAATTGCAGAATTACACCACGGCCACGGCGGGGAACCACACCATCCGCTTCGGCACCCGTTTGCGGGCTTATCGCGACGCCAACTATTCAACCGCCGGATCGAACGGGACCTATTTCTTCGAATCCATTCCGCAGTATCTGGCAAAGACCCCTTACCAATACCAGGCCACGGTGGTGAACACTCCGCTGGCGCGGGCGCTTTTGTTCGATGGCTCTCTCTTCTACCAGGACGACTGGCGGTGGAAGCCGAACCTCACCCTCAGCTACGGTCTCAGATTTGAAAGCCAGAATCGCATTCGCGACCATGCCGATCTGGGCTCCGCGTCTGGCAGTGGCCTGGGCCCCGGGACATCCAGGGAAGACTCCGCCTAAGACCGTCTTCCGCGCCGGCTATGGCTGGTTTTATGACCGCTTCACTGTGCCCACCTCTTTCAATTCCCAGAGTGGCACGCCATACATCATCCAGGCCATCCATCAGAATGGGATCAACCAGAGAAGTTATGTAATCAAGAATCCCAACTTCTTCGATCCCACTGCTGCGGCGCCTCCCGGAACTCTGGACCAGGCCAATGCCTCCATCCCGTATTTCTATAGCGTCGACCGGCACTTTCATGCCGCCCTTAACATGCAAGGCGGTGTGGGCGTGGATCGTCAGATCGCGAAGAAGACGGTCGTTAACGTGACCTATCTCTACACCCGGGGCGTTCACCAGTATCTCTCGAACAATGTGTCGGCTCCGGAGTTCGATCCAGCGACCTATACTGTGATAGGTTCTCTTCCTGCGATCTACAATTACCAATTCCAATCCGAAGGCATCTTTAACCAGCACCAGGTAATCGTGAGCGCGAACGCTCAGTTTCGCCATATCTCGCTTCACGCTTCCTATACGTACAACCACGCCAGGAGCGATACACAGGGCGTTACCTATTTTCCGTCGATTGCGCAAGATCCTGGCCTGGATTACGGCCGTCCCACGTTTGGAATCAGCAGCCGTTTTTTCCTGCTTGGAACCTACTCCGCGCCGCACGGAATTATCATCGCTCCTCTTATGGCTGCCCAGTCCGGCACCCCTTATAACTTCACCATAGGCAACGATCTTACACAGAATAATCAATTGAATGCCCGGCCTACTTACGGTACGTGCGGAGCCGCAGGCGTGGTTGCGACCCCGTATGGCTGCCTTGACACCGATCCGGTGGGGAAAGGAGAACAGATTGTGCCGTACGGGATCGGCACCGGACCGGCCAACGTGGTATTTCACATGCGCGTGAGCAAGGTGATCGGAATCGGCCCGAAAATCGAAGGCTCCAAGGGGGCTCCCGGGATGGGAGGCGGTGACGGCAGCGTAAGCGGCCGCGGACTGAGCGGCGCCCAGGCTCAACCCAAACTGGATGCCTCGGTCCCACGCAAATACAGCCTGACACTGGTTGGCGGCGCCTTGAATATCTTCAATGTTGTAAATCTGGGGCCGCCCAACGGCACTCTGAGCTCGCCGCTTTTCGGCAAGACGCAATCGCTGGCGAGCGGTCCCTTCGGCTCGCCCACTCCCGGCAACCGGGCGGTTTTCGTGCAGGCTGTCTTTACCTTCTAGCAGACAATCCACGCCTCGAAGGCGTCCATGCTTGGCATATCGTTCCGGGTATTTTCCCTCAGCGGCTAAAGCCGATCGAGTTTTCAGTCACTTACGGCACGACTGAAGTCGTGTCCTGATACAGAGCGAGAGTTTTTCGCAGCCTGTAAAGCCGAACTACTTTCAACCACTTACGTACGGACTGAACAGGCTGCGGAAAAAGGCCCGTGTGGGGCCTTTGGGTGGAATCTGCTTCTGGTCTTTCTTCAGCGCTCCGGGAAGTTCGACTCTGATTTTTTCAAAGCCTGAAACCAGAGGAAGGCAACCGGCCGCCGCCTGCCGCGCTCCCATGGGTATGAGCGTTCCTGTTTCATTGGAATCCACGAAGCGCGGAAGCCGGTGGTCCGGCGTGTGCTTGGGCGGGTATCCTGGGGAACCGCCAGACGTCCTGCCGAATCCCGGCCCCGACCCCAGTCCCGATCCCGAGCCTACCCCTGTACCCTTTCCTCCCGCCGATCCTGATCCTGGTTCGCCTATTAATCCGTCACCCATGCCGGCTCCGGTTTTGCACTGCCTGATGTTGCGCCGCAAAGATTCTCGCATCGCTATTCGTCTTTTTGTAGTCTTTTAGAGTGATGCTTCAGCTTCGCGCTCTCCGTTTGCGCCGGTTATTCGTCCATGCGTGTCTTGCCGGCGCCGCTTTGCTGCTGATTCCACTTGCACATGGCCTCCTGCACCACTCGCGCAAACGTGCGGCGCATCCTCTGCTGGTCGGGTACTTTCCTCAATGGGGCCTTTATTACGACCCGCCTTATTATGTGAAGGATCTGTTAATCAACCACAGCGTCGATTTGCTCGATCAGATCAACTACGCCCAGGGTTTCGTCAAAGGCGGCCGCTGTTCTGTGGCTGATCCCAAAGCCGACCTGAATACTGCCTACACGCTGGAGAACAGCGTCAATGGTAAGGCGGACGCGCTGGCGTCGCCTTTCCGCGGTTACTTCCATCAGCTCAAGGAACTTAAGCATCGTTATCCGCGCATGAAGATCCTGATTTCGCTCGAAGGAAGAGCCTCCGATTTCGCAGAAGACGCGCAGCCGGAGAATCGCCGGGCCTTCGTGGCCTCTTGCGTGGACACATTCCTGCGCGGGCACTTCGCATCAGGCATCCGGGAACCCGGAATCTTTGACGGTATCGATATCGACTGGGAATCGCCGCAGGAAGAGGACGCCGCCAACTTTCGCGCGCTGGTGGAAGAGTTCCGCCGTCAGATGAACGCCGTGCGCCCGGGCCTGCGCCTGTCGATCGCGGTTGGCAACTCGCCCCACATGCTTCCCGGCACCGATTTTGCTGCTCTCACTCCACTGGTCGACCAGATCGGGATCATGAACTACGACTACACCGGTCCGTGGAGCTCCACCACCGGCTTTCTTGCCCCACTTTTCTCCGATCCCAACAATCCGAGACACTCCAATAGCATTGAGCGCAGCATCGCCAGTTATGAAGCCGCCGGGGTACCCGCGAAAAAGCTGCTTATGGGACTACCCTTCTATGGCTACAGTTGGACCGGCGTGGACAAGGCCGATAATGGACTTTTCCAGGCCGGGAGGGGCGTACACGCCGACCGTCCGTACCGTTACATTCGTACTCTCGGCGCTCCTTTCTCCCCATACCGCGATCCGCGCTCGCAGGCGCCTTGGCTCTTCGACGGGCAAACCTTCTGGACCTACGAAGATCCCACTTCAGTACGCTACAAAGTCAGCTATGCGGCATTTCAGCATCTCGGCGGCGTCATGATCTGGGAGCTCAGTGAAGATACGGCGGATGCCGAGCTGCTCAACACCGCTCATCGCACGCTGCTTCATCCTTTAGATGGCAGCGCTTTCGCGGACGCGGCTACGTCGCCAACACCGCCCGCCGCGCGGATCCCCAAATCAGACTCTACCGAAAATCCGGTTCTTCGTTAGAACGGACCTGCCATCGGGACAGCGGTGCCGCTTGTTTGGCAACGAGATGAAGTATCAGTATCCCGTAGGATGGCTTTACCCGCTCTTCGCAGCATTTCGTCATCTTGTTGGTCCGTCCAGACCGGAGTGAGACAAGGGGGCAGTCATCTCCAATTTCCTTAGCCTGCCTGCAGAATTCTCGAGCTGGTTCTGTTCTGCGGTCACGCCCTACCCCGAAGCCGGTTGAGTTCACGGCGATTGCGTTTCGAGGGTCTGCCTGTCGGCAATCCAGAGAAATGCCGCATCGCCTTATGCTCCTCTGCCAGCTTTAGCCGCAACTCGCGAGTCGCCTTCGTCTCACGATAGAGTGTCTGTGCAACCGCCGCCGGCCCGCGTACTTCGCTGAGAAGCAGGACCTGCACATGAAAGTCTCCGCCGTCGTTCTTGACTTGCAATAGGTCGCCGGCTCGGACCTCGCGCGAAGCCTTGGCTTGTTGTCCGTTGGATATAATTCTGCCGAGATCGCAGGCCCGCGCAGCCAGAGTGCGCGTCTTGAAGAATCTAGCAGCCCAGAGCCATTTGTCCATTCGTACGCAGGTCACAGTTTCATTTTCCTATGAGGTCAAATATTCCTGGAGCATTCGAATAAGACACTGGAAACTAACCTGCACCGCCTTTTCCTCTGCGCTCTCTATTCAGCCTGCAAAATCACTCCAGAGTAAGTGGGCACTTCATTCACCGGTATCCTATCCGTCCATGCTTCCTTCCCAAACCGTACACCATCTTTCGCGCTCAGCGCTGGACCACGCAGCACCCATCGTTGTGTCACTCGTTTTGTTCGCAATGTTTCCGGTAACGCTATGTGGATCGAGTGTGCACTCTTGTTCACCACCGCCAGCTTCACCTGTTCGCCCTTCGTGCCTAAATACGCGGCAACATTGGCGTCGGTTTTAAGCGCGCATTGAGCTACCGTGAATCCAGCAAACTGCTGGGCGAACTGCATTCCGTAGTACATCGGCCTGGGCGCCGCTGGCGCTCTTTCGCTGCTCTCGATCGGCGTATAGAATCCGCTTCCACCGCCATGCAGATTCACACCGGCAAATCCGGCACACGCTACATGCAGCATGTAGTCCGCCACCCACAGAGCCGAAGCATATGCATCGCTCACACCCGGTTTGCCGCCGCCGAAGCATGAGTTTCCTTCATCCATCCGGTACGGAGTAGGACCCGCGTCGGCGCTCGCCGCCCTGGCTCCCGTTATCTGCTCTTCCAAGCTGGCGTTGACCTTTTGCAGCAACCGCTGGGCGGTCATCCGTGGGTCGCTTGCAGGACCGATCGCATAAAAATGGCTGGTCAACATCACGGCATCGCCTTTCGTGCGCCGCGCATACTCCTTCACCCATGAATCCACATTTCCGGCAGTGTCTGGCCCGGCAAACGGCGCGTGCGGCGTCTTCGCCCGGACCGCCTTCACCCACGTCTCATACTCGGCAAAGTACTGGCCGAAGTCATATCCCTTTGCACGGAAGAACGGATCGTCGCCAAAGCCGTCCGGTTCATTGCCCACCACAAACGCCATCAGCCGGCCCTCCATCACCCTGGCCACGACCGCGGCCTCATCCGCCGCCCGCGCCGCACTGCCGCATGCGAAGTTCAGCCCGTACATGAGCCGCCAGTTCACCGCATCCAGAAAGCCGCGGAGGTTCTCAATCGCTTTTCGCGTAATCATGCCTTTCTTGTTCCGCTGAACCACCGGGTCCACCAGAGGCCACTCCCAATAATCCTCAATGCCATGCCGCACGCCACGCAGCTGTTTGGGGTCGTCCTGGCCAACACCCTCCCACACTGTGACGTTGCTCAGGTGCCCGCCCAACCTCAGCACACCGTGTTGAGAGAGTTCGCGAAAGGCGCTCACCAGCGCCGCATTGTGCGGAGAAAAAAACTCTGCGTTGTAAAGCTGCCCCGCCTCATAGCTCAACCCCGTAAAGTCCAGCGGCATCGACTGTGCATGCGCCCCTGGCGCTTCTATTTTCACTGTAGTCGCAGACTGCCCAAGGCTCTTAGGCGCCTCCACCGCCGCGGCGGCAACCGCCAAAGATACGAATTTACGCCGATCCACTATGCCCTTCCGGTTAACGTCAACACTGCGAAGCAGAATTAAAAACCGCAGATCTCCCAACTCCGCTTCGCTCCGTCGAGATGGCAAAGTTACGTGTAATTGCCAATCAAGCCTTCCTCAACCCGATTTTCATCCCTTTGGGTGGGCCGCAGGCCCATGAACGTTTCGGTCGAGATGACAAATAAGGTGAGCGCGCAACGACGCGCCATCATGTTATGAATGCCCAATCGCTACGCCGTCCCCTCGCGGGCCTCTCTCCAAAGATCGACCGCCCCTTCTTGCGCGTAGCGATCAATCTCCTTCAGCTCCGCATCCGTGAATTCGAGCTTCTTAACCGCGTCCAGTGAGTTGTCAAGCTGCTCCACGTTGCGCGCTCCGATAAGCGCCGAAGTGACCCGCTTGTCGCGCAGCACCCATGCGATCGCCATCTGCGCCAACGTCTGCCCTCGCCCGTGGGCAATTTCGTTGAGCGCCTTCACGCGGCTCAGGTTCTCCGGGTTGAGAAAGTCCTTTTGAAATGAGCCTTCCCCCTTGGCGCGCGAGTCCTCCGGCACCCCCTGGAGATATTTGTTTGTCAGCAGCCCTTGGGCCAAGGGAGAGAATGCAATACAGCCTGCGCCCAGCTCCTCCAGAGTGCTGAGCAATTCCTTCTCGATCCAGCGGTTCAACATCGAATAGGACGGCTGATGAATGAGCAGCGGGACTCCTTCGCTCTCTAAAATATGCGCCGCCGCGCGCGTCCGCTCCGGGCTATACGATGAAACGCCCACATACAAAGCTTTGCCCTGCCGCACGGCATGCACCAGAGCGCCCACCGTCTCTTCAAGTGGCACATCCATTGCTGGCCGGTGGGAGTAAAAGATATCGACATACTCGAGGCCCATGCGCTGCAGACTCTCATCCAGGGAGGCCAGCAGATACTTGCGCGAGCCTCCCACTCCGTAAGGACCGGGCCACATATCCCAACCAGCTTTGGACGAGATCAGGAGCTCATTTCGGTAGGGACGGAAATCTTTGCGCAGAATCTGCCCGAAGTTCTCTTCGGCCGACCCATACGGAGGTCCATAATTGTTTGCCAGATCGAAGTGGGTCACACCCCGATCGAAGGCTCGCCGGATCATTGCCCGGCCGGTCTCAAAAACATCAGCCCCGCCAAAGTTCTGCCATAGTCCAAGCGATACTGGAGGCAAAACCATTCCGGATCGCCCGCACCGCCGAAATTGCGTTCCATCGTACCGCTTTTCATAGGGTATATAGACCATTTGCCAACATCTCCTTCTCTTGATACGGCTGACTATGCGGGTTGTATCGATACAACCTTAACTGAAGCCGAGCACAGGGTGCGGCGTATACGGCTGCTCAAGAGAAGCGATCTCCTCAGGCGTCAGGCGCAGGGAGAGCGCTGCTACAGCGTCGGTAAGATGATGTGGCTTGGTTGCGCCGACGATGGGTGAGGTGATGGCCGGCTTACTCAGAAGCCAGGCGAGAGCCACCTGCGCAAGCGGAACTTTACGTTGTCCCGCCAGCTTAGTGAGACGGTCGACAACCTGGCGGTCAACCTCTTCGGTCTTCTCGTACATGCTCTTCCCGAACTGGTCCGTCTGGTAGCGTTTGGTATGTTCGCTTTGCCACGGCCGGGCCAGGCGGCCGCGCGCCAGGGGACTCCAGGGAATGAGGCCGATTTCTTCGGACTGGCAAAGAGGAATCATCTCGCGCTCCTCTTCGCGATAGAGCAGGTTGTAATGGTTTTGCATGGAAATGAAGCGGGTCCAGCCATTGAGCTTGGCGAGATAGAGCGCTTTGGTGAATTGCCACGCGTACATGGATGAGGCTCCGATATAGCGCACTTTGCCGGATTTCACTACGTCGTGCAGGGCCTCCAGCGTTTCTTCGATCGGCGTTTCGCGATCCCAGCGGTGAATCTGGTACAGGTCCACATAGTCGGTCTGCAAACGGCGGAGGCTCTGCTCGAGTTCATAGAAGATCTCCTTGCGGGAAAGGCCACGGCCGTTGGGCTCATCGCGCATGACCCCATGGACTTTGGTGGCGACGACGACCGCTTCGCGGGGGGTATTGGCCTTTAGAAAACGCCCAAGAACTTCTTCGCTTGCGCCGTTGGAATAGACATTGGCAGTATCGAAGAAATTAATCCCGAGATCGAGCGCCTGGCGAAGAAAGGGAAGGCTTTCTTGCTCGTTGAGCGCCCAGGCATGACTTCCGGGCTTACGCTCGCCCGTAGCCGGTTCGCCATAGGTCATGCAGCCCAGACAAATGCGGGAGACCTTGAGTCCGGTCTTGCCAAGATTCACGTAATCCATTGTTTCTCCTCTGGTTCGATTGCGGAGCTGACATCATGCCCGTGGAAGGTATGCTTCTTCTGGCGGATGGGATATGTTTGGGAAAAATTCAATCACCCTATTGTGATGCCGACGCGGCGCTTTCGTTTCTCGTGAGGAAGCCGCCGGCTCCGCTGCCTCTAGTTTCGCATCGCTTCCTTCGCTGCCTCATCTAAATTCTCATGAGCAGGGCATTAGCAGTTTCCGTACTGGACCTTGTAGGCATGCGCGCGGGGGAGCCTGCCGGCAGCGCGATCGCCCGTTCGGTTGATTTGGCACAGCACGTAGAAAAGTGGGGTTACAAACGCTATTGGCTGGCGGAACATCACGCAATTGCCGGGCTCGCTTGCTCGGCTACGCCGGTTCTGATTGGGCATGTGGCGGCAGCGACGCGTACCGATTCGCGTAGGCAGCGGTGGGGTTATGCTGCCCAACCATGCGCCGCTGATTGTGGCGGAACAGTTTGGGACTCTGGAGGCTCTCTTTCCGGGGCGAATCGATCTGGGACTGGGACGTGCTCCGGGAGCCGACTTCCAGACCATGCGGGCTTTGCGCAGGGATTCGCGGCAGAGTGGGGACGATTTCCCGGCATTGTTAGATGAACTGCGTAGCTACCTGGGTCCGGAGAAGCCAGGGCAAACTGTCAAAGCCATTCCCGGACAGGGGAGCAACGTGCCGATTACCTTGTTGGGGTCGAGCGGCTTCAGCGCGCAATTGGCAGGATTGTTGGGATTGCCGTTTGCTTTCGCGGCGCACTTCGCTCCGGACTATCTGTATGCAGCGGCGCAGTTGTACCGCGACCAATTCCGGCCCAGCGAAGTCCTGGAGAAACCCTACTTCATGGTAGGGGTGCAGGTGATTGCGGCGGAGACGGATGCAGTTGCCCGGAGGCTGTTTACCACCTCGCAGCAGCGCTTTCTGCGGCTGATCCGAAATCAGCCGGTGGAGTTATTGCCACCGGTGGATTCCATGGAGCCGCTATGGCAGGACTGGGAGCGCGCGGCCGTAGAGAGCAAACTAGGCGCGGCGATTGTCGGATCGAAGGCCACGGTGAAGGCCGGGTTGGAGAGGCTGGCCGGGGATACGGGCGCCAACGAAGTGATTGTCGTGACCGATACCTATGAGCATTCTGACCGGCTGGAGTCGTACCGGCGCTTGGCCGGCATCGGGGCAACCATCGAGGTCAAGCCGCTTGCGGCTGTGGGCGCTCCGGCTTAAAACGGTGAAGATCAGTCGTCAAATACCGCAGGGACGGTAAGAAAATCAGAGCTGTCCAAATTAGAAATCTTCGTTTGTGGCGCAGAGCCCGGTGGCCCGGGCTCGCGCAGCTAGCCCAGGCCTTTTTCTCAGAACTATAAGCAATCCTCTGCACAATAGGCCTGATCAGGACACTGGCTCATCGAGAATTGTGGAATCCCACATCTGACGCAAAGAACGCGTCAGATATGGGGCACCCAGGATTTGTTAAAACGACGAGCTTCAAAAGCCAAAAGTTATTGGAGCTGATTTCCTGTCACGGAGCCGTCTTTTGCGCAAAGATGTGTGTGGAGAACCCGGCCAAGCCTTGGCCTCATCGTCCGGCAATCTGGTTTGGGTCAGCGCGTCTGCAAGCTCCCGTCCGGAGCAAACCTTAATGGATGTCTTTCGCACAGAGTCAGATTATCTGGTACGCTGGTTGTCTTTCAGCTATTGGTAGACCTTCTTTTCATTGTTGCTGCGGTTATCGTCCGGCAATACATGGTCCGGGTCGACGACCACTGAGGCTATCGGTGTCTTGCGGTCGAGCTTCCAAACGTAGGTGCCCTTGGTCATCCATGTCTCCACGGGAAGTTTTATTCGCATCTTCGTGCCGTCCTTAAACTTGACCTCTACCGGTGTAGGCAGCACCAGTTGGCCGCGATTGCTGAGGGTTACAACTGAACCCTCGATCTTGTCTACGGCTACATCGTATTTCCAATTGTTCACGTACCATCCGCGCCAGAACCAGCTCAGGTCTTCTCCGGCCGCGCTATCCATCTCCCGGAAAAAGTCCGACGGTGAAGGATGCTTGTACGCCCAATCGCGGATGTACTTGCGGAATGCCCAATCGAATCGCTCCGGCCCCAGGATCTGCTCGCGCAGCAGCACCATCCCATACGCGCCCTTGAAGTAGCTTATCGGGTGCAAAAGCTGCAGGGGAAACGCATCCGCTGGCGCCATCAGTGTCGGAGCCTCCGGGTTATCCAGTACCTTCAGGATCATATCCGGGGCTCGCCGCCCGCGGAGTACTCCGCGTCTCGCTTGGGTCCATACTTGCCGTCCGCGTACTTAGCCGACTCGTCGATGTCGATGAAGGTGTTAAAGCCCTCGTCCATGAAGGCGTGCCGCCGCTCGTTCGATCCAACGATCATGGGAAACCAACTGTGCCCGATCTCGTGCGCAGTTACCCAGAAGAGCAGGGGACCTTTGTCGGTGATGCCATCGAAGACGATTCCCGGATATTCCATTCCTGCGGTGAAACCGGCCACATTGATCGCCGCCGGCCATGGATAGGGGAACCACTGCTGGGAAAAGCGCTCCACCGTATCCTTCACATACTCTGTCGACTTACTCCATGCATCCGGTCCACCGCTCTCCGGCGGGTAGAAACTCATTGCCAGCGCCGTCCGTCCGCCTGGCAGGTTGATTCGGGCCGCATCCCAGACGAAGGCCGGGGACGCGCTCCACGACACATCGCGCGTATGCTCCATGTGGAAATGCCAGGTCAGCGTGCCATCCTGCTTAGGCCGGCTCGCCGGATCGTTCACCTCCGCCTGGGAGCGGATGTAGATCGTCTTGTCACTCTCCCGCGCCTGCTGCAGGCGGTCCATCTCCGTCTTCGTGAGCACATCCTTGGGATTCATCAGCTCGCCCGAACCGGCAACCAGCATCTTCGAGGGCACGGTCAGGTAATAGTCGAAGTTTCCATACTCGAGATAGAATTCGCTGCCGATGAAAGGCAGGGTGTCCCATCCTCGCAGGTCGTCATACACGGCCATGCGCGGATACCACTGCGCCATGTCATAGATCCCGCCTTGCCTGGACATTCCCCAGGAGGTCCGGTCGCCCCACGCGCCGGGTATCTGATAGTGGTATTGGATATGAATCTTTACCTGGCCGCCGCGGCTCTTCAACGGCTCGGGCAAACGGATCTGCATCCGCGTATCGTTCACGACGTAATCCGCTTTGACGGTCTGCTTGCCAGCCTCGATCTCGACTGAATCGAAGACGAAGCCCTGCGTTGTGCCGGCTGGAACATTGCCCGAGATGAGCCGCGCACGTGAATCCTTGCGATAGATGTTCTGGTCCAATCGCAGCCACAAGCTGGGCAGAAGATCCGGGCTGTTGTTGGTATAGGTGATCACCTCCGCCGCTCGAGTCTGCTTGGCCGCAGTATCAAGCTCCGCGTGCAGCTCATAGCTTGCTTCGTTCTGCCAGTAGCCCGGTCCGGGCGCTCCGTTAGAGGAGCGATATATGTTTACCGGATTAGGGAGTGTCAGAGGAGCGAAGGTGAGCCTGGGATCGTAGGTGGAGGCCGCTCCAGGCGCAGTCTGCGCGACGGCGGGCGCAAGGGGAATAAGGCACATCGCCAAGCACAGCAGTGTAACAAACCGCACCAGGACCTCTCTTTCGCTACGTGGAATATCCAGATTAATACGGTATGTATAGCGCTGATTTAGACTAGCTCGCGGACCTTATTTCTTCTCGAAGAATACGCCGGAGCGTTTCTTCCAGTTTTGGAGCTTTGCCTTCTACATACTGGCGCAACGCGTCATTGATTAAGGTTTGGTAGCCGGCAGCGCCACCCGACCGTTCAGCCTCCATCAGAAAGTGATCAACCAGATCCTCATCAAGGCGAATGGTAATCCGCGTTTTTCCGTGCTGTTCCGGTTCTGGGGGAACGACTCGGCCTCGCTTGCCTTTGCTGAAATCGTATCGTTGTCTCATCGATTTTCCTCGTACTGTTTGCGTTCGTGCGGCTCTGCGAGTCGCGCTGAAATAATGCGGATGTTCGCTCCACAGTAGGTATAGGCAACGACCAGCAGCCGGCCTTTTACGCCCAAACCCATGGATATTACGCGGTGCTCGTTGGGATCGGACTCATCATCAGGGATCGTCAACGCGTAATCGTCCTCGAAGACCGTCAGAGATTCGGGAAAGCGGACGCCATGCTTCTTGTAATTTGCGGCGGCCTTGCCTGCATCCCACTCGAAACTCATGCTCTTTTGATTGTATGCACATTACGTATGTACTGGAAGGTGAAAATGGCGGGCAAAGGGCATCGAGGAACAAAGACCCAGGTTAGCTTCGCGAACCTGGGGCACCCGGCTCTACACCAGGAGTGAAGCGGACGCGCATCAGTCGATAGCCACCCAGGCTTCCAGTTCGTCGAAACGCCGCCACTTGTAGATGACGATCGAGACGATCCAACTGACGGCAAAGAGGCCCACAACGAAAAATCCAAGCGTTCCGAAGTCGCCGTTTATCCTGCCCACTGCGTCCCAAAACTTTCCTCGCAGGTGAAGTTGTTCGGCCAGTAGTCCCAGCGCTTCCACCCCTCCAACCACCAGGGCGACGATAACCGAAACACAGGTAATCGTCATGTTGTAGTAAAGCTTGCGAACGGGTTTGACGAAAGCCCATCCATAGGCGCAGAGCATAAGGATATTGTCCGTCGTGTCGATCAGCGACATGCCGGCGGCAAAGAGCGCGGGGAAGACGAGAATCGACCAGAGAGGAAGTCCCTTGGATGCTTCGGCGGCGGAAAGTCCCAGCAGTCCAATCTCCGTGGCTGTGTCGAAGCCCAACCCAAAGAGCACTCCAAGAGGGTACATATGCCAACTGCGTTCAATCATCTTGAAGATGGGACGAAATAGACGGGCCAGCAATCCCCGGCCGCTGAGCAGCAGATTGAAATCCTCCTCGACATAGGGTTCGCCTGCCCGAACGCGAACGAAAGAGTGGTATACCGACCGCAAGATGGACAAATTTACAAGCGCAATGGCGAAAAGAAAAAGGCTGGAAACCAGGGTGCCGATCACCCCGCCTATTTCCCGCACCGCGCCGATGCGATGTTGCAAGGTCAGTGTCGCAGCGGCAATTGCGACCGAGCCAATCACCACCACGGTCGAATGGCCCAAGGAAAACATCAGGCCAACCGCGACCGGCCGCTTGTTTTCCTGCATCAGCTTCCGGGTCACGTTGTCGATAGCGGCGATATGATCGGCATCTACCGCATGGCGCAGGCCAAAGCTGTAGGCCAAAAGCGAGGTGCCAAGCAGCAAAGGATAGTGGTGAAAGGCGATGATAGCCCACAGCCAAGCGGCTAGATTGAAGACCAGCAGCCCCGCGTAGATGCCCAGAACCTTGGTCCTGGTATTTCCGCCGCGATCGTCGAACAAACTGCGCAACAAACCTTGCTCGGGGCCGTCCATGCACTCTCGTCCTTCAAGTCAACACCTGTAGCTGAGGGTACCGCGTTCGTGTCCCACGTCACAATAGGCTATGACTACCTTCTTTATCCGGTTCGCGGCTTCGACCGCTGCTGGTATTTTTATTTGAGAGCGTTTCTCGATAGAACTATGACACCCCGCACCCAACCAAAAGAGGATGATCGATGCCTAAAGAAAAGCCGCAACAGCAATGGACCGCGGTTGACAATTACATCACCAGCCAGTTGATTCCTTCGGACCCGGCACTCGACGCCGCCCTCGCCGCGACGACAGCGGCCAAGCTGCCGCCGATCAGTGTCTCCCCAGCCCAGGGCAAGCTGCTGCTCCTCCTGGCGCAGTTTGGCGGAGCGCGCAACATTCTCGAGATTGGCACGCTGGGCGGTTACAGCAGCATCTGGATGGCGCGCGCGTTGCCCGCCGGCGGCCGGCTGATCACGCTCGAAGCAGACCCCAAACACGCCGAGGTTGCCCGCGCCAATTTCGTCCGCGCCGGCCTGGACCAGGTGATCGAACTGCGTTTGGGAAAGGCGCTCGATACTTTGCCCAAGTTGGCTGCTGAAGGCCGTCAGCCTTTCGATCTGTTCTTCATCGATGCCGACAAATCCAACATCCCGGAATATTTTCGCTGGGCGCTCAAGCTCTCCCGCCGGGGCAGCTTGATTCTGGTGGATAATGTGGTGCGCGACGGCGAGTTGGCCAATGCGGCCAGCACCGATCGCGATGTCCAAGGATCTCGCGGTTTGCACGAGCTGATCGCCGCTGAGCCGCGGGTGGCCGCGACCACGATCCAGACCGTGGGTTGCAAAGGCTATGACGGCTTTACCGCCGCGATTGTTCTTTGAGAGCGGCAGCAGCACACGCCCACGTCCGAAAATCCGGACGTGGGGCGCCCGCGCTTCAGCTTTCGCTGGGTGTAGTGGACTTATGCGTCTTGAGCAGATTTGTCATCTCGGTCGAGATGACAAAGTTAGGTGTAATTGCCAACCGAGCCTTCCGCAATCCGATTTTCATCCCCTTGAGTGGGCCGCAGGCCTTCGTGCCGGCTCCTCCCCACCCCGGCATGCGTGGAATCTGCCGGGGTGAGAGATGGAGACCGTCCTGGCGCCAGGCCACCCCACGGGCTTAGCGCCGGGAAAGCGATGCTTTACATCCCGCTGTTCGTGGGAGCCGTGTGAACCACTCGGAAGCTGGTGCCGCCGTTGGACCAGACCAACAGCAGGACATCCTGGCCTGAGGGTACTTTCTCGATATCGTCGCGGAACTGCTGCGACGAATCGACCGGCTTCCGGTTTACCTCGAGAATCACATCGCCGCTGGTGAGCCCGGCATCTTCCGCCGGGCTTCCCGGCCGCACCTGGGCAACCGCAACACCGCCCTTCACTTGTTCAGGAAGGTTAAGCTGCTGGCGGACATCAGGAGTGATGTCGCTGATCGCGATCCCCAGCCGCGCATGGTTCGCGCCTTCGTGAGCTGCCGCCGCAACTTCATGCGCTCCGCCGTATTGACCGAGCGTTGCCGAAATACTCTGCGGCTTGCCATCGCGGAGGATCTCAAGCGCGACGGATTTGCCGGGCATATTGTCGCTGACTGCCATTTGTAGCGCGCTGGCAGTGTCGACCTTCTGCCCGTTGATTGCCGTGATGACATCCCCTACATGGAGTCCTGCGCGCCCACCTGGGGAGTCGGGCGTGACCTGCGTGACCACCGCGCCGTCGCTGTTTGCAACGTTGAAGAACTTGGCATTGTCCGGGGTCACATCTTCGATTCCGATCCCAAGATAGCCATGGCTTACCTTGCCACTCTTGATCAACTCCGCCGTAATCGGCCGGGCGATCTGGCTGGGAATGGCAAAGCCCGCGCCGGCGAACGATCCCGAGTCGGAGATAAGGAAGGTGTTGATGCCGACTACTTCTCCTTCAGCGTCCACCAGCGGACCACCGGAATTGCCCGGGTTGATAGCCGCATCGGTCTGGATGTAACCGCCCGGTTTGCGGGCGTCGTCGGAATAGGGGTTGCTCCGGTTGACTGCGCTGACGATGCCTCGCGTGACGGAGTCGCGGAAGTATCCGAAGGGACTGCCGAAAGCAAGCACCGTCTGGCCTTGCTTGAGCGTGCTCGACTCTCCCCAAGGCAGGCAGGGCAGATCGGTGGCGTTGATCTTGACCACTGCGAGGTCGGTAAGCTTATCCGCGCCGACTAATTTGGCGGCATAGGTCCTGCGGTCGTGCAGCGTGACCCGCATCTCCAAGGCGCCGTTGACGACATGGTTGTTGGTAACGATGTATCCGTCAGGCGAGATGATGATGCCGCTGCCTATTCCATGTTCGATCTGTTGCTGCTGCTGCTGCATTCCCTGACCCTGACCCTGTTGGAAGAAGCGGCGGAATTGCTCCATCGGATTTCCATCTTGCCCATTTCCTTGCTGCTGTTCCAAGGGGCTGCCTTCCATCTCAGCTTGCTGGGGCGCTTTGGAGGTGACGGCGATATTCACCACCGCGGGAGTTACCCGCGCGGCTACTGCTTCCACCGAATGATCGAGAGCGAGCAGCGGAGCGATGCTGCTGTCACTCATCGGAACCCCGGAGGACGGGGCAGCTTTGACCGGATGATAGGAATAAGAGGCGATACCAAAGGCGAGAGCGGAGCAGGCGATCACCGGGATAATGGCCTGCTTGGCTTTAGCTCTTAATTGATTAGTTGAAGGCGACATGTTTTTTCCTCGTAGGTGAAAGTGCAAGTATTAAAGCTGAATGACGATCCAGCTTGAATTGGAACGAAAACCTGTGAATTGGGGATAGGAGAAGCCGCTGTTATCGGCAGCGGGCAAAGACGGCAAGATCCATATAGAGAGGATCACCTGGGCGCCGTAGCAGTCGGCGACAGGTTGCCGCAAGGACTGGTCTTCAGCCTGGGTAAGCAGAGGGTCAGTGTATTGCGATTCGACCAGCGCAGCATGCTCTAGCCGGGCTTGAACCAAGCGCATCCGCGCGAGCCGCGAATTCAAAAGGCCTGCCTTCGCGAATCGCGGCCTGCGGTGCATCGAGGCGCGACTCACCCTTGGACTGGTTTTCGGGCGAGTAGCAGGAACCGCGGTGCGGAAAGTCGCGTCAATCAGGTGAGCCTGAGCACCGGCGCGTTCTCCGCTGCGCAGACTCGCCGGGATTAAGCGCGGGGATTGATCGTGAAGGTCTGCATGCGCTTCGAGCGCAGGCTGCGCATTCTCGCCGATCGGATCGGAAAAGGCGACCAAGCGGGGAGAGCGTGCCAGCGCCAGACCGGCGCACAGGTAAGCGGCAACGAAGGCGGCCACCACCGGACGCGAACGGAGCGGGCGAAGCGAGCCCTTGCGCTCCAGGATCCTGTGGACGCGCTCGGCCAACTCCGAACGCCGCCGCCATGCTCCCGGGGCCAACGGATGTGCGCGCTGGCGGATCCTCTTCTCGGCAAGGTTCGTCAGGCAGGTGGCATAGGCTTTGGGGCTGATCGAGGCGTCGAGCACCGCGTCATCGCAGGCCATCTCGCGCTCCCAGCAGAGCTGCCGCTCAGCCACCAGCAGCGCGGGATTGAGAGGGAAGAGCGCGCGAAGGAACTTCTGCAACAGGTTGGTCCAATCGTCGCCGCGACCCAAATGCGCCAGTTCGTGCACTACGATCTGGTGCAGCTCAGAAGGGGTAAGCTTGCCCCAGAGCCAGCGTGGAATAACGATGGCTGCGCGGAAGAACCCAATGACCACGGGGCCATCGATTCGATCGGAGAGGCAGATCTCAACTGGCCTGGAAGGAAATTTGGCGGGGCCGGAGTTCGCCAAAAGGGAGCGGATTTCGTCGCTCAACGCCTCGCTTGGAAGCCGGGTTGAGGTTCGCGCGAGCATGTCTAAGCGGTAGATGCTCACCAGCAGGCGCGCCATCGCGAACAGGGAGGCGATCGCCCACAGGCCCACGATAATTACTGCCCAGATTGCGGGAAAATGCGCGGCGGAGAGCGCCTGGTCTGACGCCGCCCCGCGGTGCGCCAGGGCTGAGAAGGGAAGCAGCGCGGCCAGGACGAAGACGATCATCCACAGAATGAAGCGCGTGCTGGGCGCGATCTTGAGCCCGATCATCGGCGCCATCCTCAGGCCCAGCCAAGCGAGCATCGCCAACAACAATCCCTGCCAGATGCTGGCGACCAGATACTGCGCGGGCGCCGTCGAGGCAAACTGCGCTAAGTGCAACAGACTCGCTCCCATTTTAATCGGCTCCAATTCCTTCCCTTACTCCGCGCGTTCGATCGCTTCCTTTAGACGCGCCAGCTCTTCCGGCGTGATCTTGCCGCCTCCAAGCAGCGCCAGCATCAGCTTCTCGCGAGAGTCGCCAAAAAACCGTTGCAGTACGTGGCGCACTTCGGAGTCGCCGGCTTGCTCCTCTTGAATCACAGGGATGTAGGAGAAAGCGCGCCCCTCTTTTCGATGCTGTACGTAACCCTTTTGCTCCAGAATCCGGATCGTCGTCAAAACGGAGTTGTAGGCCAGAGCAGTCTTCTTGGGCAGGGCGGCAACCAGTTCGCTGACGGTCGATTCTCCTCGCTTCCAGAGAATGCGCATCAGCCGCAGTTCCGCTTCAGTAAGAGTCGCCGATTTCTTAGGCGGCATGGAACGCCTCCTTATTGGTGAGATTAAAGAGAAGCCGGAGGTTTGTCAACTAATAGATTAAGAACTCGTCTTCACACGCCTGTCATTTTCGCCCGCGTGTTGACTTCGAGGTGTGCGGGTTCTACCATGACGCCCATGCGACGGCGTGATTTTGTTAAGGCGATAGTGGCGGTACCGGTGACCGCCAAGGCGATGTTCGGGCAGCAGACCGAGACCCCGGAAAAACCTGGAACGACAACCGCTCCGCAAACCTCGGGAATGGGAGCGACGCCGCAAACGGCTGGAACTACAGCAGCTTCACCCGCCTCCGGAACAGCGGCTCCTCCGCCCGCTGCTGCGACCGCCGCGCACGAAATGGCCGGGCGGCGATCGCTTGGTTTCAAGACCCCGCCGATCGCCTCGGTGGTTCCCGATGCAGTTGCAGAGACCAAGGCAAAATTTTTCAGCGAGGAGCAAATGGCCACGCTGCGCAAATTGTGCGAAATTCTGATGCCTTCGCTCAATGGCTATCCGGGAGCGGTACAGGCCGGAACGCCAGAGTTTATCGATTTTCTGATCGGGGCTTCGCCCGCCGACCGGCAACAGATGTACCAGGGTGGTTTGGACCGGCTGAACAACCAGGCGAAGAAACAGTTTGACGCGCCATTTGCGGAGGTGAACGCAACCCAAGCAGACCAGTTGCTTCGTCCATTACTGGCGACTTGGATGAGCGATCATCCTCCTACAGAGCCGTTTGTGCATTTCATCAACATCGCGCATCGTGACATCCGGACGGCGACCATGAACTCACAAGCGTGGAGTGTGGCGGCGATCGCTTCAGGGGAGCGGGCGCCGGGAGTAGGTTTGTATTGGTCGCCCATCGATCCCGATATTGAGATGTATGTTTAGAAGTAATGGAAGTTAGGATCGAGGGCCATGGCGAAAATAAACGTTGATGTTTTAATCATTGGGTCAGGTCATTCCGGCGGAATGGCGGCGAAGATTCTAACCGGCAAGGGCCTCTCCTGCCTGATGCTGAACGCCGGGCCGGTGGTGGATTTTGAGAAGGATCGCGCCCTAAAGCCGGCCTACGAGCTGCCCTTTCGAGGATTCGACAAGCCAGGACGCTTGCCTCACGTCTTCCAATCGAATGAATTCAACGCCAATACCTGGGTGGACGAAAAGGAGGTGCCCTACACCTTCGATCCGAAGCACCCCTACAACTGGGTGAGAGTGCGTCTGTTTGGTGGGCGATCCCTGTTTTGGGCGCGACAGTCTTTCCGCTTGAGCGACTATGAGTTCAAAGCCAAGGACCACGATGGCTTTGGGGATAATTGGCCAATTTGCTTGGCCGATCTGGCGCCCTATTACTCGCGAGTGGAGGAGATCTTCCGGGTGCGCGGGCACAAAGACGGGCTACCGCAATATCCTGACGGGAACTTCGTTGAGGATGACTCGCCCTGGTCCGGATCGATGCGGCGTTTCATTGCGGCGGGCAAGAAGCTTAGTGTCCCGGTCTGCAAGCCACGCAGTGCTCTGGGCGTGGATGGACTGGCGAGCTCGATCAATCTCCTGCTGCCCGATGCCTTTGCCACCGGCAAACTCACCGCAATCCCTAACGTCGTGGTGCGCGAGATCAGCGTGGATAAGAATTCCGGGCTGGTGAACGAAGCGCATTTTGTCGACAGGCATTCGCGGCGGGAGATGTCGGTGAAGGCAAAGATCATAATCCTAGCGGCCGGATGCCTGGAGAGCACGCGCCTGTTGCTCAATTCCGGTTTAGCCAACTCGAGCGGTGTGTTGGGTCACTACTTAATTGATCAGGTTTATGGGCCAGGTATGGTCTGTTCGGTGCCTGAGGCGCGCGACGGCAAAGCGCCGCCCGAGCTGATGGGGGGCGGTGCGCTTGTTCCTCGCTTCCGTAATCTTGAAACCCGCTCCAAGGACTTTATTCGTGGCTATGCTCTCAACGTGAGCAGCAGTCCAAGGCCGATGGATGCGCGCAACTTCGCCGCCTACGGCGAGGATCTGCAAAAGAAGTTGGACAGCTATAGTGGTAGCGGGTTTTCGACCAGCATGATGGGCGAGGTGCTGGCCCACTATAAGCATCATGTAAGCATCGACAAAAATGCGGTTGACACCTGGAACATTCCCGTGCTTCACGTGGAGACCGAGTATACTGCCAACGAATTCAACATGGCGCGCGACGCTGTGGATACCAGTGTCGCCATGGCGGAAGCCGCCGGCTTTGAAGTTCTGGCCAAGAACTACGATCCGAATCCTCCCGGCTACAGCATCCACGAGCTGGGCACCTGCCGCATGGGCGACGATCCCAAAACCAGCGTGCTCAACAAATGGAATCAAAGCCATGACATCAAGAACCTCTTTGTGGTGGATGGCAGCAGTTTTGTAAGCAGCGGATGGCAGAATCCGACCATGACCATCCTTTCGCTGTCGATGCGGGCCTCGGAGTATCTCGCGGAGCAGATGCGGCGAGGCAGTGTCTAATGGACCGAAGGTGGCGGACAAGTTTGCTCACGCTCGCCTTGGCGTTGGCCGCCTTGATCGCTGTGGGCGCGCAAACCCCATCCAATCCGTCTGCGCCGCCATCCGCGCAAACTGCGCCGCCGGCGGTGGCGAGCGGGCCGGAACAGCCGATTCCGTTCAGCCACAAAGTCCATGCCGGTACCTTGCATCTGTCGTGCGATGTTTGCCATGCGATGTCCAGGTCGGGCGAGACGTTAGCCATTCCGCAGGCGGCGACGTGCATGGCATGTCATCAGACGGTAGCTACAGGCGATCCTGGGGTTCAGAAGCTGGCCGCCTATGCCAAGAATGGCGAGCTCATTCCCTGGGTGCGCGTCTATCAGCTTCCCTCCTTTGTGACCTTCAGCCATAAAATGCATCTGACTCACGGCGCTACCTGCCAGGAGTGCCACGGACTGGTGGCTCAGCGGGATCGGCTTTTTCGGGAGAGCGACATCTCCATGGCGGGATGCATCAACTGCCATCGCGCCAAGAAAGCCAGCATAGATTGCAACACCTGTCACATGCTGGAGCAATAAGGAGTAATCCATGAGGCGGCCATTCTAGGGCGCGTCTTATGGGCGCTACCGAATTTGTCATCTCGACCGGAGTGAAGCGGAGTGGAGATCTTGCGGTTTATGTGCGTAACCGCGGATTGCCTTCCACCCAAGAAAGTACTTCTGCAAAACCTGGGTGCCCCATATCTGGCGCGCTTTGCGCCAGATGTGGGAAACCGCAGATCTCTCCACTTCGCTGCGCTCCGGTCGAGATGACAAAGTTAGGTGTAGTTAACAACCAAGCCTTCCTCGACCCGATTTTCACTCCATGGGTGGGCTGTAGGCCCATGAACACTGCGCTCGAGATGACAAGTTAGGTGGAGTCCCGAGGATTACCTGTAAATCGCGATCCTATGACTACGGACCTGGGGCTTTATCTGGTGTCCATCTGCATCGAAAACGATTTGATTCGATTGCTTCAGCGGCATGTGGCAACTCACGCATCGCTGAAGTATCTGGGAGCCCATGGTCGCGATACCTTCCGCAACTCTCTACCTTGTGGCATGTCAAGACAATGCTCTGAAAAAGATGCTGCGTCGCGCTGCGTTTTATGGACATTGTGGCAGGTCGTACATGTCATGCTGCTGGAGCGGAAGCAGCGGCTGCTCCTTAACTGTTGCACCTGGTGGGCATGAACGTCGACCGGCGTATCCGGGGCGTCGTCCGCTATGGATAGATACTTTTCCAGGACTCCTCCGGCGGCAAATGAAAAGGCGGGAGCCCTGGGTGTTCCCGGCCCGGCATGACACAGTGCGCACAGATCCATCTGCCTGTCGCGGGAAAGCGATGCCGGATTGACAATATCCTCCGCTTCCCCGGGCCGTAGGGAAATTTTCGCCCGGGTTCGCGTCACATGGGCACGTCCCGGACCGTGGCATTTCTCACAGGTGATGCCGAGAACTATATTCTGCTTGTCGAACCGGTTGAGCGGAGGCGGGAGGGAATCGAAATAACTAGTATGACACTCCAGGCACCGCGGAATGATAGGTTTATCGAAATTGGGCAGTCCGTCGGGATAGCCGGGACTGTTGATCCATTGGCCGGTTTCCGTCCAGTAGGAGACGGGTAGCTCAAAGAGCTCGTCACCCTTCCAATACAGATAGGTCTGCCCCTTGCGCCCGGAACCGATCACCAGGTCGAATCGTTCTTTGCGAGAGATAGTCTCCACTGGCGGCAGCTTTGCGACTGCACTCTGGAAGTAACCTTCCTTGCCGGCACTCATGACAAAGTACAAATATGGATTTGAGGTCCGCAGGATGTTAGAACCATGGGTAAATTTCCCTTCAATCGAAGTCTCACTGGGCAAGCGCGAGGCTAAGTGGTGAGCCGAGCTTTGATAGGCTTCGAACTTGTCCTGATGGCAAGGGCGGCACGCCTCGTCTCCGAGATACCCTTCACGAGAACTCGCACTCCTATCGGCCGCGGTTATGGATTGGGAGATGCTGTTGGCCGGCTCCGGCGCATCCGGCATCTGGCCAAGAAGCGGCCCCAGCGCCGCGAGAAACAGGCCCAGAATGGCAATGGACTGCTTCATCGCTGGGTGGTCTGCGGAGCGGCGCGAAACTTCGCTAAATGAGACTCAGCTAGAGCTGGCTGGTGCAACTTGAGATATACATTTCCCAACAGGAAGTGAATCTGGCTGTCGCTGGTGCCGAACTCCGGCAGGGCGAGCGCCCGTTCACCGTTCACTGCGGCAGCTTGATACTTGCCCTGGCGTTCAAGGCCTTTCGCCAGCTCATAGAATGCATCCCGGCTCTGGCTATCCGCTTCAATGGCCAGTTTATCCTTGGCGATGCTCTCTTCGAATTTGCCTAATGAATACAATAGCCGGCCATGGGCGACCAGGATGGATGCGGTCTGCGGAGTCTTTTCCGGTGAGAGCGCCTCGGCTTCGTCGTAGAAACGCAAGGCGCCCTGTGCATCGCCCATGGCCTCCTTTGACATCGCTAAGTAAAAGGGCGGCAAGGAGGCCTTCGGCGACAAAGCCCGCGCCTTTTCCAGGGGTGAGATTCCCAGGGAGAAGTCGTTTTGAAGATAATAGAAGACCCCCAGGAAAAACTGGGCATCCTCGGATGAGGGATCGACGATTACCGCCTTGATAAGACAACTCTTGGCGACATCCGGCCGATGGGCGAAGAGAGCAAGCCTGGATTTGAGAATCAACGCCGGCACCAAATTCGGGTCCAGGCGCAAAGCCAAATCGACTTCTGCGTCGGCCGGCGCAAATTGCATTTTGGCAAGATCGTCTCTGGCGTTGTCATAGTGTTGCTGCGCTGGGGGCACGGATAGTTGAAGCGCGAGAAGCCAGATCATTTGAGCTTGCCTCCCGGCGACAGTGAATAATATTTTCCTGCGGAAACATGCTCGAAGACGGTCGGTGCGTCCTACGGCTGCAGGCCACTGAACTTGAATCCAATCGGCATATCCAGCTTGTCCCAGGCCCAGAAGGATTCGCGGATCGGAGGATGAAAGATAGCTGCCGCCTCCGCGATTGAATAAGCTGTGCTTCACGCCGCCCGCCGACCAGGTAATATTGGCGCCCACCGCCAAACCGATGAGGTTCAGTCCCAGCCAATGGTTGGAATTGTGGATGATATTGTGGAGAATCACAGGCGCGTCTCCATTGTTGGCGATAACAACATCCGGCCGCCCGTCGTTGTCCAGATCTCCGACAGCGAGGCCGCGAGCCGGATATCGCGCCGTGAAGGCTGGACCGCCCTGGGCGGTTACATCGTCGAAGCCATGGCAGTTATTGTGAAACAGGAGAAGCGGCTCTTTATAGTGCAAGGAGCTGGAGATGGTTTCGATCAGATCGTCGGGATGGCCGTTGGCCATGATTATGTCCGGCCAGCCATCCAGGTCGAAATCGAAGAATCGAATTCCCCAGCCGGTATCCATGATGGTGGCCATCGCGATTCCTGTCGCCCCCGCCACATCCTCGAAGGTATTATCCCCTTTGTTACGATAGAGCGAATACATCTCCCGGCTGATATTCGCCACGAATAGGTCCTGAAACCCATCCTGGTTGAAGTCTATCGCGTCCACGCCCATGCCCGAGCGCGCGGCTCCATCAGCGCTATAAGCGACTCCAGCCTGCAGCCCGATCTCGTCGAACTTGCCGCCACCCTGATTCAGAAAAAGAAAGTTGGGGACGGAATCATTGGCCACGAACAGATCGAGCAGCCCGTCATTATTGATATCGGTAGCCACAACTCCGAAGGCTTTGCCGGGATATTTGCCTATACCCGAGGACAAACTCACGTCGGTGAAGGTGCCGTCGCCGTTATTCCGATAGAGGCGGCTCGGCCAAGGCTGATAACTCTTCGGGTAGCAGTAATGAGCGATTCCGTTCGTGCTGCAATCGTGTTCCAGCGACTTGTTGTATTTAACGAAACTTCCCACATAAAGATCCAGCGTGCCGTTGTTGTCATAATCGAAAAACACTGCGCTGGTAAAGAGCCCCGGCGCGCCGAGGCCGGCTTTTTGGGCTACATCGGTAAAGGTTCCATCATGGTTGTTGTGGTAAAGAATGAGGTGGCCGTAAGTTGTCACCAGCAGATCCGTCCAACCATCGCCGTCATAGTCCGCCGCGGTGACTCCGATGCCGAAGTCCTTCCCTCCGACACCCGCCTTCTCCGTCACATCTGTAAAGGTTCCGTCGTGGTTGTTGTGATAGAGAGCATTGTGCAAGGGATGGTCAGGCTGAAAGAAGTCGGCCGGTCCGCTGTTGGTGAAGTACAAATCCATCCAGCCGTCGTTGTCATAGTCGAAAATAGCGACGCCCGGCCCCATGGACTCGGGAAGATAGCGGTGAGCGGACATGGCATTGTTATGCTTCCAGACGATGCCCGTTTTGCCGGGAGAAAGCGATTCAAAGTACGGGCTGCCGGGGCTGGTCTGGGGGCTACAGGCCAAGCTGAAGACCTGACCTGCCACGACAAACAATACGGCTGCTTGAACCCACTTCATTGCATCTAGAATACGGCGAGTCAGGTATTTGTCATCTCGAATGCCGGGAGACCAGAAGCAGATTCTCTTCGGGAATGACAGACAGAAAAGCAAAGGCAAATACTGAAGGAAACCGCAGATCTCTTTACTGCGCTTCGCTCCGGCCTACGCTACATTTCTGCCCTTCTGTCTGTCTTTGCCTTTCTTTCTGTCATTCCCGGAGGGAATCTGCTTTCGCAATCGAAACTAGAACTGGAATCGCGCTACAATTTCGCCGGTTCGGGGTGGATAGTTGCTGCCCGCGCTGGAAATGTTCGTTCCCACATATCCAAACTGATTCGCCTGCAAGGCATTTCCCGTACCGCTCAATGCAGGCAGCGCCCAGCGATTGAAAACATTGAAGAAGTCCGCCCGGATCGAGAATGTTGCAGCTTCTCGAATAGCGAAGGTCTTGCCAATCCCCATCTGCTCGTTCGGATACCGTGGATTACGGTAGTCAGAATAATAGGCCTTTGCGGTGCCATACGTACCTGGCGCCGGATCGGACCACGCTGCGGGGTTCAAGTAAAACGTGGTTGCCGGATTGACGTCATGCTTGTTCACACTGTGCAGGAATAGTGGTTGCCCGGGTACTCGATTGGCGAAGTTGCCCGGCGAATTCGAGCCCGATGCAGCCGCAAACGTTATCGAAGTAAGCCCATTCTGCGCAGTTGGACTCTGGATAAGAGCGCCGCTCTGATAGATGAGAATGGCGTCCGTGGTCCATCCCTTTAAAAAGAGGGACTTCCAACCAGTTTCAGCCAGACCGAAGGTTGGGATCTCCCACCTGTAGCTGACCGATAGGATTTGCGGTCGATCTGCTCCAACATATGTCTTGTAGCTCTTGGGCGACAGGTTGGCTTGGCCTATCGGTACGGCACTGGTTGCGCCTCCGTCACCATTGACCGTCCCTAGATCCTTGGACCATGTATAAGATGCTTGAGCCCACAAACCGCGCGACATGCGCCTGCTGACTTTGACTTGAAGAGCGTCATACCAGTAGTTACCGATCATAGCGCTGCTCACACTGACGCCATTGAACTGGGGAAAAGGTCTCAGTGCCTGCGCCAGCGACGCGCTTGACGGAAAGCCCACATACGGGGCGTGAAAGCCCCGAGCCACCACCGCCGGACTGGAGATGGGGGAAGTCAGCAGCGCTCTGTCACTCGCATTGGCCAAGCTGAGGCCGTATGGATTGAGCTGCGCCTGCCCAAGCTGATTCGGATTCACAAGTCCATCCGCTTCGAACCAGTAGCCGCGCACCCCCACATAGGCAGCCTCAAATGTCATATTTTGCGTGATCTCGCGCTGCATGCCGATATTGGTCTGCAGGGTGCGGGGCGGCTTGCCCATGGTGGGATAGTTGTAAGCAGGGAGATTATTCAGTTGGCCGGCGACTGGATAAATGCCGGGATTGAAATTCGTATTGTACAGCTGTGCGAGTGTGTACTGTACTCCATTCGCTAGTTGCGCGGCCTTCAATCCGAAACCTGGAGCGTTGTAGGTCACAACATTCCACGGGAACCCAATGCTATTGCCAGATCCGGGATAATTCAAAGATGGCTGCTGCGCGTAAAATAACCCTATCGCTGCGTGAAATACAGTCTTCGGATCAGCCTGATAGCTAACGCCCAGCCGCGGGCCAAATGCATATGGATAGTTGTGCTCGAAGGTACAGTTACAGCGGCCAGCGCCGAATCCTTCAAACTGAGCGGCGCCGGGAAGGTTCCCAGCCGAAGGATTCGGAATCGCCGCATTGAACTGAGTGGTGCGGTATTGTTGTTCATGCGACGCTTGCAGATAGTCATAGCGCAGGCCGTAGTTTACCGTCAGACGCGGCGTCATTTTCCAGGTGTCCTGTGCGTAAAACCCGGCCGATCCTCGCACAAACCAGGGAGCCGCGACGTTACCGATATGCTCCGTGTTGACGTTTCCCAGCAGGAAGCTGACGTAGCTGCTGCCGGTGTAGCCGCCCTGCAGGTTTTGGCCATTCGTCGATGGCAGGCCCGTCTGTTGAGGATCGAACGAGTAATTGCCGACTGCCTGGTTGGCGGACCTATTCAGGAATTGCTCGTACTTCCACTCGCCTCCAAATTTCAAGGCGTGCTGCCCTTTGATCCACGAGACCGAGGCCACGGCGGTAGGTTTGTTGAGGATATAGAGTCCGTAATTGGAGGGGCCAAGTTGCAGAAGTTGAGTGCCGTTGGTCGGTTGCCCACTGATCGACAATCCGGAGAGCAGTCCTAAACTTGCCCCATTGAGTGTAGTGCCAACGACCTGCGGAGTGCCGGTGATCACCGGGAATCCGCCCACCAGTGCGCCCTGCAAGCCGAGCCCGGTCGACTGATTGTAGCTCGTGAGCGGGGTGGTATCGGGGTTGTAATAACGCTGGAAGCCGATGCCCGCGTGGAGGACGACGGTGGGTCTGATTATGTCGTCCATGTTGATACGAACGGTATTGCTCCGGATGACCTGGTAGCGGCGCTCGGAAATGGGATCGGGCAGGCCATCTCCTCCGTTGTCCTTGTCCGTGGCCGTCAACGCGTAGTAGCCCGATAGATGGATATCGTTGGTGAGGGCATGATCGATCTTGATGCTGGGAATCCACTGGAATTTATTGGCCGGAAAGATGATTGGATAATTCCCCAAAGCCTGGTTATTTACGGGATTCGGGATGAGTGCGAGAATTTTGGCCGCCACAGGGTCATATCGG
Source organism: uncultured Acidobacteriaceae bacterium (assembly GCA_963705665.1). Taxonomy (GTDB): domain Bacteria; phylum Acidobacteriota; class Terriglobia; order Terriglobales; family Acidobacteriaceae; genus PALSA-350. The sequence goes on along the minus strand of CAVPKQ010000059.1, from coordinate 258,695 downwards.
CCCACGGGAATCTGGTTGTTGGGAAACGGATCTCGAACTACCTGGCCGTTTACCGTTCGGGTTGTCGCTGGATCGTAGATGGCCCCGTTCATGATAGGACGGCCAAGAGGATCGGTGCCAATCTGCGTTCCGGTCAGAAGAGAGCTAAGGTCTCCGCCACGTTCGGCCACGGTGGGAACGGTCCTGAAGCCATTGTTTGTATTGACTTGATTGCGATACATCTCGTAGTTGAAGAAAAAGAAGGTCTTGTCGTGTCCGTTGTAGATCTTGGGAATCCAGACAGGTCCGCCGATGCTTCCGCCAAAGTCATTCTGCCGGATCTTCGTTCTATTCAGGCCTCCGTTCCCGTTGTTGGTAAATGGCAGACCAGCATCTAGGGCTTCGTTCTCAAAGTATTCGTAAAGCGTTCCGTGAAACTTGTTGGTGCCGGATTTGGTCGTGTAGTTGAAAATCCCTCCGGAGGTTTGCCCGAATTCCGCGGGAAAGCTGTCCTGCACTAAGGCAAACTCTTGCAGAGCGTCCACCGAGGGTTGCTCTTCATCGGAGACACGCGGGTTCAATCCGCTGCCTGAGTCCTGTCCATCCAGGATAACCCTGTAGGTATCTCCGGGCGATCCGTTGATGTGAATGTCATTCCAACCGCCAACCGTAGCGCCAGGCGCGAGTTCGGCGAAAGCGAGCGGATCCCGGATCGCGCCCAAACCGGCCATATTCAGTGGAAGAGAGTTGATGTCCTGGGTTGTAACCACGATATCGTTCTCGGGATTCTCGGTTTTGAGCAGCGGCGCATCCGCGGTAACTGTGACTGTTGCGGCGGTAGAGCCGACGGTCAAGACCAGATTGACTCGTACAGTTGCATCCACTGAAACTGTGATGCCGTTGCGGATCAACTTCTCGAAGCCCGGCGCCTGAACTGTCAACGAATAACTGCCGGCGGGTAAACTCGGAATCGTATAGTACCCATCGCCGGTCGTGACCGTCCGGGTTTGAACTCCCGTAGCTTCATTCGTAGCCGTGACTGGGAGCGCTGGAACGGCCCCGCCACTTGGGTCGGTGAGTGATCCGGTAATGCTGCCGCGATCGGATTGCGCCACGCACAAAAGGTCAAAACTGAGAAACAGCAGCGCGATTGCACCCAGTTTCATCAGCGTGAATCGGTTCTTGATTGGCATGGCGGGTCTCCTTAAAAAAGTGCAATTTGGTTCCGAAGGATGTGAGCGGTGGTTTGCTTTCCTGGCGTTGAGCATAGGCAGCGAAGAAAAGCGCCTTTATGCGAGCTAGACCATCCTGCTTCATGTACGAACCGAACATGCGTGGGCCTAAAGGCGGTCCACGATAGACGTATATCCGGCAAGTTAATCGAGCCTGAAAAATCGTATACAGTATGTCCGGTAAACTGATAAACGCTGGCAATAACCACTGTCAAGATAAATTTTCTGAGAACATTACCTATTGCGGAACACCAGTCCCGAGAGCTGCGACCTTAGTTCAATAGGGGACGAAGCGCGCCACTCCAGGCTGTTCGGATGAGATCTGCGGGTTTGTTTTTGAATCCCGCCTGTTCAACAGATCCCGGATGCCCCATATCTGACGCGCTCTTTGCGTCAGATGTGGGTTTCCACAAATTTCGACATCCAGCTTGGCTCATCCCATTTTTAGTCCCTTTGACTAGAACAGCAGCTTGAGTGCGGACTGGATCCGCCACGAGGTAGTCGAGGTTGCCGTAATCACTCCGGCGGTTGGTGAAACCTGGGTGGCCGAGGAGTATACGATGGCGTTGGGAGTGGCGAAGTTAATGTGGTTGAGAACGTTGAAGAACTCGGCGCAGAACTGCAATGTGGCAGGATAGGTGATATGGCTTATACGAATCCGGTATTGGTGCTGGTTAAAGAGAACCAAGGCGATCCGCAGCTTGCCAAGCTGAAGCCGCTGCCTCATGTAATTGGCAGCGACGCGGCGGCGCTTGCCGGGGCGGCAAAGGATGCGACGGTGATCCTGAACTGGTCCGGATCGAGGGAACTGCTGCGCGCCGTATTTGCCATGGCGAAAAAGGTGCGCTGGGTGCACTCGCGCTCGGCCGGACTGGATAAGGTGTTGTTCCCCGAGCTCGTAGAGAGCGAGGTGCCGCTGACCAACGGCAGCGGCGTTTTCAGCCAATCGTTGGGCGAGTTCGTCCTAGGGGCGATTCTCTACTTTGCCAAGGATTTTCGGCGGATGGTGCGCAACCAGATGGCAGGGGTATGGGAAGAGTTCGACATCGAGGAAATTGCCGGACAGACAGTAGGTATTGTGGGCTATGGCGATATAGGCCGGGCCGCGGCCACGCGAGTACGGGCGATGGGCATGCACGTAATTGCAACCAAGCGCCATGTTTCCCAACAATCGGATGCACTTGTGGAGCAGTTCTACAAGACGGAATCGCAGCGCGAGATGCTGGCGCACTGCGACTATGTTGTGGCTGCGGCCCCGCTGACCGAGGAGACGCTGCATATGATCAGCGACGCGGAGTTCGCGGCGATGAAGTCTACGGCGGTGGTGATCAACGTAGGGCGCGGCCCGGTGATTGACCAGGCGGCATTGGTGCGTGCGCTGACCACAAAGCGGATCAAGGGGGCGGGACTGGATGTATTTGAGCAGGAGCCGCTGCCGCCGGGCGATCCGATGTACCGGCTGGAGAACGTGCTGTTGTCGCCGCATTGCGCCGACCACACGGCGGACTGGCTGGACCGGGCTGTACGCTTCTTTCTCGAGCAGTATGGCCGGTTTGAAAAAGGCGAGCCTCTGGAGAACGTGGTCAATAAGCGGCTGGGATACTAGAAGTCGTGACCAATTGCGGCTAAAGCCGACAGCCGCGCTCTGAAATGGGCCGGCTCGCCGTCATCCTTTGTGGTTTCCCACCCTTGCTGCCCTCCCCAGCAAGCTTCGGGAGGGTTGGGATAAAATGCAGCGGCTTCCACCAAGGCCGATCGGTCGGGCCATCTTGACAAACGGGAAAGAGTGTTAGATCGTTAAATCATGATCCTGGCGCTCTCTACACCGAGTTGTCGAATGACGAGCAACTGTTGTTGCTGTCCTTCAACTCAGTGTGGGCGTGGATCCTGTTGACAGTTTTCGTGTAACTGCTCCTTAGAAAACTCGAAAAGAAGATCGCCCACTGCCGCAATCCGGTACGTGGGTTTTTTATTGCTTTGAAGAGGAAGGGCCATGGCATCGTCGGTCGCATTTCCCGAGACTTTTGCGCAGGCACAGACGCCGCCCCGTCTGAGCCATCTGCGTCTCTTAGAGGCGGAGAGTATTCACATCTTCCGCGAGGTGGCGGCGGAGTTTCAAAAACCGGTCATGCTTTATTCGATCGGCAAAGACTCCTCCGTCATGCTGCGGCTGGCCCAGAAGGCCTTCTATCCCGGTCCTATACCTTTTCCGCTGCTGCATGTCGATACCGGCTACAAGTTCAAGGAAATGCTCGCCTTTCGCGATGCGTATACCAAGCAAGCCGGAGTGGAACTGCTGGTTTGGCGAAATGAAGAAGCGCTGGCCGATGGGGCTAACCCGGTCAAGCTCGGCACTCAGCGCTGCTGCGGCCTGTTGAAGACCACCGCGCTGCTCGATGCGTTAAAGGAGCACGGTTTTGACGCCGCTTTTGGCGGAGCGCGCAGAGATGAAGAAAAATCGCGCGCCAAGGAGCGAATCTTCTCTTTTCGGGACCGTGCCGGGCAGTGGGATCCGAAGAACCAGCGGCCTGAGTTGTGGAACATTTACAACGGCAGAATAGGCCCGTCGGAGAGTATACGGGTATTTCCTCTGTCCAACTGGACTGAGCTCGATGTTTGGCACTACATCCATCTGGAAGAGATACCCATCGTGCCGCTTTATCTGGCCAAGGAACGGCGGATGCTGGTGCGGGGCGACAGCCTGATCCCGGTCGAACAATCCTTCGTGAAGAGTTTGCCCGGCGAAGAGCAATGGGTTCGTTGCCGGCTGCGCTCGCTCGGCTGTAGCCCGTGCACCGGGGCTATCCGGTCCGATGCCGATACAGTGCCAAAGATTATCGCGGAGCTGGTGAGCTTCCGCTCATCGGAGCGCGCCAACCGGGTGATCGATCATGACCAGGATGGCTCCATGGAAATCAAGAAACGCGAGGGATATTTCTGATGGCAGCCCTGATCGCGGCCCCGGCCGATCTATCGCCTGTATCGCCTGTATTGCCGGATACGGAGGAGAGTTCCGGTTCGGCTTTCTCAATTGAGCAATTCCTGTTGTCCGAGCAGCACAAGGACTTGCTGCGCTTCACCACCGCGGGCAGTGTGGACGACGGTAAGTCTACGCTGATCGGCCGTCTGCTTTACGACTCGCGGAATGTCTATGAAGATCACGTGCGCTCGGTTACCAGAACCCAGGGGGGGAGCGCCCGGTCCTCGATCGATTTCGCTCAGCTCACCGACGGCTTGCGCGCCGAGCGGGAGCAGGGAATCACCATCGATGTGGCCTACCGTTATTTCTCTACCGAGCGCAGGAAGTTCATCATCGCCGATACTCCGGGACATGAGCAATACACGCGCAACATGGCCACAGGAGCCTCCACCGCGGATGTAGCGATCATTCTTATCGACGCCAGCAAGGGCATCCTGACGCAATCCCGCCGCCATGTCTACATCACCTCGCTGTTGGGAATCCGCCACCTGGTGGCGGCGATCAACAAGATGGATCTGGTGGATTTTTCCCCGGAGGTCTTCGCCCGCATCGAGCGACAGTTCAGGGAACTGGTGGGGCAGCTTGGCGACGCGCAGGTGAAAGCTATCCCAATGAGCGCGCTGGGCGGGGACAATGTGGTCGAGCGTAGCGGGCGCATGTCCTGGTACTCCGGCCCCACTCTGCTGGAGCATCTGGAAACGGTGCCCGCGCGGCATCAACTCGACGGAACCAGTTTTCGCTTGCCGGTGCAAAGGGTCATCCGAGCGGCGCAGAACCATGCTCAACCGAACTTTCGCGGCTTTGCCGGACAGATTGCAGCCGGCAGCGTCCATGTGGGTGACGCGGTCGTTGCTCTTCCATCGGGCGGCCGCACGCGGGTCGCGTCCATCAGCACCTTCGACGGCGATCTGGAGCAGGCGAGTTCTCCCCAATCCGTCGCGATCACTCTGGAGGATGAGCTCGATATCAGCCGCGGTGACTTTATCGCCTCGGCCGATCATCCGCCCCAGAGCAGCACCGCCGTTGACGCCTCGCTGGTATGGTTTGACTCCGCGCCCCTGGACAGCACGCGCAGTTACCTCTTGAAGCACGCGAGCCAAACGGTCAGCGCGCGCGTAACCGCCGTTCATCACCGCGTTAATGTTCAAACGCTGGCGCGGGAGGCAGTGGATCGCCTGGCCATGAACGAAATCGGGCAGGTCGAAATTGAAGCCCTGCGTCCTATCTTCTTCGATCCCTATCGGCGGAATCGGACCATGGGCAGCTTCATCCTGATCGATGCGGAGACGAACGCGACGGCCGCCGCGGGCATGATCCAAGCCGCAGCCACGGCGCAAGGTGCGCGCCCTGGCCGGCAGAGCGGAGCGGTGTTGGTTGCGGCTCCTGCGTTGGTTACTGCTTTGGAAGCGGCACTCCTCGATTCAGGCGTCGCGGTTGTGCGCACACGAGTGCGCGATTCAGCTCTCTGGCGCGGGCTTACCGCTTTGGGGGTTTTCACGCTGATTGACTCGGCCGAGGAAGGAAGGACCGGAGCAGGTCTAGCCGCCTACTGGGATGGCCAGGACACTCCACGCTTCGACGATTTACTGTTTCCCGGCTCGCGACGCCCGGCTCAGACAGCTAGTGAAGTTATCGAAGCGCTTCTGGAAAAGGGAATTCTTCCCGCAGGCAGAGGAGATCTCGAATTATGACAAACGCAGCTACGATTCAAACTTTTGCGGAAAAGCTAGCCATTGCGCAGCAGTTGATCGAGGAAGAAATTCAAGCGGGCCCCTCCGGGGACGTTTGCATTACCAGCAGCTTCCAGGCAGAGGATGTCGTTCTCGTCCACATGGTGAAGGAGCTACTGCCCAGGATCCCGGTAGTCTTTCTGGATACCGGCTATCACTTCGCCGAGACTTATGAATACCGGGACCGCATGGCGCGGGAATGGAATCTCAATCTGATCAGTCTTCTTCCCCGGCAAACGGTCGCTGAGCAGGAAGCGCAATTCGGAATTTTGAATCAAACGGATCCCTCGCGCTGCTGCGGAATGCGCAAGGTAGAACCGCTCTTTAGCGAGCTTGAGAAGTATCGGCTTTGGTTTACCGGCTTGCGCAAGGAGCAGGCAAAGAGCCGCGCTCAACTCAAGCCGGTCGATGATTTCGCGCTGCCCATGGGAAAGCATTTGCGCAAGATCAGCCCGCTAACGGACTGGACGGCAAAAGACGTATGGCAGTACGCCGGCGAGTTCAGCATCCCGTTGCTTTCGCTTTATGACCGACGCTACACCAGCATCGGCTGCGAGCCTTGCACCAGCCTGCCGTTCGACCCTGACGATCCGCGTTCCGGACGCTGGGGAGGCCGTAAGCAAGAGTGTGGAATCCATATCCAGCCGGCGTAAGGAATTAACCGAAAGAGTTGTTCAACATGGACGTGCTGATCGGATTCGTAATTGCGGTTGTGATCGCCCTCACCGGAGTAGGCGCGGGCGTGATCATCGCGCCTTTGCTGATCCTTTTTCTGCATGTGCCGATCGAGATCGCGGTGAGCACGGCGCTGGCCTATTCCGCCGTGGTCAAGATGATTGTCGTTCCCGTCCAGATATGGCGAAAGCAGGTCGTCTACCGGGTGCTGGGTTATATGCTGCTGGGCGGCCTGCCGGGGGTCATCCTCGGTTCGCTGCTGTTCAAGCACGTCGCGCTGCATGGTCCAAGAACTGTTTTGTATGCTGTCCTGGGGGCGATCATCATCTTCTCCTCCGGCTGGCATATCTACCGCTACTTTTTCCCTTCAGCCATTCAACGCCCCGGAGTGGACCGGCCGAAATGGATCAGCGCTATCATGTTGCCTATCGGAGCGGAGGTGGGCTTCTCCTCCTCTGGCGCAGGCGCTCTGGGCACGATCACCTTGCTGAGCCTCACATCAATGAGCGCCGCGCAAGTGGTGGGCACCGACCTCACCTTCGGCCTGGGAATCGCTCTTGCGGGAACGGGCGTTCACATCATTGGCAGCGCATACAATGCCGCTTTGCTGTGGAAGCTTTGCCTGGGGGGCATTTTAGGAGGAATCGCCGGCAGCAGCGCGGCTCCGCGTATACCCAACCGCCAATTGCGGCTCGCGCTCTCCCTCTGGCTCATGGCCATCGGGCTTGAATTTTGCTATCAGGCAGCACACTTGGGGCTTCTGGCCTTAACCTCGGGAAGCATCAATACCTCCTTCCTAAGATAATCGCGGAGCAGCAGCTTCATCCAAGCTGGATGTGAGTGGGACTGCGAAAGCCTTCATCGACAATCAAACTGATTTGTCATTTCTCCAGTCCGCTGCGCTCTCTCGAAAATCATTTAGGGAAACTGGCCATCAGTCTTTAGCCGCTGCCATAACTTTGTCATCTCGACCGGAGCGCAGCGGAGTGGAGAGATTTGCGGTTTAGATGTTTCGCGATTTGTGGAATCCCAGGTCTCAGAATCGGGACCTGGGGCACACAGGATTTGTGGTCATCTTTTGGAAAACCGCAGATCTCTCCACTCCGCTGCGCTCCGGTCGAGATCACAAATAGGGTGCAGTATTCGCGGGGTGGCATGGTAACAGCGATGCTCCAGAAAGCAGATTCCCTTCGGGAATCACAGAAAGAAAGGCAACGACGAACAAGGCAGAAAGAAAGGAGACGACGAACAGGAAGAGCAGAATTGCCGATCAGGCTTTTGTACTCTCACCGTTGTATCCTTCATGTTGGATGTGAATATCGTGAGTTGCCATGCCATCTGAAACCGTTACCCGATCCAGGCAGCCGATTGAGTTGCTTGCTAGCCCATTTGCCCGTTTCGCAAGAATGGAAGCGGCTAGCGGAATCCTGCTTTTGGTGGCGACCGTGGCCGCGTTAGTGTGGGCCAACTCTCCGTGGGAAGCGAGCTACCACACGCTGTGGAGCACCAAGGTATCTACCAGCCTGGGCAGCATCTCTCTCTCGGAGAGCCGCCACGACTGGGTGAATGACGGCCTGATGTCCATCTTTTTCTTCCTGGTGGGGCTGGAGATCAAGCGCGAGATCCTGGTTGGAGAGCTTTCCTCCTTCAAGCAGGCTGCTTTTCCATTTGTAGCAGCTCTTGGAGGGTCGCTCGTCCCGGCTCTGATCTTCATCGGCCTGAACCACGGGAGCGATGGGATCAAAGGCTGGGGCATCCCCATGGCTACCGACATCGCCTTTGCCCTGGGTGTGCTGGCCCTGCTGGGAAACCGTATACCCCCGGCGCTCAAGATCTTTGTAGCCGCGCTGGCCATTGCCGATGACATTTTCGCCGTGCTGGTCATCGCGCTCTTCTATACCCAACACATTTCGCTGTGGGCGCTGGGGCTGGGACTTGCCGGGGTCGGCGTCTCCTTTGTCTTCAACTGGCTGGGCATTCGCAATCCGATTGTCTACGCAATCACCGGCGTCTTCGTATGGTTCGCCATGCTCCATTCCGGGGTACATGCAACTATCGCGGGTATTCTTCTGGCGTTTACTATCCCCGCAAGAACCCCTCTCGACAAATCACAATTCTTAAATACGAGCCGGCGGCTGCTGCAACGCTTCGAAGAGTCGGAGCCGAACTCCCACGAAGCGCACAATGCAATCCATACTCTGGAGCAGCAATGCGAAATGGTCGAGTCCCGCTGCACCGGATTGAGCATTTCCTGCAGCCGTGGGTAAGTTTTCTGATCATGCCCGTTTTCGCTCTGGCGAATGCCGGAGTCCATGTTCTGGGCAAGCTGGGCGCGGCGGCCACGGATCCAATAGCCATCGGGGTACTTTTAGGTTTGCTTGTGGGAAAACCCTTGGGAATTACGTCCTTTGCGTGGCTCTCGGTGAGAACGCGGCTGGCGTCCCGGCCCGCATCCGTCTCCTGGAAGCAGATTTTTGGCGCGAGTTGGCTGTGCGGTATTGGATTCACCATGTCGTTGTTCATTGCCGGCTTGGCCTTCGGTGAAGGAGAGTTTCTCGACATCGCCAAGATAGGAACGCTGACCGCCTCAATCGCCGCCGGGATCATGGGGAGTATTCTTCTGCGGGCGGGCATGAAAAGCCGCGTTTAGAGCGAATACGGAAAGCAGATTTCCTTCGGGAATGACAGAAAGAAAGACGGACAAATTACGATTTCTCCTCTGCCCCCTATTCAAACCTGCGCTTCCAAGTAAAAATGCTGTTGTGACCATTCTTGATGAAGACCGTCTCTTTCCCGCCGACTCGAATACACGCAGCATCGCCCGCCGGCTTCACGAGAGCATTCGCGACTTGCCGATCCTGAGCCCGCACGGACATACGGAAGCCGCCTGGTTTGCGCGCAACCAGGCCTTCCCCGATCCGGCCCGGCTGCTCATCATTCCCGATCACTACATCTTCCGCATGCTGTACAGCCAGGGGATCGCGCTTGAAGAGCTAGGCGTGGGCACCACGGAGCTCACCCTGGAGCAGGCGCGCGAGGTGTGGCGCAAGTTTGCCGCGCACTACTATCTGTTTCGCGGGACGCCGACGCTTCTGTGGCTCGACTACACCTTCCAGAAGACGTTCGGTTTGCAGGAAAGGCTCGGCCCAAAAAACGCGGACGAATACTACGACACTATCGCGCAAAAGCTGGCCTCTCCGGAGTTCCGGCCAAGAGCGCTGTATGAGCAGTTCAAGATCGAAGTGCTCGCGACCACCAACACGCCGCTCGATCCGTTGAACGATCATAAGGCAATTCGAGATTCCGGCTGGAAAGCCCGCATTCTGCCAACCTTCCGGCCCGATTCTGTGGTCGATCCCGATATGGATCGGTTTGCGGAGAATGTCGCGCGGCTGGGTGAGATGCACGGAGAAGACTCGTCTCATTGGGCAGGTTATCTGCGCGCTCTGGCTCTAGCCCGGCAGCGCTTCAAGCAGCTCGGCTGCACGGCGACGGATCACGGACACCCGACGGCCAACACGGCGGATCTCAATTCAGAGAAAGCGGCGAAGCTTTTTGAGCAGATCCTCAGCGGCAAGGCCGACGCACAGCAGCGTGAGCTCTTCCGCGCGCAAATGTTGACTGAAATGGCGCGGATGAGCTTGGAGGATGGGTTGGTGATGCAAATCCATCCGGGATCGTTCCGCAACCACAATCCCCAGCTCCATAAGAAATTTGGCCGGGACGTCGGAGCGGATATTCCAACCGCGACCGATTTTGTGCATGCTCTTCATCCGCTGCTGTCGCGTTTTGGCAATGAACCCTCGTTGACCATTATTCTGTTCATGCTTGATGAATCGGCCTTGAGCCGCGAGCTTGCACCTCTCGCGGGACATTATCCCTGCCTCCGCCTGGGGCCTCCATGGTGGTTTTTTGACAGCCCGGAAGGCATGATGCGCTTCCGCGAATACACTACGGAAACTGCTGGCTTCTATAACACGGTCGGTTTCAATGACGATACGCGCGCCTTCCTCTCCATTCCGGCGAGACATGATGTCTCGCGCCGCATCGACTGCGCTTTCCTGGCGAGATTGGTCGCCGAGCACCGGTTGGACGAGGACGAGGCTCAGGAGGTGGCAAGATCCCTGACTTACGATTTAGTACGTCAGACGTACCGGCTGTGAGATTGCCGAATCCGGGGTGCCCGCAGCGCCTTATCGAGCATCTCGCAGCAGATTAGCATCCCTCTGCAGGCCGCGCTGCGAAATTCCGCATCGAACAAAAGGTAGCTGGGGGGATAGCTTGAGAGATAGCTTGGGTGACGGCCGCTCAAATCGAATTTGCCAGGGAAGCACTTCATGATGGAATTTCATGTATCACGGGAAGCGCGCGACCGTTACCGGTTCAGCAAAACCTTATTTACTTTTTCCGGCAATGTAGTGTTTGCCAATCTTGCCGCCAGCCGGGAGTTTGCGCACCGCATAAATCAGGTGCGCGGCGCGGAGCGGGACCCTGCGCGCACGGTCTATCCCGGGGCGCTCTACGCGATGGGTCTGATCGATGAGTTGAGCCATGCGCTGGTGGAGTTCTATCGCAAGCAATTGGATCCCCCAGCCATAGCCGATGCGCTCGCCTGGTTTGAGACCCGTCTGACCAAGCCTGTGGTGGACAAAACCCTGCTTACTTTTGTCCAACAGTTTCCCAGCGCCGCCCTCTATAGAGAGGAGACTGGGGGCGAAGAACGGGCGCTGGATGAGAAGACCAGCGCCACGTGGCTTGAGGGCGAGACGGGCGGAGTAGCGCACCGGCTCATTGCCTTCGAGGAAATGATCTTGCTGTGGCTGGCGAATGCAAATCCGGCATTCTCGCCCTTCTCGGAGCTCTTTGCCGATCAAAATTTGGCTGCCGGAACTGGCTATCGCACCATAGCCTCGGAGTTGCGCGAGTTCTTTCAATCCCGGCCGGCCATCGGTCCGGAAAATCTCAACCTTATCGATATGCTACGGGCGCCTGCGTTGGCCTCTCCCGATTCGTTGAGCGGGCAACTGGCTTTTATCCAGAAAAAGTGGGCGGCGGTTCTGGGCGCGGCGCTCGACCGGTTGCTTCTCGCTCTCGACGTGCTCAAGGAAGAGGACGTAGCCATTTGGATGCTTTTTCATCCGCCTTCCGCAGAGACCCTGGCGCGCAGACGCGGCCGTGGCGTACGCGATGCGGATGTCTCTTCCGAAGCTCCCTCGCTCGCCGAAACCGGCCAGGAAACCGAGCAATTCAGCCCTGATCAGGACTGGATGCCGACGACCGTGCTGCTGGCCAAGAGCACATATGTCTGGCTGGAGCAACTCTCCCGCAAATATGGCGGGCATATCCATCGTCTTGACCAGATTCCCAGTGAGGAACTGGCGCTCATGGGGCGCCGCGGCCTCAATTCGCTCTGGCTGATTGGCGTCTGGGAGCGGAGCCGGGCATCGCAAACCATCAAGCAACTCTGCGGCAACCCGGATGCTGTGGCCTCCGCTTACTCCCTGCACGATTACTCCATCTCCGCCGATCTGGGCGGTGAGGCCGCATATCGTGATTTGCGCGACCGGGCCTTCGCCCATGGAATCCGCTTGGCCAGCGATATGGTTCCCAACCACATGGGCATCGATTCCAATTGGGTCATCGAGCATCCTGAGTGGTTTCTCTCCCGCCCCGACAGTCCTTATCCTGCCTACCGGTTCGAGGGTCCGGATCTCTCGAGCGACGCCCGGGTCGAGATCAAGATTGAGGATCACTACTATGAACAGACAGATGCGGCGGTCGTTTTTCGCCGCCGGGACAAATGGACCGGCGACGCTCGCTTCATCTACCACGGCAACGATGGCACCAGCTTTCCTTGGAACGACACGGCGCAATTGGATTATTTAAACCCGGCCACTCGGGAGCAGGTGATCCAAACCATCCTGCATGTCGCGCGGCTCTTTCCCATCATCCGCTTCGATGCTGCAATGACGCTTGCCAAGCGGCATGTGGAGCGCCTGTGGTATCCCATTCCAGGCAGCGGTGGAGGCATACCTTCCCGCGCCGAGTACAGTATGTCCCAGGCCCAGTTCAACGAGGCTATGCCGCATGAGTTCTGGCGCGAGGTGGTGGACCGGGTCGCCCAGGAGGTTCCCGGCACGCTGCTGCTGGCGGAAGCCTTTTGGCTGATGGAGGCTTACTTCGTCCGCACTCTGGGCATGCACCGCGTCTACAACAGCGCCTTCATGAACATGATGCGAGACGAGGACAACGCAAAATACCGGTCGATCCTCAAGGGTACGCTTGAATTCGATCCCGATATTCTCAAGCGCTACGTTAACTTCATGAGCAATCCCGACGAGCGCACGGCGATCGATCAATTTGGAAAGGACGACAAATGTTTTGGGATTACGGCTCTGCTGGCCACTCTGCCCGGTCTTCCCATGTTCGGTCACGGACAGATCGAAGGCTTCACAGAAAAATACGGAATGGAGTTTCGCAAACCGCGATACGACGAGCGTCCCGACCCTTGGTTGGTGGAACGGCACGACCGGGAGATTGCCCCGCTGCTCCATCGCCGCTGGCTATTCGCCGGGAGCTGGAATTTCAGACTATATGACTTTTATCGCCCCGACGGATCGGTGGATGAAAACGTCTTCGCATATTCCAACCGAGCTGGGGATCAGAAGGCGCTGGTAATTTACCACAACCGGTATGCGACCACCTTCGGAACTATCCACACGTCGGTATCCTATGCGGACAAAGGCGCCGGCCAACTGCGTTCGCAGTCGATCGGCGATGCCTTCAGCTTACCGGCGGAACACGATCTCATATTGGCCTTTCGCGATGCGGCTACCGGGCTTGAACACCTTGAGCGCTCTACGAAAATAGTGTCCAGCGGTTTTTCGATCGAGCTTCAGGCCTACAAATACCACGTCTTTCTTGATTGGCGGGAGCTGCGTCCGGATGAAAGCCATCGCTGGGACCGGCTTTGCGATTCTTTGCAGGGGCGTGGAGTGGCCAGTGCGGAAGAGGCCCTCATCGCTCTCGAGTTGGCTCCGGTGCAGGACTCGCTGGCCGCTCTGCTGAACTCCGGCCTGGTCCATTCCATTGCAGAAATTGCCAGCAACGGCGATCCCGTCCCCGGCTGCAGGGAACCGGTATCGGCCGCAGTGGGGGCAAGTTTCTTGCAGAACCTGGAAAGGCACAGCAGGGAATTCTTTAGCGAGGCGGGCCGGGCTTATACCGGAAGAGTATCGCAAGCGGCGCGGGCGCAGGCCGACCCCACTGCGATGTGGCCGGCGCTTTGCGAACTGGTTCAAGCAGCCATCCGCCTGCCTCTCTTGGAGGCTGAGTTCGGCTCGGGCTGGTCCGCGGACGCACGCGCGGTTCTCCCTAGCCGCAGCCCCACAGTGGAGTCGACGGGAGTTTGGGCGCCAGTCCTTGCCCGGTGCTTATTGGATGTCCTCGGAAGATTTATTCATCCTCAAGCTCCGGCGTCAGCCGCTTTAGAGGCCTTCGACCAGTTGCGCCTGCGCGAACCTCTGGCCCGCGCCTTCGAGTACTTGGGTCTACATGGCGAAGACAGTTGGAAAGCGGCAGCGCGGGTGCGGGTCGCCTTCCTGGGACAGGCCGAGCGAAGCGTGGAAGACACGATTGCGGGACTCCCGCGGAGCCTGTGGGACGATCCCGACGCGCGCTGGTTGATGGACGTGCATCGTGCGGTGTTGGAACCAACAGCAGAGGCGGATCAGCCAGTTGGAGAGCAGTATTTCAACAAGGAACTCCATGAACAGCTGTTGTGGTGGCTTCAGCTGCCTCGATTGCTCCGCCTTGCGCAAGAGCCCGGTGGCGGCGCATGCGCCGCAAGCGTCCGCGCCTGCAAAGACCAGTGGAGCGAGAGCAAAGGGAAAGGCCGCCGATTCCGGCAAGGCCAAGCAGCCCGGCCAGACGTCTCGCCGGGCCTCATCTCCGCAGGCGGCGGCTTTGGAGGCTCAGGTTCTGGAGGGGCTGGCGGAAGCGAAGCAAGCCGGATTTAGGCCCGCGAAGCTCTTTGAAGAAGCGCCAGAGCCGCCAAAACCGGAGCCGCCAACGAAACGGCCGCGAAGCAGGCGGCCGGTGAAATAGACTTCTGGATCGGTTTTCAATACATTACGGATTTGGTGAAAGTCCCAGCATTTGTGCGGGGGGTACGAGTGCTTCAGCGCTCCGGGAAAAATTTGCCGCTCTGATGATGCGCTTTAGCGCTGGTCTCTGGAACTCCCAGGACTAAAGCCCATCACAAGATCGAACACTTTCCGCTGGACTAAAGTCCAGCTTCCCCCGGCTAAAGCAGGGGGCCTCCACCAAAACCAACTATGTGGAGATTTATGGCGCAGCCGAAAAAGAAGAAGAAAAGTACCAGGGGTTTGGTGACTCTCGCCATCGATATAGGCGGAACGGGGGTCAAGATGATGGCGCTTGACGGACGCGGGCAACCGCTGAGTGAGCGTCTTAGAGTGCCAACACCGGATCCACCTACGCCTAAGGCGATCCTCGGGGCGCTCAATCAACTTAAGGCAAAGCTGCCGGCGTTCGATCGGATCTCGGTTGGATTTCCCGGAGTCATCAAGCAAGGCAAGACGCTCACCGCCGCCAATCTGGATAAGGGCTGGATCGGATTTCCCTTGCAAGAAACGCTACAGCGTTCGTGGGGCAAGCCAACCAGGGTGGCTAACGACTCCGCAGTGCAGGGCTACGCCGCTATACGAGGCAAAGGCGTGGAAATGGTGCTTACCGTAGGCACGGGTCTGGGCTCGGCCATCTATACGGACGGCCATCTTTGCCCCGGGCTCGAACTTGCTCACCATCCCTGGCGTAAGAAGACATATGAGGATTATCTGGGTAGGCGTGGGCTGGAGAAATATGGGGTTAAGCGGTGGAATAAGTTGCTCGAACGGGCTATCGATCAGACATCCGCCACCTTCAACTGGGACACTCTTTACATCGGCGGTGGTAACTCGAAGAAAGTGACGCACAAGTTTACCGGAGGAGCGGTCAAGCTAATTTCAAACGAAGATGGTTTGCTGGGCGGCGTCGCTCTTTGGAATGACCAGCAGGATACAAATAAATAAACCCGCGAATTTGAGCCGAAGGATTTATGGGCGACAGTAAAGATTGCATTACTCGCAGGGAAGCGCTGGCAAGATTAGGCGGAGCCGCGCTGGGCTCTGCGTTGATTCCATCACTGCTGTCGGCGGAAAGGACTTCGGCGGCGGCGGTGCAGACGGCGCCCGGGAGTTCCTCGTCAAAGAAGCCTAATATTTTGTGGATCACGACCGAGGGTGTGCCGCTCAGGGTGCTGGGTTGCTATGGCAGTCAACTGATGAGCACCCCGCATATAGATCGGATCGCCAAGGAGGGAATGCGCTTCGACAACAGCTTTGTCACCAATGCATTGTGCGCCCCAAGCAGAGCCACTCTGCTGACCGGGAAGTACAACCACTTAAACGGAATGTTGGGCAATCCCGGAGATACAACGCAGGGAGTTACGGCGTCGTCGTCAACCTTCGACGCTTCTCAGGAGACCCTTCCGAAAATATTGAAGCGTCAGGGGTATCAGACGGGCATGGTGGGCAAGTGGCATTTGCCGGCTAACCCCGGCGAGACAGGTTTTGATTATTTCGTTTTCAAGCCAAACGCTGGGGGACCTTATTACGACCCCAATCATTACTTCCGCAATCCTAGCCTGGGCAGCAACGTTATGGAGGAGAAGAGCTATCCGGGATATATCACAGACAATGTCATCGACTTTACCATCGAAGCAATCAAGCAGTTTACCCAGCCATTTTTTATGATGGTTCAATTCTTTAACGATCATCGCCCCTTCGATCCGCCTCACAAGTACGAGCACCTGTACGACAACACGCGCATCCCTGAACCGGGAACCTTTTACGACGACTATTCGATGCGGGCCGCGGCAGCCAGAGAGGCCAGGATGCGGATTGCGGATATGCGGGATTTCAATCCGCCAAACGATCTAACCGACCGCCAGCGCAAGCAGTGGAACTATCAGAAGTTCATGGAACATTTCCTGGGGACGCTGCGCTCGCAGGACGATAATGTAGGCCGGCTGCTGGACTACCTGGATAAGAATGGCCTCACGGAAAATACAATCGTTATCTATACGGGCGATCATGGGTTTTTTCTTGGCGATCACGGCTGGTTCGATAAGCGGTTCATGTACGAGCAGGCGATACGAGTTCCGTGGATGATTCGCTATCCCGGGCAGGTAAAACCCGGTACCGTGAGAACGGATTGGGTGGTGAACATAGATAACGCGCCGACCGTCCTCGATCTTGCCGGTCTTGAAATTCCCGGCGACATGCAGGGCCGAAGCATAGCGCCCTTGTTGAAGGGCAGCGCTCCGCCGGATTGGCAAACCTCCTTTTACTACCACTACTATGAATTTGCTCCGCCCCATTGGGTTTTGCCGCATTACGGGATTCGTACCAACCGTTACAAATTGATCAGCTATTACACGGTGAATGAGTGGGAGCTTTTCGATCTGGAAAAGGATCCGGATGAGATGGAGAACCTCTTCTCTTGGTCGGGTTATAAAGTGCATCCGGCGTATGAGTCGATAGCTAACGACTTGGTGCTCCAGTTACAGCAGCTACGCGAAAAGTACAAAGACACAGCGGGTGGACCGGTGAAGCTATGGCCGACCAACAGCTATAACTAACTCAATGTGGTGCCTGATGACCGAGTCCGGCGAGCTGCGTCCGTGCGGCTCGAGGTCCTGCCCCTCTCGCTGTCTGCCTGAGCAACTCGCTACACCGGTTTAACGTGCGGAAGAGCGGGTGCTGCTTATTGGGCACGCTCCAAGAGCGCCAATTTCGATGGAATCTCCCCCGCGAGATCCAACTCGATACTCTTTGCCCACTTCTTGGGCACCCTCAAATAGCGCCGATTTGGAAGGAATCTCGCCCGCGGCTCTTGCCCGACGCTCGTTGCGAACTTTAGTGCCTCGGACTCCTCGCCGAGGTTGAACTTCAGCCCCATGTTGATCAACCCGATCGTAGCTCCGCTCCGGTCGCGGAGCGGTGTGATCGCCGTAATGCCGATCAGCGCACCGTTGATCATCGAACCGCCGCCGCCTTTCAGCTCCAGGGCCGGGCGCCAGCGCCATTTGCGAGCTCCCACAGGTCAGTGCAACTGGACTTCTGCCCGATTTTGGAACGAAGGGTCGCAGCGACAAAGATCGAAGCGGTCCCGCCTGGCGGCACGACGTGCAAGCCGACATAGAGGAGTTCAGGTTGGTGCCTGGCACGGAGTTGGTCCACGAGCTTCTGTCCCAGGGGGGCGATGGGTGCCTTGTCCTGCGCCCAAAGCTGATTGCCACAGATCAAAAGCAGGACGATGAAGCAAAATCCGATAGTTCTCCGCATTAGCGATTGTCTCCCCTCAATGTGGTGTCTGATGACTGAGTCTGCGGCTTATTGGGCATGCTGGAATATGGCCATCTTGGTAGGAATCTCCCCTTCGAGCTCCTGCTGGACGCTCCTTGCGAACTTTGCTGCCTCGGACTCCTCACCAGTGGTGAACTTCATGCCGATGTCGATCACCCCGATGCTATCTCGCTTCCGGTCATGGAGGGTTGCGAGAAACGTACTGCCTATAACCGTACCGTTGATCTTCGTACCGCCGCCGCCCTTCGTCTCTAAGATCGGGACGTCAGTTGTGAGCACGTGCAGGTCGGCAGAACTGGCTTTATGCCCGATTGTGGAACGATCGGTCGCAGCGACAATGACCATCTCCGTTTCTCCCAGGTCGGAGCTATTCGAGTATGGCCAATAAGCTGCAGTCGATCTTGGGGGCGGCACGAGGTACAGTCCGACATAGAGAAGCTCAGGTTGATGCCTGGGAAGGAGTTCGTCCACGAGCTTCTGTGCCTGGAAGTCGCTGGGGGCCAGGTCCTGCGCCCAAAGATGACTGCCCCAGATCAAAAGCACTACTATGAAGCAAAATCCGATAGTTCTTTTCATTGACGATTGGCCTCCTCAACATAGTGTGTGATGACTGAGCGTGCCGAGCTGCGTCCGTTTAGCTCCGCGTTCGCTGCCGGTCCTGCCGTTCGTCGCACACATGCGCACCAGGTGCGAAATGGCCAAGAGAACGACGGCGACTTATTGGACACGCGCGAATAGCGCCGACTTGGAAGGAATCTCCCCCGCGATCTCTCGCTCGAAGCTCCTTCCCAGCCTTGCGGCCTCGGACGCATCGTCAGTGGTGAGCCTCATGTTGACGGCCCCGATGGTGTTTCCTTTCCGGTCATGGAGCGGTGCGAGTATCGTACTGCCGATCACCATACCCTTGATCGTCATACCAGCGCCCCCTTTCAGCAGGAACGGAAATTCGTCGAACGCGTGCAGGTCTGCGCAAACGGATTTATGCCCGATTTCGGAACGATCGGTCGTAGCGACAATGATCATATCGGTTCCCCCCGGCGGCACGAGGGTCACCGAGACATAGAGAAGCTTGGGTTGGTGCCTGGAAAGGAGTTGGTCTGCGAGCTTCTGTGCGACGGGGGCGATGGGTGCCTGGTCCTGCGCCCAAAGCCGATTGCCACAGATCAAAAGTAGAACGATGAAGCAAAGCCTTATGGTTCTTGCCAATTACCGTTCCTCCTCAATTTAGTGTGTGACGACTGAGCCTGCCGAGCAGCGTCCGTCTAGCTCCGCGTTCGCTGCCGGGCCTGCCTTCTGCCTGGGCAACTCATTTGACATTGAAGACGAGTATGACTGCGGCCTGTCAAGCCTCGATGAAGGTCAACTGAAGGTTAGCTGAGGTTAGCGGCGGATTTTGCGACGCTTTCGTTTCTTTGAGATCCTGGATCAGGCGTGGTGTCCGCAAACGGTGCGGGATGGATCTACCGATTGCCTCGAAGCCATCATCAGCACGAGGCGGGCGGGGGTTTCTTATGCGATGGATGAATCTGCTCCTTGCCCTGAGCATTGCACTGCCGGTCTCAGCCGCCAGACAGACGAGCCGGCTGATTGCGCCGCCGCCAGGCGCGACGCTGCCTGTAGCTCTCATGAAAACCATAAAGTCTCAGAACGTGACGGTGGGCGAGCGAGTCACCGCGCGATTCATGCAGCGCGTGCCAGTCGCCAGCGGCTCATATCTGCCCGGTAAAGTCGAGATCGCCGGGCAGGTCGCCGCCGCCAGCCCTTCCTCGCTTAGCATTCTGTTCACACAGCTTCGCTGGAAAGGTCAGAGCGTGCCCATCCATGTGGGGGCTTCTGGCTGCCGCATCGTCCTATAAGGTGTATCAAACGGCAATGCCCCTGGCTGCGGGGGATCGCGGCAATAGCACCCCAGCGGACTGGACTACGCGCCAAGTAGGAGGGGACGAAGTCTATCGCTCCGCGGGTTCAGGCAAGGTTTACGACCGATACAGCCAGCCGGTAGGTTACGCCGACCTCAACGGCGTGTATCGGGATTCGCCGGTGGGCAGAGTGCCCCGTGCAATGGGGCCATTTTCCACCACGGCGACTGGCCTTTATGGGTTTTCGATCTTTTCAATTGTATCTTCGGGAGGCGCACGCAGTCCCATCACATTTGGGGTAAGCAAGCCGCGCTGGCGGATCGACAGCGGTGCGGCATTTTTGCTGGAAGTGATTCGCTGATTGGTTCAATGGCAAGTAACAAGAAATTGATTTGAACTGCTCCGTCTGGCATCGCTCTTATTGAGGCTTTCGAGGCGGGCGGCCAACTCCAGATATGATTTTCTCAAGGAGCGGCGGATCTTGCGACGCTTTCGTCTCTTTGAGATCCTCGATCAGGCGTGGTGTCCGCAAGCGGTGCGGGATGGAGCTACCGATTGCCTCGAAGCTATTATCAGCACCGCTGATGTCTATCGCCCGGTTCGTGAACAGTTCTTTGCCGCCATCCGGAGACTGCGGCGCCACCCGGGTTGTCGATCTTTGTTCCGGAGGCGGAGGCCCGTGGCCCAGCCGGCAGTGGCGTTCCCGTCTGGAACGAGAAGCGAATCTTACTGTCGCATTGACGGATAAGTTTCCCAGCAGCGCGCTGGGCGGGCGGCTGGGTCAATCGCCTCGCTTGATCTCGATCGACTTACCTGTCGATGCCACCGATGTCCCGGAGGGGTTGCGTGGTTTTCGCACCGTCTTCTCATCCTTCCATCATTTTCCCGATGCGATGGCGATCAAGATTCTGGGCGATGCGGTCGAAGCCGATGAAGGATTCGCTTCCGCTGAGGTCACCTCACGTTCAGTGCGCGCCTTATTGACCATATGTGTTTTGCCGGCCTTCGTCTGGCTGCTCACGCCGCGGATGAGGCCGTTTCGCTGGCTGAGATTGCTGCTCACCTATCTGGTACCGGCGATCCCGTTCGTGATTTTTTGGGATGGAGTAGTCTCCTGCCTGCGGACTAGAACACCCGAAGAGCTTCTACAATTGACGCGCGGTTTCCCCGAGTATGAATGGAGCGCGGGTTACGCCAAAGGATCGTGGCTCGCTCCGGTCTACCTGAGCGGGCTGCCCCGCAAACCAAAATCAGAAAGCTAGCGGGATCGGAGCGTGGCGCTCCGTAGAAACTCGAAGTTGCCTGAGGGAGAGAGTTGAATGTTGGCCAGACGGCGGGTGTGTACCATGACCGTGTCCAGATACCACAAGTTAATGGACGGCAGCTCCACGGCGAGAATCTGTTGCGCCAGCGCATAATCGGTACGGCGCTGCGCCTGGTTGCCGGATGCGCCCGCCTCGGCTAGAGCCGCGTCCAGGCGCTGGTTGGAGTAGCGCCCGCGGTTGGCGCCGCGCGGCGGGAACATGGAGGTGGCATAGGAGTAGCGGAAGATGTCGGGATCTTCATTTGCTCCAATCCAGCGGAGGGTGTACATCTGGAAGGCGCCTTTGGTCACATCGGCATAGAAGGTGGCGAATTCAAAACTCCTTACGTCGAGAGCGATGCCAATCTCGCGCAATTGCTGTTGCAAAATCAAAGCTAGCAAGCGAGAGCTTTCATCGGTTGAGGTCTTCATCGCGAGATGGAAACGGATCCCGTCTTTCCCAGGTTTCCAACCGGCCTGATTGAGCAACGCCTTGGCCTTGGCCGGATTGTAGAGATACTGTTGAACCTTGCCGTCCCACGCCCAGTGCTGCGGCGGGAGCAGGCTTGACGCGAGCCTGGCGCGGTCTCTCCAAAGGGAGTGGATGATCAACGGGCGATTGATGGCATAGGCAATTGCCTGGCGGACGCGAACATCCCGCAAAATTTTGTCCTGCGTATTGAAGGAGATGTAATTTAGGGTTGTTCCCGGCGCGCTCTCGACTTCAAGATTGGGGCGCTTGGCCAGGGCAGCGACCATGTCCGCCGTCATGCAGTTGATGCACGCATCGGCAGAGCCTTTCTCAAGTTCCAGCGCGCGCGTGATGGCATCCGGAACAACCGAGAACCGAATCCTCTTGATCGTGGGCAAGGGCTGCCAGGAGTTCTCGTTGCGCTCCAGAAGGACGTCCGTATCCTGCCGTTGGCTGACAAACCGGAAAGGGCCTGTGCCGATAGGGTGAAAGCCGAAGTCGCGGCCGCTCCCCTTGGGAACAATTCCGAAGGCGCCCTCCGATAAGTTCGTCAGCAGCTCCGCGTCCGGCTGCTTGAGATGAATCACCACGGTCATAGGATCCAAGGCGTCCACATGATCGACCTTCATGAAGGCGTTGCTTTTTGCTGTGAGGACTGTGCCGTCGCGAATAGAATCGAGAGTCCACTTCACGTCCTCGGCCGTGAGTAGCTTGCCGTTTTGAAAATGCACGCCGCCGCGCAGGTGAAAGATATAGGTTAGGGGATTGGGCGTATCCCAGCTTTTCGCCACCCAGGGTCGCAGGTTGAAGTGTGTGTCTCGATGCACCAGAGGATCGAAGATGAGCTCGTCAATGCGCTCGGCTTGAGCATCGATTCCAACTCGGGGATCGAGATTGGTGGGGCTGTTCTCAATCAGCACGGTGACGGTTTGGGGATTGGGTCTATTGCCGCCGCAGCCAACGGCTGCCCCTAAAAGCAAGGGCAGTGAGAGAATGGCGCAGTGAGCTGACCCCTGATGCCTGATTCCTGATCCCTTTTTTTTAGGCATAGGTGATCTGACCCAGGATAGCGGGACGGGTCGCACCGGTAGCCGCCGGCACATTCCCCGGCCGTCCATGCCAAGTCTGATAGGCGAGTAAAGCAAAGGCGGCGGCCTCCTTGGCCTGGGAGGGCAGCCCCAATTGATCGCTCACCTCGATCGTGCATCCCAGCGGCTCCAGTTCCTGGCGCAGCATTCGCAACAGCGTGCGATTGCGCGCACCGCCGCCGGAGATGATGAAGTCGACTGGAGCCTTTCGCATCCGTGGCTGGACGTGAGCTTTGTAGGCCATTGCGATGCTCTTTGCGGTAAGCGCAGTGGCGGAGGCGATCGCATCTTCCGGCCTTGCAGCTTTTTTCCCGGCTGCCATTTGGCAGGCAGCGAGAAAACGCTCCGCGTAAGAGGCGCCGAACTGCTCCCGTCCCGCGCTCTTCGGCGGCACCTCATGAAAAAATCGATCGCGCAACATGGACACAATCACTGAATCCAGGATAGCTCCGCGTTGAGCGATCTTTCCGTCGCGATCTAGCTTCTTGCCAAAGAGACGCTGCACCAGTTGATCGATGACCATATTCGCCGGCCCCGTATCGAAGGCCAGAACCTCCGAGAGCTTGGCTTTGGGCGGGAGCGCGGTAAGATTTCCGATGCCGCCCAAATTTTGCAGTACGCGGCCCTTGGCTGCATTGCGAAAGAGCAGATAATCCAGCAGAGATACCAGCGGTGCGCCTTGCCCGCCGGCGACCATGTCGGCAGGGCGGAAATTTGAAACCACGGGAACGCGGCTTTTGGCTGCCAGCATCGCCATCTCGCCGATCTGCCAGGTGCAGGCGACGCTTTGCCCGGCGTAGCGTTCGCCTCGCGGCTGGTGATAGATCGTCTGCCCGTGGCAACCCACCAGGTTAAGGCGGCAGCGAAATTTTTCGAGCGACTCTGCCAGCGCCTCGGCGTAGACCTGCCCCAGTCTCCAGTTCAGCCGCGCTAACTCGGCGGTCGACGTGGACCGGGCATCCATTGCGCCGAGCACGGCTTGACGCAAGGCGTGAGGGAAAGGGAAGCTTCGATGGCCCAACAGCTTGAGCGCAAGCTCCTCCCGTTGAGGATCGCCGGAGCGGGGCCGGATATCGACGATGGCCACGTCGATTCCATCGGCAGATGTCCCGCTCATCAAGCCGGCGACGGTCATTGAGCTGTAGGGAAGGGGACGTGGGGCGAGAGGACGCTGGCTGGGAGTTCTCATAAGTACGTTCTAAAGTGTGCCACTCCTCAGCGGCTAAAGGAGATCGATTTTCAGCAAGTTGCGGCACGACTGAAGTCGTGCCCTGATACAGGGCCATAGTTTTTCCGCGGCCCGCAATGCCATTCGAATATTAATACGGTAAGGCTGAAGCCGTGCCCCTTCTAAGAATGGAATAGCGTCCATCCCACATCTCCCAACAAAGAGCGTTGGGAGATATGGGGCACCCAGATCTGGGGTATGGATAGTCATCTTGCGCTACTCTCGTTGACCTTCTTGGCGAAGCGTTGTATCTCGCGGGCTGTGCGGGCGATCTCGCTTGCCTTGGGCGCATTTGGCAGCCGGTCGGCTTGGAGGCGCTTCTGCTTAAACTGTTGTACCGTTACCGCCGTGCGGCGAAGCTTCCGCGCGAACGCAGGCGACCTCTCTGCTTCGGAGAGCAGGGATTCATATGCAGTGACGACCAATGCCGGATCGCGGCAAATCTCAATCAGGTGGACGCCGGCCAAAAGTGAACGGAGGACCGCATCGGCAAGACTGGTTTGCGAGAGGATGCCGCCCATCTCCATATCGTCAGAGACAATCAGTCCCTGGAATCCGATCTTCTTGGCCAGAATCTCGGTTGTCCAAAAATGGGAGATGGAAGCCGGTTCGGAGCCGCCCGGCGTCCGCGGATACGCAGCATGAGAAGCCATTACCAGCGGGAGTACCAGCTTGCGGTAAGGCAGAATATCTTCATCCCAGAGCGATTCGAAAGACTTATCAATCAGCGGCGTGGAGTGGTGGGAGTCAACCTGCCCACTTCCCAGGCCGGGGAAGTGCTTGCCGCAACCGAGCACCTGTTCCCGCGCTAGTCCGCGCAGAAAATGGCCGGCGTATCGGACGACCTCGGGGGCTGTGCTCGAAGCAACTCGGGTGGTCATTACGCCTTGAGAAGATGTGGTCCTTAAATCGAGAACGGGAGCGAAAGTTACGTTCAGGCCAAACGCGGCGACTTCATGGCCGATCAACCGGCCGTGCTCGGCGAAAAGCCTGGAGTCTCCACTCGCCGCGACGGACGCAGCCGAGGGCATGGGAGCCGTCAGATCGCGCAGACGATCGACGGCGCCGCCTTCGACATCAATGCAGCGAAGGAGAGGTGCGTCTATCGTCTCCCGCGCCGATTTCAGCAGAGCGTGGGTCTGGCCCGCGCTCTCTATATTGCGGCGGAAAAGGATGATTCCGCCGGGACGGATGAGATTGAGCCACGCTGTTTCTAACGTGCTCAAGCTGGGGCCTTCAATCCCGGCGATGAGCACTTCTCCGGCGGCACGCCTCAGATCCCTGGAAGAAGCGGAGCTTCGCGCAGGCATCAGCATTTCCCTCGACCGGCCGGCGCGCCGCGAATCTCCGTCTTGAGCTCCTCCAGCAGATTTAGGGCCTGCAAAGGGGTCAGAGAGTTCACATCGGTCTGCTCCAATCGATCTAGAATGCGCTGCGAAAGAGGTGTGAACATGGTGAGCTGCAACGGCGCATCCGTTTCCTCACCTACGTTCTTCTTCTCTGACCGCTCGTGTTTGAGCAACACCTGGCGGGCGCGTTCGATCACCGGCGGAGGCAGCCCGGCAAGCTTGGCTACTTCAATTCCATAACTTTTGCTGGCCGCTCCGGGCTCGATCGAGTGCAGGAAGACGATGCCTTTGGGCGTTTCCTTGACTGCAACCCGCAGGTTCCTCAAACCCGGCAATTGTTCGGCGAGCAAGGTGAGCTCGTGATAGTGCGTGGCGAAGAGCGTTCTGGCTCCAACCTGCGCATGCAGGTACTCAACCGTTGCCCAGGCCAGGGACAACCCGTCAAAAGTGGCTGTTCCCCGGCCCATCTCGTCCAGCAGGATGAGGGATCGTTCGGTCGCCGTATTGAGGATCGTAGCAGTTTCCGTCATCTCCACCATGAAAGTGGAGCGTCCGCGAGCCATGTTGTCTGCGGCGCCGATGCGGGTGTAGATCCTGTCCACCAGCCCAAAGCGCATCTGCTTTGCGGGAACAAAGCAGCCCATCTGCGCCATGATGACCAGCAATGCCGCTTGCCGCAGATAGGTGGACTTACCGCCCATGTTGGGACCGGTAATCAGCAGCAGACTGGGGCCGCCGGTATCGAGATAGAGGTCGTTAGGGACAAACTTGCCTTGGCCGGCGTTTTCGATCAGACACTCGACCACAGGATGCCTGGCGCCGATGGCCTCGTATACCGCCGTCGCGGCAATCTGCGGACGAACGTAATCGCGCAGGGAGGAGAGATGCGCAAAGCTCGAAAGCAGATCGATCTCCGCGATAATGGAGCTGGTGGTTCGAATGCGCGCCGCGGACAGAAGGATGGTCTTGCGCAGTTGGGCGAAGATGCGCTTCTCTATTTCAATCGACCGCTCATGCGCGGTCAGCACCTTGGTTTCGTATTCCTTGAGCTCAGGGGTGGTGAAGCGCTCGGCATTGGCCAGTGTCTGCTTGCGCTCGTAGCCGGAGGGGGCCAGCGCAAGGTTGGCCTTGGTGATTTCGATATAGTAGCCAAACACCGAGTTGAAGCGAACCTTCAGGGATTGGATGCCGGTGCGTTTCCGCTCCCGTTCCTCGATGGCTGTGATGGCCTGCCTGGCGTTGGCGCCAAGCGAGCGCAACTCGTCCAGCTCGGCATCCACATTGAAAGCAATGGCTCCGCCTTCGGCGAGCGTCACAGGAGGATCGGGGATCAGGGCTGACTCGACCGCTTTGCGCACGTCTTCAAGCAGATCCATGCGTCCCGCACACTCCGCCCAGCGCGGCGCCTGCAGCTTGTTCAAGCTGGAATGCAGCTCAGGAAGTCTCTCGAGCGAGGCGCCGAGCGCAACCACGTCCCGCGGTCCTGCGCTGTCGAGCGAGATACGGGAGAGCATCCGCTCCAGGTCCTGAATTCTCCCTAGCGCCTTGCGCACCTGCTCGCGCTCGATCAGGCTGGTGCGTGCTGCATCCACCGCCTGGTAGCGCGATTCGATTTCGGCAGGATCGAGCAGCGGACGCAGCAGGGAGGCCCGGAGCAGTCGTTTGCCCATGGGCGTCATGCAGCAATCCAAGTTGGCATAGAGAGTGGCCTGATGAGTGGCCTCAGAGAAGACAGGCTCCAGCAGCTCAAGGTTGCGCACAGTAACAGCGTCCAGGTGCAGATTCTCGGCGCGCTCATAGTACCTGAGGGAGTTGATGTGATCGAGTTCGATCTGCTGCGTGCTGCGCGCGTAATGTACGATTGCGCCGGCGGCGATCGCGGCGCCCGGGTGGCCTTGAAGGCCGAAGCCATCGAGCGAATGTGCGCTCAGTTGCCGTTCCAAGAGAGCAATGGCGTAGTCGGCGGAAAACACCCACTCCTCCAACCGGGTTTTAGTGCCGATCCGCTCGATTTCCACTTCCAGTTGAGGATCCAGCGACGTGAAGGTGCTGGAAAGCAGCAGCTCGCTCGGCTGGGACTTGACCAGTTCATCGATGGCCAGGGCCAGGCCGCTCGGACCCGCGAACTCTGTGCTGCGAAAATCGCCGGTGGAGAGGTCGAGCAAGGCGATTGCCGCGCCGCTTTGAGAAGGATGTAGCGCCGCCAGGAAATTGTTGCGGTCAGAAGCGAGGCCAGGATCAAGCACCGTGCCCGGCGTCAGCACGCGCGTGACTTCGCGGCGCACGATCTTCTTGGCCAGTTTCGGATCTTCCATTTGCTCGCAGATGGCGACGCGATACCCCTTGCGCAAGAGCCGGGAGAGATAATTCTCCGCGGCGTGGTAAGGAACACCGCACATTGGCACGGAGCGCTCTTTGTCGCGCGAGGTCAGCGTTATCTGCAATTCACGCGATGCGATCTGCGCATCTTCATAGAAGAGTTCGTAGAAGTCTCCCAGGCGAAAAAATAGCAAAGCGTCGGGATTTTGACGTTTCGCGGCGGCATACTGCCGCATGAGAGGAGTGGCGGCCAGTTCGGCATCCTGGTTGGAAGGATGAATGGACACGGGGACACGTCAGCATACCGCGAATGGGATACTGACGCACATAGCAAGTTCGGCGGGCCGCGAGAATGGCCGCCCACTTGCAATGTGATAGTCGAGATATGGAGAATCCCAGGTCCCAAAATCGGGACCTGGGGCACCCGCCGCAGCTACAACACAGGGGCCAAGGGTCTAGGGGGGATCAAGCGCCTTCTCGTCCCCGATGTACCTCCGCGTCCGAGCCATGCTGCTTCACCAACTTGTTATAGATACCCAAAAGGAGGAACGGTGCTGCCCATTGACCGACGAAAAGCGACATGTGATCCTCGCCTTGAGCCTTCAGAATCAATGAGCCGGCCATGGAGGCCAGAGCTGCACCGAGATAGAAGCTGGATGGAAGTTGCGCGGAATAGCTCTCAATGAGAGCCGTAATCTGATCTTCAGAGCGTTCCCCTGCGCGAATTCGATAATCCGTCATTTTGATCTCCTGTTAGCGTGGAAGGTTCTAAGCAGCTGGGATAGGCACACAACCGGAAAGGATGTACCCTCAGCTCGGAGTTCGGTGGCATCAAATATCCCACGGTATACTTTAAGGTTGTAATAAACCCATATGTATTTATTGTGGCTGAGAGTCGCGGCTGTTTTGTATGCCATTGCGAGCCTAGCCGCGCTCCCCGCGGTGCTTTATGGCCGTCCCGCCTGGAGAGGGGTATGCATACCAGCCGCTATCGCTGCCTTTTTCTTGCATTTCGTCTCATTCGTGGAGATGCTGACGGAGGCCCATCGCTGGATGCCCGCCGGGATGCGTGAGGTCGAGTCCTTGCTGGCGCTGCTGATTTGCGCCGTCTTCCTGCTCATTGCTCTTCTTTATCGGACTGTGTCCTTTGGCATCTTCGCTTTGCCCCTGTCGCTGTTGCTGGTGCTCGAGCCCGCGATGGGTCTGGATCACGGGACCTTCCATTCCCCTATGATCCGCAGCGGATGGTTGTTTTTGCATGTCAGTGCATTGTTGTCGGCCTACGCTGCGCTGCTTTTCAGCCTTTTGGCGAATTTCCTCTACCTGATACAGGAGCGCCGCCTCAAGGAGAAGAAGAGAATCGGTTTTTTAACCTGGCTGCCGCCGCTGGAAACCATGGATCGCATCTCATCCAGCCTGCTGCTGGCCGGGTTCCCTTTTATGACCATCGGTCTGATCGCCGGTTCCGTGATCGCACAGGAGAGTGTCGGCGCAGTCTATTTCCTCGACCCTAAGGTTTTGCTCTCTTTCGGCATGTGGATGGTTTATCTGCTGATGCTCTTTATCCGGCGCAGCATGGGGCTGCGCGGCCGTCGTGCAGTCTACCTGTCGAGCTTTGCCTTTCTGGTCGTGCTCAGTGTTTGGGCAGCCAATCAGTTCAGTTCGGTGCATAGGTTCACCAGCCCATGAAGATTGCCGTAGTCGGCGTCAATCACAAAACGGCTCCCATCGAGCTGCGCGAGCGGCTAGCGATTTCTCCTACGCACCTGGCTGAGGCCACGCGCGTTTTGGTTGAATTTCCCGGCGTTCAGGAGGCTCTCATTCTCTCCACCTGCAACCGGGTGGAGTTGGTTACCTGCCAGGACTCCCCGGCTCCCGACCTGTTGCAATTCATGGAGAGCTACTTCCGCATCGACCCCGAAGTGATTCGGCCGCATCTCTATGAGCACCGCGAGGGAGAAGCGATTCGCCACTTATTCCGGGTCGCGTCCAGCCTCGATTCCATGGTCATCGGCGAGCCGCAGATCCTGGGCCAGGTGAAGGAGGCGTATCTTGCCGCATCTTCTGTAGGCGCGATCCGCAGCTACCTGGACAGGTTGTTGCAGCGCACCTTCACGGTTGCCAAGAAGGTACGGAATGAAACCCAGATCGGCAACTCGTCGGTTTCGATTGCCTCGGTGGCCGTCGAGCTGGCGCAAAAGATCTTTGGATCGCTCGAAGGCAGGAAGGTCTTCCTGGTGGGCGCCGGCGAAATGAGCGAGCTGGCGGCGCGCCATCTGGTGGCGCAGGGCGCCGGTGCCGTCTTCGTCGCCAACCGTACCCAGCAGCGGGCAGAGGACTTGGCGCGGCAGTTTAATGGTAAGGCTATTCGCTTCGATGAGCTATATGCGACCGCCGACCAAGCTGATATTGTCATCACTTCAACAGGCGCTCCCCAGGCAATCTTCCGCAAAGAACATGCCCAGCACTTTTTGCAGCGGCGCCGGGGTCATCCTATGTTCTTCGTCGATATCGCCGTGCCGCGCGATGTCGATCCGGAGGTCAATCGCCTGGATGGTATTTTCCTTTACGATATCGACGATCTGCAATCGGTCGCGTCCTCTCATCTTAATGAGCGCAGCAGAGAGGCGGAGCTGGCCGAGGCCATGATCGCCGCCGAGGTCCAGCAATTCGAGCGGCGGCTGCACGCCTTGAACGTGGTTCCGGAGATCGTACAACTGCAACGATCGTTGGAGGAGATTCGCCAAGGGGAACTGCGCCGCTTGGAGAGCCGTCTCGACGGCCGCATGCAGACGCTTTCGGAAGAACAGAAGGCCGCCGTGGAGATGCTGACTCGCAGCTTGGTGAACAAGCTGCTGCACCATCCGCTACAGGCGATCAAGGGCGCGGCGAAAGAGGGAAATGTAGCCGCGGTGGACGCCATCCGCCAAGCCTTTGGCCTGCACCTGACAGGCAGGTACGGTATTGGAAAGGCGCGCGGCCAGCATCCGGCGGAGGGTGCGACGGAGGAGAGGACGGATCCCCCGCGCATCACGACCGCGATGAGGACCGGCATTGACCCTCCGGATCGGCTCGCGCGGCTCGCAGCTTGCACTGTGGCAAGCCAACTTTATTGCCGATGCACTGCGCGGCCTGGGACTAGAGGTTGCGATCCAAATCATCCGCACTGCCGGGGACCGGATGCAGCAGGCGGCTTTCCCCGCGGCCGAAGGCAAGGGTATCTTCACCAAGGAGATTGAAGACGCGTTGCTGGCCGGCACCATCGATCTCGCCGTACACAGCCTGAAGGATCTTCCCACTGAGGTCTCTCCGGCCTTCACTCTTGCCGCTATTCCTAAGCGAGCCGATCCACGCGACGTGCTGGTCTGCGAACGCTATCGATCGATCGACGAGCTACCCACAGGGGCGGTCGTCGGCACCGGCAGCTTCCGACGGCAGGCACAGTTGCGTAGCCTGCGCCCCGACCTTAAAACTGTTGAATTTCGCGGGAATGTGGATACCCGCCTGGCTAAACTGGCGCGTGGGGAGGCGGACGCGATTCTTCTTGCGGCAGCAGGTCTGGACCGTCTGCAAAAGACGGATTGGATCCGGCAAAGATTCCCGCCCGGAGTGCTTTGTCCCGCGGCCGGACAAGGCGCTTTGGCGGTTGAATGCAGAGCGGACGACGGGGAGACGCAGTCCGCTTTGCGGCCCTTGGAAGACGGTGCCACTCGCCTCGCCATCACCGCCGAGCGCGAATTTCTCGCCGCTCTGGGCGGCGGATGCCAGACGCCCATCGGCGTCTATTGCTCTAGAGCGGACAAGACGGGCCAATCGGCGGAGGACTTGGTTCTATTGGGTGTGGTTGCCTCCGCCGACGGCAGCCGAATCTTGCGCGGCGAGATGCGCCATTCCGATCCGAAGGAATTGGCTCATCGCCTTGCCCATGAACTTCTGGAGCAGGGGGCGGGGACGATACTCGGTCTAGAGGCGCCCCGGATATGAGCGCGCCGGGTGCATTGGCCGGCAAACGCATCCTCATCACCCGTGCGGCGCACCAGGCCGGCCATTTGGCGGAAGCCCTGGAGTCGAGGGGCGCTCTGGTGCTGCATTTGGCAACTATCGAGATCGTTCCACCGGCCTCCTATGCGGCGCTGGATGAAGCGCTCAGGGCCATCCAGTCTTTCGATTGGCTCATCCTCACCAGCGCCAACGGCGCAGCCGCATTTGCCGAGCGCACCCGGGCTTTGCAGCTTCCACAACATCGGTTTACGCATTTGCAGGTTGCCGCAATCGGACCCGCCACGGCCTCGGCCGCCCGCAGGCTCGGCCTCAGGGTCGATGTGATCCCGGAGGATTACGTGGCGGAGACAGTGGTTGAGGCGCTGAAGGATAAGGTCGCAGGCCGGCGGGTGCTGCTGGCGCGTGCGGCCACAGGGCGCGACGTGATCCCTGACCAGCTCAGCCGCCAAGGCGCGGAAGTACAGGTAGCCGAGGCCTACCGCACGATTCTTCCCGAGGATTCAGTCCGCCAGGCTCGGGGGCTTTTCGAAGCAGGGAAGCCGCTGCCCGATGCGGCGACCTTTACCAGTTCATCTACGGTAAATAACTTTTTCGCCCTACTGCGGGCGGCGGAATTTGATCTGCCGCGAGGCCTGCGTGCGGTCTCCATTGGACCTATTACCAGCCGTACCCTGCGCGGGCACGGATGGGAGCCCGCAGCCGAGGCGAAACAATCCGACATCCCGGGTTTGGCGGATGCTTGCGAAAGGTTATTTGCGGATTAGTTGTATCATTGGAGAAATTTCACCGCTACTGTGGTCTGGTTAGATTCTTGAGTAATTGGGTCCCGAGTGGGGCACCCGTTTCTTAGGCAATCCCAAACGGGTAGCCCTCTGTGAAATGCTCTAGTATCGGTAGACCGTCAGTAATATCTTGCCCTCTCAAACCTCACCTCCATCGGATCGCAAATCCTTATGAACTTCTCACCTTGGACTGCTTTGCTTCTTTTTCCTGCGATGCTCGTCCTGCTCGAGGTTGGGCACCGCCTCCGTCTCCGGCGCGCCACGGCTGAAGGAAGCAGCGCGATCGAAGGAGCCGTTTTCGGGCTCTTCGGTCTGTTGCTCGCATTCATGTTCTCGGGTGCGGTCTCCCGCTACGATGCTCACCGCACGCTTCTTACGAAGGAGACTAATAAGATTGGCACTGCCTACCTGCGTCTCAATCTGTTGCCGCCGCAGGCTCAGCCCGAACTGCGACAGCTCTTTCGCGATTACACTACTTCGCGGCTGCACCTTTTCGATGCTGTGGGAATGGAAGTCTCGCCTGAATCAATCCGATTGCAGAACCAGATCTGGCAGCGATCGATTGCCGCCGCGTCGTCGAGCGGAGCTAACCCGGATGCTACCAAACTGCTCCTGCCGGCTATCAATGACATGATAGATATCACATCCCTGCGGCAAAACGCTTTCAACCTGCATCCTCCCGCCATCGTGTTCTTTCTCCTTTTTGCCCTTAGCTGCGGCGCCGCGTTCATAGCGGGGTACAGCATGAAGGTCAATCGCCGCGATTGGGTTTATTGGATTGCGCTCGCCGCGGCAGTTACACTTACCGTCTATGCCACGCTGGAGATTGAATATCCTCGCCAGGGACTCATCCGTCCAACCCACCTCGACGAGGGACTCATTTCGCTGCGCGACTCTATGAAGTAGTCCGCTGTTCGAGCCGTTACAATCATCGAGAGCTAGAGCTTCCGCGGAAAGATAGAGGAATCGGAATGAACGCAACATTGGAACGCCGTAGTGTTCTGAAAGCGCTCGCCTTGGGTCTGGGAACTGTAGCTGTTCCCGGGCTTCGAGCCGCGGTTAAGCCGCCAAGAAGGCTAAAGATCGGTTATACCTGCATTACCTGGGGGTCTCTGCCCCATTCTGGCGACGACGACACGCTGGAAGCGGCGCTCAGGGATATCTCCGCCGAGGGATTTTGGTCGTTTGAAACGTTTCCGGAGATTCTTGAGAGCTGGAACCGGAGGCATTTGCTAACTCCGCTGATTGCGAAGTATGGAGTGCCTTTGCGGTCCGGCTATATCTCCTGCGACCTGACGGATCCCTCCAAGAGAAAAGAGGAAACCTCCCGGGTAACCCATCTATCGAAGCTTGTCCGGAAATTTGGGGGCACATTTGTCGTACTCGCCGGGAATGGAATAAAACGCGATTCCTATAAGTTTGAGGACCACCGGGCGGACATTCTTGCCGCGCTGGACGATTATGCGTCCGCGGTTACCGATCTCGGATTAGCAACGGGTCTACACCAGCACACAGGCACCTGCATAGAAACGCGGGATGAAGTCTATGCGGTTATGGAGTCGGTGAACACACGCAATCTGAAATTCGCTCCGGATGTAGGACAGCTGCAGAAGGGCGGATCGGATGCGGCAAAGGTGGTGAGGGATTTTCTGCCGCTGGTGAAGCATATGCATTTGAAGGACTATAAGGGCTGGCAGTACTACGAGGGCTATTGTCCGCTGGGTATGGGTGTAGTCGATATCAAAGCCATTCTGGATATGGTGGAGGCTGGAGGTCAAAACCCGGACATCATGGTGGAACTGGATCCATCGAAGAATGGGCCAATGACGCCGCTCGAAACTGCGCAAAAGAGCAAGGCTTATCTACTGCAACAGGGCTACACGTTTCGCACCTGACCGCTGCAGGATCCACATCTGACGCAAAGAACACGTCAGATATGGGGCACCCAGGATCTGCGGAGAAATGCACTTGCAGTCTAAATTGTCAATCAATCTTGGGTGCCCCACGTCCGGATTCTCGGACGTGGGATTCCACAAATCCGCATGGATCCTCTAGATCTCTATTTCTTGGCGGAACACGTGGCGCAGGTTTCGCCGATCACTCCTTTGCCTTCTTCCACGGTGAAGATCCTGTCCACGCCGGACAATCTCACGTTCTCCTTGACTCCATCCGGCCAGTGAATCTCCACCCGGTCAACTCTGGTCGCGTTGCCCAGACCGAAATGCACCCGGGGGTCGTTCGAGGACTCGAAACTGCCGCCGCTCAGAACGTCTCCGCGCTGTCTGAGACTGCCGACGGTAAGGTATACCTGAGCACCCACTGCATCCCGCGGTCCTTTCACTCCACCAATCAAATTTAATTCGACCCAGTGATGCTGGTCGGCGCTTACGTTCCGCAGCAGGGTGGGCGCGCTGTCCATGTTATTGATTACTACGTCGATCTTTCCATTGTTGAATAAGTCGCCGAAGGCAGCACCGCGCGCGGGTATCACCAAAGCAAGTCCCGAGCCCTCCACCGCGGGAACAAGTTCAAACTTATTATTCTTCAAATTCTGAAACAGCAGCGGCCGCTCAGCATAAGTGGTACCCCAATTGTTCTTATCCACAGCGGGATATACATGGCCGTTGGCGACGAACAGGTCCCGCCATCCGTCATTGTCATAGTCGAGGAAACCGTCGCCCCAGCCGAGGAAGGGCACAGTGGCCTCCGCCAGGCCAGCTTGGTGGCTTACATCGGTGAAATTACCGCCGCCGTCGTTGCGGTAGAGCACGTCATAGTCATCGGAAAAAGTAGTATTGAATAAGTCCAGCCGTCCATTATTTTCATAATCCCCGATCGCGATGCCCATGGATGCAGTCTCCCGGCCGTCCTCGTTCAAAGCGTAACCGGAGGTATAGCTATCATCTTCGAATGTGCCGTTTCCCTTGTTGATGTAGAGATAGTTCGGGGTTGAGTCGTCGGCGACCACGAGATCCAATTTGCCGTCGTCGTTCACGTCGGCGAAGACTGCCGTCAACCCGTAGTAGCCATTTGGATCGCTTACGCCGGCCTTCTGGCTGACATCGGTGAAGGTGCCGTCACCGTTATTGTGAAAGAGGTGGTCGTGTTCGCCATTCAGGCCGCGCGGTCCGCACATGACCTTAACGCCGCGAAACTGGCAGAAGTTGTTCGCCACCGCGCTTGAGTCGGGAGTGGGCGCCTGGTTTCCTTTGAAGTGTATGTATCCCGGTACAAAGAGGTCCAGCCGTCCGTCTCCGTCATAGTCGCCGAAGGTCGGTCCGGTTGACCATCCGCCTAACTGCACGCCTGCCTGCTCGGCTTTGTCGGTGAATGTCCCGTCGTGGTTGTTGCGATAGAGACGGTTCTTTCCGAAGTTAGTCACATACAGATCCGGCCAGCCGTCGTTGTCGTAGTCGCCGACAGCGACCCCAAACCCCCAACGGTCGTTGGTTACTCCGGCTTTGGCGGCAACGTCGGTAAACGTGCCGTCATGATTGTTGTGGAAGAGGGCCGCATGGGGTGGCAGCGACTTGCCGGAAAGCGCATCGTATGTCGAGCCGTTCACCAGGTAGATGTCCAGCCAGCCATCTTTGTCGTAGTCGAGCAATGCTACGCCGGATCCGGGAGCGTCCAGAATGAATTGCTTTTCCGGAGTGCCCATGCTGTGATGCCAGGAAGTGAGACCAGCCTTACTGGAGATGTCCTCAAAGATCACCGGCCCGGTCTTGACAAATCCCCCGGCGGTGATCGGCCGGTGCTGGGAATCGAGCACAGGGGCGTGTGCCTCTCCAGTGCTTACGCCTCCGCCGGCCTGTGGGGCGGACATTGCTGAACTCTGGCTATAGAGAGCGCATGGAGCGAACACCAGCGTGATACAGAGAGAGACTAGACGGGGAACGACCAAGCTGGCTGGCTCCTTTGGCGCGCCACGCTAAAGGATAACGGATTCCGCTGGCCGTGTAATCTCCTATTTGACCTACGAGCCGAAGGTATGTCCGCGGCGCTCCCGCCCCAGTGCCGCCATGATTGAGGCCAAAATGAATACGCTGATCGCGGTTAATGCCATTGCCGTTGCATAGCTTGTTTTTTGCGCGTAGACCGCCTCGATGTATACGACGGAGCTGGCCAGCACCCCGGCGCTTTGATAGGCGAATCCGGGAAGGAACGCGCGGACTGAGTCCGATGAGAGCTCCGCGAGATGCGCCGGAATGACTCCCCATGCGCCCTGGACCATGAACTGCATCAGAAAGGCTCCTAAGATGAGCAAGGCCTGATTTGGCGCGAAAGCCCAGACCGGAATCACCACAATTCCCAAAACAAAGGCGTAGATGATTGCCCGCCGCCGTCCCCAGCGGTCGGAAAGATGGCCCACAATGACCCCTCCCAGGATGGCTCCGACGCCGGAGAAGGCGGTGATTGCCGAGCGCCGCATTGGACTGAAATGCCACTGGCGCTGCAGGAAGGTGGGATACATGTCTTGCGTTCCGTGGGAGGCGAAAAGCATCATGGTCATAAAAGCGAGCAGATAGAGGAAAAGCTTCCAATGGGAAACGACGTCGCGGCATTGTTCGCCCCAGCTTCGGCTCTTGCTCCTCTCCCAGACCTCTGACTCCTTCACGCGGAAACGGATCAAGAGCACCAGGAGGATGGCCGGGAGGCTTCCCAGGAAGAAGAGCGGGCGCCAGCCCACGCGTCCGTAGAGAAAGAAAAAGCTGAGCGCCGCCAGCACGTTACCGGCCGCGTAACCCTCCTGGAGCAATCCGGAGAGAATGCCCCGCCTATGGGAGGGGGCCTTCTCCATAACCAGTGAGGCGCCCACCCCCCACTGGCCGCCCATTACTACGCCAAAGAGCGCACGCACGATCAGGAGCACAGTGTAGTTCGGGGCTAAGCCGGTAATGATCTCGGCCGCCGCGAAAAATCCGATATTGATCATCAACGGCCTTCGCCGCCCATATCGGTCGGCCAGCAGCCCAAAGACGAAGCCCCCAACCGGACGAAAGGCTAATGTCATCGTGATCACCAGGGCGATCTGCGCGTCGGATTTATGAAAATCCCTGGCGATAGCGGTTAAGCAGAATGTCACCAGAAAGAAGTCAAATGCATCGAGCAGCCAACCGGAGAAGCCGGCGACCATAGCGGCCCGATGGCCGCTCTCGGAAGCAGGCAATATCTCGATTGCTTCGGTTTGAGGCGCTTCTCCACCTGCCATCTTTGCACCTCTCGATCCTGGCTGAAACTCCGTGAGAACTTGAATGGCGGCGCAAGTAGGCGGCGCCGGGGCATACGGAACTTTGAATACGCAATCGGTCGAATGATAACCAAAAATTTGGGGCCCTCCTCTAGCGGAGGAGTGAAAAACTTGTTAGTTACCGGATGTAACGCTCGTTGCTGCTCTGCCGGTACGGACGGGAACCCATGCAGCCTGCGGCGAAACGCTTTCCGCACCTCTTGACCTGCAAACCGTCGAGCAGTTCCGGAGGCGCGCCAGGCCGCTCTTGCAAAAATAGCCAAGGTATCCTGGATGTGTTTCCTTTGGGCGCGCATCCCTGATGACATTGTTTCTGTTGCCTGTGTATAGTTTTGATTGCCAGTAAAATCTATTTATTTTCCGCCTGAAACCAGAGTGGACCGCCGACTCGCGCAAAAAGAACTGCGCCGGCAGCGCCCCAATCAAGTGGTTTCGTTAAGGAGAGAGTACATGAGTATCAACGACTTGGACGAGAAATTGCCTGGCGGCACGACTACGGGACGCGGTCCCGATCGCCGGGAGTTCGTCAAACTGGCTGTTGGGGGAGCCCTGACGGCGGCTGGACTGCTCGCCTCGAAGAAAAGCGCTTCGGCAAAGGTCCATCAGAACGCGCCAGGGATCAAATTATGTGCGCAGGTAGGGGCTAAGCCCACGGATGACGATCTTCTTTTCCTCAGGCAGATCGGCGCCGAGTATGTCAGCGTAGCGTCGACCCCCGATCTCAGGACCGCGGACGGCTTCATTCAGATCAAGAAGCGTTATGCCGACGCTGGGATCACGGTATGGAACATCGGGAATTCGAGCGTTCACAACATGTCTGAGGTCACGCTGAATCTTCCCGGGCGCGATCAGAAGATTGAGGAATACAAGCAATATCTCCGCAACCTCGGCCAGGCGGGCATCTACTATACCACGTATGCACATATGGGCAATGGCATCTGGAACAGCGGCAGAGCTGAAATCCGGGGCGCCTCCGCCAGAGTCTTCGATATGGCGAGTCCCGATAAGGTAGGTATATGGGATGGCAAGAAGTTCTACGAGCCGCTGTCTCACGGCCGGGTCTTCTCGAAGGAAGAGATTTGGGAAAACTATACCTACTTCATCAAACAGGTAGCGCCGGTCGCCGAGGAGAACAGCGTGCGCATCGGAATCCACCCGGACGACCCGCCAGAACCCATATTGGCCGGGGTCCCACGTTGCATTTTCGCGAATTTCGAAGGATATAAGCGGGCGATGGAGATCGCCAACAGCCCAAATGTTGGAATCTGCCTGTGCTGCGGGTGCTGGAATGAAGGAGGCCGCCAGTTGATGCACAAGGATCCAGCGGAGATGATTCGTTACTTCGGGCCGGAGAAGATCTGGAAGATCCATTTCCGCAACGTGAGCTCTCCGCTGCCGCGCTTTGTGGAAACCTTCATGGATAACGGTTATTACGACATGTCGAAGATTATGACGGCGCTGGTGGAGGTCAAGTTTGACGGTATCGTGATTCTGGATCATACCCCTACGGTAGTCGGCGGGCACGATGCAGAACAGTGCTATGGCTTCGCATACATGAAGGCTTTGAAGAACCGGGCGATAGCTGAAGCTAGGGCATAACTCCAAGGTTGCTATCCTCTCCCATCGTTTGTTGTTGTACCTAAGGCGAGTGGCCCAGGTCCCGCTTCTGGGACCTGGGATTCTCCAGTCCTCAACCGTCACGTACGAATCACGCGGCCGGGTAGCCTGCGTCATCGTCATATATATGAGCGGTAAAGTTATACACATCCATCCCATATCTCCCCCCGCAAACGCGCGGGTAGATATGGGACGCCCAGGTTTGCTCGAACGCGAAGAATGTACCATGTACCTGGTCCCTGGTTTGGCTTGAATGTTGAATATTGAGGTTGGAATGGGCAAGTTGCTGGCAGTCGCTACAACAGTCTTCGTTTTAGGTGTATCGGCATTTAACCCAAACAGAGTGCATGCGGCGGATTCCACGGGAGCGTCGGGCCAGCAGACCGCGCGCGATTGGCCGGTCTATGGCGGTCAGCAATCGCAAGATCATTACTCCAACCTTGCCCAGATCAATCGCACCAATGTCACTCAGCTCAAGGTTGCATGGCAGTATGACACCGGCGAGCAAGGCGGCCTGGAGACCAACCCGGTGGTTGTCGGCACGGTGCTGTACGCGACCACGCCGAGGCATAGCTTTATCGCTCTCAACGCAGCGACAGGCAAGCTGCTTTGGAAGTTCGATCCTGAGATCCAGGGTTTTGCGCGATCACGCGGTGTTTCCTACTGGACCGATGGGCATGAGAGCCGCATTTTCGCGCCCGTCAGGAATTTTCTTTATGCTCTCGACGCTACTACCGGGAAACCGATTCCAAGTTTTGGAGAGAACGGAAGAATCGACCTGCGCAAGGGTCTGCGCGGCGACTATAAACTTCAATCGGTACAGCTTACCACTCCCGGAACCATCTATAAGGACATGATCATCGTGGGTGGCCAGAATCCTGAGACCCATCCCGCGCCTCCCGGGGACGTTCGGGCATTCGATGTGCGTACTGGAGCGTTGCGCTGGACCTTTCACACCATTCCTCATCCCGGCGAATTCGGATACGACACCTGGCCGAAAGACGCTTGGAAGGACGCGGGCGCCGCCAACAATTGGGCAGGCATGTCGGTCGACACGGAGCGGGGCATCGTGTATGTGCCGACCGGGTCGGCAGTATTCGACTTTTATGGAGGCGATCGCATCGGCAACGACCTCTTTGCCGATTCATTGATCGCCCTGGATGGCGATACTGGCAAGCGCATCTGGCATTTCCAGGGCGTACATCACGACCTTTGGGACCGCGACTTTCCTGCACCACCAGCTTCTGCTGACGGTGGTGCGCGATGGCAAGAAGGTTGATGCAATCGTACAGACGACAAAGTCGGGTTTTGTCTTCCTCTTCAACCGCGCGACCGGCGAGCCGCTCTTTCCTATTGAGGAATCGCACTACCCGTCCAGCACGGTTCCCGGCGAAGTAACTTCACCTACCCAGCCCCTTCCCACTGCTCCTCTGCCTTATACCTGGCAATCGGTGACTGAGGACACGCTCACCAATCGGAGCCCAGAAGCCCACGCCTGGGCGGTAAAGCAGTTCAAAACCTTCATCAGCGGGGGACAGTTCATTCCACCCGGCGTGGACAAATTAACCATAGATATGCCCGGGTTTGCCGGAGGCGGGGAGTGGGGCGGACCGGCGGTCGATCCCACCACGGGGGTGCTCTACGTCAACGCGAATGATACCGCCTGGATCGTCGGCCTCACAGTTCCTCCGCCGCCGGGAAGCGTGGGTGAGCGCATCTATCAGAGCCAATGCAGCGAGTGTCATGGGCTTAACCGGCGTGGCTCTCCGCCCTCCATTCCTTCCTTGCAAGGCATTGAAGGTCTGCTCACAGATCAAGAGATCGCAAATAAAATTCATCAAGGCGGCGGACGAATGCCGGCATTCAACAACCTGAGTGACGATCAGGTTCAAGCCGTGGTTCGGTATCTGACAAGAGTTCCGCAACAACAGCAGCGGCGTCCACTGGCAGCCAAGGCAGGGGCGGCTCCCGGCCCTCCCGTCCCCCAGCAGAATGCGGCTACTGCGAAAGATGATATGCCTTACAAGACCATTGGATTTACCAGGTTTTTGGATCCTGACGGCTATCCGGCGACTGCGCCCCCATGGGGCACTTTGAGCGCCATTGACATGAATACCGGCAAGTACTTGTGGAAGATTCCCTTTGGAGAGTATCCGGAACTCGCGGCCAAAGGAATGGGTAACACCGGATCGGATAATTATGGTGGCCCTATTGTCACCGCGGGCGGGCTGCTCTTTATTGGGGCCACAGTCTTCGACCAGAAATTTCATGTCTATGACAGCCAAACCGGTAAGTTGCTATGGGAGACGGAATTGCCTTATTCCGGATTGGCCACACCTGCAACTTACATGGTCAACGGAAAACAGTATGTGGTCATTGCCGCCGGTGGAGGGCAGAGCAGCCACAAGCCGTCGGGCGGAGTCTATGTGGCCTTCGCGCTGCCTTAAGGTAAGCAGAATCCCATGTTGGGGCACGCCGCCATATGTCGGAAAGATCTTGGGTGACTAAGTTGAAATTGAATCGCACATCATTATTAGTTCCAGTGTTTCTTGCTTTGCTTACTCTCCTATCCACTGGAATGGCTGGCGCCGCTGAAACCGGGTGTTCTGCGGCCTCGCAGTCGAACTTCCCCAAAGCCACCATTTCGAATGGAGTTGTGCAAGCCGTGGTTTACTTGCCCGACCCAAAAGATGGCTATTATCGCGGCACACGGTTTGACTGGTCCGGCGTAATTCCATGTTTGACTTACAAGGGTCACGACTACTTTGGCGTCTGGTTCCCGCATTACAGTCCATTGATCAACGACGCGATCACTGGACCGGTGGAAGAGTTTCGATCGAGCGATGGGGCCTTGAACTACGACGCCGCGAAGCCTGGCGAGCTGTTCGTGAAACCGGGAGTTGGCATTTTACGTAAGGTGGATGAATCGCCATACAAATACATGTATCGCTATCCTTTTGTGGACGGAGGGAAGTGGACCGTTCACAGCAAGCGAAGCGCGGTTGCCATGACCCAGCATCTCCAGTCACCGTTGGGCATCGCGTATGTCTATACAAAGACTTTGAAGCTCGACAAACGCCTGCCGGTTCTCATGCTGCAACATGAGATGAAGAACACTGGAACAAAGACAATTGACCTGGAGGTTTACGACCATGACTTCTACATGCTCGACGGCGCTCCCACAGGTCCTGACATGGTGGTGCGATTTCCCTTTGAGCCGAAAGCGGAGCGGTCAATGGAACCATGGGCCAAGATTGAAGGCAAAGAGATCGTCTACACGGAAGAGATACCGCAGCGACCCCGAGCGGCTGCGACCAGCTTTCTAACCGGCTATTCCGATAACCCATCCGACTACGACATAATCGTTGAAAATCAAAAGACCGGAGTAGGTGTCGAACAGACCTCCACTTCCCCTATTGCGCGCTTCAACTTCTGGTCGATTCATACCACGATCTGCCCGGAGGCCTACATCCATCTGAATATTCCTCCGGGCCAGACCGCGCACTGGACTATCCGCTACCGCTTTTACGCGAAATAAAGCTGCGGGGCCAGGCTTCCCTCGCCGCTCCGCGGAAGGCTTAGTATGTAAGCCGCAGCGCAAACTGAATTATCCGCGGCAGATTGAGCTGACTGCTGATGACTCCGAATTGAGAATTGGAGCTGCTGCAGCAGACGGTGTTGGGTTGGCCGAACTGAACCCGGTTAAACAGGTTGAA
Source organism: uncultured Acidobacteriaceae bacterium (assembly GCA_963705665.1). Taxonomy (GTDB): domain Bacteria; phylum Acidobacteriota; class Terriglobia; order Terriglobales; family Acidobacteriaceae; genus PALSA-350. The sequence continues at coordinate 215,684 of CAVPKQ010000059.1, read as the reverse complement.
AGCCTCGGCGCGGAACTGCAGATTGAATCGCTCGCCGATCGCCGTCCCTTTGAAAAGTGCGGCGTCCCAGTTAGCTATTCCTTGGGTACGCAGGGTTGAGTCGGTGCGGGGCTCATTTCCGAACCCATAGTTCGAAGGCTGGGTGAAGCAACTTGTATTGAACCAACCGCCGAGCTTAGAAACGGCTCCTACGGATACTTGCTTTGTGCAACCTGCAGTCACGTTAGGCCGTGGAAAGCCAGCGCCGAATTGTTGGCTAAGAAATGTAGGCTGTGCAGTGAATATCAGCGGAAAGCCGAGCGCGTAGGTGGTGATTCCATCAACTCCCCAACCGCCTATGATTTTGTCCACGATTCCGCCTTGACTGCCTAGAAAGCGCCGGCCTTTGCCAACGGGAAGGTCATACACGTAAGCTCCTACGAAGCGGTGCGGAACATTGTAGCTGAGCGGCCCGTACTCAGCTTGGAGGTTGTTCCAGTCCTGCACCTCCCCGGGTTGGACGGCTTCCTGGAAGCCGGTCTGTGTGTCAGCAGTGCCCATATCTTTCGCCCAGGTGTATGTTGCCAGCAAGGTGCCACCTTGGGTGAACCGCTTCTCCACTTTTGTTTGCAGTGCATTGTAGTTGGAACCGGCCGAAGTATTCGCAGCATTCCACAAGTTGAAATATTGGGGATAGGGACGCAAGAGCTGGCCTGCGGGAACCGTGGGACCGGACAAATTACCAGTGGTGATCAGCCCGTAGAATGGGTTGGGAACTTGGGTCAGTAAAGCCGAACCCATGGAATCATACTGGTCCGGAAGTTGGTCCAGACCTTGGCCATTATCATTAAGGCCGGCCGGCAGTTGCTGATGGACCCCATGGTTGCCGACATAGGCGATATCAAACACCGTCTGATGTCCCAGGTCCTTCTCGATATCAAGATTCCATTGCTCCGAGTAGGTCGACGGCTGCTTCGGCACATTACTAACAACGGGTTGCCCCAAAATCACGCTCTGATAATTGCTGCTCCTCCCCACCGGCTGTAAGACCCCGGTTGGAAATGGATTGCTGAATGAATTGATAGGTACAGTCGTGGGATTGATCTGAGTAAATGCAAGATTGACCGCGGCCTGGTAGGGCTGCGCATCCTGCTGCAGATTGGCCGTAGGAGCAAAGAGGATAGCGAACCCGCTGCGTACCACGAAGCTGTCGGTCAACCGATATGCGAGACCCAGGCGCGGCGAAAACAAGTCGTAGTGGGGCAGCAGGTTTGTCCGATGAGGGTACGCTGGAGTATTTACAAGCTCAACATTACCCTGAAGCGGCAAGTGTGTGGGTCCGGCCAACGGATTGGTCTCGTTTGCAAGAAAGACAGCCTGGCGGTCGTGGCGTTCGGTCCAGTACCCTGGATATTCCCAGCGGAGACCGTAGTTAAGCACCAATTTGTTGGTGGCCTGAAAACTATCGCCGCCATAGATTCCGGCATAGTATGTCACTGCCGCGGGTATGATCGCGAGCTCCTGTACGGTAGTTTGGGGAAGGCCCAGAAGATAGGATGCGAATGGGTTGCCGGTAAAAGCACTGGTAAAACCAAAGGCTTCAACTTGCGTTGAGTTGGTCTGCCCGTAGTTGTTAGGCGCGCGGCGAATTTCTCCGCCGAACCTGATTGTATGGCGTCCCAGGATCTTCGTAGCGCTTCCTGAGATGGCATAGTTTTCCTCGGTTACAAAGATTTGCTGACCACCGCCACCATTGACCGAGAGCCCGGAAACGGAAACCCGGGGGATGACCGGACCGCAGCAACTCGCTCCCAATTGGGCTATGGTTGCGGCCGGCCATCCGGTAAAACCGAGGTCGAAGGGAATACCGGTGGCGCCGGTAAAACTGCTATCGCGAAAATAGGAGAGACGAAAATCCAGAATTGTTGTCGGACTGACTGTGATGCTGTCTCCGAAGACGAATTGCTGAACCGCATTATGGCCGGTGGAAGGGTTGGGCAGGTAACCGTATGGCAAGGCGCTGGGGTTCAGTGAGTGGTGATACGTATACCGGCCGAAGATGCGCTGTTTTTCACTTGCATTCCAATCCAGCCGCGCGATGTACTGATTCAAAACCGGATGGGTTGTGGCATTCACGATGTAGTTGTTGCTTGTGCCCGGCTGATTCGGAGGCGCCCACCATTTAAACATCGCAGCCGAGGTGGGATTGATCCGGTTGGCGGGAATAATGTTGCCGGGAAATGTTGTCCCGGGCGGGTTGGGAACAAAGACCCCATTGGCGTTAAACCTCCCCGGATCGATGATAGGCGTCGAGCTGGTTATGACCCCGCTCTCCATTGCGGCAGTTGGCACAGAGTAAGTGTTGGTTGCGCCTATCGCGGCGCGGATGCCTTGATAGCTGCCAAAAAAGAATAACTTATCTTTCTTGATTGGGCCGCCGATGGTGCCGCCAAACTGATTCTGAATAAGTGCAGGCCGCTTCGCGTGCGCCCGATTGGAGAAGAAAGTGTTGCCATTTAGGACGGTGTTCCGCAGAAACTCATAGGCGGTGCCGTGGAAAGCATTGGTCCCGCTCTTGGTCACCATGGTGACCACGCCATTTGTTGTGCCGCCAAATTCCGGTCCAATAGCATTTGCTTCGATGCGGAACTCCTGTATGGAGTCTTGCGCCGGTATGTAGGAGATGGCGTTGATATAGCCGTTGTTGATGGGAGCGCCATCGATGAACTCCGCTCCAGTATTGGGGATTCCTCCGGAAATCTGATAGTTTCCGGTGGAAAAGCCGTTGCCATTCATTCCCGATACAGCGTTGCTGGCCTGCGTGCCACCTTGGGGCACGACTCCTGGGGAAAGCGCAAGAAGATTGAAAACGTTTCGGCCATTCAAGGGCAGCTCGGTCACAGCCCTCCCGGCGACCACCTGGCCAATGGTAGCTTGTTGCGTTTCAAGCAGAGGCGCTTGCGAGGTGACTTCAACGGTCTCGCTCACGTTGCCCAATTCCAGGGCGGCGTCGACACGAGTGGAACCCTGTACCTGCACCACAACATTGGTGCGGACGAAATGCTTGAAGCCGCTGTTCTCGACGTCGATCTTGTAATTGCCCGGTGGAAGGTTGAGGAACTGGTAGTCCCCGGCGGCATTGGTGGTGGCAGTCCGGAAATCCCCGGTGTCAACGTTCGTGAGCTTGACGGCTGCTCCGGCGACGACAGCGCCGGAGTGATCAGTGATTGTTCCAACCGCCGATCCATACGAGTTTTGTGCGTTGAGCGTCCCATCGAACAGGGCGCAGATCAAAGTCAGGCAGCTTAGCCAGCAGCCGAGCGTTCCTAGCTTCCTATGGGAAATGTGCTGTGTCGAATGCATAACTATGTGCCTCCAACGGAAAATTAGAAACTTGAGCAAAGCACGGCCCTTTATTCGTTTTCATTAACTCTTTTCACTACCCCTTTCGAGAATCAGAGCTGCCTGTAGCATGGCTTTTGCGTAGGCGATATCGTAAAGGTCTCCGCCGTACCCACCGCCTCCCGGATAGCCACGGATGGGCCCACGCTCGCGATCGTAATCCAGTGCGCGAGGATGTTCCGGGTAGAATTCGCGGATGTACTTCACCTTCAACAACTCCCGCATGACCGCCAACATATTGACATCGCCCTCGTCGATGAAGCCTTCGTCGTATTTCACATATGGCTTCATAACGTGTGGGTTGCGGTAATGACAATGATTGATGCGGTCTCTGGTTCCAAAGTAGCGGCAGACTGCGACGGGATCCTCTCCCATCTCCTTGGTGACACCGCAGTCGAAGGTGATGCCATTCGAGGGGCTGTTCACTATCTCGATCAGGTGCTTCCAGCCTGCGAGCGTTGCCATGATCTGCTGCGAACCGCGGCTTAAGGGATACGGTGGATCGTTGGGATGAAGCGCCAGCCGCACATTTGCCTTTTCCGCGAGTGGAATAACGGCCTTCAAAAAGTAAGTGATATTGGCCCACATCTGAGTCAGGTTATGGGCGCCCTCCTGGGGCAGCGGCGGAAGGTTTTTCATGCGGTCGTAGTCGGAACCGGTCAATCCGGCTCCCCCTCTTCCGGTTTCTTCGTAGTAGCCCTCCATGGCGCGGTGCGCATAGAAGTTGTACTCAACGACAGGAATGCCGACTTTGCCCGCCGCCTGGATCGACTGCTTGATTTTTTCAATCTCCTCGTCCCTTCCGGGACGCCCGTAAATCGTGTTAGGAAAGCCGCCGATCATCAGATTACCCAGCATCACACCGCCACTTTTTAGCTTGTCAACGATTGGCTGAAGTTGACTTGCTTCCCAGGGTATTGCCGGGCCATTGCTGAGCACGTGATATACGCCAATCTGCACCACGCTACGAATGGTGTGGTCGGTAACTCCATTGCGGAGATCGATTCCGCAGGCGATCTTCGGTGTGCCTGGGCCTTCCTGGGGCATTCCGTTGCCAAGCCACCAGGGCTTCTTCTGAGTTTGCCCTCCTGCTATCGGCGCGAGCACCGGAGCCACAGCGGCTGCCGCTATTCCTTTAATGAGACTTCTGCGTGAGAAACCCGATTTCATTGTGTATTGCTCCTATTGTTGGACCTGGAATGCCGTGATGTCTTTAGGGTGTTGTTGGCCGCGGCGCGCCGACCTCGCTTCGGCATGTTTCGGAGGAACTTTGAAGGCAAACGTATATCGGTTTCGGATTCTTCCACAAAAGAATCCTGGTCGTCTAGTAAAACCAGAATCTCAGATCGCGGGTTGGCGCTCAGATAAGTTCCCATTTGGAACAAGCCAAACTTCACCGAATCGGATGCGGGAGCGAATTCCTCATTCGGAGGTAAACCCAACCTGAGTTAGGAAACCAATTGAAGATTCGGCGAGCCTAACTGCCGGATGGAATAAAGCCTTTCAGGAGGTCTAAGCCGCGGTCGATGGGTTCGGTGCAATGGGTTACATTCAAAGTATGGATTCCTGTGAAAAACCCCCAACCGATCCGGCAGCGTCTTTTCAAGAAGCGGTCTCTATCATGCAACACCTGCGGGGCCCGGAAGGCTGTCCCTGGGATCGGGAGCAGACCTTCGACAGCATCAAGCCCTATACCTTGGAGGAAACCTACGAGGTCTTCGACGCGATCGAGCGCCGCAACTGGGATGATTTGCGCGAGGAGTTGGGCGACCTGCTGCTGCAGGTGCTGTTTTATGCGCAAATGGCTGCCGAGGGAGGCCATTTTACCATCGCCGATGTGATTGCCGGACTCAATCGTAAACTGATCCGCCGCCATCCTCACGTCTTTGGAGAGCAGGCCGCCGCTGCCGCCGGGAACAGCGCGAATTTGACCGTTGTGGCAACCGACTCGGCGCAGGTGCTGCGCAACTGGGAGACGATCAAGCAGGCGGAGAAGGCCGGCCGGTCGGGAGACGATTCTGCGCTCGATTCTGCGCCGCGCTCGCTGCCCGCACTGTTGGAGGCGCGCAAGCTCGGTTCGCGGGCGCAAAAGAGCGGCTTCGATTGGCCTGATCTGGAGGGCCTATTCGACAAGCTTGGCGAGGAGACATCCGAACTGCGGCAGGCTATAAAAGAGAAAGAGAATCAAGGCGGCTCGCCGGAAGCATCCGCGCAGGCTATTGCAGGGGAGATCGGTGACATACCACTGTAAATCTGGCGCGGCGCCTCAGAATCGACCCGGAGTTTGCCTTGCGTCACACCAACGCCAAATTTCGCCGCCGGTTCGCGTTCATGGAGCGCACGGCGTCGGGACCGCTTGAGACCATGTCCGCCGCCGAACTCGATTCGCTTTGGACCAAAGCTAAAGAAGCGGAAGCATCCATGCCGGCTCTATGACCATCCCAGTCTCCGCCACTGCAGGCAATATCCTCATTCGCACATGCCGGGACCTGGACGAGTTTGCCGCCTGCGTCGATCTGCAGGCGCAGGTCTGGGGTTTCGAGGATAGAGACGTTACTCCGCGCCGCTCGCTTGTGGTGGCGCACCACACCGGAGGACAGGTCATTGGAGCGTTTGATATTTCCGCTCCGGGCGCCGCTCCGGAGGGCGATGCCACGTGCTTGATCGGCTTCGCCATGGCTATGGCCGGCTTTGCTCAGACAGGGCCGGGGCCGGTTCCTGCCATCGAGCCCTACTTGCACTCGCACATGCTCGCCGTCCGTCCGGACTATCGCAACCGCGGCATCGGCCGGCGGCTGAAGCTTTTTCAACGCGAAGAGGCCTTGTCCCGCGGCATTTTGCGGATGGAGTGGACCTTTGATCCGCTGGAAATCAAAAATTCCTTTCTGAATATCGTAAAATTAGGAATTATCGTTCGCCGATATTCACAGAATCACTATGGTGTATCCTCATCACGTCTGCAGGGAACTCTGCCAACCGATCGTTTATACGCCGAATGGTGGTTGGAGAGCCCGCGGACAAAATGCGCCCTGGATGGAAAACTCTCTTGGTCGCCCCGGGTGGAGCGAACCATTATGGTCCCGCGAGCGATCGGTGATTGGAGGCATACGCCTGGAGAGCGGGAATTTGCTCTGCGCGTGCAACGCGAGAATCGCCTCCAATTTGAACAGGCATTTTCCGGCGGTTTAGCTGTCTTCGGCTTTGTCATCGACGCGGAAGGAAATGGAATTTTCCAACTGGGCCGGTGGCCGGAGCCAAGCCAATGAACTGGCGCACATTAAACCGTTTCCCCTGTTTCGCTGTTCCGGTGAGAGCAGGTGGTGAGCAGTTGATCCCTGGCGGATCGGCTGCGTTCGGCTCTGATTCCAAGGGTACACCTTCAGCGGAAGCGGCCTAACCGAGCATCGAATGGATAACTGATGAAGATCGAATCGATTTTCCTACGCGAGCTTAGTATGTCTCTGGTCCACCCGTTCACCACCAGCTTCGGTCAAACGGTTGAGCGCCGCGTGCTGCTGGTCGAGATCAAGGCGGAGGGCCTATCCGGATGGGGCGAGTGTACTGCCGGAGAGCACCCCTACTTCAGCGAAGAGACAACCGATACCGCCTGGTCGATTATCCTCCAGGAATTGGCGCCCGCGCTCGCAGCGAGCGACGTGGCTCACGGCGGCAAGTGCCCCGAGATCTTCCGCCGCGTTCGAGGGCATCGCATGGCCAAGGCTGCCTTGGAGAATGCGGTGTGGGATCTGGAGGCGCAGATGCGGGGTATATCCCTGGCCGACCTCCTGGGAGGCACGCGTAAGTCAATCGAGAGCGGAGTTTCGATCGGCATTCAGCCCTCAATCGAACAGCAACTGGAAAAAGTCGGGAAGGAGATGGCCGCCGGCTATCGGCGAATCAAGCTTAAGTGCAAGCCCGGCTGGGATGTTCAGGTCTTCGAGGCTGTCAGGGACCGCTATCCGGAAATTGTTCTGAGTTGTGACGGCAACTCCGCCTATCGCCTGCGAGACTCCGACCACCTCACAACCTTCGATCAATTCAATATGCTCATGATTGAGCAGCCCCTCTGGGCTGACGATTTCTATTTTCACGCTATGCTGCAGAATCGGCTGGAGACGCCGATCTGCCTGGATGAATCCATCCGCAATCGCCGCGACGCTTTGGCCGCCATCGAAATGGGATCGTGCCGCATCATCAATATCAAGTTGGGAAGGGTCGGCGGATTCAGCGAAGCTATTGCCATCCATAACGCCACGCAGGAGAGGGGCATTCCCGTGTGGTGCGGAGGGATGCTTGAGAGCGGCATAGGGCGTTCCCACAACCTCGCTTTGTCTACGCTTGAAAATTTCAGCCTTCCCGGAGATATTTCCGCATCTCGCAGGTATTGGGCCGAAGACATCATCGAGCCTGAAGTCGAAGTTTCCCCGACCGGCGAAATCCAAGTCCCGACAACGCCGGGGAGAGGCTTCGAGGTGCGGCGAGATCTGATCGAGCGCCTGACAGTCCGTAAACAAGAAGTTCGCGCCATGGAACTGGTCTCTTGATACGATTCTGTGTGATCTGCCCTGAAAATTTATGCGGCTATGGTTGTAAGCACCACCTGCAATCCGAATACCATTTTCATGTTTTCTCAGTGGAACGTCAGTTCCATTCGAGACTGCTTTTCGAGTTCCGAGGCGCTCCTACCCGCGCATAAATTATTTTGCGCCGATCAGCCGGATGCGCGCGGTAAAAGCTCTGCCCTCGGGCTCGCTCAAGGTCCGGTACTCCGGCGAGTCTACGACATTGTTTACGACGATGGGGTTCCCGCTATCGGTGGCGTTCTCCATAACGCCCCGCAGACCAAAATAAGCGCCGCGGAAGTGGAAGCGCCATTCGAGGCCGGGGCTGAAAGAGACGTAGTTAGGGAATCGTTCGGAGCCAGCTGGACCAACTACCTGTCGGTTGGCATTCACAGAAGTGAATGGGAATCCGGAATGCCAGTCAAGAGTGTAGACAAAATCCCATCTCTTCCTGAGCTTCGGCAGCAACAGGGGCAGCCAGCCCCAGGAAATCACGCGGTTGGGCGTATCCCAGGCTAAAGGGCCGCTCTGCTGCGGACCGAGCAGCGACACGGTGGGCACGTAGTCGAGGGCCGAATTGGTGCGCGCAGAGGAGTGCGTATAGGCCATGAACAGCGTATATCCGCCGGCAAAAGCGCGCCGTGCGTCAAACCCCACGGAATAATAATGCTCCTGCTTCGCGTTGGTCAGCAGGTAGGTTCCCGACAAGGCGGCGGATCCACTCTGATTTGCATAGATGAGACCGTCAGAGGTGCGTTTCTGCATAAAGTTGACTCCGGCATAGATCGAGCCGGGAAGCTTTCTCTCGATGCCGGCGCTCCAGTTGATGGCGCGCGTCTCTTTGAGCGAGCCATCGTTCGACGTAAAGATGGTCTCGAGCGGACCGCTGACCGGAGTAACGCCGTCGGCGGCGTAGTAAGTATCGTATCGGACTCCGGCCAAGGCCCGAGTCAGGTACTCCAGTTGCGTATGCCCATAATAAAGACCAATGCCGGCCGATAGTTTCGTAGTAGCCTCGCCGCCGCCAGGCGGTGAATAGGTGAGGGCGAGCCGGGGCGAAAAGAGCGGCCGCCGAACGATTTCATCCCAGTCGAAGCGCAGGCCCGGCTCGACGAACAGCCCTGAGTGAGTAAGCCACCGATCCTGAAGGTAAGCGCCGATTTCGACATTGTGACCCGTGAAGGGAGGCTGGCCGGGGAAAACACTCCGCCGCAGCAGTGTTCCGTCCTCGCGCAGATAGTTGACCGGGGTGCGCGTCACGCTTTGGTTGAAGGTGATGCGGTCGAGATCGAGGCCCGCTTTCAGGTTATGACGTCCAGCCCAGTGGCGAGGAGGGAGATAGAGAGCCGCTGTTCCCTCAACGCGTTGTGAGCGGCCAGTCAGATTCTCGAAATAGCTGCCATGAGAACTCTCCGGTGTAAGTTCATAGGGAATATCTCCGTGAGGTTCATAGCCGTCGCGGAAGCGCACCACTCCCACTCCCACATCCACGAGCACGCCATTCGCTAAGCTTTGCTGATCGCGTACATAAGGCAGCCATGCGATGGTATCCCGCTTGGTAGTACTCTGTTGCGGCGTCTGAGAGGAGATGCCGTCGTATGGCGAGTGGAAGTCGTTAAAGAGCAGCGCTGCGGAGAGAATGTTGGCAGGCGTGATATTATTGATCCGGCCTATAAGTAATGGATCTATTCTGAGATGGAAACATCTGTAGTGTATGGAACGAGTGGATACGCGGAGTTTGCCGATAGAGGCGATCAATGAGCGGCGGCGGCGAGCGGTGAAGCTGCGGCTGGGAGGTGCAACGGTGCGCGAGACAGCCAGGCAGTGCGAAATGGCGATCGGTACGGTGATCAAGGCGCACAAGGCTTATCTGGCAGGGGGATGGAAAGCGGTAGGGGTGAAGCGTGGGCATCGCCCGGTGGGCTCGGGCAGAAGGCTCAGCGCGGAACAGGAAGCGGAGGTGCGGCGCATCATCCGCGACCATACCCCGGACCAACTCAAGATGGCTTACGCGTTGTGGACCCGGCAGGCAGTGAGCGAATGGATTGCCGGACGCTGGCAGATCAAGCTGCAGGTTCGCACCATGGGCAAGTATCTAGCGCGCTGGGGCTTTACCCCGCAGAAACCGCTCAAGAAGGCTTTTGAACAATCCCCCGCTGCAGTGGGCAAGTGGCTCACCGAGCAATATCCAGCGATCGCCGAGCGAGCCAGAAACGAGGGTGCCGAGATCCAGTGGGGCGATGAAACCGGTCTGCGCACCAACGATGTGCGCGGCCGCGGCTACGCGTTGAAAGGGGAAACGCCGCGGGTGCGTATCAAGAGCAAGCATGAATCGCTCAGCATCATTTCCACCGTCACCAATAAGGGCCAGATGCGCTGGCGCATCTTTTCCGGGGCGCTCAATGCCCGCATCCTTATCGATTTTTTAAAACGGCTGATCCACCATGCCGGACGGAAGATTTTTCTGATCCTGGATAATCTCAGAGTCCATCACGGCAAGCTGGTCAAACAATGGCTGGCCCTCCATGGTGAGCAAATCGAAATCTTTTACCTGCCCAGTTACTCGCCGGAGTTGAACCCCGATGAGTTGCTCAATGCCGATTTGAAACGGGCCGTCACCACCAGAGCGCCCATGCGAACCAAACAGGCTCTCACCCACACCGCATCCCGGACTATGCGCAGCATCCAGAAACAACCCGCTCGCGTCCGCAAATACTTCGCTCAGAAAGATGTCGTCTATGCGGCTTGACTCCATTGCTTATAGGCCGGATCAATAACCTGGGCTTTGATGAGGTTGCTTCCGCGCAGCAGTTCGTTCGTATCGGCACTGGCAGGAAGCTCCTTAATGTAGATGTTGTCGTATTCCGTCTCTAGTCCGTCGAAGAACCATGCACGGTTGCGCATGAGAGGTCCGGAAAAAGTGACGCGGGGGACAAATTTGTCGAAGCGCAGTCCATTGACCTGACGGAAGGAAGGGAAGAAGTTCGTGGCGTTAAAGCGGAACTTGTTGTCTCCCATTCCGGTGTAGAAGGCAAATACGCCGCCTGTAGCTTTGCCGAATTCAACCGGGTAGCGAGTCTTTTCGGTCTCGATCGATCGAACCGCATCCGTGCTGAAGCGCATGGCCAAATTTCCGCTGACCGGAGAGCGGATATCGAATCCGTCCAGCAGATCGAGGGTCGCATAGGTTTCCGACCCGGCAACATGAAGCAGACCCATCGAATCCTGCACAACACCCGGGTTGAAGGGCAGAAGATTGCGGATATCGCGCGACGTGGGATATGGCACGTTGACGATCTCCGGGGTGTTGAGAGTGGTTTTGTCGGAGGTTTGTTCCGGATCGATGCCGGCCGTCGAGGCCAATACATTGACTTCCTCATGGAACACTTGTTCGTGGGTCAGGACGGCTTCTACGTTTTGCCGGTGAGTATCGATCGAATTTTCCAGGACCTGGTAAAAGCCGGGCTTTTCGATACGAATCTGGTAGGGCGCATCCTGATGAAGCGGGTAGGAACAGCGGCCTGCGTAGTCGGTAGTGAGCCTCACGGGAGGGCGCCCGGGCTCGGAAATCGTAACTTGGGCGCCGGGGACCGCCAAGCCGTTCTCGTCGACGACAGTGAGGACGGCCGTCAGGCTCTGTCCTCTTGCCAGGACCGAACAGGAAAGAAGAATCAAGCCAAGGATCATTCTGCTCACATGGTGACAGCCCGGCATGAACTCAAGTGTAGTCAACCTACCTCGGCTCCGCTTCTCCCTCTATAGCCTGATTGGACGTGGCTGGAGGCGGCACTCATGGTTCTTCACCGTATCTACCGTTAGCGAGTCGGGGCTGAATAAAAGCCTGTAAACGCAATGAGGTACAGGGGTGTTAGGAGTATCTCTAACGTTGTCACGAGTTCGACGATCCAGTAGCGTAAGTGCTTGAGCCGGCCGAACAAACGATGAGGCGACCGATACGGGTGACGTTCAGATAGATTCGGGAGAAGATCAGATTCCTGTGCCGGAACCCGTACAGGACTTTAGCGCAGGTCAGAGTCAAGCGTCCATGAGCCAACCGTTGTCCGACCCGAACCACCGCCGATCCTCCGGGCAGGCCGCTCTCCTGGCGGCCGGCCTGTTTTTCCTGGTTTGTCTTCTTCCCGCATCGGCGCGGCCGGCACAGTCTTCCTCCTCCCCCCATGTTCTCTACCGAAACGCCGGGGCGCCAATCGACAAACGGATCGACGACCTGATGCGCCGCATGACCCTGGAAGAGAAGGTTCGGCAGCTGGACATGTATTCGGGAGCCACGGCTTTGATGAGCCGGCATACGGATTCAACGCACGCCGCTCCGGATGCCGTCTTTCTTCCCGAAGAGGCGCAGCAGCTCTGGGGCACGCTCGGTGTGGGCTCAATTCACGATCTGAATCCCACGCCCGAGCAGTCCAACGCCATCCAGAAATGGGTGATTGCCCATAATCGTCTAGGGATTCCCGCCCTCTTCATCGAGGAAGGTCTGCATGGCTTCGATACCGGAACCGTCTTTCCGGCTCCCATCGGTCTCGCCGCCACATGGAATCCGGAGATCGCGCAACAGACCGGCGCGGCTATCGCCGCCGAAGCACGGGCGACCGGGGTCGCGATGGTTCTTGCTCCGGTGCTCGATCTGGGCCGCGACCCGCGCTGGGGGCGAGTGGAGGAAGATTTCGGGGAAGATCCATACCTGACCGGACAGTTGGGCCTCGCCTGGGTGCGTGGGGCACAAGGGGAGAGTTTGAGCAGCGACCACACTGTCGTTGCCGAGCCGAAACATTTTGCGGGACACGGCTCGCCGGAGGGCGGTACGAATACCTCTCCCGTGCACATCGGGGAACGCGAGCTGCGGACGATCATGCTGAAGCCGTTCGAGCCTTCCATCCGCCAAGGCCACGCGATGGGCGTCATGGCGGCTTACCACGAAATCGATGGCATCCCGATCACCGCAGACCCGTTCCTGCTAAAAACGATCCTCCGCCAGGAGTGGGGCTTCCAGGGCTTCGTCCTTTCGGACCTTGGCGCCATCCGGCGCTTATATAACGTGCACCATGTTGCGGCGAGCCAGCAAGCTGCCGCCTGTATGGCCATCCGGTCCGGAGTGGACATGCAGTTCTACGATTTCCACCACGATGTGTTTCAAAAGGCTCTGATCGATTGCGTGCACGAAGGATCGCTACCGGAGTCGGATCTGGATCGCGCCGTCCGGTCTGTGCTTCGCGTGAAGTTTGAGCTGGGACTCTTCGATCATCCGCTGGTGGATCCGGCCCTGAATCCGAGGGTGCATCGTTCGCCACAGCATCTTGCCGTTTCTCTGCATTCGGCACTGGAGTCGATGACTCTGCTGAAGAACGACAACCATCTGCTGCCGCTTTCGAAGTCGCTTCACAGGATTGCAGTGATTGGGCCGAACGGCGACGTCGCCCGCTACGGCGACTACGAAAAGGAATCCAACGGCCAGCATATCAGCCTCCTGCAGGGTATTCGCGATCTTCTGCCCGAGGCGACCGTCACGTTCGATGACGGCAAAGATATACCGGCAGCCGTGGCGGACGCGAAAAGCGCCGAGGTGGTGATCATGGGTCTGGGAGAACACCTGGGCATCTCCGGCGAAGGCTTTGACCGCTCCTGTCTCAACCTCCCCGGCCAGCAGGAACAGCTGCTGGAGACAGTCGCGGCAACCGGTAAAGCCGTCGTCCTGGTCCTTCAAAACGGACGGCCGTTGACCATCGGCTGGGCAAAGCAGCATATTCCCGCAATTCTTGAAGCCTGGTATCCGGGGGAATTTGGCGGGAAGGCCATTGCGGAAACGCTCTTCGGCGACAACAATCCAGCCGGGCGGCTGACTATCACGTTTCCGCAAAGCGTAGGGCAGTTGCCCGATTACTACAACTCCGATCCATCCCGCGTTCACAAGTACGTGGACAGCGACGGCAAGCCGCTGTTCCCCTTTGGATTTGGGCTCAGCTACACCACGTTTCGCTATGACCATCTTTCCGCAGAGCCGCCGGCGCCGGGCTCTCATGACAATATCCAGGTAACTGTCGATGTGACCAATACCGGCGATCGAGCAGGCGACGAGGTCGCTCAGCTCTACCTGCGGGAAGACACCAGCAGCGTCGAAACTCCGGAGCGTGCGCTCCAGAGCTTCTCCAGAATCCATCTCGCCCCGGGAGAGAGGAAAACCGTGGTGTTTCGCATTCCTCAGGAGCAGATTGCTGTGTGGAACGCGGAGAAAAAGTGGGCAGTAGAGCCCGGGAAATACACGGTCTGGGTGGGGGGATCGTCCCAGGCAAATTTGAGCGTCCAATTCACCCTCAGCACCCTGAGGGCAGAACGCTAGAGCGTCTTCACAATCGGTGTATCCCAAGAAACAACACTCCACGCAGGCGTTCCATCAAAGAACGCCTGCACATAGCCAACTGTCACCAGGACACAGTAATTGTGAAAACGCTATAAACTGCCTTAGACGATGCTGAGATCGATTCCTTTCTTGCGGAAGGGAAGAGCCTGTTCTTCCTGAATGCCTGAATCCGTAACGATCAGATCGACCTCTGAAAGGGGAGAGATCAGCCAACTGGCTACCACGCCGACTTTGCTATGATCGGCGACCACGATTTTGCGCCGCGCCTGCCGCACCATGGCTTTGTTGATCTCAGCTTCGTCCGGACTGTAGCAGGTGAGTCCACGCTCGGCGTGGATGCCATTTACCCCAATAAAGAGCGTGTCGATAAAGACCTTGGCTACGCTCTGAATGGCGGTGGGGCCGACGAGTGAGAACCATGTGCCGCGCAGGCTGCCGCCGGTCACAAACACCTCGATGTCTTTGCGCTTGGAAAGCTCCATTGCGACATTCACGGTGTTAGTCACCACGGTGAGCCGGCGGTTCATGGGCAGGCAGCGAATGGTTTCAGTGGTCGTAGTGCCCGCGGTGAGAGCAACGACTTCGCCATCTTTCACCAGTTGAGCCGCGGCCTTGGCGATACGCCGCTTTTCTTCGGCAAAGCTTTCAATTTGCTCCTGAAAAGAGCGGTCGGCCTTAAACGGCTCGTAAAAAAAAGGCTCCATCTGAGCGGCTCCCCCATGCACGCGACGGAGCAGGCCGCGTTCATGTAGATCTTCCAAATCGCGCCGGATGGTATGGACGGAGACGCCAATCTCTTCGCAGAGGCTTTCCACGCTGGCGGAGCCATTCTCACGCAAACGCTCGAGGATAAATGCGAATCTGCTCTCTTGCTTTGCCGACTTTGCCGGGCGTGTTACGGCCATTGGCTATGCCCTCCTCGTCTGCCTTGGGGACAGAGTCATCTGAATTAGGGGACGGTTGCAGAGTAGAGTAACAGAGGTCACTGCCGGGCGGCGCCGACGGTGACGCTGCCATGGAATGGCAGCTCTCGCGAGGACGTCCCAACCAGGATCTGGTACGTGCCGGCTGGCGATGTCCATTGATCACCGGCGGGGTCGTAGACAGAGAATGACCGCTTGTTGAGAGTCAATATCACATGCCTGGTTTCCCCAGGCTTCAGCTCAACCTTGGCAAAGGCAGACAACTGCCGCGGAGGCTCGCCGTTCTTTCGAGGCTGTCCGACATAGGCTTGGGCGACCTCGGTGCCGGCACGGCTGCCTGTATTGGTGACGTCCACCGCCACCTGCACGTTCTGGTTGGAATTACCGTCGAGCCGTTCGGGTGTGATCGCAAGGTGGCTCATGCGAAAGTTGGTATACGACAAGCCGTATCCGAAGGGGAACAATGGCGTGGTATGGGTTGCGTCATACCATCGATACCCCACCTCCAGCTTTTCGCTATAGGTGGATATGCCATTCACTCCCTGCCATTGCCCGGGTGTTCCGGTGGGAACACCGTTCTCCGTTTGAGGAAATGTCAGCGGGAGTTTCCCCGATGGATCAACATCTCCGTAGAGGACTGCCGCGATCGCATTGCCATCCTCCTGTCCCGGGTACCAGGCTTCAAGGATGCCGCGGATTTGATGACTCCAGGGCATCAGGACCGGCCCGGCGGTGTCGAGAACAACGATGGTATTGTGGTTGGCGGCAGCTACGGTTGAGATGAGCTGGTTTTGCTCCCCGGGAAGCTGCAGGTTGGGCCGGTCGCGGCCTTCGCTGTCGTCGGTGTGGACGAAGACAATCGCGGTGCCGGCTGCGCGCGCCATCTTGGTGGCCAGCGCGAGGTCAGCTCCATCGGCATAGGAGACTTGAACTCCCGCGCCCGCGCGCTTGTGAATGCCATCCAGCGGACTGACAACATAGGGCGCAATCACGCCTGAGCTGCCACCTCCCTCCGCTTTAGGTTCTACCCCTCCAGCCGCGCCGATCACCGCGATCGATGAAACGCCGGAGAGGGGGAGGATGTTGCGCTCGTTCTTGAGCAACACAGTACTTTGCTCAGCAACCTTCCTGGAAAAAGCGTCATGTTCGGGACTACGCACATTGGCAGCCCAAGTACCGGGCTGCTGCTTATCAAACAATCCCTGACGAAACATCGGGACAAGTATCCGACGCACGTGTTCGTCGAGCGTGGCCATGCTTACCTGTCCGTTCTGGACTGCTGCTTTGAGAGGCTGACCATAATATTCAGCATCGGGCATTTGCTGATCCAAGCCGCCATTTGCAGAGGCAACGGTAGAGTGGGTAGCACCCCAGTCGCTCATCACCCAACCGTCGAAGCCTAGCTGCTTTTTAAGCAGGCCCTTGAGCAGGTGCGGATTCTCGCAGGAATAAATGCCGTTGGTTTTGACATAAGCGCACATCACAGTACCGACGTGCCCCTGCCGGACTGCGGCCTCAAAGGGCGGCAGGTAAATCTCTTGAAGCGTCCTTTCGTCGACTACTGAATTCTCTTTGAAACGGTTGTCTTCCTGATTCATGGTGAGATACATATTGGCATCGGCGAGAGGGCCACGACTCTGGATACCCAGGATCTCGGCAGCAGCCATCTGACTGTTGAGATAGGGATCTTCACCGTAGCTCTCAAAAGTCCGTCCCCACTCCGGCACGCGGACAACGTCGATCGATGGGCCCAACGCGACGTTGGTCCCCTTTCCCCATTGTTCCTCGCCGAGGACCTGACCGTACTCATTCATCAAGGTGGTATCCCAACTGGCCGCGGCGGCGATGGGTGCGGGCAGCAGGGTTACGTTGGTCGCCTTATTGCCGACACCGGCGCGTCCGTCGGCCAGTTTCAGCGCCGGAATACCCAGCCGGGAATTTGGGGGAACATATCCCACGTACCCGGTTATCGGAATCGGGTGGACACCGTGAACCATGGTGATCTTGTCGTCGAGCGACATCGCGTGGATGAGCAAAGTGGCCCGCTGATCGGGCGAGAGGGAGGTGTTCATCCATGGGCGCGGGGACTGCTGAACCGAGGTGGAGCGAGTGCATCCGCAAGCGAGCAGACAAAGGCAGATTGCAATTGCATTGGATCGGCGAGTCGTCATATTTCTCCTTGAGAGTGGACTCTCTCGAAAATCATTAGGGAAACTGGCCATCAGTCTTTAGCCGCTGCCCTAACTTTGTCATCTCGGCCGGAGCGCAGGGGAGTGGAGA
Organism: uncultured Acidobacteriaceae bacterium; assembly: GCA_963705665.1. Classification (GTDB taxonomy): domain Bacteria; phylum Acidobacteriota; class Terriglobia; order Terriglobales; family Acidobacteriaceae; genus PALSA-350. The sequence continues at coordinate 198,162 of CAVPKQ010000059.1, read as the reverse complement.
GATCTGTGGTTTTCCAAAAGATGACCACAAATCCTGGGTGCCCCAGGTCCCGACTTTGGGACCTGAGATTCCACAAATCGCGAAAAAGGCCCAGGTTGCCTTCGCGAACCTGGGGCACTCGGCTACCATCCACATACAAGGTCCGCGGTTACACACCTAAACCGCAGATCTCTCCACTTCGCTACGCTCCGGTCGAGATGACAAAGTAGATGTAATTGCCAGGCAAACCCTTCTCAACCCGACTTTCATCCCCTTGGGTGGGCCGCCGGCCCATGAACACTCCGGTCCTCCGGGTCAGGGAATGAAGTCTTGCCAAAGAGCCGCGAGACGTCCCGGGTCCGCCACCCAATCAACGGAAGAAGGCTTTCGCAGGTACTGGGAGTAGATTGGTTCGACAGGATCCAGGGATAGCTCGGGATAACTCCGGGCTCGACGTTCGATGAGCCGGGAGGGCAGATAGCGGCCATTCCCCAGCCAACCGATGCTGCCGTCCGGCTGGACCACTGGGAAATGTGCCAGCCCTCCTTGTTCGCGAACACCGTTATAAACAAAGCCATACTGGCGATCGCACCAGGCTCCAAAGACCATGGGCCGGCTCACATCGGCGTTGATAACCGCGTGGGCCCAGCCCGGAGGCACTACTATTTTTTCCCCCGGCTCGGCGGTTACGGCGATCACGCGGCCAGGATCTTTGGCTGCCCGTTGCTGAGCGTAGACAATCGCGCGTCCCTGCCAGATTTCGAAAAGCTCCGGAGGGGACCATCCGCTATGCGGCGCGACGGCATGAACGTGTCCCTGGCTGCGCACCGGTTCAGAGCCGAGCCGGCCGGAGGCGAAAGCTACGACGCCAAAGAGCAGCATGCGTTTTTCCAAGCCGGATTGGTCGCCTTCGCGGAAGACGTCCATCACAATCGAATAAACCGGGCTTGGTCCCTGGCAAGAAGGATCGAGAAGACTCGGGCGAATGGCATCCAGCGTACGGAACTCCGGCCTAGGACCGCGGACGCCGGCCCCATAGCGAAACTCGAAGGTCGCCGGGTCAAACTCGATGTCGAGTGAAGTCTCGTATGGCTTCATGCGGACTCCCGCACGTAGGCTTTGATGGTCGCGAGCGGCTGGCTTACCGAACTGGTGGGCGAGATACGATACTCTCCAATGCAGGCGGGCACGATGAAGGTCTCTGCGTAATGCAGGATGAAGGGGTGAAATTTTCCCTGCGGACTCTCGACCACCGCCTCCTCGCCCTCGACCAGATTGAGCACGTTCAGATTTCCCACAGTATGGTGAAGCACCGGAGCGGTGAACCAGTGTCTACGGGTTTCAATAAATTCCAATTCGTTGAGGCCGGTTACTTCCTCGCGCCATCCCGGCCCGCTACCAAGGGTGCGCGGCGGCCCGACGAGGTTCTCACGAACCCAATCGGTGGTACGGTTCCATTGGATGTTGGCCAGCCCATGCTCCAGGTGGATAGGACGAGGAACTCCATCGAGACCGGTGCGGCCCCAGTCCCATAATTTGAAAGTGAAGATGTAAGGAGTCGCGCTGATCTCCAGCACCATGCTGTTCTTGCCCGAGCAATGAATGGTTCCCGCCGGAATAGAGATGTGATCGTGTTTCCGTACCGGCCAGCTATTGACATAATCGCCGGCTGGAAACGGGGCTCCCCCTTGCTGCGCTGCATAGAGATCACTGGCCATTTTGTCGCGGCTTATCCCCGGCTTAAGGCCGAGATACACGACTGCGTCTTCTTCCGCATCGAGCAGGTAATAGCTTTCATCCTGGGTATAGGGCATTCCGAAGTGTTCGCGGATGTAGCTTTGCAAGGGATGCACCTGGAGTGACAGATTGCCTCCGCCGACGGTATCAAGAAAATCGAAGCGGATAGGGAACTCAGCCCCGAAGCGTTGAAGATTGCCCGCGCCCAGCAGTTGCTCCGGATGCTGGTGCACCAGTGTGAGCGCGGGCGATTCAACAACGCGGCCGCCGAAGCTGAGGCGGACGCTATTCTCCTCCGGAACACAATCGAAGCACCATGCGAAGTTTGGCGGTTCTTTTGGGAGGTCGAAGTGCTGTCGCATCCATTCACCGCCCCAAGGCCCCGGATCGAAGAAAGGCACTACGCGGAAAGGTTGCCGCACCGCATCGGCGAGGGCCTTGCGATAGCACTCCCCGGAGAGGAGAGCGGGCGACTTTGTCCGGTTAGTGTCTATGTAGAAGTCGATTGAGTTGAACAGTTTTTGCCGCTCACGATCGGCGGCGCGCCAATCGACGAAGTAGGCGCGCTTATACAACTCCGAGGCGGGAGCGCCGGCGTTTGAAGCGCCCAAATTGCCAGAGCAGCGGCCGCGCTGCCTCTGCTGGATCTCCCAACGAGTTACATCGAGATAAACCAGCAGGTCCCAATGCCGGGCAACGTGCACCGCCCCTGTGCCATAGACCAACGCATGGCCGGGGATACTGTCCATTGTGCAGCGGGCCTCTTCCACTCGAGCCGGATCGTAGAAGTCCGCGATTCTCCAGGGAACCATCCTGCCGAAGACACGATCCGTGCCCAGAACCGGCGAGAAAAGCTGGTCGAGAGCGTCGGCAGTTCTCAGTGCCGATTCCGCCGCAAGGAGGGTAGTCCCTGGGATACCGGCGAGCGCTTCCCGGACCTCTTCGAGATCGACGCCTGGATAGCACTCGACCGCAACGATCAGTTTTTTCCGCTGCTGCTGCTCGATGCGGCTGGCGAGCAGTTCGGTGATCGCTCTCCAACCCTGGATACAATCGGCGCTGTTCGCGGAGATGGATATGGTGGGCTGCTTGTCATAACTTGCCGCCGCCATCAGAGTTCCTCTTTCAACAGAGGCAATGCGCCGTGGAGGGCCGCGGAGGAACCCAGCGCGGATGGCCTGATTCGAACGGAGTCTTCGGGAGCCCAAGCGTGGCGGCGGACATACTCGCGAATGCGCGGCAGAATATCCTGCTCGCGGTTCATCACTCCGCCTCCGAATACGATCAATTCGGGATCGTAGGCGTGAATGAGGGAGACGGTCAGGGCCGACCACACGCGGCAGCAATGATCCAATATTTTCGAAGCCAGAGGGTCGCCCTCATCTACGGCGGTAAAGAGAGCCTGAAAGTGAATGGATTGCATCCGGGCAAGCGAGCTCGAAGCGAATTCCGGCTGCTCCCGGCAGAGGCTATCGAGCGACCATGTGGAGGCTTCGGCTTCCGCGCATCCGCGGTTGCCGCAACTGCAGAGATGGCCGTTGAAGTCGACGCAGAGATGTCCAATGAGACCGCCTGCCTTGGCTCCCTGGGATCGCAACAGACGGCCATTCAACAGCACGGCGCCACCGATGCCGGTTCCGATGGTTACCAGCACCACGTCCTTGGCGTCTTTGGCGGCTCCGGCGGCGTGCTCTCCGAGGAGTGAGAGTCTGGCATCATTCTCAATGCGGACGGGTAAGTTGAATCTGCGCTTTGCCCACTCGGAGAATCGAAACCCCTTGGCGTCCTCGAACTTTCCGTTGGTGGCAAGCACCTCTCCGCATCCGGGGTCCGCGACTGCGCAGATGCCTATGGCAAGCCCTGAAAAATCCCGCAGATCGGTCTTGGTCGTTTGTATGAGATCGAAGAGCGCAGCTTCTATCAAAGGGAGGGCATTCTGTAACACAGGCTGTGGCAAAGAAATCGTGCGCTGGGCCAGGATGCCGTCGAACCGCACCAGTCCGCAGGTGATGTGCGAACCGCCCATATCAACCGCCAGCGCCATGCTGGTCACGATTGGACGACCACTTGGGCGCGCCCATCCCGTCTGAGCACGCGGACACTGAATCCGTGCTTTTCGATCGTTTCGTAGTCATAGCCGGCGTCGCTCGGCCAGCAGGCGAGAAAAACAAGCGGCGTTTGACCTGTGTTCACCACCCGGTGGGCTATGTAGCCGGGAATGTAATGGGTCGTGCCCGGACCCATCTGCTGCGTCGAGGCGCGCCTGGCTTCGTCCATCAGCACCAGGACTCCGGAACCAGCTACGGTTGCGTAATACTCCGCGCGATTGCGCCGGGCATGAAAATGGCCTCTGGTCATGAAATATTCGTCGCCGACCAAGCCGGGAAATACGGTAGAGTTGCCCCAGAAAAGTCCTCCTTCCGTTCCCTCGGGAACGGGCTTCCAGAACTGGACAGCGTAAACCGGTTGAGCCGGGTCAAGCGTGCCCCAGGCGGCCCGGTCGAGGAAGACGCCTTCCATCTCTCCGACTGTCTTCGCGGCCCCTCCGATAACGTGCTCCCCACGGAGTGCGCCGGTCTGCCAGTCGACCAGAATTGGATTCGGGGTCGCCTGGTGCATCTTGCTATCGTTTCACGGAAAAGATAATAAGCCTTCATCTGGAGGCCTCGCAAGCATTAAATGCTCGATTGCAACAGAAAAAAGCAAATTAGTGATCGTTTTTGGCATTAACATTGGGATTGTTGTGTGTGTCTCGCGCCAAACTGATCCCAGTTCCCAGAATCGGGACCTGGGGCACCCGCCACACGTTCGTCTGAGGCCATGCAATAGTTGGAACCTATAATCAACCGATGGAAGAGCTGCTGACCGATGCATGTGAAAGAGCCGGACGCTATGTATCGGGTATCCGGACGCGGCGAGTTGCGCCAGATCTGGAGGACATTGCCCGCTTAGCTGGATTTGCCGAGCCCATGGCCGACGATCCCTGCGATCCCGCAGATGCGCTTTCATTGCTGGACGAGATTGGCTCGCCGGCGACAGTTGGGTCGACCGGCGGCCGTTATTTCGGATTTGTAATCGGGGGCGCGCTGCCAATCGCGCTCGCAGCTAATTGGCTGGCCGCAGCCTGGGATCAAAACGCTGCTTTCAATGTGACGTCTCCCGTGGCGGCGAGATTAGAGGAAGCCGTTCTCGGCTGGCTGAATAGCTTGTTAGGCCTGCCTGCTTCGTGCGCAGCCGGCTTCGTTACCGGCGCGACAATGGCGAACCTTACCTGCCTGGCAGCCGCGCGTCACGCTCTTTTCGAACGCGTTGGATGGAACGTGGAGGATCAAGGGCTATTCGGCGCACCGCCCTTGACGGTGGTCGTGAGCGATGAAGTCCACGTATCTCTACTGAAGGCGCTCTCACTCTTGGGGCTGGGCAGGTCGCGGGTGGTCAGGGTACCCACCGACGAGCAGGGCCGCATGCGTCTCGATGTTCTGCCGCCGTTCGACAATCTCACAGTGGTTTGCATTCAAGCCGGCAACGTGAATACGGGTGCTTTTGATCCGGCAGGGGAGATATGCTCGCGCGCCCATCGCTCGGAGGCGTGGGTGCACGTGGATGGCGCCTTTGGGCTGTGGGCTGCGGCGGCGCCAAACCGAGCCCACCTCATGGCTGGTTTTGGCGAGGCCGACTCCTGGGCCACCGACTGCCATAAATGGCTCAACGTGCCCTACGACTCAGGCGTCGCTTTTGTTCGGCAGGCAGGATATCTGCGCTCGGCGATGGCGATCAACGCAGCCTATCTGCAGACGGCGGATAGCCGTGAACCGTCTCACTATACCCCCGAGTCGTCGCGGCGAGCTCGGGCCGTCGAGATCTGGGCGGCTTTGCGCTCGCTGGGAAGGCGCGGAGTGGCCGATTTGATCGAGCGGAATTGCCGATTGGCCCTTCGTTTCGGGGATACCCTCCGAGAGGCCGGTTATCGAATCCTCAATGAAGTCGTTCTCAACCAGGTCCTGGTCTCTTTCGGAGATGCTGACGTTACCCAGCAAATCATCTTGGAAGTGCAGAAAGAGGGAACCTGCTGGTGTGGCGCAACCGAATGGCATGGCCAAGCCGCAATGCGCATCAGCGTCTCCTGCTGGGCGACGACAGAGCAGGATATCGATCAAAGCGCAGCCGCGATTCTGCGTATAGCCAAGCGGCTGAAGCCGCGCCCTGAAACAGAACCATAGAAGATTGGCGGTGAGCACGAGTCCCGCAGGGACGACCTGAAAATCGGTCTGCGAAAAACTTTTGGTTCTTGAAGCCTCTCCTTTCATTTTCCCGAGCTACAAGCAAAGGTCGTCTTTGCGGGACTTGTCGAGTGATTCATTCGCAAATCTGAGTTTTTCCCGCAGGCTGTGGAGCGGAGTAACTTCTCAGCCATTCTTGGCGCAGCCGGTGTGATTAGAACTCTCTCCATCGAAATTTGTGGAATCCCACATCTGACGCAGAGAGCGTGTCAGATATGGGGCACCCAGGATTTGTTGTGCCCGGCAGCAGATTTTCGGATGCTCCGGGAAACCAGAAGCAGATTCCCTTCTGGAATGACAGATCAGAAAAGCAACTGCTAAAGAGAAGGCCAGACTCGCTGCCGTTGTTGTCCGTCTTTGCCTTTCTTTCTGTATTCCAGAAGGGAATCTGCTTCTGCTATCGCTAACCTGGGGCACCCGCCTTCACGATCTACCGGTCACAGCGCCGGGATGGTAATTTGCTGGCCGGCACGGATCAGATTGGCGTCGGCGATATTACTCGCCGCGGCGATCTGGGGATAATGGTTGGCCGAACCATAGAACCGCTTGCTGATGGTAGAAAGGTTGTCGCCGCTCTTGACGGTATAGGTCTGGTTGGGTCCGCCAGCAGTTGTGATCTCGTGGTGCAGATCGCTGTACTGCGGATCGACCTGCTTGATCATGTCCCAGACGCGATTGGCAACCACCTGCGACGGCACGCTGGCCTTGAGGTAGAGCTTATCGCCATCGAGACTTACGCTATCGACCTTTGCGCCCAGGTCACTAAACCCCTGTATCGTCTGAATTACAGGAGCGTACTTCTGCTTTAACTGTTCAAGATCTGCCATGATGTTTCCCTCCAGTATTTCGAATTAGCGAGTTCGATTTATTACGGACTAGGCCGTGTGCCGGTCTGCAATATGCTTCACGGCAATTGTCATCGCCGCCGCGCCCAGGGTCTTGATCAACGTGGGGTGTTGGGCATAGATGGCGCTCATGCGATCGATGATGGATGGGTCGGTGCTCTGCGCGGTGTGAGCGAGGGCGGCAACATCAGATGCCGGAACGTTTGCCGCCTGCTCTGGCGTGACCGCCGTTTGGCCGCTCTTCAACAGCGCGACTAGAGGTGAATTCGGATTGGAGCCGGTGAACTGCGCTAACACGCTGGGTCCAACCGCCGCCAACAATCCAGTCAGCATGCTGGCTTGCTGGCCGCCATCTCCCTTGGCAAAGAGCTTGGCTGGCAGCCTGAGAAAATGATCCCGCCTGTCCGGAGCGTAACGCCTCGGCCAAGCCGCTTGCCACGGAAGAACTAGGAACGGACTGCGCGACCTGGTCGAAGTGTTGTTCGACGTTGGCGGTGTTCGCGCTGTTTCCTGAGTATTGTTTCAACAGATCGCCAATTCCCGATAAGAAGCCCATAAATCCTCCTCTTTCACTTGATGTGTGCGCCAGATCAATTTGTTCCGGGCCCGCTCGATGTTGATTTCTTGTGGCCGATGGGAGAGGTCTTGGCCAAGCGATAGCCGGCTTTGATGGCGTCGGCCTCGGTCATGAACTTACCGTGCTTGGTTGCTCCATATTTTGGATAATCGCTTTTGTGGTAAATTTTACTGCTCGTATTTGCCCATACCAGGCCCTTAGCTTTGGCATCGGCAATCTCGGACTGGGTAGGAGCTGTGGTACTTGCCTGCGCGCCGGTGGTTGATTTAGATGCGGGAGCCTGCATGCTCCATGACCTGACGGGCAGCAAAAGAGTGAGACACATCGCCGCCATCGCCAGCGGAGCCCGAACACTTTTGATTCTCATATACCGCTCCTTTCCAATATGTCGGAATAATAGAGTCTGCTCGCGATAACGGGAAGTAAATTTATGGGAGAATCCATAAACTGAAACAACTTAGGAGGGTTTTTCTTGGGGCTGCTCACATTCACGATCTTGGTGTGGTTAACCTCCTTGCTTGCCGGCCTGCTGGGAGCGCTGACCGGCCTTGGCGGCGGGGTGGTGATCGTTCCTGTCCTGGCCTTGTTGTTTCACGTTGATCTTCGTTATGCCATCGGCGCTTCGCTTGTTTCGGTGATTGCGACCTCTTCAGGGGCCGCGGCGGCTTATGTGCGCGAGGGGTTTTCGAATGTGCGTATAGGCATGTTTCTGGAGATGGCCACGACGCTTGGCGCCTTGCTTGGGGCGTATCTTACAGGCATTGTCTCCACCCATGCGATCGCGATCGTCTTCGGGGTAGTGCTGGTCTGATTCGGCGTGGGCCTCGACTCGCAAGCTAAAAGACGTCCACGTGCACCAGCCAAATGCGCTCGCTCTGAAGCTCAAGCTTAGCGGCGAGTTTCCCGGGGAGAGCGGTCCTGAGCCATACATCGCTGAGAATGTGCCCGCGGGCTTCGGCATGATGTTCGTTGCCGGCACTCTCTCCGGTCTTCTAGGCATCGGCTCGGGTGCGGTTAAAGTGCTGGCCATGGATCAGGCGATGAAGCTGCCATTCAAGGTTTCCACCACCACCAGCAACTTTATGATCGGGGTGACCGCCGCGGCGAGCGCCGGCGTCTATCTCAGCCGGGGTTACATCGCACCCGGCTTGGCGGCCCCAGTCATGCTGGGGGTTTTGATCGGCTCGCTCGCAGGATCACGCCTGCTGGTCAAAATCCACGTGAACGTTTTGCGGATCATCTTCGCGGTTGTTATTGTAGCGCTAGGCATTGAAATGATCGTGAGCGGCGCGACAGGGAGGCTCTAAACGTATGAGTTCCGATGCCGATACAAAAATGGAAATCGCCATCGGCAACATGCTGCGCATCGGCGTTGGCGTGGCGGCGGGCGTTGTTTTTACCGGATGGATATTGTATCTGGTGCAAGTTCATGGCGCGGCGCCGGATTACCGTCACTTCCATGGCCAACCGGTTTTACTGCGGGAGATCGGCACGATTTTCCGCGGGGTTCTAGCGCTCGACAGCCGAAGTATCCTCAAGGTCGGCATTTTGCTTTTGGTAGCAACGCCGGTTGGCCGGGTGGTTTTCTGCGTTTTCGATTTCGCCTGGCAGAAAGACAAGCTCTATGTGCTGGTCAGCAGCACCGTTCTCGCGGTGCTGGCGTATAGCTTTTTCTTCCGCTCCTAGGGCAAAGACGGACAAGAAAGAAAGCAAAGACGGACAAGGCTAGGAGGGGTTCGTCAGCCAGTCTTTCGAGTGCTCTTCCAGGGCGATGCGCACCAACTGACTGCGAGTTCGCACACCTGTCTTGTCGAAGAGTTGCTGCAATACCGCCTTCACGGAACTCTCTGAGATAGCCAGCCGGGCTCCGATCTCTTTGTTCGTCAGGCCCTCAAAGACACCCTTCAGAACTGCTTGCTCGCGATCCGGCAAACCGGGTGCGCTTCGCTTTTGGGAGGCGCTGCCGGTCGCCGCGGCGATTACGGAACGGGTCACCCCGGGATCGAGCCACATCTCTCCGGCGATGACCTTTCTGATGGCGTCCACTAAATGGCCGGGCGGACTGTGTTTCAGAAAGATTCCGGACGACCCGCTCTGCAGGGCGGCAAACATTACCGTATCGCTCATTCCCGCAGTCACCAGGAGAATGTGCCCGGAAAAACCGCGGCCGGAGGCTTGCTCGAGGAAGCGCGTACCCTCTTCCTCGCCAAGGTCATAATCCAGTAAAACGATATCGACGTCTTTCAGGTAGGCAAGCGCGAGCGCCTCGCTTGCGGTGGCACAGTCGCCTACAATCTGAAAATCAGACTCGGTTTGCAGAAGCCTGCTCAGGCTCTCCCGAAAGAGACTGTGATCGTCCACCAGCAGTATCCGAATCTCTGTACCCATTACTGTCATCTTCGCTCTCCCGGAGCGCGGTTGACAACTCCACCACGAAGGTCGATCCGTCAATCTCCGGCTCATACCGCAGGTCGCCGCGGAAGCTGCGCATGAAGGCTCGCGATAGGTAGAGTCCTAATCCGGTGGATTCCGCTTCGCGCTGAAAGGGCCGGAAGAGCCGTTCCGGATGCGCAACCCCGCCTCCTTTATCCGAAAAGCGAACCATAACTCCCAGGCCGCCGCGTTGCGCGGCGATCGACAATTCTTTCCCGCTCCTCTTTTGCATGGCGCGTTCGCTGTTCTTGGTCAAATTCAAGAAGACCTGCATCAGGCTCTGGCGATCGGCCCAGACAGGAGGCAAATCTCTCTCCATCCTCCACAGCATCGCCACGCCGGCGTCGCGCAGAGAAGGCTCGATGACGATGCGAAGTCGTCCAGCAGGGCGCGGACGTCGATGCTGGCCGCGTGGCTGGCGGCTTGCCGCAGATCCATCGCCGCGATCCGCTCCAGCGCCAATACTAAAGTGCCCAGCGCTTCGAAATCCTTGTTGCCCACCAACGCTCCGCTGCGGGTGAGATTTTCATGGACCAGAGCGATGGCTCCGCAAACGTTGCGAACCTCGTGGGAGACCGCGGCCACCAGGATCCGAGACCCGACCGAAAGTTGATGAAGATTCGACTCTTCCCGCATCCTCAGCTCCTCTGAGGTGTCCAACACCAAGGCGGCCAGCCGAGGGCCGGCGCTGGTGAGATAAGTGGAGAACCAGACGTCGGCCTGGAAGACGTCCCCATCCACCCTGCGTCCCTGACATTGCATCGCGGTCCGGAAGGGCCGATGAGCGTCGTCCACCGCGGGCACGTTCATCAGGGAGGGCAGGTAGTCGCTAACTTGAAGGCCGGACATGGCGCCAAGTTCGAGGCCGAAGAGGCGATGCGCCGCATCATTTGCCAGCAGGATTTTACCGTTGGCGGTGGCGGTGAAGATTGCCGCCGGGCTGCTATCCACCAGTACCTTGAGTTGTTCCTCCGCTTCCTGGCGTGCGGTCATTTCAATCTCGAGCTGCCGGGTATGCCGCGCGGATACTCTGCGGTTGCGGGTTACCTCATACACAAAAAGGCCCATGCAGGAGAAAGCAGCGAAGTAGAGAATGTCGCGGGGCGCGCCGGTGTTGAGCCTCCACGGGAAGACATCGAAGAGCTCGGCGAGAAACGTGCAGACAAGGGCGACTCCGGCGATCTGAAATCGGCTGAATTCGCTCCCTACGACGAGCATGGGAAAGAGATACAGAAAACCAAGCGGAATTTCCGCTGAGATCCGCCAATCGAGAAGGGCGATCAGCATGATCATGACCGAGGCAGTCAGCAGCGCCGATTTGCGCGAAGTCGAAGTGAGGAAAGAAAAAAGTCGCATGTGCAGCCCTGCAGAGATGCTGCGAAGATAGCCAAACGCGTCAGCGCCGTTCCCCGCGATACTGGTTTTACAGCCAATCTTTACATAATTCCAGAGGTTTCCGCAGCCTGCTTAGCCCTGCTGCCCTCCGCTTGAGTTGATAAGATAGGCGAGATGCCAGGGAGCAGGCTGAATAAAGAGAGCCATTCCTTGCTCTGAAGGTAGCTCGTCCCGCTGCGCTTGGAGGTCCTAGATCTCCTTGGTGTCGATGCAAAACATTCGCGAAATTATGCAAATTGTTTAGGAGATGTTTATGTGGTCTCTGCAAGTTGCGCAATAACCTAAAGATGCAACTTACAAGGGACTTTGGTGATCGAAAGATATATTGCAATCGCAGCGCGGCGCTCACTAGCCTGAATTATGGAGAATTGTGAGTTGAAGAGGCTTTTGGCCTCACATATCCGTCTGCATAAAAACGAAAATGGCTGTTGAATGCCTCCTGATCTTTACAGAAAAACATTTCTCGCATCTTGCTATAGGGTCGTGAGGACTCCGTAATGACGTACAAGACGGTTATTGCAGCGATCCTTTTTTCGGCTGCGCTTGCTGGTTGCAATGAAAAAAAGCACGACTATGCAGCGGAAGCGCCTCCGCCCGCGAAGGTTGAACCCGAAGGCGGGGTCAACCTTATCAGCGTGGACCATCCCGAGCGCTTCCCGGTTACGACTGCCACAGCGTACCAGGCTGCTTCGACGCTCAACGTAACCGGCACGGTAAATCCCGACGTGTCCAAGACCGTTCCGGTTATTTCGATAGCTTCCGGCCGCGTGGTTGCAATCCATGCGCAGCTTGGAGATTACGTCCGCAAGGGCCAATTGCTCATGGAGGTGCAGAGTACAGATATCTCCGGCGCGTTCAACCAATATCTCAAAGCCGTCAACGATGAGAGGCTGGCCCATGCCCAGGATGAGCGGGCGAAGATTCTTTACGATAAAGGTGCGATCGCAAAGAGCCAGTTGGAAATTGCCGATGATGGTGAACAGGATGCCAATGCAGACCTGATCGCGGCGGAGCAGCAACTCCAGGTTCTGGGCGTCGATAAGAACCATCCCGCGGCGACGGCTAAGGTCTATTCGCCAGCCACCGGGGTGATTATTGCGCAGAATGTCACCAATGCCGCCGCCGCCGGCGTGGCTCTTTCCGGCTCGTCTACGGCCTTTACCATCGCCGATCTTTCTCACGTATGGATCATCTGCGACGTGTATGAGAACGATCTGCCGACAGTCCATGTTGGTCAATCCGCCGATATACGGCTAAGCGCCTATCCCGGCCGTGTTCTCACCGGCACCATCAGCGAGATCGACGCCGTTCTCGATCCCAGCATCCGCACCGCCAAGGTTCGCATTCAGGTCCCCAATCCGGACCGCATCATGCGCGTCGGCATGTTTGCCACCGCCACCTTCCACGGCAAAAGGCTGGAGCAGCATGCATCTCTACCGGCCACCGCCATTCTTCATCTGCACGACCGCGATTGGGTCTATGTGCCGGCAGCAGACGGGAAGTTCAAGCGAGTCGGGGTCGTGGGCGGCGCCATGCTCCCTGGCGGCATGCAGGAGGTCGATCTCCGGCTTCGCCGCCGGCCAGCAGGTCGTAACGCAATGCCCTCGAACTGCAGAACTCGGTGGACCAGTAATGATTCGTGGTCTGGTCGATTTTGCGCTCAACAATCGGTTCATGGTCCTGGCGGTCGCCGTTCTGCTTTTCGCCTGGGGCGCTGTCTCGTTCCATAACCTGCCGGTCGAAGCCTATCCGGACGTGGCCAACAACTACGTCCAGATCATCACCCAGTGGCCCGGCCGCGCGGCCGAAGAAGTCGAGCAGCAGGTCACCGTCCCCATCGAAATCCAGATGGCCGGCATTCCCCACATGCAGCATCTGCGCTCCGTTTCGCTGGCCGGCCTCTCCAGCGTGACGCTCATCTTCGACGACAGCCTCGGTCAACGACTGGAACCGTGAGAAGGTTCTGGAGCGGCTCTCCCAGGTCACTCTGCCCGCCGGCCTGCAGCCGCAGATGGGCACCGACTGGAGCCCGGTCGGGCAGATCTACTGGTACACCCTGCGCAGCACCAACCCCGAATACGACAACATGGAGCTCAAGTCGATCGAGGACTGGACGCTGGAGAAGCAGTTCAAGTCCGTCCCCGGGTGGTCGATGTCTCCAGTTTCGGCGGCATGACCCGCGAATACCAGGTCCGTGTCGATCCCAACAAGCTCATCGCCTACGGCCTCAGTATCGGCCAGGTCGAACAGCAGCTGGCCAACAACAACATCAATGCCGGCGGCAGCTTTATCGAGCAGGGGCAGCAGCAAGTCAATGTCCGCGAAGTGGGCCTCTTTCGCAACGTTCACGACATCGAGGAGACCGTCCTCAAAACATCCAGCGGAACGCGCTGCGGGTCAAAGATATCGCCGACCGTGGTGCAGGGACCCGAAGATCCGCCTGGGCCAGATAGGCAAGGCCATTCATCGCGTGGATGGCAAAGTCATCGACGACGATGACGTCGTCGAAGGCATCGTGCTGCTGCAGAAGGGAGACGACTCCGACTCGACCCTGGTCGGGCATCCATGCCAAGGTCAAGGAACTCAACGATCTGATCCTGCCCAAGGGAGTCAAAGTCGTTCCCTTCCTGGATCGCAGCGACCTGGTGCACTACACCACGCATACGGTGCTGCACAATCTGACCGAAGGCATCATCCTGGTGGTGATCATCCTCTTCCTGTTCCTGGGGAATGTGCGCGGCGCCATCATCGTCTCGCTCACCATTCCTTTCTCCCTGCTCTTTGCCTCCATTTGTCTCGATCTCCGCCACATCCCCGCCAACCTGCTCTCGCTTGGCGCGCTTGGACTTCGGCATGGTGGTGGACGGCTCCGTGGTCATGGTGGAGAACATCGTCCGCCATCTCGGCCGGCGGCGCGCCGAGAGCACCACTCCCGCCGAGCAGATCCGCGAGGCCGCGCACGAGGTGCAGCGCCCGGTTTTCTACGCCATCGGCATCATCGTCACCGCATATCTGCCCATCTTCACGTTGCAGGCGGTCGAAGGCCGATTGTTCAAGCCCATGGCCTGGACGGTAGCGTTCGCCTTGCTCGGCGCGCTGATCTTCTCCATGCTGATCGCTCCCGTGCTGTCGAGTTTTCTCTTCCGCAAAGGGCGCGCAGCGAATGGCACAACCCGGTGATGGCGTGGATCAGCACGCCATTACCGCCAGCCGGCGACCTGGGCCATCGAGCATCGCCACGTTACGGTCGGCGGAGCGCTCTCTGGCACTGGGTTTGACTGCATTCTCTGGGCTTCAGCGGCGTGATTGGTTCCGAATTCCTTCCTCATCTGGATGAAGGCGCCATCTGGGTTCGCGGCACCCTCGCTCCCAGCACCGGCCCGACCGAGGGTGTGGCCATCATGAACAAGGCGCGCATCATCCTGGCCTCGTTTCCCGAGGTTCCTGGGTGGTCAGCCAGGTAGGCAGGCCGGATGACGGCACCGACACGACCGGCTTTTTCAATACCGAATACTTCGTCGATCTGCTTCCCAAGAAGAAGTGGCGGCCCGTCTTCCATCAGAACAAAGATGAGCTGATCGGCGCCATGGACCGCCAACTGGAGAAGATGCCCGGGGTCATCTGGAACTTTTCTCAGCCCATCTCCGACAACGTTGAGGAGGCGGTCAGCGGAGTCAAAGGCGAACTGGCGGTCAAGATCTACGGCGATGACTTGAAGACTCTAGAAGAGAAGGGCAATGAGATCGTAGGCGTCATGAGCGGAATCAGAGGCGTCCAGGATCTCGGACTCTTCCGCGTTATCGGCCAGCCTAACCTGAACTATGTAGTCGACCGCAAGGCGGCGGCGCGTTACGGCATCAATGTGAGCGACGTGCAAGATGCCATCCAGACCGCGGTGGGCGGCGGCGCCGTCAGCCAGGTACTGCAAGGCGAAGCGCGATACGACCTGGTTGTCCGCTATCAGAAGCCCTACCGGGATACGGCGGAAGCCATCGACGATATCAAGCTGCTCGCCCCTTCCGGCGAACGGGTTCCGCTCTCCCAGCTTACAACGGCCCAGGTAGAGGATGGCGCTGAGGAGATTTACCGCGAGGCCAACCAGCGCTATGTCGCGATCAAGTACAGCGTCAGAGGGCGCGATCTAGGCAGCACAGTCGAAGAGGCGATCGCCAAAGTCAACCGCGCAGGTAAAACTGCCGTCCGGCTATCACCTTGATTGGGCGGGCGAATATCAGAGCCAGAAGCGCGCCAACAAGCGACTTGTCGCTGGTCGTGCCGATTACGCTGCTGCTCATCTTCGTGATTCTCTACACCATGTTCAAGTCGGTCAAATGGGCGCTGCTGATTCTGGTCAACGTCGCCATGGCCCCCCTGGGCGGAATGCTAGCGCTGTTGATCACGCACACCAACTTCAGCGTCTCCTCCGGCGTGGGTTTTCTCGCTCTTTTCGGCGTCTCGGTGCAGACCGGCGTCATCATGCTCGAATACATCAACCAGCTCCGGGTTCGCGGGCACTCGATCAAAGATTCCGCGATCGAAGGCGCGGTGCTCCGGCTTCGTCCCATCATGATGACCATGCTTGTGGCTACGCTGGGACTGCTGCCGGCGGCGACCTCGCACGGCATCGGCTCCGACTCGCAGCGTCCCTTTGCCATCGTCATTGTCGGCGGCCTTATTACGGCGCTTGTCGATCAGCGTCTTTCTGCTGCCAACACTCTATGTGTGGATTGCGGGCGACAAGGACGTGCTCCCAACGCCGGAAACGGAGTTTGAGAATTGAAACCGCAAACGCATGGATGGAAGCTGCTGCGTATTTGCTTGGCTGTGGTGCGCTGCCGGTCTGCGCTGGCAGGCTACGCGGCAGGCCCCGGCTACCGCTCCTTTGACGATGCAGCAGGCTGTTGATTACGCGCTGGCGCACAATCCCTCTCTCCTCTCGGCCCAACAAGGCTGGCTTTCCATGAAAGGGCAGGAGGTCCAGGCTGGAGTGCGGCAGAACCCGAACTTCACGGCTGTACGGAATCGACCTCTCGAATCGAGCAGTCGACAACTCGCCTAATAGTTTTAGCCTCCAGGTGTCGCGGCTCTTTGAGCGCGGGCAGAAGCGGCGTTGGCGCTTAGATAGCGCGCGGGCCACGACCGATCAGACCGGGGCGCAGTTTCACGACCAGCAGCGGCAGACCACCTTGCTTGTCAGGCAGGCCTTCACCAGCATGCTTCTGGCCAAGGCAGCCTTGCAACTGGCCAGGGACAACCTCAAGAATTACAGGCAACAACTCGACATCAATCACACTCGCTTCCAATCCGGAGACATCGGCAAGCTCGATTACGAGCGGCTCGATCTGCAGCTTGCGCAATATGAATCAGACGAGGCAAGTGCTGAGATGAACCTGGGCCAAGCGAGCGATCAGTTGCAAACCCTCCTGGGCTACGATCGCCCAAGCCGGGGCTTCGATATTGCCGGAAACCTTGCCCCTCCTCCGCTCACCGTTACGCTCACCGACTTGGAGCAGAGGGCGCTTGCCGCCCGTCCGGACTACCAGGCAGCCCAAGCGGCGGTGCGCATTGCCGATGCGAACGTAAACATGGCCTACGCCAACGGAACCACGGATCCGACACTCGAGGGCGAGTACGACCGCGGTGGCATCCTGAGCAGCTATGGGTTCTATGTTTCCGTGCCTATCCGCATCTTTGACCGTAACCAGGGCAACAAGGACACCAGCAAGTATCTGGCGCAGGGCAGCCGCTTTGCCGAGGTCGCAGCCCGCAACCAGGTCTACTCCGATGTCGACCAGGCCTGGATTGCCTACACCACCACCAAGGTATTGTCGGACAGATACAACCAGCACTATCTGGGCGAAGCCAAGGATGTTTTGTCGATCGCGCAGTTTGCTTATCAGCATGGGGGCCTGGCGCTGATCGACTACTTGAATGCTTTGCAGGACGACCGCGCAACCAGCTTGAACGCTCTCAACGCCTATGCGCAGACCTGGATGGCCATCCACCAGTTGAGCTTCGCCAGCGCAACACCAGTCGTGCCGTAGCGTTCCGCGGCATTTGCGCGCCCAATCTGTCATCTCGACCGGAGCGAAGTGGAGAGATCTGCGGTTTCCCACATCTGGCGCAAAGAGCGCGCCAGATATGGGGCACCCTCGATTGGTGGCGGTTTTGGATCCATACTTCCTAATCTGAGTGAGAGTGAAGGGGATTTCGCGGTTACGCATGCATAACCGCAGATCTCTTCACTCCGCTTCGCTCCGGTCGAGATGACAAAGTTAGGTGTAGTTGCCAACCCAGGCTTCCTCAACCCGATTTTCATCCCCTTTGATGGGCCGCAGGCGCGTAAATGCCCCGGTCGAGATGACAAAAGATGCGATGCTCGGGGCGTTTGTATGCGCAGTTATTTTTCCTTCGGGAATGACAGAAAGAAAGGCAAAGGCGCTGCTGCAGCGGTAGCCGGGAAACCGCACTCATGGAGCAATCTTTGCATCCAGCTCCGCCCAGCGGGCATAGAGCGCATCCATGGCGGACTGCGCTTGCTCCTGCGCAAACAATGCTTCTTCAAGCCGCGCGGCATCGGTGGCGACGGCGGGATCTTCGACCATGCGGCGGGTTTCCATGAGGCTCCCCTCTGCCGCGGCGATTCGATCCTCAATGCTCTCCAGTTCGCGAGCCTCGAGATAGGAGAGTTTCTTTTTCGTTTTGGGTGCCGCAGTGCCTGCGGGCGAGGTTGCCGGCGTCCCTCGCTTAGGCTGCTTCCGCTCCTGGCTCCATGCCTCCCATTGCGAGTAGTCGGCGAACCGTTCCGCGCCGCCCTCCCCGTCCAGGCCCAGGACCGTGGTTGAGACGCGGTCGAGCATGTAGCGATCATGGGTGACCAGCACCAGCGCGCCGCGGAATTCAAGCAAGCTCTCTTCGAGAATCTCCAGCGTCGGTATATCCAGGTCGTTCGTCGGTTCGTCCAGCAGCAGAACGTCCGCAGGTTCGAGCATCAGCCGGGCGATGAGGACGCGAGCCCGTTCTCCGCCGGAAAGTCTGCCTACCGGTTGACTGAGCTGGTCGCCGTTGAATAGAAAGCGCGCGGCCCAGGAAGCTACATGAATCACGCGATCCTGGTACAGCACGGAATCGCTGTCCGGCGCCAATGCGCGGCGCAAGGTCACATCCGGGTCGAGAAAGCGGTTCTGGTCGAAGTACACGATGCGCAGCGCGCCCGCTCGCCGAATCGTGCCCTCCAAAGGCTCAAGCTCGCCGCGCAATAACTTGAGCAAGGTAGTCTTACCGCTGCCATTTGGTCCGACCAAACCGACGCGCATTCCTGCGGTGACGGTAAAGTTAAGGCTATTAAAAAGCGTTCGCCCGGCAAATCCGTAACGCAGATTCTCGATCTCAATCAGCCGCTTGGTCTGCCGCTCGGTGGCGGAGAAGTCAATGGCGGCGGTGGCGGTGCGGTTTCTGAGTGACACACTGGCCAGTTCTCCAATGAGCTCATTGGCGCGATCAATCCTGGCTTTGGATTTGGTGGCGCGCGCCTTGGGTCCGCGGCGCAGCCATTCGATCTCGATCTTGGCCCGGTTCTCCAAGGCATTCTGGCGCTTGGCTTGCGCTTCAAGATATTCTTCTTTCTTCTCTAGAAAGTCGCTGTAATTGCCGGGCGCCCGAAGCAGGCCGTCAGAGTAGGCGCGATTCAACTCCACTGTCTCTGTCGCCACATTCTCCAGGAAATATCTGTCGTGGCTGATCACAACGCAGGCGAAGGAGGCATATCTGAGCAGCGATTCCAACCAATCGATGCCGCTCAGGTCGAGGTGGTTGGTGGGCTCGTCAAGCAGGAGAACATCCGGTTGCCGCACCAGGGCCTCGGAGATTGCCAGGCGCTTGCGCCATCCTCCGGAGAGTTTGGCTGCTTCAGTGGAGAAGTCCACGAAGCCGGCGCGGCCCAGCGTCTCGGGAATGCGACCTTCCCATTCCGCTTGCGGGACGCCCGCCGAACGTAGCGAGGTTTCAAGGATGGAGCGAGCGGTTGCCCCAGCAGGGAAGGTAGAATCCTGAGCCACTAAGCTCAACCGCGTGCGTTTGCGCGCTGTGACCTCGCCGCTATCGGGATCAATCTCGCCCGCTAGAATGCCGAGGAGCGTCGATTTCCCGGAGCCATTCGGTCCGATCAACCCGATGCGGTCGCCTTCCTGGACCGTGAAGGAAATCTCACGAAAGAGGGGCACGGCGCCGAAGGATTTGGTGATGCCCTGAGCATTGAGGATCGGAGTCAATTCTTTTAGTCCCCATTATGTATTTTGAGTAGTGGCTTTCTTTCTGTCATTCCCGAAGGGAATCTGCTTTTCGTTTCGAATACTTTCGCTACCTATTTAGCGAAGGCAAAGACGGACAAGAGAGCACAAGCAGATTCCCTTCGGGAATGACAGAAAGAAAGGCAAAGACTAACGTGAGCTGGCGGTAGCGGTCAGGTATTCTTCGTAGGGTCCTTCGAAGTCCTCGATCGAGTCCTGGTCAAAATGCCAGATGCGGCTGCCCACCTCATCGATCAGATCGTGATCGTGGGTTACCAAGAGCACGGTGCCTTCATAGCGCTGGATGGCGATATTCAATGCATTGATCGACTCGAGGTCGAGGTGGTTCGTCGGCTCGTCCAGGACGAGGACATTTGGCTTCTGCAGCATCAGACGGCAAAAGATCAGGCGTGCAGCTTCGCCGCCGGAAAGAGCCTCGGTTTTCTTCAGCCCTTCCTCTCCGCTGAAGAGCATCTGTCCCAGGAGGCCGCGAATGTCTTCCTTGGTGGCTCGCGGGTCGAATTGATGGAGCCAGTCGGCCACGGTCAGCCCCCTATCGATTGACCCGGTATGGTCTTGGGGAAAGTAGCCGATCTGCGCTTCGTGTCCCCACTTTACTGTTCCTCCATCTACGGTAAAGCCTGGCTCGGCCCGCTCCGGTACACTCGCCAGCAAAGATTTCAGCAGGGTAGTCTTGCCCTGGCCGTTGCGGCCCATCAGGCAGATCTTCTCCCCGCGCATCACCGAAGCGCTGAAGTTCTTGATTACCGGGACACCATCATACGATTTGCTGAGCCGCTCGAATTCCAGCAGGTGCTTGCCCGATGGACGCACCTGATCGAAGCGTATATAAGGGCGCTGGATGTTGGAACGCGCAAGTTCAGTAGTTTGCAGCCGCTCCACCTCTTTCTTACGCGAGGTCACCTGGCTGGAACGCGTACCGGCGGAGAAGCGCGCGATGAATTCATTCAATTGAGCGATTTTCTTCTCCCGCTGCGCGTTTTCCGATTCCAGGCGGGAACGTACCTGGGTCTTGGCCAGGACCATATCGTCATATCCGCCGGTGTAGGTGATGATGGTTTCGTAATCGATATCCGCGATGTGGGTACACACGCTGTTCAGAAAGTGGCGGTCGTGGGAGATGGTAATCAGCGCGCCTTCAAACTGAAGCAGAAAACTTTGCAGCCAGTGGACTGAATCGAGATCGAGAGAGTTCGTCGGCTCATCGAGCAGCAGCGCTTGCGGCTTGCCGAAAAGCGCCTGCGCCAACAGAACCCGCACTTTTTGGCCGCCCTGCAATTCGCTCATCGCGCGCTGATGCAATTCGTCAGGAATATCCAGGCCTTGTAGAAGGATTGCCGCGTCGCTCTCGGCGGTGTAGCCGTCCTCCTCGCCCACGATGCCCTCGAGCTCGCCCAGCCGCATTCCGTCCTCATCGGTGAGCTCGGATTTTGAATAGATTGCGTCGCGTTCTTCCATCGCCGCCCACAAGCCCTTGTTGCCCATGATCACGGTGTCGATCACGCGATAAGCGTCGAAGGCGTATTGATCCTGGCTCAGCACGCCGAGTTTCTTGGGCCTCACCACCGTGCCCTTCTGTTGCTCCAACTCACCTGTCAGAATCTTCATGAAAGTCGATTTACCGGCGCCATTGGGGCCGGTTAAACCGTAGCGGCGTCCGGCGATGAATTGCACCGAAACCTCGTCAAATAGGACTTTGGCTCCATAGCGCATGCTCACATTACTGACAGAAATCATGGTCCAGCCTTTTTTAGGGAATCAGATCTAGTTTAGCTAAGAAGCGGCCAGCTAAGAAGCGATTAGCTAAAAGCCGGTCAGCTAAAAAGCGGTCAGCGGGTCCCGCTAGGTCTCCGGCCGCGTGATTTCGTATGGGATGGGTTGAGGACCAGAGAATCCCAGGCACCCACTAAGGAGCGGTTAGCTATAGCGTTTTCAACATGCAGCGAAAGCGCGGTGTCAGCGAATCAGTTGGCAGATCAGCAGACCTCGCTGACCGCTCTTTAGCTGACCGGCTCTTAGCTAACCGGGTTTTAGCTGACCGCTTCTTAGCTGGGTTAGGCGAGGGTGGTCGTAGGCACGCGAATGGAGGCCCGATAGCGGTCTCCGCGGTATCGCGAACACGTGGCCTCGATGGGTATCTCTTCCGTAGTCATGAGGATGCGCGAAATGGAGAGAACACTTGCCCGTTTGGGGATGGTCAACAATTCGGATTCTTCACGGGTCGCGGGCAGAGCTTCGATTATCTCATCGGCCCAAGCCGCGCGGACTCCGTAGCTCTCGCGAAGGACGGAATAGAGAGATTGCCGGGCAAAGTTGATTCTTTCCAGGCCGGGAAACTGGAGTAGCGGAATGTGCGATTCTTCGATTGCCATGGGAACGTTGTCCGCCAAGCGCAAACGGCGTATTCGCAGCACGGGATCGCTTACCTGCAGCTTAAGTTTTTGAGCCAATTCCTCGGGCGATTTCACCACTGCGTGTTCCAAAATTCGCGAACTGGGGGTCAGGCCGCGGCGCTTCATGTCCTCGGTAAATCCCTGCAGGTACATGATGTTCTTTTCAAGCTTGGGACGGGAGACGAACGTGCCCCGGCCTTTTAGACTGAAAGCATATCCGCTGGTCTTCAATCCATGGAGGGCCTGGCGGGCAGTCATCCGGCTCACCTGGTAGCAGCGCGCGAGTTCCTCCTCCGAGGCCAGCGGGTCGCCTTCGGACAATTCACCGGAGTGGATCTTCTCCATAAGAACCCGCTGGATTTGGTAATAGAGAGGAATGAAGCCGTTCTTATCCAATGAGTGCACGGCAGATGCGGATTGAGCGTGAGTTCGCTCCAATTTTCTTCTCCTAAAAGCATATTGCAAATTCGGAAAGATGTCCGAGTCAGGCGGCGGCTCGCGCGCGCCACAGGGAAACCCTCCGCACCACAGCACAGAGAGAAGCTAAACTAAACGGGACCATATCAACCAAGACAAAAAACAAGATGAATGAGAGATGACCCTCGCGAATATTTCCATACCACTCTCGTTGCAAGGTCAACTGATCGTCTCCTGTCAGGCGCCGCCGGGCGATCCGCTGGATAATTCCGAGGTCCTGCGAAGGCTCGCCGCTTCCGCTCTCAAAGGGGGCGCTGCGGGGCTGCGCGCGGACGGCTTCGCGAATATCGCTGCATTTCGATCCATAACGAAGCTGCCGATTCTGGGTATTGAGAAGAAGTACGAGGCCGGTGGCGAGGTCTACATTACGCCCAGCTTTGCTTCCGCACAACTGATAGCCGAGGCCGGCGCGGATGTAATCGCGCTGGATTGCACCGCCCGGCGGCTGAGGAGCCCTGAACCTTGGCCCGGACTGATTGGGCGTATCCATCGCGAGATACGCCTGCCTGTGCTGGCCGACATCGCGACACTTGAGGAGGCCATAGCGGCGGTTGAGGCCGGCGCCGATGCGGTCGCAACGACCCTCTATGGCTTTACTCCGGAGACGGCCCATCACAGGTCTGTCTCCTGGGAGTTGATTCGAGACATCGTCGCTCGGGTCAATGTCCCGGTGATCGTCGAGGGCCATATTGTCCAACCGGAAGAGGCGCGCAGAGCCATGGATTTGGGGGCATTTGCGGTAGTGGTGGGGTCGTCCATCACCCGGCCCGAGACGATCGCCTCCCGATTTGTGAAGGCTATTCATAGATAGCTTTGAATACGGTCTTGCATATACCGATCGGCCTTTGAGACGTCTGAAAGATTGGCCACCTGGCCCAGATGCCGGTCCACAACAAATCCGGCGCCGCTACAGGTTTTTGCCAACTCTTCGTCCCTCACATTTTTTAATTGCCTAACAGTACGGTTGTCTATACATTTAGACAAAATTTTATGAAAAGTCGGCAGCAAAGCCTCCCTTTTAGGGACTTCTCCGGCAAATAGTTTTCATGGATCTGTGGAAATCTTCAAAATTTTTGGCTTGCCGACCAGTCCAGTTGTATATACAGTAGGAAAACTCGATACCGGTTGTGGCGGTTGGGTCCCTAATTTGGCAGGATCCCCCCAACCAGACGAGACGAAGGCCTCGGATTGCAACAGATCAAAACGGCCCGTACGGAACTTTCTTAGGAGGTCCACTCAATGCGTCTTCGCATCGCGTTGTGCAGTTTTATCGCTCTTCTCATGGTCTGCTCGATAGCCTCGGGACAGACGATTACCGGCACCGTCACAGGGACGGTTACCGATGCATCCGGCGCGGTCGTGAGAGGAGCAAAAGTCACCGCCACCAACATAACTACCGGAATACAGACGCCAACGACGACCAACGGAGCGGGCGTTTATACGATCCGCTTTCTGCAAATCGGACAATATAGGCTCTCCATCGAGGCGCCCAGCTTTCGGACGGCGACGCTTGGCCCATTTTCGCTGGAAGTCGCCCAGGAAGCAAGGGTCGATGCCCAGCTCACGCTGGGCAAGGTCAGTGAAAATGTCGTGGTCTCGAGCGCGGCGCCGATCCTGAATACCGAGAACGCGACCACCGGTGACACCATTACTGCGGCCCTGGCAAAGGAAGTTCCGGTCCAGGCCCGCAATTTTTCCTCACTCACCTTGCTGGTAGCGGGCGCAATTACGCCTAACCCGTCCGCCCAAAACAGTGTAGGCCGGGCACAGTACAATGGCGGCTATTTCCAGAACGGCAATCGCGAGCAGACAAACAACTACACTCTCGATGGCGCCGACATTAACGAAGCCATTGATAACTATATCGGTTACAGCCCAAACATCGATGCGCTTGGCGAAATCCGGGTGATCACCGGAGATGCAACCGCCGAGTATGGCAATGCGAATGGCGGCCAGGTTGTCATGGTGACCCAGAGCGGCACCAATCAGTTCCATGGCGACGCGTTTTGGTTTCTGGAAAATACCAACCTGAATGCAAATAGCTGGGTCAACAAACACGTGGTAGATCAATCGGCAATAGGCCCCGTGCCTACGCTCAATCGCAGCATCTTCGGCGGTACCTTGGGTGGACC
The DNA here is from genome assembly GCA_963705665.1 of uncultured Acidobacteriaceae bacterium. GTDB lineage: Bacteria > Acidobacteriota > Terriglobia > Terriglobales > Acidobacteriaceae > PALSA-350. Next base: position 173,605 of record CAVPKQ010000059.1, on the reverse strand, counting down.
GATTTTCAAAGACCGACTTTTCTTCTTCGTCGACTTCCAGGGGGCGCGACAGCACGCAAGCACAACGGAGCAGCGGAGCGTGCCCACCTTAGCCATGCGGCAGGGAATTATCGCTCAAGCCAACGGAGCACCCCCCATTGTGGTCAAGAACATCACCAACCCGGCTGCCTTGTATCTGCTCGCTAACCCAGCCCTCTTTCCGCTGCCTAACACCACGGGAAGCGGTACGGACGGCGTAGTCAACGACTACGTCGGCGTCTCGGCTCAGGCGACGCACAACAATCAGGGCGACATCAAGATCGATGCCCGGCTTACCGCGAGCGATAGTCTTTCGGGACGCTTCAGCATCGGCCGTGAGTCCGATGGGTATGCTCGGGTCAGTCTTCCCACCGACATTCCCCCCAATAATTCCGATCCGTATACCGGCTTCATTCTCAATGAGACGCATATTTTCTCGTCCAGCATCGTCAATGAGCTTCGCGCAGGCTACGGCCGCACCCGCTATATCCAGACACCTACCGACGTGGACGGGCAATTCGGTTTGACAGGCAATTCGAAGCTGGGCATCCCCGGCACTCAACTTGTTCCCGGCATCAGCACCTTTGACATCACCGGAACGGAAAACCTGAACGACATCGGCATTCCGGTTTTCTACGCCTACAACGGCGCTTATGGCGGCATCGACAGCGACAGTATCGTGAACGCCTACACGTATGGGGACAACTTGAGCTGGCAACTGGGGCGTCACACGCTGAAGTTCGGCGCCCAGGCGCTCCGCTACCAGGAGAACCGGTACTACTCCGGCAACGACGGCACACTCGGTTATTTTGTGTACTCAGGCGCCATAACCGGCTCCAGCTGGGGCGACTTTCTGTCCAACCAGGCCTTCAAGTTTGGACAAGGCGCGGTAACCGGGCGATGGGGCCAGCGGCAGTATCGCGACGCCTTTTTTGCGCAGGACGACTTCAAAGTCAAGCCGAACCTCACAGTGAACCTCGGCTTGCGTTGGGAATATGATCAGCCGATGTACGAGGTGAACAACAAGGAAGCCAACATCAACCTGCAGACCGGTGTGGTGAGCTATGCCGGACAGAACGGCGCCAGCCGGGCTTTGTATGACCCTTTCTATGGGGGATTTATGCCCAGGGTAGGATTTTCTTTTTCACCCAACGGTTTTCATGACCGGGTAGTCCTGCGCGGCGGCTACGGAATCACCAATTTTCTCGAAGGGACGGGCGCAAACCTGCGCCTCACGCTGAATCCGCCCTTCTTCATCGACTCCTCCGAGCAGGCAAACGGCACCTCATTCTTCCAGGTCCAGAACGGATTTCCACGGCCTGCGAATGCAGCAACGTTGTCGGGCAACGTGCGCGCGTGGGACCCGCACTTGAAGCCCGCGTTGATCCAGCAGTTCAACCTGACCACCGAGTACCAGGTCAATAATTCGATGTCATTTTCGATTGCCTACCTAGGGCAGGTCGGCGACCATCTGGTCGATCCCAAGGAGGGCAACCAGGCGATGTTGCCGGCGGCCTTGACCGGAGGAAAGGCGAGTTTGCCACTGTCAAAGTTCCCTAATCTCAGTGCAGTCAATAACGTCAGCTACACTGAATCGGAAGCGACGATGAACTATAACGCTCTTCAGACAACCCTTCGCCAACGGGTTGCCCATGGACTTGAATTTCTGGCGAACTATACCTGGAGCAAGTCGATCAGCAACAACCTGGGTTACTATGGAGCCTCCCAGGTTACTTCGCAGAGCGCATACTGGCAAAATGCTTACGACCCCAAGGCGGACAACGGTCTGGCTTTCTTCGATGCAGCCAACATCTTCTCCTTTTCCGGCTACTATGATCTTCCGTTGGGACGCGGAAAGCTCATTGGAAGCGGTTGGAATCGCATCACAGATACGCTGGCCGGCGGCTGGAAACTGGGAGCAATCGCCAGTCTGCACTCCGGCTTTCCTGTGACCTTCACTTCTACCGATGCCGTGAATGCCAATGCTCGCTACGCGCGAGCGAACCACTATCGCACGCTCAGAATCGGCAATCGATCGGTGAACAACTGGTTCGGCACAACCCCGTCGGCAGCACCATGCGCCGGCCCCGACAATGGGGTCTGCGCCTACGGGGCGGAGCTCCCAACCGAATTCGGCACCGCGGGCGTGGGGACGGAACGCGCGCCTGGATATCGCGACCTGGATGCGGCTCTCAGCAAAGCGTTTGCGATCACCGAGGATAAGCACCTGGACTTCCGCGCCGACTTCTTCAATGTGCTGAACACGACAAGCCTCGGTAATCCCACTGCGAATGTTTCCTCGAACGCCTTGGGCCAGATTACGACTACGACCTCGACGGAACGGCAACTCCAGCTCGCGCTGAAGCTGGTTTTCTAGAGATAGGCGGACCGATTTGGGGCCCGGTGCGGATTTGTGGTTTCCCACATCTGGCGCAAAAGCGCGCCAGATATGGAGCACCCGGCGAGTTCCGCAGGGACGGTCTGAAAATAGCCCAGCACGTCAGTGCTGGGTTTGCAACAGAAGAAACTGCAGTCCCGTAGGGACGACTGAAATATGGTTTTAGGAAATGATTCAGCCGTCCCTTCGGGACTTCACCCTATGGGCCAACTTTCCCCAGCACTGACGTGCTGGGCTATTTTCAGGCCGTCCCTCCTGGACTCATCGGGAGTTTTTCCGCGGCCTCTTAGCAGCCAAACTTCGCAGGCAACAAAGACCAAGGTTAGCTTCGCGAACCTGGGGCACCCGGCTTTTACCAGCCGAATGCTGACCGCTTTTTAGCTGACCGGCTCTTAGCTAACCGCCCTTTAGCTGACCGCTTCTTAGCTAAAAGAGGCGCAGGAAAATCTGGTTGGTCAGGAGCGCGGCGAGATAGGCCAATCCGGACATATAGAGGAATTGCACTGCCGGCCATTTCCAGCTATTCGTCTCTCGCCGGACCACGGCTAGGGTTGAAGTGCATTGCATAGCGAAGGCGAAGAAGACAACCAGCGCGAGCGCGCCGCCAAGGGTGATGTCGTGGCGGAGCGCGGTTTGCAGGCCGAGGGAATGGGTTGCTGGGTCGGCGCCATAGAGGGTCCCCAGAGTACCGACAATCACTTCGCGGGCGATGATGGAGTCGAAGAGGCCGATGCCAATCTTCCAGTTGAAACCCAGGGGCTTGAGGATGGGTTCGACGAAGTGACCCACCCGGCCAATCACACTCTCGGCCAGAGGAGCCGTTTGGCCGGCATGGACGGGCACAATGCTGAGTAGCCAAAGCACAAATGTAACCGCCAGGATGACGGTTCCGGTTTGCTTTACAAAGACCGTTCCGCGATCGAGCAGGCGGAGCCCCATGGATCGCAGAGTGGGCCAGCGGTACTGGGGCAGCTCCAGGATAAAAGGAGCCGAGTTGGCCTTGAGCACCGAGGATTTCAGCAATCGCGCGGTCGCGAGCGCCGCCAGAAAGCCGAGCAGATAGAGGCTGAGCATTACCGCTGCGCGCAGGCCAAAAAATCTACCTAAAATCTGCCGGTTAGGGATGAACGCCGCGATGATCAGAGTGTAGATCGGCAGGCGCGCCGAGCAGGTCATGAACGGAGCCACCAGAATAGTGGCCAGCCGGTCTCGCTTGTTTTCAATCGTTCGCGTGGCCATGATTGCCGGAACCGCGCAAGCATAAGCCGAGAGCAAGGGAATAAAGGCTTTGCCGTTCAATCCGATGGAGCGCATGACGCGATCGGCAATCAGCGCCGCGCGAGCCAGATAGCCTGAATCCTCAAGCACTCCGATGACTAAGAACAGCAGCAGGATCTGGGGCAGGAACACCATTACTGCCTGCATGCCGTTCCAAATGCCGTCGCGCAGGAGCACCTGCATCCAGTGGGCTGGAAGCAGGCTGGCAAGCCCGGCGCCCAATCGCGTAAATACCTCGCCCAGCCAATCGCTGAGTGGCAAGCCAGCTGCGAAGACCACCTGAAAGACGCCGATTACCACGGCCAGGAAGATCAGCGGTCCCCATACTTTGTGCAGCAGCACGCTGTCCAGCCGCCGCGTCCACCCGGAGGAAAGAGGCGCCTTGTACTTGGTGCGCGAGCTAACCTGCGTCGCCCATTGGCGGCAGGAGCTCGCCGTCTGCAGAACGGGTAATTGCGTGAAGCCGGAGTGCTCCTGGGTGGGGTCGGAAAGCCGCTGGAGGAAGCGCTCAATAGCGTCCAACCCCTTGCCCTTGCTGGCGGAAACCATGGCGACCGGCGCGCCCAACTCCTGAGCCAACGCCAGCGGATCGATTTCACCTCCTTGCGCGGTCATCAAGTCGGCCATGTTCAGCAGGACAAGGGTGGGTAAACCCAGGGCAAGAATGGGACCAGCCAACATAAGTTGCCGGTTCAGTTGAAGGACGTCGAGCACCAGGAGAACGGCATCCGGAGCGGGCGAACCAGGCATATTGCCGTGTAGCACGTCCAAAGCCACGCGAGCGTCTTCAGAGTACGAGTTCAGGCTATAAATTCCCGGCAGATCGATCAATGTCAGGTCGGCTCGGCCTACTCCACCCATGCGGCCGTAATGCTGCTCCACGGTAACGCCGGGATAGTTCGCAACCTTTTGCCGTAAACCGGTCAGCCGGTTGAAGAGAGTGGATTTGCCGGAATTCGGAGGACCAATCAGAACCACAGTCCCGATCTTGCCCTGAATCTTCGGCCGGACCGGATCAATGGTAGCGGTCCCCCCGGGGGTGCAGCAGTCGCTCATCGGCCCAGTCTCCCGGCTTGGGCGCACAGATGCTGTGCACGGAGATGAACTTTGCCGTTTCCCGGCGCAGTGCGATCTCCGCGCCATCGACGCAATAAACGGTAGGATCGCCGGCCGGCGCGCGGCGCAAAGCCAGCACCCGCATCTCGGGGATAAAGCCGAGATGCATTAACTGCCCCTGGATCGCTTCGGGAAGCTCCAGCGTGGCGAGGGTAGCGCAAGATCCTATGGGGAGGTCACTAAGTGCAGCAGATTGAGCTTTTAAGAGCATAGGAGGTGGTCATCTACTCCTAAATCAGCTTGGCTTTTATCAACTCCGACCGATGCGTCGCATTTCACAACTATACGACCGTTATGGTCCGGATTACAAATAACAAATGTGTGTTACCGATGGCTAGTAAAGGGAGGCGCAGGACGATGGTGTAAAAATGTTGTCCATGACCTCTGAAGCGATGACGTTCGAGCACTTTCTTACCTCGCTTGACTGCTCGGAGCCTGCGGCTGCGTTGCCGCCCCTCCTGCTTGCCTTGTGGTGGGAGCGAAAAGGCGAGTGGGATCGCGGTCACGACATCGCTCAATCCGAGGGAGAGCAGGGAAGCGCTCGGGAAGCCGCTTGGGTTCATGCCTACCTGCATCGCAAGGAAGGCGACGTAGGCAACGCCCGGTACTGGTATGGGAGAGCCGGCCAGCCCTTTCCCGAGAGAACACTCGATGAGGAATGGAAGCAAATTGTGGTTGCCCTGCTGCCAAACTAGCGGCGGAGAATCCCAGGTCCCAGAGTCGGGACCTGGGGCACCCGCAGCAATTACAACCACAAAGTGTCGAACACCTAGGAGATCCATATGACTACAGATGAGCGGACGCGGCAATTACGCACCTCGAAGGCGATTCTGCTCATCCGCATTCTGGTCGGCTGGGTCTTCCTCTCCGAAGGGGTACAGAAGCTCCTCTTTCCGGGTGCTCTGGGAGTGGGCCGGTTTGAGAAGATCGGAATTCCCGCGCCGCAGTTCCTGGCGCCGTTTGTCGGCGCGGTTGAAATTGTTTGCGGAATCCTGCTTCTGCTGGGACTCATCACACGTCTGGCCTCGATCCCTCTGCTGATCGATATCACTGTAGCCATCGTGACCACCAAAGGCCCCATGCTTATGAAGAGCGGAGTATGGGCGACTCTGCACGAAGCGCGAACGGACTTCTGCATGGTATTCGGATTGATATTTCTATTGATCTGCGGCGGCGGCGCGCTTTCGCTCGACGCGAAAGGCGTTCTCTCTCCGAACAAAGAGGATGCTCTCAATACTGGCTTATAGATGCACGAGCCGGAGATTTTTGATCGTCGGCAGAGACTCAATCGCGCGCCCCGACTTTTGCTGCGCCACCCTGATCTCGTACAAGCCTTGCAGGTTCACCCAGAATTCTGCGCTAGTCCCAAAGAAATGCCCCAGGCGTAATGCGGTGTCGCCGGTAATCGACCGGCGGCCGCGCAATATCTGCGTCACTCGATTGGTGGGGACGCCGATCTGACGCGAGAACTCAGCCGCGCTCATCCCAATGACTTGCAATTCTTCCGCTAGATGTTCACCCGGATGTATGGCCTCCACGACGCGCTCCTCTCAGTGGTAGTCGACAATTTCCACATTGGACGGGCCCTTTGCGCCTTCCGGCCACGCAAAGCAGATCCGCCATTGCTCGTTGATCCGGACACTGTATTGCCCTTTTCGGTCACCCTTTAAAGCCTCAAATCGATTGCCCGGCAACGCCGAAAGATCCTTCAAGGACGTCGCAGCTTCCATCCGATCCAGCTTCAGGCGCGCCGCTCGTTCAAAACCGGAGAAAGCCTTAACTCTCTTTCCGGCTGCGAACTCGCTAGTGCGCTTGTCCCGACAGCTTATGATCATCAGTAATCATAGTTTGATTTACGCAGTACGTCAAGCGTATTTCGTAGTTATGCCAAATGGGCACTCCATTAAATTTCTTGAAACCCGAAATTTGTGGAATCCCACATCTGACGCAAAGAACGCGTCAAGAACGCGTCAGATATGGGGCACCAGGGATTGTTGAAGGGAGAGATTTAAAAAGCGCTCAGCCTATCAGGCGCACCAATTGTTCGGCCTCAAGTCTTGGTCCCAGGATGGAGATCTTGGGAAGCTGCCCTTTGGCCATGGCGACTTCGTCGCAGCGGTGGAGGCGCGGGCAGCTCTGGCAATCCTTGTAGATTTTATCGGGAAGGGCTGTCCGTTCCTCGACTACGCGAAAGCCGTGGCGGAAGAAAAAATCCGGGATTCGGGTGAAGAGACAAACGCAGCCGACGCCGTGTTCCTCCGCCTCATCGAGCAGCGCCTGCAAGAGCTTGCCGCCGCAGCCCTTGCTCTTGGCTTCGGGGCGCACCACTATGGAGCGCACTTCCGCCAGATGCGGGCCGTAGAGGTGCAGCGCGCCGCAGCCCAAAAAGACGCTATCCTCAGATTCGGCTACGGTGAAATCGCGGACGTTCTCGCAAATCTCGGCGAAGGGGCGCCGCAGCAGCGTCCCGTCGCCGGAGAGGCTATTCACAAGGTCGGCGATGTTGGAGGCGTCCTGAAGCCGCGCCTTACGCACCAGCATGAGCCGCCCCCACTGGAGTGGCATCGCCGCGATCGGGGCTGCCATAAGTGTCGACCAGCGATTGCACGCGCGCTTCCGCATCCTTCAAGGCCTGCTGCACGCGATGCCGTGCTGTGCCGCCGTGCACATCATGGCAATCGAGAGTCGCTTCAAGCGTGACTGCGGCAAAAAAGTCCTGCGCAAATTCGGGGCCGAATTGTTTCAATTCATCCAATGTCAGATCGTTCAGCTCGCAGCCCTTGTCCATGCAATAGCGGACGGCATTGCCGATTTTTTCATGCGCTTTGCGGAAGGGAACTCCCTTATGCACAAGATACGTCGCCGCGGCCATGGCGTTCAAGAAGCCGCTGGTGCATGCGGCGCGCATGCTGTCGGCGCGGAACTCGAGCGCGCGCGTAAACTCCGCCAGCAATTCGACGGTAGGAAGGATGGAGCCGGTCGCGGAGAAGACGGGTTCCTGCGTTTCCTGCAAGTCCTTGTTATAGGCGAGAGGGAGGCCCTTCAGTTGCAATGTCACCGCTTGCGCCGCTCCGTTGATGCGTCCCACCTTGGAGCGGACGAGTTCGCTGAAGTCGGGATTTTTCTTCTGCGGCATGGCGCTCGATCCGGTTGAAAAGGCTTCGGGCAGATCGACAAAACCGAACTCGGCGGTGGCGAAGAGCGTGATCTCTTCGGCGAAACGGCTGGCATGCAGCGCAAGCAGCGTGAGCGCGTTCAAATATTCGAGAACAAAATCCCGGTCGCTGGTGGCGTCCATGCTATTCGCCGTGGGAGCGGTAAAGGAGAGCTGGCCGGCGGTAAGGCTACGATCGAGCGCCAGCGTCGCTCCGGCAACGGCTCCGGAACCCAGAGGACAGTAGTTCAGCCGCCGCACGCAATCCTCCAGCCGGGAAGCATCGCGCAGCAGCATCTCGACATAGGCCAACAGCCAGTGAGCGGTCAGCACCGGCTCCGCACGCTGCAGATGCGTGTAGGAGGGCATCACCGCTTCCCCAGCGGCTTGCGCCCGCTCGACTAAGCGCCGCGCCCAGGCGGCGATAGCCACGATCAGCAGCCTGGCGCTGGACCTGATATAGAGGCGCAGATCGGTGGCAATTTGCTCGTTGCGGCTGCGGCCGGTGTGCAGCTTGAGGCCCAGGTCTCCCAGAGCTTCTACCAGCTTCAACTCGACAAAGTGGTGAATGTCCTCGGCCTCGGAGTTCTCCGCGGCTTCACCCCGCTTCCCGGGCATGAAGCGCTCCAAAATTCCCTGCAGAGCTTCGGCAATGCTTTCGCGCTCGGTCCGGGTAAGGACGCCGGCCGCCTGCAATGCCAGGGCATGCGCCTTGCTGGCTGCTACTTCTTGTTGAAGCAGCAGCCGGTCGAATGCGAAGGAGCGTTGCCAGTGATCGAAACCAGGGTCGAGCGGCTCGCGGAAGCGGCCGGACCACATCTTCACTGAAGAGCCTCCTTCTTGCTCAGCAAGCGGGCGCGGTTGCGCGCGGGCAAACCGAGAATGCGAATGAAACCCGCTGCGTCTTTCTGGTCGTAGCTCTCACCCATGGTAAAGGACGAAAGATCGTCGGAGTAAAGCGAATAAGGCGATTGGCGGCCGGCGACGCTCACGTTGCCCTTGTAAAGAGAGAGCTTTACCGACCCGGTTACATTCTTCTGCGTGCTCTCGACAAATGCATCCAGAGCCTCGCGCAGCGGAGTAAACCACAGCCCGAAGTAGACCAGTTCGGCATACTTCAAGGAGACGTGCTGCTTGTAGTGGGCTACTTCGCGCTCCAGGGTCAGGGCTTCGAGCTCGCGATGCGCTGCGCTGATCAAAGTCCCCCCGGGAGTCTCGTATGCGCCCCGGCTCTTGATGCCGACAAAGCGGTTCTCCACCAGATCGATGCGCCCGACTCCGTTCCGGGCTCCGATCTCATTGAGCAGCTCGACAATCTGCACCGGTTCCAGGCGCATGCCGTCGACGGCGATCGGATTGCCTTCGAGGAAGGAGATCTCCAGCGTTTCTTCACGGTCGGGCGCCTCTTGCGGCGAACGCGTCATGGTCCAGGTGGTAGGGAGCGGCGGGTTATTTGCGTTCTCCAGTTCGCCGCCTTCGTGGCTCACATGCCACAGGTTGCGGTCGCGGGAGTGGATCTTGGTGCGGCTTGCCTCCACCGGAATACCGTGCGCCGCGGCGTAGTCGAGGCAATCCTCACGTGATTTCAGCGTCCACTCACGCCATGGCGCGATCACCTTTAATTCCGGCGCCAGCGCCTGGTAAGCATGCTCGAAACGAACCTGGTCGTTGCCTTTGCCGGTGCAGCCGTGGGCCACCGCCTCGGCGCCTTGCTCGATCGCCACCTGCACCTGATGTTTGGCAATCACCGGTCGCGCGATCGAGGTGCCGAGCAGGTACTTGTGCTCGTAGATCGCGCCCGCGCGCACCGTGGGATAGACAAACTCGCGAACGAATTCATCGCGCAAGTCGCGCACCACCGCCTGCTTGGCGCCGGTTGCGTAGGCTTTGCGCACAACCGCGTCCAGGTCTTCTCCCTGGCCCACATCGGCAATCATGGCGATTACATCCATCCCATAGTTCTCGTTAAGCCAGGGAATGATGATCGAGGTGTCGAGGCCGCCGGAATACGCAAGAACAACTTTCTTCGACATGAACAACTCCTTCAAAAGAAAATCAGGAAAACGCGGAGACCCGCTTGCGCGAGGATTTGCTGGCCGGCTTGTCCGGATCAGCAACCGGTTGGACGCTCTGCTGGGCCTTGATACGGCCTCCCAGCAGCAGCACCATCAGAGATTTTTGCGCATGCAGGCGATTTTCCGCCTGCTCGAATACCATCGACTGCGGACCGTCCAGCACTGCGTCCGTCACCTCGGCATTGCGATGCGCCGGCAAGCAGTGCATAAAAACGGCATGGGAAGCGGCGCGCGCCATCAGAGCTTCATTGACCTGGTAGGGCTTGAAGATAGGGGCGCGCTTGGTCGCCTCATGCTCGAATCCCATACTGGTGCAGACATCGGTGTATACGGCGTCTGCGCCGGTAACCGCGGCCAATACATCCGAAGTCAGACTGATCGTGCCCCCGGTTTGTTGGCCGATTACACCCGCCTGGGCGACGATCTCCTGGCTGGGCGCATAGCCCTTAGGAGTGGCGACGGTGCAATGCGCACCCAATTGGGCCGCCGTGAGCATTAATGAGTGACAGACATTGTTGCCGTCTCCCACATAGACGAATTTCAGACCGCGCGCCGTGCTGAATCGCTCTTCGAGGGTCATGAAATCGGCCAATGCCTGGCAGGGGTGCTCAAGATCGCTGAGCGCATTGATTACCGGGACACGCGCGTGCTGGGCCATCTCGGTAATGGTTTCGTGAGCATAGGTGCGCAGCACGATGAGTGAGACCCAGCGCTCCAGATTGCGCGCGATGTCGGCGATCGATTCGCGTTCTCCGAGAGGGGACTGCGTCTGGTCCACAAACATGGCCGAGCCGCCCAAGGTATTCATTCCCGCCTCGAAGGTCAGCCGGGTGCGCAGAGAAGCCTTCTCAAAAAACATCACCATTTGCTTGGCGTCGAGAGAGAAGCGATAGTCATCAGGCGCGGCTTTGATGGAATGCGCGAGTTCCATTATGGCGGCGATCTCGGCCGGCGAGAAGTCGCATATCGAGCATAGATCGCGGCCATTGAGCGAGCCGCTGGCCTGTGACAGCGCGCCGGCGGCCACCGAGTCTTCTTTCATTACGTAGGCATTAGTAGCCATTATCTTGTTCCCCCTATGAATGCCGAAAGGCAACAAATCCAGGGTTCGCGAAGCTAACCTGGGTTAGTTGCCGTCCATCCGATTTCACACAATCGTCGTTACTTGCCGGAATCGCCAAAAAAAAGCCCAGGTTAGCTTCGCGAACCTGGGGCACCCGCATTGATGCCCATGGAGAAAACCGGCGCCTCAGTGAGGATAGCGTCGAGGGCGGAAATGGCCTCGTCCGCATGCTCCGTGCCTAGAATGTACGGCGGAAGAAAACGCAATACATTCTCGTTGGTGCGATTGATCAGGATGCGCCGTTCCAGCATCTCGGAGACAACCTGCTTGGCCAGTTCGGCGGATTTAAGTTCCATAGCCAGCATCAGGCCCATTCCGCGCACCTCCTGGACCATTTCGTGCTTGGCCGCCAAGGCCTGCAGTCTGCGCTTGAAGTAGCCGCCTACGGTTTGGATATGCTCGAGCATCTGCATCTGCTCCAGGGCGTCGATCAGGGCGATGGAAACGGCGCAGGCCAGAGGGCCGCCGCCAAAGGTCGATCCATGCAACCCCGGATGGATCGCCCGGGAAGCCTCTTCGCTGCAGAGCATGGCGCCCATTGGAAGACCGCCTGCCAAAGGCTTAGCCAGGGTGGTGATGTCGGGCTGGATGGCGAAGTGCTGATAAGCACACCAGGCTCCCGTCCGCCCTACGCCCGATTGGATTTCATCGGCCACCAGTAGAGCGCCGCTCTCCGCGGTCAGCTCGCGCGCCGCGGTAAAGAATTCCGGCGATACGGGCCGTATGCCGCCCTCGCCTTGAATCGCTTCGATGAGCACGCCGCAAACCTCGTTCGAAAACTTGGCGCGCAGATCGTCCACATCGTTAAAGCGCACGAACTCTACTCCCTGGGTCAGGGGCTCGAAAGGCGTGCGGTATTTTTCCTTATGGGTGGTCGCGAGCGAGCCCATGGTGCGCCCGTGGAAGCTGTTGTCGAGAGCCAGGAATTTGGTTCCCATCGGGTGGCCTTCGCTCCGCTTGAGAGCGGAATGGGCCCGCGCCACCTTCATCGCCGCTTCCCAGGCCTCGGTTCCGCTGTTACAAAAGAAGGCGCGGTCGAGTCCCGTCTTTTGGGTCAGACGCAGCGCAAGCGCGGCTTGCCCTTCATGGTAGTAAAGGTTGGAGATGTGAATCAGCTTATGACTCTGCCGGGCAATAGCTTCTTCGATCGTGGGATGTTTGTAACCTAAGGCGTTCACGCCGATGCCGCTTACCAGGTCGAGATACTGCCTGCCCTGGTCGTCGACCAGGTGTACTCCGTGGCCATCGACGAAGAGAATCGGAGTTCGCTCGTAGGTCGGCAACAGCAGCTTTGCCTCCATTGCCTGAATCGCATCCAGCTTCATGCCACCATCACCTCAGTTCCTTGGGAGACCCGTGTACTGCACAAATCGGGCAACAGACCCGCCGCTTCGGCGGGGAGAATACGCACCCGCTTCACGCCGGCCAGCAAGGCCTCGCGGCAAGCGTGGAGCTTAGGCAACATGCCGCCGCTGATCACTTCATCTCGCGTCAGCCCGGCAATCTGGTCCACGCTCAACCAGCGCATCACCTGGCCATTGGCCCCGCGCACGCCGGGCACATCGGTCAGAAATACCAGAGCGTCAGCGCGGCAACTCGCGGCGCAGGCGGCTGCCATTTCGTCAGCGTTGATGTTGTAGTACTGCCCGTCGAAGCCCAAAGCTAAGCTCGAAAGCACGGGAACCGCGCCCATCTTCCAAATAGCTTCTAGCCAACGTGGATCCGAGGCGACAATCTCGCCCACAAATCCCAGATCCGGAGCGGTGCGCTTTTTGCGCGCGCGGAAGATGAGTCCATCGCCTCCGGAGAGGCCTACCGCAGACTGTCCATGAGCGCCGATGGCGGCCACCAGTTCTTTGTTGACGCGGCCGCCCAGCACCATCAGGGCGGTATCGCGTGTTTCCGCATCGGTCACCCGCAGGCCGGCCACAAACTCGCTTTGCTTGCCCAACTGCTTCAGCGTGCGCGTCAGAGCCACACCGCCGCCATGCACCACGGCAACCTGATTGCCGTCCCGCGCCAACTCGGTGACCGCCCGGGCGCAAAGATGCAATAAGGCGGAATCTTCCAGCGCGGCGCCGCCGAGCTTGACTACGAATCTCATGCCAATCCCTCCGCTTCATCCCATCCGCACATCAGATTCATATTTTCCACTGCCTGTCCCGCGGCGCCCTTCAGCAAATTGTCCAAGCAGGAGATGACGATGCATCGCCGCCCATCCTTGGCCACCCGAAAACCAAGATCGCAGTAATTGGTGTGAACCGAATGCTGAATTTGCGGCAAAGCCGTCTCTGCCTTATGCGAACCGGACGCTCCGTTCGCGGTGCGCGCTCCAAAAATACGAACCATCGGGCTCCCGGCATAAAATTCGCGGAAGCGCGCCTCCACCTCGGCGGTACTCTTCCTCTCTCGAAAAGTGACGTACACGGTAGAGAGAATGCCGCGTGGAATCGGCAGTAAATGAGGAGTAAAGATGATCTCCGCTTCGCTGATCCCTAGCTGCTCCGTAATTTCCCCCAAGTGCCGATGGCCGAAGACGGCATAAGCCGAGAGATTATCCGCGGCGTACATGAAATGTGTGTTGGGAGTGGGCGTCTTGCCCGCTCCGGAGACCCCCGATTTGGCGTCACAGACGATACCACGCTCAAGATCCACCCACCCGGCGCTTATCAGGGGCTTCAAAGCCAGGATAATGGATGTGGCGTAACACCCGGGATTGGCTACTGCCTGCGCTCCTCGAATGCTTTCCCGATGCAGTTCCGGAAGTCCGTAGACGCTCTTGGCCTGTACTTGAGCGGCAGCGGCTTCATCGGCATCGTGAAAGTTATAAATGGCGCGGTTGGCCGCCTGTTGCAAACGCCAAGCCGCGCTTAGGTCAATCACCCGGAGTCCATGGGCCAGAGCCTGCGGAACCCAACTGCGGGATTGCTCGTGGGGCGTGGCTAGAAACAACAACTCGACGCCACGCTCTTTGGCTAATTCCCAGGAGAATGGCTCAACCATTAACGACCCATTGCCATTGTGACCGGCAAGTTGGGGATGAAGATCTATCAACGACAGCGGACCGCTCTCCCGTCCGAAGAAAACCGGGGTTCGCTTGCGCAGCCGGGGATGATGGAGCAGCAGGCGGGCCAACTCCAGGCCTGCGTAGCCGCTTACTCCCAGAACCCCGGTTTGAAGTGTTTTTTCCGCCATCAGCCAATCCAATCATCTCAAGCAAATGAGTTCAGCAAATTAATTCATGCGATCATTCAACCAATTAATTCTTCCAGGCGGCTGCGCAGAGTTGCCGCCCGCTTGTCGTCGGGGCAAATGATCAGTACAGTATCGTCGCCGGCGATGGTGCCCACCGTCTCCGGCCAGTCTTCGGAATCGATGGCGAGGGCTACAGCCTGGGCGCTGCCGCTGGTGGTTATCAGCACCAACTGGTTCCATGCCTGCTTGACCTTCAGCCCAAAGTTGTTCAACATCTCGTGAATGCCCGGCAGGTCATCCTCGGCGGCTACGCCGTTTGGCAATGCATAGCCATTCGGGCCCTTGTACAAGTGAAGCTCGCGGACATCCCGCGAAAGCGTGGCCTGAGTAACATCGAAGCCGCGCTTGACCAGGCCGCCGCAGCTCATCCTGGCTGCCGATCGAGGTCTCGGAGAGAAGCTCGCAAATCGCGTTGTGCCGTTCATGTTTCATCTGAAAAACAGGTACAAAATTTATGCATCTCCAAAGCGCATCTCTGGGGGCGCATTTAAAAACATAGGATGCATAAAAATGCATCTGGATGTATAAATATACATCACATTTAGCACGCAGGAAACAAGGATTTGAGATTTTTGCTACCGGCGGCGTGGCCTGTGCTCGGGCTCGAGGGGTTATCTAGGTTAGCGCCATAAAAAAATTAATCTGTCAGTTACTTGCCAAACCACTATGGATTATAGTTACCCATGGACTACATTTCTCAACACAGGGTGCGCCACGTCGCGTCACCGGGATCCGGTCTTCTGGATTCCCGTTTCGATCACGATTCCTGCGGAGTCGGCTTCGTCGCCACTCTGCGGAACGAGCCCTCGCAATCGATTCTAAGCCAGGCGCTTACTGCGTTGGCGCGTCTGGCCCATCGGGGAGCGATCGCGGCCGACGGCAAGAGCAGCGACGGCGTCGGCATCATGACGGGAATTCCTCGCAAGTTTCTATTGGATTCCGTCGGCTGTTCTTTAGAAGCTGAAAAACCGCTGGCGGTAGCCGTCGTTTTCCTGCCTACCGACACGGCAGCCGCCACGCGTGCCCTGGAAGAATCCCTGGCGTCGCAGCAGCTAGAAGTTCTCGCTTGGCGGGTTGTGCCCACACGCCCGGAGGTTCTGGGCGAGATCGCGCTCGAAAGTGTCCCTGTGGTGAAGCAGGCGCTGATTACCTCCTCCGATCCGGCAAGATTGGAACGGCGGCTCTATGTTGCCCGCAAACAGTTCGAGCGCACGCTCAAGGCGGATTCCACGGCGGGATACCTATGCTCGATGTCCTCCTCGTGCATGGTTTACAAGGCGCTGTGCGCCGGGCGTTTGCTGGCCGAGTTCTATCCCGACCTCGCCCACCCCGGCTTCGCTACCTCCTTTGCCATCTTCCATCAGCGCTACGCCACGAATGTTTTGCCTTCCTGGCATCGTGCCCAACCGCTGCGCATGCTGGCGCACAACGGCGAGATCAACACCATCTGGGGCAATCGCAGCCGCATGGAAGCACGCGCCGCCAATATTCCGGCTGAGTTCCACCCGATTCTCACTCATGACGGATCGGATTCGACCAACCTGGATGAAGTAGTTGAACTGCTGGCGCGCAACGGGCGCAGTGTCGCCGAGGCGGTGCGTATGCTTTTGCCGCCCGCCGGCCGCCAGCAGGAGTCCGCCTTTTTGCGCTATCACGCCGACTGCATCGAGCCGTGGGATGGTCCGGCAGCATTGGCCTTTGCCGACGGCCATCTGGTGGGGGTAGCGTTGGACCGCAATGGCCTGCGTCCTTGCCGCTATTTCCTTACCGACGATGCGCTGGTAGTGGCCGGCTCGGAGGCCGGGCTGGTGGACCTCGATCCTGAAAAGATCATTCACAGCGGCCGCCTGGGTCCGGGAGAGATGCTGGTCGCCGACCTGGATGCGCATCAACTTCTCGAAGACGAGCAGTTGCTGCGGGACTTCGACCGGTTCAGCAAATATTCCGATCTGGTGGCGGACATCCCGCTCGAGCCCTCGCGCTTTCCCCCGCCGGTGCAGGGGCTGCCGCAGTTGCAGCAGGCCTTCGGCTATACCAAGGAAGATGTGCGCATGGTGCTCACACCCATGGCGGCGGAGGGCAAGGATGCTGTCTGGTCCATGGGTGACGACACGCCGTTGGCTCCGCTGGCGCGCTCTCCCCGGCCTGTATACGCTTTTTTCCGGCAGCGTTTTGCCCAGGTGACCAACCCGGCGATCGATCCATTGCGCGAGTCCTGTGTGGTGCAACTGCACACTCGTCTCGGTCCTTGGCCTCGGCTTCTGGATACGGGAGGCAGGATTCCCGGACTCTCGCTCGAATCGCCATTTCTCTCTATCGGTCAGGTGGACGCGCTGCGCAACCGGGAGCACGCGCTGGCTGAAGAGATGCCCCTGGCAGTGCTGGATTGCGTCTTTGCGCCGTCCTGCGATCTGTCGCGGGCGCTCGACGACTTGTGTGCTCGGGCTATCGATCTGGTTCGCGGAGGGGCCGCCATTCTGCTGTTGACCGATCGCGCCGTGGCGCAGACGGAACTCCACTCGGTGGCGGCGGCGAACTCCCATGGAGAAGGCGAGCGCGAATCCAAGCCCGAGCTCATTCCCATACCGATGGCGCTGGCAACCGGCGCGGTCCATCACGCGTTGGTGCATGCCGGGGTACGCACGAAATGCGGTTTGGCGGTGGAAGCGGGAGACTGCCGCGACCTCCACCATGCGGCTGTTCTGATCGGCTTTGGCGCGGGCGCCGTGTGCCCGTGGCTGGCTTTGGAAACCGCCCGCAGCGTCGATGCCGACCAGGGCGAAGCCAACATGTTGCACGCCTTCGCTCTAGGTTTGGCGAAGATCATGTCCAAGATGGGCATCTCGGTGGTCAACAGCTACCGCGGGGCGCACCTCTTCGATGCTCTCGGCCTGGACCAGGAAGTTATCGACCGCTGTTTCGAAGGCACTCCGTCTCCCATTGGTGGGATTGGCTTTGCCGAGCTGGAAGGCGCCGTCCGCCAGCGCTGGTCGGCTGCTCAGGAGGACGAAGCCCAGTTGACGCTGGTCAACGCTGCCCCAACCGAGCCTGCCGCTAACGGGGCAGCCGCTCAACAGGTCACCGCCGCGGTGCAGAGCAAAGGTCTGCCCGACTACGGCTGGATTCGCTTCCGCAAAGACGAACACGCCGAGCCGCATGGCTGGCAGCCCCAGACGGTGCGCGCCCTGCAACTGGTGACCGGCGCGAGCCGCGCCTCGGCTAATTCGACTCTCGATCCGGCACAGGCCTGGTCTGTGTTCAGGACTCAGGCTGTCAACCCCGAGCCCACCGTCCTACGCGACTTGTTGGGGTTCTGCCCGGCCGCGCCTCCGCTCGCCCTGGAGCAGGTGCAGCCCGCGCAAAGTATCGTGCAGAGCTTTATCGCCTCCGCCATGTCCCTGGGCTCGTTGAGTCCGGAGGCGCACCGGACAATTACCGAGGCCATGAACCTGATGGGCGCTCGCTCCAATACCGGCGAGGGCGGGGAAGATCCGTCGGCTTATTCCCGCAATGCGGGCAGCGGCGCGGCGACCTTCAATAACAAAATCAAGCAGGTTGCCTCCGGCCGCTTTGGGGTCACCGCGCAATATCTGGCCAATGCCGAGGAATTGGAGATCAAGATTTCGCAGGGCTCGAAACCCGGCGAAGGGGGGCAGCTTCCCGGACATAAGGTCACGGAGCTGATCGCGCGTCTGCGCCACTCTCAGCCAGGAGTCTCGCTCATCAGCCCGCCGCCTCACCACGATATCTATTCGATCGAAGATCTGGCGCAGTTGATCTTCGATCTGAAGCGCGTCAATCCTCGCGCTGCAATCGGGGTCAAGCTGGTCTCAGGATGCGGGGTGGGTACGGTGGCTGCGGGCGTGGCCAAGGCTTATGCCGATTACATTGTGATCGCCGGACATGCCGGCGGCACCGGCGCCTCTCCTCTCTCCAGCATCAAGTATGCAGGCAATCCTTGGGAGCTCGGCCTGGCCGAGGCGCAACAGGTGCTGATTCAGAACGGCCTCCGCGGACGTGTCCGCCTGCGTTGCGATGGCGGCCTGCGCACCGCGCGCGATGTCCTTATCGCTGCCATGTTGGGCGCCGACGAGTTCGCCTTCGGCACCGCGGTGCTGGTCGCGATCGGCTGTGACATGGCTCGCCAATGCCACCTGAATACCTGTCCCACGGGCATTGCTACGCAGAAGCCTGAGTTGCGCGCGAAATTCCGCGGCAAGCCGGAGCAGGTCGTCCGCTTCTTCGAGGAACTCGCATCAGATCTCCGGTCCCTGCTCGCCAGCCTCGGCTTGCCTTCCCTTGCAGCCGCTACTGGCCGGGTCGATTTGCTGGAGCAGGTACGCAGCGCCGGCGGCCTAGATCTGAGCGCGATGCTCGCCCCTTCCATCTCCGGTCCGGTGCGTTGGCAGGGCGGCCGCAACCGCAGGCCGGACGATCACGCGGCCATTGATGACGCATGGGTCGAGCCGGCGATTGCCGCCTGTTCGGCCGCGGAGCCTTTTCGTTTGAGCGCCACGATCGCCAACCAGCACCGCACCCTGGGCGCGCGTTTGGCCGGCGAGCTGGCCTTGCGTGGCATCGATACGGCAGCTTCTCCGATGACCTTCAATCTGAACGGCGTCGCCGGACAGTCCTTTGGCGCCTTCGCCGTGCCCGGCATGCAGCTCGTGCTCGAAGGGATGGCCAACGATTTCGTAGGCAAGGGTCTTTGCGGTGGAGAAATTGTCCTGCGCGGACAGGGCCGCGCCGCCAGAGAGAGCGAATTGCACGTCATCCTGGGCAACGTTGCGCTCTACGGAGCGACCGGAGGCTCTCTATTCGCCGCCGGGCGGGCCGGAGAACGTTTCGCGGTGCGCAATTCCGGAGCCCTGGCGGTGGTCGAGGGTGTCGGCGACCATGGGTGTGAATACATGACGGGTGGACTGGTTGCGGTACTCGGCTCCACGGGACAGAACTTTGGCGCGGGGATGACCGGCGGATTGGCATGGGTTTTTGACGAGGACGGCAAATTCCTCTCGCGCATGCGCTACCACTCGAGCTTCCTGGTTCCGGAGTCCTTTTCGGTGCTTGATCCGGCTGAGTGCGAGAGCCTGCGTGAGCTCGTTCTTCTGCACGCGGAGAAGACAGCCAGCACTCGCGCACGCTGGATTCTCTCCGAATGGGATAGGCTCTCCTCTTGTTTTGTACGTCTTACTCCACGGCCGCAGGCATAGCCGGTTGATCGAAGCTAGGATGTAATTCATCTGAATTACAGAGGTTGAAGCGCATTTCGCCGGGCGGCGCTCCGCCCCCGGCGGCAAGTGCTGTAACCCATTCGTCTGTAGTGGCCTGCCTTCGCGCAGACCGACCGCGACGCGATGAAAATAACCGGCTGTCTGGCACCCGGCTCTACTTACCACTGACACCTCTTGTCGGCCAGCAGATTTCCAGGGACGAGCTTTTCTATTTTTTTCTTCCCGGTAGCATCCAAAGGGCCATGGGTCTAGAGTGGGAAAGTACACGCGCGGAGGTGTCCCGATGAAGAAGCATTGGATCAAGATTGTCCTCGGCATCGTTGTGCTGGTGTTGATCGTCATAGTGATGGTGCCGTTCTTCGTGAACGCCAATACCTTTCGACCCGTCCTCGAAAAGCAAATCTCCCAAGCATTGGGACGCCCGGTGACTTTAGGCAATCTGAGCTTCTCGTTTCTCTCCGGCAGCCTGGTGGCGAATAACATCTCGATTGCCGACGATCCGGCATTCAGCTCGACGCCATTCCTGCAGGCAAAATCGCTGCACATCGGTATCGAGACTTGGCCGCTTATTCTTCATCGCCAGCTTATCGTGACCAGATTTTCCGCCGACTCGCCCTCCATCAATCTGATCCACGCGGCCAACGGTACCTGGAACTTTTCCAACCTGGGAAGCACCGCGGCCAGCCGCAGTCAAAACCAACAGCAGGAAAGCGCCTTCCCCAATCTGACGGTGGGCGAGATCAAGATTCAAAATGGCACCGCTACGGTTTCCAGCCAGCCGCCGGCCGGCCGGCCGTTTGTCTATAGCAACTTGAACCTCTCTATCCAACAGTTCTCCTTCTCTAAAAATTTTCCTTTCCAACTCTCCGCAACTCTCCCTGGGGGTGGTTCGCTGGCGGTCGATGGCACGGCCGGTCCGGTAAACCAGAAGGATGCCTCAATCACTCCATTGGGCGCGAAGATCGACCTCAAACACTTCGATCCTGTAGCTGCCGGAGTAGTCCAACCGGATCAAGGGATCGCGATGATGGCTGATATTGCTGCGCAGGTCACCTCGGATGGTCAAACGCTGACGAGCAATGGGACGATACACGCCGATCATCTGAAGTTAGTACGCGGCGGTGCGCCTACTCCCAATCCGGTCGACATTGCCTATACAATCCATCACAACCTCGCTGCTCGAACCGGCCAGATCGACGCGCTCAAGCTCTCGACCGGCGGCGTTGCCGTACAGGTCAACGGCACCTATCAGATGACCGGGCCGCAAACGACGCTGGCGCTGCATCTCTCAGCGCCGAACTTGCCTCTCAACCAGGTACAGGCGCTGCTACCGGTCGCGGGCATCCGGCTGCCCAGCGGCTCGTCGTTTCAGGGGGGGGACGATTAACGCAGACCTTTCGATCAACGGCCCCGCCAATGCGCTTACCATCAGCGGCCCTGTACAAATCAACAACACGCGCCTGGCCGGCTTCGATCTCGGATCGAAGATCCAAGGGCTCAAGCCTACAGGCGGTACGCAAGGTGGCACAGCAATCCAGACTCTGCGCGCCGACGTGACATCCTCGCCTGCCGGAACACGCATCGCGAATCTCTATACGGCCGTTCCGGCCCTAGGCACGGCGAGTGGCGGCGGGACGGTCTCGCCTGGAGGTGGTCTCAACTTCGCCCTGGTGGCCAAGCTTAGCGCCTCTTCCGGCATAGCCGGACAAGCAATGGGTGGGTTGACCGCCGTGAATGGCGCTCTCGGCCAAACAGTCAGCGCAGCTATGGCGAAGGGAATCCCCCTCACCATCACCGGCACTACATCGAATCCGGTAATCCATGCCGACCTCAGCAAGGTTCTCAAGCAGAATGCCGGCAGCATCCTGCAGCAGCAGTTGCAACAGCGGCTGGGCAAGGGCAACAACCAGACGAACCCGGGGAATTTGCTGAATAAGTTTTTCCCCCACTAGAGCGGGCTATACCGGCTGCGGAAAGAGGCGCCCTCAGAATCCTGCTGCCATCAGGTGTGGTTTCTCACCCTTGCTACGCAAGGATGGGAGACCACCAATGCGTATGCCCTACGCTGTCATCTTGAAGGTCGCCACTCCGCCAAGGCAGCTCAGTTTGTTTTCGACTATCCGCTTAGTATGATTCTCTAGAAGTCCAAGGAGAAAATACTACGATGCGAGTTGGAATACTCACAGGCGGCGGGGACTGTCCCGGACTGAACGCGGTTATCCGCGCCGCGGTACGCAAGGGAATCTTCCACTACAAAGATGAGTTCACCGGCTTCATTGAGGGTTGGCGCGGCGTGGTTGAAAATAAGACGCGGCCTCTCAATCTCGATGCCGTATCCGGCATCCTGCAGTTGGGCGGCACGATCTTGCGCACCTCGCGCACCAATCCGAGGAAAATTGAAGGCGGCATCGATAAATGCCTGGCCACCATCAAAGCCAACCGGCTGGATGCGCTGATCACGATCGGCGGGGACGATACTCAGGGATTCGCCAACGTGCTCATTGAGAAGGGAATCAAGGTGGTCGGCGTTCCCAAGACGATCGACAACGATTTGAGCGGCACCGATGCTTGCTTCGGTTTCGATACCGCCGTCTCCATCGCGACTGAAGCCGTGGACCGGCTGCACTCAACCGCCGAAGCTCACAACCGGGTCATTGTCTGCGAGGTCATGGGCCGCGATGCCGGGTGGATCGCCATCACCTCCGGGATCGCCGGCGGCGCCGATGTGATCTTCGTTCCCGAGAAGCCTATCGACATCGATTACGCCGTAAAGATCTTGAAGGAGCGTCATGAACGCGGCAAGTTGTTTTCGATCGTAGTAGTAGCGGAAGGGGCAAAACTGCCCGGCACGGAAAAGCAGGCAACCCAGGGATCGAGCGTCGACGCTTTCGGTCACGCCCGTCTAAGCGGCATCGGCCAGGCGGTAGCCGAGATCATTGAAGAGCGGACGGGGTACGAGACCCGCTCTGTCAACCTGGGTCACACTCAACGGGGAGGCACGCCAACGGCCTTTGACCGGATGCTGGCCACGCGCTACGGATCGGCAGCTATCGATCTGGTACACCAAGGCCAATTCGGCCGGCTGGTTGTGCTTCGCGGCACCGAGATCACCAATATTCCCCTGCAGGATGCTATTGCGAAAACACGCACAATTGGCGATGACTTAATCTCGTTGGCCGCCGGCTTGCAACCTGAAGTCTAGGCGGGTTAGAGGGCACAGCCCCACGTCCGAGAAACCGGATGCGGGGCATCTATTTGTCTATTTATCAATAGCTTACTTCGAATAGCATCATCCGTTGCTTGAGCGAACAGGAGTCCCGAACCAATCCAGATACTCCACAAGATGTAGCGCCAAGCATTGGTTACTTACCCAAAACCTTCCAACCGGATGGTTCCGGGACGCTTCGTAATGCCATAAAAAGCGATAATAGGGGGATAACTCACTAGAATTTCTTGTGTTAAAGGGCAAAAACGAGGTATAAGCACAACGTCGGGTATCGCACCAATTCCGACACATTCCCCCGCCGTACGAACCGAAGAATAGAGTCCCGAGGAGAGCACGTTTATGAGGACAGTACCGGCGAAAAGCGAGATTCGCGAGGTGATGGATATCCGGCAGGCCTCCGATTATTTAGGGATCAGCCCAGACACGCTTTATAAGTACGCGTCAGACGGTTTTGTTCCGGCATTCAAGTTGGGCAACCGCTGGCGCTTCAAACGTTCCCGCCTGGATGAGTGGATGGATGAACGATCCTCCCATGGCGCTCAACAGGCAAAATCGGAGATGGAAGCAGAAGTGGTCCAACCGAAAAAGCCGCAGCCCGTCCGCCCGCGCCAAAAAAGAACGATTCGCATCATGCGATAGAGCATTCTCCTGTTGCTGTATTCTTGCCGACATCTTTTTCGCCGTGATAACAATGCCCGATGCACCTGTGTTGCTGAATCACCGACGACGGCTGCGCCGTTTACGGCTCCTGATGAAACAGGAGCAGATCGACGCTTTGCTGGTCACTAATCTGGCGGATGTCCGCTACCTCTGTGGCTTCTCCGGATCGAATGCCTTTCTCTGCATCACCGCTGGCCGCGCCGCGATGTTTACCGACGGCCGCTATGGCGAGCAGGCTCGCCAGGAGACGAAGGGAGCGCGGGTGGCGATCGCCAGCAAATCGGCAGCGCAGGAGGCGTGCTCGTGGCTGGAGTCCAGCGGCGCCGTGCATTGCGCCTTCGATCCCGAGCACACGACAATTGCGGAGCTGGCTCGTTATCGCCAGTTCCTGAACAGCGGGCGTCGCAGGCGTTTTTTTCGACCGCTCGCCGCGCCATTGGTTTTTGAGCTACGCCTGATCAAGGATGCCGATGAACTCAAGCTTATCGAAGAGGCGGCGCAGCTCGGGGTGTCGCTTTTTGAAGAGCTGCTGCCGGAGATCCATTCCGGTATGGCTGAGACTGCGGTCGCCGGCCGGTTGGAGTTAGGTGCGCGCCTGCAGGGAGCCGACGGGATGTCGTTTGAAACCATCGTTGCCAGCGGTCCGCGATCCGCTTTTCCGCATGGCCGCGCCACACCTAAGCCTTTGCCCCGGAGAGGGTTCGTAACCCTCGACTTCGGTGTTATTCTCAAGGGTTATTGCTCGGACATGACGCGCACCCTCTTTCTGGGTAAGGCAACGCGCCGGGAGCGGCTCACGTATGATTCTGTGCGGGAGGCGCAACAGGCCGCGGTCTCAGCCGTCAAGCCTGGCGTTAGTTGTGGAGAGGTGGATGAAGCAGCGCGCGGCGTCCTGCGCAAGGCTGGATTGGTGCAATACTTTACGCATTCCACGGGCCACGGTGTTGGCCTGGAGATTCATGAAGCGCCGCGCATTGCCGCGGACCAGCAGCAAACCCTTGTACCCGGCATGGTGATCACCATTGAACCCGGAGTCTACATCCCGGGCCAATTTGGAATTCGCATCGAGGACATGGTTGCCGTTACAGAACGCGGTGCGCACGTGCTCACAGCCGCGCCAACGGCCTGGATGCAGTTGTAAAGCTCAGGCTCAAGCGCAGACGAGAGATTGATGACCCCTGAAGAAAGCAAAGATTTGAAGGAATTGGTCGAGTTCCTCAAGGAAAATAACATTGGCGAGTTCGACTTTGAGCGCGCCGATGTCAAAATTCGCATTAAGTTCGGTCAGCAGGGTCAGGCACCCGCGCCATCGGCGGCGGAGTTGGCTCATCTTCGACAACTCCTCGGTTCCCAGCCGCCGCAGGCGAGTCACGAGGCTGCTTCGCGTCATGAGCCGATCGCATCCGGTGAATCCGAAATCCGTGCCCAAGAAGATGCAGACTTGCACATCGTTAAGTCGCCGATCGTCGGCACGTTTTACGAGTCGCCCTCTCCCGGCGCCACCGCTTTCGTTAAAATCGGGGACCAGGTTGAGAATGGGCAGATCCTGTGCATCGTAGAAGCTATGAAGCTCATGAACGAAATTGAATCGGACGCGGCTGGAGAGGTGGTCAAGCGCTTCGTCTCCAGCGGTCAGCCTGTCGAGTACGGCCAGCCGCTTTTTGCCCTTCGTTCTCGTTGAATCTATGTTTCGAAAAGTTCTGATCGCTAATCGCGGCGAAATCGCACTCCGTGTCATTTGTGCCTGCAAGGAACTGGGCATACGCACGGTCGCCATCTACAGTGAAGCGGACCGTAACTCGCTGCACGTCCGCTTTGCCGATGAGGCTATCTGTATCGGTCCTCCACGCTCGGCGGAGAGTTATCTCAATGTTCCCGCGGTCATCTCCGCGGCGGAAATCGCCGACGTGGACGCCATCCATCCGGGATATGGATTGCTTAGCGAGAACGCCAACTTTGCCGAGGTTTGCCGCGCCTCCAATATCAAGTTCATCGGGCCGCCTCCTGAGGTGACACGAGTGATGGGCGAAAAGGAGAAGGCCCGGCAGACGATGAAGCGGGCCAGGGTACCCATTTTGCCCGGTTCAGAAGGGGTTCTGCAAAGCGAGGAAGAGGCGTTGGAATGGGCCCGCAACATCGGCTTCCCGGTTATTCTGAAGGCTTCGGCGGGAGGCGGGGGGCGCGGTATGCGCGTGATCCGCTCTGAAGCCGAATTGCCGCAGCTCTACCAGGCCGCCCACACGGAAGCAGCCAATGCCTTCGGCAACGGCGATCTTTACATGGAGAAGT
The DNA here is from genome assembly GCA_963705665.1 of uncultured Acidobacteriaceae bacterium. Lineage (GTDB taxonomy): Bacteria > Acidobacteriota > Terriglobia > Terriglobales > Acidobacteriaceae > PALSA-350. The sequence continues at coordinate 147,779 of CAVPKQ010000059.1, read as the reverse complement.
TCATCGAGCGCCCGCGTCACATCGAATTCCAAATTCTGGCCGATGAACATGGAGGCGTCGTTTCACTGGGCGAGCGCGAATGTTCCATACAGCGCCGCCACCAAAAGCTGATCGAGGAAGCGCCGTCGCTCCAGGTCACGCAGAAAGTGCGTGACGAGATAGGCAAGACTCTCAGGCGGTGTCTGACCTTCATCGGTTACCAGAACGCCGGCACAGTAGAGTTCCTCATGGACGAAGAGGGCAAGCTGCATTTTATCGAGATGAACACGCGCATCCAGGTGGAGCATCCGGTCACCGAAATGGTGACTGGCCTGGACCTGGTCAAGGCGCAACTCCGTATTGCAGCTGGGGAGCGCCTCAATGCCATTATCCCGGAGGCCGTGCCCATTCGCGGCCACGCGATAGAGTGCCGGGTCAATGCCGAACACCCGGAGAAGTTCACGCCCTCGGCGGGCAAGATAACCGCCTTCAACGTCCCCGGCGGAAACGGAGTGCGCGTGGATACTGCGCAATACGCCGAAGGCGTCGTGCCGCCATATTACGACTCGCTGATCGCCAAGCTCATTGTGCACGGCAGGGACCGCGAAGAAGCTATGGCAAGAATGTCGCGCGCCTTGGAGATGTTCGTCATCGAGGGTATCCATACCACCATCCCGCTGCATCGCCGCATTCTTGAGAACCCTGAATTCCGTGAAGGGCGCTTCGATACCAAATTCATGGAGCGGTTCTTCGAGCGGGAAAAGGCCCTGCGCGAACCGCTGGTATAGCGAGGCGTCAATGGCTATCTTTTCTCGATTACCTCGCCTCTATCCCATCATCGATGCCGGTCTGCTCATCGGGGCCGGCATTTCGATGGAGGCTTTTGCCCGTGGCCTGCGCCAGGCCGGCATCCGCTTTTTACAGTATCGGGACAAGACCGGGAAGGAGGGCGAAGTACTCGAGCGCGCATCGATGCTGCGCGCTATCTTTCCCACATCCGATAGCTGCCTGATTCTCAACGACCGTGTATCGCTCGCCCTGGCTGCTCGTTTTGATGGAGTGCATGTGGGCCAGGACGATATGCCGCCGGATAAGGTCCGCAGCCTGGTAGGCTCGTCAGCCATCGTCGGCGTGTCGACACATCATGGATCCCAGGTCAAGAATGCTGACGGTGGCCCGGCGGACTACGTTGCTATCGGCCCCGTGTTCACTACCTTTTCCAAGGAGAACCCCGATCCGGTGATCGGACTTGAAGGGGTCCGCGGCGCGCGCCAGCTAACCGGCAAATCCCTCGTTGCCATCGGCGGCATCAACCGCGCGAATTCGCTCGCCGTGCTCGACGCTGGAGCAGACTCGGTCGCCATTCTCTCGGACTTTCTGCCTGGTCCGGGAGAGCCGATAGGAAGAAGAGTGGAGGAGTTCCTCTTAGTGCTGGAGGAGTCCGCTCCCTTTATGGATTAGGTTTGTTTCATTCGCCGGTAAGGCAGATAATGCGGTTCCCAAACTTCGGCGCGAATCGCCGTTTTGAGATCATCCGGCGCGAGAGATGGGGCGAGGTCCTCTTTGAGCGCCTCTTCGGCAACCGCCATGGCAACATTCAATGAGACGGAACGAAGCTCGGCGGCCGGAGGCAAGAGCCGGCCGTTTTTGTCGGTCTCTGTAGGAGAGAGTTTGGCCAGCGCCCTGGCCGCCGCCATGAACATCGGATCGCTGACGCGGCGAGCCCGCGAGGCGATCACCCCGAGCGCGACTCCCGGAAAGATATAGGAGTTGTTGGTTTGGGTGATAGGTATGGTTTGGCCGTTCAAGGAGACAGGCGGGAACGGGCTTCCCGTACCAATCAAGGCCGCGCCATTGGTCCAGTTGATCAGGTCTTGCGGAGTAGCTTCGGCGCGCGAGGTGGGGTTGGAGAGTGGAAAGAGGATGGGCCTTGCGGCATACTGGGCCATCGCCCGGACTATCTCCTCGGTGAATGCTCCCGGCTGTCCGGAGAGTCCAAGCACGGCCGTGGGTTTCGCGTTGACAATCACATCCAGAAGGCCGATCCGGTTGGGGTCCTGCAGCTTCCAACCGGCGACGCTCGACCTGCTTTTCACAAATTGCCGCTGTCCGGGGTGAATGCCGGGGAGACCGTTGATAAGCAATCCATCTTTATCAACCGGATAGATACGCTCTCCGGCCTCTTGTTCGCTTAGGCCGGCTTCCTTGAGGGCGGTTAGCAGGAGCGACGCAATCCCCAGACCGGCGGATCCAAATCCCAGGAAGGCGATGCGCTGCTCTTGGAGCGGTATTCCTGTTACGTTGAGAGCGGCCAGCAGAGTAGCTGTCGCCACCGCCGCTGTGCCCTGGATGTCGTCGTTGAAGGTACAGAGACGGTCGCGGTAGCGATCAAGGAGACGCGCAGCGTTTTCGCCGCCGAAGTCTTCCCATTGCAGAAGCACGTGCGGCCAGCGCTTGGTGACGGCGTGGACAAAGGCTTCAATGAAGTCGTCATACTCCTGCCCGCGCACGCGTTCGTGGCGCCAACCGATATAGATCGGATCATTGAGGCGCTCCTGATTGTCGGTTCCTACATCGAGCAGAATCGGCAGCCCAGCGGAAGGATGGATGCCGCCTAGCGCGGTGTAAAGCGCCAGCTTTCCAATCGGTATCCCCATGCCGCCCGCGCCCTGATCGCCCAGGCCAAGGATACGTTCCCCATCGCTGACTACAATACAACGCACGGAATCGTACCTGGGATGGGAAAGGATTTCCGCGATGCGATTCTTATGCGGATAGCTCAGGAAAAGTCCGCGCGGCTTCCTCCAGATTTCGCTAAAGCGTTGACAGCCCTCACCTACCGTGGGCGTGTAAACCAGGGGAAGCAGTTCCTCGATATTTCCGGCCAGGAGCGCATAAAAGAGGGTCTCGTTGGAGTCCTGGAGGTCGCGCAAAAATGCGTAGCCTTGAAAACCAGTGTGCAGGCGGCGCAGGATCTTGAGCCGTCGCGCCTTCTGGTCTTCCAACGTGCCGATGTGCGGAGGCAGCAGTCCATGCAGCGAGAATGCCCTCCGCTCCTGCTCGCTGAACGCGGTTCCTTTATTCAGCATCGGCTGGTTGAGCAGATCAAAGCCAGAGAGCGATGTCTCAATAAACTCGTTGTGCTTGCCGGGCATGGTTTACTTACTCCGCTTGAGATTGATCAAGGGTCGCACATTATCGCTCTCTCGAAAATCATCCTGGGAAGCCTGCTCTGCCAGCGGTTGTGGTCTCCCACCCTTGCTGCGCAAGGATGGGGCACCCTAAATCTGCTAAAGTATGGATCCAAAATGGCCACCAATCGAGGGTTCTATAAAGGGGGATGTCAAGAGAAAAAACTTCGGCGCGAGCGCGGCGAGGGGAGTTTCTTTTGACATCCCAGCCCTCCCGGCGAGGCCGCGCTGTATGGATCGAAGTGTTGAGTGCGGCGCGATCCGGTCCCGAGTCGAGTTGATAGTAGCCGTCGGCGCTGTGGGAAAGCGGAAATCGCGGAGCGATTTCCGAGGTGGCGTAGCCACCGGCTTTTCCATAGCGCACCAGCTGGCAGCGCCAGCCCGGCTGAATTAGATCAGCATTTCTCATAATGCGATCACAGACGGCCAACAGTACCTTGCACCCATCAAGCAGAGAACGATTGGTCCAACGGAATGGCCAACCATGGTTCTATCTGAGACTCGTGGTCATATAGCTTTTTTCGGTTATCCGAAGGGGGATATGGTGCCCCATGAAACTGCACGCTGTTGGCAATGCGTCTATCCCTCGTTTAGATCCTCACCCTCGAACCGAGAGCGCAAGAACCGATCGCCCTATCGCAGCAGAGAAGCTGAAGACTGGGCCTGGATTCTAAGCGCGCTCAAGCTGCTTGTGTTTGCAATTCTGTTGCGTCGAAGCGTTCTCCTCTCTTCCATAGGATTAAAGCAATCGTTGCTATCTTGCGCGCCAGGGTTAGACGAGCCATCTCCGGCTGCATTCCCTTGGCGATCAGACTCTCGTAATATTCCCGGAATGGCCCGGGACGAATGCTGGCGGTGGTGGCCGCTCCCTTGAAGATGTTCTTCAGCTCGTGATTGTGATGGAAATTCAGTCCGGTGATTTGCACCGGTTTCTTGCTGCGTTGGATCTGGCCCTTGACCATGCGGTAATCCGCACTGCTGCGCGTCTCTAATCCTAATCCGCAGTAGCTCCAGAACTGCCGCTTGGTGCGAAACCGGTAGGGTGTCTGTACGCGTCCGATTAAAATGGCTGCGCGAATTGGCCCCAGGAAGGGGATGCTACGCAGCAGTTCGACGGCCTCGAATTTGCGGCTCTCTGTTATCAGCCCCTGGCGTGCTCGGTGCCGTACTGTGCGCAAGCTGTCGAGTTCTTCAAAAAGATACTCCGCACGCTGTTTCAGAGCGCTGTTCGCCGATAGAAGCTGCAACTGCTCCTCTCGCCGCCGCTGCCCATAAAGCGCCTTGCCCGGCGTGCTCACCACCTGGCCGCGATAGATGGCCTTCAGGCGCGCCATCACACGGGTCGTGTCTTCGGTCAGTACCGTATAAGCACGGCCTAATTCCTTGAGCGCCCGCGCGCTGTTCTGCCCGTGATAAACCGGGGATAACTGGTTGCCGCGCAGCAATTCCGCCAATTTCCTGGCATCCAGTTTGTCGTTCTTGTTGCCCACCTTGAGCAGCGCATTCTTGCGCGGATTGCAGACCACTACCTTGCTCACATGGGGCTGCAGCAAATCGTACAACCATGCCGATTGGGTCGTCTCTTCCAAGGTGATCTGCACCGTCCCCCGTAATCCCTGCACCAATTCCAGAATCACTGCTCCATCGGTCGGCACAATACACTGGCTCACCTGCCGCCCCTCTTCGTTTAAGACCGCGATCGAAACACAATCCCGGTGCACATCCATTCCCACGTACTTGGAGTTAATCTTCTTGGTATTCATCTGGGCGCTCCTTCGCTGTGGGCTTCTGGTTCTTTCCCAAGCAACCAAAGCTTACTCCCGACTGGGCGCCCTTTATTATGCGTGCCCCATATCTGGCGCGCCCTTTGCGCCAGATGTGGGAAACCGCAGATCTCTCCACTTCGCTTCGCTCCCGTCGAGATGACAAAGTTAGGTGTAATCGCCAACCAAGCCTTCCTCAACCCGATTTCATCCCCATGGGTGAGCCGCAGGCCCATGAACACTCTGTCGAAAATCATCTCAGGAGGGCGGTCCGTCATGAAGAGCCGGAATAACCGGGATGCGGGTGCCCCAGGTCCCACCCGATTCTGGGACCTGGGATTCCACAAGAATGCTCTGAGCGTAACCTGATGCGCGGAAATCGTGCTCATGCAAAGACCCACGTCCGAAAATCCGGACGTGGGGCACCCGATTTTCATACCCTTGGTCACACGGGATTTAGATGTGGCCGCGAGTCAGCGGTTGCCGAATTCAAAATGACTTCTGCTGCAGGACGAAGCTGCAAATCAAGCTGGGCCTCCGCGACCCTCAGACATTACTGGACACAATGCCAGGAAAACGGTATAGAAGAAACATCCAAGTGCTTATTGGAGCATTTCACCCTTGCTGTGATCTGACTTGGATTTGGTTGCGTACGGGTATTCTCTGACGGAATGCCTGGGTCAGTGAGTCGTTCAAGCTATAACCGTGAAAATGCTGCAGGAGCGGTGTTCTGCTTCGCCACTACGCATTGATTCACTCATTCAAGCCAGCCGCGTCGCTGCCTACTGCACCGCTAGATTTTGCGAGGTTTTCTGGAGGATGACGCGAACCAATGGCTAGACTGCTGGCAACCAAACCTCTCTCGCTGCTGACGCAAGAGGCAGGCGAACAAGGGGAACACACGCTCAGGCGATCGCTTGGCCCGGTGAACCTGATTACGCTGGGCATCGGCGCTATCATCGGCGCGGGTATTTTCGTCCTCACGGGGCAGGCCGCCGCGCTCCACGCCGGGCCGGCAATCGCGCTCAGCTTTATATTTGCCGGCTTTACCTGCGCGTTTGCGGGGTTGTGTTACGCCGAGTTCGCTTCCATTATTCCCATCGCCGGTTCCGCCTATACCTATGGATATGCCACGCTGGGCGAACTCGTCGCCTGGATCATCGGCTGGGATCTGGTCCTTGAGTACGCCTTTGGCGCTGCCACGGTCGCTTCCGGCTGGTCCGGCTATTTCGTGAGCCTAATGGAGCAGTTGCACATCTATTTACCGCCGCAATTCACTACCACGTACGGAAATGTCCTTTATCTCTACGGGGGGAAGTGGGAGCCGCTGGCCTCCCTGCCTCCGGGGGTTACCGGAGCGGGCTTGGCTCATGCCACCGGTCTGTTCAACTTCGTCGCGTTCTTTGCCATTCTAGCCGTTACGGCGGTCCTGGTGGTCGGCATCAAGGAATCGGCCAACCTCAACTCCACCTTCGTAATCATCAAGCTCGGAGTCGTGGCCATCTTTCTGGTTCTCGGCATCGCCTTTCTCATCCACCATCCCACTCTTGCGCGTATCAATTGGCATCCCTTCATTCCGCCGAGACAAAATGGAGAGTTCGGTTTCAAGGGAATCGTAGCCGGAGCGGCATCGGTCTTTTTCGCGTATATAGGATTTGACGCTGTCTCGACAGCCGCGCAGGAAGCGCGTAATCCCCGGCGTGATATGCCGATCGGCATTCTCGGGTCACTGGTTATCTGTACCTTCCTCTACATTGTCGTCTCGCTCGTGCTCACCGGGCTGGTCAATTATCGCGAGCTGGATGTTGCCGATCCCGTAGCCTTGGGCATCGACGTTACCGGAGTCAGTTGGGGAAGCCTGCTGGTTAAGATCGGCGCGGTGCTTGGTCTCGCGACCGTCATGCTGGTCATGTTGCTTGCCCAGTCGCGCATCTTCTATTCCATGTCCAGGGACGGCCTGCTGTGGCCGTGGGCCTCCGCCATTCATCCCAAGTTCCGCACCCCGTGGCTCTCAAACATTGTTGTCGGCACTGTCGTGGCATTTCTGCCCGCGCTCCTGCCTATCGACAAGCTTTCGGAACTGGTCAATATGGGTACCCTGCTCGCCTTCACGATTGTGTGCGCCGGGGTGTGGATCCTGCGCCGCCGGCATCCCGGGATGGAGCGCCCCTTTAGGACTCCCTTAGTCCCGCTGGTTCCTATCCTGGGCATCTTAAGCGCCCTGTATCTCATGATCGAACTCCCGCTCCTGACCTGGGAGGTGCTCATCCTGTGGTTGATTCTCGGCTTAGTTATATACTTCACCTACAGCATCAAACACAGCAAAGTGCAGGCCATGAAGCCGGTGGAGACGACAGGCCGCTCGCGCTAGCGAACCCAGAATTTCAACCATCGCCGAAGCTGTCGACAGGAACCTCGATTTCTGCCTCGTTGCCAAGAAAAGTGGTAACCGACAACGAGGTGACGTCAATCAGTTTTATGGCTCGTTATCTTTCTCTTGCTCGATTAGCTCTTGCTGTTTTGGCAATCTCTGGGTTTGCTCAGTCAACTACCCCCAATCTTCAGACTCTCCACTCCGTTGTCCAGGAGCTTGAGAAGAGCCCAGAAGGTCATGGGCCTCAGTGGGCCGCAGAGCTGGACGGTCCCATCAATGCAGCATCGATTGCCGAAATTAAACAAGAGCTTCCTGCGATCGTAGGGCTTACGGAGTCTCCAAACCCGCAACTGAGGGGGAATGCCCTGCTCATTCTGTATGGGATTGCCGAACGGCAAAAACCTGGATTGCCGGAGAATCGTAGAGAGCGGGATCTGCTGGTCCCTTATATTTCTCGGTTAACCCCACGCCTTAAAGATCCATCGACTTCAAATCAGGGTCTTTCTTTAATTCTTTTTCAGGCTTTAGCTGCCGTCCGCCCAGCGCCTCCTGAACTGCTCAAGGTCGCGCTCACCGTGCTGCAGGACCCGCAAAGTACCCAGACGACACCCGATACGACGAGAAAATCGCCAACCAGGAAAGCACCCTCCATCGGACCACAGATGCTTTGGGTTCTCCTATCCGCGGACGCCACGTTTTACCGCGATCCTGCCACAAACATTACCGAAGGGCGAGACTCCCCTCAAGTGCAGCAGGCCATCCTCACCTTCTTGCGTCGTTCCGACCAAACAGCAGAATCGCTCTCCGAAACCGTTCGGGCGCTCGCCCTTGCACAGGTACAAAATCCTGCGGTCAATGCAGAACTGCTGCGATTGCTGGATTCAACAGACCCGGTTGTGCAACGAGCGATACTGAGTCACATCGCAACCTTGACTCTGACGCCGGATGACTTTGCCTCTGCTCGCGTCCGGGTGACACAACTTGCAGCCAACCCAGCCACGCCCATCGAGATCCGGAAGCTCGCGAAAACTTTACTAACCTGCTGGTCCAACGATCGCCATCATGATGTCTGTCCGCCGCCAGGATAGTGATAACAGGCGGAAGCATCCCCTATATGCCGGTATATCACTTGACGTATGACGCGATGCGTTATACTCTACAGGCATAATCCAGTCGTTCAAATGTGAGCACACATACCGTCTCTTCATAACAAGGAAGAGCAGGATGTGGAGTAACTCGCAGCCGACTGCCTTACGAAAGCTCGACCAGTTAGAGGCAGCAGTCAGCCTGGATGACCTCCGCATCCCTCCGGGCAACCGGCTAGAATCCCTGAAAGGTGGCCGCGAGGGGCAACACAGCATACGAATTAACAATAAATGGCGCATCTGTTTCGAGTGGAGGGAAGACGGCCCGCATAACGTAGAGATTGTGGAACTACCACTAAACAGCAGGTAGACGCAATGGAGTGCCGATTATGACTATTAAGAGACCGACATCGGGGTGGCGCATTGAGGGTGTCACCACCCACCCAGGCGCTGTTCTGCGCGAGGATTTCATGGTCCCGATGGGGATCAGCGCCAATCGTCTTGCGTTGCGAACGCGGATGCCTGCGACGCGCATAGGAGAAATCCTGCGCGAGCGTCGTAGTATTTCCCCCGACACAGCCCTTCGGCTGGCGCGGTATTTCGGCACGTCAGCGGAGTTCTGGCTCAACCTGCAGGCAGCATATGATCTCTCAAAAGCGCGGCTTGAGTTGGGAAGCGCTATCCAGCGTGACATAGAACCGCTGAAGCCGGAGAGAATGAGCGCCTAACTGGCTTTGCCAATGTTGTTTGCAGCAGAGGTAGCGAGGCTCGCCCAGCGCCGTTGTCCGTTTTTTCATTGCCGCAGATAGGCACTACCGACTTATACTGGGTCGTCTTCAGAGGAGACCCAATGAACAAGTATTTCGCGGAAATGGTCGGTACTTTCGTGCTCGTCTTCGGTGGAGTCGGCAGCGCGGTGCTTGCCGGAAGCCATATCGGATTCGTCGGGATCGCCTTCGCCTTCGGGCTTTCACTGCTAGCGATGGTTTACACCATCGGGCCCATCTCAGGATGTCACGTTAACCCGGCGGTCACCTTCGGAGTCCTGCTGGCTAAGAAAATCAATGGCAAAGACGCTGTGATGTACGTGATTGCCCAGATCATCGGAGCCATCATTGCCGCCGCCCTGATCCTGTTCATCGCGCGCGGAATAGCGGGTGGATACGATGCTTCAGTGGCCGGCCTTGGATCCGATGGCTACGGCTTGCATTCTCCGGATCACTATTCCTTAGGTGCCTGCTTCGTCGCGGAGATCATCCTCACCATGTTTCTTGTCCTGACTGTTCTCGGGTCTACCGACGTGAAGGCGCCGGTCGGTTTTGCGGGACTCGCGATCGGCCTGGTGCTGACTCTGATCCATCTGGTCGGCATCCCCATCACCAATACATCAGTCAATCCCGCGCGGAGCATTGGACCGGCGCTGTTTGTTGGAGGATGGGCGGTGCAGCAACTGTGGCTGTTTATTGTCGCCCCTTTGATTGGTGGAGCGATAGCCGCGGGTGTCTATGCCGGGATTCAGTTCCCAGCGCCTCGTATTTCTACGACCCGGGCGGAGCGAGCCACACCGGGAGAACAGGCGGATCGGGTCCGTTAGAGCCGCTATTCCGGGAGAGCAGTTTTGCGTGGAAGCCCCCGCATTCATGCGGGGGCAGGCGCAATTCAGAGCTCGAAAAGCAGATTCCCTTCGGGAGTGACAGAAAGAAAAGTAACTGCGAATACGAAACGACCGGAGGGCCGCAGGCCTTCTTGTCTGTCTTTGCTTTTCTTTCTGTCATTCCCGGAGGGAATCTGCTTCTGGCCTTTCTTCAGCGCTCCGGGAAGTTCGACTCCGATCATGATGCGCTTTAGCGCTGGCATCGCTAAATCCAGGGCTAAAAGCCCATCATCTTAAGATCAAGCGCTTTCCGCTGGACTGAAGTCCAGCTTCCCCTGCTAAAGCAGGGGGCTTCCACCAAAAGCTCTGCGCGGAGTTTTTTCCGCAGCTGTGAAGCCGATAGAGGGCACCCTATCAAAGCGCGGCGGAAACGGGCACCCCAGGTACCGCGAGTCCATGTTCCCGCAGCGAACCTGGATACCTGGGGCAGAAATGCGGATAGGCTAGGCGGTTGTCTTGGCGCACAGCTCGTTGAAGGCGCGAGCCAGTTCCTGGGCGATCATGGGAGCCGTGGCGGTTTCGATCGCCGACCGCTGCATCAGGTAAACCAGCTTGCCGTCGCGAAGAATAGCGATGGCTGGTGAGGTAGGGGGATGACCCTCGAAATACGAGCGAGCCCGCTCTGTGGCATCGCGGTCCTGGCCCGCGAAGACTGTAATGGAACGATCCGGCAGCATCTTATTCTGCAGAGCCAGCCGAACACCCGGCCGCATCTTGCCCGCTGCGCAGCCGCAGATTGAGTTGACCACCAGCATGGTCGTTCCCGGCTGCGCGATCGCAGCGTCCACATCTTGCGCGGTGCGCGCTTCCTTGATCCCGGCGCGGGTTAATTCTTCGCGCATCGGAATAAGCATCATTTCTGGGTACATGGTTGCTCCTTGGTCGGGTTGCTAGCTCTCGCTTCTATTGTAAGGTTCCGGCCGCTGTTCCGCCAGCGCGCCTGATGTACCTTAGATGCAAATGGACTTCGTGCAAAACGTAGCCCTTGCGCCATTCACAACTTTTAAGATCGGCGGCCCGGCGCGCTGGTTCGCTGAGCCTACGACCGAGGACGATATCCTGGCGGGTGTGGCGTTCGCGCGCCATCGCCAATTGCCGCTCTTCATCCTTGGCGGCGGGAGTAACCTGCTGGTTTCCGATGAGGGCTTTTCCGGCCTGGTCCTGCGCATCGCATTGCGCGGCGTCAATTTGCAGCGGGAGGGCAACCGCGGGATCTTCTCCGTAGCTGCCGGCGAGGATTGGGATACATTTGTCGCCCGAACCGTAGATGAGAATTATGGTGGAGTGGAGTGCCTTTCCGGTATTCCCGGAACAGTCGGCGCCACGCCGGTGCAGAACGTTGGGGCCTATGGGCAGGAGGTCTCGCAAACCATTGCCGGAGTAAGGGTGCTCGATCTCGAAACGCTGCAATTTGCCACTTTGACAAACTCCGAGTGCGGTTTTTCCTATCGCCGCAGTATCTTCAATACGACCTGCCGCGAACGCTACATCGTCAGCAGAGTGGACTACGTTTTGGCTAAAAATGCGAGCCCCCTGCTGGCCTACGAAGACTTAAAGTCCTACTTCAAGGAATGCATGCCGACGCTAGGAGAAATGCGCGCCGCAGTGCGGTCGATTCGCGCGCAAAAGGGAATGCTGATCGTTGCCAACGATCCCGATTCCTTGAGTGCCGGCAGTTTCTTCAAAAATCCTATTGTGCCCCTCGGCGCGCTCGATCGCATCGCCGGCGCGCTGGCTACGCAGCGGGACCGGATCCCGTACTATCCGGCGGGCGAGGGAACGGTTAAACTTCCCGCCGCGTGGCTGCTCGAACAGGCTGGCTTCCGCAAGGGCTATTCGCTGGGTGCGGCCGCCATCTCAAGCCGTCACACTCTGGCTTTGATTAATCGCGGCCACGCCAAGGCGGGGGACGTGATAGCTTTGCGCGACAGGATTATGGAGGCGGTGAACGGCCGCTTTGGCATTCACCTTGAACCCGAGCCGGTATTTCTTGGTTGATCTCACATTGGTGTAATCTGGCGTGATTCTGGAATCCCGAGAGTAGGAGTGTGAATGCCTGGAGTGTCTTCCTCTGCGCAGACAGTTGCGGCGCATCCGTGGGGCTACCGCTGGAGAATCTGTGCACTCCTGTTTTTCGCGACGGTGATCGCCTACGTGGATCGCGGCGTCATCGGCTACCTGGAGAAGTTCCTCGAAGGAGTTGTAGGCTGGAACAGCGTTCAATACAGCTACATGACATCGGCGTTTCAGGCGGCGTATGCCATTGGCCTAGTTTCCGCGGGCCGGCTGACCGACCGTTTGGGGACCCGCCGGGGTTTCGCGTTCGCGATTACGCTGTGGAAGCTTCGCGGCCATGCTGCCCGCGGCGGCGAACTCGGCGTTGACTTTCGGCATTGCCATGTTCTTGCTCGGGTTGGGCGAAGCAGCCAATTTCCCGGCCTGCATCAAGACCATTGCCGAGTGGTTTCCGCGGAAAGAGCGTGCGCTGGCCACCGGCCTGTTTAACTCGGGATCGAATATCGGCAGCATCCTGGTTCCCCTGATCGTGCCTTTTCTCACGCTCCGGCTGGGTTGGCGCGGCGCTTTTATCGGCACCGGAGCGCTGGGATTCGTTTGGCTTGCATTCTGGCTATGGACCTACGCCAAGCCTCATGAGCATAAAAGCGTATCCGCCGCGGAATTGGCCTATATACAAAGCGACCCGATAGAACGGACGGCGACCGTCCCTTTTGCGCGCATCGTGCCACGCAAGGAAACCTGGGCCTTCGCCTTCGGCAAGTTCTTTACCGATGCGATCTGGTGGTTCTACCTGTTCTGGATGCCGCGCTATTTGCAAGGCACATTTCACCTGAACCTTGAACAGAGCCGGGCGCCGGTGATCGCGGTGTATGCGATCTCATGCGTGGGCGGTATTGCCGGCGGCTGGCTCCCATCGCTCTTTCTGCGGCGGGGCATGAGTCCGAATGGCGCGCGCAAAACCGCCATGCTGATTTGCGCGCTGGCTGTCGTCCCCGTCATCTATGCGCCCTTCTCCCACGGCCTTTGGACGGTGGTGCTGCTCATCGGACTGGCCACTGCCGCGCACCAGGGCTGGTCGGCAAACCTGTTTACCCTTCCGTCGGATACCTTCCCTAAATCCGCTGTGGGAACGGTTGTCGGATTCGGAGGAATGATCGGCTCCATCGGAGGCATCCTCTTCCAATTGGCGACCGGCCGTATCGTCCACGCGACCAACAGCTATCTCCCCTTGTTTGTCATTGCGTGCTCTGCTTATCTCGTGGCCCTGCTGGTGATTCAGATACTGTCGCCGAAGCTGAAGCCGGCCATGATCGATTAGAACGAGAATCGAGATAGCCGAGGAGACGTTCCCGTTCGCCGGCCAGCACTATGTTCGGGGCGCCCTGGGCCTGCACCCTGCCATCGCGTAAAACAATCACATCGGCGCCTGTCTGGAAGGCCTCGGCGACGTCGTGAGAGACGTAGAGCGCGGGGATATTGCGCTGCCGGAGCCACCCTGTCAGGTCTTCCAAAATGGATTCTTTGAGCGCCGCATCGAGCCCGGTGAATGGTTCGTCGAGCAGCAGCATCTGCGGGTCGGGAGCAAGGGCGCGGGCGAGCGCCACCCGTTGCTTCTCGCCTCCCGAGAGGGCTGCCGGCTTGCGCGCCGCTAACGGTTCGATGGCAAAGAGGCGGAGCATCGCGGATATCCGCTCCTGGGAAGCGCGCCGGCTCAGCCCATGCAGCCCAAAGCCGACGTTGGCGGCAACGTCCAGGTGAGGAAACAATGCCGGCCGCTGGGTCACGAAACCAAGCCTGCGTTCCGCCGGTGGAATCCAGACTCGTCGTTGAAGGTCCACGAACGTGCGCCCGCGAAAGACCACCTCTCCTCGTTTGGCGTGGTGAAGAGGTGATTTCAGGCCGCCAATCATGCGAAGCAGAGAAGTCTTGCCGGCTCCCGAGGGACCGAAAAGCACCGTCCAGGGCGCGGTCAACTCGAAGCCGATGCTGAGTAGGAGATTACCTAGGCGCTGCTCGACGGCGACTCGCATGTAGGCCTCCGCGGAGAAGGAAGGATCAGACACGGCTGTTTCCTGTGGCGCTGGTCCTAGCGTTAGTCCTGGGACGAACGCTCACGCCATCCCGGCGCAGGTAAATGAGCAGCAGAGCGAGAAAGGAGAGCGAGAGCAGCAGGAGAGCGGTCCGGTTAGCTTGCGCGTAGTCGAAATCCTTCACCTGATCGTAAATGGCAATGGAGAGTGTCTGGGTAACACCGGGAATCGAACCTCCGATCATCAGCACCACACCGAACTCGCCTACGGTGTGGGTGAAAGCCAATACCATGGCGGTGAGCAGCGAAGGCCTGATCAGGGGCAGGAGCACGCGGGCGAGTATCTGGCTGGTGCGCGGCGACAGAAGCATTGCAGCCTCGCGAATCTCTTCATCGACCGAGGCAAAGCCGGCGGCAATGGCTGCACGGCGAAGGGCAGGCTGTAGAGCACAGAGCCGACCACCAGACCGGCGAAGGAGAAGGCCAGCGGATGACCGACAACAGAGGTTAGGGCTCTACCGACTGCCGTACGAGGTCCGAGCAGCACCAGCAGATAAAAACCTAGCACGGTGGGCGGGAGCACCAGCGGCAGCGCGACCACAGCCTCTATGAGCGGCTTGGCGCGCGACTTGCCGTATGCCAGCCAATAGCCTAGAGGAATGGCGATCACAAGAAGAATCACTGTGGTGAGCGAGGCCAGCCGGAGAGTGAGAAAAAGAGCTTGCCGTTCCATAATTTGATCGCCTAGGATTTGATCGCCCCAGCTTAGCTAACTTCGCTGAATATAAGTTAGCTGAATAATCGATAGAATAACCATTTGGAAAACTGTCCCCCGATTATTTTGGGTCATCCGCTATCTCAGTCGCGCATATCATGCGTTAGCGGCAATTCTCATGTTTTTCTTGCACTCAAAGTCATTCGGCTTTACACTAGCGCCCAATAGGATTCCAACTAAGCCGGGAGGGCAGGTTGGAAGCGCGCCGAGGCACCAGCCGAGACGCGAAAGGCTCTGGGCAATCCCTCGAATTGCGTGAGGGATGGCGCCGTTAGGCAGGGCAGGCTTCTCTTTTTCAAGGGGCCCTCTCGAGCGCCCAAGTCGGCGCAAATCCAGAATTCCGACAATGTTGTCGTGGAGCATGTTTTCCCTTTCGGTTCTGAGACCGTAGAAAGCGGTCCAGAAGGCATTTGTCGCCGCGGCTTTATTAGCCCGTCAGGCGATGCCGCCGACAAGGGAAAAAAGGTAAATGCGGGGCCGTTGTTACCCGGCAGCTAACTGGCCGCACGTCATTGATCCAATTATGGAGGTCGTTGAAATGCTACTGCGAAATCGCAACAACTCTTCTCATCAAAGAGCCGCGGCGCCGCTCCCGGCTACCGGCAAGTCACCGATACCGGGATGCCGCGGACACGCCATAGCGGCGCCTGCCGCTCTGTTCCTCACGACAATTCTAATCTTGCTTTGCGGGTCAGCGGTCAAAGCGCGTGCGCAGACATTCGGCAGCATTAGCGGCGTCGTCAAGGATACATCTGGAGCTTTGATCATAAAAGCAAGAGTCACAGCGACGAATACGGCTACAGGCGTTTCGCGCACAGTATCTTCAAATGCCGATGGTATTTATTCCTTTCCCACGCTGCAGCCCGGCAGGTATCAGATCCGGGTTGAATCCACGGGCTTTGAAACTGAGATTCAGAACAACATTACCGTCAATGCGCTCGCTCCAGTTACACTGAATCTCTCGCTTCACGCCGGTTCAGTGAGTCAAGTGGTTCAAGTCACAGCCGCGCGCCCACAATTGATAAAGAAACCGCGGCCCTCGGCACCACGATGGATACACGGGAAGTGGGAAATCTACCCATCAATGGGCGAGATTATGCCCGATTCAGCCTGCTGGTGCCGGGAGCGGTCGCCCGCAGCAATTACATCTCAGATCTGAGCTTTGACGGTCTCCATACCGTCCATAATCAGTTCTCGATTGACGGGGTGGACGCATCGCGGGTGGACCAACCATACATGGCGAATGGATATGAACGGGGCGCAAGGCTGCTGACCGGAAGCCTCGATACGATTTCTGAATTTCGTGTAGAGACAAGCGGATATCAAGCTGAATATGGACGCGCAGCCGGCTCGATGATCAATATTGTGACCAAGTCCGGCGGAAATCAGCTTCACGGGTCCGTTTACGACTATCTGCGCAACGACGCTTTCGATGCTTCGAACTTTTTTGCCACTAGGAAGCCGGAGTTCCGTTTCAATGATTTTGGAGGAAATCTCGGCGGCCCGATCCGTCACGACAAGACCTTCTATTTCCTGAACTACGAAGGGTCGCGCCAGATCATCGGCATCACAGGCTCGGGGACAGTGCCGAGTCTTTTAGCCGATCAGAAGGCGCTCGCTACATCTCCCGCGTTAGCGCCGCTAGTCGATCAGATGCCGACCACGCACTTGACACCAACGAGCGACCAATTGGTCGACAATTACACGGTTACGAGCAATTCCAATGTCCGTGAGGACACGGGAAGCGCGCGCGTAGACCAGACTTTCGGCGATCGAGACGCCGCTTTTGCGCGTGTAAATATCAACGACTCCAATGTAAGCGGGCCGTTGTTTGGCGTCTTCCCCAACTCCCTCGGAATCAACGATTACCAACTCGTTCCCGTTCGGACCACAAACATCGCCATTCACGAAGAGCATATCTTCAAACCCTATTTTCTTAACGAGGGGTTGTTCGGATTTCAGCGGTGGGCCAGCGTATTGGATTCTCAAGAATCTGTCCCGTTGATAACCATCGTCGGACTGACCATCCAGCCTGGGTCGCAGGGGTATTACCTTGAGAACTCAAATAGCATTCAGTACAGTGACAACATGACGTATGTGAAGGGCAAACATACGATTAAATGGGGAGGCGCGCTCTACCGTATCGAGGTCAACCGCAGGAGCACGGAGTATAACACTATTCAATACAATTCAATCCAGGATTTCATCGCCAACCGGCTCGCGCAGGCCTCCATCACGGTCGGTGATCCGGGACACGGCACACGCGCTACCCAGATCGGCGTCTTTATACAAGATAGCTACAAGCTGAGGCCGAATCTGAATATCGACTTCGGAGCCCGTTGGGATGCGGAGACTCCTCCGCACGACTCCAGGTATAAAACGCAAACCTTCAATCCGTTAACCGGGGCCCTGGCTCCTCCAGGCTATCCGTATTTTCAGATGAACAAGCGAAACTTTGCGCCTCGCTTTGGCATTGCCTGGTCACCAACCAACACAATTGTGGCGCGCGCCTCCTTTGGCATGTTCTACCAGGATTATCCAGTGGGCTTCGGCGCGTACGAGGTTCCGCTCAACAATATTCCTGGGAATACGACTTTGCTTCAAACCCAGATTCCCAGCCTGAGCTATCCATATACTCCGTATATTTCAGCGGGCTCCGTGCCTCCGCCGACCGTGTACGGATTTCCCACCAACAAGCCGGATATCTATAGCAACCAGTGGAATGCGAGCGTCGCCTATCAGATGAAGTGGGACACGGCAGTCCAGGTCGCCTACGTCGGCAATCACGGCGTCAATATCTGGCGTGAAGAAGACATCAATTACTATGACCCATCGCTCCTCGCTCGGCCTAATAAGAACTTCAGCGATATCTACTTGGAGACAAACACCGGGTTCAGTTCGTACAACGGGTTGCAAATCTCACTTATCCGCCGGGTTGCGAAAGGACTGCATGCTAACCTGCAATACACCTTCGGGCATGCAATCGACAATGTACAGGATCAGGGTCTATTTTCCAGCGAGCCGCAGGATAATAACAACATCAAGGCTGAACGCGGCAATGGCTCTGGCGATATAAGGCATAACTTCTCCTTCAGCGGCCTTTACGACCTTCCAATGGGGGAAGGTCATAACCTACTCGCATCTTCTCCCGCTCCCATACGGATTTTGGCCAGCGGCTGGCAGGTAACCGCGCTTGGCCTGCTGCATAGCGGCATCGCCGACACGATTTACATCGGCACCAATACCTTTGGCAACGAAGACTTCACGAATCAACGACCCAACGTCGTCCCCGGCCAATCTTTCTACGTTCCTCACAAAAACTGGCAGTCGTGGCTGAACCCGAACGCATGGTCAATCCCTGCGAGCGGTACTTTCGGCAATTCCAGCCGCAATACCATCTATGGTCCTACCTTCAAACAGATTGATGCATCTCTGATTAAAGAGACGCCTTTGAGCGAGGGCAAGAGCCTTGAGTTTCGCGCAGAATTCTTTAATTTATTCAACCATCCTAATTTTGCTCAACCCGATACGACCTTTGGCACAGAGGGCTTTGGCACAACTTTCAACACCTTTGGCGCAACGATCGGTCTTGGAACACCTAGACAAATACAATTAGCATTGAAATTCAAGTTTTGAGCCGTCGAGACAACAGAAAGCGATCCCGAGCAAACGGTCTTTAAAGGGCCAGATGAAAATATGTTGTGAAGTCCTTCTCTTCTCGCTTGCGGTAAGTAGCCTTTCCTTATCTTCGCGCTGCCTGGCACAGGAGCATCAACCTGCGCCGGGCAATCGCCCGGACCAACTTACGGGCTTGACGCTGAATCCAACGCGCAAGGTTGAATTCTCAACCAGCGAGGGAACCTGGATGTCGCTCGACGTGTCCCCCGATGGGAAAACCATTCTATTCGACCTGGTAGGGCACCTTTATGAGCTGCCGATTTCAGGTGGGACCGGCAAGGCAATTACCTCCGGTCTTTCCTTTGACAGCCAGCCTCGCTTCTCTCCCGACGGGAAGAAGATCGTATATGTCAGTGACCGTTCGGGAGCGGACAACCTATGGATCGCGAACGCGGATGGTTCAAACGCAAGGGCGTTAACCGCCGACAAAAACACTGGCTTCACTGCCCCCGCCTGGACTTCTGATGGCAAGTACATTCTGGTATCAAAGAAGCAGCCGCAATACTACGATTCGGGCTTCGAACTGTGGATGTACGACATCAACGGCGGAAGCGGCATTTGCGTGGTCAAATCCAAGCCGACCGCCGACGCGCCCCCGGATACCTGGAGAAACGCGCTAGGCGCAGTTGCTTCGCGGGATGGCCGTTATGTCTACTACGCCAGAAAGCTCGGATACTTCTCCGACGATATCAAATTCCCCTTGTGGCAGATTGCGCGCCGGGATCTCAACACCGGCGAGGAAGACATTATCACTGCTAATCAGGGAAGCGCGATCCGGCCCGTATTGTCTTTTGACGGAAGCGAGCTTGTTTATGGAACGCGGCGCGACGGCGGGACTGCTTTACGGATTCGGAATTTGCTCACCGGCGATGATCGCTGGCTAAAATTTCCCGTTCAGCGCGACGATCAGGAATCCTATTTTTCCAGCCGCGACCTGCTCCCGAGCTATACCTTCACTCCTGATGGAAAGAATCTGCTGCTTTCCTATGGCGGAAAAATTCACAAACTCGACATTGCCACCGGCAATGACACCATCATTCCATTTCAAGCGATAGTTTCACGTGAACTTGGTCCGAAGCTTGATTTCCCCGCTCGCGTCGACGAAAGTCCGGTTCGGGTGCGGCTCATACAGGGGGCGGTGGAATCGCCCGATGGCAAGCGCTTAGCATTCTCAGCTCTCACCCATCTTTACACTATGAACCTGCCGGGCGCCGCCTCAGAGAGACTGACTTCGTCCAATGAAAGAGAATATGAGCCCGCATGGTCTCCCGATGGCAAGTGGCTAGCTTACGTAACCTGGACGAATGAGAACGGCTATTTGTGGAAAGTAGCGGCGGACGGGAAAAGTGCGCCCATTCGCTTGACGTCCGTGGCGGCATATTACGCAAATCCGGTCTGGTCTCCGGACGGAGAGCACATCGTCGTACTCCGCGCTTCGCGCGAGATGGCGATGGACCAGATTGACCAATGGGGGCGTCCGATCGAGGCTCTGGAACTAGTTTCCGTTCCTTCCACTCCAGGACCGGCATCAATCGTCGCTTTTGCCGAGCACTATGGATTTCCCCAGTTTGCCGGTTCCAGCGACCGGATTTTTGTCACAGAGACCCACAAGACTAGCCTGATGCAACATGAATATTCTTTGCTCTCGATGCGTCTCGATGGCACAGATCGGCACACAGTGCTGATTCTAAAAGGAGAAGATATTTGGGGTGCCGACTTCTCTCCAGACATGCAGATTTTGATTGCACCGGATCGGAAAGCTGCCTTGGCGGTTTATCGCAGCCAGCTTTATCTTTTCGATCTTCCGCAAATCGGAGGTGAGCCTCCGACCATTGATCTTAGTTCTCCCTCGGTGGCTGCCAGGAGACTGACGGATGTAGGGGCCGACTTTGCGAGTTGGGCGGACGGAGGAAGGACCATCGCGTGGTCGTTGGGATCGAGTTACTTCCGGCTGCCGCGAGAAACGTCAGAGGCGGGAGTGGCTGAGTCGCCGAACAACGCGCCGAACCCGCGAAGCGTACAACCGGAGAATACGCCCGAAGCGGCCAAGCGCTTTCATCCTCAGGAGATGCATGTCGATCTCCGCGTAGCACGGTATGTGCCTAGGGGCACAGTAGTCTTAAAGGGAGCGAAAATCATTACAATGCGGGGCGACGAAATTTTACCGGTTGGGGATATCGTTGTCAGAGACAATCGCATTGTCTTTGTCGGGCCTAGGGGATCGGAGCATATTCCCTCCGGAGCCAAGGTGATCGATGTCTCCGGAAAAGTCATAGTGCCCGGGTTTATCGACGTCCACGATCACTGGTTTAACATTCGCCGCGGTGTACTCGATCCGGAGAACTGGGATTTTCTTGCTTCCCTTGCCTATGGGGTCACGACGGGTCGCGACCCTCAGACTTTCACCAACGATACTTTTGCCTATCAGGATCTCGTGGACGCTGGGGAAATTGTCGGGCCGCGGGCCTATTCTACGGGTCCGGGTATCTTCTGGGTAAGTGATTTTCATTCCGAAGAGGAGGCGGAAGCTGCCATCCGAAGGTATAAAGACTACTATCGCACAAACACCATCAAGTCTTACATGGTCGGCAATAGAAGTCAGCGGGAATTCGTTGTAGAAGCATCCAACAAGCTGCACATGATGCCAACGACTGAAGGCGCGTCCGATCTTGCTCTTGATATGACGCACGTTATAGATGGATTTAGCGGCGCGGAGCATCAGTTTCCTATCGCTCTTCATGGTGACCTGGTTAAGTTAGTCGCCAAGTCCGGGATTTATTACGATCCCACATTTATCATCAATTATGGCGGCCCCGCATCGGAGAACTACTACTTCGAGACCACCGATGTGCACGATAACCCCAAGGTGGACAGGTTCATTCCGCACAACGTAATCGATGCCAAGACAACTCGCCTTACCTGGTATCGTGCAGACGAATACGCATACCCTTCTTTCGCAAAGTCGGCGGCTCAGATTGCTTCATCAGGCGGAAAAGTCTGTGTTGGAGGACATGGGGAATTTCAGGGGCTTAGTTTCCATTGGGAGCTGTGGTCGCTCGCGTCCGGCGGTATGAGCAATCTTGAAGCCTTGCGCGCGGCTACGCTCAACGGAGCTGAAGCGATCGGTCTCGCGCAGGATCTCGGCAGTATAGAACCGGGTAAGCTGGCGGACCTGGTAATACTCGACCGCGATCCCCTAAAGGACATTCATAATTCCACCGCCATCCGATATGTAATGAAAAATGGAGAACTTTTTGACGGAGATACCTTGAACGAGGTGTGGCCCGTCAAAAAACCGCTCCCTGAGATGTATTGGCAGAGAGAAGATGCTCAGTTCAAAACTGTATCGGGATCCGGTTCGTCCGCGAGCCCATTGTCCCACTCAACGAATGCTCATTAGAGACCTTGGGGGAGTGTTCATGGGTTTGCGGCCACCCAAGGGGATGAAAATCGGGTTGAGGAAGACCTGGGTTGGCAACCAGACCTAACTTTGTCATCTCGACCGAAGCGAAGCGCAGTGGAGAGATCTGCGGTTTAGGTGTGTCACCGCGGACCTTGCATGTGGAAGGTAGCCGGGTACCCCAGGTTCGCGAAGCTAACCCGGGTCTTTTTTGCGAGTTGTGGAATCCCAGGTCCCAGAGTCGGATCCTGGGGCACCCAGGATTTGTGGCATCTTTTGGGAAACCGCAGATCTCTCCACTGCGCTTCGCTTCCGTCGAGATGACAAATAAGGCGGAGTTGCCGATGAAATCATCTCTGTCACATGCCACGGGTGGCGGTGCTTCGTTTAGGAAAAAGCAGATTCCCTGCGGGAATGACAGAAAGAAAAGCAGAGGCTAAGGCGGTGTTGCTACGGTGCTTGCAGGCCTCGCTCGGCGAGTTGTTTGCGGATCGGTAGAGAACGCAAAAAATCTAGAAATCGATGCGCTGTGTCACGGCTGGACGAGTTCTTCATCACCACCGCCCCTTGCAATATCGGCGGATACTTGTCTGTGGGTATCTCGATAAAGCTCCCTTCCGCTCTCAGGCGCGGGGTCAGCGCGGAGGTGAGCGAGATCAGCCCCACTTCAGCGTTTCCCGATTCGGCAAACTCGGCGGCTTGCGCAATATTTTCCGCAGTCACCAGCTTTCCCCGCAAAGCATCCGTCAATCCCAAGTTGCGGATTGCGGCCATGGCGGCACGGCCATAGGGTGCGTGGGTGGCGTCGGCAACCGCGACCTTGCCGATCGCGGGATTTCTGAGCGTATTTACGGTCAGCCCGCCGCTTAATTTCCAGATAGGCGAAACCTTGCGGGTCCACAAAACGAGTGTCCCGCGCGCGTAAGGAATGGGCCCGACGCTGTCTCCCAGGCCGGCGGCGATCACTTTCTCGGGGAAAGACAGATCGGCAGCGAGGAACAGGTCGAATGGGCCGCCATTGATGATCTGCTGGGCGAGAGTCGCAGAGGAGGCGTACTCCGCTTCGACCTTCACTCCGGTTTGCTTCTGAAATTCGCTCATGAGCGGAGGCAATACAGGTTCGAGGTCCGCCGCCGCAGCGACCTTCAAGGAGCTCTGCTGACTGAAAGCGCCGGCGACCGCAATCAAGCCAAGCAGGACCAATACAAGCGCGCCGCGCGCCGGCCTGTCAGACACGAAGAACCATGACCTCGGTGGATTTAATGAGAGCAGCAGCGGTTTCCCCCGTCTTCAGCCGCATTTCGCGGGCGGCCTCCGCAGTAATGATGGCCGTGATCACCTGGCCGCCGATGGAAAGCTTGATCTGTGCCAGCAGCCCCTCAACCTTTACTTCAACAATGCGGCCGGTGAGCTGGTTACGGCCGCTGAGCGATCGCAGCATTTGACGCCGGGGTGTCTCGGGGCGTTTGGCCTGGTAGAGGAAACTGTCGAGCTCAGCTTCAGGGATGCGGTAGTGGCCGCCGGGAGTTTTGACCGCCTTCAGTTTGCCCCGATACAGCCACTGCTTGACTGTGGCATAGGAGATGCCCAGCCGCAAAGCTGCATCGCGCGGTGTGAGCAGAGACGTCATCTACGAAAGTATACGATACGCTGCGTGAACCACTATGAATTTGACGGATTTCAGCGCCGGGGTACTCCGGCTTTCGGCGGGTGGTCCGCGCCGCCGGTTACACATCGAGGAAAAATACGCTAGGCTAGGCTTACGCTATGGAGTTCCAATCCCATCAATTGCTTTGCATAGGCTGCGGTTGCGCAATCCCGCCGGAGGAGGCGCCGCGAGAGTTTCGTTGCACCGGTTGCGGCGAGCTTTTTGAGGTTCGATATCCCGCCTGGAGTGCGCTGCCGCCGACGAAGCCAAATGACGGTGCGTGCCAACCAGGCGCGGAAGGACGCCGCTTGCCCAATGCAGGCGCGCTTCGC
Organism: uncultured Acidobacteriaceae bacterium; assembly: GCA_963705665.1. Classification (GTDB taxonomy): domain Bacteria; phylum Acidobacteriota; class Terriglobia; order Terriglobales; family Acidobacteriaceae; genus PALSA-350. Next base: position 123,852 of record CAVPKQ010000059.1, on the reverse strand, counting down.
TGGTTGTGGCGGGAGCGTTTGGAATCGAAGCTGCCCATCGATCGAAGCGGCGTGTGGCGTTTTCGCGAGCTATTGCCAATTCTGCTTAACCCCGACCAGGCGGTAACCCTGCGCGAAGGAAATACGCCCCTTTACCGGCTTGACCGAGCTGCGGAGAAGTTGGGTTTGGAGCAGCTTTACGTAAGCATCAGGGCACGAATCCTACGGGCTCATTCAAGGACACGGGAATGACGGCGGCGCTTTCCGTGGCTCGGGAACATGGATACCAATGGGTGGCGTGCGCTTCCACGGGCAACACATCGGCATCCGTGGCTGCCTATGCGGCGCGCGCCCAGATGAACAGCTTGGTTTTGCTGCCCGAAGGTAAAATCTCCTGGCCCAAACTGTCGCAATCCATCGACTATGGAGCTTTGACCTGCCAGCTCAAGACGGATTTCGATGGATGCGTGCGGGTGTTGGCGGAAGTGGTTCGGCGGGCCCCTGTCTATTTGTTGAATTCGGTGAATCCGTATCGCGTAGAAGGTCAAAAGACACCCGCCTTCGAGATTGCCGAGGAGCTGGACTGGCAGGTTGCCCGACCACGTGATCGTGCCCGGAGGAAACCTCGCGAACAGCTCGGCGCTGGGCAAAGGCTTTCTGGAAATGAAGCATCTGGGGATCGCAGCGAAGGTTCCCAAGATTACCGTTATCCAGGCGGAAGGGGCCAATCCGCTTTATCTCAGCCTCAAATATTCCGGCGGCGAATCGCTGCAGCCGGTCGAGGCGCACACCCGGGCCAGCGCCATCCGTATCGGCAATCCCGCCTCATGGCGGAAGGCCGCCCGCGTGGTGCAGGAGACCGGCGGCTTTTGCGAGCAGGTGAGTGAAGCGGAAATAGCCATCGCCAAGGCGGAGATCGGACAGGAAGGAATCGGCTGTGAGCCGGCCTCCGCCGTCACGTTGGCCGGATTGAAGAAGCTTATGGAGCAAGGCAAGATATTGCGCTCCGAATCCGTGGTGCTGCTGCTCACCGGCCACATGCTGAAGGATTGCGACTACACCATTGACTTTCATCGCGGCGAGCTTCTCACGCGGGATGAAGCGGCGGGCTGGGAAAGGGAATTGACCGAGACCCGGCGCGCCACGCGCTCACTCGACGCTTCTCCGGAGGCCGTGCTTCAGGAGTTGGAGGCGACGATACACGCATGAAGTCGGCACGGCTTCAACTCCCCGCGACTTCCGCCAACCTGGGGCCCGGCTTCGACGCGCTGGCGCTGGCTCTGGAGCTTTTTTTGGAAATCGATGCCGTGCCGGCTTCGTCGTTTTCGATCGAGGCGACCGGGCGGGATCATGAGGTCTGCGGCGCGCTCGAGAACAACCTGCTGATCGACACCTACTCAAAGGTGCTGGCGACGGAGCACCGGCGAACGCCTCCTTTGGCCATTCGCATGAAAAACGAGATTCCACTAGGAATGGGCTGCGGCTCCTCGGCGGCCGTGCGTTTAGCCGGGGTAGCACTAGCTGTTCATTTTGGCAGCTTGGCGTGGAGTTCGAGCAGAATTGTGGAAGCGGCGGCGCGCCTGGAAGGGCATCCCGACAATGTCTCGGCCTCCTGGTACGGAGGCCTGACGGTCGCAGCCGGTGGAAAGCCCCAGCTATCGACCGTTTCCATCTCTCCGCCACCGGATTGGCGAGCCGTCCTGGTGTTACCTGAGAATCCGGTAGCGACAGCCAAATCCCGGTCCGTGTTGCCGGAAAGCTACTTGAGAGCCGATGCAGTGACGAATCTACAAAATACGGCGCTTCTCACGGCCGCCTTCGCTTTAAGGAGGCCGGAATTGCTGTCGCTCGCGACCGTGGATCGCCTCCACCAGCCCTATCGCAGCGAACTCTGCCCACTTCTGCCTGCTCTTTTGCCTTTGGCGGGGAGGAATGGAGTCCTATCGGTGACGCTGAGCGGGGCAGGCCCAGCAGTGCTGCTGCTGATGAATGTGGGAGATTCCTCTCAGTTGAAACGAGATATACGTGAACATTCGCTGCCCGTAGGGCCGGTACAGCTGATCGAGACCGGGCTTTGGGGCGAGGGGGCGAGCATAAACGTTGCGGGTTAAACGAGTAACCTATTGACGTTACTGATCATTACCTAAGTTTTGTTTACAGAGGCACCACGCAGGCCCTAATTTCGCAGCGTGGGCAGTTCTGGGGGAGGGCTGCTCTAGCGCTCGCAGCCGCTAATCGGCTGTGGGCGCTTTTGTTTTTGCGCCCCGGCGGTCTCTGCGACTTTTTCGCTGGGAGCGCATCTCTTGGAATGCTATGCTCGGGCAAGTTGGGCTAGCGCTAACCGGGGTAAGGAGGAACATGGCAGGACAGGCGATTTTTGAAGTCAACGATGCAACGTTTGAGCAGGAGGTGCTGCAATCGGAACAGCCCGTCCTGGTGGATTTTTGGGCTGCGTGGTGCGGTCCGTGCCGTGCTCTGGCGCCGGTGGTCGATGAAGTGGCGATGCAGTACAACGGAAAACTGAAAGTCATGAAGATGGATGTGGACCGCAACTCGGCCACGGCCATGCGTTATGGCATTCGCGGCATCCCCGCCCTGCTTCTTTTCAAGGGTGGAAAAGTGGCGGAACAAATCGTTGGCTTTGTGCCCAAGGACACGATCGATAAGAGCATCAATAAACACTGCATTTAAGATCTTCCCGGATGGAACCCCGCATCCACGCAGGGGAGATCACACCGCGCGACCTCCCTGGGATGCCTCGACAGTCCCCCCTGAGGGAGGCTTCTATTTGGCTTTTAAGAGTATTTGCGAAGAATTCCTAGCACGCGGCCCTGGATCGCGAGTTGGGAGAGGGGGACGTATATGGGCTCCATCTCTACGTTCGACGGCTGCAAGCGAGCGGTCGTTCCCTCAATGTAATAGCGCTTCAGAGTTGTTTCGCTGTCGCGTACCAGGGCCACGATAATTTCTCCTTGGCGCGCGGTTCGCGTACGCTCCACCAAGACATAATCGCCATCGACGATGTGTTCATCGCGCATGGAATCGCCGCGCACCTGGAGTGCGAAGACCTCGCGATTACCAATGATGTCTCCCAACGATATGCTCTCGCTGGTTTCGGAGGCTTCGACCGGCAAGCCGGCGGCGATGCGCCCCATGAGAGGGAGTCGCTCCGATTGCCTCGCCTTGCCACGCGGCGGCAAAACATCTATCGAGCGGCTGCGATTGTGAGCACGCTGCAGCATGCCCTTCTTGTGCAGGTTGGTGATGTGCTTGTGCACCGTGGCCAGTGACTTGAGGTTTAAACCGCGGGCTATTTCCTCAAATGACGGAGAGTATCCGTTCCGCTGCACAAAGCCGCTGATGAAATCAAGAACCTCTTTCTGCCTTCGAGTCACCGACATGGTCGCTATTATAGCGAACAAAAAGCGAATGAGAAATCTTTTTTTGATCTCTATTCGTGGATTTTGAGGAAATTTCCATATCCCACGACTATGGTTGACGAAACCAGCAACACCAAGCCGAGCGTTACCAGCCACTTTGTCCTCTTGCTGGTTCCTCGCCATTCGCGTAAGGCAACACCCCACAATGTCGCGAAGATGATGATGCTCGCCATGTGCAGTGTCCAACTGGAGAATGCGTACTTGCCCATCTTGGTTTCGCCCATGGAGTAGAAGAAGAACTGGAAATACCAGATGACGCCGGCGAGCGCCGCCATCAGGTAGTTGACCAGGAGCACTCCGGGAGAGATCACCGCCGGCAACGGAATGACCGCTGTCAGGGTTCCCTGGCCATCTGGACCGGGATGCGCCGGCGCGGAGCCGTCAGGATGACTGGCGCGAAAGGGATTCTCGCCCGGTTCCCCGGCAAACTGGCGGATGGAGTGATTCTTAATAATCAGGATGACGGACCAGACGAAGTTGGTTAGGAAGCCTCCCCATAGCACAACGATAAGAACGGGCAGGTTCTGCCAGAGGTCGGCCCGGCCCTCCGCGAGCAATTGTTGCTTCGCGATGACTGCAATTGGGCTGCCTGCATCCAGGCCAAAAGCAAAGCAGGCGCTCATGACGCCAGCAAAAACAGCCACGGCCAATCCTTTGCCTAGGGAATAGTCCCGTTCGCCGGCTTCGGCCTTCTCCGCTTCCGTGATTTCCTGTTCTTTGGAATAGCCCGCCGCTCCGCTGACCGCGACAGCTACCAGGCACAGCGCGACTCCGAAGAGGATCACGCGGCCCGAAGCCGCGTGAAGAATAGCGCTCATCTCCCCATGAAAGATGGGAGGCATGAGGGTTCCGAATACAGTACACAAGCCGAGGGCGATAGCGTACCCGAGTCCCAGTCCCAGATAGCGGATCGCCAGCCCAAAGGTCAGGCCGCCGAATCCCCAGAGAATTCCCCAGAAGACGGCGTAGCCGATGCTCGATCGCGGAGCGCTCTCAAGGATCGAGAAGACGCCCGGAACAAATATCAGCGCCAGCACCGTGGGCGCGATCAGCCATGCGGCGATGCCCTGGATGATCCAGTAGATTTCCCACGACCAGCGGCGGATGCCGCGGAAAGGAATAAAGTTTGTAGCGGAGGCGAATCCGCCGATCCAGTGAAATACGACGCCGAGAAAAGGGTTTGCTCCCACAGATACCCCGCGACTTTCAAATGCTAATAGATTCCCAGGCTGCAACTATCCTAGCGGAAGCAGGAATTTTCCACCCAAAAGTCTGTTTGAAGAAGCGGATTCTTACTAGGGAGTAGGCAAATTGGTGCGGTGGGCATTCAGCGTAGTCGATACTTCAATTCGCGTATCCTTCACAAAAACAACATTACCGCCGCGGGCGATCCAGCGGTCGTAGACGGAAAGCGCGGCCCCGTAGAAACCAATTCCTGCGGCGACATTCCGCGAGCTGACCGTGATGCCGATAACGCGGCCCACGATTCCCAGGCCGTTGGAGGCAACGGCGCCGTTCGCCGCCTGGTCGCCATCGTTGTCCAAACCGCGGCTGGCAAGGACGGAGAGTATCAACGGGACGATGACGCGGTTCTGCGACTTCGGCTGTACGCCACCCTCGGAATCGATTTGCAAATCGGCGGACTTGTTGGAGTCGGCCGCGGCAAGAGTGCCCTCCACTCCTTGGGAGAAGCCATCCGGCAGCTTCAATTCCTTAAAGCTGAAGCGAAGCTTTCCCTTGCGGCCGAAGGAGCGTGCAGGCTTGGCCTGCGTAACCGTTCCTATAAGGAGCGAGCCTTCGGGTACCTCGAGGGTGCGTCGCGCGCCAAATACGGGCTCTGCCACGACAGCCTGGAAGGTGTCGCCTGTTTTGGCGGTGGCGGAGCTTATCGTCTGCTTCAGGTAGGCGTGCAGCCGCCATGTTCCTGTAGGAATAGGAGGAGGATCGGCAGGCGGCGCTTGCTTCGGGGCTGGGGCCGCACTCTCCGGTTGCGGGCGCCGGTGAAGAACCGCCGAGCTAACCACAGCCTTTTTCGCAGGCCGCGGATTGGCCGCAGTTGCCGGCTTGGGGGCAAGCAGCGGACCGGCCAGCAAAAGCTCCAGCGGTTGAGCTAGTTCCACTGTCCATGCCGTGCCCGCTTGAATCCTTTGCGGATGATACGGCAATTGCGAATAGGCGAATTGCAGCAGCCGGTCGCCCCGCCCGGGGGAGGTGAAGACCGAGACCTGATCTTTCAGCCGCTGTTCTCCCTGCGAAATCTGCTGGGAGATCAAAGACCCCTTTTTCCTGGCGGCAGGGGCGGTCAGCCGCAGGATTGGCGCCCCCTGCGAGGTGTTCTCGCTCACAATCGGATGGGAAGTTCCGTCCGGCAAAATCAGTTCGTTGAACCGCACCACGGGGATACGAAACGGCGTGAAGTCTCCTCTGAGCCGCGAGCGGATACGCCGGCTGCGGTCCGGTTGGAGCCGGACTACGCTGCCCTGGAGCACGCTTCCCATGGGTATCGCAAGCCGATTTCCGGCATACACCGGATAGAGCAGGTGACCATCGATAGGTTCCCCAATTTTCATGGGAACATGTTTGGTCAATTGCACTGAAAGCGGCGTTGAGGGAGGTATCGATACCTGCTGAGCGCGCACTTGCCCCGCAAGTGCGAGACAAGAAGCGAAAATGACAATTCGGAACAATGGACGCATCCAACTGCGAGCCGTCAAGACTTCACCGCTGCTGCACGGCCACTCGCCAGAGATGCTTGAGCGTTCCCCTGGCCCATTGCTGGAGGCATGTGTTCTGAGGAGAGCCGCTTGTTTGGCAGAAGACTTTCATAGCTATAGTTTCACGCTAACACAAACCGCGATAGCCGTCAGGCGCGGTCAGCTTGGCCCCGAGCGTATTTCGCCGGTCATATAGATCGTGAGTAGCGAATGACTTCGACCTTCGAACTGGCGACCAAACCACCTGCGATCATCTGGTCGAGATGGGGAATCAGCTTCTGCAGCTGCCCTTCGGTATCAATTACGCTCACCATGACAGGAGCTTCCTTGGAGAAGGATAGAGTTCGGTAGTGACGAATCCTGGCGCTGGCGCCAAAGCCTTCGATCCCGCGGTAGACTATTGCGCTCGCCAGCCCCAACTCTTGGCATTTTGCGATGATTGCTTTATACAGGGGCTCCCCATGCCACATGTCTGCTTCAGTAAAGTGAACGCGCAGCATCCTGGCCTGAAATTGCTCTCTCATGGCTCGCTCTCTGCTTCGCTGTGCGCGCGATAGGCATACTTGATGACGTCTACGTCCGAAAGAACGACTAACCCTTCCGGAACCATCTGGTCCATGGTGGGCAGGAACGCTCGCAGCTTTTCCTCAGTATCAACCACGGAGAGCATGATCGAGCTGTCGCGGGAGAGATGCAGCGGTTTGTCTTTGTGGATTCTGCGATGTGCGCCGTATCCGAGTATGCCCCGATAGACCGTGACCCCTGCGAGATCGTGGGCGCGCATGGCATGTACCAGGGCCTCATGGAGCGGCTTGCCATTCCATTGGTCGCTCTCCCCAATGTAGATCTGCATCAGCTTCGCTTTGCCTTCGATCTTGATATGCCCGGGATCGGCGCTCTTCGTTGGTTTCGAAAGTTGAGCGGGCTTGGCGACCATGGTTTCCTGTATCTCGATCATCCCAGAACCGGCCATCTCCTCAAGCCTTCCAAGCAATTGGTTGACCTTCTCCTGCGTCTCGATGAATTCGATCTTTATGGGAAGGTGATCAGAAATGTCTACGAGGCTCGAGGAATGCAGATGATGATCCGCGCCAAATCCTGCTACGCCCTTCAGTACTGTGGCGCCGGAAACTCCGCGGAAGAATAGAAAATCCAAGATAGTCGAGTAGGTCGAGACCCCGCGATGGGTAGAACCGGCACTCAGATAAATCGAGACTTTGACAGCTTTTCCGGCAGTCAGCATATCTTCTCCTTATGCCTTTAACCTGTGCTGCATTGAGCTGCGGCACATCACGCAGGCCGAGTTCCAGAAGCATCCGCAGAACTTGATCCTAGCTCATGAGCTTGTTTGCTCCCATCAAAGTATTCTCGCGATTAGGACTCCGCACCAGACAGCGACTAGACCGAGAGTAATGCTCAAAACTACATTCAGTGCGGCGATAAAGAAAGCACCCGTCTGCAGACTGGAGAAAGTTTCCCATTCAAAAGTCGAGAAGGTGCTATAGGCTCCGATGAAGCCGACCGGGATCAAGAACCGCCATGCAGGATTTATTTCCGTGCGCCGTCCCAGGAACACCAAAGAGAAACCAATGATTAAACACGCTGTGATATTGACCACAAAGGTGCCGTAGGGAAATCGGGTTCCCATCCGGCCGGAGATGGTCGAGCCGACCCAATAGCGGGCGATCGCGCCTAGAGAGCCTCCGACCGCAATGAGAAAGTATTTGTACAAGGGTGATTTCTCCTTACTTACGCATGTGCCTTTTTCTGTGTTCGGGCATGGCTGTTCCAAGTCTATGACGGAACGCCTTGCGCTTATGATTCGATTGGGGGAATCAGGCACATCTGGGAAAGCAAGAGGGAACTTGGCGCCGGAAAGCACGATAAGGGCAGACTGGTAGCGGAGATCAGAAGTGACCCCACAATCATGGGATGGGTGTCATTTTTTCGGCGATCACAGGAGCGAATCTCACGGGCAGAAGGAGAGTCAGAAGTTCAATGAAATTAGCCCAATTCGGGCCGACGGATGAAATCATCCAGGCGCTAGGACTTGCACCGAATACGTGATGAGCACAATCATCAGGCAGCAGGCTGTGGCTGTACCCCACATTGGGAAATGCTATCAGAGTCGTGGCGCGACACGCTTCATCTTCCAGTGGAGCGCCGGGCCACATTTTTGCTCTTGTGACCGTGTGGATGGGCGCCAAAAGTTCTTGCACATCTGTTAGATTTAATCTTGTAGTTGCAGCGATGGCTTTGGTGTCCAATTTGGTCCAACAGAGGGCCAAAATCGTTGGAAATACAGCCGGGGACGTAGTTCAGTTGGTTAGAACGCTGCCCTGTCACGGCAGAGGTCGCGGGTTCGAGCCCCGTCGTCCCCGCCACACATTCCAAAAGAGTTAGGAATGCATGGGACTTCAAGTGACAACCCACAATCCAGCCCACACTTTCTACTGCACCATCCCTGTCATCCCTACGGCGCTCAAGAACGCGCCCTGCGCCGCGCGCGTCTCGTCGCTGTCTTCCTGCGTGTAGAGATCCAGCGTCGTCTGTATCTTGCTGTGACGCAGGATGCCCTGCACCGTCTTGGGCTCGACCTTCGCCTTGTTCACCAGCCAGTTGGACAGTGAGTGGCGGAGATTGTGAAGCCCGAAGCGCTGTCCGTCCGCGATCTGCACGCCCGCCGTTTTCGCGGCCGGGCGCAACTGCTTCTTCACGAACGAGCAGGCGTCAAGCGGCACCTTGCCGTTTGCGGTCAGTGACGGAAACACAAAATCCGTCGCCTTGGCATGCGGCGTCTGCTGCTGCCACGCGCGAAGATGACCGGCAAGCACGGGATGCATCGGGACGTAACCGTCCGATGCCTCTGTCTTGGTTTCTCCGTCCTCGCCCCTGGCCCAGCGCTTGTTGATTCTGATGCGTCCTTCTTCCCACAGAATGTCGCTCCACCTAAGCGCCAGAATCTCCGACGCGCGCAGGTCAGCACCAGCGTGAAATGAAACGGCGAGGGGAGGGCGTTCAGGATCGCGAGCGTTTGACCCGGAGTGATGAGGATGGCGCGGTAGCTCGACTTGCATCGCGTCTCGACGTGTGCGACAGGGTTCTTCGAGACGTGCTCGTGCAGGATGCCGATCTTGTAGACGCGGAGCATGAGGCCCCGTATCTTTGAGACCGTCGTCCAGGCAAGCCCGTGTTGTTCGACAAGCGACTTGAGCCACTTCTGTATCTCAAGCGGCTTGATGTCCTCCGCGATCTGCCCGCCGAATCTTCTGGTGAGGTAGTCGCGGACGTAATGCTCGACGATGGGGATGGTGTTTGCCGATTTCGGGCGCACGGCGTCCGCGCCGAAATCGGCGTTCAGGTAATGCTCCGCCAGGAATTCGAATGAAACACGGCCGGGGCGGGGAGTGTCGTTGATGCGTACTCCCAGACCGAGCCGGTCCACCTCGCGCCAGGCGTCCCTGTCCTTCGGGAATTCCCGGACAAGTCCGACCGGCAACAGGTGCTCGACCCGCTTTCCTTCTGTGTTCGTGACCCGGAACCGCAGCATCCAGGTCTCTCCTTCCTTGCGGCGTACTTTCTTCAAACATCCTCGCTGATAGGCCATAAGGCTCCTTTCAGCGGGGACTGCCGCAGGCAGGATCGCACATCTCGCGGATTTTGTGGATCGGGTTCATCGGCAACCTTGTCCTTACGGCGTGAAGAATCGTCCGAAAGTCACAATCGCGGAAGGAAACGGAGCGCTGTTGCGCGCCGAACCAAACTTGAGGCGGCCGCGCAGGAAATGCACGTGGCCTCGCTTCGCATAGTCGTGCCACCAGCGCGTATCGACGCGGGCGGGCAGCAGGCAGACCACGAGCGCGCCATTGAGAGATTCTTCCCACGCCTTTTTCACCCATCGGCCGATTTCCCCGGCCGTAGGGCGGATTTACGAATACTTTCCCGGTCCAGGGCTGCGCCAATCCGTCGTCTTCCCTGGTGAAGAATCGCTCGCACTTCGCGTTCTGCGCGGTCGCGCAAGGATCGAGGGTGAATCCCCCATAAGCCCAGGTGAGCGCGTCGAACAGATCCTGCGGAGTGGGCCATTCCGGAGTCGCGCTGGAAAAATGCACGTTCAAACGGCACGCTCAACCCTTTCCCGGCCCGACCGCGTTTTTGCGGTAACGGCCGCCGCAAGCTCGGAAAGACGGAATACCCATACCCGAATCTTTCGTTCCCACACTCACTGAGAACACCTTCCTTGATCTACGCGTAGCGCTCCAGCGCATCAGATATCGATCAGCCCGATGGCGCTGCCGATGATCCAATAGTGCCATCAGCCCTGAAAGCGGCTTCGGAAGATGTGGCTCGGTGGCTCACGGAGGCACTCGAGAGACTCAGTCCCGAAAACTGGCTGGAGAAACACACGGCCGTTTCGGACGAAGATTTTGCTAAAGATCCTAGCCGCAATCGTCTGGCAGTCGTGCTCAGCTGCACCAACCACATGTCTTACCATTTAGGTCAGATCATGCTGGTTCACAGTCGTCACTAACGACTCTCGCGGCCTCGCTGTCATCGACCGAACGCCGGCGTCCTTGACCCGCCGAGCCGCCGGATTCGTTGAAATTGCGCGTGGAACAGGCTGGTATCTGGTGCAGCCCGCGTCGTGCGAGAATCTAGGTTGATAGGCCTATGAGCGCTCGGGAACCCAGTGAAACAGTACTCGGTGAGATTCGGAACTCGCTCAGCGAACTCCGAACGATCATCAACACTATCCCTGCGCTCGCGTGGTCTAGTCGCCCTGACTGCTCCGTGGACTTCGTTAACCTGCGATGGCAGGATTACACCGGCTTGGCTCCGGAACAGTCGTATGGCGCGAGTTGGCATAGCGCGATCCATCCCGAAGACCTCCCCGGACTGCTGAGCAAATGGAACGAATCCCTTGATTGTGTCGCCAATATGTGCGAAGTACGGCTGCGACGATTCGATGGTGTATTCCGGTGGTTCTCACTTCGTCGCGAACCTCTACTCGACGAAAGAGGTTCAGTCACTCGCTGGTTTGGAACGGGAATTGATATCGAAGCCATCAAGCAGCGCGAGACACTACATGCCGCGGAAAAGCGAACACTGGAGTTGATTGCGGATGGAGCCAGCCTCAAGGATGTTCTAGATCAGGTGTGCAGCTCCATCGACGTACAAGTCGCGCCGTCTGTTACAACTGTTCTTTTGAGGGACCCTGAGCGAGAGTGCCTTTGGCATGGGGGCGGCCTTGGTATCCCACACGAATGGATTTCAGCGATCATTCCGGTTCCCATCGCTGAATACGGATTATGCGGGAGAGCGGCATTCCTGAAAGAACGGGTCATCGTCCCTGATGTCGCGACAGACCCAAAATGGCCCGATCAGTATCGTGACACTGCGATTCGGAACGGTATACGGGCCGCGTGGTCTGCGCCGATCGTCACGAAGGATGACGAAGTGCTTGGCACTTTCGCACTCTATTCACACGAACCGCGAGTCCCGACCCAAGAGGACCTGGCCCTCATTCAAGGTGCAGGACACATCGCCCAAATTGCAATTGAACGTCAACGATCGCAGGAATTTCTCAGGGCAGCTCTGGAGAGAATAAAGAACTCAGAAACCAGACTTCGCCAAGTAATCGACACTATTCCGACGCTGGCCTGGTGCAATCTGGCGGATGGTCCAAACGAGTTCCTAAACAAGCGTTGGCATGAATTCACCGGCCTCTCACCCGAGGAGTCCAATGGCTGGGGATGGCAAAACGCTTTTCACCCCGATGACTTGCCTCCGTTAATGGAACGATGGCGCGAGCTTTTAGCGTCTGGGGAGCCAGGCGAAATGGAGGCCCGCCTCCGTCGCCACGACGGAGTGTATCGGTGGTTTCTGATACGAGTCGAACCGCTTCGCGATGAGACCGGAAAACTCTTACGCTGGTACGGAACAAGTACTGATATCGAGACCCTCAAACAGACCGAAGAGAAATTGCGTGACGAAGAACGCGAGCTTCGCCGGATTACGGATGCGATACCGCAGGCAATCGTTGTCCTGGACCCAACCGGCGCAGCGGTCTATGCCAATCAAACGACGCTCGACTATGCGGGGCTAACCGCTGAGGATGTACTATCTCCGGGATTTCGCGAAAGGATCTTCCATCCAGAAGACCTGGAGCGACTTCGCGACTTTCGGAAGCTCGGTTTGGTGCGCGGACTTCCGTTTGAGATTGAGCAACGAGCACTGCGTAAGGACGGGCAATATCGTTGGTTCCTGATTCGTTACAACCCCTTTCGGAATGAAAAGAACGAAGTAATTCGCTGGTACGCAACGGGAACGGACATTGATGACCGCGTTCGTGCGGAAGAGAGAACACGCAACGAAAACCTTGCGTTACGCGAGCAAATCGATCGCGACTCGATGTTTGAGGAAATTGTTGGCTCCTCTGAAGCGCTTCGTAAAGTGCTCCGCCAAGTTGCAAAAGTTGCGCCTTCCGATTCCACAGTTCTGATCTTGGGCGAAACGGGTACCGGCAAGGAACTGATAGCTCGGGCCATCCACAAAAGTTCAAGCCGCCGTGAACGGGCGTTCATTGGTGTGAACTGCGCCGCAATCCCGCCCTCGTTGATCGCTTCAGAGCTGTTTGGCCATGAGAAGGGTGCTTTCACCGGCGCGACGCAGAGACGGCTAGGACGCTTTGAGTCGGCGAATGGAGGCACAATCTTCCTGGATGAGATCGGCGACCTACCCGCTGAGATTCAAATTGCCTTGTTGCGGGTGCTCCAGGAACGCGAAATCGAACGCGTCGGCGCCAGCATGCCAATCTCTGTTGATGTGCGGGTCCTCGCGGCGACCCATCGCAATCTAAGCACGCTGGTTGCCGAAGGAAAGTTTCGCCAGGATCTTCTGTACCGACTCAATGTAGTTCCAATCCAGATGCCTTCACTGCGCGAACGTACGGATGACATCTCCTTGCTGGTCGAGTATTTCATTGGCCGGTTCGGGAAAAAGGCTGGCAAGAAGTTCAGAACGATCGACGAGAGAACGCTCAATCTGTTCAAAGCGTACGGTTGGCCCGGCAATATCCGAGAGCTTCAAAATGTCATTGAAAGGGCTGTAATCCTGAGCGAGGACGACACGTTTTTGGTGGATGATGGCTGGCTCGCGCTGGAATCGCCCCAACTCCAAGATCCGAAGATCGCACTGAACGAGGCGTTAAGCCGGCAGGAAAGGGAAATGATCGAGTCGGTTCTTGCGGAGACCGGGGGCCGCGTCTCCGGCCCAGGCGGCGCAGCAGAAAAACTAGGCATTCCCGCGCGGACACTCGATTCGAAAATCAAGCGTCTCGGAATCAATAAATTTCGGTTTAAAGACCCACAAACTGTCTGAACGAACCAAAGTCCAATCCCTCCGTCCCCTCAACCTGACTCTCCTCAAAACTCAGGAATTCCTGAAATATCAGGATTTAGTATAGTCGTAAGTTTCCTACATTCAACAACTTGGGAATGGAACTCGCTTTGCATAGATCAGCGGCAAAGTCGGGAGCCGCCAATCATGACCCTGAAGATTGAACGGTTCCAAACGCGAGTGCGACTCAGCGGAGAACTGCGATCTGAGAATTTGGACCAAGTTCAAGCTGAGATCGACTGCTGCGGAACATTGATAGTTCTGGACATCGAGGAAGTGGATCTCGTCGACGTCGAGGGTGTTCGGTTTCTCAACAGATGCGAGGCGAGGGGCATATCGGTCCTGCACTGTTCGGCCTATATCAAGCAGTGGATGTCGCGCGAAAAAGATCACGGAGGGCCCTAAGCCGCGATTCGGTGTGGAACGAAATGCGGCGTGCCTGTGAAACAGATTCGGGCAACACCAAGGAGGGTCGCGTGCGAGCTTTTCTGAAAAGCATTCTGGCGCTCGCTTCATTCGCAATTCTTATCACCGGAGGATGTCTCATGGCGCAAAGCGCATCCGTCAAAAACGTCGTCCTCGTCCACGGAGCCTTCGCGGATGGCTCCAGCTGGTCGAAAGTCATTCCCTTGTTGCAAGCCAAGGGCTACCACGTTACGTCAGTTGCGATCCCACTAACCTCGTTCGCTGAAGATGTTGCAGCAACCAAGCGCGCAATCGCCGCAGAAGATGGCCCGGTAATCCTCGTAGGCCATTCCTATGGTGGAGTGGTAATCACCGAGGCAGGAAATGACCCGAAGGTGGCTGGCTTGGTCTACGTTGCCGCGTTTGCCCCAGATGCAAACCAGAACATTACAGAGATCAGCAAGCCTTTCCCACCGCCCCCTGGTCTGAACATGGTCAAACCACTCACTGATGGCTTCATTCTGCTCACCCCTGAAGGCATTGAGACCGCATTCGCCCAAGATTTGCCCAAGGAAGAAAAGGCGCTCATTCTAGCGGTTCAGCCCCAGACTGCAGGCGCAATCTTCGGAGCGAAGCCTACGGCAGCGGCATGGCACGACAAGCCTACATGGTACATCGTTTCCAGCAATGATCGGATGATTGCGCCAGAACAGGAGAAAAGCATGGCGAAGCAAATGAACGCCACGACTACTGTCCTGCCGTCAAGCCATGTGGCCATGCTGTCTCATCCTACTGAAGTCGCAAATGTGATTGAAGACGCAGCCACCGGGAAGAAGTAGAGCGGCATCATTCTCACGTTCGGACGGCCAGCAGTTGAATTTAGATGCGGGCCGCAGCGTCGATAGATCTCTCCAATATTTCCTTTTCGTAGTTGTCGAGAAATCTGCTCATGCGCAACGCGGCGAGTCACGGAAAACGATGCTTGTGGGTCAACATGAATGATCCGCTCTTGGTTGAATATCACGATCACGAGTGGGGCGTCCCTGTTCATGGCGACAACCGACACCTCGAAGTCCTCGTGCTCTCGGGAGCACAGGCAGGACTGAACTGGTCGCTCGTTCTCAAGAAACGAGATAGCTACCGACGAGCATTCGACGGGTTCGATCCCGACAAAGTTGCGCGGTATACGGGGAAGCGAATTGAGAAGCTGCTCGTCGATCCAACTATCATCCGCAACCGGATGAAGATCGAAGCCGCTGTGACCAACGCCCGCGCGTTACTGAAGGTTCGTGAAGAGTTCGGCAGTTTTGATTCCTATTGCTGGAGGTTCGTCGACGGGCAGCCCAAGTTCAATCACTGGAGAGCTACCTCACAGATCCCGGCGACTTCTCCCGAATCCGAGGCGTTCAGCAAGGATCTGAAGCGGCGGGGATTCAGGTTCGTCGGTCCGACGGTCATGTATGCGTACATGCAGTCGGCTGGATTAGTAAACGATCATCTCGTTGAGTGTTTCCGTTATCAAGAACTCATGAGCGAGGTTGCCCATGCAGATTGAATTTAGAAAGATTGTTCAAAGTGAGTATGGCGCTCCGGAAAAGGTATTGAGGATAACCTCAAGACAACTCAAGAGCGAAGACCTAGGACCGAATGATGTGGTCGTCAAGGTCAGCGCTCGACCAATCCATCCCGGCGATATTCAAATTCTTTCCGCTCTTCCTCAAGGAGGACCAGTCGTTCCTATCCCGGAGGGAGCTGTGAGAATTCCTGGGTTTGAGGGTATTGGGACGATCGTCCGACTTGGAAAGAACCCTGAGGCCGTGAAGAGGTTTCGCGTGGGCCAGCGTGTCGCGTTTTTTCCTGCAATGGGCTCCTGGGCAGAATACGTGGTCGTTCGGTACGACGCCCTTTTACTTATTCCAGATGAGATCCCGGATCAAATTGCGGCACAGATGCTCATCAACACTATCACTGCATCTGTACTCATCAAAGCCGGCCACAACTCGCTCAAAACTCCGATTACACTCCCCGTCTACATCCTGCAAAACGCGGCGGCATCCGGTGTTGGGCGTCTACTGACCCAAGTTGCTCTCGACCGCGATGTGCATCCAATTCGCCTGGTGAGGTCGAACCAGTCTGCTGAGAGACTCCAAGCGATTCTTCCCGGGCCGTCAGTAATCTCAACGAACCATAGCAACTGGAAAAAGGAGGTTCGTGAAGCGTTGGGCGGACACAAGCTTCACGTCGCGTTTGATGCCGTGGGCGGCAGCGCAATCGACGACTTGGCTGAGCTTCTCGATGTCGATGGTACCGTCATCAACTTCGGCTCACTGGAAAACAACACGGGAACGAACATCTATTCCCTTGCGCCCAACAATCTCGCGCTCAAGAGCGTTTCAATTCTCGGCTGGTTTCGCCTGCCAGAAGACGAGAAGCGGAGAGATTTCGAGCTCGCTCTGAACCTTGCAAAAAAGCACCCTCAGCTCTTCGAGGTCGCCCATGAATACGAGTTCGATGATTTTCAAAGAGCCATTCAACACGTCTCTCGCCCGGGAAAGACCGGGATTGTATTGCTAACGAGCCAAGCTTAGGACGGACTGCATATGGAAATAGGACTTGAAGCAGCACCGAAAACGCCAAAAAACGCAACTGTTTGGTCGCCTTCTGCTTGGACTGATGCTCTTCAATTCTGGTGTGTCGCACCTCACCTATTTGCGACAGCCATTTCAGGCGCAAGTGCCGCCATGGGTTCTGCTGAACCCAGATCTTGTCGTAGTGCTCTCAGGCTGTGTGGAGATCATAGTTGGACTTTCCCTCATGGCTTTATATCGACGCAAGGCGTACGTGGGCATCATTGCCGCTCTGTTCTTTGTAGCGGGTTGGAGACGGACATGGCTCGACTCGTCCGACTTTTCTTTCAGCCTGTTCTGGTCGCTTGGGCGCTTTGGAGTAGCGGTGCGTGGACCGCCCTTCGACAGTCCTCGGTCAGACACGAATGATGGTTCAAAGGAGCAATACCGCCGACCATACATTTTCATATTCTTCCTGGGCGAAGCGAAGATTCGCTGAAACATCTCAAACTGCAAGGAGATGCCGATGAACACGGATGTATTGACGACAAAAGTCACCGAAGGGATTGCTGTTATCACCCTGGGAAGCCCAAAGCGCATGTATTTCGATGCCGAAATGGGTGACATGCTCACGGAGAAGTTGCAAGAATTCGCTGGTGATCCCAACATTCGCGTTGTGATCTTGACCGGCGGAGCCCCCGGCTATTTCAACCGTCATTTCAGCATTCCCGCCCTAATCGAATTCGCCGAAGCCGTGCGCGCCTCGGGTCGCGAGTGGCCGGATAACGCAACCTACCACGGCGGATTCTTCGACAAGGCTATGGCACTTTGCGAGAGCATGCCCAAGCCTGTTATCGCCGCGATTTCCGGGACCGCTCTTGCCGGGGCCTTCGAGTTCACACTTGCCTGCGACCTCCGAATCGCCGAGGACGGCGACTACCTGATCGGTTTTCCCGAAGCCGAAATAGGCCTGCTGCCAGGTGCCGGCGGTACACAAAGGCTGCCACGCACTATAGGAACAGCGGCGGCCCTAATGCACATCCTCATGGGTCAGCCGCTGAATCCGCGCGACGCCGAGAGGAAGGGTTTCGTGCATGAAACCGTCACCGGCAAAGCCCTCGATCGTGCCATGGAGATTGCGAAACGGTTTTGCTCGTTTACGCCGGAATCACTCGCCTACATCAAGCGTCTCGTCCGCAATGCAACCGACACTCCGCTCGCACAGGGACTGGCACTCGAACGAAATCTGTTTATGAGATTGTGCGTGTCCGAACAGGGGCTCGCACGCATGCGCTCGTATGAAGAGAAGAAGATCACTGCGCCGTCACGCTCGATCGAAGCCTAAAGGAGGAATGAATCATGGCCAATCCGAATACGACACCTATCCGAGTGATTGAGGAAACATCTGGGTACTGGAGAGCGGTGTTCGACTATCCACCCTTCAATGTCGTCGATGGGGATGTCTTTCAGGCTCTTCAGGACCTTCTTGTCCGGATGGAGATGACTGAAACTCTGCGGGTGGTTGTATTCGAGAGTGCGCTTCCCGACTTTTATCTCTCGCACTTCGATCTCACGGGCAAGCTCGGGAACGTCATGACGGGATTGGGACCCTCGGGCTTACCCATTCTGATGGACACGTTCGTGCGGCTTACGAAGGTGCCGGTCGTCAGTCTCGCAAAGATCCGGGGCTGCGTACGTGGCGTGAGCAGCGAGTTCGTTCTTGCTTGCGACATGCGATTCGCCTCGCGCGAGAACCTGAAGCTCGGTCATCCCGAACTCGGGGTCGGGCTACATCCGGGAGGTGGAGGAACTGAGCGTCTTCCCCATCTGGTAGGACGTGGACGGGCACTCGAAATTGTACTCAGTGCGAACGACTTCAATGGCGAGATAGCGGAACGGTATGGCTACGTGAACCGATCATTACCGGATGCCGAACTGGACGGTTTCGTCGATGCCCTCGCGCGCCGAATCGGCTCTTTCGATCGGCCTGCTCTCGCGGCCGCAAAACACCTCGTCAACGAAGTCTCATTACCGTCATCCGACCGGCTCCTCGCGGCCTTCACATCATTTGGGACGGCACTCGGCTGGCCCGCAACCCAGAACCGCGTAAGAGCCGTGTTGGAACGTGGACTGCAAAGCGACGCAACCTTCGAGAAGAATTGGCCTGAGATCCTTGGTACTCTCAGCGAGCTGGAAAGCACGGGTGGGTTGCGATGATAGCCACAGTTCAGATCGAGCGATTCAGTCTGACCTCGTCCCGGCCATTCGACGAAATATTGGCCGCGATTAAAGCTGCTGTTGGTCATCCGAACATGGTTGAGTTTGCCAAAAGAACAGCGGCTGCGCCGAGCTTTCCAGAGTTCGAAAGCATTGTTCGCGAGGGGTTGGGTACGACGGGCCTGATGCTCTTCATGGAACTCGACCACGGCGCCGTCATTAGTAAAGCGACGGGGCGTGATAAGCCCCGAATGGCGCGCCTAATCATGGGCAATCCGCTCATCATGCAACAAATGGCAAGGCACGTTCCAGACGCCGGTTCTTATGCCCCGGTCACCGTTCTCGTTGACGAACGCTCTGACGGCGTCCACATTTCATATGACAGGATGGCCAGTCTGCTGGCTTCTTATGGTAGTTCCGACGCCCTCGCGGTCGCGAGAGATCTCGACAAGAAAGTGGAGACCCTTTTGTCGGAAGCGGCGGGTTGAGCCAACATCGTTGTGCCACCGAAACAGAACCGGAAAATTGAGGAGGAGTGATGACCAATCGATTGCAGTGGGATGTTTTTGTCAGTGCCCAGATTCCGGTCGTCACGGACGACCTTCCGCCTGGCGCGAGCGAAATGAGATGGTCGCCTATTTCTTCAACACTTATTTCGGGCAAGCTCGATGCGGTGTTGGTGGACACGGCAATCACAGTCGATCAAAACCAGAAACTCGCCGACTGGATCGCGGGGAGTGGCAAGAATTTGACGGCGATCTACGCGACCCATGGCCACGGCGATCATTTCTTTGGCGTAAACACGATTCAGAAAAGATTTCCAAACGCGCCGTTCGTCGCAAGGCGAGAGGTCATAGACGTCATGCGAAAGCAGGCGTCTGTTCCTGTGGTTGAGTCGTATTGGAAACCGCGGTTTCCCGGACAGATCGATTCAACCCTCGTGATCGCGGACGAACTCAAGGGCAGTGTTCTCGAACTGGAAGGAGAACAACTGGTCAGTGTTCCTCTCGGGCATACCGATACGGACAGCACGACATGTCTCCACGCCCCTTTGATCGGGCTGGCCGTTTGCGGCGATGCGCTCTATAACGATGTCCATCTTCATTTAGGCGAATCCGACGCTGAAGGCCGCAAGGAATGGATCGCGGCACTCGATACGATCGAATCGCTCAAGCCGGTAGCTGTTATTGCGGGACACAAAAGGCCAGGTGCGCCCGATACGCCAAATAACATCGAGGCGACACGAAAATACATTCGCGATTTCGACAGGATTGCTTCCCAGACCAAGACTGCGCTCGAACTCTATAACGAGATGCTTGCGATTTATCCCGAACGTATGAACCCGGCAGTCTTGTGGTATTCGGCGCAGGCGGTGAAGCGTTAGGTACGGCGATCAGCAAGCCTTCATCGAACTTTGCAGACGGCATGCTGCAGTAGTGAAGAAGAGAATCTTCTCGATTGTGAGGAACCAAGAAGATACGGAAGACGCGCTTCAAGATACTTTGCTCCGTGCCTATGTCTTCAAGACTGAAATGGTTTCTGGCCAATGAACGGGTACAGCCACGGGAGTCTCGATTCGAGGACTTCTTCTTATGAAGCAAAGTCGCGCAACCCTCTTCGGACTCCCAAACTCGCCCGAAGCCTATGAACTACGAGATTTCTTGAAGCGTAGCGGTTTCCCGTTCGAATGGATCGACTTGAAAACCGACGACGATGCAAGAAGGCTCGCCGGTGTGACCGGGCTCGATGATCCGAGGCTTCCCGTCTGCGTCATGGAGAAGGGCTCCGTGCTGTTCCGGCCTACCATTCGCGACCTCGCTGCCGCGCTTGATTGGTTTCGTGGTCCGAAACATGAGCGATATGATCTTGCGATTTATCGAGCGGGACCGGCCGGGTTGAGCGCTGCCGTATATGGGGCCTCCGAAGGATTGAGAACCATCGTTCTCGAACGGTCTGCCGTCGGCGGGCAAGCGGGAAGCACATCCCGAATCGACAATTATCTCGGATTTCCCGATGGTATCAGCGGATCGGAACTGGCAAGCAGGGCAAGACAGCAGGCTCAGCGTTTGGGTGCCGAAATCATCGTTACCGCTGAAGGAGTCGGCGGCGAGACGCGAGATGGTTGGACGGTCAGCTGGCTCTCCGAGGGCCAAGAGATTGTTGCGCTCGCGACAATCTGCGCCACTGGCGTCGAATATGCTCGGCTCGGCCTTGCTAACGAGGAGAAGTATCTGGGGCGTGGGTTGTTTTACGGAGCCGGTTCAAGTGAAGCCAGCCGCTGTACAGGTCGAGTCTTCATCGTTGGGGGCGGAAACTCGGCGGGACAAGCGGCCCTGAACCTTTCGAGGTTTGCGACCACGGTAACTATGCTTGTTCGTGGTGAATCTCTGAAGGAGACTCTGTCCTCTTACCTAGTGGAACAAATAGAAGAAAGCAGCAATATCGAGGTCTTGGTCAACACGACACTTGTCGGACTTGATGGAGGCGATTCTCTCGAATCTATCATCTACCGAGACAACAAAAGTGGAGAGGTCCATGCTCCCACTCATTGGGTTTTCGTCTGTATCGGAGGCGTACCGCGGACAGATTGGGCAAAACCTGGAACCTTGCTCACTGATGCCGGAGGCTACATTTTAACTGGAGATGACCTGATCGATGAGCCGCTTCCTCCTTCATACTGGGCCTCCCATTCACGAAAACCGATGTTTATGGAGACCAGTGTGCCGGGGCTGTTTGCGGCAGGAGATGTTCGTCACAATTCGGTCAAAAGATGCGCCACTGCGGTGGGGGACGGAGCCACCGCTGTGTCTATGGTGCATCGGTTCCTTGCATTGAAAAGCTAGCCTAAGTCGCTGCCACTTGGACTCAGAACGCACCAATACTTCCAACCGGGACGCGGAGCCGCACACGCATTGGTGGAAAGGCAGTAATCATCCGAAAAAGGAGATGGAATCTAAGATCGGCTGTTAGAGATCGGCGGTCGGATTCCCAACGACTATGGACGCTGAGCGGATGCGCGCGATGCTGTTGAAGCTGCCGCATGTGGCGGAGACAGAGGCGTGGAGCAACTACGTTCTGTTCTGGACGGCGGATAAATCGATTGGCGGAAAGCTGTTCGCGATGATGAACCCGGCGAATGAGACGAACGGGGTGATCACGTATGCAGCCGGGCCGGAGCGGTACGCCGAGTTGCTGGAGCGGGAGGGCGTGTCGCCTTCTGTTGAATTTCCCCGGTCGCAATGGGTGCAGGTGGAGCGCTGGGATGTGTTTCGCCAGGCGGAGTGGCAGAGCGAGATGGAGGCGGCGCACGCGATCATCACGGCGAAGCTGCCGAAACGGACGCGCGATGTGCTTGCGATGCCGCCGGGCGAGCGCAAGCGGGTGATTGAAGAGCGGAAGGCGCCGCTGGCGAGACGTGTGCCAAAGAAAAGCTGAGCCGGCGGCGATGCCGGCGTAGCGTTAGCCGGGCCAGAAATTCCATGAGTACTGTTCCTCCGGTGACAGGCCCTTCGAGATCCTCATGTGCGCCATAGAAAGCGATAGCCTTCACTTCGTGGCCACCAGCCCTAATACTGGTCACTTAGCGCCATTTTTGTGGCATTCTGTTGTGGCAAGGACAGGAGGCCAGAGATGGCGCGCACGGTTGCAGAACTTCCTCCGGGAGCACGGATCACCGACTATATCAGTCTGGGCGTGATTAGCCGGGCATTTCCGCGGAGCGCGATTGGCGCGGTTCTAGAGAAGACGGAAAGATCCAGCCTTCGGCAGCGCGATCTGCCGCCCCAGGTGGTGGTGTATTACGTGATCGCCCTGGCTCTGTATATGCAGTCGTCCTATCGGGAGGTATTGCGTTGTCTGCTGGAGGGGATCCAGTGGCTGCGCGATCCATCGGCGGCGATTCGGGTGGCAGGCAAGTCGGGCATTTCTCAGGCCCGCACGCGGTTGGGCTGGGAGCCTCTGCGGCAGTTGCACGAGGAGTTGGTCAAACCGATCGCGGTACGCGGTACGCGGGGGGCGTGGTATCGGAGTTGGCGGCTGGTGAGCCTGGATGGTAGCACCTTCGATGTGGCCGACGAGAAGATCAACGAAGATGCTTTCTCTCGCCCTGGGGCCAGCCGCGGGGCGAGCGCTTATCCGCAGATTCGTTTTGTATCCCTGGTGGAGAACGGCACGCAGGTGCTGTTCGGCAGCCAGATGGACGGTTACCGGACAGGGGAAATCACGTTGGCCAAAGCGGTGCTCCCGCGCTTGAGAAAGGGTATGCTTTGTCTGGCTGACCGAAATTTCTTTGGCTTCGAATTATGGCAGCTGGCGGGGAGAACAGGCGCAGACCTGCTGTGGCGGATGAAAAAGAACATGCGCATGGCTGCGGACAAACGCCTGCCCGATGGCTCCTATCTGAGCCACGTGTATCCGTCCGAACGAGACTGGCGGCACCAAACCAACGGTATAGTTTTGCGGGTGATCGATTACCGCCTGGAGGGAATCGAGGGTGCCGAGCCCATCTATCGACTGGCAACCACCATCCTCGATCCCGGCAAGGCTCCGGCCGAGGAATTGGCAGCCCTCTATCATGAACGCTGGGAGATAGAAACTGCATTCGATGAACTCAAGACCCATCTGCGCGGCGCCCATATCGTGCTGCGCAGCAAAACCCCCGATCTGGTGCGCCAGGAGTTCTACGGTCTCATGATGGCCCACTTTGCCATCCGCGGTCTGATGCACGAAGCCGCGCTGCAGGCTGACGAAGATCCCGACCGGCTTTCCTTCCTTCATGCCGTACGCGTGGTCCGGCGTAAGCTTCACGTCTACGGCGCTATTCCCCCCTGCGAAGAGGAAGGCCTTTCATAACGCGGTGCTTGACGAGATCCTTCAAGAGCGTGTGGTGTCGAGCCGCAATCGGCGCAACCCCCGAGGAGTCAAGCGCAAGATGAGCAATTTCTCCCTCCGTCCGCGCCACTGCAAGCCCTTTCCCCCGATCCGTATCCACCACGCAATAAGAATACTTAAGTGAACAGTATTATAGCTAGGAGGGCCGTTCGGTGTTCGATGACAGGAAGAAGAAGCGACCAACTCCGAGGACGACTCAGCTTTCGTTGTTTGTCCCTTCAGCCTTCGGGAACTCCGGCCTTACGAAAGACAGCAAGTGAGCTATCGAGGCCGGCTTTCGCGGCTGCTTCCGGCGTCATGTCTTTCGTTCGCCCGAAGACTTCTACGCTGAGCGCATCGTTGTAGTGGATACTTTGGAGCGCCTGCAAGAAGCCGGTCAAGTTGATGACACCTTCGCCGGGCAGCAGACGCTGATTATCGTGGATCTGCTCTGGAGGCAAGTTCGGCGAGTCATTGAAATGGACGTGCACGATGCGATCGCGGCCGGCGGCAATGATGTCCTCTGTGGTGGCTCCTGCGTGGTGCCAGTGCCAGGAATCGAGCAGCAGTCCGACGTTGGGGCCACATTCCTTGGCGAACGCGAGCATATCGTTCATGCGCCAAATGAATTCGTATTTGTGCGCTTTGCGCAGTTCGAGCGGACCTAGAAACTCGAGGCCGAGGCGGACGTTGGAGCGCGCCAAAATGTGGGCACTTTCTGTAAACCGCTGCTTATAGGTTTGGCGCAGTTCGTCTTTTGGCGTGTCACTCGACGGCATGATGTACGTGATCATGCGCGGGCAGTGGATGGCGGCAGCGAACTGGGCGGCGGCGGCCAGCTGGGTGAGCGAGGCATTGAAGGTTGCGTCGTCTTTCCGGAATTCGACCGGAAAATCAATGACGGCTGGCCTGATCTTAAGGCCGGCAAGTAGGTCGTTGGTCGCGCTGACGCCGGCTTGCATGGCCGGGCGCAGCATGATGTCCGTGCCGGGAAAGCCAATTTGCGCGGCCAGGCGCGCGAAGTCAGGCCAGTGAACACGGCCTTGCAACAGGACGCTGTTCAAGGAGAGAAACATGTTGCGCTCGCCGGCGAAAGCTCTGGCGAGCGGGGCTGCGGCGAGCAGCTTACCAAATGATCGTCTGGATATCAAATAAGGCATGCGCAATCGATCATATCCGATGTAGCATGAAGTCGAGGAGGCGGAAGACATGAACAGGCGAGAGATGTTGACCACCACGGGTGCTACGGCGCTTGCGGCACTTTGCATGCCGAAGCTGATGCAGGCCGAGGCTCCTGCGAGCCAGGTTGCGATCGTGCGTTGCCGCGATTACGCGCATTATGGGCAGCAACTCTCGAGCGCGTTCGATCAGATCGGCGGCATCGAGAAGTTGGTGCGCGGGAAGACCGTTGCGCTCAAGCTCAATCTCACAGGGAATCCGAAAAACTGGCCGCTGACGCCTGAGCTTCCTTATCGGACGAATGCGCAGACGGTGGAGGCGACAGTGCATCTGTTTGCCAAGGCGGGTGCGCGCCGCGTTCGCATGATTGAAAGCTTCTTCCCGGCCGATCAGGATCTCTCACTGTGGGCACGCTACGGCCTGGACGTAAACGCGATTAACAACATGGGCGTGCCGGTGGTTTGGGAAAACGTGCAGAACCTGGGCAACTACAAGCACTATGTGCGCATGAAGGTGCCCTGGGGCGGATACGTCTATCCGGCATACCACCTGAACCCGGCGTTCTATCAGTGCGACGTATACGCTTCGATGGCGAAGCTGAAGAACCATTGGATTGCCGGCGTGACCATGACGATGAAGAACAACTTCGGCAACACGCCCTGCTCGCTCTATGGCGGGGACTGCGGACGTAACGGGAACGAGCGGCCGACGAAAGAGCGCGGACCCGTGCTGCACAACGGAACGACGCCTGCGCCCTCTGTAGTAGATGCCGAGTTGCATCCTGATTCGCCGCGCGATCCGGGCTATCGGGTTCCGCGCATTCTGGTTGATCAGAACGGTATTCGGCCAATTGATATCGCGATCGTGGATGGCGTCGAGACGGTGCGCGGAGGGGAAGGTCCGTGGCTTCCTGGCCTGGAAAAGATGACACCGGGCGTGATCATTGCCGGCCGCAACGCCGTCTGCGTGGACGCTGTCGGAATGGCAGTGATGGGCTACGATCCGTATGCGGAGCGTGGCACTTCTCCGTTCATCCGAGGCGACAACTCGCTTCATCTCGCGGAAGAAGCCGGGATCGGAACACGGGACCTCAAGCGTATCGAAGTAGTCGGACTTTCGATTAAGGACGCTCATATCAATTTCGGACCCGGCGCGGTTGGTAAGAAGCTGAGCGAATTGAATTCGTAGATCGCACCCGGTGAAGCAGGTTGGGAGCGCTTGCTTACGCGAGCGCGTCGGTGAGTGGCACGCGTCCAATTGAGGGCGTAGGTGTGTGGATGGCTGCCGACATATACTCAAGAGCATGTTTTGCCGTATTGAAGCGGGTGGAACCAAGTTTGTTTGCGGCATCGGTACCAGACCTGACGATCTCAAGACAGCGCAATTCCCAACGTCTACTCCCGCCATAACGGTCGCGAGCGTTGTCGATTTTTTCAAAACCAGCGGGCCGCAACTCGATGCCATTGGCAATAACGATGTCGTGCGAGAGTCAGACCGCCTGCAGCTGGCCTACGAAGTTCAGCGTGCAAAGTGGCGTAAAGAAATCGGCATCATCGATACGACGGCCGCTAATCACCTGCATGAAGCCTTGCAAGACCTCTCGCGCCGACCACAGCCTGATCTGGCGGGCGCGGTGTATCACGCGATGGGCTCGCTGGAGTGCCTGGCGCGCGATGTCACTGGAGATCCAAAGGCTACTCTGGGCGAAGTATTGAAGCGCAATTCCGGCTTGCTCCCCAAGCCGCTGGATACGGCGCTCTCGCAGGTCTGGGGCTATGCCTCAAATGAGGCGCGCCGGACACGTCTCACGCAAGAGAAATCGTGCTCTTTGTGAGTGTTTCTCCATCGTCAGACTTGACCTTCTCGTATTTGGATTCATCCGATGGCGCCGAGTCCGTCCTGGCCAAGCAGCGATTGCACTCTGCCACGGATCTCATCTCGAATAGCGCGAACTTCCTCGATCGGCTGGCCCTTTGGATCGCGGAGCGGCCAGTCGTCGCGACGAAGTCCCGGTACGTAGGGACACTTGTCGCCACAACCCATCGTGATGAGGAGCTGGGCGTCACTTGCCAAGTCTTCTGTCAATTTCTGCGGTTTGGCATTGCTGAGGTCAATCCCGATTTCCTGCATAACCGCCAGCACCTCGGGATGGACACGGAGGCCCGGTTCCGTCCCCGCCGAGACGGCCTCAGCCTTCTTCCGATCGGCAAATTGGTTAAAGAAAGCAGCCGCCATTTGCGACCGGCCGGCGTTGTGAACGCAGGCAAAAATGACTTTATACATTCTGTTTCCCTTTCACAAACGCGGTGGCGTTGGCACACTATGCCTGGCTAGCCATCTGGACTGGGTCCCACGGGCTGCTAACAGGCGGAGTATAGCTGAGGTCGATGTCCGACAGTTGGTCGACAGTCATTCGGTGAAAAAGCGCGGTGGCAAAGACATCGATACGCTTTGAAACTTCGGCACCCCAGGCACCGATCAGCTGAGCCCCAAGTAAACGGCCAGTTGCGAGATCTCCAGTGACTCGGAAGTGGAGTGGAGTCGCGCCTGGATAGTAGGCCTTGTGGTCGTAGATTGTGCTCTGGGTTGTGAAAGGATGGAACGTTTCCCGTTCTGCTTCGTCGTGTCGCAGGCCTGTGCGTGCAACTGCAAGATTGAAGATTTTGACGGCCTGCGTTCCGAGTGACCCGGCGAACTCACGATTGCCTCCCTGCGCGGTCTCCGCCGCCACACGCCCCTGCTTGTGCGCTGTCGTGCCTAGAAGGCAAGTAAGTATGCCGATTCAGAATTCGGTGGAAGGTCTCGGCACAATCTCCAGCAGCGTAGATCCCAGGTAGCTTGGTCTCCATCCTCCTATTTGCTCTGAGAGCGCCTTTAGCTCCTGTCTCCAGCCCGGCCTCAGCCCCCAGCGCAGCGTTGGGCTTTACGCCCACCGCTATGAGAACCATTTCACAATCCTGTTCGAAATCGTCGCTTCCTGAGACATGGAGTTGATCCGAAACCTGGGATACCTTGTGCACCTCGACGTTCGTAAAGACCTTGACGCCGTGACACTGGAGTTCAGCAGCGATGGTCTTCCCGAATTCCGCATCGACCGTGGCCAAGACGCTAGGTGTATGACTTGCAACGGTTACTTCAATGCCGCGGTGTGTCAAGGCATCGGCCATTTCGAGTCCGATATAGCCAGCTCCGACAATCACGGCGCGCTTTGGTTTCGCTGTTTCCAAAAAACGATGCATGGCGAAACTATCATTCATGGTGTGGAGCAGGAAGACACCGGGAGACTTCCATCCCTCAATCACTGGCTCCACGGGGCCAGCCCCGGTGCAAATGACGAGTTTGTCATAGGGCAAGGTGAGTGGACCTGCGCCCTTCACGCTCGCGGTGACAGCCTTCGAAAGAACATCGATGTGCGTCGCTCGATGACGGCGGCGGATCTCAATGCCTTCGAATTCGGTTCGATGTGCAAGGCTATGCCAATCGGGAGTCTCGCCGCTTAGAAAGAAAGGGAGGCCGCAGATGCTGTAGTTGGGGAAATCATCCGCCAACAGGACAGTAACTTCGGTTCCGCGGTCGAGTTCCCGTGCGCGAAGAGCCGCGCTGATGCCAGCATCGCTTCCATCGACGATCAGCAATCTCATTCGGGGGCCTATTGCTTCCCGATATTGTCGATCTCGCGTTGCAAGGCAAAGCCGTCCAGCGTTGCCAATGGTAAGCACAGGAAAAGGCTGATGCGGCGGTCCAGCACGGAGAACGCATCCGAAAATGCGCGGTCTATCTCTTCAGGCGTGCCCTTTGCCGCAGCAGGATCAGGGACTCCCCAATGGGCCGTCATCGGCTGGCCTGGCCAAAAAGGGCAGACTTCTTTAGCCGCGTTGTCGCAGACTGTGAATACGAAATGGAGCGGTGGTGCATCAGGTCCGGAGAACTCATCCCAGGACTTACTGCGGAGGTTTGCGGTGCTCAATCTAGCCTTTTCGAGCTGCCGGATGGCCTCCGGGCGCACAGTTCCTGATGGATAGCTTCCAGCACTGTAGGCGGTGAAGTTCGGAAAGCCCTTCTTGTTCATGAGTCCTTCAGCCATGATCGAACGAGCGGAATTTCCAGTGCACAGAAACAAAACGTTGTAGCGGGGCATGTCGAAAGTCCTTCCAAGGACACTTAGGCGGTCTCGGCCACTGCTCCGTACTTTGATCTGACCGACTCCAATATCTGTTCCACCATGATGCTCTCCCTCACAATATATATGCCAAAGCGACTATATTCCTTGCCAACACATTCGTCAATGCGTATAAGTAATGCATGGCAGCGAAATCGTCCCGATTCAATATGGAGCGCTTCTTCCAGGCATTGGGAGACAATACGCGCCTCCGCTTGCTCAACCTGATGGGAGATCGGGAGATCTGTGTCTGCTACTTCGTGGAGATTCTGGCTCAGGGGCAACCCAAGATATCCCGGCACCTGGCCTATCTTCGTCGTGCCGGAATCGTTGAAGCCCGGCGTGAAGGAAAATGGATGCACTATCGCATCGTCATGCCGCCGAACATAGGCGCAACCCAGGTTTTGCGCCAGACGCTTGCATGGCTCAAGGAAGATCGTGGGATGCAAGCTGACCGAGCGCGCCTTTCCAAGGCTTGCTGCAGTCCGGCGAAGTTCTCAGCTCTTCAAGGTGCGCCTTTGCCCATTCCAGTCGATGGCCCAATCGCTCTTGAGGCCAAATGACCATGTCCACTGCACCGTATACACAAGGCCAGGTTTGCGCGCCGTTGCAACGGAAGAAGCTCTCGTTCCTCGATCGCTTTTTGACGCTCTGGATATTCCTGGCAATGGCAATTGGCGTCGCCATCGGACACTTCATTCCCGGCTCCGCCGGCTTGGTCAATCGCTTTCAGAGTGGAACTACGAACATCCCCATCGCCATCGGGCTAATCATCATGATGTTCCCGCCGCTGGCAAAGGTACGCTACGAGAAATTGCATGAAGTCTTCCGCAACAAGCGGGTTCTTGGACTATCACTTGTCCAGAACTGGCTCATTGGACCCGCTCTCATGTTCGTACTCGCCGTCGTTTTCCTTCGTGGCGAGCCAGCCTATATGCGCGGGCTCATCTTGATCGGTATCGCTCGCTGTATCGCGATGGTTCTGGTCTGGAATGAATTGGCGGATGGGGATACGGACTACGTCGCCGGGCTTGTCGCGATCAACAGCATCTTTCAGGTCCTCTTTTACAGCCTCTATGCATGGGCTTTCATTACAGTGCTTCCCAAGTGGTTCGGCCTTGAAGGCAGTGTTGTGGAAGTTGGCATTGCGCAGATTGCGAAAAGTGTTGGCATTTATCTGGGTATTCCTTTTGTCTCTGGGTTCGTCACGCGTTTTGTGATGATACGAATCAAAGGCGAGGAATGGTACCGGACACGTTTCATCCCCCGGATCAGTCCGCTCACGTTGGTCGCGCTGCTTTTCACGATCCTAGTGATGTTCTCCCTCAAGGGAGACCTGATCGTTCGGCTGCCGCTCGACGTACTTCGCATAGCGGTTCCATTGGTGATCTATTTCCTCATCATGTTCCTGGTGAGCTTCTGGATGGGCAAGCGGCTCGGTGCAAATTACGCACAATCAGCGACTCTTTCATTTACAGCGGCGGGCAACAACTTCGAGTTGGCGATTGCAGTGGCGGTGGCTGTGTTCGGCCTGAACTCTGGCGAAGCATTCGTTGGTGTTGTCGGGCCGCTCATTGAAGTTCCTGCCCTTATCGGACTGGTCAACGTTGCCTTCTGGATGCGGAGGCGCTACTTTGCGTACGACAGCCGAGACATTACAGTCGCTCCGGTAGAAGACGCGCCATAGAGGAGTTGCTGCTCAGCAAATTTCGGCGCGCGCCAAAAAACAAGCATGGAAGTTTCGGGTCTTCGGCGGTTGTGACCCATGCGGCCTGAGTGGTTGCCGGCGAATCGAGCTGTCGGGCGGATTAGAGGCTATGGCTCTGCGCGTTGCTATACGATGCGGACACGTCCCCACTCCGTATCGGCATCGAGAACGAGCTTCGATCCTTCAAACCGAAAGCGCCGAAGCTGATCAGTGTGCCGCAGGTTTGGGAACCACGTTCCCTCTATATGATGAACAACGGCACGCTGGCGAAGGTCGATGGAATATGTATGGGACCTCAAGTGACAACCCACAACCCAACCGTCACCTACTTTTTCAAGTTCGGCCAAATTCACGCCGAGCGAGGTAACGCGGGCGCGGTTCCGATAACACTGAGAGGATATAGCCATGTTTACAAAATCCGGCATCAGAGAATTGCACAGTGCAACCCACGAAAGCCTGGATGTTCTATTGCGCCACGTTGGGGCGTGCCGACGGGCTTGCTCCGTGAGCCGCTTGCGGGTTTTGGCTTTCCGACAATCTGGAAACAACTCACGCACATTCTGACAGTGGAGGAGGGCTGGATCCACGATTTGCAGGATAAGACGTTTAACGCCTGGGGGGAAGAAGATTGCCCCGCGATAACGGAGCTGCTGGCTGCGAAGAGCCGATTACGCGACGCAACACGTGTTTACATCGACAGCCTGAGCGAAGCAGAACTGAATACGAAGCTAGCGAAGCGTCCGCAAGCGTGGTTCGGCGAACTGCGCAATCCAGCGTTTATTCTGCTTCACGTCATCACGCACACGTTCCACCACAAAGGCC
The DNA here is from genome assembly GCA_963705665.1 of uncultured Acidobacteriaceae bacterium. GTDB lineage: Bacteria > Acidobacteriota > Terriglobia > Terriglobales > Acidobacteriaceae > PALSA-350. The sequence goes on along the minus strand of CAVPKQ010000059.1, from coordinate 92,395 downwards.
AGGTGGTTGCCATGCTGCGTGTGCTTGGGCATCCAGCTCCCGACACCGACCTGCAGCGCGGATGAAGGAATCGAGTGTGGAAGTGCTCGCCGCCGCGGCTTGTGTCTTCAACGTACGGTGTACCCGCCATCCACGGCGAGTGCTTGACCGATCACAAAGCTTGCGCCTGGGCTGCAAAGCCAAAGGACGGCGGCGGCGATTTCCTCGGGGCGGCCAAGCCGCCGAATCGGCACGTCTTTCATCATTTCCTCCATCGCTTCCGCTTGACTGGCGAGCATGCCCGCGACCATCGGCGTGTCGATGATTCCCGGGCACACTGCGTTGATGCGAACACCCCGCGGGGCGTATTCGAGTGCGGCGCTCTTGGTCAGTCCGATCACGCCATGCTTGGACGCGTGGTAGGTGGCCCGGCTAGGCAGCCCCACGAGGCCACCGAGCGATGAGTTGTTGACGATGGCGCCGCTTCCTTGCTCGCGCATATGGCGCAGTTCGTGCTTCATGCAGGCCCACACACCGCGCAAATTGATCGCGTTCACGCGATCGAAGTCCTCAGCAGCTTCATCGGCCATATCGCTTGGGGGCGCTTGCACGCCGGCATTATTGAACGCCGCATCCAGCCGTCCGAACTCGGATACGGTTTGCTCGATCATCGCTGCGACGTCAGCCTCGTTGGCGACATTACAGCGTATGGCAATCGCCTTATGACCCGCGGCGACCAGTTGCTCGGCGGCAGCGCAAACCGCAGCTTCATTGACATCCGCCATCGCTACCGAAGCGCCCTCCGCAGCGAATGCCTGCCCTGCGGCCAAGCCCATGCCAGAAGCGGCGCCGGTGACGAGTGCAACTTTGTTCTCAAAAGATAAGTTCATAAAACGGATTCTCTTTTATTTCAGCTGCCTGGTTCGTCGAGTTGCGGATGGGCGACGGCGTTATCGGGATAGAGGATGACTTCTGTTTTCTCCGTTAAGCGCCAGCGGGGATTGAGGAAAGCAAGGCTAGGAACGCAAAGAAAAGCTTCATAGTGAGCCGCATCACTTGCGGTATTGCTCATCGCTCACCTTTTCCAGCCAATCGACAACTTTCCCATCCAACTTTTCCTGAATGGCGATGTGGGTCATCGCTGTGGTGAGGGTTGCGCCGTGCCAGTGCTTCTCATGCGGGGGAAACCAGACCACATCTCCCGGATGCACCTCTTCGATCGGGCCGCTTTCGTGCCGAACCCATCCGGTTCCCGCGTGATGATCAGGGTCTGACCCAGCGGATGAGTATGCCATGCAGTCCGGGCGCCCGGTTCAAACGTGACGCTTGCACCCGAAACAAGTGCCGGATCGGGTGCTTGAAACAACGGATCGACGCGGACCGTCCCGGTGAAATACTCTGCCGGCCCCTTGGTCGAAGGTTGTGAGCCAACTCGTTTGATTTCCATATTCGTATTCCTTTGCTCAGTTCCTTGTTTGCGTGCCGTATTGGGCTCGTGGAGAGTCACTTCACTCCTTGCGATGAGTGGGAGAACCGAAGCGGTCGCAGCGATACCGATAACCAAAAACTCACGCCGGGTGCTAAGGAAGCTCTGCGCAACCGGTCGCCGTGAAGCTGTTTTAGGCAGATCGGAGCGGAAGCGTCGGAGCTATCGACCGGTGGGATGCTTTTCAGTGATTTGCTTGGTCGAAACCCGCTGTTTTCGCGGTTTCCGAAGACACTACGCCGCGAGCCGAGCCAGCCGTCTGCGGTGCAGATACAGATTCGCCAGGGCGAAGTTCACGCACAGCCGCTGGTGGTTCTTGCTGAGCCCGCGGTAGCGGGTCTTCTCGAATCCGAAGATGCGCTTCACGATCCGGAAGGGATGCTCCACCTTCGCTCTTACTCGGGCCTTGACCCGGTTCTTCGCCCTCTGTAACTGGTCCACATAGTCCTTATATCTTGTCCGGCGGCTGGTCATATCCTGGGCGTGCGGCGCGGCCTGGCGGATCGTCTCGCTCTGCCCCTGGTACCCGCCGTCGCCCCATACCTTGCGCTCGTCTCCATGCAGCAGGTCGGGCAACATATGCGCGTCGGCCACCGAGGCCGCCGTGGTGCACACCGAGTGCACGATGCCCGACTTAGAATCCACGCCGATGTGCGCCTTCATGCCGAAGTACCACTGGTTGCCCTTGCGCGTCTGGTGCATCTCCGGGTCGCGCTCCCCCTGCGCGTTCTTCGTCGAGGAGGGCGCATGAATAATGGTGGCGTCCACAATAGTGCCGCTCGCGATGCGGATGCCCCGGCTGTCCAGATAGCGGTTCACCGTGTCCAGCATGGCCCCGCCCAGATCGTGCTTCTCCAGCAGATGACGGAACTGCAGGATGGTCGTCTCGTCCGGCGCTGGAGCCTGTCCCAGGTCCACGCCCGCAAACCGCCGCAGCACAGCCGAGTCGTACAGCGCCTCTTCGGCCGCAGGATCGCTCAGGTTGAACCACTGCTGCAGAAAATGAATGCGCAGCATGATGCCGAGGCCCATCGGCGGACGCCCGTTCTCGCCCTTCGGATAGTGCGGCCGAATCAGCGCTTCTAACTCCGCCCACGGCACTACCCGCTCCATCTCTTCCAGAAAGTGCTCCCGCCGTGTCTTCTTCCCGTATCTCTCAAACCCGCTCTGCGCTGCCAGACTCTGCTGTCTCACTCGCCTTTTGCCTCCACAACCCAGGTTAACCGCATCGGCTGTGGACCGGCGAGTACTTCAGAGGTTCCCTAAGCATTCCGCCGGGATGTCTCATGTAGATCTCCCTCTACGACAGGGCTACACATTACTCAGCATGTCTTTTGGCTGCGGGATGGGCCTGGGTGCCCCATATCTGACGCGTTCTTTGCGTCAGATGTGGGATTCCACAAATCTCGATTGAGGGTGTTCTAATCACACCGGCTGCGCCAAGGATTGCTTGTAGCTCGGGAAAAAAGACCCAAGCTGGCTTCGCGAGCCTGGGGCACCCGGTTCTGCATCGGCGACGAAGAGGTTCTAATTTGGACAGTTCTAATTCTGTATGGCTCCCGACCGAGTGCCGCTACCTGCCCACCAGTTGCGCATGGAACGGCGAATAGCGAGCGCCTTCGATCTTGACCTTGGAAGAGGCGTCTTCAAGGGCGCGTACATCATCAGGGGTCAGCTCAACTTCCGCTGCTCCGAGGTTCTCCTCCAGTCGAGCCAGCTTCGTTGTCCCCGGGATCGGAACAATCCAAGGTTTTTTCGCGAGCAGCCAGGCAAGTGCGATCTGTGCAGGGGTCGCCTTCTTCTTTTTCGCGAAAGAGCTGATTACTTCGACCAGAGCTTGGTTCGCTTTGCGGTTCTCCGGAGTAAACCTCGGAACGGTGTTGCGGAAGTCTGTGGTGTCGAACTTTGTATGCGCGTCGATTTTCCCTGTAAGGAAGCCTTTGCCCAATGGGCTGAACGGGACGAAGCCAATCCCGAGCTCTTCGAGTGTTGGCATTACCGTCTCTTCCGGTTCCCGCCAGAACAGGGAGTATTCGCTCTGGAGTGCCGCAACGGGCTGAACTGCGTGCGCGCGGCGGATCGTCTGTGCGCCTGCTTCAGAGAGACCGAAGTGCTTCACCTTGCCTTCCCGGATCAACTCCTTCACAGCTCCCGCAACATCTTCGATTGGAACGTTCAAATCAACACGATGCTGGTAGAACAGATCGATCGCATCAACCTTGAGCCTCTTGAGCGACGCTTCCGCAACCTGCTTGATATGCTCTGGACGACTGTTGAGAGCACTCCACTTGCCTCCATCGTTGGGATTCGCTTCCCAGCCGAACTTCGTTGCGATCACCACTTTGTCACGGAAGGGGGCGAGAGCGTGGCCCACTAGCTCTTCGTTCGTGAATGGACCGTACACTTCTGCGGTATCGAAGAATGTGACGCCTCGTTCGAGTGCCGCTCGAATGACCGAGATCATTTCCTGCTTGTCTCCGGCGGGACCGTAGCCAAAACTCATGCCCATACATCCAAATCCGATGGCCGATACTTCCAGATCGCTATTTCCAAGTTTTCGTTTCTGCACGGCTTTTCTCCTCTTCTGAGAGGACCTTGCGGACTTGCCCGCATGAATCCGCCCAACTTGAACGATAAAAGGAGATCTCAGGTCGGCGCTTTCCCGATCCTGCCGATCTTTTGCCTGATCCTGTCCGGATGTCGGATTTTGTGCACACCGGAGGTAGATCGGCAGTACGCTGTAGGAGGAGGAGTCATGCGGAGCAACGTGCCGAGAAAGATAGAGACTCGTAAGGATCCGAACGGAAAAGCGAGCGAAATGCGGAGGGAATTGGCCCGCAAGATTGCAGCGCATGCTCCATCGCTGGCAGAGAATTCCACAGCTATCGCCGGTCTGACGCTCTACCGTCGAACGAAGCCAACCGCTTGCTTGCTAGCCAAGTACGAACCTAGCGTCACGGTCTTCGTACAAGGGCGAAAGCGCGTCAACCTCGGAGGGACCGTCTACCTCTGCGACGAATCGTCCTTTCTCCTTTCCTCGATCGATGTTCCCGCTGAAAGTCAGATCGTCGAAGCCTCGGAACAGGTCCCGCTGCTATCGATGTTCCTCCGACTCGACATGCTGATAGTCCGAGAGGTCATTAGCTGCGAAGAGTTGCCGGAAGCCGAAACCTCTGCTGAATCACGCGGCCTCGCAGTTGGTGAAACGACCACCGGACTGCTGGGCGCCTGTTCTCGTCTGATCGAGCTTCTCGACACGCCCGAGGATATTCCGTTTCTGAGCCACTTGATCCAGCGTGAAATTGTCTATCGCATCCTCCGCACCCCGCAAGGGGAACGCCTGCGCGCTATCGCCACGACCGGCGACCTGAGCAATCGAACGGCGAAAGCGATCGCATGGCTAAAGACCAACTACGCCAAGCCTTTATATATAGAGGAACTTGCCGGCGTGGCGCGGATGGGAGTCTCCACGCTTCATCATCAGTTCCGTGCATTGACCGCAATGAGTCCGCTGCAATATCAGAAACAGCTTCGGCTTCATTCGGCGAGGCAACGTATGCTCATGGATGGCTTGGATGCAACGAGCGCAGCGTTTGAGGTTGGATACGAGAGCGTCAGCCAGTTCAACCGTGAGTACAGCCGGACGTTCGGCCAACCTCCCATGCGCGACATCAAGGCTCTGCGCGGCAGTACGCCGGCCGCACCAACCTTCGCTTGAGTCTATCTCCCGAGAGTGCTGAAGTCTTGCCCTTCCTGTTGCAATCACCATCTCCATGACCTTGTTGTCGGCACCATGCCTTATCGCCGGGGTCGCGCCTACGCGTTGCGCGTGATCCGCGAGCTCGTGTGACCTCTCGGTCTGTAACAGCCCTCCCAGTATGGATTCTCGTTGGAGCAACGAATTCTTCCATCTTCTGACAGAAAAATCTTTATTCCGAGTGTTCCCGCCTGCTTGCGTTACTACCCATAGTCAGGTTCCCGGCTGAGCGAAGACAAAATTCACCTAGCCGGGAAGTTTTGTCCTCTCTCGCTTCAATACGAAACAGAGAACGATCGCATTTTTGCAAAGCCACTTGTCACCAAGATGATGCTCGACCAATCGGGTGCAATGCCATGTCCTTGCTTTTATTTCGTTTCACAAAGTGCTTCAAGAACTGTTGGGAGGAAAGATGGTTGTCAGCGGGCTCCCTGGGGCGGGGCGTAGATCGTTTCTTCTGTTTTTTTCACTTGCTATGCAATTCGTACTTCTCTGGCTGGTGTTCTGCGTGTACGCCTACGACGCGGAAGGGCAGGTCCAGAGTCGAATCACTGCGGCAGTAGATCCAACCCAAACTTTTCTCTTGAGAGGGTCGGCGCATCCGTTGGCGCGCGCCCAGAATGACATTGGGCGAGTCAGCGCTGGCACCCAGCTTAAGGGCATTACCATATACTTCAAGCTCACCGCGGAACAGAAAGCCGAACTCGATACGCTGGTACAGGAACAGCAGACTCCGAGCTCGGCCTGGTATCACAAGTGGCTGACCCCGACGGAATACGCCAACCGATTCGGCCTTAGTGACAGCGACATCGCGAAGATCGAAACCTGGCTTGAACAGCAGGGTTTCGCGATTGACCACGTTTCCAACAGTCACAACAGCATCAGCTTTTCCGGCACTGTCGGCCAAGCTGAATCGGCATTTCAGACCGAAATTCATTCCTACAAGGTCGACGGCGAAACACATTTTGCCAATGCGACCGAGATCTCTGTGCCCTCAGCATTGGCCGCGGTGGTTCTTTCCGTGCGCAACCTGGATGACTTCCGGCCGAAGCCTCAGGTTCGATTCCGGAAATCGCAACCGGGCACGGCCCAGCCGAACTTCACATCCGGGCAGTCCGGCGCCCACTATCTGACCCCGGGAGATGTCACCACGATCTACGACATCAAAGCTGCTTACAACGCAGGCTATACCGGAACAGGTCAGTCGATCGCCGTCGTCGGGCAGTCGGAAATCGATGTATCGGACATTGAAGATTTTCAAAATGCAGCCGGGCTTACCGTGAAGGACCCAACCCTGGTCCTCGTTCCAGGTTCGGGAAGCGCGACCTTTTCTTCCAGCGATCAGGCGGAATCCGATCTCGATCTGGAGTATTCCGGGGCCATCGCAAAAGGGGCGACGATTTACTTCGTTTATGTGGGAAACAATCAAAACTACAGCGCATTTGACTCTCTGCAGTATGCGGTGGATACCAGAATCGCACCGGTCATTAGCATGAGCTATGGTGCGTGCGAAACAGGGCTCGGCTCCAGCGACTATTCGACCCTGGAATCCATCCTGGAGCAGGGGACCACCCAGGGACAGAGCATTATCGTGGCCTCCGGCGACAACGGCTCGACTGATTGCTATGGGGACAGCAGTCTGAGCACCGCGCAGCAGCAAGCGCTGGCGGTCGATTATCCCTCTAGCAGCGCGTATGCCACCGGACTAGGCGGGACCGAGTTTCCCGCAGCAGACGTTTCTTCCTCGAACACAACATATTGGGACTCGGCAAGCGGTGCTGACGTGACCAGTTCGGCGAAATCCTACGTTCCCGAACAGGCGTGGAATGATGATTCCTCGCAATATGGTCTGTCATCTGGTGGCGGAGGCGTCAGCGCTTTGACGGCCAGGCCCAGTTGGCAGACCGGCGTGCCTGGCATCCCATCAGGCAGCTATCGGTTGGTGCCGGATATTTCCCTCGACTCTTCCCCCAACAATGCCGGTTACCTTTACTGCACTAGCGATACCTCGGCGTGGAGCAGCGGTCAGCAGGCAAGCTGCAATAGCGGATTTCGCGATTCCAGCACGCAGTATCTGACTATCGCCGGCGGTACAAGTTTTGATGCGCCCATCTTTGCGGGCATGCTGGCGATTATCAATCAGAAGGAGAATTCGACCGGCCAGGGTCTTATCAACTCAACACTCTATACGCTGGCTGCGAGTTCCACTACGTATGCTTCGGCCTTTCACGACATCACCAGTGGAGGTAATCAATGCACGGCCGGGACGAATTACTGTTCGTCCGTTGGGGGAATCGGAGTACCCGGCAGCCACGGGTTACGACCAGGCCACCGGTCTAGGATCGGTCGATCTATATAATCTGCTGACCGCGTGGACTCCGGGTTCTTCTTCATCGCTGGAACCGACGACAACATCGGTTACAGCCGCCACCAGCACACCGGCCAGCGGTGCGACCGATACCATCACCATCACCGTAGCTCCGGAGTCGAGTTCCATCGCGTCCACGCCAACCGGCGCACTAACCATCGTAGTCGACGGCACCACGGAGACTTCGTCTCTTGCTCTCTCGAATGGCTCCGCCACCTATACCTTCTCGTCAACCGTTTCCGGCGCGCATGTGATCGAGGCAACGTACTCGGGAAGCTCGACCTTTGCGTCTTCTACCGGCTCAGTGACGGTCAATGTAGGTGGGTCGAGTGGCGGCTCAGGTGGGGGAACATTCACACTGGCTACGACAAACGTGACAATCTCTCAAGGCAGTTCCGCCACCTCGACAGTCACCGTTACCTCGAAGAATTCATACGCGGGTACAGTGGGATTCACGCTATCGACAACGAGTTCATCGCTGTTGGACTACGGATGCTATGACATATCCGACGCAACGGTGTCGGCCAACAGCACGGCGACATCGACACTCAAGATTTATACCTCGAAGAGTGACTGCAACTCGTCAGCCATCAGAGACGGTACCAAGCGTTCGTTTGTCAAGATCGGCGCAAAACCTTTTATTTCCTTGGGGACGAATCCGTTGGCACGAAGGACCATTCCCGTCAGCTTCGCGGCGACATTTGCCGGATTCCTTATGCTCGGTATTCGCAGACGGAGAGCGAAAATGTGGGCTGGCCTGGCTGGGCTTCTGCTTATTGGCGGCCTCGGCCTGTTTGCCGGTTGCGCAGGCGGCCCAAGTGATGATGTGGCTAAGGGAGCCTACACTCTCACGCTGGATGGAACGGACACCTCGAACTCTAGTATCGCTGCCTCAACTACTTTCACCTTTACGGTGGAGTGATGGTGGTTTGACGATCATCAGGTGGAAGGTGCGACGGACAACAAACCCGACTTGTTCATAGACATGAATGGCTCCATCGTTGGCCGCCAAAGAGGTTAGGAATGGCACACGGCACTCGGCATAAATCTTGCGGGCAACTTCCGAGACAAGAGCTTTCGCATATCCTCTGCCGCGGAAGTCAGGATGCGTACAAACGGCGCTTATTTCAGTGAAGCCAACAGGAGACAAACGTTCGCCGGCCATGGCGACAAGATGGCCTTCGACACGAATACCCAAATATTCGCCAAGCTCAGCCGTTCGAGTGCGAAATGGCCCGGGTTCCGTGAGAGTAGCGAGGGCGACCATCTCGGGGAAATCATCGGGGCGCATGAGCAATATATCAGCGTCGATCGAAAGACGAGGCGGCCCCGCGGAACAAACCATCTGAACGATCGCCGCTTCACGGATAAGCTCCCAGCCCGTAGGAATTGCTGGGACATCCTCAAGAAAGAGAGCGGTGGCTTCGCCCGTTGGAACGATGGCTGCGAGATCCTCAAATGCCGCAGGCGTGACTTCATGGAGCGCGGAGAGTGGGCCGATATCAGCCGGGTAGCGCCGAGCGAGACCATGCCCGACACCGGCGCCAATCGCCAACGAAGTATGACGAGTGACGAGAGAGTTCCATATTGGGTTATTGAGCGGCGATTCGTCCATAGGATTGGAAATATGTCTTCCCACGTCGTGGTGGAATGCCGATTGTAACCAAACGCCGGCATTCCGATTCTGGAAAGTCTAAGTTGCTGAGTTGATTGGGACGATATCAATGTCCGAAAACCTTCGGTTCTTTGAAGCTTGTCCTTCCAGCAAATCCTGGGTGCACGAGGCCCCGATTCCGGGACCTGGGATTCCACAGGTCCGCGATAGACAGTGTCGTCGCTCTTGCTGTCGAAAAGATTGCCTTTGGACGCTTTCATGGCGGCAACTCTCCCGAAGGTTCGAATGTTCGAATGCCAAGACCCTCTGACACTCTCGGTGACCCCTCATCTAAATCGGGAGGCGTGTTCCCGCGTCCATACCTCGAATGTTCTAGGCTGGTTTCCCGTCACTCTCTTGACGGTATCCTTGACCGTCGCGCCGCGTCCCTCCCGAATCGCCTCAAACGATTGCCCGACTGCCGTGGCTATCGGTGCGGGCAGCCCCGCACGAATAAGACCTTGGACGGCAGCCTCTATGGGCACGTCGGCGCAGCGTATCGGTTTTCCAAGAACGTCGGACAGTGTTTTCACCTGTTCCTGCACGGTCAATAACCCGCCGCCGGTAACTTCAAACACCTCGTCCGAGAGATTTGGCGCCGTCAGTGCCTTGACGGCAACCGCTGCAATGTCCTCGGGTGCGATAGGAGCGTACTTGCCGGCGCCCATCGGGTTGTAAACGACTCCTTCGGCTTTTATCGAGCCGATCCACTGGTAGGAGTTCGACATGAACCCACCAGGACGAACATACTTCCCTTGCAGGCCGGATTTCCGGATCGCATCTTCTTTCTCTTTGTGCAGTTTGCCAATCTGAGATTTAGGCTCGCCGGCGAGAAGTGTGGACAGAAATACAATCCTAGGGCTGTCCTGAGCTTTCGCGGCAGCGAGAAGCTGCCGGAACGGCTCCCTCTCCGGACCTCCGTTCATCAGGAATATGCCCTCCACGCCAGCAACGGCTCGGGCAAAGGTATCCGGTTTGCCGAAGTCGCCAATCGCAACTTCAACCCGATCCTCCCAATGGGCCACTTTCGCGGGATCGCGCGCAAACACCCGCACCTGCTCGCCACTCTTCAAAAGCTGAGCGGCCACTTCGCTTCCTACATTTCCCGTTGCACCAGTTACCAGGTACATTCTTCAGTCCACCCTTTCTATTGCCGTCTTACCCATCTGATTCGATTCTGCGACTCCGTGAACCATGAAACAATAGATGGTGGAGCAACACATCGTTGCTATAGCGGAACAATAATGACAAACCTCAACGAGTTACAGTTCTTCGTGCACGTCTCGCAGACACAGAGCTTCACGCAGGCAGCGAGACATCTTGGCGTGCCGAAATCGAGCGTTAGCCGTGCTCTACGCAGGCTGGAGGGCCGGCTGGGAGTTCGCTTGGTGGAAAGGACGACGCGGAGCGTGGCCTTGACCGAGGCCGGCGAGCTTTATCTGGACCACTGTCAGCGAGTGATGGAGGAGGCCGAGCAGGCCGATCTTGCCGTCGGCGCGCTGCTGGCTAAACCGCGCGGAAGGCTGCGGGTTGGAGCACCCATCGCCTTCGCCCGCTCCATACTGGGACCGATGCTGGGAGAGTTTCTGGCTATGTATCCGGAGTTGCGCCTGCACCTGGAAACGCTGAACGGAGGCGCTTCTCCCCGCGAGGGAAGTCTCGACCTGGTGATCCGTCCTGGTCCTCTGGAGGATTCCGGGCTTTTGGTAAAACCTCTTTTGCGGATTCGGCTCGGGGCCTACGCCAGCCCTCTTTATCTCAAGAACCACGAAATGCCTGGCTCTCCCGTGGAGCTTCGCCAGCAAAGTTGTATCACCACGAATTGCGGCACCTTCGGCGCGTCCGGAGATTCGGCAATATGGCGTCTGCGCCGCGGTGCGGAACTGAAAGAGGTGAGGGCGGAATCACGCGTCTCTGTGCCCGACCCAACCATCAGTCACCAACTCGCCGTAGCCGGCGCGGGTGTGGCGCTGATCCCCCAGGTGGTGGCGCGCGTAGACGTCGAACAAGGCCGTCTGATGCGAATTTTGCCGGATTGGGAGCCGGAGCCGGTCGAGCTCCATGCTTTGTATCCATCGCGGCTGAGCTTCTTCGCCGAAGGTGCGGGTATTTCTGCAGTTTCTGCGGGAGCGCTGCGCCAGGGAACTTTTGCATGGCGACAATCGCGTGGAGAACTTTGGGATTCGATCACCCCGGCGCCAGAAGCGCCCGGCATGAATCGGCCTCGGAAAGAGAGGGAATTGACTATTCCCGACTCGCCGCCGCCCCATGGATAGCTCGCGTTCTGAACGACGACCTCAATCCTTATTCGTCGCGCTTGTGAAATTCGTCAAGGCTATCTCGTAACCGCAGTTCTTCGTAAGACCTACGGAGAAGCCGGATGGCTCGGTCCACATCGCCCGGAACTTCTAAAAGGACGCTTATCCATCCGGTGTTTGGAAGTATGTGATGAGGCTCTGCATCGCCACTCTGGACCAATTGATCGCGCACCGGTTTCGGGAAAGGGATGTCCACGAGTTTGTCGCCATGTACATGCCCCACCTCTCTTCTTCCGACACGCAACGCAATTCCTCCAAAGCGATGTGGCTGCTCCTTCACGCCGTCCCAGGTCTTTGCAGTTTCGATGATTGTTTTCTGGGCTCCCTGAATTGTCATGAATTGATCTCCTACACTCGTAATGATGTTATAGCAATACATATTGCAATACAAATAATAAAGCTAATGTCTTGCGCTTTGGTTTCTGTAAGCAGTAGACTGAAGGGGTTTATCAAGAGAGGTCTGAGTAGTGAAGAGCGCTCGAAAGACACCGTTGGATTTCATTCCACCGCGAGAAGAGCTTGTTCCGGTTCAAGTGCGATTGCCCCAAAGTATGCTCGCCGGCGTAAAGGCTAAACTTGACAAGAACGGTTTGACGTTCACAGATCTGGTGAGAGGTGCTTGCTCCTGGTACCTTGAAACAGCGGATGCTGGGAAGGATCCCCTCCTTAACAAAGGAAAGCGGCGCTAAGCTAGCTCCAGGGGTGGGCAAAAAAACCTGCCGGGCGGCAGTGCAAGAGCGCGCGAATGAGGCTGCGCTCGCGGGCGGCATTCATGCAGCGCTCCGGAGCCTTCCGGCATGTTTTGGGAGTGCAAATCCTACGGCGATAATGAGGTTACCTGCGAATCGAGCGGTCCAGTCGATTTGCTATCCAGTCGATCCGGTTATCCCAGCGTTTCTCGATCTCATCTGCTTTCGTCCGTTGAGCCGGCGTCAGCACGCCGTAGATCTGCGATTGCAGTTTTTGCTTCTGCATCAGCAATTGAGCAACCGTCGCACCCTGGCGGTCCGCGATTGTCTGGACCTTACCTTGGTCGAAATTACCCCGCCCGGTGATAGACTCCATCTGCTTATTTTCCGCGGCGAACTCGCGGAGCAGGTCTGCTATCGACGGTTTCTCCGCTTCCCAGATCGACTCGATCTGCGACTTCTGCGTGCTGTTCAGATCCAGTTCACGGCTCATGCGGCCGATGGGATTACGGCCGTGATGCCATCTGTGCCACAGCGGAGAATCCGCGCGAGCGATCATAATCCCAAGGGCAACGATCCCAAGAAGCGCGCCTGACCAAAGGAGAACCTGCTTCATCGCTATTCCTTCCCGAATGCCTCAGTCCGATTGAAACACCGCTGTTGGGGCGTGCGATAAAGATTGGTTAAGCCCGATAAAGATTTGTAAAGAGCATGCCAGACCTGTGGCCCACCATCGATTGGTGGTGGTTCGGGATCCATATTTCCCTCCGCGCATGATTTTTGAGAGAGCGCAGCGGAGTGGAGTGCTTTGCGGGTGCCGCAACTAGAGCATTCCTCCTGATGGTGTAAAGCGAAGTGCGGATCTAGACGTAGCCATTCCATCGAAGAATGGCTGCACATAGCGACTCCAGCCACACCACAGTATCAGGAGAAATGCTCTAATGCACATCGACCGGGCTTCAATGTTCAGGGAATAGATTTGGGAAGTGCAGCGAATTGCGACCAAAGTGGTCCTAGATTTACAATTTGTCGTAGCAGCATGTATTTGGAAACCACAACGCGGCCCTCTTTCAACGGGAAATTGGTTCTTCAGGCAGTCCTGGCCAGTCTTGCATTGCTATTGCTTGGAGTGTTGATTTGGCTAGGAATCACCTCGGCCGGTAACCCCAACCCCACGGCTCAAGCCCGGAGCCCGCTTGCTGGAATGGTGGATATCGGGATCCTTGTGTTTCGCGAAGGGTTGGAGTGCATCCTGGTGCTTTCGGCCATTACCGCCAGCATGGTCAAATCGGATGAGACATATCAGCGGCCGATAGCCGCAGGGGTGGGCGTAGGCTTTCTGGCGACCGTCGCCACCTGGTTCGTCGCAGTCGGTATCGTCGACGACCTCGCCAAGAGCATGAACGCGCTTTACGTGCAGGCCGCCACCGGACTGGTAGCGATTTTCGTTTTGCTGGTGGTCATGAATTGGTTCTTCCATAAGGTCTATTGGACCGGATGGATCTCGATCCATAACAGGCGCAAGCGCAGCTTGATCGAGGACGCGGAAGATAAAAATGCCTCGGAACGGAAGGTGTTGTTTGGAATGGCCGTCTTGGGTTTCACCTCTTTTTATAGAGAGGGAGTAGAGGTAGTTTTATTTCTGCAGAGCTACCGGTTGAAGCTGGGCGGGAGTTCCGTTTTTTATGGCGTCCTGCTCGGGCTGCTCTTTACCGGAGTCGTCGCAGTCCTGACCTTTGTGGCCCACCGTAAACTGCCGTACAGACGGATGCTGGTGTTGACGGGCGTAATGCTTGGAGCCGTACTGCTGGTGATGGTGGGCGAGCAGGCGCAAGAGATGCAGTTGGCCCACTGGTTACCCACGACCGTGATTCCTTCGCTGGCTCGTATTACGCCTGCCTGGATGGGGCTATGGTTCTCGATATTTCCTACCGTAGAAACTCTGACCGCCCAAGCTATCGCGGCGGCCCTGGTCGTGGGTTCATACTTTGCTGCGCGGCGCTAGCTTACCGGCGGGCCATCGAAGCCGCGTGTGTATACTGAGGGCAATGGGTCAGAAGCGTATTCTTGGTTTCGCAATCGCCGCACTGCTCTTTGTGATGGCGGGAGCGCTGATATACGAAGCCTTTGACATACACGACCCAAAGCCTTTTTTTATTGACCCGGAATGCCTGCTGATGATGCTGAGTTCGATGCTGATCCTTTGTGTCGGCACCGCGGCATTGGCCGGGTGGCTGTTTAGCTTCTGCCTATCTCTTTGTGAGCTTCTTCCGCTGGGAATCTCTGGTTTATCGTTTGGCTCGAAGTTCCGGCGCCAGGCATTTGAGCTCGAACGCCTGCGCTTTTCTCCGCCTCTTAGCGTGACCTCCCTGCGCATCTAGCACCTCCCTCCTGTCTGCGGGTTCATGCGCGGCAGTATGCCTGCCTGCGCGCTTCTCGGATTTTGGCTCCCAGGAGTGTCCATGAAATCCACTGCGGCATTTATGCTGCCCGCACTTGTGCTGGTCACGGGTTGCGCACCCTACAAGTACCACGCCGCCCCAATTTCGCCTCTGGCCCAAGCTGCCAGCCTTGAGGCTCGCAGCCTGGACGATCCCGATCTGCGGTTATGGATGAAGCAAGCCGCAGGTTACCAGCCGCCTTCCTGGCCTTTGGAGTCGTGGGACCTCAAGGCGCTAACTCTCGCTGCGTTCTACTTCAATCCGGAGCTCGATGTTGCCCGCGCCAATGCGGCAGAGGCAAGTGCCGCGATTACGACAGCCGCGATGAAGCCGAATCCATCGGTAGGCGCCGGCATCCGGCTACGAATCCGGCTCTCAGGGCCCGTACACCATGGCATTCAATTTTTCCCTGCCGATTGAGACCGCAGGGAAGCGCCGCTACCGGATTGCGGATGCCACACATTTAAGTTTTGCAAGCCGCATTCAACTGGGCGAGACAGCGTGGGTCGTGCGCAGCCGGGTCCGTTCGGCGCTGGTCGAGTATTTGTTCGCAATCCAGGCAGCCGGGCTTTTGCAGAAAGAAGAGGCACTGCGAATCAGGTATGTGGATCTCATGGAGAAGCGCTTTCGCGCGGGCGAAATTCCGCTGCCCGATCTGACCACTGCGCGAATCGCCTTGACGGCGCTCCGTCAGATCCTCAGTGCAGCCGAAGGGCGAGTGCACACAACGCACGCCGCTCTGGCTGCGGCTATTGGCATGCCTGAGTCCGGATTGGACGGCAGGCAACTGGTCTGGCCCGGGGCAGATCAGCCACCTGCTCCCGCAGCGCTTCCGTCGCAGAAAATGCGGGAGGACGCGGTTCGGAATCGCCTGGACGTGCAGCGCGCTCTGGAACAGTATCGGGCAGCACAAGCGGCTCTCCAATTACAGGTTGCGCTTCAGTATCCCGACATCGATCTTGGACCGGGCTACGCCTATGAAGAACAAGCGAATTTCATAGCGCTGTCGCTGTCATCGGTTCTTCCTCTCCGAAATCACAATCAGGGCCCCATCGCTGAAGCTGAAGCCCGGCGCAAAGTAGCTGGGGCACAACTGCTTGCCGTTCAGAGCACAGTGATTGCCGATACCGACAAAGCATTGCGGCAATATGCCGCCGCTTATGCAACCGAGGAAGAGGCCGGCCGTTCCGTGGCCCAGCTTGAAGAGCAGCAAAAAGCGGCAATACGGAAGCAGCAATCGGGCGAGACGGACCAGCTCACAGTTGTGGCCGCTGCACTTCAGACGTCGGTAGCCGAACGCGCACGCCTGGATGCTCTCCACCAGGCCCAACTCTCGCTCGGACTGGTCGAGGACGCTTTGGAGCGGCCAATCAGCCCCATTACCGTCCCCGCTCTTCCCGCGGGTGCACCTCGATAGCCAAGGAGCGAGCGAATGAAATCGATTGTGCGAATTCTCATCTTTTCCGGGTTAATGCTCGCCATTGGCGGTGGCCTGATCTGGAGTTTTCTTACCGGACGAAGAGACCTGGCGATGGAAGCGCAGAGTGAATCGCCGGTGGAAGCTCCGTCCCGAGTCACATCCGAGAACGGGCATATCGTTCTCGCCTTGGACAATGCCGCGCAAAAAGCCAATGGCATCGTCACCACAGTTCTAAGCCCAACCAAACAACAAATCGAGAGCCAGGCCACGGGAGTTGTAGTGCAGCTTCAGCCGCTGCTCGATTTGAAGGCCAGCTACAACACTCCCCGAACCGATCTCATACGGGCACGCGCCAATGCACGGGCATCGGAAGCGGAATATGAACGCCTGCATCAGCTGAATCAGGACGGAAAGAATGCTTCAGACAAGGCAGTCGAGGCTGCGCGTGCAACTGCCGAGAGCGATGCCGCTCTTGTCGACAATGCACAGCAGGCTATCACCATCCTGCAGGGCAGCGCATTGCTCCATTGGGGACCGGTTGTCGCCCGTTGGCTTGAGGGGAATTCGCCACAGTTGGATGCTCTGCTGATGCAACGGAGGTTCCTCCTGCAAGTGACGGGAGCGACCGCCACTCGCTTCTTCGCACCAAGGCAAGCGATCGTGCAGTTTGCGGACGGCACAGATGCGCGCGCGAGTTTTGTATCGGTCCTGCCGCAACTCGACTCGCGTCTGCAGACGCCAAGTCTTCTCTATGAAATCGTAGCCCATGCCGGACTTGTTCCCGGAATCAATCTGAGCGTCTTCCTGCCATCAGGTCCGCTGCTAACCGGAGTCGTCGTTCCATCCAGTGGAGTGGTGTGGTGGCAAGGCAGTTCCTGGTGTTATGTCGAGGAATCACCGGGAAAATTCGTGCGCACTGCGGTTCAGACCTCCAGTCCGGTATCGAACGGATGGTTCATGACGGAAGGGATCAGCCCCAACACCCGCGTGGTTACGTCGGGCGCGCAGACTCTGCTTTCTGAGGAGTTTCGTTCTCAAATTCAGGCGGACGAAGACTAATCGGAGGCTAAAAAAAACAACTCATGTTGACTGCCATCGTTCGCTTCTCGCTCCGCTTCCGTGGCGTGGTCCTCTCGCTCGCCATCGCCTTGCTCGGGTATGGAATTTACTCGCTCACCCAGGCGAAGTATGACGTATTCCCGGAATTTGCTCCTCCACTGGTGGCGATACAGACCGAAGCGCCAGGGCTCTCAGCCCAACAAGTTGAGGTCCTGGTGACGCAGCCGATCGAGAATGTGATCAACGGGGTCTCCGGACTCGAATCGCTGCGCTCGAATTCAATCCAGGGTCTATCGATCATCAAGGCCACATTTCACAACGGAACTGATATTTATCTCGACCGTCAACTGGTGAACGAACGTCTGGCGACTCTGGCAGGTGAGCTTCCATCCGGAGTTCAAGCACCTGTCATGGAGCCTCTCAGGCTGGCGACGGGAACGGTGCTCGTTGTCGGGCTTACGTCGCAGCAGAAATCCCTGATGGATTTGCGCACGGTTGCGGATTGGACCTTACGCCCACGCCTGCTTTCAGTACCGGGCGTGGCGGCGGCCGCTGTTTTCGGCGGCGAAGTGAGACAACTTCAGATTCAGTTTCTGCCCGAAAAGCTGGTTCAATATGGGCTTTCCTTGAACGACGTAGTGGCCGCCGCACAGAGAGCAACAGGTGTGTTGGGAGCGGGATTCATTGAAAATCGCAATCAGCGGCTCATTCTGCAATCGCAAGGTCAGTCTCTCACCCCCGCACAGATCGCGGCGACCGTGCTGGTGCGCCAGAACGGCGCCAATGTGACATTAGGCCAGGTGGCCCATGTCGTCGACGGCCCAGCGCCGCCCTTCGGCGCCGCTTCGGTGGAGGGAAAAACCGGAGTAGTTATCTCCATCGACGGACAATATGGCTCGAATACCGCTGAGGTCGCGCTTCGAGTAGAGAAGGCGCTTGATGAGCTGAACCCGGCACTCGAGAGGCAAGGAATCGTCATGCGCACCGACCTTTTCCGGCCGGCTAACTTCATCAACACAGCCGTGCATAACGTGCGGAATTCTCTTTTGCTTGGCGCCGTATTCGTAATAATCGTTCTCTTCCTCTTTCTGTTCGACCTGCGCACGGCGGCAATCTCCTGCACCGCAATTCCACTTTCCCTGTTGGCCGCCGTGACGGTGATGGTCCATATGGGTTATTCACTCAATACCCTGACGTTGGCTGGACTCGCCATCGCCATCGGCGAGGTGGTCGATGACGCGGTCATCGACGTTGAAAATATACTTCGCCGCCTCAGAGAAAACGCCGCCAGCGGTCATCCGCGATCCATTTTTGAGGTGGTGCTCGAGGCTTCGATCGAAGTGCGCAGTGCGGTGGTTTATGCAACATTCGTCGTGATCCTGGTTTTTGTTCCCATCCTCACTCTATCGGGAGTCGCGGGTAGGCTCTTCGCGCCGTTGGGTATTACCTACATATTCTCCGTGTTGGCGTCTCTGGTTGTCGCCCTGACGGTCACCCCAGCGCTCTCCATGCTGTTGCTGGGTCATCGCAAAATCCGCGTCACTGAACCTCCTCTAGTGATCTGGTCAAAAAAGCGGTACTGCGCGGTTCTGGCCGAGATCGAGCAATCGCCGCGCTTGGTCATCGGCGCGGTGGTCATTCTGACGGTCCTCGGTGTTGCCGCACTGCCTTTTTTCACAACCAGCTTTTTGCCTGAGCTGAGGGAGGGACACTACATCGTTCACATGCAATCTGTTCCTGGCTCGTCGCTGGAGGAGTCCTTGCGTGTAGGGCGAGAAGTGACAGCGGCGCTCTTGAAGCTCCCCTTTGTGCGGTCGGTTGCGCAGAGAGTCGGCCGCGCCGAACTCTCGGAAGATACTTGGGGACCGCACTACAGCGAGATCGAGGTCGACCTGAAGCCGGCCAGCGGTCGACAGGAAGAAGAAGAGCTGGGTACGATCCGGCGGACGCTTTCCCAATTTTCCGGGCAGAGTTTTTCGGTCCTGACTTTCCTTACTGAGCGCATCGAAGAGACAATTTCCGGCTACACAGCATCCACAGTTGTCAATATCTATGGGAATGATCTTGACCAGTTGGACCGGGAAGCCAGCCAGGTGGCGCGAGTCTTGAGCGGAATGCCGGGAGCAACAGAGGTGCAAATGCAGTCTCCCCCCGGCACTCCCGAAATTGCCGTCGATCTTCGCACCCCGGAACTGCTGCATTGGGGGTTCGATCCGGTGAGCGTCTTGCAAGCCATTCACACCGCCTATCAAGGCGAGCAAGTCGGAAGCATCTATGAGGGGAACCGGGTCTTCGCCGTTTCAGTGATCTTGCCGCCCGCTCTCCGGAACCGTCTGGATTCGATCGCGGCATTGCCCATCAAAAGCCCGGACGGCATCTATGTCCCGCTGGGCAAACTAGCCAATGTTTATGAGAGATCCGGTCGGTATAACATACTTCACGATGGGGCACGGCGGGTCCAGACGATCACCCTCAATGTGGCGGGCGGCGATGCGGAGGCATTCGTGCGCAAAGCGCAGGCACAGATTGCGGCCAAGGTGCATCTTGCTCCCGGCAATTACGTGCAATTCACGGGCACAGCCGCAGCTCAGGCTCAGTCCCGGCGTGACCTTCTCGTCCACTCGCTGTTGGCTGCGCTGGGTATTGTGTTGCTCCTCTCTATTGTCCTGATGAACTGGCGCAATCTGATGCTGGTGTTAGTGAACATTCCCTTTGCTCTGGTGGGTGGCGTGCTTGCCGTTTTCGCCGGCGGCGGTGATTTGTCTCTGGGAGCGATGGTCGGCTTCGTCACCCTGTTTGGCATCACGCTTCGTAACTCCATCATGCTTATCTCGCACTACGAGCACCTTATCGAAGTAGAGGGGTTGGAGTGGGGTTACCAAACAGCCATTCAAGGCGCCTCGGAACGCCTGGCTCCGATCCTGATGACGGCACTGGTCACAGCACTTGGTTTGTTGCCACTAGCAATCGGCAGCGGAACTGCCGGACAGGAGATTGAAGGCCCACTAGCCATCGTTATCCTTGGAGGACTGATTACATCGACCGCCCTCAATCTGCTGGTACTGCCAACATTGGCTCTCCGCTATGGCCGGTTTGAACGTCTTCCGCATTAAGAATCGCTCTGAGCACACGAATGGGATTTCGCGTTTTGGGAAACCGCTTCGATAACTACGAACCGAAGAGATCGGCGATGAGCACTTTGGCTTCCGGCGGTCCTGTGACTTCAAGACATATTGGCTGATTAATGGCCTCAACAACAATTTTGAACGTGAGGAACGCGCAACACTGACGCTCTAAATCGACAAGGCGGGCGAGTTGAATCAGCAATTCAGAGGTTGGCTCAAAACGATACGCATAGCCCAGCGGCAACGGCACCACATTCAGAATGACGTTCCGAAGGGACTCCAGAATCGTTTGGCGACGCTCTCGCATTTCGGACGCAGTAAGAGTGCAAGCGATCGGAGATTCCATGAAAGCAGCGTAGCCGAATGACCAAAGGGTTTCAAACTAATTGTCGATGCAGCTATAGGTGCTGCAACCCATGACGGTGTTCTTGTGGCTAATAGTTTTGGCGGCCGGTGTCGGCGCTATCGTGTGGGGAGCCGAAATCTTCGCCGAACATCTCGGAAAAGCAGCTGTTGCGCTCGGCGTCAGCAGTTGTGCGCTTGCTCTGCTGCTGGCTGGCGCGGAGCCCGAAGAACTTGTAACAGCTGTCACCGCTTCGCTTCGCGGTTCCCCCGGCATTGCACTGGGGGATGTCATCGGAGCCAACGTCACAGTTTGCCTGGTAGCACTTGGAGTTGGCGCATTGGTCGCCCCGCTGCCATTTACGGGAAGCGCTCTCCGCTACGCGATGCTTGGGTTACCGCTCGGAGCCGTTGGCGCTTGGTTTGCTTGGGATGGAGAGGTAAGCAGGCCGGAAGGGGCCGTCCTTATTCTGCTTTATATCGCATACGTGGGTCTGATCTGGATCATGGAGCGGAACCCGCCGGCTCTGGGCGAAGTAGGAGAGCTTCGAGAGGTCCAAAATGCGCTGGGGAAGACTTCAAAACGGTTGGGCGGTGACCTGGTACTTGTTTTCTCGGGGGTGCTTGCGATGGCGGCTGGTGCATCCCTACTTGTTGAGGCTGTACGCCGAATAAGCCACGCTCAGTCTACCCAGACCAAGCTAGGACTTACGATGGTTGGTTTCGCAACCGGCTTTGAACTCGTTGTACTGGCGTGGTCGGCGTCTCGATGCGGGTCGCCCGAGGCGGTAGTAGCCGGAGTCGTAGGTTCCTTCGCGTATAACATGACGATGACACTAGGTGCGGCGGCGTTCCTACATCCGCTCGCGCTGCAGAATGCATATCAATTGCATCTTCCCCTGATCGCAATGCTTGCCGCATTGGCTTTGGTGATAGGTCTCGCAGCTCCGCTACAGTTTTCCTGCTCGCATATGCGCTCTTTGTCTTGCTGGCTCTTGGTTGCTGGTTTGCTGATCGCGAGAGCGATATACGAACTGGTGTACTTCCCAGCCCGCTGAGTGGGAAGGGAAAAAGTCCTTCCGCTCTGCGGGAACCGGGGATTGGGTGGGGATGAGGTGCCCACCGGGATCGATCCGGGTGTTCAGGCTAGGGCCCGTGGGTATTGGACGAGTGCGGTGGTGGGATCGAACCGCACCAAAAACGTACCCCGGTTGCGCCAAGTAGAGACTTATGTCCTTCTGATTCATGGCGTTCGCGATCACCGCAGAAAACCCGCTGCATGGTTTTCGCATCTCATATTTAGTTCTCTGTTGGAATTTCATATGCATCTTTTTTGGCTCGAAGTCAAAAGGATTTTGCTAGGAACCGTGCCGTTTTCCCCTTTTCGACGAACCTTGATTGCGATGCCACTTTGCGGAGCCAATCCACGTGCCTTCTGAGCCTAACCGTCTGTCCAACCAGATATCTGAAATTTCCGAACGCTGGATGCTCGATCCGCTTCTTCACCTTGCGGCGCTCGTCGACTCCTCAGATGATGCGATCATTAGCAAGACGTTGGACGGAACGATAATCAGCTGGAACAGAGCCGCCACTCGGGTCTTTGGCTATCAAGCTGAAGAGATCATAGGGCGATCGATTCTTACTCTCATCCCGCCAGAACTGCGTTTTGAAGAAGAAGATATTCTCGCGAAGCTTAGACGTGGAGAACGGATCGAGCACTACGAGACGGTCCGGATGAGGAAAAATGGAGAAAGGTTTCCAATCTCCGTCACCATCTCGCCTATCAGAGATGCGACCGGGAAAATCATCGCCGCATCGAAGATCGCTCGTGATATATGCGAGCGGAAGAGGGTTGACGAGAGCCGTTTTCGCCTGGCGGCGCTTGTCGATTCGGCCGACGATGGCATCGTCGGTAAAGACCTGAATGGCATTGTCACAAGCTGGAACGGAGGCGCGCAAAAAATGTTTGGCTATTCGGCGGAGGAGATGATCGGCCAATCGATCCTTCGGTTGATCCCAGAGGAACTCCATTCCGAGGAGGACCAGATTCTGCGAAAGCTGAGAGCGGGAGAGCGTATCGATCACTACGAGACCACCAGGAGGAAGAAAGACGGCGAGGCTATTGAAGTTTCCGTCACAATTTCGCCGATCAAGAACGAATCCGGCGTGGTGATTGGCGCCTCCAAAATCGCCCGGGATATCTCCGACAGAAAGCGAGTTGAGCGTTTACTGCTTCAGTCGGAGAAGCTGGCGGCCACTGGACGGATGGCAGCTGCAATCGCTCACGAAATCAATAATCCGCTTGAATCCCTGGTCAACTTGGTTTTCCTTGCTCGACAGAATAGCGCACCGGAGGGCAAGGCCTACCGGCTGCTGATGACTGCAGAGGCGGAGCTGGAACGTGTCTCACAGATCGCCCGGCAGACCATGGGCTATTACAAAGATACCGGCTCCCCCACCAAAGTTTACATTCATGATCTTCTCGAGAATGTCCTGGTGGTATATAACTCCAAAATTCTGGCAAATGGAATTGCCGTCCACACCCGATTCAATGACCTGCAGAAGATATCAGTAAGCAAAGGAGAGATGCTTCAAGTATTCTCCAATATCATCGCGAATTCGATCGATGCGATGCGGCAAGATGGAGTGCTAAGCATCTCAACGCGAAAACTTTTCAGCGCCGCCAAAGACGGAATCCAAATTGTAGTTAGGGATAATGGAAGAGGGATCGAGCAGGAAAATCTGCCAAGGGTCTTCGAGCCATTTTTCACGACCAAGGGCAGCGTCGGCACTGGGATTGGTTTGTGGGTCGTTAAGCAGCTCATCGAACGACACGGCGGACAGATCGCAATTGCGAGCAGCGCGGTTCCAAAGAATTCAGGGACGACGATCACGGTTTTTATTCCTTTTGTACGTTCGGCAGGCTCTTTCGAAGAAGAGGGCAATAAGCATGTCTGAGGATGCGAAGTTGTCTCATGCGGGATCAGGTTCGATGTACGCTGCCGATGAATTCTTCAGAAACGGCATAGAGTCCGCATTGAATACGAATGACCCAGACGAGGAACAGAGGAGGCAGCCAAGAATCCTGGTTGTAGACGACCACACGCTCATTGCTGACACTCTCGCGGAGATTCTGGGAAATGCAGGTTTTGATGCTGTTGCCGCTTATGGCGGTAGGGAAGCCCTGGAAGTGGCATCCCACTTCCATCCGGACTGGCTTATTTCCGATGTCCTAATGCCGCAAATGAACGGGGTGGAGCTTGCAATCGCAATCCGGAAGAACTATCCGATGGTCACGATTGTGCTTCTTTCCGGGCAGACAGGTATTTCCGAGATATTGGAGGAAGGTCAACGGAAGGGCTACGAATTTGAACTGATTGCGAAGCCAATTCATCCTCTTAAGCTAATTGAGCGCCTCAAAGAGCAGTAGTCGTTGCGCGCCGGCACGCCTGGCTCCGATCCTGATGACGGCACTGGTCACAGCACTTGGATTGTTGCCACTAGCAATCGGCAGCAGAACTGCCGGACAGGAGATTGAAGGCCCACTAGCCATCGTTATCCTTGGAGGACTGATTACATCGACACCGCTCGATCTACTGGTACTGCCAACATTGGCTCTATGCTATGGCCGGTTTGAACGTCTTCCGCATGGAGTGATCGGTACGAGGTGATTAGACGATAACGCTTCTTGTATGGTTGATGGCGATGGCGGCTTGGAGCCGATCGACTTTTGCCTCTCCTTCAACAGCCTCTCTACTGTCCTCGGCAACATCAGAAAGTAAACGCCATTCCTATGGTAGCGCGTTGCAGTAAGACAGCACCGCCATGCTCGTAGTCCAAGACGGTGGTTGTATAGGTATCATCAAGGCCGGCTTCAGGACCCGTATAATCGTGGTAGCTCTTGCGGATGATCTCCGGGTTTGCAGTCCAGGTTTCGCCGTAGTCCGCGCGCAGCATGAGGTGCGGCTTGACGCGATATTTGATTCCCGCGCCGTATTGCAGGCCGAATTGGAAGATGCCGCCACCATCCAGGGGCGGTGTATTGCCAAAGTCGAACGCAGCTTTGATCAACCCGATATTGGAAAGACCGAGCTTGAAATAGCCGGCCGGTTTCTTGAGTGGAGTCCCTACAACCGAGACCAACTGGACCGTTGGGCCACCAAAGACATAGGGACGCCATCGCGACTTCCGAGGGCGGGCGTTAAACAATGTGTTGTAGGCGAATCGCCGCGTTGTCAGGCCGGTGACCTCGGCGTCCAACACTAATGGCTCCTCCTGCGGATCCTGCGGAAATTCTTCCGCGAACAGATAGTACTTGGTTTGCTGCTGGGCGTAAGAGAATTCATTGGAGATCCAGTTCCAGCTATTAAGGGTCAGTGAGACTCTGGCTGCCCAGCCGTCTCCCACTGCGTCGCCCAGCCCGAGATAATAGGAGGGTTCGTTCGCGGAGGAGTCCAGTTCGAGTAGAGCAATCTCTTGAATGTCATTTCGATAGCGAGAATAACCACCCGAGAAGGCAATTTCGAAATGCGGCGGATCCCACTTGTGAGCGGCGATAAGTTCGCGCGACGTTGCGTCGATCTCGTTCGCCGGCTGGCCTTCTAGCTTGCTCCACGATCCCCCGCGCCGGAGAAGACTGGGCGCCGTGCCAGCCAGTCTGTATTGGGTTCCCGAGGCGTCGCTCTTTCGCCAGTTGCCGGTGTTTTCGCCGAGCTCTCCCTGGGTGGCGAGGTAGTTATGTATCTTGATGCCGGCGGAGATCCCGGTGTAGATCAGGTTTCCGCGATACAGCGTGTCCTTGATGGTGAGCGCAGTGTTGCGTTCACTTCGTTCTAACAACGGCGCGCGCGGCGCTGCGGTCGTCGGCGTCGCATTCGGGTTACGGCAATCATTGATCTTTAAAACAGCCGCGTCGCCGTCGGTGCGCAAACGGTCACCAGTCGAGTTATAGGCATCTTGCGGAACCCAGGGGCGAGGAACGAGATAGATGCTATCGACGCAATTGGTAAACTCCAGATCACTGGTCACCTTCGACCGTTCATTGTCGAGGTATTGATCGATGACGTGAATGAAGGTCTTCTGCTTATAGGAGAAGGCGATCCCAATATCCTGCGTGGAGGAGGCGGTAAGCACTGGCTCTCCCTCGAAGGTCTCACCGGTCTGGAAGACGCGAAGGTGATGGCGAGAGGAGAAGGTGTTGGTGGTCTTCTGCATCGTGAAGATGGGCTTGTCATCACCTAACAGCAGCACCGACATGGGCGCTTGCGTATAGGTCTGGTTGCCGGTAAGCGTCTTCACGGTCTGAAAGGTGGCGGCCGAGGTAAGTTGGTCGGCAGTGGTCCAGCCGGCGGCATCGAAGGCCCGGCGAAGCGCATCCGGTTTGCCGATAAAAACAAGATTCGTTATATCCGAGGGCTTGTGAGTATCCGCCGTCCGGGTACGGAACGGAAGAGCTTTGATCATGGCATTGAATTGGACGGCCTCTTCTCTGCTAAGCTCCATGGGCGGAACCCGCGGCTTATATTGTTCCGCAGTGATGACCGGTTTGTTGAATTCAATATCGAGCTCTCGTTCCCGCGTTATAAAGGATTTCCGGCTCGGCGAATCCGAGCACAGCGGGACCTGCGGAACCTGTGAAGAGGTAGGCGATGGGATCGATCTGGGCGATCGAAGCGATCTGGTTCTCTGCCGTGTGTCCGATAGTTCCCGTGGACCGGATGCCCTGAATCTTTCCCTTGCTCGTTACATTTTCGCGCGAGTTCTCGACCTTGTAGATGCGCGCATCGACGGGCAGGATGCGTCCGTCGGCCAGCTTGACTTGGTGGAAGTGGATGGTGAGCGCGGCGGTCTCATGCCTGATGCCCCAACCCACGCCGTGGCCAGCCGTAACCTTTCCGTCGAACTCGCTGCCTTGTGGAAGCAACAAAGCGCCTTCGAACTCGCCGGGCGAAATCAAGACGGCCTTAACCTCAGTCCCTTCCTTCGCGGTTCTGGAGGACAGCGGTTCCAGGAGCCGGACGGTCAACTGGCTTGCAGCGGGAACTCCGGTGACAGGTTCAAGATTGGCAAGATGCCACAGGGTTACGGCGCCTGCGGTTGAGGTGACGCGAAATTCAGAGCCATCCGTAATCCAATGGCCGTGTTCTACCTCGCCTGAAGCGGTGGTCGTGATCGAGTCTCCGTGGGAAAGGAATTGCACGTATACCGTCTGTGAGTGATCGCCGGAAGAGGTATAAATATGCCCGGTGGCCTCTTGCCCCAGCAGCCGGCTGATTTCGAGCGTTCTTCTGCCACCGGCCGACCGAAACGAGAGCGACTTCCCGGAGAAATGCGGTTCGGAGCCATCGTCAATCCGAGCGAGAATGGCGTCGGTGTCTCCCGCGAAAATTACCGGCCGACCGGTCGCCGGGTCAGTGCCAGTGAGGGCAAACGCCCAGGGAGCTTTCGCGTCCCTCGACTCCGCCATCGTTGCTTCCGCAAAGGGTACCTGTCCAAGAAAACGCCCTTTGCCAGCATCGAGTTCGTAGAAGCGAAGCCGATAAGGCTCACCCTTCTTATGGGGGGACATCAGGAGCAACGCGCCTTGCCCGTCCATAATGATCCATGCTTGGAGGGCATGGTTTGCGATCCGGCCCGTCTTCTCCGTGACGGCGGGTTTTCCCTTTACGGTGGCGGTTCCCTTCACAGTGGCCATCGCAGGGCCATCGACCTGACCAGGCTTCCTTACGACGGTCAAGTTCGTGATCGTAGCTGTTGCTTGTGCACGGATATATGCGCCATGGAACAGGTTGGCCACGGCCGCCAGGGCCAGAATCGCGCGACGAACCGCTTCGCGGAGCTTCGGCCGGCCGCATATGCGAATCAATCTAATCGTGCGAGTAGCGACGTTCATTTCTCCGGAAAACGAGCGAATTTGGAAGAAACTCATTGCCATGTTGTCGTGATTGTCGCATTCAATGCGCGCCTCTGGTACAAAATATCGATTGAAAAAACGTTGAACTCATTGAAGTCTCTCAGGCCGACTGCCTCGCCAACCATTGATCGGGAGACCGTCCATCGAGATTTGCGGAATCCCACATCTGACGCAAAGAACGCGTCAGATATGGGGCACCCGCGATTCGCTAAAAGGAGACTCAAAAGATTTTCGGACGCCGCGTTCTATTCCATTACGGTTGGAACGATAGACCAGCTTACAGCCGATACACTTGACTCGAGAGAAAGCCGCTTAACGACCTGCTCCAGCACTTCATTGTGACGGCCGTCCATGCTGAGTGCCGCACGTATCCGCATTCTGTCTGTGCTCTCAACATCCTCGCTGTGGATAGCCTGTAGCATCACCTGAAATTGTGAGATGGTTGAAAGCACCAATGCTCGCAAGTGTACTTCGTCGGAATTTCGGCAAACCAGGTTGATCTCATACTGTGTTTCAATTGAAGTTGCTTCGGGCAAAACCGGATGTAGCCGGTACGCAAGTGGACACAGAACGGTATTGGTGAAGATGACTGCCACAGCGATGAGAATTGAAAATTGGGGGGCGCCGAGGGCCGCCAGGACGCCAATTGCTGCGGAACACCAGAGCGTAGCTGCCGTATTCAAGCCGCGTATATTGGTACTGTCTTTGAAGATGACCCCGGCGCCAAGAAAACCGACGCCGGAGACCACGTAGGAGGCCATTCTGCTACTTGCGCCTGGATCGCTTTTGAGCAGCAGACCTGCCATGACGAAGGCCGAGGGCGCCCGCCGCGACAAGGGCATTGGTTCTCATCCCTGCCATGCGTGACGCCATTGACGTTCGAGTCCGACGACCGCACCTAAAAACAGAGCGGTGAATAGCCTTCCGCTAAAAAGCAAAGTCATCTCCATTGCTTCTTCCTTGCTGTATCCGGCCACGATTGCGGCGCAAATTGAATATTGGCTGACATGCGGGAACTCTCGGGATATACGCCTAAGACAACCAACTCGCCTTATAGCGCAGAACCCATCCGTGATAAGCGAAAATCAAAGTAAACCGCCCACCGCATTTCGTGTTACCGGATGCATTGCCGGCGATAGCGGGACTTGAGGCTCTTTCCCCGCCAACCCAATTTTCACTCAGACCTCTCCACATTAGAGACTCTTCGTTTCTGTATAGAGGCGCGTGCCAAGGCTCACGAAATCGGGTCCCCGGCAAGCGAAGCTCGCTGGGTGGGAAGCTGGCCTCGTCTTTTGCTCCGAGGCGTGATCAGGACACCGTCCATCGAGATTTGTTGAATCCCACATCTGACGCAAGAAGCCTTTGCAGTCACAGGGAGGCTATTTCTCCGCGTCGTCTCAGCTAGCCAACAGTTGCGGCGTATTTCGACTCCGAGCCAGTGGAAGGCCGCTTGGCTTGCCGGAGATTCCCAGCTTTTGCATCCGGGAGATGAGAGTAGTTCGGGGAAGACCGAGGCGAGCCGCCGCGCCGTCGCGGCCGCCGACTATCCAATTTGTTTCTTTTAAAATTCCCAGGATATGTACTCGCTCAGCATGGGACAACGTCTGGGAAGGAGCCGGCGCAGCCGCCTGCATCAGAAGCTTGAGCTCGGTAATTCGCGGAGACAGGATCCGGCCTTGCGTGATAATTACAGAGCGCTCAATGAAATTCTGCAACTCCCGTATGTTGCCAGGCCAATGGTGGCTTGTTAGGATTTCCATTACACCGTCGGGGACCTGGTCGATCGATTTGCCCATCTGTTGTGAAAATCTTCGGACAAAGTATTCCACCAGCGGCGGAATATCGTCCTTCCGTTCGCGCAGCGGCGGAAGATTGATAGGAAAAACACTCAGTCGATAGTAGAGATCTGCGCGGAAGGTTTTTTCCTCCACCATGCGCTGGAGATCTCGATTTGTAGCCGCGATGACCCGGACGTCGGCGCGCAGCGTGCGAGTGCTCCCCAGGCGCTCATATTGCTGCTCCTGGAGCACTCGCAAGAGTTTCGGCTGAAGCTCCAAAGGAAGGTCGCCGATTTCGTCCAGAAACAGGGTTCCTCCGTGCGCGGCTTGAAAACGGCCGATGGTCTGCGCGATGGCGCCGGTGAAAGCACCTTTTTCGTGGCCGAAGAGTTCACTTTCAAGCAGAGGAGCAGGAATCGCAGCGCAGTTGAGCCCCACGAAGGGCCCTGTCTGCCGCGAGCTGAAGTCATGAATCGCATGAGCGATCACCTCCTTGCCGGTGCCGGTTTCGCCGTGCACCAGGACAGAGCAGTCCGCCCGGGCGACGATCCGGACATCGTCAAGTACAGCCTGGAATCTTGCGCTTGCGCCAATCAAATCAGCAATAGCCACAATTCACCTCTTTGCTTTACAGAGTTTTCTTCGGGCAGTTCGAAGATTTGCTCAGAGCGATCTTGATCGCGCAAAGCAATTCCTCGACGTCAAACGGTTTACGAATGAAAAAGGCGGCGCCTTCCGCCAAGGCGCGCTGTTCGACATTATCTTCGTGATGGGCGGTAATGAAGATAATAGGCAGTTCGGGACGTGTCAGCCGGACGCGGCGCTGCAGATCAAGGCCGTCGATTCCCGGCATGCGGACGTCTGTAATCAAACAACTCGTTCCTGCCAGATGAACTTCTTGCAGAAACTCTTCCGCGACAGAAAATACCCGCGCTGTAACGC
Organism: uncultured Acidobacteriaceae bacterium; assembly: GCA_963705665.1. Lineage (GTDB taxonomy): Bacteria > Acidobacteriota > Terriglobia > Terriglobales > Acidobacteriaceae > PALSA-350. The sequence goes on along the minus strand of CAVPKQ010000059.1, from coordinate 62,124 downwards.
CGGTGGATTCGATCAGGCTCTGGAGAGATTCACGAACCCTGGAGTCATCGTCGACGACAGCTACGATGGGCTTTTGCATATTCCGATCGTAGCGGGAACCTTGCCGGCTCGCTATTATGTCTTCCTATTGCTTCCTATTATGTCTTTATATAAGAGTCCCTGTTGTTGCTAGGAAATCCCGAGTTTTCCCGCTATTTTTACCAATTCCGCCAGCGAAGAGGCAGCCATCTTGCGCATGATTTGTCCCCGATGGACTTGAATAGTGATCTCACTGGTGCCAAGCTCGGCTGCGGTTTGCTTATTCAGCAGCCCGGCCACGACGAGCGGCAACACCTCTCGTTCGCGAGGCGTCAGAAGCGCATAGCGCCTTCGCAACTCGGCGAGCTCCGCTTGCTTGGTTCGTTTCTCGCGATCCTGGGCGATTGCGGCGTCAATCGCTTTTAGCAGTTCCTGATTATCAAAGGGCTTCAGCAAAAACTCCACCGCTCCAGCCTTCATCGCACGCACCGATGACGGTACGTCTCCATGTCCGGTGAGAAAGATGATTGGCGGCGCATCGGATCCGGCGATTTCCCGCTGCAATTGGAGCCCGTTCATACCTGGAAGTTCCAGATCCAATACCAGGCATGACGGAGAATCCGGCTTTTTGAATACCAGGTATTCTGCGGCGGAGGCAAAGACCTCGACACGACGCCCCAACGATAAGAGAAGACCGGAGAGCGCCTCGCGCACCCGGGAATCATCATCCAGCACGTAAATGATAGGGTTGTCATCTTTCATGTGAGCACGTTCGGTCCAAACGGCAGGGTGAAGAAGAAGGTTGTTCCCGGACCTTGCGATGGCGTGCTTCCGAGACGGCCTCCGTGCGCTTCCACGATCGAACGGCAGATCGACAAACCCATCCCCATCCCATTGTCCTTGGTAGTATAAAAAGCCTCGAAGACTTTCTTCGAATCGGCCAAGCCGGTGCCGTAATCTCGAACTTCTACAAGGATGGCGTCGGAATTCTGCAATTTTGTGCGAATCAGAAGTTTCTTGGGACGATCGGTTACCGTTTCCATGGCCTCAATTCCATTGAGGAGTAAATTGAAGATCACCTGTTGCAGTTGCACGCTATCTCCCAGGGTAAGGGGAAGGTTCCTTTCCAAATCGGCCTCGAGAACGATTCGCTTCTGAAGAGCATCCTTGCGGATCAGGCGAAGCACTTCATCGATGATTTCATTGATATTCAGATTCACCTTTTCCAGAGGTGTCTTTCTAAACAGTGCGCGTATGCGGCGCACTACCTCACCCGCATCTTTGCCATTGTGGATGATTCTCTCCGCAGCCGCTCTTGCGTTGGCCGGATTCGGTGGCTGGGCGGAGAGCCATTGCACGCATGCATGGCCATTGGCAACGATTGCACTCAGGGGTTGACTGATTTCATGGGCAATGGACGCGGCCAGCTCGGCCACAGTCGCAAACCGGGTTGCTTGCGAGAGCTGTGCTTGAGTACTACTCAAAGCTTCTTCGATACGCCTCTTCTTATCGATCAATTGGGCCGCAGTAAGAGCCGCTACGACAAACACTCCGAATCGCAAACAGGACGACGGGTCGCTCAATAACGACAGAGGAGAGGGAAGAAAGAAAACGTCAAAAGCTATCGCGGAGAGTCCAACCGCCAGAAGCCCAGGCCCCCTGCCTCCAAAGAGGCTGCTGACTATAACGGCAAGCATGAAACACGATGACTCGGCTTTTAGAGGACGCGCGACAATCAGGGCGATTCCGCAGGCGATGGCGGCCAATCCATAATGGCGTAGCATGGAGAGCTTGTTCATTTGGCGACTTGCTCCGATACACACAATAAATGAAATACCTGATCGCCGAATGGCCCGGTAGGTAGAATCATTTCGGCTTTACCGGCTGCCGAAAAACTCTGTAGGAGGGTTTTGGTGGAAGCCCCCTGCTTTAGCAGGGGGAGGCTGGACTTCAGTCCAGCGGAAAGCCGTTGATCTTAAGATGGGCATTAGCCCTGGATTTACCGATGCCAGCGCTCAAGCGCGTCATGATCAGAGTCGAACTTCCCGGAGCGCTGAAGCGCTCCTACCCCCGCATAAATGCGTGGGCTTCCACTCATTGGGATAAAAATCGGGCGAGGAAGGCTTGGTTGGCAATTACACCTACTTTGACAAGTGGGGATGGACGTACTGTGCTCGCGGTTCGCGTGCCCGGAGCCAACAGATTGGCATCTTTTCAAAGCTATGCGGCTTCATGCTTCTCAAGCAAGAGCCGTAATGTCTGACGCGCTCTGCCATCCTCGTCAGAGAATAAGCGGGCATTGACGAAGTCGTGCGTGGCGATGGCACGTTCCATTCGGCTCAAATTCAGCTCTATGTATCTCCGGGCTTCGCGAATTTCGGCGGCTAGCGTACCGGCCGGTTCGGATTCCGCGCCGGCGAGTGCGCGAACCACCCTGTCGCTCATATAATCACGAGCCCTCTTCTTCTTTACCCATTCAGCTGCAACGCCTAAAACTACTGCGGCAGTCTCAAGAAAGAGGAAGCGGGCGAACGCGAACCAGCTGCGCTTCCAGTGCTCGTGAGCTGCGTGCTCAAACGTGGTGGCCATTTCTTGAGAGAAGATGGCTTTGTGTTCTGCCGGATAGAACTGAAGCAGCTTAGAATACGTTGCGGTAAGAAACACATCAGACCTCCTTGGCGGTTTTCAGTCTAGCGGTTGCAATTTCCGTTAGCTGTCTCATTCTCTGCAATTCATTTGCGAGATGGGCCTGCCCCAGCGCCGTCAGGCGATACGCCTGTTTGTCTCGCGAAGTGTCTTCCTGTTCGAATCTCTCGATCCAGACGTCCTCCAGCAGCCTGCGAAGGGCGCCATAGAGAGTACCGGTGGTTAGGCGGACGCGGCCTTCGCTCAGCTTCTCAATGTCCTTCATAAGGGCGTAACCGTGCTGTGGCTTGCCTGCAAGACTCAGCAGAATAAGAAGGACAGGTTCGGTCAACTGCTTGGCCTCAAGCTCGTCATGTCCTTGCATAACATGTTTATATGCGACATGTCTCATAACGTCATATTGGAGGGATTTTCTTCGTTTGTCAAGCGGACGGGAAGTTTTTGCCTTCGAGATGCAATACCAGGCAGGTGTCATAAAGGAGAAGAGATGAAGCGGCCGTTTCAGTTTGTCGTATTGCGCTGTGTGGCTGCTGTATCGCTATGTTGGGTTGCTTGTGTCCTCAGCGATAACGTGGACCTGGCTCAGGCTCAGATAAAAGCGCTCCAGCTAGGTTGTTCGGGAGACGGCACAGCATGTCCTGGCATAGCCATCGTTGGAGTTCAGGGGAAGCTCGAGGTTGTGAAGAACCAGCCATACCAAGCCCAGGCGACCACCGAAATCAAACGGACGCTCGCGGATGGTTCACATACCGACCAGACCATTACGGCCATGATCGCTCGCGATAGCGACGGGAGAACCGTCCGTACGCAGACTTTCAGTAACGGTACAACCGTCACCATGATCCTCGATCCTGTCGCGGGTACGCACATTGACTATGATTCGGAGAAAAAGATTGCTCATGTCATGACATTGCCAGCCACGTTGCCATCGGGAGCCGCCCTGGCCATGGGCTCTGGTTTTTCCACCTCCGTGGGGGGACAGGCCGGCGGCGGGTTCTTCTTGGAGCACCGCACCGTCTCATCTCAAGCAAGCGACGGGCCGAGTAACACGACGGAGTCTCTGGGCACGAAAACAATCGGCGGGATTCAGGTTACAGGAACCCGCAGCACCAGCACGATTCCTGTGGGCGCTATTGGCAATGACAAGGAGCTAACCATTACCCGCGAGGCGTGGTATTCCGCGGAACTACACCTGGATCTTTCGACCATCCAAAATGATCCGCGATTCGGTCAAACAACCTATTCGCTTACGAATATTCAACGCAGCGAACCGGACGCGGCGCTCTTTCAGGCGCCACCGAACTACAAAATCGAGGAAATTCAGATGCCCGAGCCACCGCGCTGAGGTTACTGCTATCACGGTATGCCTTGTTCAATTGCGGGTGTAAATGCCGACCACATCGCCCTCTATGCCAAAAACTTTGAGCGGAGAGGAAGCTTTTTACGTCGGAGATGCAATACAAGGCAGGGAATACTCATTGCTGTGGTCACGAACTGGCAATAGGAAGAAAAGCTCGAGAAACATCGCTGATTCGGATGCTCAACTCGCTGCGCGTCTGAAGCAGCGGGACGAGCATGCCTTTTTGGATCTTTATGACTGTCACAGGCGTTCTGTCTATCGCTTCCTGATGCACATGACAGGGTCAGCCGCCATCGCCGAGGAACTTACACAGGACGTATTTGTAGCGATTCTCGATGCTATGTGTTCCGGAAGCATCCAGCAATTTGACCCGGATAAGGGGACCTTGGAGGGATATCTGCTGGGAATTGCCAGGAACCTCGTCAGGGATGAGCGCCGCAGGAGCCATCGGCTCATTCCTCTGGAGAGTGTTCTTGAAACTCCCGAATGGAACCGGTTCGTGGATAAGTTTTGCCGGGAGAACCAAATGCAGGATGCCGAAACCATGCTGGAGGTTCAGTCCGAATTGAAGGCGCTTTATAGCGCGATTCTGGAGCTGCCACATCAGTATCGGGAGACAATAGTATTATGCAGCCTGCAGGAAAGGAGCTATCAGGATGTAGCGGCAATTCTGCAATGCTCTGTAGGCACGGTTGCGTCACGCATGAACCGTGGCAAGGCCTTGTTGGCGGCCAAGCTGCGGGGATCCGCGCCGGATGAAATGAAAACCTCTGCGACCTGACCGCGGAAAGGAGGCAAAGACGATGGAAGAACGGGCAAAGCGCACAGAGACCGCTGCTGCATCTCGCGTGGAATACCTGCTGGGACTGCTCCGAGGCCTGCCGCAGCACGATCCGCCTCCGGCCCTCAGAGAACGTCTGGAGCAGCTCTCTTCGGAGCGATTGAGAGATCGAGTCGTATCTGGAAAGCAAGTTGACAATGCGCGGCCGGGAGTTCTGCTCTGGCTCAAGCCGGCCCTTCTTGTCGCGCTGCTTGCCGCCCTCGGTATTGCCGCCACGCTCGAGCTCCGTTTTCACCGGCCGGCGGTTGAATCGCGAGGCGCTTCTCCTAAAGCTCCGCTTCACGATGAAATTCGCGCTCTATCGAAAGCTCCCGCGCCGGCAGCCAAATTTTCCAGAACTCGCCATGCGCCCTCTAAATGGGCGCAAAGCAGCACCCAGCGGAGAATGATCGTCCGCCTTCCATATTCCGATAGCGCGATCGATACCGGAACGGACGCGACTATTCGAGTATCGATGTCTGAAGCCGAATTAGCTTCGTTGGGCTTTCCAATGAATACGACGCTGCACGATCGCCGAGTAGTTGCCGAGTTGACGTTAGGGGATGATGGTCTGCCACGAGCGATCAGCGTGCCGCTGCCGCTTGAGGTAATTACGGAGAAGAAATGAACAGCTCGCTTCGCCAAACGACATTCCGCTATCTGCTGGTGGTTCTACCCGGTCTGATACTATGTCTTCCCAACAACAGCAAAGCGCAGGTGCAGGTTACCGTCAGGCAGGACGATTGTTCTCAAAGCGACGGCCCCTGCGCCGTCCCTCTCCCCCGGCCCGGAGACAATGCGCCCAGCCTCGATATCGAGGGCATTCCGCCAGTTGGACCTGGGCAGGTCGCCATCGTTTCGGCGGCCGGGGCAATGTTCGGCTTAAAAGATGCAGCCGCAGCAGTTAAGAACGAACCCTACCAAGCGCAGGCGGTCACGGAGATGAAGCAGACTCTTGCCGACGGCTCGCATATTGTCCAGACCACAACCGCGACCGTAGCGCGCGATAGTGATGGTAGAACCGTGCGCATCCAGAAACTGAGAACCATGGGCCCCTGGAGATCTACGGATGATTCTCAAGGAAACAGCCAGACACTGACGACCATCTTCGATCCGGTCGCCAAGGAGCACATCGACTATACGTCGGATAGCAAGGTCGCTCATGTGCTACCAATGCCGCCATTTCCGCTTGGAATGCCGCCTGGAGCGGTTGTAAGTACGGAAGAAGGATTGAGTGTATCCGCCGCCGTCCCAGCTCCGATCGGCGGTTCGCAGAGTGGATTTACTGTCTCCGGTCCGGATCCGGGGGGCGTTGCGGTGCAAAGGTTTGCTGCGGTCTCGCCTCAACCGGGCAAGGGCATCCAACCCAAAACAGAATCTCTTGGCTCGAAGACAGTCGAGGGCATTGAGGTCACCGGAACGCGCAGCACGAGCACGATTCCCGCAGGCACAATCGGGAATGATAAGGATCTCATTATTACTCGCGAAACCTGGTACTCGCCGGAATTGAAACTTGTTGTTCGGAGCACGCAGAATGACCCCCGTTTTGGTCAAACAACCTATTCCCTTAAGAATATTGAGCAGGGTCAGCCCGATGAAGCATTGTTCCAGGTCCCGGCAGACTATAAGATCGATAAGATTACTCCCAGGTTTGTAAAGGCGGATGCGCAGTAAGCGCGATCATATACTGGCGTAAACTGCCCAGGCCGGAGTAACGAGTGATAGCTTTCCATTCTTTCCAGCCAGAAGTTATTTACCCTTCCTTTCAAAGTGGCAATTGCGCTCTTATTTCCGAGCGGAAGCGGGGCGGCCAACGTCATTGACAATAAGTAAGTAGCATTATGCCTTCTATCTGATCACGCTCCAGGCTGATTCTCTGGGATGATGCGGTCCTATCGCATGCCGCCGAACCCCTTCCAGAGCGAATCGGCGGAGTTATGCAGAGGTGTCGCCGGCGCCACTGTTCGCGGTCAATCCAATTTTCTTGATTAGAAAAAATAATTTGCGGAATCCGGAAGTTTTCTCTTCCTTAGAACAATACCCCTTAGGGGTGTATATCTGTGAAGATTTCGAGGCGAGCGCGGTCAACTCTAGTAATTGGCTTTCTGGTGCTTGCTGGAGGAGGAGGCCGAATATGCGCCAGTGACTCCGCCCGATCGTTCTATAAGCAGGGACAAGCTGCTGAGGCTCGTCAGGATTACGATGCAGCCTTCGACGCCTATCGAAAGGCCATGCTCGGAGATCCAAGGGACCTTCGCTATAAAGCCTCCTGTGAAAGGACCCGGCTGCTTGCCTCCGAGCAGCATGTCAAGCGCGGCGACAATCTGAAGCAGAACGGCAAGATAACAGGAGCGCTGGTGGAATTCCTGCGCGCCACTGCCATCGATCCTTCCAATATGACGGCCGGCCAAGCCATCGAAAGCCTGAGGGAACAGATCACTCCGGCCCCGGCAAAGACCGACATACCGCAACTGCCGAGCGACCGCGAGGAGCTTGCGTCATTGGCCGGCCCGGTCGAGCTGAAGCCAATCTCCGATGAGCCTGTAACTCTGCACATGGTGGAAGATAGCAAGATTATCTATGAAACCGTGGGCAAGGCCGCCGGCATCAATGTGCTCTTCGATCCGGAGTACACGTCGAAACGGATCTCCGTAGATTTGAGCAACACGACTTTGCCCGATGCGCTTCGCATTATCGCAACCGTCTCCGGCACATTCTGGAAGCCGGTCACGCGAAACACCATATACGTTGCCGCCGATACCAGGGCAAAGCGTCAGCAATTGGAACAGGAAGCGGTGCAGGTCTTCTATCTGGCGAATGCAACCCAGCCGACCGACCTGAACGATGTTCAAACAGCCCTCCGCAATGTTCTGGTCGAGGCTAAGTTGTACGGGCTGCCAAGCCAGAATGCGATTGTCGTGCGCGGCACACCAGATCAACTGCTACTGGCGGAACAACTCATCGACGATTTCGACAAGGCACGGCCAGAGGTGGTGATCGACGTCGCGGTGATGCAGGTTGACAGAGACAAAGTACGAAACATCGGCATGCAATGGCCGCAAAGCGTGAGCGCAACTCTCACTACTACCAGTACGACATCCGGCGCAACCTTAACGCTCAACGATCTAGGTAACCTGACCGCGAAAAACTTCTCCCTGACGGTCGGGACCGCCGAGGCCGAAATGTTGCTCACCGACAGCGATACCCGCATTCTGCAAAACCCACGGCTGCGCGCTACAGACGGCCAAAAAGCCGACATGAAAATTGGAGAACGAATCCCAATTGCCACCGGGTCCTTCTCCTCTACAGCTACTTCGGCATCCAGCCCTCTTGTGAATACGCAATTCCAGTACATCGACGTGGGTGTGAATATGGAGATGCAACCGACGATTCACTACAACGGCGATGTAAGTCTCAAGGTGAAGGTTGAAATCTCATCTCAAGTTAGCTCGACTACCATCAGCGGCGTGACCGAACCTATTATCGGCCAGCAGACCGTCGAAGAGACAATCCGCCTTAAAGGAGGAGAAAGCAACATTCTGGGCGGACTTGTTCGGGAGCAAAACAATCGCGTCGTGAGCGGTACGCCGGGATTGGGGGAGATACCGGGGCTGAAATACCTGTTCGGCACCCAGCAGCATGAGGTAGAGCACGAGGAGATTGTGTTCCTGATTACGCCCCATTTGGTCCGCGGGATGGATATTGATCCGGCCAATCTAAGAATGATAGATACAGGAACCAACAGCTCGATTCAGTTGCGGGAGTTGCCGGTCACTCCCGCAGAAACTGGATCTCCGGAACGCCGCCCGTAAGACTCACCGACATCCACATCGCGATAAACGCAGCAAAGAGGGAAGACTGCCCCATGAAACATGGTGTACTCAAGAGGAATAGCGCCGCAGTTCTCTTGCGGTTTGCAATGCCGCTGTGTATGGCGATCGCGCCCGCAATCTGTGGATGCAAGGGATTTTTCATTGGGCCAACGTTAACCACCGTGACGCTCGCTCCGTCCACGCCATCGGTCGCAGTTGGGAAGACGCAGCAGATGACGGCGACCGGCACCTATGACAACAGCAGTACGGAAACAATTACGAACTCCGCCAGTTGGGCGTCGTCAGATATATCCATTGCGACGGTCAGCTCAACCGGGCTGGTGACTGGCGTAGCCTCCGGATCCGCAACCATCAGCGCCACACTGGCCGGGGTCAGCGGTTCTACCACTGTGACCGTTACAACCGCCAACCTTGCGTCCATTTCAATAACTCCGGCTACTCAGTCGATTGCATCAGGAGCCACGCAGCAGTATACGGCCGTCGGTATTCTGCAAGACTCCACCACTGTCGATCTAACTACCTCCGTAACCTGGACATCCTCGAACACCACGGCTGCAACGATCGACAGTTCAGGCCTGGCCACGGCAAAGAGTGTCAGCAGCACCATGACGACGAACATCACGGCTCAGTCGGGAAGCATAACCAGCAATACCGCCGTGCTTACCGTTACCGGCACATCGTAGATCGAGAGCATATGGCTAAGAGGCGAAGCCTTGGGTTAGTTTTAGGTGGAGCAATAGCATTCGGAATGAATGCATGGGGCCAATCTACGACTCCCGCATCCGTCGCTGCAACTCCGGGCGAGGCTCATCATACGACGGGATATCACGCCCCGGCGGCGGACGCGAAGCCGGGGAAAGTCTCTTGGTGGCATCGACGCAAAGCCAGAAAGGTGTTTCTCGCAGGCGCAAAAGCCATGGAAAGAAATGATGCGGGCGCCGCGGAGACCTACTTTCTGCGAGCCCACCAGCTTGATCCGGACAATCGAGTTTATCCGGATTCTGCGGAGATCGCCCGGCAATATCTAGTGGCACAACTTGTCCGCAGGGCTGAACAGGAGAATGCCCAGGGCAATAAGCTCGATTCGCTGGCGGCGTTACAAGAGGCAGTGCATCTCGATCCCGATAGTCCCCTGGTGACGGAATACATAGGTACTCTCGCAGCCGATGTTTCCGCCAGACCACAAGTGATGCACGGGAAAAACAAGGAAGCCGCCGCTCCCGTCAAACTTACTCCGAAGAGAAGAAATTGTACATTCCATCTGCGCGCAGACGAGGCGAGCCTCATCCGGCAGGTGTTGAGTGCCTATGGCATCGAGGCGGCGATCGATGCTTCCGCGAAGTCTCAAACACTACAATTCGATGCGGTCGACGTCGATTTCAACACCGCCGCCAAGCTCTTAGAGCTTGTAACTAACACGTTCCTAGTGACGCTCGATGCCGTGCACGTCATGGCCATCCCGGATACGCGAGAAGACCGAAGCAGGTATGAACGGCAGGCCACGGAGACAATCTATTTACCTGGGCTCCAGCAGAGCGAACTCCAGGACATGGGAAATATCGCGCGCAGCCTGTTTGGAGTGGATCACGCAGTGGTACAGAGCAGCCAGGGCACCTTGAGTGTGCGCGCTCCTGAATCGCGGTTGGAAGTGTTGAACCATGTTTGCATGGAATTACTCTCCGGACGGAGCGAGTTGCAACTCGATGTGCGCATGTACGAAATTGACCGGACCAGGGAGACGAATGTGGGGGTGGTCTTGCCAAGTTCGACGACTGTATTCAATGTCTCGTCGGAGATCAATAGCATTGTCACGAATAACTCCAGCCTGATACAGCAACTGATCGCCAGCGACCCGGCGCTCGCGGGAAACTATGCGGCGATTTTGGCAGCCTTGATTGCTTCGGGCGCATTGACGGGCACCGTCTTCAATAGTCCGTTCGCGGTCTTCGGCGGAGGAGTGACGGAGACAGGCTTGGACCTGAACGGCATAAGCGCCAACATGCTGCTGAATTCTTCCGATACCCGGCTGCTGGACCAACTCCAACTGCGAGTTCTGGACCAGGAGGAGGCGACGATCCGCAGTGGCGAACGATATCCTATTATGACTTCGAGCTATTCGAGCCTGGTGGGCGGCTCGTCTTCCACGGCAACAATTCCGCAGATTCAATACCAGGACTTGGGGTTAACGCTGAAGGTCAAGCCGCATTTCGAAGGGGAGAATGAAGTTTCATTAAATCTGGCTCTAAAGCTCGATTCGCTGGCCGGATCGACCATCAACAACATACCGGTACTCAACAACCGGGAATATACAGGGATCGTCTCTTTGCGTCTCGGCGACAGCGCGCTGGTCGTCAGCGCCATGTCGAAACAGGATTCCCTCGAAATCACCGGCGTCCCCGGCTTGAGCGATATCCCAGGATTTCAAAATGCGACCAACCGCCAGGATACGGCCGACAGCATGGAATTGGCGATTGTGATCACTCCACATCTTGTTCGGCTGGCTCATCGAGGAACGGCTGAGCCGATGCTTCTGCTGCCGCACTAAAAGCGGATCTGTTGCCCCCGGACGGGATGAAAAGTGGGTTGTGGAAGCCTGGGGTTTTGGATCCATACTTCAAGCAGTTTTCGGGTGCCCCATCCTTGCGTAGCAAGGGTGGGAGACTAGTGCGCCGGGATAAACCGGCATGAAGCAGAGAATGGAAAATTCTTACGAGGAAGGAGTAGCGAACCACTCGGCCCCGAGTTTTGCGTAGTGCACCGTGAGGTGTAAGACGAAGCGTAAACAGGGGAATAGGTGGGCTGGGTATCGAGCTTCGAAAACACCAAATCAGGATGCCGACGCTGTTGGTCTAGCGGAAGGCAACATGGGCAGAGGCGCAAGCGCGAGTCTCTGTTCAGTCCTGCGTAGTCGTAGACCCCAGACACGCCTAGACACTTCATGCACGAGAACCGGGAGACCTCGGAGGCTTCTGCGGTTGCAGCCGACCACAGGACGGCGGGAGAAGGCCCAGGCCGTACGGCCCGCATGTACGCCTGCGAGGAGTCGGACAGTGGCGTAGTACCAATGAATCACTCGAACAAAGACGGGAAACCGAGGGCGGAGAGTGAGGAGGGAAGGCTGCTGATCGGGGAGAACAACCGCAAATCGAGCACGCCTCGACACCGAGCGAGACCAGCGTGTTCCATCGATGGGCGGCTGTGCGGCAAGCATTACTGCCGTTACTCATCTTCGATAAGAGCCGTATGCGCTAATGAGCGCTCGTACGGATCTGTGCGGGGGGTACCAGGCGACTGGTATCCCTACCGCGACCAACAGTTGGCAGAGCAGTCCTCCCAGAAGCGATTTTCGACGAAGCGAATGGAATCCAGCCTTTGTCCCCTAAAATGGGGATAGCAGCCGGTCCAATTGACTTTGATTCTGCGGCGAGAGGAACCCTACAGTGGAATATGAAAGCGAGCTGTCGCGGCTCGTCAATGAATTAAATCGCTCAACGTCCACAACAAAAACCGGCGACAGGACCTCGCTCGACCAACTGCTATCGCTGGCCTTTCAACGCAACGCTTCCGACATTATCCTCGTAGCCGGCTCTGCAATTACTCTGCGGGTCAATGGCAAATTGACGCCGGCCTCCGGGAGGCCGATGTCATCGGAGGACCTTCGCGGCTTGTTACTGCCGCTGCTGACAGCTGCCCAGTCTGAGGAGTTACAGAAAAGCAAATCGTTGGACTTTTGCTCGGTACGCAGCTCGATCGGAAGGTTCCGAGCCAACTTCCACTATCAGCGCGGCACCCTGGCGGCGAGCATTCGCCTGTTACCGGCGCAGATTCCATCGCTCGAATCGCTGTCCTTGCCTCCGGTGCTTGCTCAGTTAGCCGAGCGGCGGCAGGGACTGGTGTTGCTGACGGGTCCGACCGGATGCGGCAAAACTTCAACCCTCGCTGCGCTGATCGATCTTATCAACGCCCGGCGCTGCGATCACATCATAACCATCGAGGATCCGGTTGAATACCAGCATGCCAACCGTACCTCGATTGTGGAGCAGATCGAAGTAGGCCATGACACGCCGGGCTTCGCTCAAGCTGTGCGTGCCGTATTACGCCAGAATCCCGATGTAATTCTGGTGGGAGAGATGCGAGACAGCGAGACCATGGCCGCGGCGCTGACGGCGGCTGAGACGGGACACCTCGTCCTATCCTCTTTGCACACCAATGATGCAGCGCAGACGATGTCGCGCATCCTCGATACCTTTCCATCCGGCCACCAGGCTCAGATACGACAACAACTCTCTCTCGCGCTGCTCGCGATTATCGCTCAGCAACTTGTTCCGGCGGCCGATAAAACAAGCCGCTATCCGGCCGTAGAGATCATGATGGCCACGGGCGCAGTCCGCAACCTGATTCGGACTGGACAAGATCATCAGATCCGTTCCCATATCTCGACGGGACGTGCCGAGGGCATGATGACAATGGAACAATCGCTGGCGGAGTTGGTTCGAAGCGGGCGCATTCTGCGCGAAGTAGCTTTGGCGCATTGCCACCATCCTGAAGATCTACTCCAATACCTGAATGACTGGCCCAGATAGGCCTGTCACTTCGAAACCGGGCAAACTAGAGATTCTTCGCTTCTGGTGAAGTACAGATTTGTAGAATCCCAGGTCCGGAATCCGGACGTGGGGCGCCCGCATCAACATATTCGCGTTGACAAATACAACCATAAAAGAATACATTTGTTTTGACGAATGCGTCCTGGAGGATGTATGACGGAACAGTTAACGGAACAGTTACTCGATGCAGTCAAAGCGAAGTATGGAGCGGTCGCCGGGAGCAGCTTATCGAGCGATCATGCAGGCGTAAAGGCCGTGGCTGAAGCCTTCGGATACAGCGCCGAAGAGCTGACATCAATTCCGGCAGAGGCGAATATGGGTCTTTCCTGCGGCAATCCCACCGCGACCGCTCACCTCAAACCGGGCGAAGTTGTAGTCGATCTCGGGTCCGGCGGGGGGCTTGACGTCTTTCTTGCCTCCAAGAAGGTTGGACCTACAGGCAAGGCGATCGGCATTGATATGACGGCCGCAATGATTGAGCGGGCGCGAGCCGGCGCGCAAGCTGGCGGCTACAGCAATGTCGAGTTCCATCAAGCGGCCATCGACAATCTTCCGCTGCCCGATGCGTCGGTAGATTGCGTCATCAGCAATTGCGTTCTGAACCTTGCTCCCGACAAACCTGCTGTCTTCCGGGAGATCTTCCGTGTGCTCAAGCCAGGTGGACGGCTAGCCGTCAGTGACATCGCTCTCAAAGCAGAACTGCCCGAAGCGGTTGCCAGGAGCCTCGCCGCTTATGTGGGTTGCATTTCCGGTGCGATCCTTATCGAGGACTATCGCAGGGAACTGCTGAGAGCAGGCTTTGAGTATGTCGAGATCGTAGACAGCGGAGCGGACCTGAACGCCTACACGAAGGTGGAAAACCAGTCAGGTTGCTGCTCGCCGGCAATGGACGGGGCAACCTACTGTACGCCGGCAACCACGCTGCACGAAGACTTGAGCGCTTTGCTCTCCGATTACGACGTGAATCAAGGCGCGGCGAGCGTCAAGGTGTATGCCGTTAAGCCCTCCGCCAAATCATGCTGCGGACCGGATTGCTGTGCTCCTGCCTCCTCGGCAGAAGTTTAATAATTCATTTGTTTTCATGACGTTATATCTGTAATGCACAGATGTTGATGCAAGGATGATTTGACAGGTACGGCTGCTGATAGGAGAACATAAGGCGAAGATAGTTTCGCCATGGCTTCTACCTTCGCGCTCCGTCAACAAATCGAAGCTGCTCTCAGCAGCCGGATTCCTTCCGCGCTTACTCCGGCTGCCCGCATTCTTCGTCCGCTGGCGAGTGCCGGGATCCCCGCGATCGATGAGCTCCTGGAAGGAGGCTTGCCTCTCGGAGCAATCACGGAGATAGTTGGCCCGGAATGTTCGGGAAGAACTTCGTTGGCGCTGTCCTTTCTGAGCCGAATGGTGCAGACGGGAAAGGTCTGTGCTTGGATTGATGTCTCGAATACGTTGCATCCGGAGTCTGCGGCGGCGGCGGGCATCGATCTGTCGTGGCTGCTATGGGTCCGGTGCGGAGTCCCGGCGACAAAGACAGAACGGGCGTCTACAATCGGCTTTGCGCTCCCAGAAAAATATCTGATCCCTCCGCCGATCAAGAAGGGGTTGCATGGCGGCGGCTTCGGCTCGCACCCGCGCAATGAAGTCAGAGGGCTCTCGGATGCGGTGAGCGGGTTTCTGAAATTGGAAGCGACTGCGCCACGATGCGCGGAACCGCTACGCAGGATCAAGCCCGAACCGGAGGATTCAGAGCCAACCCTCCACAACAACCGGCCTATAAAAGAAAGCCGGCTGTCTCCGGTAAACCCTGGCCGCGCATTGAACAGGCATTGCGGGCGGCAGACTTGCTGCTGCAAGCAGGCGGCTTCAGTGCGATCGTGCTGGATCTGGGCAGCATTGCGCCTGAGCATGCTTCCAGGATTCCGCTGGCGACATGGTTTCGTTATCGCGCGGCCGCAGAGAAAAACCAGGCAAGCATCCTTCTACTGACCCAACATGCCTGCGCCAAGAGCAGCGCTGGATTAGTTCTACGTTTGCAGCCCGGTAATGTACCTCACGAAGAGCGGACCGTGTTTACCGGGATTGAGTATTGTGTCGACGTGGTGCGCGAACGATTCAAGCCCGTTTCCACCAATGTTATTCCGTTGCGGAAACCACCCCAAAGGGCGGCCGACGCCAGTTGGCGCAGTCAAACCGCATGGGCAGGCCGGCGATGACGAAACCTGCGGAGTTGTATGCCTGCCTTTACGCAAGAGAGTTTCCGGCGCAAGCCATGCTGCGCCTGCGTCCTGAGCTGCGTCATAAGCCGTTCGTCGTGATGGACGGAGAGCCGCCGTTCAAGCATGCGTGTTCCCGCAACGCAAAGGCGCGCGTCCTCGGCGTCGCTCACGGCATGACCCAGGTGGAGGTGGACACTTTCCCTTCAGTGGCAGTCCTATCACGTTCCCATGCTGAAGAAGCAACAGCGAAGGCCGCCATCCTCGAATGTGCCGGGACATTCTCGCCGCGCATCGAAGACCGGAGCAGCGGCAATACTTTTCTGTGTGTGATCGATATTGCCGGGACGGAAAAACTCTTCGGTCCACCAGCACGGTTAGCGAAAAACCTGTTGCAACGTCTCAAGGCGCTGGGCATCGCCGCTTCCATTGCCGTAAGTAGCAACTTCCATGCTGCCATCTGTCTCGCGCGGGGGCGGTCATCAGGAATGGACGCGGCCATTATCGCATTTGGCCAGGAGCGCACAGCCATGGCCCCTCTTCCGCTCGCGGTCCTCGATCTCTCGGAAGAGCACGCGGAGACATTCTCTCTTTGGGGGATACACACTCTCGGGATGTTGGCGGATTTGCCGGAGAAAGCCTTGATTGCTCGAATAGGGCAAGAGGGCAAACGGCTGAGCCAGTTAGCGCGCGGAGAGATGCCGCATCTGTTCCTTCCAGTGGAGCCGGAGTTTATTCTTGAAGAGCGCATAGAACTTGATACACCGGTGGAACTGCTTGATTCCTTGCTCTTCGTCGTGGGAGTCATGCTGGAACAACTCATTGCGCGTGCGAAGTCACGTATCCTTGCGCTGGCTTCAGTTACGATCGCATTGTCGTTAGAGGGTGAAACATCTCATACACGCACGGTGCGGCCTGCGCTGCCCTCCAATGACCGGCAGCTCTGGATTAAGCTCATTCATCTCGATCTCGAAGGGCATCCACCCCAAGCCGCTATCCTGTCGCTTACACTCACAGCGGAGCCGGGCAGCACAAGTAAGGTACAGCTCGGCTTGTTCTCTCCGCAGCTCCCTGAACCGGCGCGTCTCGATGTGACGCTTGCCCGCATCCGCGCCATCGTTGGAGAGGATTGCGTGGGGCGCGCCGTACTCAAGGACACGCATCAACCGGACGGATTCCATGTGGAACCGTTCACGATCCCTACGGGGTTACCCGGAGAACCATCATCGCGCCAGCAGCGTACGGCGATGCGGGAATGCCGTCCGGCGGAGTGCGTCTCTGTGAAGCTTCGCGAGAAGCGGCCTGAGTCATTTTTCTTTCGCGAGAGACGGTTTGTCGTAGAGCGGGCTTATGGCCCCTGGCATATGAGTGGAGATTGGTGGAACCCGACACTCTGGAGTCTTCAGCAATGGGATCTGGTAGCGCATTCTCATGACGGCTCGTTGCTCTGCTGTTGCCTTACATATGAACCAGCACAGAACAGCTGGCAGATAGTGGCGCTTTATGATTGAACGCTATGTTGAGCTTCATGCGGCGAGCGCCTTCAGTTTCCTTGAAGGGGCGTCCCAGCCTGAGGGGATGATTCAGCGGGCTGTCGAACTGGAAATGCCTGCCATAGCCCTGCTCGATCGTAACGGCGTCTACGGTTCCGCTCGCTTCCATACCAGCGGAAAGCGGAATGGAATCCGCGCTCACATCGGAGCGGAGATTGCCGTGTCGAGCCTTGGAGCGCGATTGACGTCGCCTGGATGGTTGCCGCATCAGCATATCGCGGAGCCGGCGCGTCTGCCGCTGCTCTGCGAGTCGCGAACCGGCTATCAAAATCTTTGTCAGCTCATCACCCGGTTCAAGATGAGGGAGAAGAGAAAAGTCGAAGGTGCAGCCACATGGGATGATCTCGAACGATACGCATCCGGTTTGGTCTGCCTGACGGGTGGCGACGAAGGGCCATTGGCCACCGCACTGACGAATGGAGGCGAAGAGGCCGGCAGGGAGACGGTAGAACGGCTGGTCAGAATTTTTGGCGGCGATAATGTGTACATCGAAGTGCAACGCCACTACGAGCGCGAGGAGGAGTGGCGGAATCAGGCGGCAATTCGTATTGCAAATTCTTTGAAGCTCCCGGTGCTCGCAACCAATGGCGTTCGTTACGCAACTGCGTATGACCGCGAGGTGCTGGATCTCTTTACCGCGGTCCGCCATCACACTCAACTCGATCATGCTGGCCGTCTCCTCGCTCTGAACAGCCAGCGTCATCTGCGCCCAGCGCAGCAGATGGCCAAACTCTTTCGGGATGTGCCCTGCGCAGCCGAGAATACAATCGAGCTTTCCTCACGCCTGCAATTTGAACTGAGCGATCTCGGCTATGAGTTCCCGTGTTACCCGGTGCCGGATGGCGATACGATGGACAGCTTTCTTCAGAAGCGCGTCGCTGAAGGTGTCATGCGGCGTTATGCGCCAAAGAATGATCGTGATTTGCTGGAGCGGGCAAAGAAACAGGTCGAGCATGAACTCGCGCTTATCGCGCGATTGGGCTTTGCCGGTTACTTCCTCATCGTCTGGGACATTGTGCAGTTCTGCAAAAGCCATGACATTCTGATCCAAGGCCGCGGCAGCGCCGCCAACTCCGCTGTCTGTTATGCGCTGGAAATCACGGCTATCGATCCGGTTGGTATGGAGCTTCTCTTCGAACGCTTTCTGAGCGAGAGCCGTGGAGAGTGGCCGGACATCGATCTTGACCTGCCTTCCGAAGATAAACGCGAGCAAGCCATTCAATATGTGTATCAACGCTACGGAGAGCTGGGCGCCGCGATGACGGCGAACGTGATTTCCTATCGCGGTAAGTCGGCTGCTCGCGAAGTAGGCAAGGCTCTCGGTTTCGACCAGGAATCCCTCGGGCGGCTGTCGAGTCTTGTCAGCCAGTGGGAGTGGCGCGGGAAGACGGATACGATGGCCCACTCCTTTCACAACGCCGGCTTTGATCTAAAACACCCACGCATCGCAAAGTACCTTGAGCTGTGTATGCGAATCCAGAATCTGCCCCGCCACCTCGGACAGCATTCCGGTGGAATGGTGATTTGTCAGGGGCAATTGAACTGCGTTGTGCCGCTGGAGCGAGCCTCGATGCCAGGCCGCACGGTGGTGCAATGGGATAAGGAAGATTGCGCCGACCTGGGCATTATCAAAGTAGACCTGCTCGGCCTGGGCATGATGGCGGTTCTCAAAGATTGTTTGGAGTTGATTCCACAGCACTATGGGGAAAGAGTGGATCTGGCGCAGCTCCCGGAAGATGGGGAAGTGTACAGAGTGTTGCAACAGGCCGACACCGTGGGCATGTTTCAGGTGGAGAGCCGCGCTCAGATGGCGTCCTTACCCCGGAATAATCCAACGAAGTTTTATGATCTGGTGGTGCAGGTGGCAATCATCAGGCCTGGGCCAATAGTCGGCAAGATGATGCACCCCTACATGCGGAGGCGGCAGAAAAAAGAGGAGGTCACGTATCCGCACCCTTCTTTAGAACCCGTACTCAAACGCACTTTGGGTGTCCCGCTCTTTCAAGAGCAGTTGCTTCGCATCGCTATGACGGTCGCAAACTTCTCCGGCGCCGAAGCGGAAGATCTGCGCCGCGCCGTCGGTATGCGCCGCTCCTGGGAGCGGATGAGGAATTTGGAAGTGAAGCTCCGGGCCGGCATGACAGCCAATGATATCGACAGGAAGACCCAAGACAATATCGTTGAAAACATTAGTTCATTCGCCTTATACGGGTTTCCTGAATCCCATGCGGCCAGCTTCGCGCTGATCGCCTACGCTTCCGCCTACTTCAAAGTGAAGTATCTCGCTGCCTTCACCTGCGCCATCCTGAACAATCAGCCGATGGGGTTCTATGCGCCGGCTGTTCTGGTTAAAGACGCACAGCGACATGGCCTGCGTGTGAAGCCCATCGACGTGCAGGTATCGGACTGGTCCTGCACTATCGAAGATGAGCCGGACGGGGCATTGTCTTTGCGACTGGGGCTTGGTTATGCAAAGGGATTACGCCGGCAGCCCGCGGAGGCGCTGGCAGAGTCTCGCAGGCAGGACGGCCCTTTTCGCTCGGCAGAGGACCTTGCGCTGCGCGTTCCTTCTCTCAATCGAAAGGAACTCACGCTGCTGGCTCGCATCGGCGCCTTGAATAAGCTCAATGCTATCGAACATCGCCGCGATGCGCTTTGGCAGGTGGATCGCGCCGGCAGGCTGGAAGGTCCGCTACTGCGGCAAAAAAGCGAATGGCTGAAAGAAGATTCCCTCGCGCTGCCTCTCAAGCAGATGAGTACGGAGGAGCGTCTGGCTGCGGACTATTCTGGAACCGGGCTCACCGTCGGCAAACATCCGATGCACTACCGCCGGCTGGAATTGCAGCGCCAGGGAGTTTTGTCCGCTCAGGAGCTGAAGGTCTGCAAGGACGGGAAGTTTGTGCGAACCGCCGGATGCATCATTGCCCGGCAACGCCCCGGAACGGCGAAAGGCTTTATCTTTCTCTCCATGGAGGATGAGACTGGTATTGCGAATGTGATCGTTACCCCCAGCCTCTACGAACATGATCGTCTGACGGTCACACGCAGCAAGTTTCTTCTGGTGGAAGGACCGCTACAGAACCAGGATGGAGTAGTCCATGTAAAAGCAGTACGCTTAATTCCACTTTCCAGTAGCGAGTTGGACTTACGGTCGCATGACTTTCATTGACAGCGGCTTAACAGGCTGCGGAAAAACTCTCAATCTTAAAATGGGCTTTTAGCCCCTGGGATTCACCGATGCCAGTGCTAAAGCGCATCATGCGGTGAAGAAAGACCAGAAGCAGATTCCCTTCGGGAATGATAGAAAAAAAAGCAAAGACAGACAAGAAGGCCTGCGGCCCTCCGGTCGTTTCGTATTCGCAGTTGCTTTTCTTTCTGTCATTCCCGAAGGGAATCTGCTTCTGGATCTCTGAAGCGCTCCTACCCCCGTATAAATGCGGGGGCTTCCACCCAAAGGCTTCATACCGGCCTTTTCTGCAGCCTGTAAAGCCGCTGAGGGAAAATACTCGGAACCACAGGGCAATCATCTGTTGAGTCCCGCTGGCGAGTGAGATCGGCGTCAGGGGTCCTTGGCCCGCTCCCTGCACCCGGCGTGTGCCCGGCTAGCGAGCTGCCGGGCGGCAATCGGGGTGCGCGCCCTGCGATTGCAGCGATCATTCAATGCAGCTCCGTGCTGTACTGAACGGCCTCGGGTTGGCTCATGATTAGAGCGGCAGCCTGAGTGAGGGTGGTGGTTGGAGGCTCGGGCTTGAAGCCGGAGCGCTCGTCGTCTTGCTCAAGCGAAACGCTTTTGAAGAGAAAGGCGTTGCCTTTAAGCCGCAGGTGGAACGATGTCAACTGCCAGAGTGATGGGCCAACCTGCCCTTGCTCGAGAGAAAAGAAGCTGCCCTCCTTGAGTTTGCCCAGTATCCCTCCGCCGAAGGTGACGTCGTGGATGAGGTGACCCCTTATGCTGCGGATGCGGTGTTGCCGGTTATCGGCGATGAGGTCGCCGGCCATGCCGCCGAAGATGCGCGCCGCTCGCGTAGGCGGATGGAAGTTGGGGGCGGGCTCGAAGTGCAGGAAGGTGACAGTTGCGCTTGCGCCGGTCTGCGTCCATACAAAGGCGACGGGCAGAAGCTGAAGCAGTTGATCGATCTGCTGACTGTCGTGATTACTCTCGGAGAGGTCTTTTTTCTGGGCTCTGCCATCGTGCAGAAATTTCTGTATGAGATCACGCTGCTGCGACTCGGAAAGCCTCTGTTCGTCCTTCGCAAGGACGCGCCGGACGTCTCCTTGTTGCGTGCCGGCGACCCATTGGAGGACATGTTCTTTTGGCTTGTTGATTTCTTCCAGGTAGACCCAGCGGGAGTGGTCATTTTCGTCTGCTGCATGTTCGATGCTAACGACCTGCTGAATGATCTGCTGCGGAGTTTGGGCATGTCCAACAGAGAACAAGAGCGGCAACATTCCTATCCAGAGGAACCATGTCCTTTCTTTAGCCATTTTGACTGCCCCA
This sequence comes from uncultured Acidobacteriaceae bacterium, assembly GCA_963705665.1. Classification (GTDB taxonomy): domain Bacteria; phylum Acidobacteriota; class Terriglobia; order Terriglobales; family Acidobacteriaceae; genus PALSA-350. The sequence continues at coordinate 40,579 of CAVPKQ010000059.1, read as the reverse complement.
AATCTATGGAAAGCCACGCCATTTTGATGCGGGAGGTCTGCGGAACGCTTCGCCAAGTGCTGAGTGGACCGGACAGCCGGTTGCTCTCAGGGGTATCTCAGCCCCCATTGCATAGTTCCCGCATTCGTAACCTCGGGATAAATGAGGCTGGTAAACCGCTAAGTAAGCAGGCGGAGCGGACATGTTTTGGGTAGAAGCTTGAACCCGGCGAACGCGCCAAGATGCGCCATGACCCGTCATACCTCGGATGCTTCTGCCTCCCTTCTCGCAGTGCCGGAGAGGCGCGATTCACGGGCTGGTGTAAATACATTCTTCCGTTTTTGAAAGTTGTTGGTAGGCCGAAATCGGGGATGTCGCTGAAACTGAAGAATTTTCCGTATAGCTGGACGGATTTGCCCGCTCGGACCCTACGCCTTAGCCGCCCTGACTGTCTGCGGCGGTTTGGGATATTTCCACGAAGACAATCTAAATGCTCCGTTATCTCGTGCAGAGTCTCTTCTCCGGTACCTGCGAAGAGGCTTGAGGGCGGCCTAAAAAGAGGGTAGAGTAAAATTTCGTGGAATTTCCACTTTGAAATATGGACGACTTTGCTGCCGTTTCCTCAGGAGTTGTCGTTTCCCGCCCTCGTGCCGCCCCCCAGCCGAATGGTTTGCTGCGGCATTTTACGCGCATCACTGCCAGTACTTCATACCTCCCGGAGATAGACGGTCTGCGCTTCCTGGCCATCCTGGGGGTCATGCTCTATCATCTGCCAATCGCTTTGCGCTATGCACCCCTTCCAGGCTTCGCCAAGGCGTGGTTCACTGCCGGCCAGTTAGGAGTGCAACTCTTCTTTATCATTAGTGGCTTTGTGCTTGCGTTGCCATTCGCGCGTCAAGCGATCTTGGGCGCCCGTCCGGTCAGCCTGCGAAAATACTTTCTTCGCCGGCTTACGCGTCTCGAGCCTCCTTATCTGATTTCGCTTTTTCTCTTCTACGAGCTACGCAATCTCTTTGCCCGTGGCTCGTTGCACTGGGGGCATCTGCTCGCTGGGATCTCTTACCTGCATTGCCTGAGCTACGGCTATCCCAATCCCATCAATCCAGTCGCATGGTCGCTCGAAGTCGAAGTGCAATTCTATCTGCTGGTTCCGCTACTCACCCTGGTGTTTATTCTTCCCGCACGCGCGCGCAGAAGCGTGCTCGCCCTTTGTATCCTGCTCTCACTCACCGTCAATTGTATTTACGATTTCACTTCTCTGGGATATACACGTGTTTTCGAATGGAGCCTGGCCGGTTACCTGCACTTCTTTCTCATAGGCTTTTTATTTGCCGATCTATATCTTTCCTCCAAACTTACTCGCCCCAGCCTGGCTTGGGATGTTCTGACTCTCGGAGCCGTAGTGTTTGTTGTGTATGGACATATCTATCGCTATACCGACGAAACTACGAGCGCCATTGGTCTTGCCATCATCTTCGGGGCGGCGTTTCTCGGTAAGTGGAGTAGAAAAATCCTCCGTTATCCCTGGATCGCCACGATCGGCGGCATGTGCTACTCCGTCTATCTGATCCACCACTTCGTTCTGCAGGCCATAGGCGTATATTTCGCTCATTACGCCGTCCGCGGGGGAGCGTTCGAATATGCGATTGCCGCGCTGCTTCTTTTGCCGCTGGTGATCGTCATTTCTGCAATCTTTTTCGTGCTGGTGGAGCGGCCGTGCATGGATCCGACCTGGCCGCAAAAACTTGCGCGCGCAGTGCGGGGCATGCGCCTGGCACACGTGAGAATTCATTAGACAGAGTCGATTCTCCGGGCGGGAGCAGCATGTCTCGACAGTGAGACGTGTGCTGGGGAATGTCTGCGTCGAGTGGCCGCTCTTTTATACATCGATCGCGAAGGGCTGCTGAGGGATTGTTGTGTGTTCTGTTCGCGGGCCCTTTCGGCAGTCTGTTCGGCCCGGCTCCTAAAACAAGGATGCGCCCTATTAGGTAACAGTAAAGAGGTTCCTTCCCGACGCAATCAGCACCGCAGTTCCGTAAAAGACAGAAGATTCGGCTCTCTTCGCTCATCAGCCTAGCCCTGCGACTAAGGTGTGATGACTGCCAGCTAAGGTGTGATGACTGCCGGCTAAGGTGTGATTGCCGCTAACATCTTCCTCGTCTATCTATTAAGCAACAGTAGAAAGTTAATTTACCTCATTATGCGCTCTGTGTGCTTGCGTAGAGCCGCGCCTGCTGGCCCCTGCCTGGAAAAAAAGTAAATAAAGGTGGTAAGCATGCGTACTCCCCCTACGCCATTGCGGATGTGTGTGCTTTTGCTACTGGCAAACTTTATTGCCGGCTGTGGCTATGTGTCGAACGTCGAAAATGGATTCTCCATTCAGCCAGCGGCACTGAGTGTTGCCGTCGGCGGAACGGTGACACTGCATGCAACAGCGATGATCGACGGATCCATGCAGAACGTTACAAGCCAAACAACGTGGACGGTCTCCGATCCTTCCATCGCGACGATTGAGAAAAACATTCTTCAAAGCAAGTCGGTCGGCACGGTTGTGGTGAAAGGAGCCTTGCCCTCTTTCTCTGGGGGAAACGCAACACCAACAGCGTCGGCCTCGCTCACCATCACACCATCGGCCCCGGCTATCACCTGGCCGCAACCGGCAGCAGTCCCGGTGGGAACCGCACTCAGCTCGACACAACTGAACGCCATGGCGAACGTACCGGGAACATTTTCCTACAACCCGGCTGCAGGTACAGTGTTGCAAGCGGGAACGCAAACGCTGACGGTCAATTTCACTCCGTCCGACTCAAAGGATTATTCCTCCGCAAATGCTTCCACGACGATCGAGGTGACTGGTTCAACCTTCCAGGCTCCAATGCTGACTGTCCCGGTTATCAACTGGCCGCAGCCAGCTCCGGTCCCGGCAGGAACCGTACTTAGCTCGACGCAATTGGATGCGACGGCAAATGTGCCGGGGACATTTACTTACCAACCGGCTGCGGGTACTGCGCTACAGCAGGGAACGCAGACACTCACGGTCAAATTCAATCCAAGCGACTCCCAGGAGTATTCCTCCGCAAACGCTTCCACGACGATCAACGTGACGGGTTCAACCGTCCCGGCCGCGACCTTAACCTCGCTCCGCGTCTCCGGCGCGTCGAGCAGAGTACAAACCGGGCAGAGCATTCAATTTTCTGCGACGGCGGTGTATTCCGACAACGGCACCAAGGATGTGACCGGCGCAGCGAATTGGAGTCGTCCAACTCAGCCGTAGCCTCAGTTAGAGCGGGAACGGTGAGCGGGGTGGCAGCCGGGACGGCGCAGATCGGCGCTTCCTACAACGGTGTCTCCAGCGCGCCTGCGGTCATCACCGTGAATGCGCCAGAGCCCAGGCTAACCGCAGTGCGCATCTCCGGCTCCGCAACCACAGTACAAACCGGGCAGAGCATTCAATTTTCTGCGACGGCAGTGTATTCCGACAACAGCAGCAAAGACGTGACCGGCACAGCGAATTGGAACTCGTCTAACTCAGCCGTGGCCGCAGTTAGAGCGGGAACGGTGACTGGGGTGGCTGCCGGGACGGCGCAGATCGGCGCTTCCTACAACGGTGTCTCCAGTGCGCCTGCGGTCATCACCGTGAATGCGGCGGAGCCCACGCTAACCGCAGTCCGCATCTCTGGCGCGTCGAGCACGGTACAAACCGGGCAGAGCATTCAATTTTCTGCGACGGCAGTGTATTCCGACAACAGCAGCAAAGATGTGACCGGCACAGCGAATTGGAGCTCGTCCAACTCAGCCGTGGCCGCAGTGAGAGCGGGAACGGTAACCGGGGTGGCAGCCGGGACGGCGCAGATCGGCGCTTCCTACAACGGTGTCTCCAGTGCGCCTGCGGTCATCACCGTGAATGCGGCGGAGCCCACGCTAACCGCAGTCCGCATCTCTGGCGCGTCGAGCACGGTACAAACCGGGCAGAGCATTCAATTTTCTGCGACGGCGGTGTATTCCGACAACAGCACCAAGGATGTGACCGGCGCAGCGAATTGGAGCTCGTCCAACTCAGCCGTGGCCGCAGTGAGAGCGGGAACGGTAACCGGGGTGGCAGCCGGGACGGCGCAGATCGGCGCTTCCTACAAAGGTGTCTCCAGTGCGCCTGCGGTCATCACCGTGAATGCGGCGGAGCCCACGCTAACCGCAGTCCGCATCTCTGGCGCGTCGAGCACGGTACAAACCGGGCAGAGCATTCAATTTTCTGCGACGGCGGTGTATTCCGACAACGGCACCAAGGATGTGACCGGCGCAGCCAATTGGAGCTCGTCCAACTCAGCCGTGGCCGCAGTAAGGTCGGGAACGGTGACTGGGGTGGCAGCCGGGACGGCGCAGATCGGCGCTTCCTACAACGGTGTCTCCAGTGCGCCTGCGGTCATCACCGTGAATGCGGCGGAGCCCACGCTAACCGCAGTCCGCATCTCTGGCGCGTCGAGCACGGTACAAACCGGGCAGAGCATTCAATTTTCTGCGACGGCGGTGTATTCCGACAACGGCACCAAGGATGTGACCGGCGCAGCGAATTGGAGCTCGTCCAACTCAGCCGTGGCCGCAGTAAGGTCGGGAACGGTCACTGGGGTGGCAGCCGGGACGGCGCAGATCGGCGCTTCCTACAACGGTGTCTCCAGTGCGCCTGCGGTCATCACCGTGAATGCGGCGGAGCCCACGCTAACCGCAGTCCGCATCTCTGGCGCGTCGAGCACGGTACAAACCGGGCAGAGCATTCAATTTTCTGCGACGGCAGTGTATTCCGACAACGGCACCAAGGATGTGACCAGCGCAGCCAATTGGAGCTCGTCCAACTCAGCCGTGGCCGCAGTAAGGTCGGGAACGGTGACTGGGGTGGCAGCCGGGACGGCGCAGATCGGCGCTTCCTACAACGGTGTCTCCAGTGCGCCTGCGGTCATCACCGTGAATGCGGCGGAGCCCACGCTAACCGCAGTCCGCATCTCTGGCGCGTCGAGCACGGTACAAACCGGGCAGAGCATTCAATTTTCAGCGACGGCGGTGTATTCCGACAACGGCACCAAGGATGTGACCGGCGCAGCCAATTGGAGCTCGTCCAACTCAGCCGTGGCCGCAGTAAGGTCGGGAACGGTGACTGGGGTGGCAGCCGGGACGGCGCAGATCGGCGCTTCCTACAACGGTGTCTCCAGTGCGCCTGCGGTCATCACCGTGAATGCGGCGGAGCCCACGCTAACCGCAGTCCGCATCTCTGGCGCGTCGAGCACGGTACAAACCGGGCAAAGCATTCAATTTTCAGCGACGGCGGTGTATTCCGACAACGGCACCAAGGATGTGACCGGCGCAGCCAATTGGAGCTCGTCCAACTCAGCCGTGGCCGCAGTAAGGTCGGGAACGGTGACTGGGGTGGCAGCCGGGACGGCGCAGATCGGCGCTTCCTACAACGGTGTCTCCAGTGCGCCTGCGGTCATCACCGTGAATGCGGCGGAGCCCACGCTAACCGCAGTCCGCATCTCTGGCGCGTCGAGCACGGTACAAACCGGGCAAAACATTCAATTTTCTGCGACGGCGGTGTATTCCGACAACGGCACCAAGGATGTGACCGGCGCAGCCAATTGGAGCTCGTCCAACTCAGCCGTGGCCGCAGTAAGGTCGGGAACGGTGACTGGGGTGGCAGCCGGGACGGCGCAGATCGGCGCTTCCTACAACGGTGTCTCCAGCGCGCCTGCGGTCATCACCGTGAATGCGGCGGCGGCGCATCTGACAGCTATTCAGATCAACGGCAGTTCCACGGTCGGAGCGGGTGCGTCGACGCAGATGACAGCTATAGGAACCTACTCCGACCAGACGACGAAGGACATCACCGGTACTGCAAGCTGGGCATCGTCGCAATATTCGGTGGCAACAGTCCAAGGAGGTTTAGTGACCGGAGTCAACCCCGGTACGGCCAGCATCACGGCCACTCTCAGTGGAATCAGTGCGGCAGCAACTATTACAGTCACCAGCGGCTATGTAGTGCAAATTGACCCATCGATGAGCCAAAGTGAGATTCAAGACAAAATTACGGGAAGTCAAACCGGCGATACTATTGCCTTCGCGGCTGGAAGTTATCCATTGGTGTACCCGAGTTTAGGCCTCCCCTCCGGACGCACCTATCTCTGCTCGACTTCAGGAACAACAGTGTTCTCCGGGAGCGGTGGCTACGCGCTGATGACATTTTATGGGAGCGGATTGACACTCCAGAATTGCACCTTCAACGGAGGAGGTCTTTACCTCGGAGACGCGGTATCGAATGTGCATGTGGAGCACAACACATTCCAGAACATTAACGCCCCCTATGGGAATTGGACGGCGGAGGTCGCTGTCTTCATGGATACAAGCGCGGCTGATTCGGATATTTCATACAACAAGTTCACGAATATTGGAACCAACCTGCTCGATCAATTTGCAGATGAGGTTTTCTCAAGCGGAATATTGGGCTATGGTCTTTCCAATACGACGATCCAATACAATACGTTCGACACTTTTAACGAGGGCATCCACATTTTCTACAACAATCTGGACGGAAAGAATGTCCACATCAACAACAACACATTCGTCCGTGGGCATCGCATTGCGATCGAGCAGCAGAACGGAAATGCGGGAGGCCTCGAGGTAGCCTACAACAAAGTGAGCGAGCCTCTAAATGCTTGGGCTCTTACCTTCGGCCTTTCGATTGCCGCAAGCTCAAACTCGAGCACGGGAATCAGTGTGCATGACAATCTGATCAACGCGGACACACCGGTTGGGGCCGATTGCAGAGGATCGGGTTGTTACTATCCTTACGGCATAGAAGCGTGGGGCGCAGGTACCCAGGTGTACAACAATTCCATCGAGGGATTGTGGGGTAATGGCGTCGCAATCGGGGCCGCTTCTAACCTCAGCGTAACCAACAACACAATTTGCGGTCCGAACATGGCTCAGAACAACACGTTTGTGGACTTCGAATATGGATCCGAGCCGGGCACGGTGATACAGGACAACAATACCTCCGCCAGCATGACATGTGGTACGGGGAACTGAGTCTCGATTGCAAGGCGTGTATAAAAAAGGGGAGATGGGGACCTGTTTCATCGCTGCTATTCGCAAATCGCCGTTTTGCGTTATACACTCTGCATCAAGAGAGCAGACCAAGCATCGAGAAAATCGGAGTCACTCATTCGAGCCCGATTTGCAAAACGGCTCCGATGTGGCATAATCAACGAAACCTTAACTTAACAGGTGCGCCATTACATAAATCAGGGCATACACTCGTGCGCCGCACGCGCCGCACGATTTCCCAGATCAGAGACTGAAGGCACTTTCGCCATCTTAAAATGGCGGCGATGCGGCCTGTTGTAGCTCTCTGATCTAAGTAGAACCAATAGTATAAATAGTTTCCCGCACTCCCATTCTCTGTGCGATTGCGCAGAGTCGCACCTGCTGAACCCCCTGCCTCTGGAAAAATCAAAACCGAAGGTGACAAGCATGCGTACTCCCCCTACGCTGATACAGACGTGTGTGCTCTTGCTGCAGGTGGCATTGATTGCCGGCTGCGGTGCTCTTTCAAAGAGCGCGAATGCATCCTCAGTCTTAGAATGGCGGCGATGCGGCCTGTTGCGTACCTCTAATAGCTCTCTGATCTAAGTAGAACCAATAGTATAAATAGTTTCCCGCACTCCCATTCTCTGTGCGATTGCGCAGAGTCGCACCTGCTGAACCCCTGCCTCGGGAAAAAATTAAAACGAAGGTGACAAGCATGCGTACTCCCCCTACGCTAATACAGACGTGTGTGCTCTTGCTGCAGGTGGCATTGATTGCCGGCTGCGGCTCTCTTTCAATGAGCGCAAATGCATCCCTCATTCACCCTGCGGTATCAAACGCCGCTGTAGCAACCAACGGCACTGTGGTGCAAGTTAATCCATCGATGAGCCAGAGCGAGATTCAAAGCGAGATCAACAGCAGCCAGCCAGGAGATACAATTGCTTTCGCAGCCGGAACATATAACCTTGTAGTTATGCCGAGTAACCCGAATGACGCAGGGTTGAACCTCCTTCCGAACAGAACTTATCTCGGATCGAAAACCGGGGCTACAATGCTGTCCGGCTCTGGCGGCTATATGTTAGCTGTATTTTATGGGAGCGGCCTCACCGTTCAGAATATCGTATTTAACGGCGGTGGATTATATCTCGGTGGAGCGGTAACAAATGTCAACATCGAATACAACGTCTTTGAGAACATCCCAGCTCCCAATGGCAACTGGACAACGGAGATCGGCGTTTTTATGGATACCAATGCGGCGAATTCGGATATTTCTTATAACAAATTCGAGAACATCGGCTCAAGTGTCTTGTCTCAATATGTAGATGAAGTGTTTTCAACCGGTATCTTTGGTTATGGGTTATCCAACACGACAATAACATACAATACGTTCGACACGTTTAATGAAGGAATTCATATCTTTTACAACAGCTTGGATGGGATAAATGTGCAGATAGATCATAATCAATTTACTAACGGTCACCGGATAGCAATTGAGCAACAGAACTCCCTGGCAGGCGGGCTGGAAATAGCCTATAACAGCGTGAGCAATCCATTGAATCCGTGGGCGCTTACTTTCGGATTGTCGATCGCAGCAAGCTCTCAGACCAGTACAGGAATTAGCGTGCATGACAATACCTTAAATGGGAATGTAGCCGTTTCTACGAGTTGTCCGGGTTATCCCGGAGCTGGTTGCTACCTTCCTTATGGAATTGAAGCATGGGGTAGCGGGACGCACGTTTACAACAACACCGTTGAAGGGCTGTGGGCAAATGGAGTTGCGATTGGGACTGCTTCAAACCTGAGCGTAACGAATAACCTTATTTGCGGTCCGAGTATGGCTCAGAACAACGCGTTTGTCGACTTTGAATATGGATCAGAGCCGGGGACCCTGATTCAGAGCAACACTACTTCCGCCAATATAACGTGTGGCGCGGGAAACTGAAGCGAGTTGCCGGGCAAAAAAAAGGAGCTTGGCAAGATGCCAAGCTCCTTTTTCCTAAGCTCGTCGGTTTTTTATTTGCTCGTGACCCCGTCCCGTCCCGCTGCCATCGACAGTGGTCTCCCACCTCTTGCCGCCTACCCCAGCAAGCTCAGCTTACCTGAGTGGGCAGTGGCGTCGGAAAGGAACAGGGAACCTACACTGGAATCGCGTTCGCGGGTTGCTGAGGCTTTGCCGGATGGTCGTTTTTTCGACGGGACTCCATGCCGTTAGACCTTGTGGTCTCGTCAAGATGCCGCTCGAGATGCAACAATTTTGCGGTGAGCTCCTTGGCCTCGATTTGCAGGCGCAGCAGGATCTCTTTGAGGCGGGCGGGGTCGGTGTCGTCGGTCCCATTCTGCGAGTCGCCATTCAGCGCAGCCCGGTTTTTGAGAAGCCAAACGTCCAGCTCGTCGGCGAAGGCTACTACCGCCGTTCTGCGCTTGCTGGCGGGCCGATGAACCGGCATGCCGAACTGCAACTCCCAGCGCTGCGCTGTCCGCGCACCCCTTTCGAGGTACGAACTGATCTCTTTCCAGCCGTTTAGAATGCGTTGTTCCATATGCTCGGCAATCCCCGCAAAGGAAAGCTCCTCTGCCAAATTGAATTAAGGCAGAACTTAAAACATATATGCTTCGAACTAAGCAGATCGAAGCCTAGATACAACAAACGGTTTATTTTCTGTTCTTTCAGGTGGAACGGGGGGGCCAGGGGGTCGGGGGAAGGAGCCGGATAGCTCGTGTTGATACTCCAACGCCGAGCCATATATTTCAGCTAACATAGCATAGTTCGCTTCCGCTGTATACTTGCGCTCATACTCCTTGCGAGCGGCTCGGCTAAACTGCTGAAGCAATTGCGGATGGGAGAACAGGAAACGAACGCTATCGGCAAGCTCGGAAGCATTTCCGGATTCGAATTGAAGGCCGGTTATTCCCTCTTCAACGAGTGAGACGAGACCTCCAATCCGGCTGACGACCACAGGCAACCCGGTGGCGAACGCCTCGGCTAGGGTGACCGGAAATCCCTCATACCATTGAGACGGCATGATCAACATCGCGGCCCTCTGCATATACGCCAGCACCTGGTCTTTCGGCAGCCACCCGTGCCAGCGTATGTTAGGCATGGACAGCCGCGCGGTTTCGACTTCAGGGGAGAGGGGTCCTTCACCGATAATGTGAAGCTCGAATCCCTCGCTGAGTTGCTTCCATGCCCGTAACAAAGTGGAGACGCCCTTCTCTTCTGTCAAGCGGCCTACAAAGAGGGCATAGTTTCCATTTCCGGAACCCATACCAGGGTCGAATCCAATGAAATTCGGCTTTACATGAATTCTTTTAGGATCAAAGCCGCTCTCAATGAATTTTGTGCGGGAAAATTCGGTGAGGGCGATGTATGCGGCAACGTGCCGCTGCCAGGAATGCGCAACCCGATGTGCGCTGAGGCTGACTGCGGCCGCCGCAGTGGTCAAGCGGCTCTGACGATAGCAGCCATGGAGCACGGCGGGCAGCAGGCTGTGACTCTGTACACAGTCTTCGCAAACCCGCCCATTGCGGTAGAAGGTCGCCCCCGGACAGAGCAGCCTGTAGTTATGAAGAGTGTGCACGACCGGCGCCCGTTCCGCAGCCGCGGCGTAGAGAGCTGCCGGGGAGATTACCGGAAAGGTGTTGTGCACATGTACGATATCCGGCTGCCGGCGGCGGATGAGGTCGCGCAGTTCATGGAAGACGTGGCGGTTCCATACTACCTGGCCGAGTACAACCAGCCCATTGCGGATATCTGTATTGTGTGACCTGTATATTTCAACTTCGTGGCCATGGGAGCGAAGTAGATCCGCCTCGGCCTCGACCACCTGATCCTCCCCTCCCGGTTGCCGGTAGGAGTTGTGTACCAGGAGCACTTTTAAAGCGGCTGCTTGGAGAGGCCGAGTCATTGCCAGATTAGAGGGCGGTCCATACATCTGGTTTACCATGCATGGCGGCGATGGACCGCGCGCGCCAGCCATTCTTTCCAAATATTCTGCGTTTGTAGAAGGTCGATGCATTTTTGGAACAAAGGTCGGGGCAGATAAAGAGAATGCCGCCAAAAGAAGTCCACCGGCGAGCGCGTTGGCTCCGACAGCGCGCACAGCGCTGAATGGCATTCCCGGGCAGACGAGTCGCCGAGCAGTCTAAGCTCCATGTATCGCATCCTCATGTAGAGCGGATTGCTCTCCAGTGCAGGCATATGCTTGGCCAAATGAGGGTTGCGTACTTGCAGGTAGTTGTTCTGTTCGAACCACAGGTCGCGCATGTAGCCCAACTCGCGCTCCAGACGCTCCGCGGAGACGCGGGCGGAATTGCCGTCGTTTTTCCCGTGGAGCCGCCAAACGGAGAGCGGCCTATCAATTGCGCAAATCGAAGTTATTAGCGGAGCTATCCTGTGGATCACCTGTTCGGCATAGCCGAAAAAATTCTCCGGAATGGGAAAGATCGAGAGCGCTACTCTACGGCGCAAGGAGAGATTTGACGTGGGCGGCAGCCCCATGAGGACGCCGGCGTTGTGCAAGGTGGCTTCCAAACAATCTCCTTGCGGCAGGTCACTGAGCAGCGGATATACACCGCGATGCCGGTTATGCCGGTCGACCATCTGCGCACGGTGGATAGCGAAGCCTGCATTCGGCTCAGAGCGGAAGGCGGATACTACAGCCTCGATCTTGCCCGGGAGGAAGTAATCGTCAGCATCGAGCAGGCAAACGATCTCTCCCGAGCTAGCCCTGAATGCGGCGTTCAGACTGCCTGCCATGCCCTGATGTTTGCCGCGAAGCAGCTTGACCGGCTTGCCGCGCTTAATATAGCTTTCGACAATTTCGCACGAATTGTCTTCTGAGCCATCGTCTGAAACGATGACTTCCTTAGGTGAATAGGACTGGTTTAAAGCGCTATCAATCGCCTGGGCAAGAAAGGACGCATAGTTGTAGCTGGTAATGAGGACTGAGACCGCCGGAGTTGCCGGCAGTGGGTTGAGCGGAAGCTGCGGTAGAACAGCTGTCCGCCCCAGGGGCATTTCGAGGATGACCTTCGACTGGGAGGCTAAGCGCGGTACCATCGATTGATCTCGCTTGAGAAGGAATTCGCCTGCCAATTGAGCACTTGATATCTGGGCAACACCCAGCGGCTCGTCTTTCTTGTTACCAGGCGACCGTAGTTCACGCAACCACAACGGAATCCAGCAGATTGGACGGCGTCGATCGTGTCGGCGTTGAAGTGGTTTTTCTTCCCATAGGGGTAAGCGAAACTTTGTACTGGTTTAGCGGTCAGAATTTCCAATGCTTGCTTACTGGCCGAAATCTCACGCCTTTGTTGGTCGGCTTCAAGGTTGGCTAGCACCGGGTGGGTTACACTGTGGGCGCCGATCTCAATCCAGCGGCTTGCGGCCAACCGGGTGAGCTCGGAGGAGGTCAGAAAGCAAGCCCGCTCGGCTTCCTGTGGCCGCTCATCGGACCAACGCCTTACCCGCTCGAGCACGTCCTCGCGGCTCTCGTCTGTCGCATGCAGCAGACGCTCGTGGAGTTTACGATAGATCCACTGCGGAAGACTGCGTGCCGGCTCCCAGGCGTACCATTGCTTTCCATCGTCCGGGAACTCCAGATCATAGTTCGGGTGCAAATTAACCAGCCGGGCGAGGCGCAGCGGATCTTGCTGGGAAAGCAGAATGAGCCGCGCCATCTCGTCGGACCAGACCTCCCGCGGGGAATCGAGGAAGCCGGTTGCGACGAATACTGTTGCCGGCACGCGCGAGCTTTCCAGAATGGGCTTAGCGTGAATCAGATTGTCAACATACCCGTCGTCCAATGTAATTGCGACCGGCCGGTCCGGCAGGTCTCGATCGGAGTTCGCACCAACGATCACGTCCAACGGGACAGGGTCAGCAATGCGTTGCAGGAGTGAAAGTTGTTCGGCAAATCGCTCCGGGGAGACGCACAGGGCCCAAGGGTCTACCAATGGCTCGGCAATCCGGTGGTATACGAAGATGAGCGATGCCTTGCGCGAGGAGGTCAGAATTCGATGACCTCGTCTCAGGCACCTCTTCAGTACCACCGCAGCCTTGATCTGAGTTGAAGGAAGTACAGAGGATAGCACGGCCGTTCCTCAATACCGTTTTTTCTTGAAGGAAGCCTTAGGGTCGGCGGAAATCTGCAAGTGAACCCCCCATTTCATTGCTTCTACTAAGGCGCAGCAGGGGCTGGCTTGCAGCAGAATACTTCCGCGGCCGGGCGGCCCCTGATCCCTACCCTGATCTAAAAGGTGTGGCTCAAGTCGACGGACGGCTTAGGGTGGTTGGTCCATCGCAGCACCGACTGGGCGATCGCTCCCGGTAGCACGCGGACAGCCAGAGCAACGAAGATGCCAAGGGGGTAGGTGCGCGCCAATGTGCGCCACGATTCCAAGCTAGTCACCGCTCCGTTCCCGCTTTTACGGGTGGCAAGCTGCCGCGTAAGCTGCCGTCCATATTGGCGGCGCCACGACCACAGCCCATAACCGAAGCAGCAACAACGCTCCAAATTAGTGAAGACGTAGGGATGCTGGGCATAAACGACACGAAGTGTGCTGTTCAGCATCAACTCTGAATCATGAGAGACGTTGGTCTCGTGAACGCGATAGTCGGACACAACATCGCCGTGGCAGCAAATCGCGTGTTCTCTCGCCACACGCAGATAGAGGTCATAGTCCTCGGCGGCGTGCAATCCGGTATTGAACCAGTCCGCCTGGGGAAAAATCTCGCGGCGAAACATCACAGCACAGATGCACTCAATGAAGTTGCTCTTAAGCAGCCGTGCATAATAGTCGCGCTTATTGAGCGGCTTTTTGCGGGTGCGAACCAATCGTCCCGCGCTCGAAACGACGTTATGTGCGCCGACTGCCATGCAGCATTCAGGGTGTTCCGTCAGAGTGCTAAGGCCGGCAAGCAGCGCGTTTGGCAGCAGGCGATCATCGGCGTCGAGAAAGACGATATACTCTCCCCGGCTTTCGTAGATGCCCCGGTTCCGGGCTGCGGATACACCTTCGCGTCGCCCATGCAGACAACGCACCGCCGGATAGGCCGCGATGACTTCGGCGCTGCCATCGGCTGACCCGTCGTCGACGACGATTACTTCTACTCGCGGATGCGTCTGCGCAAGCACGCTTTCGATTGCTTCCCCGATAAACTCGACGCCGTTGAAGCAAGGAATGATGACTGAAACCAATGGGAGCTTGTTTGGGCTCCCCGGCGGATTCGTGACTCCTTCGGAGATACTCAAGGGCATGGGAACCTCATCTGGCGGAAAAGGTGCAAGAGAAGGAAAAGGGGAAAGATGAGCTTGCCAATTGTTGTAAAGATTTCGCCATGCATCGGCGAAGCTTTTCTCGGAAAAGCAGGCGGCCGCCTGACAAGCCTTTTCGCCCATGGCTTGCCGCTGCTTCTCGGGCAAGGTCATTATTCTTTCCACCGCGGCCGTTATAGATACCGTGCTGCGAGTGATCAAGAATCCGTTTTCTCCCTCTCGCAGCAGATCGCGGATTCCATTCAAGGGAGGAGCGAGTATAGGCAGCCCAGCGGCAGCCGCCTCGTAACGTTACAAGAGAGAAGGATTCATAAGCCGAGGGAAGGACAAATGCATCTCCAGACCAGAAGAATGGCCGCACGTCCCCCTGCATACCGGCAAAGCAGACGCGGTTTCCAACTCCCAATGCATCGGCCCTTTGCCGGTAGTCCGCGATCAGGTCGGGCTCGCCGCCAATCACCAGCAGCTTTGTCTCTGAGAGGCCGGGCGCAGCCAATGATTCGAGAATCAGCGGCAGTCCTTTGCGCTCGAATTGACCCAGGGCGGCAAACGCAAGCACAAAATCGGAAGCGGCGAACCCCAGGCGTCGCCGAAAATCATCGCGGTCGAAATCCGCGGGACGTTCCATGCGCTTTACCGGGATGGGATTCGAAATTACACTCACCCTCTCCGGCGGGATATGAAAATCGCGCTTCAGCTCGTCGGCAAGACCAATAGAGGGCGTCACGATGAGCTGGGCAGCAGGGTAGCGAAAGCGCTCTGCGCAGGCATGGAGCCAATGATCGATCCAGCGCAGAATCCCGCGCAGGCCGCGGCGGGTGGTTCCATGATGGCGCAGGTAAGTGGTGTGCGAGAAGTGCGAGTATACCAATCCCCCAAAGCACAAATCGCTTTCTATTGACTGCACGACGTCAAACCGGTTGCCGGTGCGCATCTTGTGCCACAGGTATGCCAGCGGGGCGAGCAGATGAAACACAACGAATAGCAATGCCAGAGGGCGGGTGGGCGAAGGAACGCGGACCCAGGTGATGGCTGCCGGATCCGGGTTCTCGAACTCGACCGAGAATACCGTGAACTTATGCTCCTGCGCCAGCGAGCGCAGCAGCGTCAGGTGGCAATTTCCGGTGGGATTGCCGGCTATGACCTTGTAATCGAAGATAGCAATACGCATGCTTCGAACCTGTCGTTAAAAAGCTTGAGAGAATCCCAGGTCCCGGAAACGGGACCCTGAGGCTCCCGCCGTAGCTTACAACATAAGCCGCAGTAGACCCAGAAAGATCTGCGATGAGCCACCCTTTGCCATGTCGCTCAGGCCGATTTTACTTCATGCGCGAGCGACGAACGCGATGACCGAACGCGTGGGCTGAGGAACCTGAGCGGCAATATACTTGGCGATTTCCAGCGAAGCCGTGGCCGCCGGAGATGGCGCGTTCAATACATGCAACGAGTTTTTGCCTTTCTGGATGAGGAAGTCGTCCACCAGGGCCCCGTCGCGCCCAAGCGCCTGGGCGCGGACCCCCGAGCCGCTTGGAACCAGATCCTTTGCCTCGACTTCCGGAACCAGCCGCTGCAGGCTTCGGGTGAAGAGTCTCTTGCTGGCTGAGCGAAGCATTTCCCCGAGTCCGTCGCGGTAGTAGCGGGCCGCCAGCTTCCAGAAGCCGGAGTAAGTCAGTATCTCCAGAGCGTCCCTAGATGCGAAGCTTAGCTTGCTGTAGCCTTCCCGCTTCAATGCCAGGACTGCGTTCGGGCCGGCATGCACGCTGCCGTCGATCATGCGTGTAAAGTGCACGCCCAGGAAGGGAAAATTCGGATTGGCCACCGGATAAATCAGGTTTTTGACCAGGTACCGCCGTTCCGGCGTTAACTCATAGTACTCGCCGCGGAAGGGCACGATACGAGTTTGCGGCCGTGTTCCGCAGCGCTTGCTCAGGCGGTCGCTATGCAGGCCGCCGCAGGCGATGACGAACTTGGCTGAAAAATCGCCCGATGTCGTTTCCAGCACATGGCCGTCGGCAAGAAGAGCGCAGCGCAGCATCTCCGTACCGACGCGCAGATCCGCTCCCGACACATGAAGATCGTCGATGAGCGCACGGCAGACCGCGCGATAATTCGTGATGCCGGTCGAGAATACGCGGATACCCGCCAGGCAAGAGACATGAGGTTCGTATTCACGCACCTGCTCGGCGGTGAGCTTGGCCACCGGAACACGATTTTCGATGCCTCGCTCAAAAAGCTTATCCAGCAGAGGAAGCTCACTCTCTTCGCAGGCGACGACGATTTTGCCGCAGATTTCGTGGGGAATCCCGCGCCGTTCACAGAACGCCCGCATCGACAAATTGCCGGCGTGCGCGAGACGCGCCTTGAAACTGCCGGGCTTGTAGTAGATGCCGGCATGGATCACACCGCTATTGCGGCCCGTCTGGTGTTGCGCGAAGCGGTCTTCCTTTTCCAGCAGCAGGATGCGGGCATAGGGAAAGCGTTCCGCCAAGGCCGCGGCCGTGGCCAGGCCGACGATTCCACCACCGACAATTGCATAGTCGTACATCGTGGTTAGACGGTTGCCTCCACAGCCTCAATCGGCAACACCTTGGCGCTGACTCCGTAGCGCCTGAGATCAGATTCGATCTCCTCGGTATAAATCGAGTTCATGGCGATCACCAGCTCCGGCCGGTAAGCCGACAGGAACGCCGGCTCCACAATCTCCTGCCCAGTACCAGGCATGAAGCAGCCCTTGCGATAGGGGTTTATGTCCACCGCGTACTCGATCGCCCCGTCGTCCACATTCGCTCCCAACGCGGAGAGGAAAGCGACGCCCTTTGATCCCGATCCCCAAATCACTACCTGCCGCCCTTCCTGCTTTGCGCGCTGGACGGCCTGTTGCCACAGACGGACACGTCGTTCCGCCTCGAGCGCGAAGCCGCGAACCGCGCTAACCTCCGCATCTGCTGGCGGAAACGGCGTCCTCGCCGGCTGGAAAGGACGATTTGCCGGCCGTGCGGTAATCATCAAATATTGCTGGTCATAATCTGTCCAAACGTCGTCCACCTCGAAGCCTGAGAGAACGAAGAGATTTCGCAGCGCACCCGCGGTGAAATAGGAGCAATGTTCGTGATAGACATCCCAAAACGCGATGTCCTTGAGTACGCGGCTCATGTCCGGCACTTGGAAGAACACCGTGGTATCGAGGCTGTCGCCAATTGCGCGGCGAACCATGCTCACAAAATGAGCCGTGTCCGGGATGTGCTCCAGGGTCATCTTGCATGCCACGAAATCTGACTTGATATGCGTGTACTTCTCAGAGTAAAAGTCCTGGACGAACTCAACCGCATCGCCGCCCAGCTCCGGCCGCCGTTGGGGCACGAATGCCGGATCGAAACCGATGCCGCGATTTCCGCCCATGGCGCAGAGCATGGAGATGAATTCACCCTTGCCGCAGCCGATCTCCAGCACCGACTTGTTGCGCAGCCCGTAGCGCTCGATCAAGTCCTCCGCCAGGCGATGATGGAAGGACTGAAACGTTGGAGAGAAGCCCTGCGTCTCCTCGCACTTCGGCGAGTAGCTCATCTTCGACTCGTCGAATGAGGTATTCGTGATGAATCCACAGGCATGGCAAAACCCCAGAGCGATCTCCCCGGCAGGGAAATGCAACGCATCCTCCCGCGCCGGCACCAGCATGACGCTGTGAACCGGCACGGGAGCGACGGTGTAGAAGGTTTCAATGCATCCCTGCAAGCAATTTGGACAAGAGAGAATCTGGGGCATAGATAAGATCTCGCCTAATCGACCTTTTTCCGCAGCCTGTGAGTTACGGGCGAAAGTAAGTCCCGCGAGGGGGACCTTTCCTTTCAACAAATCCAGAGTGCCCCATATCTGACGCGTTCTTTGCGTCGGATGTGGGATTCCACAAATCTCCTGACAGTCCCAATCATGCCTGTTGCACAGAGGAGCGCTTGTAACTCAGGAAAAGACCCGGGCTAGATTTCGCGAGCTTTACGACACCGAAGCGCATAAATGTGTGTCACTGAATTGTACCGAAGGATCGGCCTCCGACCATCGATATCCAAGCTCGAGCAGAAGCCGGATACAATCCTGACGAATCGTAGGAAACTGGGGAAGCCATTGATGTGTCTCAATCGAGAGAATTGGATGCCGCCGGGTGAGCAGCTTCCGAGCCCCCTCCAGAATCTTCAACTCAGCGCCCTCGGCATCGATCTTGATGTAATCCGGCTCTGGCAGAGCACCCGAGTCGATCTCCTGATCCAGGGTAATGGTGCGAATCGCCAATGCTCCCGTGTCGGAGAGATGGCCGGCGACCGAGCTATCGGCGCAATCGAAATGAGAAATGCCGTTGACGTTGGAAACCGCTGCATCAATCACGAAGGTGTTGGTCACGCCATTCATCACCAGATGTTGCTTCAAGTGCGCCAGGTTGCGGGGCGCCGGTTCAAACGCGAAGACCCGGCCGATAGGGCCCACCAGCAATGAGGCGTACAGAGTGTGGTAGCCCGCCTGCGCTCCGATATCGAAGCACACGTCTCCCGGCCGAAGCGATTGCTTCATCAGCTTGGATTCATCCGGGTCATAGGTGCCGCACCAACAGGCGTGGATGCTCGATCCGACAATCCAACGCTTTCCTTGAAGCGGTCCGCGCACCACAACCACCTTGAGACCGGAGGGAATAAAGTGTAACGGGGCGCGCATCAGGCGTTTGAGCGGACTGCTGCTGGGCAGTGTGGAAAGATGGTCGACGACAGAATCCAGACCCAGTTTCATTGTGTCTCGGCTCCCTTTCAATATGGCCGGGGTTGGAAAGGTCTCCATACATTCCTTACCGCCCCCATCCTCGCGAGGCTAGGGCGGAAATAACGGAGATAATCGACAGGCGGGACAGTCTCAGTAAGCTTTGCGTACAGCGATCAGCGATTTCACCAATGGGCCAATCTTTTCCCTGCGAATGTTACCGTCGGGAAACAGTTCGTGATATTCGCGGCATGAAAGCAGGCGGATTTGTTCAATTTCGATTCGAGCGGCCAAGTAGTCCCGTTCCGCCACTACATAACCGAGATTGAACCTTCGGTGGAGCGCCGTCCGCAGCCAGAGCGGCAGAACTGGCCAAATCGGAAAATGAAAGTGCGGCTCAAGCACGAAGTAGCGGTAGGGAGTCTGAATGAAATATCCTTTCGCCACCCGGCGAATTTCACAAGCCATTCTGTTTTGGTCGGCAAGCGTGCCCACATGCTCGATGACCGAGTTCGAGAAACAGAAATCAAACTCCTTGTCTTTGAAGCGGGATAGGTCGCGTGCATCGCCGGCCAGGGAGATAATCGGCAGCTTGCCGGATATTGTTTCCTGCGTCAGATTCAAAAGCGTGACGAAAACGCCAGTGAATTGTTCACTCCAGATCTTCGCCCAAAATGCTTCATTGCCGCCAACGTCGAGAACGGAGACTCCAACCGCGGCATTGGGAATTAGGGCGAGAAACTGAGCTACCCTGGCGCGCCGCATCCTGGAAGCCATGGAGTTTGGATCGGCGTTGTCCCCAAACGAAAGCCGCATATGCCTATACCTCGCAGTTCAGAGACATCGAAACCAACTTCCAGATTGCCTATTTCCCAAATAAGTCCCCTAGTACCCCTTGAGCAAGTTAATCGGTTTTAAAGTCCCTTAGAACCGGCGGAAGCACTTTTCAGCCGTCCCTGCTGTACCCCACTTACATCTACTGTACGGCGGCTGCTGCTTGCTCAGGCTTAAAGACTAAAACACCATCTTTGATCGGAGCGTTGTCGTACATAGCGATAATATCTTCTGGAATGGGGGTGAGATCGCTGCCGCGCATGAAATCGCGCAAGGAGGTGCCCACCGGCCTGGAGTCAATGTTGGCGGCTGCCTTTCCGTCGCGCAGATCGCCCAGATGCACGGTCCGGAAATCGATGCTGAAGCGAGTGCGTCCCGAGGTGTTGGGAACGGTGGAGTGCATTTGCGCCGCGGAAAAGAGGATAGCTCCGCCGGGCTCGGTTACCAGCCGAACCTGCGGATCGATCTCCATGGGCTCGAGCGGCTTAGGCTGGGGCCGGGTATCGCTCTTGATGTGTTGCGCGGCGCTGGCGCGGCTCTTGCTGTTCCATTCATAGTAGTTGAATTCCGCCGATCCATTGGCTACCGCCTGGCCCCAGTATTTGGGATGAAAAGCCATCGAGTCTCTCCGAAACCATGGGAAAGATAGGCAGCCACCAGTTGATCTGGCACATGGGAGCCGAATACCAGGTGTCGCGGTGCGGGTGATGAGCGAAACCCACGCCGGAGGTGAGATAGGCATCCGAAGTAACTGCACGGAGCCGGGGCACGTCGAGATAGGTATTCTCCATGTCACAGCCCAGATCGAGCAGCATCTCCTGAATCAATCTTTTCGTCTTGGGATGGTGGATGAAGGCGGGTTTCATGGGCGCAAAGATCTTCACGAACTCCTCTACCGGCATATCAAATTGCGCCAGTGTCGGATCGACACAATGGAAGCCATCGGAGATCATTTCGCTGGCGAATCCGATGAACGCAAGCGAGGTCTCCCGTGGAGAGTAAACCAGCAGCTGCCCATCATACAGACAATCGCGGCGCCGATCGTCCGTCATCTTTGCATCCACATATATGGTGTTATTCATAGAAGATTCTCCATATCTCTCAATCTCTAAACGATCGCGGGCGACGGGATTGGGACGATGAATTTGCCGCCGGCCTCTTGGTAGCGTTTTTGCTGATGCATGATCTCCGGAGCGAAGTTCCAGGCTAGAACCAAGAGGTAGTCTGGCGGGTTCTCCTCGAGTTTGGCCGGGGAGTGTATAGGCAGATGGTTGCCCGGCATGTAGCGGCCCTGCTTAAATTCATTCAGATCGACGATGTAGTCGAGCAGAGAGCTATCGATGTTGCAGAAGGAGAGCAGGGTGGTGGCCTTAGCCGCAGCCGCGTAGCCGGCGATCTTCTTGCCGGAGTGTTTAAGTTCTTTGAGCATCTTTACCAACCTGTCGCGCGCCCCTTCCACACGCGATGCGAAGCTCTGATAAAACTCGATTTGGCTGAGACCCATCTCCCGTTCTCGATCGAGCAGCGCGGTCACCCGTTCGCCCGGCTGGCCATGATGCTGGACGAAGAGGCGCAGAGAGCCGCCGTGGATTGCCGTCCGCTCCACATCCACTAAAGACAGATTGTGCCGCCGGAAAAGATTGTCAAGCGCGGTCACCGAGAAATAGCAAAGGTGTTGATGATAGATAGTGTCGAATTCGCAATTCTCGATCAGGTCGACCAGGTATGGACACTCGATCACTGCCGCCCCCCCAGGCTTGAGCAGGGTCCGGAAACCTTCGACGAAGCCATTGAGATCGGCCACATGCGCAAGCACATTGTTGGCCAGGAATACGTCGGCCATTTTGCCTTCGGCGGCCAGATCCTTCGCCAGCTTCTCGGTGAAGAATGCGCGCATGCTGGTGATTCCATCCTGTTGCGCCTTCGCCACCGGCGCCTCCGCAGGGTCGATGCCTAGCACAGGAATACCCTTAGCCATGAAATTGCGCAGCATGCAGCCGTCGTTCGAGGCCGCTTCGACCACCAAACTCTCGCTATTCAATCCGCGTTGCTCGATGATTGAATTGGCGCTGGCCGCGAAGTGCTCGCGCAGGCTTTTCGAGACCGAAGAGAAGTAGGGATAGGAGCGGCAAAAGAGAATCTCCGGCGGCACGGTCTCGGTGATCTGCACCAGGGAACAATCCGGACAGAAGACGAGATCGAGCGGCGCGGTGATCTCCGGCCCGTCTAATTCTTCACGGGTCAGCAGGCCATCCGCCAGCGGCGTACGCCCGAAGGAGAGGATTGCGATGGGGCCGGGCGACGCGCAGGCGCGGCAACTGAAGGTTGTATCTGCCATGCTTAGACCGCCTCCAGAGCGGCAGGCGCCGGTTGCTCTATCCAGCGAAGTTCCGAGTCGAGCTCCTGGTTAGCCAGTAACTTCCGAATATGGGCGATACGCTTATAACGCTCGCCTTCAAAGTCGTCGACCTTGAGATTTGTCTTGCGGAAGGCATCGTACAATTCGACTGCTCCCTTACGTGCGTCCCACCGCGGCTGAAAGGCGGGAATCATGCGCTGGATTTTAGAACAGTCAACGCGGTAGCAGCGCTGGTCGGCAGTCCCGCCCGCTGCGTATTCGATCTTGGTGTTGGGCACAGTAGCTTCCACTATCTCCGCCAGATCGCGTATCTGGTAATTGTCTTCCGTGCGGCCGACATTGAAGGCCTGGTTATGCACCACATCCAGAGGCGCTTCCAGCACCGCCAGGAAGGCGCGCGAGATATCTTCGATGTGCACGATCGGCCGCCAGGCCGAGCCATCACTCTTGATATGCACGCGGCCGGTAGCGTAAGCCCAGGCGACAAGGTTGTTGAGCACCAGATCGAAGCGCAACCGCGGCGATACTCCGAACGCGGTGGCATTGCGCAAAAAGGTTGGGCTGAAGCTGTCATCGGCCAACTTCGATACATCCCGCTCGACCAGGACTTTTGACAGCCCGTAAGGCGTCACTGGATTGGACGCGGACTCCTCGGTCAGCATCTCCGTTCCGCCGGCGCCGTAATTGCTGCAGGAAGAGGAGAAAACGAAGCGCTGAATGCCGGCTTCCTTAGCCAGCGTGGCCAGGCGAACCGAAGCGCCGTAGTTGATCTTATAAGTCAACTCGGGATTGAGGTCGCCCAGCGGATCGTTCGACAATCCGGCCAGGTGGAGGATTGCGTCGCAACCTTCGAGATCGCTCAGCGCGACATCGCGCACATCCTTCTGCAGGGAGGGGATGGCGGAAATGCCATCGCAGAAGGTACAGCGCCCAAACAGATTGGAATCAAGGCCAACGACTTCATGCCCGGCCGACAGCAGCAGGGGCACCAGCACCGTTCCTATGTAACCTTCCTGCCCCGTTACTAATATGCGCATCTCTTTCCTCCCAGATCTTCCAAGGTGCATTGCCTTCAGCCCATAAACCTTCAAGGTAGCGTTTCTCGCGGATGGTATCCATGCATTGCCAGAATGCGGAGTGCCGATAAGCCATCAATTGGCCATCCCGGGCAAGACGCTCGAGCGGCTCCTTCTCCCAATGGATGCTATCGCCGTCGATGTAGTTGAAAACCTCGGGTTCCAGGACGAAGAATGCGCCGTTGATCCAACCCTCCTTAGTCTGCGGCTTCTCGGAAAACTCAACAATCTGGTCTCCCTGCATTTCAAGGTGCCCGAAGCGGGCTGTCGGCCGCACCGCGGTAAGCGTCGCAAGTCTGCCGTGCCGGCGATGAAAGGCCAGCAGTTCATGAAGGTTGAGATCGGAAACCCCATCCCCCCAGGTCAGCATGAAAGTGCTGTTGCCTAAGAATGGAGCGAGACGCTTGATTCGCCCGCCGGTTTGCGTTTCCATGCCGGTATCGATCAGCTCCACCGTCCAATCTTCCACGGGAGAGCCGCTCATCTTTACTTTTCCCGTTGCCGTGGAGACCGTCAGGTCGCGATTGAGCGAACAGTAATCGATCATGTATTTCTTGATGACCTCGCCCTTGTAGCCGAGGCCGAGGACGAAATCGTGGAACCCATAGTGGGCGTAGTGCATCATGATGTGCCAAAGAATAGGCTTGCCGCCAATCTCCACCATGGGCTTGGGACGCACATCGGTTTCTTCGGCCAGACGTGAACCCAGTCCACCGGCCAGAATTGCGACTTTCATACCGTTTTGCCTCCTTGAGATTCTGTAGTAAGTTCCATCTCCGATTTCTCCTGCTTTGCCGCCCCGCGAGAGGTTTGCCAGTTCCATAGAAGTTGATCGGAGGCGAGTACGACGTCGCCCATCAGCCTGCGGCGATACTTGGCCGCCCAGCGCCCCATGACTCCGTAGGCGCGCACTTTCTGATAAGCGGTGAGCGGGCTATTGCGTATGGATTTGCAATACTGGCCAAATGCATTCCACTCCGGAAAGCTGATGGCTCTGCCCCGGCTGGGGTCCCACCATTCCAGGTTGGGCAGTGCACCCGGGCTGCGCGTCAAGCGGAAGCTCTGGCTGCGGGTCCGTGTAGGCATCGTCCATACCGACTGCCCCTCGTGCCGCGTGCTGATGAACAGCCGCTGGGGCGCCTCATAGAAGCGGCCCAACAGCCCCAATTGAGCCAGTAATATGCGATCCGCATGCGCGAAACTCCCCTGGGGCGGGAGCTTTTTCAGGGCGCTCATACGATGGATGCCAAAGATCTGAAAGCAGCGGTGCCCGCTCAAAAGCAGATCTGCAAAACGCACCACGGGGTCTTCATCACCAGTGCGCAGCGGGCAATCGTAGTCTTCAATAAACTCGCCACTTGCATCGACCACGCGCGTCTTGGTGTATGCCACCGTCAGGCCGCGGTCCCGCTCCAGAGCTTTTATGCAAGTCTCAAAAAACTCCGGCTCGCAGAAATCATCGTGCGCGGCTTGTTTGTAATATTTGCCCATCGCGAGCGAATATACCCGGCGAAAATTCCAGCCGGCGCCCATATTTTTTTCGTTGCGGAAATACCGGATGCGCCGATCCCGGAGCGCGTATTCACGGCAGATCGCCTCCGTCCGGTCGGTGGAAGCATTGTCGGAGATAAGCAGTTCAAAGTCGGCAAAGGTCTGTGTGAGCAGGGAATCCAGCGCCTTGCTGAGAAAACGGTCGGCGTTGTAAACAGGCATACCCACGGTCAACATGGGACATAAAGGCATCGAAATACTCCAGAATCTAAGTGTGACCTCACGATTGTTATAAGAGGAGCGGCACCGCCCGGTCAGGTAACCCCGCGAAGTCTTGCCAGGATCTCTTTGAAAACGCTTTGCCGGCTCATAAGATTGATCAGAGCGTCGAATAGAAATAGCGGCAGATGAATCGAATGCTTCCAGAACCACAGAGTGCGTGCATCCGGGTCAGATTGCATATCGCGCATATAACGCTGGTAACTCAGCAATGGAGTGGGCGACCGCGACAGCCGCGCATAGAGATATTCCAGGTGCAAAAGATAGGAGCTCTTCTCCAGCGGCTGCAGCCGGGAGACCAATCCGGGATCGATGGAATCCAGAAAGTCACGCTGCGCGTTCCACAGGTTTCGGCAGGTGGTGATCTCTCGTAAAACGAATTCGGCCGTTACCTTCGATCTTCCGTAGCTATTGGCGCCGTGCAACCGGTGTTCGGCTAAGACCTCCTGCCTGCGCAAAACGGAGGTAAGCAGCGGAGCAAAACGAGTGATCACCTGATCGGCAACGGCCGCAAGCGGATAGTTCTCCGGTAGGGGAAAGATTCTCTCCGCGACCGTGCGGTGCAAACTCAATCCCGAGGTCGGAGGCATATAGCTCAACACTCCTCCGCCTTCAAGCATCCGTTCTCCATGCCAGCCGTGGGGCAGGACCGAGGCCAGCGGCCACACTCCTTGCCGCCGTCCTCGCTTATTGACCCGCTGCACGCGGTGTACGCCAAAGCCGGCATCGGGAGTTTGCCGGTAGGCCTCGACCATGTATGCGATCTTGTCCGGCCGAAAGGTGTCGTCGGAGTCAAGGAAGCAGATCAGATTCTCCGGTGCTCGCGGCAAAAGCGGCATTGAAACCGGAGGCCTGCCCTCCATTCTCCTTCGCGATGAGGGAAATGCGTGAATCGTGCAGACAGTAACCGGCAATGATTTCTTTTGAGTTGTCAGTCGAGCCATCGTCACAAATGATCAGTTCAAAATTCTTATAGGTCTGAGCCAAAACACTTTCGATCGCTTGACGGATGTACTCCGCGTAGTTGTAGTTCGAAACAAGGACGGCGACCTTCGGCCGTTCCGGCAACGTCTTCAATGGGATTGGCGCGAGAAGGGGACGGACGCTCACATCGGTTCTCCGGGAGTTTCGTTTGCTACGCTAGAGCTTTTTCATAGTGAATGGAGATAAGAGCAACGTACTCGACGCAATCATTCCAAAGAGGGGCCCTGCTTATAGCCAACAGTTACTGCTCTGGCCTTACAGTGAAATCTAGTAAGCTCCGATACCTTTGAACACGAGTGCGGGGGTTTCGAGAATAATTTTGATGTCAAGCAGCAGAGACCGATTGCGGGTGTATTCCAAATCCAACCGCACCATTTCTTCGAACGGAAGCTCACTGCGTCCTCGAATCTGCCACAGGCCGGTGATTCCCGGCTGCACTCGCGCTCGGCTTTCAGCCCACTCGGCAAATGCGCGGCTCATTCCATCCGGTTCAAGATCGGCTGCGGGGAGCGGCCGCGGCCCAACCAGGCTCATTTCGCCGCGCAGAACATTGAAGACCTGGGGCAGCTCGTCGAGGCTGTAGCGGCGCAGCCAGCGGCCCACCCGGGTGACCCGGGGGTCATTCTTGATTTTGAAAATGTGCCCAGTCTTCTCGTTGGCCGCCGACACCTGTACACGGTCAGTGACCATGTACATCGAGCGAAACTTAAAGCAGATGAAATGCCGGCCACCCTTTCCTACCCGGGGGGCGCGGTAGAATACAGGCCCTTTGGAATCCAATTTGATCGCGGCCGCGATGGCCAACATCATCGGAGCGGTCAGCATCAACGAAACGCTGGCCAGCAGCAGATCGAAGATCCGCTTGGGCAACTCCTGGGCCTTGGAGAAGTTGTGCGGAGTAACTTCGAGAAGCGGGAAACCATAGAACGTAGACAGGTGCATGCGCGCCGAATCTGCCCCGATCTCAAAGGCAAAGTTCATTGGCATGCCCATCCGCTTGCATACCATCCCGCACCGCTCCACTTCTGTGTGAGGCATGGAGCCGTTCAACATGATGATCTGGGTGATCTGCTCGCGGTTGATCACTTCCGCAAGCTGGCTCGTGGTTCCGAGCACGGGCAGAGCGTCTGGAGCTTCGGTTGCGGCCTGGCTTTCGGGAACGATCAAGCCCCTGAAGATGCGTTTCCCCGGTGTTGGAGAGATCTGGCGCAAGAGGTGTGCCGCCGCCGCGCAATCCCCCAGCAGCGCGGCGCGCACCGGCGAGTGCGACAGGCTTTCTGTCTTGAGACACAAGAGCAACGTGCCGAATCTTGCCAGGGCCAGCGTTACCAAGCTGACCGGCAAAAAGATCAGCATGAAGGCTCGCGATGCATGCACCCCAATGCTGCGGTCGAAGGCTGTAACTGACACCACCACGATGCTGGCCAGCAAACTCTGCTCGAAAATAGATAGCAGGTTCTTGTGCCACCCCTTTTGTGCCGGTGCGGCATAATGGCCAAGCCTCCAGGCCAACAAGGACCAGAGAGCCAGCACCAGCAGCAGGGATGGCGCCCAGAAAGTCGCCTCCTCGACCGTCACCTGTTGAGAGGTCAAGGAGTTAAGGACTATCCGGATGTCGATCGTCAATCGCCACGCGCAGGCGACCGCGATCGCATCTGCCAACAGGCGCAAAGCTTGATAAAGACGAAGGGTTCGCACGCGCATCGCCGCTTTCTCCCATCGAACGAGCTATACCGGTCCCGTTAGGGATTCCGTGTTCCTGTGGGGGCCGTCAAGGATGAACATGGGTTGGAGGCGCCATTCTTGACGGGTAAGCTTGGATAACACTGGAGTTTATCGATATGTGAAAGCCCCCTTGCTAAAACGCAGGGGGAGATCTGGAAAATGTTTCGGGCCTGTAAAGCACCCGATCGAAGCCGAATTTCCCGGTGCGCCGAAGTAGCCTCAGGCGTTACCGACATAAGTCAAGTAGCTGCTGTAATGCGCTGATCGTTCACGCTGAACATCGTAGTCGTTCAGTATCGTGCCGAGGATATAGGTACCATCTTCGGTCAGGAGCCGGCGGGCCTCGTCCAGATCGTCGACCCTGGTGTGTCCCGCACGGCAGACCAGGATCAGGCCGTCGGAAAATTTGCCCAGCAGGCGGGCATCTGCCAGCCCCAGCAAGGGAGGCGCATCTATGAGAACAAAATCGAACTCGTGGCGCACAGTTTCGATAACCGACTCCAGGCGGCTGGAGTGCAATAGCTTGGCCACGCTGCCTTTTATGGCCCCGCTGGGAAGGATTGATACGCCCTGAAATCCGGTAGATTGAATTAAAGAAATAGGATCAGCGCCCTCTTCCTCATCCAGCGTATTGGACAAGCCCTCCAGATTTTGTGCGCCAAACAACTGCGGGAGCGCCGGCCGGCGCAGATCGCCGTCGACTAATAGAACACGCCTGCCTCCTCCTTCGGCCAGACTCACCGCGAGGTTGGCAATGGTGATAGTTTTTCCGCATTGAGGGTGCGGGCTTGTCACCAGCAGAACCTTCGGAGTGATGCCGCCCTTTCTGCTGAACAGAATGGAAGTTACGGCCGACCGATAAGCCTCGGCCATGAAAGTTTTGTCCGCTTTCCTCCAATGTTGGAGCATCGGGTGCATGGTCGAACCGGTGCCATTGTCCATAGCCAGGCTGAGGGAGGCCTTTGAGGCTTTGGCGCCCAGCCGGTTGCGCGGGATTACCGCCAGCTCAGGACACTCGACGTGTTGCCCGCTCTCCCCGGGGTTGCGCACGCTGCGGTCCTTGCGCTCGGCGATCAGAATGTAAAACAGTGACAGGACCGCGCCCAGCAGTGTGCTCAGAAATCCACAAACAACGAGTTTTGGAGAGTCGGGAAACACGGGTGCTTTTGCCGGACTGACGACGTTGGCTCCCGGCGCCTTCAGCGCCGCCATCACTCCTGCTTCTTTCACCTTTTGAAGTATGGACTGGTACACCATGCGATTAACGTCGGCCTCGTGCTTGAGCATGTTGTAGTGCACCTGCTTGGTTCCCTGATCGGTTACCACAGCAAGCTGTTGCTCATACTCCTGCTTAAGCAGTTGCTGACGGCGCACTGCCGCCATATCTTGCACTGAGAGCTGGCTCACGATCACCGATCGCTGCTTTTGCATCGCGGCTTCTAATTCCTTGATCTGAGCCTGAACCTTCTGTACCCGGTAATTCTCCGGAGTCATGGTTGTGCTCATCTCCGCCAGTTGCCGGCGCAGCTCGGTTAGCTTGTCGAGATCCTCGCGCGCGGTTGGATCGCCGACCACCTGGGGCACATTGGCCACAGGGGCGCGCGCGGCGATTTCTGCTTGGGACTCCTCGTTGGCGCGCTCCACCTCCGCTTGCGCCAGCCCCTGCTGAATTTCGCGTAGATGTTCCGCGGCCACCGATTCGTGGGTGTCGTCGGTGAGGACGATTCCGCTGGCTCGCGCATATTCCTGTAAGGCATCTTCCGAGTCTTGCAGTTGCTTCTTCGCGTCTGCCATTTGCTGCTTGAGGAACTTGCCGGTCCCGGAGACCACAGCCGAGCGCGCATCTTCTCCCTGTTGGATGTATTGGTTGGTCAACTCATTGGCGGTCGCCGCCGTCAGCTTGGCATCGGGGCCGGTCAGCGTGATCCGCACCAGGTCCGATTGCCCCTCCTCCTTGGCTTTGGCTCCGGAGAGGATTTTGCCGATCACCGCCTTGCCTGCCTGCTCGTCCGCGGCCAATTTGCGAGGCACCTGCGGAGCCATTGCGGTCGCAACACGATCGAGCAAGGTCTCGTTCTGCAGCAGGTCGATTTGGGTTTCGAGATAGCTGTCGGGCGCCATGGTTCCGGCTTTCAGATCCACGTCGCGGTTATTCATGAAATCCTGATTGACGCCAGTGATCTCAAGCAGCGTCTGAACCTTATAGGACTTGGGAGCGAGCAGAGCGTAGAGGCCGCCGCCGAGTAGACACAGCAGGAAGATCACCATGACGCCGATGCGGTGCCGGCGCAACAGCAGCAGATACTCGACTTGCTCCTCTTGTGTGCTGTAGACGGTGGTGGCCCGAAGAACGTCCAGACGGTCCGCGGACGGCGAGTATGGCCCTAGGATCTCGGTAGGTACAGCAGGTCTTATCTGTTTGAGCGGGGTGTGCATGACGGAAGGCTCCGTATAGCGAATAAGATCGGCAATCTCACGCTCGGTGTCAGGGAGAAAGCCGCGTCACAGGTAACGATCAGACCGCGCTAGAAGTGCCAGATCGCAAGGCCGGTGCCTACGTTCACCCCAGCTTCGAGCGTCTTCGCGCCGATGCTCTTAGCGCTGCTGGTAGGCACAAATAGGATGTCATCTGCATGGAGCGGTATGTCTGGCGATTTATTAGACATGATCTTACTAAGATTGACCTGCGCTTCGACCCGCTCGCCATCCTTGCCGACATGTAAGATTCTGCTTTTACTGTTCGCGGCCAGCGAGTTAGTTCCGCCCGCAAGTGCGATCGCCTGAAGTACGCTGAGAGTGCTGCTGTGGCCATCGAGAACATAGCCGCCCGGCCTGCCCACTGCCCCCACCACATACACCATCTTTGCTTTAGGTACGGTAATGACGTCGTTCGCCTCAACCAGAACGTTGGCGGAGGGATCGGTGCCATCAATGATCTGCAGAAGGTCGATCTGCTTCACATAAAACTTGGCATTCGCATCGTTTGTTCCTCCCGCGGCAGCACCACTTTTATCTGCCGGGAGAGGGCGTGTGATCAGGACCTTGTCTCCCGCATCGGCTCGCAAGCCGCCGGCCTGGGAGATGACTTGCATCAACCGGGTCGGCCCGCGCAACTGGACGACATTCGGGTTGTTGACTGCGCCCACCAACGTTACCGGCTCACTGCGATAGTCGGTCACGGAAACGGAGATTTGCGGCTCTTTGAAATAGACGCTGTAGTGGGTGATTAGATTGGCTTCCAGAGTGCGGACCGAAATGCCGGAGGCCTGAACCTTGCCAACCATGGGCAGATTGATCTTTCCGTCGGGGCCTACTTCGACCGGCCGTTCGGGCAGATCGTCGGCTCCGAATACACGGACCGTTACCTGGTCTCCATAACCAAGAATGTAGGCGCCCTTGTCGATCGGTGGGACCACAATCGTCGCTGCTGCCAGCCGGTCTGCAATGGTTCGCGGATCGGGAACCGGCGCGGGTTGAACGGCCGAATGGTTCTGTCCTCCCGCGCTGGCAATGAGCAGTGGTGTTGCCAGTATGGGAAGAATAATCGATAGGCGAACCTTCGTATGAAAGTTCAGCATTGTGAGGCCCCTTATGAGTCGGTTCCGGTGCGGAAGAGGCTTCTCCCGCGGGTTTGATAACTGGTAAATCTGCCGGAATTACAAGCGGAAACTTCCGGCTTTGCGCAGACCGTAACCGACGAGAATGGCAATTCGACCAGTACCGAGCGGCGGAGCAGATCGACCGAGAGGATCAACCGCTCCTTGCCCCGGACTTCGATCAGCACTCCGTCCAGTCCAGTCAACGGACCGGAGGTTATGCTCACGCGTCCGGTCGTTGACGGGTCAATATATGGCCAGCTTTCCAGCGGAAGATCGGCTTCCGTCGCTTTGAGCAGACCTTCTATCTCCCAACGGTTCGCGGGCAGGGGCGCTGACCCCGCGCGAATGACATCAATAATCCCCGGCGTACAGCGGATTTTTCCAATCTCGGACCGCTCGGTATCGCAAAATACATATCCCGGGAAGAGTGGCATTTCGACCGTCTTGGAACGGTCGGCCCACTTACGCTTCGATCGAGAGAGGGGGAGATACTCCTCATACCCCTTGCCCCGAAGCGATGTGGAAACGAGCTTTTCATGACGGGAACGGACGCGGAAAGCATACCAATCCCTGGCTTCAGCAGTCACTTGCATAGGACCTCTCCATCTGCGCAGGTTATGCGGGTTGTGCTGGGGGAAATCGGTAAAGCGGGTCGCTCTGTCGGTTTGGGTCCTCCAAGTCTGCCAGGATGGGCAAAGCTACAGCACTGTCGGTTACACGAACCGAGCGAGAGGACTACTCAAGCTAGTAAGAGGACTCTCAAACTAGCAGGGGGATGAACCGGAGAATAGCACTTTCGTCTTGTGCAATCACACCAAAGTGGAACGTCAACTTGCGACATTGTTGTCGCACCGGCTGACAAGTCATTGCTTTGCCGATGACATAAGCGCCAGCGCGGCAGGCGGACAATGGAGCGTGATCACGTTGTTTACCAGCCGTGTTCCCTCCTGCGGACCGTAGTATTGGTCGATGCTTTTGCCATGAGTTGTCACCTCGCCGCAGATCAGGTTGTTTTCGATCAGCATATTGCGCGCCGCGCCGATTCCGATGCCGATGCCCCATAACCCAATTACCCGGTTATTGCGCACAGCCGTATTGGTCCCCCAGACCTCGATTCCATAGGGATAATAATTGTGCGGATTGACGGATAGGTCGAGCGGCGTATTGGCCACAATCGTGTTGTTCTCGACGACGATACCGTTGCCGGTCTTGCTGCTGGCCGCGACTGACATTCCGAACGTTAGCCAATAGGGGTTTAACGGGGCTGAGACCGTGTTGTCTCGAATCACCAATCCGTCTGTCTGATCGTGTTGAAATTCCATCGTGATGCGATGCACCCGGGTAAATCGATTCCGCGCTACCAGCACATCGGCGCCATCGGTATCGTTAAAGAAAATATGGACACCCTCGTTCACAAAGTCGAAGGTGTTATCCGCGATGGTGGAGCGGGACAGACCATATCCGAAGATGCCGCTGGCGTCGCTATCGTCGAACCCATATTTGCCTCCGGTAAAGATGTTGTAAAACCTGTTGTGGTCAAAGTGAGAACGTTCGGCGCCGGTACCAATATAGATACCCATGTGGGTAGTCCAGTTGTCTCCATTGGTCACAATATTTTCGAAAGTACAGTTGGTCACCGAGACGTGGTTAGCCGGTACCGAGTCGCCGTCCAAGCGCAATCCGGCACCGTCGAATACCAGGTATTCAAGCGTCAAGTCGAATGCCTGGTTATACTTCGAAGTCGCCAGCGAGTAACCCCCGGTCCCGGTCAGCTTGGATTCTCCTTTCGCATCCCCGCGATAGGTGCGTCCTGGTTCAAGCACGATTCCGGGAGGGAAACTGATCTTGTAAACACCGGTTGGGAAAAATATGGTATCCCCAAGTGCGCTTTTTTGGATGGCGCGATTGATGGCCGCGGTATCGTCGGCAATGCCGTTGCCGCGCGCGCCACGTGATTTTACGTTGATGGTCGAGGCTACGCTGGGGGCCGCGGCGGAGATGGCCAAGAGCAGAATGGGCAGCAGGGTTCGCATCGCTTGTGCCTCGTGAAAGTTAGAGCGTTCTCATGGCAGGGTGCGCTAACTTGTGAAAATGGTTTGGCCGGGTTGCGCCGTATCCGGCTTGAGGCCTGTTGCTTGGCAGGAGAAGCTGGACGTTCAGTCCGGCGCCAAGGATTCGCCTCTTGAAAGGGTGCTTTACAGGATGTGGAAAAACTCCCGATCCTTGAAGGGTACGGCCTTCAGGCCGTACGTAACTGCTTGAAAACTCGATCGGCTTTAGTTTTCGTACTCTGCTCGAACTTTTTCCGCAGACTGTTTAGCCCCGGATTTCGCGATGCCAGCACTAAGCGCCTGGCGAGAAGCGCGAGTAAGCCGGTTGTCTCCCAAGGCTTACGCCGGTAGTCCGCCGCTGCACAGAGTCGGCCCCCAAAACAGCCAGTTTGCCGCATAAGGCTGGGCCGATGAGCACACCCATCATCAAATAGTAGGGGATGGCGCCTGTGGGCGATTCGAAAGAGTTGCCAAAAAGGGCTCCACTCAAGCTAACAACCCAAACTACTACCCCATAGGACTCCCCCGTCACCTTATACACACGCCAGAGCAGCGCGAGAAGGGCTGTCTGGAGGGCGAAGAACAAGGCTACGCCGATCCAGCCTGAATATCCCAGCGCGAAGAAAAAGATGCTGTGCGGCGTTCGAATCTCCATGTTCTTGAGGTACGGCACCAGATCCTTGAGCGGAAACCCGTAGCCATTGCCGATGATGGTTTTCGTCATCGATTCATTCACGGAACTCCAGATCTCGCTCCACCAGCGGGTGCGCCAGGAGATGGTGCCAGCATAAAAGCCTACGTGTTTGGAGTCTGTGTATTGCTCCGCCAATTGCGGACTTACCGCCGACAGTCCGCGAGCCACGATTTCGCGCGTCGAGATGCGGCCGCCCCGTTCCGCCGAACTGGGCAAATTCACATCGGCGACGAGCCCCACCACAAGCAAGACCACCACCAAGGCGAATATGGATAAAACCTTGGTCATCTTTCGTTCGAGCATGCCCCAAAGCACGAATCCCAGAGACATGCTGAGCCACTCCGCACGCACCTGGACGGCTAGCATCATGATCGCGGCAAACAGCATCGCGAGCCAATAACGCAACGGTTTTCTCTCCAGTGCGAGCAGCGACAAAATGAGCATTCCGCCACCCCCCGGCTGGCTGAAGACCGGAACATCGCTGGCACCGGGCATGGTAAGCGTGACCTTATTCAAGAAGAGAATATACGCCGGCCCGTAAAGAACCAGTATCCATGCCCACCCTCGCACCATCTTCTGCAACATGGTGGGATGATTGGCGCCCACCCATAGGCCTAGGAAAAGGTACACCGGATAGATATTGAAGACCAGGATCTCCAGCGCAGTAAGGATCGGATAGCCGGAATAGAGTCCGTAGAGCACCTCGAAAATGCCGTACAGGATGGATAATAGAAGCGTCCAGGCGAATGGCCCGAAGACGTTTCCCTTGGTCAAGGCGGTTATCCAGCGGTCGCAAAGCTCTTTTGGACGCAGCAGAAAGAACAGGACTAAGACAATGTCGCCGATAAAAATCTTGGCTGGCGGAAAGCCGATATAGTAGAACGCGCGCCCGAATGAAGATCCAAGCAGCATCACGAACACTAGCTTGGCCCACCCGTCCATGGATGAGAAGGGTTCTGTCTCCTGCGGACGTATTATGTGGTATCTGGTCTTTACAGACATCAGGAATATCCCACTATCTCTTTTTTGAGCCCGACTTGGGTGGAAGTCTCCGCATCCATGCAGCGGTTTCCATAGGTTTGTTGTCGGATGACTAGCCCCATCCAATGGTTCAATGTGTTCCGACAACAAACCTATGGAAACCGCTGCATGGATGCGGAGACTTCCACCCAAGTCGGGCTCAAAAAAGAGATAGTGGGATATTCCTGATGTCTGTAAAGACCAGATACCACATCATGCGTCCCCGCAGGAGACAGGAACCCTTCTCATCCATGGACGGGTGGGCCAAGCTAGTGTTCGTGATGCTGCTTGGATCTTCATTCGGGCGCGCGTTCTACTATATCGGCTTTCCGCCAGCCAAGATTTTTATCGGCGACATTGTCTTAGTCCTGTTCTTTCTGCTGCGTCCAAAAGAGCTTTGCGACCGCTGGATAACCGCCTTGACCAAGGGAAACGTCTTCGGGCCATTCGCCCGAACACTCCTATTATCCCTTATGCGCAGCCTCATCGAGGTGCTCTAATTTTTTTATTCCGGCTATCCGATCCTTACTGCACTGGGAATCCTGGTCTTCAATATCTATCCGGTGCTACCCTCTCCTCCTCCTTATGGGTGGGGCGCCAATCATCCCACCATGTTGCAGAAGATAGTACCAGGGTGGGCATGGATATTAGTTATTTACGGGCCGGCGTATATTCTCTTCTTGAATAAGGTCACGCTTACCATGCCCGGTGCGGGCGATCTTGCGCTCTTCAGCCAGCCGGGGGGTGGCGGAATGCTCATTTTGTCGCTGCTCGCACTGGAGAGGGGACCATTCCGCTATTGGCTCGCGATGCTGCTCGCAGCGATCATGATGCTAGCCGTCCAGGTGCGTGCGGAGTGGCTCGGCGTGTCTCTGGGATTGAGTGCTTTGGGGTATGCTCGAACGAAAGATGACCAAGGTTTTATCCATCTTCGCCTTGGTGGTGGACTTGCTTATCATAGGTGGCGTCGCCGATGTGAATTTGCCGAGTTCGGCGGAACGGGGCGGCCGCATCTCGACGCGCGAGATCGTAGCTAGCGGAGCTGTCGGCGGTAAGTCCGCAATTGGCAGAGCAATACACAGACTCCAAACACGTAGGCTTTTAGTGCTGGCACCATCTCCTGGCGCACCCGCTGGTGGAACGAAATCTGGAGTTCCGTGAATGAATCGATGACGAAAAACCATCATCGGCGGGGACACGGCTACGGGTTTCCGCTCAAGGATATTGATGGTGCCCCCCCTCGAGAACATGGAGAGGCAAACGCAGCGCGGCGTCTTTTACTTCGCGCTGGGATAGGGAGGCTGGATCGGCGTAGCCTTGTTCTTCGCCCTCCAGGACGACCCTTCTCGCGCTGCTCTGGCGTGTGTATAAGGTGACGGGGGAGTCCTATGGGGTAGTAGTTTGGGTTGTTAGCTTGAGTGGAGCCCTTTTTGGCAACTCTTTCGAATCGCCCACCAGGCGCCATCCCCTACTATTTGATGATGGGTGTGCTCATCGGCCCAGCCTTATGCGGCAAACTGGCTGTTTTGGGGGCCGACTCTGTGCAGCGGCGGACTACCGGCGTAAGCCTTGGGAGGCGGCCCGGCTCTTTCGCACTTCTCGCCAGGCGCTTGGTGCCTAGGCATCGCGAAAGAGATCCGGGGCTAAACAGTCTGCGGAAAAAGTTCGAGCAGAGTACGAAAACTAAAGCCGATCGAGTTTTCAAGCAGTTACATAAGGCCTAAAGGCGGTTACCCCCAAGGATCGGGAGTTTTTCCACATCCTGTAAAGCACCCTTTTCAAGAGGCAAATCTCCTTTCAACCAGACTGAACGTCCAGCTTCTCCTGCCAGAGCAACAGGCCTCAGAGCCGGATACGGCGCAACCCCCGCCGAACCAAAGCTTTTCACAAGTTAGCCGCACACCATGGGGGAACGCTCTAACTTTCACGAGGCACAAGCGATGCAAACCCTGCTGCCCATTCTGCTCTTACGGCCATCTCCGCCGCGGCCCCCAGCGTAGCCTCGACCATCAACGTAAAATCACGTGGCGCGCGCGGCAACGGCATTGCCGACGATACCGCGGCCGTGACAACCCCCATATGCAAAAACGAACCCACTTGGGGATACCATATTTTTCCCAACCGGTGTTTACAAGATCAGTTTCCCTCCCGGGATCGTACTTAAACCAGGACGCACCTATCGCGGGGATGCGAAGGAGAATCCGAGCCAAAAAAGACCGGGGCTTACTCGCTGGCCGTTTCGAAGTATAACCGGGCCGTCGACTTGACGCTTGAATACCTGGTATTCGACGGTCCCGGATTGCGCTTGGACGCGGAGCTCTCTTCGGCTGTTTGTGTCGGTAACCAAGCTGTTACTTTCGAAAATACCCTCTGACCAATGGAGACAACTGGACTACCCACATGGGTATCTATATTGGTACGGGCCCCCAACGTTCTCACTTTGACCACAACAGGTTTTACAACATCTTTACCGGAGGGCTTTGCTGGGTTCGACGATGGCGGACCGACGCCAGCGGCATCTTCGGATATGGTCTGTCCCGCTCCACCATCACGGATGAGATCTTCATAAATGTGAACGAGGGCTGTCCATATTTTCTTTAAGATTCGATGGCACAGATGTGCTGGTAGCGCGGAATCGATTTACCCGGGTGCATCGCATCACGATGAAATTGAGCACGATGAGACAAGACGGATTGGTGATTCGAGAGCGACACGGTCTCAGCCCCGTTAAACCCCTATTGGCTAACGTTCGGAATGTCAAGTCGCGGCCAGCAGCAAGACCGGCAACGGTATCGTCGTCCAGAAGAACACGATTGTGGCCAATACGCCGCTCGACCTATCCGGTCAAATAACAGCAATTATTATCCCTATGGAGGGATGCAAGAGTCAAGGGGACCAATACGGCTGTGCGCAATAACCGGGTAATTGGGTTATGGGGCATCGGCATCGGAATCGGCGCAGCACGCAATATGCTGATCGAAAACAACCTGATCTGCGGCGAGGTGACAACTCATGGCAAAAGCATCGACCAATACTACGGTCCGCAGGAGGGGACACGGCTGGTAAACAACGTGATCACGCTTCATTGTCCGCCTGCCGCGCTGGCGCTTATGTCATCGGCAAAGCAATGACTTGTCAGCCGGTGCGACGACAATATCGCAACTTGACGTTCTAGTTTGGTGTGATTGCACCGGCGAAAGTGCTATTCTCCGGTTCATCCCCCTGCTAGTTTGAGAGTCCTCTTACTAGCTTGAGTAGTCCTCTCGCTCGGTTCGTGTAACCGACAGTGCTGTAGCTTTGCCCCCTGGCAGACTTGGAGGACCCGAACCGACAGAGCGACCCGCTTTACCGATTTCCCCCAGCACAACCCGCATAACCTGCGCAGATGGAGAGGTAGTATGCAAGTGACTGCTGAAGCCCGGGATTGGTATGCTTTCGCGTCCGTTTCCGTCATGAAAAGCTCGTTTCCACATCGCTTCGGGGCAAGGGGTACGAGGAGTATCTCCCCCTCTCTCGATCGAAGCGTAAGTGGGCCGACCGTTCCAAGACGGTCGAAATGCCGCTCTTCACGGGATATGTCTTTTGCGATACCGAGCGGTCCGAGATTGGAAAAATCCGCTGTACGCCGGGGATTATTGATGTCATTCGCGCGGGGTCAGCGCCCCTGCCTGCGAACCGTTGGGAGATAGAAGGTCTGCTCAAAGCGACGGAAGCCGATCTTCCGCTGGAAAGCTGGCCCTATATTGACCCGTCAACGACCGGACGCGTGAGCATAACCTCCGGTCCCCTGACTGGACTGGACGGAGTGTGATCGAAGTCCGGGCAAGGAGCGGTTGTCCTCTCGTGCGATCTGCTCCGCCCTCGGTACCGGTCGAATTCCATTCTAGTCGGTTACGGTCTGCGCAAAGCCGGAAGTTTCCGCTTGTAATTCCGGCAGATTTACCAGTTATCAAACCCGCGGGAGAAGCCTCTTCCGCACCGGAACCGACTCATAAGGGGCCTCACAATGCAAAACTTTCATGCGAAAGTTCGCCTATCGATTATTTTTCCATACTGGCAACACCACTGCTCATTGCCAGCGCGGGAGGACAGAACCATTCGGCCGTTCAACCCGCGCCGGTTCCCGATCCGCAAACCATTGCAGACCGGCTGGCCGCAGCGACGATTGTGGTCCCACCGATCAACAAGGGCGCCTACATTCTTGGTTATGAAGACCAGGTAACTGTCCGTGTATTCGGAGCCGACGATCTGCCCGAACGGCCGGTCGAAGTAGGCCCCGACGGAAAGATCAATCTGCCCATGGGTGGCAAGTTTCAGGCCTCCGGCATTTCGGTCCGCACTCTGGAAGCCAATCTAATCACCCGCTACAGCGTCTATTTTAAAGAGCCGCAAACCCCGTTTCCGTGACCGACTATCGCAGGGCCGGTAACGTTGGTGGGCGCAGTCAACAACCCGAATGTCGTCCAGTTGCGCGGCCGACCCGGTTGATGCAAGTCATCTCCCAGGCCGGCGGCTTGCGAGCCGATGGGGACGAGGTCCTGATCACCGCCCTCTCCCGGCAATAAAAGTGGTGCTGCCGCGGGAGAAACAAACGATCAATGCCAAGTTTTATGTGAAGCAGATCGACCTTCTACGATCATTGATGGCACCGATCCCTCCGCCAACGTTATGATTGAGGCGAACGACGTCATTACCGTACCTAAAGCAAAGATGGTGTATGTGGTGGGGGCAGTGGGCAGGCCGGAAGGCTATGTTCTCGATGGCCGCGGCAGCACTCTCAGCGTACTTCAGGCGATCGCTTGCGGGCGGAAAACTAGCTGGCCGCGAACAGTAAAAGCAGAATCTTACATGTCGGCAAGGATGGCGAGCGGGTCGAAGCGCAGGTCAATATTAGTAAGATCATGTCTAATAAATCGCCAACATACCGCTCCATGCAGATGACATCCTATTTGTGCCTACCAGCAGCGCTAAGAGCATCGGCGCGAAGACACTCGAAGCTGGGGTGAACGTAGGCACCGGCCTTGCGATCTGGCACTTCTAGCGCGGTCTGATCGTTACCTGTGACGCAGCTTTCTCCCTGACACCGAGCGTGAGATTGCCGATCTTATTCGCTATACGGAGCCTTCCGTCATGCACACCCCGCTCAAACAGATGGGTCCCCCTGTACCTACCGAATGCCTCAGGCCATGCTCGCCGTCCGCGGAGCGTGTGGACGCTGCTTCGGGCCGCCCACCAGTCTACAGCACACAAGAGGAGCCAGTCGAGTATCTGCTGCTGTTGCGCCGGCACGGCATCGGCGTCATGGTGATCTTCCTGCTGTGTCTCTCTGGCAGCAGCCTCTACGCTCTGCTCGCTCCCCAAGTCCTATAAGGTTCAGACGCTGCTTGAGATCACTGGCGT
>CAVPKQ010000058.1:0-163000 GCA_963705665.1 uncultured Acidobacteriaceae bacterium | reverse complement strand
AGCCCCTGGCGCCCGTACTTACTTCCGCAATGCCGTTAATCTCTGTATGTTGAGCGAAGCTCCTGTGGAGATGCCCTGCTCACGGCAGAAGCGAAGCCATCCATAATTCGAGTCATCCGAGATAAGCATGCCGCCGGTGGGAATCTTTGGCCACACGAGGTTGTACTCCCAGTACATGTGTTCCGGGGTATGTAGGTCATCGTGGAAAAAGACATCCACTTTGGGCAAGGTGGAAAGAAGTTTGGGCAGTGCCGTCCGGGTATCTTCCAGGATTAGAATGTTCCTGTCGCCGATCGCTTCACGAATCTCCCCCGGAACCGCCCATCCCGTACCCGTAAGAGGCCAAGCAAACGATCCACCGTCTTGGAGCAGACGGCCTGCGCCCTCGGAAGCGGGCAATTCAATCGAATACAAGAGGCCATGACC
Organism: uncultured Acidobacteriaceae bacterium; assembly: GCA_963705665.1. GTDB lineage: Bacteria > Acidobacteriota > Terriglobia > Terriglobales > Acidobacteriaceae > PALSA-350. The sequence goes on along the minus strand of CAVPKQ010000058.1, from coordinate 162,574 downwards.
GTTTTCGATAAGAGCGGCGCTGATGAAGGAGTTCGATACGCCGGCTGCCACACCTGTTTCGATCATGATGTCCGGCTTTACCGCGCGCGTGACTCCATACAGAATGATTCCGTCCTCAATGCTGATGCCCCCTTGCTGGCCTTCCTTGGCGCGCACTCTTCGAAACGTATCCTCAAGCAGAGGAAACCACCGATCCAGCCCTGAGCGGCAGACCTCCGGATCGAGGCCAAGGCTGCTGAGGATTTCCAGAGGCGTGCTGGCGCGGTTGCGTGCGTACACCACCTTTGCCCACGTGTAGAGCGCGGCGGCGCGTGGGCTGCGATTGTAGCAGGGCGAGTGGCTTATCTCGCTGCAGTGGTCAAGAAGATTCATTCGTCCTCGATTTCCGACACCAGCTATCGTGGTGGTTCTTAGGAGTCTTACTTCAAAAAGATTGGGGCGCCCATACCGGGTACCCCGTTTGGAATCACTCGAAGAAAATGGGTGCCTCGCGTCCGGATTCCACGAATCTCGACGGACAGAGTGTCGTGGTCACCTGCCTCTGCTCCCGGAACGCAGAGGCTCTAAGTTGTGTCCGATGCGGCGAGTGGAACTTGTGCAACCCAACGCAAATCGGGCGGCCTTACTAAGTGGACAGCGGGACGGATACCTCTGGGGCGCGTCTCAGGCTAGGGATCGTGCGGTAGCTATCCTTTAGACTAGTGAGCCAGTTGTAACGAACTATGTACCACAAGGCTGCAACCCCATCCAGCAATCCAATCTTTTTGCCTTCTTCGTAAGTCCGGCCGTAATAGCTAATGGGGACTTCGTATGTGATGCAGCCAAGCTTGCACACTTTGGCCGTCACTTCGATTTCGAAGCCAAATCCGCGGGATGTGATGATCATGTTTCGGATGATTTCTCCTCGGAAGGCCTTGTAGCCGGTCTCAACGTCTGAGAAATTTACGTTGGTAAGGAAGTTGGACAGGAGGGTGATGCATCGATTGGCCACGTAGTGGTAGAAGTAAAGAACTCGAGCAGTTTTCTTGACTAGAAATCTCGATCCAAAAACGACATCGGCGTTGCCATCCACAATAGGCTGAATCACGCCATTGATTTCGGAAGGGTCGTACTCAAGGTCAGCGTCCTGCACGATCACAATCTCTCCTACGCTTGCCTGGAACCCGGTCTTCAAGGCCTCAGTTTTGCCACGGTTCCGCTGATGGCGAAAAACTCTCACCTGTTCGTATGTAGAGGCTAAACGTTCGGCGATTTCACGGGTCCGATCGGTCGAGCAATCGTCCACAATGATAATCTCAAGCAAGCGCTGAACCGCTAGCAATCGTTCGACCACGCTCGCCAGCGTGCTCTCTTCGTTGAAGGCGGGAACCACCACTGAAAGGTTCTCCATCCTGGAGAAATCCTGATAGTTCATCTTGGCTGCTCCTCCGTTTCCAAGATTTCTAAAGCTTTAAAAGGTGGCTGTAAAAGTAGAGCTTGCAGTCGGTTAACGTTCAATCCGATACACCACAAAGTTCTTTTCCAGCGCGGGCACGACAGCCTGCACCAGGTGCGGCGCCACATAGGGAATCACTACACCCGCGTCATCCTCCATGTAGTCGCGCGGCATGGCAACGTAGCGAGCATGTTCAGGAATAAATTTGAGTATCTCTCGCGGCGTGAAACTCTGGTAGGCGAGCCAGAGGTTCACCACTCCCCATTCGGTCGTGTAAAACCTGTGTTCCGCCATATAGACACTCACTGGGTTGAACGGGAAGTAGACTTGACCCGGATTGGCTTTATCGAATTCGTACGCCGCAACGCCGCTCGGAGTGTGACGTACTTTAAGTTTCCATGCTGCGTCGTATCGTGTTGGTAATCCGGAACCGATCAAAGCCAATGCTCCCGCCACTGCAATTATCCTCAAAGCGAGCGTGGCCTTTGGATTCGATCTCGTTAGCACCAGCAGTTCGAAGCCGGCTACCACTAGCCCGAGGATGAACACATAGAGCCCATGTGACAAGTCATTCACGTCGCCGCCGCGTACTGCATAGAACCGTATATCTGATAGGCCGATTACCCCGGCAACAAGGAAGAAAATAAGAATGGGCCGCGAGTCCTGCAGCCTGGGCTCAGATCCCTTCGTCAGGAATAGGACCAGCCACATTGCGATGAGAATCAATCCAAGCACCGACGCATTCTCGAAAAGCCGATACGCCCCAGGAAACAGGTTTGCCTTGACGATCGTATAGCGCAATCCGATCAGGACGCTGTTGAAATATATAGCCCGGATATCGTGAAAGACTGCCACCACAAGCCCCAGAGCCAAAAGCCCGAATATCGCCGTATAGGCTAGATACAACCTGCCGAATTTCCGGCCGAAGAAGTAAAATGCCACGGCTATCAGGGTTACCGCCCCGAACACCATGTTCTGCTTGCAACCGAGACTCAATGCCAGCGCCAAACTGCTATAGATGGCGGTTTTCGCTGTTGGCTGTGCTCCTCCCCGGCTACCCCGATAGAGGAGCCAAATGCTGATGGCCATCAGGCAGGTGGATGGCGCATCGGCAGCTACAAAAGTCGCGATATAGCTTAGCGGACGCAGAGCAGCGATTGCCGTAAAAGGCACCAGAAGCAGTGGTCCCCACTGGGAGAGCGTAAAGCCATATTCCTTGACGAAATACCGGGCTACGAGTGCGAATGGTATCGCAAGGAAAGCGGTCGCCAGGAAGGAACCGCCAGCAAAAACGCTTTGGAGTGTTGGAAGAAACGCCGCCGGTAAAAATGTCAAATACGAGAGCGGGGCGTAAAGACAGACCATGAGAGGACCGTCCGGCGGCACCCGGTAGATTTGAAATCCGTGGGCAATTGCAATGGTTGGCGCCAATCTTTCCTCAAACCAAGGCGCGTGCCACGCCTCGAGGTATCCGCATATCAGCAGCGTTAGCCCCAATAAGACGGTTATGGCTGAGGCTAAAACTAAGACAAAGTCATACCGGCCCGGATTCATGATGACGTTGTTCGACCCGCTCGCGGCGGGCAGCAGGGCAGCATCGCTCATTTTGGTTGCCATGTCGATCCCGTATTTATGGATTTGGTCTGAAGCTGCTTAGGCTTAGAGCGTTTTCACAATTGATGTCTTCGCAGGAACAACACTCCGCGCAGGCCAAGGCCGATTTGATCTCGCCTTAAAGGCTGCGCCTGAATTTCCCAGATCAGCTCTCTAGCGATCTCTAGTTGGGGGGTGTTCAGGCGAGCTACCGCTCTCTCACTCCCAGAGGGGACGCGATAGGCTACAGAAATTCAGGAGGGAGGAACCGGCGGCCGCTGAACATAGCTTCGCCGTGTCAGTTACAAGGGAGTATCCCAAAAGGGTAGCACCGTGTCAACCGGGAGGAGGGGATTTTCATACTCTGCCTCACGTAAACCTGCGGAGCGCTCCTACTACAGTAGACTGTCAGCGGAGTCCTGTGAAAAAAAAGATGAGCGGCCGGATCGCCGCCATGGAGGGTTTGGTGAAGATGTTCTGGCAAGGACGCAAGGTTTTTCTTACCGGACATACCGGATTTAAAGGAAGTTGGCTCTCTCTCTGGCTGGAGAAGTTGGGCGCTGACGTAATGGGATATGCACTTGCCCCGGAACGCCAGCCAAACCTCTTTGAGGCGGTCGACGCCAGCCGTGGAATGCAGTCCGTCATAGGGGACACCCGCAACCTCGATGCCTTGCGAACCAGCTTGGTTGCTCACGCTCCAGAGATCGTGATTCATCTGGCGGCACAACCGCTGGTGCGCCGCTCCTATGACGATCCCACCGGAACGTACGCTACCAATGTACTGGGCACCGCAAATGTGCTGGAGGCAGTCCGCTTCGCCAAGTCCGTGCGCTCGGTGGTGGTGATCACGACAGACAAGTGCTACGAGAACAAGGAATGGATCTGGGCCTATCGCGAGAATGACGCGCTTGGCGGCCATGACCCCTACAGCAGCAGCAAGGCGTGCGCCGAACTGGTTGTCAGCTCCTTCCGGGATTCGTTTTTCCACCCTCGTAAATACTCCGATCACCGCGTCGCGGTTGCCTCCGCGCGGGCGGGCAATGTTATCGGCGGAGGAGATTGGTCGATCGACCGGCTGCTCCCGGATATCGCCCGCTCGTTTTCCGCCGGACAAACTCTCAGAATTCGCAACCCCAGGGCGATCCGGCCTTGGCAGCACGTGCTCGAGCCGCTGCGCGGCTACTTGACCCTCGCCGCGAAGCTATCTGAACACGGGACGAAATTTTCCGGCGCTTGGAATTTTGGCCCGCGCTACTCTGACGCCAAATCGGTTGAGTGGATCGTGGAGCATGCGGTGAAGGTCTGGGGCCCTCCTGCCAAATGGGAGGCCGATCCCGGCGATCACCCCCACGAAGACCAGATGCTGAAGCTCGACTGGACTAAAGCGTCGCTGGAGCTGGGATGGCAGCCTAAGTTGCAGCTTAAAGACGCTCTGGATTTGACTCTCGACTGGTACCGCGACGTCTTGGCAGGCAAAGACGCGCGGGAAAAATGCCTGGAGCAGATCGAGCATTGCGAGGGATCGTTGCAAGAGGCGTAATCAAGCTAGGGGGGACATTGAAATCTCCTGTCTGTTCGCCTCCGTTCACTTTTTGGCGGCGAGAGTCTCGAAGACCGTTGTCAACTCTGTTGTTCCCGTAACATGCTCGGTTCCCGCAACACCGAAGTGAATCCACCCGGAATTGAAGCTTTCGACCATCTCAATTCGCGGCGCTGTGCGGTCTTCCGGCATTCCCTGCTCGACAAACCTCTTCACCCATGTCTCCCGCGCCACCGCGACGGCTTCAACTTCCCGCCCAAGGACGGATGCGAAGGCGCCGGCGATATCCAGAGGTGAGTATTCACGCGGCCCCGCAAGTTCAACGATGCGATTCTCACTCCACTGATCCAGCAAAAGATCGGCCGCCGTGCGGCCGATATCTTCTGTGGCGACCATCGGGAACCTGCGATCGAGTGGCTGCAAGTAGGAGAAAAATTTACCCTGTTCGCGAGCCGGCTTTACGTCCGCGGCGAAGTTTTCCATGAACCATGCTGCGCGCAAAAACACCGAAGCGATTGGCAGAGATTTAAGCTGCCCTTCAAGCAGATGCGTGCTTGTGATCAACCCCACCCCGCTTGTCTGTTCTGACCCAATGGACGACAGATAGACAGCCTTGGCCGGAAGAACTGCGGAGAGCGCAGTGTGAATCGAGGTCAGAGTGGTACGAGCCTCCAGAAATCCAGGCGTCGGAGCAAAGTTGGGAGGCATCATGACGAACACTCCCTCGGCGCCATTCAACGCTTGCCGTAAGGCTCTGGCATCGTCATAATCCGCAATGGCGATCGCAGCTCCCCGGGCCTTCCATCGCTTAGCTTTCTCCGGGTTGCGCACTACCGCTCGAATCTGCTCTCCGCGGGACAGCAGGCGGTCCGCCACTGCTCCCCCAACCTGTCCGGTAACTCCCATCACTGCGAACATCCCGATCTCCTGCGCACTTCTGGCGGAGCCTCAAACGTCATAAGAACAACCACCTTGCCAACGCGCCAGGTGCATAAGGAAATCATAGTCCGCTACGTTCTGCGTTAGGACAGTCACGCCAGCCTTCCGTGCTGTAAGAAAATCAGCTCACCTCGCCGCTGTTAGCTCCAGCCTTGAAGCGCGATACTGGAATGGAAGAGCCGCGCTCCATCACGCGCGGAAACAGAAAGGAAACTTAATTGGCTGAATTACCTCCCGTCCCGCTAACCCTCGAAGGTTCTAGCGTTTTGCACCAGATGTTTCGCTTCGATTGGAGAGCCTGGCGCCGTCTCTCCTCGCCGGAGCGCCGGCGTATTGCCGAGCAAGCCACCGGTCTGTTGCAGCGGTTAGAACGTGGACCAGGCGGCGATTCGTCGAGCAGGTCGGCTTTGTATTCGCAACTGGGGCATAAGGGCGACCTGATGATGATTCATTTTCGCGATTCGATCGCGGATTTGAATCGCATCGAGTTGGCGCTGGCTCAGACCGAGCTGCACGATTTTCTTGAGGCCAAGTCCTCCTACCTTTCTGTAGTAGAACTGGGTCTTTACGAGTCCTCGGCCAAGACCTACGCCGCTCTTGCGGCCGAGGGCCATCAACCCCATTCACCCGAGTGGAACGCCGCCCTGGAGGAGGTGTCGAACAGGCAGGCCAGCGCCATGGCGGGACGCCTTCGCCCGGAGATTCCCGATGCTCTCTATGTTTGCTTTTACCCTATGGATAGGAGACGCGGGGAACAAGTAAATTGGTATACCGCCTCCATGGCGGACCGGCAGCGCATGATGCACGACCACGGCATGATCGGCCGTCGCTACGCCGGTGAGGTTCGTCAGATCATTACCGGCTCGATCGGATGGGATGACTGGGAGTGGGGTGTAGATCTATTCGCGGACGATCCCCTGGTTTTCAAGAAGTTGATTTACGAGATGCGCTTCGACCAGGCCAGTGCTCTATACGCAGAATTTGGAACCTTCCATCTAGGCGTAAGACTGCCCTCATCTGGACTTGCAGAATGGCTGTCCGGTAGCCTCGCCTCGAATTCCTGAAATAAGGATCCAAACCCGCCCACCAATCCAGGGCGCGCCACAAATCTCCGCCGCTGTTCCGCAGCTCCGACGATTTTGCGTCATTTTGCGGCAAAGAGTACTAAACCAGTACTATAATAAAAGAGGGCGCGGAGAAGGCCGGGAAAGATGATCAGACTCGGAAAACTTACCGATTACGGGCTGGTTCTGATGACCTGCATGGCCCGTGATCGCGATCGGCCGCTCTACACCGCCTGTGGTTTGGCGGGGGAGTCACGGCTGCCGCTGCCTACTGTGACCAAGCTGCTGAAGGTGCTTCTGCAAGGCGGGCTCCTGATCTCGCAAAGGGGCATCAAAGGTGGATATAACCTGGCCAGGGATCCGCAGGCGATCTCCGTAGCGGAAATCATCGCTGTACTGGAGGGTCCGATCGCCCTCACAGACTGCAGTAGGGAAACCTCGGGCCTGTGCGATCTTGAACCCTGCTGTCCGATCAAGGGCAATCAAAGAATCATCAGCCAGGTGGTGCGGGGGGCGTTGGAGAAGGTGATGCTATCGGACCTGGTTCATCCGCTTCATGTAGTCAACATCAAGGATGTGCGTGGCCGGCTGGTTCCATCAATCGATTTTCTATCTGGGAGAGTGCAATGAGCACGGACAGCAATGTCGTCTTAAGGGATTTCGCCAACCAGGAGTACAAGTGGGGTTTCGTCACCACGATCGACGAAGAGAGAGTCCCTAAGGGGCTGAACGAAGAGATCATCCGTTTGATCTCAGGCAAGAAGGGAGAGCCTGAGTTCATGCTGGAGTGGAGACTGAAGGCTTACCGTCACTGGGTATCGCTGGAGAAGGCGGAAGCCGAGCCGAAGTGGGCCAATATCCAATACCCGCCCATCGACTATCAGAACATGGTTTACTACTCGGCGCCGAAACAAAAGCCGGGCCTCAAGAGTTTGGACGAGGTCGATCCGGAAATCCTGCGCACTTACGAAAAATTGGGCATCCCGCTCGAGGAGCGCAAGCTGCTTGCAGGCGTAGCTGTCGATGCCGTTTTTGATAGTGTCTCCGTGGCTACCACCTTCAAAGAGAAGCTGGCGGAGTTAGGCATCATTTTCTGTTCCTTCTCCGAGGCCGTGCAAAAGCATCCTGGCCTGATCCGCAAGTACCTGGGTTCCGTGGTGCCCGCGAGCGACAACTTCTTCGCGGCGCTGAATGCGTCGGTTTTCACCGACGGCTCGTTCGTATATGTGCCCAAGGGAGTTCGCTGTCCGATGGAGCTTTCCACCTACTTCCGCATTAACGCGGCGGAGACCGGCCAGTTCGAGCGCACGTTGATTATCGCCGACGAGGGGTCCTACGTCAGCTATTTGGAAGGCTGTACCGCCCCCATGCGTGATGAGAACCAGTTACATGCCGCGGTAGTCGAGCTGATCGCGCTTGACAACGCGCAGATCAAGTACTCCACCGTACAGAACTGGTATCCAGGGGATAAAGAAGGCAAGGGTGGAATCTACAATTTCGTCACCAAGCGAGGCAAGTGTGTGGGCGTGAACTCGAAAATCTCCTGGACGCAGGTGGAGACGGGCTCGGCCATTACCTGGAAGTACCCGAGCTGCATCTTGCAGGGTGATAATTCGGTCGGCGAGTTCTACTCCGTTGCCCTCACCAACAACTACCAGCAAGCCGACACCGGGACCAAGATGATCCATCTGGGCAAGAACACGCGCAGCACTATCGTCGCCAAGGGCATTTCCGCCGGCCACGGTCAGAACACCTACCGAGGCCAGGTGAAAATCCTGAAAGGCGCCGTTGGGGCGCGGAACTATACCCAGTGCGATTCGCTGCTGATCGGCGATAAATGCGGCGCGCATACCTTTCCGTACATCGAAGTAAAGAACTCGACGGCTCGCATGGAGCATGAGGCCTCCACCTCGAAGGTAGGAGATGACCAGCTTTTCTACCTCCGGCAGCGTGGGCTCAAGGCGGAGGATGCAGTGTCCATGATCGTCAACGGCTTTTGCAAGCGCGTTTTCCGCGAACTGCCGATGGAATTCGCGGTCGAGGCGCAAAAGCTGCTGAGTGTCAGCCTGGAGGGTAGCGTCGGCTAACTCGTCACAAATACAGGTGCCCCAGGTTACAGGTGCCCCAGGTCCATGGCCTGGATCTTTTTACGAAATGAGAGCGAAAGCATGAGCTTGCTGGAAATTAAAAATCTGCGCGTCAGAGTGGATAATAACGAAATTCTCAAGGGTATCGACTTGAAAGTGAACGCCGGCGAAGTGCATTCCATCATGGGTCCGAATGGTTCCGGCAAGAGCACCCTGGCGCAGGTGCTCGCTCGCCGCGAAAACTACGAAATTATCTCGGGAACGGTCACCTACGATGGCAATGACCTTTTGGCCATGAATCCCGAGGAGGCGGCATGGGCCGGCATATTCATGGCCTTCCAGTATCCGGTTGAGATTCCCGGCATCGGTAATGCTTATTTCCTGCGCACCGCGCTGAATACCATCCGCAAGCAGCGCGGGCTCGACGAAGTAGATGCGGTGGATTTCCTGCCCATCTTCCGCGAGAAACTCAAACTGCTGGAAATGGACGAACAGCTCATGAGCCGCTCCCTGAATGAGGGATTCTCCGGGGGTGAGAAAAAGCGGAATGAGGTCCTGCAGATGGCTGTATTGGAACCCAAGCTGGCTATTTTGGACGAGACCGATTCCGGTTTGGATATTGATGCGCTAAGGATCGTGGCGCAAGGCGTCAATGCTATGCGCAGCCCGGACCGCGCCATCATTCTCGTGACCCACTACCAGCGGCTGCTGGATTACATCGTTCCCGACTTTGTCGACGTGCTGGTGGATGGCCGCATCGTCCGCTCCGGCGGCCCTGAATTGGCCCTTGAGCTTGAACAGCATGGTTATAGTTCCATGGAAGCGGGTGCGCATCATGCTTAGGGCAGGAGGTGAGGGCGGCGTGATCACGGCAACTCGGATGCCGGAGAGTTATCTGGAGAGCTTCAGCGAGTTCGAGCAGCGTACCGCCGATCATGGTCCCGCATGGCTGCGCAAGCTGCGCGTGGATGCGTTTGCCAGATTTTGCGAGGTTGGCTTTCCGACTGTGAGGGATGAAGACTGGCGCTTCACCAGCGTTGCGGAGATTGCGAGGACCCCTTTCAGACTAGCCTCGGAAAGCCGTTTCACAATACCGCCGGAAGAACTGGAACCCTACCGCGTCGCTGGCGCCGCCTCGCAACTGGTATTCGTCAACGGACGTTTTGCGCCCGGTCTTTCATCGCTCAATGAGCTGCCGGAAGGGGTGCAGGCGGGTAGCCTTGCTGAGGCGATTTCTAGCGACCCGGGAGGGGTGGAACCGCACCTCGGTTTCTACCTGGACATCTGGCGCGATGCCTTCTCCGCGCTGAATACGGCCTTTTTGGAAGACGGAGCCTATGTGCGTATCCCTCGGGGCACGATAATGAGGGATCCGATCTGCCTGCTGTTTGTTTCGACTGGGGATGGCCCTCCATCCATGAGCTTTCCACGCAATCTGATTGTGGCCGAGGAAGATAGCCAGGCCGCCTTCGTCGAGGACTATGTGTCCCTGGGCAGCGGACTGGTGTTCTCGAATGCCGTCACCGAGTTAGTCGCCGGCGACCATACCGTGCTTTCACACTCCATGATCGAGCGCGAGCACAAGCAGGCCTTCAATGTTTCCATGCTGCGCATTCAGCAGGGAAGAAGTGCGGATGTGGTGTCAAATTCTGTGCTGTTCGGCGGCGCATTGGTTCGTAACAATGTCCATCCGGTATTGGCCGGAGAAGGAGGAGAGTGCTTGATCAACGGCCTCTTCGTCGGTGACGGCCATCAACACCTGGACAACTTCATGCTGGTGGAACATGCCAGCCCGCATTGCGCCAGCCGGCAGTTCTATAACGGGATTCTCGGCGGCCATGCTCGCGGCGTCTTTCATGGCCGCATCATCGTACACAAGGACGCGCAGAAGACCGATGCTAAGCAAACCAACCGCAATCTGTTGCTCTCCGATGACGCCCAGATTGACACCAAGCCTCAATTGGAAATCTACGCCGATGACGTGAAGTGCACTCATGGCGCCACTATCGGACAGATCGAGGGAGACGCCCTATTTTACCTGCGCTCCCGCGGAATAGATGAGGCCTCCGCGCGCAGGCTTCTGATCTTCGCCTTCGCCAGCGAATGTCTGGATCGCATCAAGCCTCAGCCTGTCCGCGAACACATAGAAAAGCTGATGAATAGCTATCTCTCGGAGTTAGCTAATTCCGCGTCCCTTGGGCCAAGCGGCAGCCACCACGATGCCGGGAGAGATTGGGAGGAAAATGGATGACTACCGCCGCAGATAGATTGCCTGAGATATTTGAATTGGGGGAAAGAGCGGGAGAGAGCGCGAACTTCGATGTCGGCGAGGTCCGGCGCGACTTCCCTATCCTTCGCCAGAGAGTCAATGGAAAACCTCTGGTTTACCTTGACAATGCGGCAACATCTCAGAAGCCGCAAGTGGTCATAGACCGGCTCCGCCGCTATTACGAGCAGGACAACGCGAACATCCACCGCGGCGTCCATTTCCTTTCTGAACGCGCTACGCAAGAATACGAGGCAGCGCGGCGGACCGTGCAATCGTTCCTGAATGCCGGCGATTGGAGCGAGATCATCTTTGTTCGCAGCACCACAGAAGCCATCAACCTGGTCGCCCAGACCTACGGGCGCGCGCATGTTCATGCCGGCGATGAAGTGCTGATCACGGCCATGGAGCATCATTCCAACATCGTGCCTTGGCAGATGCTTTGCCAGGAGAAAGACGCGCATCTTCGGGTTGCTCCCATCAGCGACAGTGGCGAGCTATTGCTTGAGAATTTCAAGGAAATGTTGGGACCGCGCACCAAAATGGTCAGCGTTTCCCATGTGTCAAACGCACTCGGCACCGTCAATCCGGTCCGGGCGATGATCGGAATGGCGCATCGCCGGAAGATCCCTGTCCTGATCGATGGGGCGCAGGCCGTACCCCATCTCAAAGTGGATGTTCAGGCTCTGGATTGCGATTTCTACGCTTTCTCGGGCCACAAGGTATACGGCCCGACTGGGATAGGCATCCTGTACGGCAAGTCCGCCTTGCTTGATGCCATGCCACCGTACCAGGGCGGCGGAGACATGATCAGCTCCGTCACTTTCGAGAAGACGATCTATAACCGCCTGCCCTACAAATTCGAAGCAGGCACTCCGAATATCGCGGGCGCCATTGGGTTGGGCGCCGCTATTGAATACTTGCAGAGCCTGGGAGTGAACAACGTAGCTGCCTACGAGCATGAACTGCTCAACTATGCCACTCAAGCGATGTCGGCAGTCCCGGGCATTCGTCTGGTAGGTACTGCCCCGGAAAGAGCAGGCGTGCTCTCCTTTCTGTTAGGAAATATTCACCCGCACGACATTGGAACCATCCTGGATCAGGAGGGAATCGCTATCCGCACCGGACACCATTGCGCCCAGCCGGTGATGCAGCGCTTTAACGTCGCAGCCACAGCCCGCGCATCGTTCGCCTTCTACAACACTCGGGAGGAAGTGGATGCTCTGGTTGCGGGCATGCAAAAAGTACGAGAGGTATTTGCCTGATGCCGCATCTGCAGGATCTCTATCAGGAACTTATTCTGGAGCACAGCAAAGCTCCCCGCAATTACCGCGAGCTCGAGTCCGCGAACTCCAAGGCCGAAGGATATAACCCGCTTTGCGGCGATCATTTCACTCTGTACCTGAAGATCGAAGGCGACTCGATCTCTGACATCGGCTTTCAGGGATCCGGCTGCGCGATCTCCAAAGCCTCGGCATCGATGATGACGCAGAGCGTGAAAGGCAAAACTTTGGTCGAAGCGGAGAAGCTCTTCGAGCAGTTTCGCAATTTGGTCTCGGGCCACTCTCCAGCGAATGGGAATCAAGACGAGTTGGGCAAGTTGACCGTTTTTTCTGGAGTTGCTAATTTTCCTGTTCGCGTTAAGTGCGCCACACTGGCCTGGCACGCATTACACGCCGCGATGCACAGGAAGCGGGAAGCGGTATCGACGGAGTAACACGATGATAGGTATAAATGAGCGAAATGAGCCGATCGTCCTAAGCCGGGCCTGCGAGGTCATTGAAATTCCCAGCGGAATCGCCGGCACCCTTCCGGCGGGCTCCGTGGTCAGGATCATGCAGCACTTGGGCAGCGGCTACACGGTGGGCGGGGATCGCGGCCATCTTTATCGTGTCGACGCGACGAATGCCGACGCCTTAGGGCTGGAGGTTGAGACGCCTGCCCCGTCCTCCACGGTTGAGCCTGGAACCTTCAACGAACAGATGGTCTGGGATCAGTTGAAGGCGGTCTACGATCCTGAGATTCCGGTCAATATTGTCGATCTGGGCCTGGTCTATTCGTGCCTGATAACCCCCCTTGATCCTCCGCAGCAAGACTGCAACAGTATCCATGTCACGATGTCGATGACGGCTCCGGGTTGCGGCATGAGCAACGTCCTTAAAGCCGACGTGGAAAGCAGGCTTTCGCGGCTGCCAGCTGTCAAAGAAGTCCACGTTGAAGTCGTATTCGACCCACCATGGCATCCCGCCCGAATGTCCGATGCAGCCAAGCTGCAGCTAGGCTTTGACCTCTGAAATCGACTCCGATGTTTTAGCCTGCCTTTTCTTCGCCTGCGGGCGCCACTGGAGCAGGTTGCGGAAAACCTCCGTAGGAGGATCTTGGTGGAAGCCCCCTGCTTTAGTTAGCAGGGGGAAGCTGGACTTCAGTCCAGCGGGAAGCGGTTGATCTTAAGATGGGCTTTTAGCCCTGGATTTACCCGTGGCAGCGCTAAAGCGCATCATGATCGGGGTCGAACCTCGCGGAGCGCTGAAGAAAGACCAGAAGCAGATTCCCGAAGGGAATCTGCTTTTCGAGCTCTGAAGCGCTCCTACTCCCGCATAAATGGGGGGGTTCCACCCAAACGCTCCGCTCCGACCTTTTTCTGCAGCCCGTAAAGCCATGCCCTATACAAAGCCATGGGATGAAATTCGTTTCCCTATCAAGCTGACCCCAATTTTCATGCACTTGGCCAGGCCGCAGGCCCATCGACACTTCGGTCACTCAGGCGTCGTCGGCGGTGGAGGCTGCAGATCGGTCAAAGGGTTCTCGGGAAGAAGAATCGGCGAGCGAGGCGGCTGGTCGAAATTAAAATCACTGCTCAAATCGCCAAGTTGCGGCGCATCTTCGCGCACGTCAGGCCTTGGATCGGGCCGTCCATCGTTCTTTGGATCCAGGCGCTGTCCCCCCAGGAAGTCGTCTTCAATGAACTTTACATAAGAATCGAAGCTCAGAACCTGATGATCGATGTAACTCCATTTGGCATAGGGCGAAATAACGATTCCGGGAACCCGCAACCCATAGCCATTCTGGTCAACGTTGACCGGCACGACATGGTCATAGAATCCGCCCCAGTCGTCCCAGGCCAGGAATATTGCGCAGTCTTTCCAATTCGGTCCCTGCATCACGGCATTAATGAGACTGGTGACGTAGGACTGTCCCGCACTCACCAGTGCTGGCGGATGCTCGCTCACAGCGCCTGCGGGTGCAATCCATGAAACTGCCGGCAGCGTGCCTTGCTTTGCCTGCTGAACGAAATTATCGATGGTCTGGATATTTCCCAGTTCTCCATTGTTCTTGACGGTATCGAAGTAGGGAAGAGGATTCCATATGCCGGGAGTCTTGGCATTCTGCGGGACGGGGATACAATCTTCCTTCTCGTCGTCTTCGCAATCCGGCTCTGTGCCCGTCATCACGTAATATCCCCAACTGATGCCCTGCCGGTGAAGCAGATAAGTCAAATCTGTCCAGGCGTAGATTGGGATCGTCTTCGGTTGTCCCTTTTGGAAGTCAGGGGGGAGCCCCGGATTCTGCAGCTCTGTTCACGCAGCTACTGGGGTCATCGTGCTTGGTGCACTTGGCTGACCACTCCGAAACCTCAAAAAGATGCGCCGGCAGACTCCAGGATGCGTTCGGTTCGAACATGTGATCCTGCAAAACGAAGAGAGCCGCGTAAGCCCAATAGTTCGGGATCTCGCGCCAGTCGTGATAGCCCATGACATCCGGCTCACCATTGGAGCAAGCCGGATTATCAGGGTTCACGCAACCTTGCTGGCCGGCCTCAGCCTGGGCGATAAAGCCATCCATTTTCCCGCTATTTACATCGGCCGTCGCGTTGCTCGCCCCATGCGGGCCGCCGCCATTCTTGTCCTGCTGGTCGTGAAACGGATAGACGCATTGATTGGTCTTCGGGTCCGGCACACAGACCGTCGGGTTGCCATCTTTCCGAGGAATGCCATCCGCCCCGGGATAGGTCCCGAAATAGGTGTCGAATGATCGGTTTTCCTGCATGATGACGATGACATGCTTAATCTTGTGGATGCCTCCGGCACTATCGTCCGGACCGGCGCCGCTTGCTTGCGGGGTGGCGAACCCATGCGCATTGGCGGCAAGGATGAGCGAGAACAGGATCAAGAATGCCCCGGTTCTCACGCGCTTCAGAGAGAGAGGAAAGGGATTCATAGACGTGCTCCTGGTTTGGATGTACCGGAGGGAAGGGGCCTGGCTAGCGTGATAGAACACCGCCGGCACGGCGGAGTTGTTGTCTGGAAAAATTGTTTTGGATCATTGGAAGGGGAAAAATATGGAAGATGATCTCGAAGAGATCCTGCGCGAGTTCGGCTTGTGCGCGGTGCCACCCCGGCACGCCTGTCCATCAAACGCCCGTTGGTTTTGAAGCTCCCCATTTCAGCAAATCATGGGTGCCCCATATCTGACGCGCTTTTGCGTCAGATGTGGGATTCCACAAATCTTGATGGACAGTATCGGATCACGCCTGCCGCGTAGAGGATTGCCTGCGGTATAGATAGAAAATCCCAGGCTGCACCAGGATGAAAATACACCGGTAAAAAGCTCTCCCAATCTACTTTGCGTTTGCCGATTTGAGCGATGCCAGCATCTCGCGCCGCAGGATCGCGTTGATTCGGGACTGATAGCCCTTGCCATGTGCTCACAGCCATAGCAGTACGTCGGAATCAATACGCACGGTCGTCGAAGTTTTCAGGGGTTTGTAGAAGGGATTGCGGACGTTTTTCCAGAATTCATCGCCCAGCGGCCGAATATCACTGTAGTCGATTTCGCTATCCGGTTTAGCTTTGAGAGCTTTCAATTCCGCCTTCTGCGCCGCCGTCAGTGCGGGTGGATTGGAGAGATCGATATCAAACTTAACCATTCGCTTCTTCATGACGTCTCCTCTCCCTGCGGTCGGCACGTCGCGCCGAGATGATGCGGACCGCGCACCCTCGGCTTGGGGGAAAGGGAACTACCGTACCTTTGGCTTGGGACTCCGGCCTTTGCCTATCAGCTCGTCCAGCGCCAGCGCGCCCCCGCCGCTGAAGACCAGCATCAGGCCCAGGGCGAGGCAAGCCAGAGGAAAGGCGTAGCCGTTGCTGGCCAGAATACCGTGGTGCAGATGGACTTTATCGATAGCCACCGCCATATCGATTACCACCAGAAAAGCGGCGATGCGGGTGAATAGGCCAATGATGAGGAGCAGGCCGCCAAAGAACTCGGTGAACGCCGAGACATAACCCAGCCATGACGGCAGGCCAAGCCGCCCCACCATGTGGGTGAATCCGTACAGCGCTCCATGCGGGATAACCTTCTGGTAGCCGTGAGCGAAGATGATCGCCCCCAGAGCGAGGCGCATCACCAAAGCGCCGAAGGGTTGGAATCGGTCAAGCCAGCTAAACAAGCGGTTCTCCAAGCAACGTTTACCACAGTATCAGGAGAACGGGGATCGCTGACAGGGTTTTTGCGGCACTCTGGCGCGGCAGGTATTCGCCGAGGAAACGATTCAACGTTCGCGATTCAGAGACGAAATCTTTCGCGGGTATTCTTCATGCAGCTCGTGATGCAGTTCATCGACCTTCAATCTCGCCTTCTCCAACGCCTTCCTTCCACCTGCAGTGATCTTATACACCCGTCTCCTGCGTCCTCCCACGTTCTTCAGTTCCGAGCGGAGGAGTCCGCCGCGCTCCAACCCGTGAAGAAGCGGATACAGCGTTCCCGGCCCGATGTGGTATCCGTGGTGCTCCAGCTCCTCCATCATAGCCAGCCCGAAAATAGGCTCGTGAACCGCGTGCAGGAGCACGTGAATCCGTATAAGGCCGAAAAGGAGTTCCCGCTGATGTGGTGGCACAACTGAAGAATACCGCGTAATGCTCTTACCTTCTCTCACGCGGCAGGCGATAAGGGAGGAGGTAGGTGAAGCCTGCGAAGCCTTCCAAGCTGCTGAGACGCTGATCGTCTCGCGATCATTTATTGTTAGCTGGAGATCTTCTATGCGTGCACGCGCGTTCACGCTCGCCGGAGCGTATGTTTTTCTATTGTGGGCTCTATCTGCTTTTGGACAGGTTGCCCATAACGACACTTCGATTCACCCATCCGAATCTGCAAAGGATACTGACGATCCAATTGCCATCTTGGAGGTGGGAGCGGCAACCAGTTGGAACTTCAGTGGAGGAGCCGCGACGTTCGCGCCGAACCTTGCGGCGGAGTGTACCCCCATCGAAAACTGGCTTGAACTGGAAGCGGGCGTCTCGCCCTTTTACACCCGGAACTTTGCAGAGTGGGATACGGATTTTCTCTTCAAGAAGCCTTGGACCATCTCAAAGAAGGCCGAGTTCATGCTCGGAGTGGGCCCCCAATGGGTTCACTTGAAAGAGAATGGGAGAACGACCAACTCCATATCCGGAGAGTTGGCTGGGGACTTCATGTTCTGGCCAACGGGAAGACACCGGTTTGGGTGGTTCCTTGAGCCGGCCTATGACTATAGCTTTGCGGGTGGTCATGAGCAGACGATAGGCATGCCTGCTGGTCTCCTCATCGGCATCAGCGGCAGGCATCAGAGATGACGAAGATAGCTGCCCCTCGAAGCTCATTTGGTTCCGACAGTCTTGTGGAACTCATTTCGGCGGCAGCGGTTCTCATTCAGTTCACGCCTCGCCTTCAGATATCACAAATATCTGAGCCACAGTAGGTGGCTCCGGCGGCCGTGGCTCTGCATCTCTGCAAATCATTCTATCGAACTTCGATGTTATGATGCCTCTCAGAGAGCGGCGGCTTTCCTTCCCGGAGGTGGGCTCATTTCTATGCACATTCCCGTCCTTGCGCTCGTGTGCATCTCCGGCGCGGCGGCTCTTTCGACTGCGGCAAACTCGGGAGTCTTTTTTGCCCAGGCGTCTGCTTCCAATAGTACGGCGAAACTAACGCTGGCCAGGGTGATCGATCAAGCGCGAGCAAATTATCCGGCTATTCAAGCTGCGCGGGCTCAGCAGAGGGCGGCCGAGGGAAACATTGGCGTTGCGCGTACCGCCTACTTGCCCCATGCCGATTTGCTTTGGCAAACCAACCGGGCCACCGCCAACAACGTCTATGGGCTGCTGCTGCCTCAGGGGGTAGTCCCCAATATTTCCGGACCCGTCATTCCATCCGACGTCTCGCGCAATGCCTGGAGCAGCGCCGGCGGCGCGCTGTTGAGTTGGCAGCCCTTCGACTTTGGGGTGCGGGGCGCAACAGTGAAAGCGGCCCGTGAGGGAAGCGAGAGCGCCAAGCAAGCGGCCGATCTGACCACGCTCCAAATCAGCGCGGGGGCGGGAAGCGCCTTCTTCGATTTGGCTGCGGAGCAGCAGCTAGCCGTGGTTGCACAGGCCAACGTCGAGCGGCTGGAAACATTCGACCGGGTAGTGCATGTGCTGGTCGACAATACGCTCCGTCCCGGAGCGGACGCTGCGCAGGCGGATGCCCAGCTTGCCTTAGCCCGCACTCAATTGATCCAGGCCCGGACGCAAGAGGCGATCCGCCGAACTGCCTTATCGGAGTATCTGCAAACCAGAGGAAAACCACTGGAGATCGATTCCTCGCAGATGCTTGCCGCGCTCCCGCCCTCCGATCCGGCTCCGCTTACGGCGGCTAACCATCCGGCGGTGCTCGAAGAGGGTTTTCTCGTGGGACGGCAAGAGGCTCAAGAGCGCGCTCTCGACAGAAGCTATGTCCCGGTCTTCAACACGCTGGGCGCGGTTTCAGGACGCGGCGTGGGCACGAACCTGAACGGCAACTTTCCCGGAGGAAGCGCAGGGCTCGCGCCGGATACCTTCAACTGGGCCGCGGGCGTTCAGGTGACTTTTTCAGCCTTCGATTACTTCGGCCTGCGCGAAGAAAAGAAAGTCCAAAAAGCAGAGATCCAGGCCGAGAAGTCCCGCTACGCGCAAGCGGTCGACGATGTATCCACCGTCATTGAACAGGCAAGGGCCACGCTCGACGGCGCGCGCCGGATAGCGGCGATCACACCTGTCGAGCTGAATGCGGCGCGAATCAGCGAGCGGCAACAGCAGGTTCGCTACCGTTCCGGATTGGCTACGGTGGTTGACGTTGCCGCGGCGGAAGCGGTTCTTGCCCAGGCGGACGGCGATGACGCCATCGCGCGGCTGAGCGTGTGGCGGGCAGAGCTGGGCGTGGCCGCCGCGCAAGGTGACCTGGAGCCGTTTCTTCAAATGCTCAGGAACCAACCATGACGGAAGGAAGATAACCATCTATGTGGCTTATTCGCGCGGCGCTTCGGCGGCCCATTACCGTGCTGGTCTTGGTAGCTGCGCTGGCCTTGTCTTCCATCCTGGCGATCATGCGGACGCGGGTAGATATCTTCCCCAACCTCGACCTGCCGGTAATCTATGTGGCCCAGCCCTACGGAGGCTTGAGTCCGCAGCAGATGGAAGGGTTTATCTCGTATTACTACGAGTATCACTTTCTCTACATCAACGGCATTGAAAGCGTAGAGGCGAAGTCGATTCAGGGAACGGGTCTTCTGCGTCTCACCTTTCATCCCGGCACGAACATGAGCGAGGCGCTGGCGCAGACCATCTCCTATGTCAATCGCGCCCACGCATTCATGCCTCCAGGCACCGTATCGCCGTTTGTCATCCGTTATGACGCGGGAACGCTGCCGGTGGGCTACATGGTCTTCTCCAGTCCGTCGCGAACCCTCGCCGAAATCCAGGACCTGGCCCTGAACCGGGTTCGTCCCGTCTTCGCGACCTTGCCCGGCGTCTCTTCGCCGCCGCCGTTCGGCGGCAATCAGCGCACCATCGTGATCAATGTCAATCCGCAGAAGCTCCAGGCCTACGGATTGTCGCCTAACGATCTCGTCCAGGCCCTCGCCTCCGGCAACAGTATTCAGCCCGCGGGAAACGCCGATATCGGCACAACCAATACTCTGGTGACCACAGACTCCACAGTCACCGGCA
Source organism: uncultured Acidobacteriaceae bacterium (assembly GCA_963705665.1). GTDB lineage: Bacteria > Acidobacteriota > Terriglobia > Terriglobales > Acidobacteriaceae > PALSA-350. The sequence continues at coordinate 142,648 of CAVPKQ010000058.1, read as the reverse complement.
TCGACGATTTACTGAATATCCCGCTCAAACTCGGTTCCGGAGCTTCCATCTATCTCCGCGATGTGGGCAGCGTCTCCGACTCCTCCGACATTCTGGCCGGGTATGCGCTGCTAAACGGGAAGCGAACCATCTACATCCCGGTAACCAAGCGGCCCGATGCCTCCACACTTACTGTGGTCAGCGAAGTTCGCCAGAATCTTCCCCGTTTTCAGTCGCTGGTTCCGGCAGACATCAAGATCACGTATGAATTCGACCAGTCGCAGTTCGTACGCGCCGCGCTCATGTCGGTATTGCGTGAAGGCCTGATCGGGGCCGTGCTCACCGGCTTGACCCTGCTGCTGTTTTTGCGCGATTGGCGGTCATCCGTAATCGTGGTCATCACCATTCCTTTTGCTCTGCTGACAGCGGCCGTCCTGCTCAAACTGGCCGGGCAAACCATAAACATCATGACCCTGGGGGGCTTGGCGCTGTCAGTAGGAATTCTGGTGGATGAAGGCACTGTGTTGCTGGAAAATATCCACGTGCATCTGGACCGCGGCGAAGCTACTGCGCGCGCGGTTTTTCTTGCTAGCCGCGAGGTTGCAACTCCTCGCCTGCTTGCCATGCTCAGTGTGATGGCGGTGTTTATTCCATCCTTCTTCATGACCGGCCCGGCGCAATCGCTTTTTCTGCCCTTATCGCTTGCCGTCGGGTTTTCCATGGGAGCCTCCTACCTGCTTTCCAGCTCCCTTGTACCAGTGCTGGCGAACTGGATATTGAGACCAACAGCCGGTCAACAGACCCGAGAGCAGCAGCGGGAAGGCGGCTTCGAGCGCTTTCGCCGCCGCTTCGAGCGGGCCTTGGATCGTGCCATGCGCATTCCCGGACTTCTCCTCGGCGCCTATGCCATCGTTGCCCTGCTGGTGCTGTTGCTTATCACACCGCGCATCGCCGAGGAGATTTTCCCCTCTGCGGCGTCGACCCAGTTCCGCTTGCGCATCGATGCGCCTGACGGCACACGCGTCCCGGTGACCGAAGATCTGGTGCGCCGCGTATTGACCGCCATCGAGAACGTGGCCGGAAAAGAGAACCTTGACTTGAGCCTGGGATACGTCGGCACCCAAGGCTCGTCCTACCCCATCAACGCGGTCTTTCTCTGGACCAGCGGCCCGCAGCAGGCGATCATCAACGTCGGTCTGAAGCAGGGGACAGCGCTGAAGCTTGCGAGTCTCGAAGAGCGGCTGCGGCAAAAGCTTCCGCAGCAGTTTCCTGGCGCGCACTTCTCCTTCGATCCGGGAGACCTGATCAGCCAGACACTCAGCTTCGGTTCTTCGTCCCTCGCCGAGGTCACGATCACCGGCCCGCAGTATGCCGATGTGGAAAGCTACGCCGAGCGGGTTCGGCAGAAGCTCGCCGATGTGACCGCTCTTCGCGATCTGGAGTATGAGGAGCCGCGCCATTATCCAACCATCGACATCCGTGTGGACCGGCCCATGGCAGGCCAGCTCGGGGCCACGGCAAACGATGTCGGCGCTGCCGTAGTCTCGGCGACGGCTTCCAGCCGTTTTGTCTCTCCGAACTACTGGCGCGATCCGAAATCCGGCGTCAGCTATCAGGTGCAGGTTCAGGTCCCGCAGGCAAAGATGACCTCCCTCGCCGATATAGGAAACATTCCTGTGGCCAGCGCGACCGGCGCCCGGCCGCTGCTCAACCAACTTGCCGCTTTGCGTTCCACCACAGTTCCCGGTGAGCCTCGACCGGCAGAACGGGCAATGGATGCTCGCCCTCTCGGCGAATCTCGGCCAGCGCGATCTCCGGCTGGCCAACAAGGCCATTGAGAAGGCGATCGCCGAGGCGGGAACGCCTCCCCGCGGAGTGCGGACAGAAATACGTGGACAGGTAAGCGCTATGCAGCAAATCTTTGGAGAGCTTGCTATCGGGCTGGCCGCGGCCGTTGGTGTCATCCTGCTGCTGCTGACGGCGAATTTCCAATCGCTGCGCCTGGCGCTGGTTGTTCTCTCTACTGCTCCGGCAGTGTTGGCCGGCTCTGTTCTCATGCTGCTCATCACCGGCACCACGCTCAACATCGAGAGCTTCATGGGCACCATCATGGCTGTTGGTGTTGCCGTGGCCAACGCGATCCTGCTGGTCACCTTCGCCGAACAAAACCGTTTGCGTGGCGCGGATTCGCATCCAGCGGCGCGCGCCGCCGCAGTCGAGCGTTTGCGGCCGGTTCTCATGACCAGCCTGGCTATGATTGCGGGCATGATCCCGATGGCCCTTGCCATCGGTCAAGGGAGTGAGGAGATCGCGCCGCTGGGACGCGCCGTGATCGGCGGCTTGCTGGCTGCCACCTTTGCCACGCTTTTTCTGCTCCCTATGGTCTTTGGCTTCGCCCAGCGCCGCGCCTCTACGGGATCGCGCTCTCTCGATCCGGAAGACCCCCAGAGCAAATGGTTCGAAGAGCATCCGGAGGCTGCACGATGAAGCGGTTTTGTCTTGTTTGCATCTCCCTGTTGCTGGCCGCTCTGGGCTGCAACTCGCCCTCTTCCAATAAAAATGAGGGTGCGCGGACTGCGCAATCGCCAGCCGCTCCCACGGCAGTGAGCGTGCTTCCGGTGGTATCGCGCAAGCTGCGCACAACCATCAGCCTGCCGGCCCAGCTTATTCCCTACGAGGAAGTCGATATCTATCCCAAGGTCACGGGCTTCGTTCAGGCAGTCATGGTGGACCGTGGGTCGCACGTGCGCCAAGGCCAAATCCTGGTCCGGCTCGTAGCGCCCGAGCTAAACAGCCAGCGCGCTCAGGCGGAAGCCGCGGTCCGCGCCGCTCAGTCCCAGCTCGCTGCGGCCCAAGCCAAGCTCGCTTCGGATAGCGGTACCTATCTGCACCTGGCCGCGGCCGCGAAGACTCCGGGGGTGGTCGCGGAAAACGACCTGATGGTCGCCGGCCAGACCGCCTCCGCCGACAAGGGCGCGGTCGCCGCCGCCTTGCAGAACGTCGCCGCGGCCCGCGATGCGCTGCGCAGCGTCAGCCAGATTGAGTCTTATCTGACCATCACCGCGCCCTTCGATGGCGTGGTCACAACCAGGAATCTTCATCCCGGGGCTCTCATCGGCCCTGCCTCTGGTCAAACGGGAGCGCAGCCCATCCTTCACATCGTCGACGATAATCGCCTGCGGCTGGTCGTGCCCGTGCCGGAGGCGCAGGTTGGTGAGATGACTACTGGCCGGCTGGTCTCCTTCACGGTTCCCGCTTATCCCGGCCAGTCTTTCAAGGCTCCGATCAAGCGCATCTCCCATGAAGTAGGCCAGACCACCCGCACCATGCCAGTCGAATTGGATGTTCTCAATCGAGGCGCAAGGCTCTCTCCTGGCAGCTTTACCACGGTTCTGTGGCCGCTCGAGCGTGCGTACCCCACTCTGTTCGTTCCCACATCGGCTGTCACCACCGATCAACAACATACCTTTGTGATTCGCGTGCAGAACAACAAAGCGGAATGGGTGACCGTTCAGACCGGACAAACCGTGGGCGGCCAGATCGAAGTATTCGGGGAACTGCATGCTGGAGACCAGGTGATCCAGGCGGCGACGGATGCGATTCACTCAGGGGACACGGTGCAGGTTACGCCGCGGCAAGGGCAATGATAGGAATCCTAACCTAGCCACCGGCAAGTTCGTCGGCAGACTCAAGCGGGCTTCCGCAGACCCGGCAGAGAACCGATGAACAATCGCCGCATACCAGCGGGTCCGCGACAGCCCGGGCACAGACCGGGCACCAGAGGCTTACTCCCGCCTCATCCTGCGGTTGTGGGCGAGATATATTTGAGGGCTCGGGGTCGCTCATACAATCCGAGCGTAGCATGACCGGAGTGGTCAGTCCGTCTTTGCCTTTCTTTTCTGTCATTCCCGCAGGGAATCTGTTTTTGCCCTAGCGTGCCACCCCGCACGCTCCAGAAACCGAGTATGCCCGAGAGACAAGAAGCAGATTCCCTGCGGGAATGACAGAAAGAAAGGCAAAGACGGACAAAGAAGCCCTGCGGCCCCACCGAAGGGATGAAAATCGGGTTGAGGAAGGCTTGGTTGGCAATTACACCTAGCTTTGTCATCTCGACCGGAGCGAAGCGAAGTGGAGAGATCTGCGGTTTTGGTCATCACCAATTCTTTTGGATGATGGTATCGAAGGCGAATCCTCCATTCTGGTCGCGCGTGCCGGTCACCGAAACCCGTGGCGATAGCCGGTATTGCCCCATGATGACCTGATTTTCCGTAGAAGCTACGTTGGTTGAAAAGGTGACGAATAGATTTCCCGTCACGCGCTGCTGAATCGTGACATTCGCACCCGCTGGACCTTGGCTTCCCGCGCCCGACAATACAGGATTGATCGAGAGCTGCGAAATGCCCGCGATCTTGGAGACTCGGCTGGTGACTTGGCTGCTCACCTGCGATGCCAGCAGGGACTCCGCCGCCTGGTTTCCCGGAGTGGCCGGGTTCGCCGCGTTGGCCTCCGTCGTTTGACCGAAGGCCAGCAGGTTGATGATGTCCGCCGCGGGCAATGAGGGATCGGAGGTGTAATTAGTGCGCAATTGATCGATGGGGCCGTTGAAACGCAGATTGATGTTGTACTGCTGAATCGTTGTGCTCAGAGCTACATTGACCACCGGTTGCGTCTGGGCCGGATTCACGAATTCGATGGTCCCTCCGTTAAGAACGAAGCGGTCTCCGTTGAAAATAAGGTCTCCATTGTTCAGATTGATGCGGCCTAAGATAATCGGCTGCGCGGCAGTGCCGCGCACCTGAAGGTTGGCCGTTCCATCCAGGCTCAAGGTTCTGCTCACCAGGTTGACGTTGTTGGTGGAGTTCACAGCCAGGTTCAGGTTAAGGTTCTGACTGAATCCCTGGGTTGGAGGCGGAGAAACGCCGCCGGAAAACTCTCCTATGAAGCTGGTTAAGTCAAAGCTTGGCGTAAAAGACAAATCGGCGATGCGAACCCGCCCCCCGAGAAGCGCGTTCTCCGTCGTTCCGGTGAGTCGAAGGTCGGCATCCAGGCTCTCGCGAACACCCTGCGGATAAAGCATGTGAACACCTTTGGCGGTTGCGCCTAAGTCGAATCGGACCGCTGGCCTGTAGGCGAGCCCGCCGTGCGCCGTGACTGTCCCTCCGCCGGCGTTGGCCTGAAAGCTGTTGATGTTCAGGCGATCTTTGGTCAATGTCAGGACCGCATTACCATGTTGCAGGCCTACCGGTAGATCGCCGTTGGCGAAACTGGCATTCACAATCTGCACTTGACCCGAGGAGACCGCGCCTCCTGAGTTATACGAGTTGATGTTGAACTTTAACTCTCCCGAACTTCTTATATCCGGATTGAACAACTGCGCCAGCTTCAGATCCACGGTGCCCAGAAGCAGGATCGAGGGGGGCGCTTTGCCGGTTACCGGATACGATCCTTGCAGCTCGAGACTGGTGTCGGTGCCGCGAATCGCCGTATGCTGCAGCGCGATCACGCCGTCCGTATAGTCGAGATGGACCGGCGCCGTGGCGGCCAGTTGGACAGTGTTGCTGTAGTCCACCTTCAGCGTGGGCAGCGTGATATGAGCCTGCAGCAGATTTCTCTTCTTGAGCGGGCCGCTCAGGGTAGCGTGCAGTTCGGTAACTCCGCTTAGGTCTCCAGCCTGCGAAGGAGCATAGATGGCGAAGAGCGGTTGCAGCGAAATGGTCTCTGTATCGATCGTGGCCTGGGCAAAGTAATCGCCCGTCAGGTTCACCTTCGCCTGAGCCCGTACCGGGTTGTTGAGCGCGCGGGCGTTCAATGAAGCGCTGGCAACATGCTGAGCGACATCCATCTGCAAGTTCAGGCCGGTGATCGCCTGTTTCCGCACTTCAAGTTGTGGGACTTGAAGGGTTGCATTGAGTTGCGGGTCTTGGAAGGTGCCCTGGCCCTGGGCATTCAGGTTCAATACGCCGCTGACATCGAGGTTGCGATCCTTCAAAGTTTGTAAGCGCTCCAGGCGAATTCCATCTGCGGTCAATTGCGCGGTATAACTCTGCTGCCTCGGCCGGATGGCTACCTGGCTTTGCAAACTCCCGGCAGGGAGATGGACATCGAGATTGCCGTGAACTTCGCCGCCGGTTCCCGCGAAGGTCAGCGTCGCCTCCCGAATCGGTTCATCGTATAGCTTGGCACGGGTGAGGGAGAGGCTGCCTTGTCCCACAGGGCTCGACGCGGTGCCGTGGATGTTGATATTCGCCGCCAGAGTACCTGCGATAGGAGTCTCGAAGCTTGCGATTTTGGCTAAGTCCGCGGCATTCAACTGTGATGCGTGGAGTTCGGCGCGAATGGAGATCGTCTTGGTAAAAGACCAGCGCGTCAACCCAGCGCTGGCGTTGAAGGAGATGCGCCCGCGAGTGGCCGGCTGAAGATCGCCGTTCAACAAGCTGGCGGAGGATGGTGCAATGTCAACATTAGTTCTAAGCGTTCGCCAGGCGGTCCCTTTCACTTGAAGGCTGGTAGCTGCCAATTGTCCAGTTAGCCGCGGGTTGGCAAGCGATCCCTGCACCATGCCGTGGAAGGATGCGCTTCCCGCTAGGCCGAGTGGCTTGACCGGATGGCCCGGCGCCGGCGCGCGAAAAAGATCGGCAACCGCTTCCACTTCGCGCAAATCCCCGGACTTGAACTGAAGCGCCAGGCTTGACCTGTTGCCGACAGCCCCGTTCATCGCGAGCGTGGTCTGGGGCATCCTGAGATAGCTTTGCGTCAGCGCAATTTCCTTTTCCGGGCCGCGATATGCGACGTTGAAGAGGCCATTTACCGGCAGCGAGCCGGCAGCACCGGCGCGCGAGACGTTCCCCCTAAGCGTGGCATTGGCGCGCGCTGCCAGATCACGCAGACTCTTACCCCAGGTGGCGTTGGCGTCGGCGTTCAGCGCGCCGCGCACGGAGAGATCCCGCGTCATAGAGGCCGATGGAGCCAGGCCTTTTAACTGCGCCAGCGATACTCCACGCAGAGTCGCGTTGAGATTGGAACGCGAGTCGCCCCCGATATCGCGCATGGCGAGCGTGCCGTTGATCTCGCCGCCGAGAAGATGCGCTCGAAAACCGCGCACCAGCGCATCGCCGTTTGCCAGAGAGTAATGCGCTGCGATGTCATCGATCCGGGCGCGAATCCCGGAGGTATGCACCTCGAGTTGGCGGCCGCTCAGCTCTCCGTCCAGCGCAACCGAATCGATAGCCGGACGGCTCGGATCGTTCTGATAGCGTATCGATCCACTGGCGCGAATCACACCCGTGGGAACGGTTGGGTCTTTCAAGATACGGCGGACCTCGCCCGCGTCCACCGCTGCGTTATAACGAGCCTGAACATTGGGGAGGCTATAGTTCGTAAGCGTCCCTGTCACTTCAAGCTGCGATGCGCCGCTGATCAACTTGGCCTGGCTTAGATGAAGACTGGAGGGAGTAGCCGCGAATTGAGCTTGCAGATCGTGAGGGATCGGGTTGAAGGACCCCAGGCGCAGGTGTCCGTCACGATAACTCACGGCTCCCGAGTATTTTTGTTGCGGGCTGTCGAATGATGACCGGAAGCTGAGGTCGTGCAGGTCCGCCTCAAGAGCGCTTTTCTCATCGTTGAAGTACACTACTCCGCGGTCTATAACCGCGTGGCGTATGCCCAGATCGAAGAGGTTGGTTTTGCTTTTGCCGCCGGAGTGCGGCTGGGGAAGGTTGGAGACGCCATTCTTGCTGGTGAAGATCTGAACCACGGGATGATCGATGCGAACGTTCTCCAGATACCATTTCCCGTGTAGGATGGAGACTACGCGCACGCCGGCCGCGATGCGATCCGCCTGGAGCAGCGGCGGGTTGGGATAGGGGGCGGCCCCGGATATCTTCAGGCCGTACAGGTCCAGACTCAAGCTGGAAAGGTGAATGGCGAAGTTCTGAAACTGGACCGGGGCTCCGATCGCATCGCTCGCCTTTCTTTCCGCAAGAGTTAGCAGGGAGTTGTGGAACCTCGCGCTGTGCATCAGGACAGCGATGGTGACAATTGCCAGCAGTACAAGAATGGCCACACTGCCCGCAGCCCAGGCAGCGGCGCGCGCCCACAACCGCCGTCCCCGCTTCTCCGCCTGCTCCAGAGTTGTTTCCGGACCTGGGGGACGGCCATAGTCTCGATGGAAGTGCAAACCCTTCAAAATAGTCCTCGCTCAAAATGCCTGCCCGATGCTGATGAAATACTGTGTTGCGTTGATGCCTGGAATAGGGTTAAGGTTGCGGCCCAGGTCGACGCGTATTGGACCAACGGGCGTGGCATATCGCAGGCCCAGGCCAACGTTGTTGGAGTAGAGCGAAGTGAAGTTATGGAAGCCCACGTTGGGAAAGACATTCCCGCCGTCATAAAAGACAGCCAGCCCCAGGTTTTTCTTGATGGGCAAGGGAATGCGCAACTCCGAATTGAGAATCAGCAGCTCGTTTCCGCCGCTGGGGACCTGGATCAATGTGCAATTGGTGGTGCCGGTGCTGCAGACGGGAACCTGACGCTGTGGGCCGGCGCCATCCAGCGGAAAGCCGCGTAAGGTGCTGCCGCCTCCGGTAAAGAATTCTTCGCTGAGCGGCACGAAGCTGGAGGAGAAGGGTTGCGCCAGGCCGATACGAATGCTATTCGCCCAGACAATGTTGTCTGGAATCTTTTTGTAGTACGCGGCTTGACCGGTCAGTTTGACGAAGTTCACGCTCGATCCCAATGCCGACGCATTGATATCGAACTCGGCGTTTTCGAGAATGCCTTTGTGAGCGTCCAGCGGGTTATCTCGCGTGTCGCGGATAAAGCTCGAAGAAACGGTGGAAAGCCGTACATTCCTGTCCGCCTCTGGAACCAGCGCGGGAATCTCGATCCGCGTCAGATCCGTTTGGCTGAAGCTGTAACGCAAAAATAGGTTCCGCGTCTTCGCTTTGTCCAGGCTCCGCTGGAGCTGGTAACTGGCGATCTCCTGCTGCGAGGAGTAGATCGGGTTCTCGCCGTCATGATCCACCGATATCGAGGCATTCGAAGTCCATTTGGACCAGCGAAGATTCGGATCGATGTAGTAAGCGGCGCCGCGTTGATCCAGACGCCCGGCAAAGGCGGTAAAAGAGAGAGACTCACCTTTTCCGCGAAGATTGTTGCGCGTGTATTCGAAGGTTCCTCTGGGACCGTAATGGGTTGCCTGACTCGTCCTGAAATTAGAGGGCAGCCCGATGGGAGGCAGATTAGGAAAGGCCACGGTGCCGCTTGGAATGCTGCCGCCGCGGTTGATGATTTCAAAACCAAAGCCATACCTGATCTGGTTCTTATTTGATTCGTGTACCTTTACCAGAACATCTTCCAGAGTCTGTGTGGTGATCTGCCGTTTCGGATCCACCTCGGCCCAATCGAATACCCCGGTATGGCTATAAAGCTGGCTCTCGGCCGTGAGCAAGTGGGTTTCAGTAAGTGGGTGCTCAGGCTCAATGGAGCTTACATCCTGGTTGATAAGGCGCTGTTGAGTATCCTTTCGTCCTAATGTGATAACGCTGGCGGTATAGACTTTTGGACCTTCGTAGATGTGATAGACGACTTCGATATGATGAGGATCGTCCTTCGAGACCGAATGCGCGGTCTCACGAAACGACGCTGTCAAATAACCGAGCTGCAAATAATGAGCGGTAATGTTTCTGCGATCCTCCTGAACCAGCTTTTGGGAATACGGGCGCCCGGCGCTGTCTTTAAACCCTGGGGCGCGAACTGCGCTTGGGCGAGCGTTTTCGCGCCTTCAATCTTCAGCGATTGCACCGTGTCCTGCGTGCCCTTGTCGATATGGAAGCTCACCCGGATGTTTGCGCCCCGGTTGAGAACGCTCGGGGTCACCTTGACCGAGCTGAAGCCTTCGGATTGATAGAAAGCGGTAAGATTCTTTACGCTGCTGCGAACCAGCTCCTGGCTGTACTTTCCCCTTGAAAACCAGTGACTCTTTTTGACAGTGATATAGGGCATCAATTGCTCGGCAGGCTGAGGTTGATCGCCGGATAACTCAACTGCCGAAACCTTGTGCTTCTTGCCTTTGGCGATCTTATAGACGATTGTGCCGCCTGCGCCCTGCCGCTCAAAATGCGAGTCTACCTTCACATCGAAGTAGCCTTTGCCCTGGAAATACGACGCTAGGGCCTGGGTCCCTTCCTGGACCAATTCCGGATCGACACCCACTCCCTGATATACAGGCAACAGGGATTTGCGGGTCCAGCTCCATAAGTGGGCGCCTTCGATTTTGACGTGAATTACCGGACCCGTGTGCACGTTGAAACTGATGTCGGCGCGGTTGGTTGCCGCGTGATACTCGGCTCCCGCAAGCTCTACGCGCGCAGCCAGCCAGCCCTGTTTTTCCAGCTTGCCTTGCAGGTAGTGGGTGGCGTTCGTGAGTGTCTTGAGGCGGTAATTCTTTCCCGGGCGGATTGCCGCCGCCCGTAAACGCGCCATGATGCCCTGGAGGTCGCGGCGCAGCCTGGAGTCTCTTGATCGCTTGCGCCGGTGATCTTGATCTGTCCAAACTTGCTGCGGCGGTGCAGCTTCACGCTGAAGACCACGTTCATGATTTTGTGAGCCGGGTCCGGCGCCAACTGGGTTCCAACCTCCGCTTCGAAGTAACCCTGCTGGCGAAAAAACTTGAGCAGCTCCTCCTGTCCCTGTTTCACATCGCCCGCGTTATAGGGCGCTTGGGGAGGATAATTGGTGACCTGAACCAATCGGGAGTAGGCGAATCGCTGCGCGCCGGGGAACTCGAAGATGCCAAAGTAAACCGCCGGTTGCAGGACCAACAGCACGCGAACGCCATCGGCCTGGGGCTCGACCTGCAACTCGACCTGCTTGAATTTCCCGCTGCGCTTCATGGCGGCTACTGTCTCATTTATCTTCTTAAGCGAGAACGGCTCCCCCGCCTTTTGTACAAACTGCGGCGTGAATTGGCTGTCCGGCAGATCGGGCTGTCCGGCGATCTCGATCGAGGAGACGTTCTGTCCTTCGTAAGAGGAGAGAAACTCCGCTGTCTGGGGTGACGTCGCCGGAGCCTGGCTGTCGGCTTGAGCCGGGGACTGCGTTCCGCAGCAGAACACCAGAAAGAACACTGCCAAGACGACCCGGCAGAGGCGCCTGAAAATCACGGGGTAAAGGTGTGATTGCACGATTACCGCGGCGCCCATATGCAGTCCAAAGATTCAATCCAGAGACAACATTGCTTGGATGTCCGGACGGATGCCAACGGTTGTAGTCCCCACTCTTTCGGCTGTACTGGGCTTCGCAGGCCGCGGCCCACCCAAGGGAATGAAAAATTGGGTTGCGGAAGGCTTGCTTGGCAATTACACCTACCTTTGTCATCTCGACCGGAGTGTTCACGGGCCTGCCGCCCGCCCAAGGAGATGAAAATCGGGTTGAGGAAGGCTTGGTTGGCAACTACACCTAACTTTGTCATCTCGACCGGAGCGAAGCGCAGTGGAGAGATTTGCGGTTTCCCAAAGATAGACCACAGATTCTCAAATCTCGAAAAGGACCCAGGTTTTGCGGACTTCAACGATCTTCTAGGGGATCGGGAGCAAGCAAGGTCGGAGCGGGTTTGCGCTCGACCGGCACGATAAATTTCAATGGAGAGCGCAGGATTTGCTTTATCAGGAAGCGGAGCAATTCAAATTGCTCTCTCGCGCTTACGTCATAGGCGCGCAGCGCGACAAACGCCGCGATGAAAAAACTGACGCCGAGGTTGAGAACAAAGGTCACACCGATGCCGGCGACAGCGTAGTAGAACCAGTCGTACCCTAATGCGCTGAAGCCGTAACGGGCAGCGGCGAGAGCCAGCGTTCCGGTCGACAGGGTCACGTGACGGACATCCATTGGGATGCCGAAAAAGCGGGAAACCACCGGAACAAAGCCCAGCAGGAAACCGAGAGCGATGCTGGTGCTCCAGTCGGCCAGGTGGAGTTCGATCCAGTTCGCTACGCGCTCCATGTTCCGCTCGCCGACGCGAATACCCAGCGGATGTTGACCGATGGCTGCGGTGATGCGGTGATAGACGGCAAAGTTTTCGCACCATCCGCCGATCAGGGCGGCCAGCCACAGCAGCACGCCGGTACCGGCGGCGTAGAAGATGGTGCCGGAGGCGAGAGGATGGAGCGTGTCATAGACGTGCTTGGCGCTCTCCGGCTGCAGGTAGGATTGGGAGAACATAGTTCGCCAGAGATGCTCGAAGACTACTGCGCCGGAGCAGACGGCGATGATATTCGAGATAGCGGCAGCCAGCTGGGTGCGCGTGATGCGTGCGGTAAAGTCGGCGATCTTGCTCCATCGGGCGTAGCCGCGGTTCCTGCGTACAATGCCGGCCAATGTGGCAGCCGTCGCGGAAGGCTGCTTGGTTGCCAGCGCCAGGCCGAAGACCTGAAGCAGGATGAAACTGACGGCGTAGTTGATGCTGCTCAGAAAGCCTTCGACAAAGAGCGGGTCATGGGCGTCGATAATGCGCATCTTGATGGCGGCGGTAAAGACGGTGAGAAGACCGCCGCCGAAGGCGGCCAGCCACATCTGCCAATACTCCTTGTTGGAGTGCGCAATGTAGTGCTCGCCGCTCTTGCCGGTGCGCTCGACAGTTTTGCGCGCCAGCAGGTTAAGATTTTGTTTGAGCAGCGAGCGCAGGCGCCTGTCTTCCAGCCGGCCTTCAATGAGCTCGTTGATCAGCAGCCGCGCAGGGGTCATGGCTGTGGATTCTGGGCTAGCGGCTCCTTCGAGCATCTGGGCTAATCTGCCCATGCGCGTCAACCCCATTTCGATGCTGCGCAGATCCAGCACCAAATCGGCGCTCACCCCAGACCCTTCCATGTGCAGATGGACCAGGTCGAGTTCCTCCCGGCATTCGCGGACGCAGACACGCCACCTCGCCAGGCATTCTGCCATGGATTGCGCGTTGCTTGCGCGCACCATGTCCTCGGTCACGAAGATCAACCGGTAAAACGGCGAACTCTCAACCGGGTGCTGGCCGCCGCGTTCACGTATGGCCGAGCTGATGCCTCGTCCGGTGATGCGCGTGGCCATCAGGCGCAGCGCCTCGCGCAGGTCGCTGGCTACTCGTGTATTTTGTTGTGCCGGGCCGTCGCGCCCTGCCGGCCAGAGGAGAACCCGGAGACGCTCGAAAAGATAGTCCGGAAGCTCCAGAAACCGTTCTACATCCCGCGAGTTGGCGAAGAGCGAAATTAACAGGCGGGAAGTATCCGACTCGGCGCGCGCTGTGGGCAGCAGGCGCTGCACGATGCGGCGCAAGCCTTCGGAAAAAATTGCATGGTGCGCCGGCAAGCCGGCTTCAGCGAAAAGGGGAACTGAATTCAGCTCCGCCAGCATGGCCTGAAACGCTTGCTGAAAATCCATGCGCAGCAGGTCATCGTATTCGAGCAGACGAACCCAGCGGATGAGGCGCACGGTAAACGAGCGTTCGTTCGATCCGGTCCAGATCGCGCGGAAGAGCTTGCCGAAGCTGGCGGTACGGGACTGCAGGGAGGTTGCAGCGATAAAGGCCTTGGTGCGCGCCCGAATCTCATCGTCGACGCGGACGAAGGCGGGTCGCTGACGCGGCGTTCTCCGTAGGCGCAAAAACCTCCGTATGGAGCGGGCAAGTCTCACAGGGCCTCGGCTGCAGTATCTTCAATCTTCACTATGACATGAATGCGCCCGCAGGCGAAGATGTGCTCAGGGCAGGCTCTGGGATGGGCCGCAGGCCTGTCTTCGCCTTTCTTTCTGTCATTCCCGAAGGGAATCTGCTTTCCCTATCCATTTCCGTCGCTCAAGAAAGAGCAGAAGCAGATTCCCTGAATGACAGAAAGAGAAGCAACTGCGGATACAGAAGGCCGGAGCAGTCCTTTAAGCTAAATATCCCGAGCGAAAGGTGGAGTCCGCGTTTAACTAAGAACCGGTAAGAGCCGGTCGGCTAAAAGCGGGTAGCAAAGGCTCAAATCCCACTGACTCTCAATGTGCAGCCCTTAATGCCTTCGAAGCTTACTTCGCGTGCTTCTCCAACACCGCCGCCATGCGGCTTTGATAGCCCTTGCCTCCGGCCTTGTACGCCTCGACCGTGTTCCTTTCAAGGCGCAGGGAAATCATAACCTTGCGTGGCTTCTTCTGCGGGCCGCGCTCGCCGCGTCTGCGCTTGAGCGATTCGCGGGCCAAATCTGGGAGTGTTTCACTGGCAGGACGCAGAGCGCGCAAGATATCCTCATTCAGGGGCGGCGAGTCGACGGAATCCCAGTTCTTTTGGAAGACATGAACAGGCTTCTTACGCTTGGTCATGGTATGCCTTCCTCTCTTTCCTGTTCGCTTTGCGAAGACTGATGACCCGGACCGCCGAACCCCGCATAGTGAACACCAAAACATGCAGAATACCGCAATAAAGCCGAGAGCAACGCCATGCTTAACGATATTGGCTTCGTTCCTTGCCCTGTCGAACTCAATCCTAATCATTTTATTATATATACAATAAAATAGAGCGGGTTAAGCGGCGGATAACTCTGTTCCGCAATCGACGGGCTGCTCAGGAGACCTGCGCGGGGCGCAGTTCTTCGATGGACTGGGTCAAGGCGCGGCCCAGCTCCTGTTGCACATGTTCGTCCAGCTTAGCGCCGCCAATAGTCAGATAGAAGACGTCGATGGCGATCTCTCCCTCGGTGTCAATCAGGGCTACTTTGATATTGCAACCGTACTCCGCGAGCGTAGTTGCAATCTGCCGGAGCAGGCCCGGGCCATCCTGCGCCACTACCTGGAGCAGCGTGCTGTGGGTGGAAGACTCGTTGTCGAAGGCGGTTACCGTGGCGACCTTAACCATGGAGTTGGCGCGCGAGGCATGACGGCGGCGCCGCAACAATTCCTCGATGGGCACCTTATGGGAAACCACATCCAGCAGATTCTGCTTGAAGCGGTCTATTTCCTGAGGGTTGAGCTGGAGCGTACGAAAGGGATCGGAGAACTGAAAAGTATCCACGATAATGCCGGCATCATCGGAAAACGCATCTGCCTTGATGATGTTCATCCCCCAGACGGAAAGGACGCCGGCCAAGTCGGCAAAGAGCATAGGGCGATCGCGAGTGACCAGAGTAAGTTCGTGAAGCTGGCGCAGCTCGCGCAAGCTGAGCTGGGCGGAGGAGCCGTCCAATTGCAAGGCCATCAGGAAATGGTCGCGAATCTGCTCCGGCTGGCGAGTATGCAGATAGCGCTGGGGCAACCCTTCGAGAAAGCTGCGCAGCTCTGCAGCGCGATCGGGTACCAGGGCCAGCATGCGCTTGAACAGGGTGGGATCGACCGCCGTCCGGTATCGTTCCTCATCCACGTTGCGATCCATGAAATTCGAGGTGGCCATGTAAAGCTGCCAGAGGTTGTCGGCCTTCCATGGGGTCAGCGCGTCGGGGTTGACGGCCTTGATATCGGCGAAGGTCATCAAGGTGAGCATTTTGAGCTGGCTCTGAGAAGCGGCCTTCTCGGCGAAGACACGGATGGTCTCGGAGTCGAAGATGTCGCGGCGAAGCGCCATCGACATCTCCAGATGATTGCGGATGAGCCGCCGGACGATATCTCGTTCTTCGCCATCGAAATCGAGACGTGCTAGCAGGCTTTCGCAGAGCTCCACGCTGGCGATTGTGTGGTCGCCGGTGCGGCGCGCCTTGCCGGTATCGTGCATGAGAAGCGCCAGCAGGAAGAGATCCAAACGGTCGATTTCCGAGAGCAGCGTCGCATAGCGCCGTTCCCAGGAGAGATGCGGCTGGCGCAGCGAGTGAACGTTATCGATTACCAGAAAGGTGTGTTCGTCGACCGTGTAGCGGTGATATGAGTCGCGGATCACCAGCGAATCGATGCCGTGAAACTCGGGTATGAGCAGCTCCAGGATACCCAGCGCGTGCATGGTGCGAAGGGCGTGCGCTGCGTGCGGGCCGAGCAGGATTTCGCGCAAGCCGTTCCACAAAAACGGGCCTTCGGGCATGTGTACGTCGAGCACGGGAAGCGCGTCCGCAAGGCGCTCCTCTGCACCCTGAGTCAAACGGTAACCGTGCGCGGCGATTACCGCGAAGACGCGAAGGATACCTTCCGAATCGATCAGCAGCGCGGATTCCGAAATGTCGATGCGCCCATCCTCGAGCATGAAATCGGTCCCCGGAATCGGTGTGCGCTTGCGCCGGAAATGCTTATAGAAGGACTGCCGTACAGGCGGAAGCGCCTCCATGAGAAGCATGGCGCGCCGGTAGACAGTGCGTGCATGGCGGAAATAGGTCCGCATCCAATACGCCGGGTCGGATGTGCCCTTGGTTTCCAGGCCGATGCTGTGCGCGGCTGCTTCGTCCTGCGCTTGCCAGTCCAGAATGTTCTCATCGCGCCGGTTGCGTAAATGCAGAAAACATCGGGTGGCGCTGAGGAAATCGAAGGCGGCAATGGCCTCCTCGTTATTCACTGCGTAGAAGGAGTTCCCGGGAAACGAAGGCCAGCTCTTGTGTTCGTGGATATGATTCAGCAGGTTGAGCCAATGGGCGAGGTGGTAATCGCGCAGGCCGCCGGGACACTCCTTGATGTTGGGTTCGAGATGGAAGATGGTGTTGCCGAACTTCCGATGACGCGCGCGGGTAAGCTCGGCGATGTGGTGCGCGATGTTGCTCCACTCCCGGAGCACCAGATCCGGCAGGGTTTGTGACTGCAGGGTCTGGTAAGGCGCGTAGTCGCCGGCCAGGAAGCGGCGGTCGAGCAGGGAAAGAGTGAATTCGAGGTTGTTGGGATCGTAGCGGTCGCATTCCTTTACCGTCCGCGTGGCCGGACTGGCCCGCAAACCTATGTCCCACATAGCCTGATTGCACGCCCGGATGGTTTCCTTAAACTCACGCTCCGCCCGTTCGTCGGCACAGAGGTAGAGGATGTCCACGTCTGAGTAAGGAAACAGCTCCTTGCGGCCGAAGCCCCCATTTGCCACCAGAGCTACCCCCGACCGGACGGCGGAGTTGCTCAGGAGCTGCCAGAGTTGTTCGCAGAGGTGGTCGACAAGCAAGGCTCTGCGGCGGACAGCCATCGTACCGTCCCCGTTGCGCTCGAAGCCTTGCCATGTGACCGCAGTCTCATTCTGGTAGTGCTGCCGGAGCTCTGGGAGAGACTTGAATGTAGGTTTCATGTTAGCGCGAACGTTTCAGGATTCATGCAGCTCATAGCGGGTGTTGAAAAGAAGACAACACCTCAACCGGCTTTTCAGTCGTCCCTGCGGGACTGAAGCTTCCTCCCTAAAGGGAACCCCGGCACTGTATGCTGGGCTATTTTCTTGTCGTCCCTCGCGGGACCTCGCAAAGCTGACCTCGCATCCGCATTCGCGTTGCATGAAACCACCCTTGCTGGATAGGTGGTCTCAGAGAGCGGACAAACCGCGCTCATCGTTACGGATGCGAATGGCCTCGTCGATTCTGGAGATAAAGATTTTACCATCGCCGATTTTGCCTGTGCGGCTGGAGCTGATGATGGCCGTTACTGCCTTCTCCAGCAACTCATCGGGGACGACCGTCTCCAGCTTGATTTTGGGCAGGAGATCGACCGTGTATTCACGGCCGCGATAGAACTCGGTGTGCCCCTTCTGGCGTCCGTGTCCGCGTGCTTCAAGGATGGTCATGCCTTCGACGCCGATTTCAAGCAAAGCGTCTTTGACGGCGTCGAGCTTCGATGGCTGGATGACAGCTTCAATTTTTTGCATAGTAGAGTCTCAAGGTAGCAAAAGAATTCCCCGGTGTGGAGTTATTCCACGATAGAGCGCTTCGGGCGACTTGGGGACGAGCGCGCCGGTCTACGTTGCCCAATCATAACCCTCCTCGCCGTGCTGGGTGAGATCCAGGCCTTCCATTTCTTCCTCCCGCGTCACCCGCAGACCGACGGCCGCATCGACGATCTTGAGGATGATCCATGTGCCGGCCCCGGAAAGAACCCAGGCGATGGCAATGCCAACGAGACTGGTTGAGGATTTGGCCCCAGTGGCCATCGACCGCGCCGGAAGGGAGCACGTGTTCCTGGGCATCCGTAAAAATAGGATTTGCCGCGCTGGCGGCGAAAACGCCGGTGAGCACCCCTCCGATCGTTCCTCCAGCCCCATGGACTCCGAAGGCATCGAGGGAATCGTCATAACCGGACCAGTGCTTTACCAGGGTGACCATGAGGAAGCAGAAGACGCCGGCGATCAAGCCGATCAGCAGCGCGGACATGGGTTGAACAAAACCGCTGGCCGGGGTAATGGCCACCAGTCCGGCGACCGCGCCCGAGATTGCTCCCAGGGCGCTCGGCTTGCCGTTTTTGAGCCATTCCGCGAGCATCCAGCCAATGGCTGCCGCCGCCGCCGCCCCGAAATGGGTGTTCACGAATGCGCTTGTAGCCAAAGGTCCGGACGAGCCAAGCTGTAGCTTAAGAATGCCCATGTGACGGTAATGATGGCCATCATGGCGAAACTCTGCATCATGGTCGCCAGCACATTCTTCCGGCGTACCAGGCCGCCATAGAGCAGCGCCAGGCCCGGGCCCGTCATCATCGGCACCAGCGCGGAGCACGACAGCATCCAGGCATTGTCGGCGTCAACCCTTGAGGCCGTCGCGGCCTGCTCCTGCTTGGCGATTCGATCGGGAGTAACCTCTTGCCGAAACCCGATGGAGGGCGCTATCGCATGGGCGGAAACCGCGGTCATCGAACAGAAAATCAGGCCAAGGAGCAGTTTAGGACCACAACGGCGCATGGAGACTCCATCTAAAAATTGACAGCATGCTGCGGCTCATCCTTTTCGTTTGGAAAATGGTATGCATCTTGTTCGGATTGGGAATATCTCAGTGTGGAGTGCGCGTGGGCATCGATTTCGGGGCCTTGCTAACTATCTGCCATCATCCATGCGACAGAATATCCCTTCACTCCGCAAATCGCAGAATACCGGCGCAAGCTTCTGCTCTTCTTGCCCGCCTTTGCCTGACCCGAAAGAAAAGCAAGCCCGACCCGGACCAAAGAAAGGCAGCCCCGACCCGGGACCTCCAGACGAGCTATGATTGAATTATGAGTTCCGCAAACAGCGATCGATATCTGTTCGGCACGTTGGAGTCGAGCAGCCGAAACCAGGAAAAAGTTCGCGAGGTGACCTTCGGATACGAACAGCCGGAAGGGGTGGTGATGACCTCGCTGGATTACGCGGTAAATTGGGTTCGCAAGAGACTCCGTCTGGCCTATGACCTTTGGCTTGGCGTGCTGCGCCATAGAGATGATGTCCATGGGAGGCGCCCGGTTCGATGTGGCCCGTTTCGGGGCGGAGGTATTCCGTCCTTCTCCGCGGCAGTCGGACCTGATGGTCATCGCCGGACGGGTCTCGCAAAAGATGGCTCCGGTGATCCGGAGGCTATATGAACAGATGCCTGCACCCAAATGGGTAATCTCTATGGGCGCTTGCGCGACTTCGGGCGGGGTCTTTAACAACTACGCTCTGGTCCAGGGTGTGAACCAGATCATCCCGGTAGACGTATACGTGCCCGGCTGTCCGCCGCGTCCGGAACAGTTGGTGTACGCGATCACCCTGCTCCAGGAAAAGATCCAAAGAGAAAAAGGCAGCTTACGACGCACCCTCAACCTGCAATAATTCAGGTTTTGGTTGGAAAACTGCACAAGTTGTAGTAACTTGAACGACGATTATCTGGCTTTGGGAAGGGGAGGTCTGGAAGCTTGTATCCCGGCGAACGCGCAACCGGCTTCACGCCACGGGCTTTTGGCTCAGATGTTTAGCTTCTAGGCAACTCCCCACAATAAATCTGTTCTAACTTAAAATGTGGTGTACCCTTGGGGTTGCCTTGCTTTCGCCATCGGAAGTCCGGTGACGTCGCAAGTCCGGTAGTGCGCCGGTTCATGAAGGCTGACTGGCAGATGTTCTGTATGACTTTCCAATCATCTAGTATTTTGCGGAGGATAGACGCATGCACTCTAGTCCGTTGAGTTCTCTGAGTCGAATTCTGATCGTGGCATGTGCTGTGGGCTTAAGCGCTTCCACTCTCGCGGCTCAGAGTCCGGCCAGTCCAGCTTCAAAGCCGGCAGGTTCTGCCGAGCCGCCCGCTTCCCGAATTGATATTTTCGCGGGATATTCCTACTTGGCGCCGCATGGCTCAGTTACGATTCCCGGCGGTTCCAACATCGGCATCAATGGACCCGTTTCTTACTCGTCCATTGATTACGGCGCGCTCGGAAGCGTCAACTATTTCTTCAACCGCTACGTTGGCGGTCAAGTTGAAATCGGTGCTCATCCGGATGGGAAGAATGACGGAGCTACAACCGTGGCGCTCGGTTTGGTATTCCGCTACCCCATGGAGGGGATGACCCCATTTGTGCATGGCGATGTCGGTGCAGTCCGCTTGGGCGGTCCTTACAAACAGCCGTATACCTGGGGAACCACGCTCAACGTCGGTGGTGGCTTGGATTACGACCTGCCCTTCTTCAACAACCATTTCGGCATACGTCTTTTCCAGGCAGACTTTCAATACATGCACGACAATTTTGGCCCCCAGCCGCCATATCCGACTGGCGGACGCGCCAACCTCAAAAACGCTCGTCTGAGCGCCGGTATTCTGTATCACATGGGCAGCATCGTCCCGCCGCCACCGGTTACCTATAGCTGTACTCTCAATCCTGATTCCGTCTATCCCGGCGATCCTGTCACTGTCACGGGTACGGCAACCAACCTCAATCCGAAAAAGACCGCGACTTATAGCTGGACTGGGTCCAACGGATTGACGGTCACGGGCGATACTTCCACCGGCCAAATTAGCACCTCCAGCCTGGCTCCCGGCACCTATACCGTTACCGGCCACGTCTCGGAAGGTCAAAAGGTCGGCCAGTTCGCAGACTGCACGGCTACCCTTACCGTCAAGCAATTTGAGCCGCCGACAGTGAGCTGCTCGGCTAACCCGAGCACGGTTCAACCTGGTGGAACGTCAACCATTACCGCGCAGGGAGTAAGCCCGCAGAACCGCACGCTGACTTACACCTACAGCGCCTCGGCTGGTCAGATCAGCGGCACCGGCAATAGCGCAACCTTGAGCACTTCCGGCGCGCCTTCCGGCCCAATCACCGTAACTTGCACCGTACAGGACGACAAGGGACAGAGTGCTTCGGGGACAACCACGGTCAATGTGGAAGCACCCCCGCCGCCGCCTCCGGCTCCTAAGACCAAGCAGCTTTGCTCCATTACCTTCGATCGCGATGCCAGACGTCCGGCCCGCGTCGATAACGAAGCTAAGGCCTGCCTTGACGATGTCGCTCTCAACCTGCAGCAGCAAGCTGACGCAACTGCGGTTCTGGTTGGCGAAGCTGCTTCCAATGAACGGCACGCCGATACTCTGGCTGCACAGCGCGCCGTAAACACGAAGGATTACCTGGTGAAGGAGAAGGGCATTGACGCTTCCCGGATCTCGGTACGCACCGGAACTCAAGGCAACAAGGAAGTAGAGAACTACCTGGTGCCTTCAGGTGCGAACTTCGACAACGACACGCCGGGCACGACGCCGGTCGATGAAAACGCGGTGAAAGCTCAGGCTCGCACCCGGCCTGCGGCCCGCCGCCGCAGAAGGGCCGCTCCGCCTGCCAAGTAACCGGGACAGCAGGAGTAGCTCCTAAGTAGGATAAGGGTGACCGGTTAGTACCGGTCACCCTTTTTATTTACCCTTGACGCGCTCGGCCATTCGGTAGAGCATTTTCATGGTTGAGATAGACCAAGAACCACCCATTCGACGCAGGCATCCCGTTAAGCAATGCCCGCATACTGCCAACTCTCCACAGACCCTTATTTTGAAACCAAGACAATGACTCAATTCAAACGCCTCATACGCCTCTCGTTCCTGCTTCTCCTCGCGTTCCCGGCGTGCCGCCTCAGCTTCGCGGCTGCCCATGAGTGGACTCCCGTCGGTCCCGACGGCGGAGATGCCCGCAGTTTTGCCGCGGACCCCTCGAACGTGAACCATGTCTACCTGGGAACGACCAATGGATGGGTCTACCAGACGGAGAACGGCGGGGCGAGCTGGCAGCGCCTGGCGAAGCTCTCAAAGAACGAGGATTTGATCGTCGATAATATCGTCGTCGACGAAGCTGATCCGAAGACCCTGTACATAGGAGCATGGGTGCTGGATAGCACGGACGGAGGCTTGTTCATCAGCCACGACGGCGGCAAGACCTGGACCACGGTGGCCGCCATGAATGGGCAATCGATTCGCGCTCTTACTCAAGCGCCGTCGAATTCGAAGATTCTGATAGCCGGCACGCTGCAAGGCATCTACCGCAGCGAAGATGGCGGCGTTCAATGGAAGCAGATCAGCCCGCTAGGCAGCATGGAGCTTCATGAAGTGGAGTCCATCGCCATCGATCCCAGAGACCCGGCGATAGTCTATGCCGGTACCTGGCACCTGCCCTGGAAGACGACCGACGGAGGCGCAACCTGGCACAGCATCAAGCAGGGCCTGATTGTCGACTCCGATGTGTTTTCCATCATCATCGATCCCGTACAGAGCAATGTTGTTTACACCAGCGCCTGCTCGGGGATATACAAGAGCGAGAACGGCGGAGAGCTGTACCACAAGGTGCAGGGCATACCCACGGCCGCGCGCAGGACGCGTGTGTTGATGCAGGATCCGGTGAACCGGAACATCGTCTATGCCGGCACCACCGAAGGGCTTTACAAGACCGTCGACGGCGGGGTGAACTGGCAGCGCATGACGGGAGACGATGTGATTGTCAACGATGTTCATATCGACCCTAAGGACCCGCAGCACGTGCTTCTGGCAACGGATCGCAGCGGGGTGCTCGAAAGCGCCGACGCCGGCGTCAGCTTCAAAGCCTCGAACGCCGGTTTTTCGCAGCGTCAAGTAGCCAGTCTGCTGGTAGACGGCAACAACCCGCAAACTATTTATGTAGGTGTGCTGAATGACAAAGGTTACGGCGGTGTCTTCGTTTCAAAAGACGCCGGCGTTAACTGGAGCCAGCAAAGCAATGGTTTGGAAGGACGGGATATATACAGCCTGGCGCAGGCTGGCGACGGCTCGATTTTGGCAGGCGCGAATAATGGCATCTTCCGCTGGAACGGGACAGCCTGGCAGCAAGACGGCAAAATCATCAAGCCTGAACAGAAGACCTCTTATACCATTCGCCGCCGCAAGCGGGTCAAAGTGGAGACAACGGTGATGCAGCCTGCCGGCCAAATCGATGGACGCGTCGGCGCAATCGACGTAAGCGGAGACCTCTGGGCCGCTGCGACCTCCGCCGGCGTTTATACCAGCAAAGATCAGGGCGCATCCTGGGAGGGGGGCGCTGTCTTAGGTAAAACCGAGTTTTCGATGGTTGCGGCGCACGGGTCCACCGTGCTGGCCGCTAGCAGAAAAGTGCTGGCCGTTTCCTCAGACGGCGGGACACATTGGCAAGCGCTGGCGATGCCCCAGGGACTTACCGCGGTGCGTGCTGTCACCATCGTCCCCGACGGAAGCCTATGGATCGGTGGCCGTGAGGGTGTCTTCTTCAGCAAGGATCAGGGGCAGACATGGGAGGCGATGTCGCGGCTCCCGGTTACGGATATCAGTGGAGTGAGCTACGATTCCACGCTGAAGCGGGTGATTGTGACCTCATGGGAGTCCACCTTGATCTTCGGCGTAGACCCCTCGGATAGGACATGGAAATGGTGGGATGCAGGGTGGCGCCTGCGCCACGTTCGTTCTTCCGCAGGACGCCTGCTCGGAGCCTCGCTTTACAATGGAGTAGTCGTTCAGCCCATGGACTTGGCCACTACCGCCGCCGTGCGCGCCGAACGATAACTTACCCGTTAACTACCCGATGATGTGAGACGTGGTACACAGCCCCCGATTCGCCTGCGTGGTTTTCGCAAGCATGACTTGCTTGAACTCCACCAGCTTGACCAGCGCTGCTTTGCGCAGGATATCGCCTACTCAATAGCCGATCTCAAGTACTTCCTAACCAGCACCCGTTGCTCTTGCTGGGTGGCGGAAGCGCCGGGTGACAGACTGGCGGGTTTCACCATCGTCGAGCGGATTCGCCGCGGCGGACGCATGACCGGGCACATCGTCACCATCGATGTGGATCGCGAGATGCGGCGGCAGGGAGTGGGCCGCGTTCTTCTGGGAACTGCGGAAGAGCAGTTGAGAAGAGAAGGGGCTGTCCTGCTGACTCTGGAAGTAGCCGAGGACAATGCGGCGGCGCGGTCCTTTTACCATCACTTCGGATTTGCCGATGCGGGGCGCATTCCCGATTACTATGCGGGCCGCCTCGACGCACACGTCATGGAAAAGCCCATTTAGACGTGTGTCAAGGCTCAGGGATCAGAAAGATGAAAATCGGGTTGAGGAAGGCTTGATTGGCAATTACACCTAACTTCGTCATCTCGACCGGCAAGCAATCGAGGGTGGGAGATGAAACTATCGCCGCAAAAACGGTGCCCCAGGTCCCGATTTTGGGACCTGGGTTTCTTACCTTAGGAGAGTGAAGATTAAAAATTAAAGACAGCTTGCAGAAAGATACTGCGGTTGCCCGAGGTCGGAGGGCCAAAAAATCCGCCGGCCAGCGATTGGGATGTGCCGAAGAATTTCTGCGGCTGGAGCACGCCGGCGTCGTCGGGCTGCGGGCTGAGCGTGCCACTCGGCGTGCCCAGATTTTGCCGGTTGAACACATTGGCCGCGTAAGCCGTGAGCGTGAGGTTATACCTATGCGAAGTGCTCTGGTCCAAACGGCCGGGGCCGCCGCGGCTGCCGCTGAGACCGCCGGCGCCAAGCCCTCCGCCATGATCGTGCCCCCCTCCGCCACCGCCGCCACCGGGTCCGTGTCCGCCTTCGACTGCGGGACCCAGTCCAATCACTTTGCTCACCCGCAGGTTCAAGCTGTAATTGGAGGGACCTGTGCCCAGGCCATAGGGAATGATTTTTTCGTTGGTGCCGTACGGATTTACGTCCAAACACCCAAATTGGGCCGTTTGAACGACGTTCGGCTCATTGCAATTGGCGGCGTAGGTAGGCCGCCCGTTGAAGCTGTTGTTGGCCGTAAGGTCGCTTCCCGCGACCACGTTGTATGGCGTGCCCGAGTTGTAGCCGAAGAAAGGCGTCACTGAAATGGCATACGGCGCCATCACGTTGCCCAGAATAACGAAGCGATTATGGACATCGAAGCTTGAGCGCCCATAATCCAGCCCTGGATTCTGCGCGATTGATGGAGTGTAAGTCACTCCGTTGGTATCGCTCTTGGCGTTGTTGTACATATAGAACGCGAAAAAACTCACCTTGGGATAAGCGGCTCGGCCGGAGACAATGATCTGGTTCTGCCTGTACACGCCTCCCGACTGATACTGGTAGTTATTTTCCTGCGGGGCCGGAAGTGGGGTGGAAGGATAGATGCCGAGATCCGCGGTATCGAAGGGCGTCGCTCCGATGTTGTTGGTGAAGTACTGGTGTACTCCGCGACCGTAGAGATAGGTGATGTTCCCGGTGATTCTTTTGGCGATCTGACGGTCAATGCCCACCGCGGCCTGCATATCGTTGGAGGCGTGAAAATGCGGATCGATGCTGTAGTGGCTGGGCGCGGTGACCGCCTCGGTGAGCCCTGGATTGCCTGTTGGGTTAAACGCCGGATCGGTGACCGTGGAAACCTTCTGATTGACTCCGTTCTGATGAATGGCCTGAATCACGTAGGGAGTGCCGGCCAGCGAACCAAAGCTATTGGGTACGGTGAAGCGTTGATAGAACCAGCCATAGCCGGCGCGCAGCACGGTTTTGGCGGGCTTCTTGCCGTGGCCGTCCAGAGCGTAGGCAAACGATATGCGCGGTGCCCAGTCGCTTTTATCGTTGATCCGGTTTTGCGTCTCCCAGCGCAGCCCATAGCTGAAGGTAAATCGTGGGCTGACTTTCCAGTCGTCCTGATAGAAGAGCGCGCCAT
Organism: uncultured Acidobacteriaceae bacterium; assembly: GCA_963705665.1. Lineage (GTDB taxonomy): Bacteria > Acidobacteriota > Terriglobia > Terriglobales > Acidobacteriaceae > PALSA-350. The sequence goes on along the minus strand of CAVPKQ010000058.1, from coordinate 116,695 downwards.
CGAAGAGCATCGCGCGCGCCGTATACTTGTTGATCTCAGCGATAGTGTACTTCTGCGGCGTCTTGTTCAAGTAAGCGGTGAGCGAGTTGAAAGTATAGGCCCCGTTGCTTTGGCCGTTGGTGAAGTTCGCGTCGCGATAGGCCCTTAGGCGTGTCCCAAAATTCAACGAATGGTTGCCCTTCGCGCCGGTGAAGTAGTTTTGCAGCTCGTAGATATCCTGATGATCGACCGTGGTCCCGCTATTGTTGCCGCCGGCGTTGAAGGAGCCTTGCACGGAGATCGAGGGCAGATCGGATACCGGAGCGGTATGGTAATGAAAGCGGCGGTACTGGAAGCGGATGTCATCGACGAAATTTTTATTGATCACCAGGCTGTCGCTAAGCCGGAAGGTGTTTTCAATACTCTCGGTGTTCATGGCTTGCGTGCTTAGCGATAATTGGCCGACGCCGCCGGTCGTCACCGCGCGATAGAACTCGTAGCGCAACGACAAGGTGTTGGCCTGCCCCAGTTGTAGATCCACGCGGGGGGTGAAATCGATACGGGAGCTGGGCGTATAGAACGGGGAATTCAGTTGGGTGCCCTGTTGATTATCCGGGGTGACGCTGGCGGGGTCGATGGCATCGATCACGCTTACGCTTTGCGTGTTGCGCCCGAAAAAGCTTACGAAATAGGAAGCGTTCTTCGAGATCGGCCCACCCACGCTACTCTCAATGTTGTAGGAGTGGTAGGCTGGCTCCGGGACTTGCAGAATCGGATTTTTCGAGTTGAAACTCGAATCGTTCCCTCGCGCCTCAATCTGTCCATGCAGCTTGTCCGTTCCCGGCTTAGTAAAGATTTCAATGCGTCCATAACCCAGGCGATCGAATTCGGCCGAGAAAGGATTTTGATTCACGCGAATTTCACGAATCGACGACTTCGGGGGAAGCTGCCCACCGGTAAACCCGTCGATGTAGATCTCCCCGCCATTCGGACCCGCCGCTGGGCCCGCCAACGCCTGCAATTGGTTTTCCAACTCGTCCGGATCGTCCGAGAGAGCATCCAGATCCTTGCCCTTGATGACTACCGCATTCGCATTCTGGTCGGGACTCGTGTCCACCGTCGGGGTTTCGGCTTCAACCTGGACTTGTTGCTGCTGGGTCTCGATCTGGAGCGCGATATTGAGAGTTCTCGATTGGCCGGGAGCGACAGTCACGGTGGACGTGTAGGCCGCAAATCCCGGCGAGGCGGCGGTGACAATATAAGTCCCGGGCCGTAATCCGTGCACCTGGTAGGCACCGCTTGCGTCGGCTTGTGCGCTGCTCGCCTTGCCGCTGGATGAAGTGGCGGTGACCTGCGCTTGCGGAATTACCGCTCCGCTCGGATCGGTGACCTGCCCACGAAGAGCGCCGGTGTTTGCCTGCGCGAAGAGCGGTTGCGGCGAGGCGCCAGCCAAGCCTATAGCGATACAGATCAGGAGCAACGAAAAGCAACGTATACGATTCATGAGTGTGTGTTTGTGCAGGTCAAAACTGGGAAAAAAACTATTGTCTGCGTCCGCAACCTGGGTTCAACAACCCGCACTGGAGTGCATCAGAATCTCCCGAATCGGCGAACGGCATAACTTCCCTGGATACAAGACGCAGGCCGCGCCGCATAAGTTTCCCTGTAGGCCCTTCGGTGCGAAGAACTCCATTTATTTTGGGAAGGCCCGGCCTTGTTTGTCGTGGGGGTAACTATCAGATGACCGCTCTCGTCTAAGGTTCACATGGGTTCACATGGGTTGACCTGGGGAATACTATGAAGGCTCTTTTCGATTGTATCTCTTTTCCGCTGCTGCGCAGGACTCCGCTGGCGGCATTGGGCTTGGCCATTTTTGCCGGTTGCCTGCTTCACCGGGCGCCGGCTGGGGCGCAGGCGGCTACTCCCGCGCCGGCAAATCCATCCGCCCAGAGCGGCGCAACCCCCACCTATCCCGTCGACGTCAAGGTAGTCACTTTGCCGGTGACGGTCAGGGATAAGAAGGGCCAAATCGTTCGCGACCTTACAAAAGACGATTTCGAACTTCAGCAAGATAACCGGCCGCAATCCATTCGCTATTTCGCTCAGGAGACCAATCTGCCGCTCACTCTGGGTCTGCTGGTCGATACCAGCGAGAGCCAGCGCAATGTTCTCGACCAGGAACGCACCGCCAGCAAGAGCTTTTTGGATCAAATGGTGACGGACAAAGACCGCGCCTTTGTCATTCACTTCGATCGCGAAGTGGAGCTGCTGCAGGACCTGACGCCGGATCACAGCAAGCTGGAATCCGCGCTGCAATCGCTTCAGACCCCGGGATACGAGCAGCAAACATCGAGCGGGGGAGGGGCTTCACGGCGTGGGGCCGGCACTCTGCTCTACGATTCGATCTTTCTGGCGTGCGATGAATTGATGAGTAAGCAGACTGGCCGCAAGGCGGTGGTGGTTCTGTCGGATGGCGTGGACCGGGGCAGCAAAGAATCGCTGGCCAGCGCCATTGAGGCCGCGCAACGAGCCAACACCATCGTCTACTCCATTTATTTTGCGGAGAAGGAACATGAGGAGAACCGTGGATTTGGGCGGCGCGGCGGTGGTTATCCCGGCGGAGGCTACCCTGGAGGAGGATACCCAGGAGGCGGCTATCCTGGAGGACGCTATCCTGGCGGAGGCTACCCCGGAGGCTACCCTGGCGGGGGCTATCCCGGTGGGGGCACTCGGCCGCCTTCCAATCTGCCGCATGTAGACGGCAAGAAAATCCTCGCGCAAATCTCCGGCGAGACCGGCGGCCGTCTCTACGAAGTCTCCAAAAAGGATACCGTCGAGCAGATTTACACCAACATCGCCGAGGAGCTGCGCACCCAATACATGTTGGGCTATACGCCGGCCAAGTCGGATGTTGAAGGCTTCCACACCATCACCCTCACCACGAAGAAAAAGGGACTCACGGTGCAAACCAGATCGGGATATTACGCAGACAGCCCCGCAAAATAAACCGTTCGCACCGCAGCTTCAGATTTTCCGCCGCAACCCAGAGCTTTGCTCCATCGTGCCCATGATTGCTTGCTAAAGAAGGGGCAGGCTTCGGAGAATGTATGGTTCTGTATCAGGGGACGACTTCAGTCGTGCCGCAAATAATCCAAAATCCGATCGGCTTTAGCCGCTGAGGCATTCTCCATCCTTGTCACAGTCTGGGGACTCCATCGAAGCCGGCACAGAGGTGGAACCCCCCGCATTTATGCGGGGGTAGGAACGCTTCAGCGCTCCGGGAAGTTCGATTCTGATCACGTTGCGCTTTAGCGCTGGCATTGGTAAATCCGGGGCTAAAGCCCATCTTAAGATCAACCGTTTTCCGCTGGACTGGAGTCCAGCGTCCCCCTGCTAAAGCAGGGGGCTTCCACCAAAATCCTTCTACAGAGTTTTTCCGCAGCCGGTGAAAGCCTTTTGGTCTTTGCTTTTCTTTCTGTCATTCCCGCAGGGAATCTGCTTTTTAGCCCTGGATTTACCCATTCCAGCGCTAAAGCGCATCATTTCGAGAGAACTTTCCCGAGCGCTGAAGCACTCCTGCCCCCGCATAAATGCGGGGGCTTCCACCAGGCGCTCGTCTGCGACCTTTCGGTGATTGCGATCTGATTTTTTCCTGCATAGAGTTACCAAATTGGAGGCTCAGACAAATGAGCAATACCGGCACCGTAATCGGGAAGGGCATTTGCATTCGCGGCGAGATCTTCGGGGCAGAAGATTTTTTCCTCGACGGCATGATCGAAGGCAACATCACCTTGGAGGAAAAGCGGCTGACCGTTGGTCCTAATGGCCTTGCTCAAGCGGATATTATTACCGGCGATCTGGTGGTCTTCGGCCGCGTCGAGGGCACGGTGAAGGCCAGCGCTCGCGCCGAGCTAAAGCGCACCGCGTGTTTCACCGGCGATATCGTTGCATCCCGGCTCTCTATTGAGGACAACGCTTCAATGCAGGGCAATGTGGACCTGACGCAGACGGTTGCCGTGCCTAAAAAGACAGCCGCCGCGGAATTGCCGGAGCAGATCGAGGGCCTGGCAATCGTGGAGGTTCCCGAATACAGGGAGGCGGTCTAGACTGTCTCCCTGTTTCAGCCGGTCATTCGCCTAGCATAAGGCGGCGAATGGAAAGAGCCGTTCCTGTTCTCTCGTCGCATTCGATCAGCGCCGCGCACATTCTCGGGTCGCCTTTGGCTGCCTCGAACTTGCTCGGCATGCCGGTGAGAAATCTCGCCAAAACCAGATCCTTTTCCACCCCAATAACGCTGTCGTATGGGCCGCTCATACCCACATCGGTCTGATAAGCTGTCCCACCTGGCAACACCCGCTCGTCCGCAGTTGGTACATGAGTATGCGTCCCTATTACTCCGGTAACCCTGCCATCGAGGTACCAACCGAGGGCCACTTTCTCCGAAGTAGCTTCCCCGTGAAAGTCCACCAGGACCACCTTGGCGGATATATTCCGCAGTAGGGAATCGGCTGTCCGGAAGGGGTCTTCCAGGCTGGCCATGAAGACGCGCCCCTGCAGATTGATCACGGCATAGGTCTGACCGGAACTTAGCACCCCCTCATAGAATCCATAGCCTGGAGTGCCGGCTACATAGTTTGCCGGCCGTAGCAGGCGGCGCGGCCGCTCGTGACTTTCTGCTGGCGTAGCCTGCATATATTCGATGATCTCGCGTTTGTCCCAGATATGGTTCCCGGTGGTTATAACGTGGGCGCCTAGGTCGAACAACTCCTCGGCAATGATGGGAGTTATGCCGAATCCTCCGGCCGCGTTCTCCCCATTGATGACCACCAGGTCGATAGCTAGCTCCTGGATGGAGTGAGGCAGATGCTCCTGTACGATTCTCCGTCCCGCCGACCCAAATACGTCACCTACAAACAGAATGCGCACGCAGCCCTCGATCGGTTTCCCGGTTATGATTCAAAACGATGCTAGCACGGCTACAAACAGGTGGTTACTCTCAGGTATGTGTGCAACTTTGGAAGTGACTAACGTTCGCCCCGTGGTTCAATTGCATCTCGCTTTCTATGTGTTAGGGTTCCGGCATGGCTGTCAACTGTAGATTTGCTACCGGAGTGCACGTGCTTGTCCTGCTTGCCGCAAAGCCTGACACGTTGCAGACTTCGACGGATATAGCGGAGAAATTGGATACCAATCCAGTTGTCGTCCGTCGCGTGCTTGCTTCCCTTCAGCAAGCGAAACTCATCGAAAGTCAAAAGGGTCCGACCGGGGGGTCGCGGTTACTCAAATCTCCCAAGTCGATCTCCTTGGCTGATGTATACAAAGCGGTCGAAACCGGCTCGCTGTTTCACACCCCACAGGTGCGCGCCGCGGGTCCGGTGCGGGTGAACAGTGCGCTGGAGAAAGTCTTTTCGGCCTCCATGGGGGCTTTGTTCGAGGACTTTGAGAAGACCAGCCTTAGCCAGGTTCTCAAACGGGTGGAAAGGGCTGGCAAGAAGTAGCAGGTGGTCGCAACTGAGCCGCGAAGGGGTGCGGCTCAAGTGTTGCCGCCGGCGCTATCTTCGCCCTGCTGTGTGCGCAACAGCGGGAATAGGATAACGTCCCGGATCGACTTGGCGCCGGTTAGCGCCATGGTTAGCCGGTCGATGCCTATTCCTTCGCCTGCGGTCGGCGGAAGCCCATACGCCAAGGCGCGCACGTAATCCTCATCCATCGCATGGGCCTCGGCATCGCCGTGCTCCCGCCGAGTGAGCTGTTCCAGGAAGCGCGACCGCTGCTCCTCCGGGTCGTTCAGCTCGCTGAAGGCGTTGCCCAGCTCCAGCCCCCCAATGTAAAACTCAAAGCGTTCCACCCACTCCGGCTCATCCGGCTTCTTCTTGGAAAGCGGTGAGACCGCCAGCGGAAAGTCGTAGATGATGGTCGGCTGGATGAGATGTTCTTCGGCCACCGCTTCAAAGATGTTGGCGATGGTTCTGCCTCTGGGCTCGCCGGGTTGAAAGTCGAGGTGGACCTTGGCCCGCCGCAGCCGGTCCGCTATCTCCTCGACCGAGCCTTGCTCCAGGCGATCCTGGGAAAAGTCCGCAACCCGCGGCTTGGCGCCCGCCGCTTCCGGCCAGAACTCGACGATCGCCTCCCGCATGGAATAACGCTGCCACTTCGCCAGGTCGATCTCATGGCCGGCAAAGTTGGTTCGCGTCGAGCCATTTACTTCGATCGCCACATGAACGATCAACTCTTCAGTAAGTTGCATCAGGTCACGGTAATTGGCGTAGGCCTGATAGAACTCGAGCATGGTGAACTCGGGGTTGTGCTGGGTAGAGACGCCCTCGTTGCGGAAGTTGCGGTTGATCTCGTAGACCCGGTCCAGGCCGCCGACCACCAGCCGCTTGAGGTAAAGCTCCGGAGCGATGCGCAAATAGAGCGGCATATCCAGCGCATTGTGGTGGGTACGGAAGGGCTTGGCCGCCGCTCCGCCGGGGATCGGCTGCATCATCGGCGTCTCGACCTCAAGATAGCCCCGCTGGTCGAAAAACCCGCGTATCGCTTTCAGCGCTTGGGCGCGCTTGACGAATACCTCGCGGACCTCGGCATTCATGAACAGATCGAGATAGCGCTGCCTGTAGCGGAGTTCGACGTCGGACAGGCCGTGGTACTTCTCCGGCAGGGCCAGCATGGCCTTGGCGAGAAAAGTGATAGTGTCGACGTGGACGCTCAGCTCTCCGGTCCGGGTGCGAAACAGGTAGCCGGAGACACCGATGTGGTCCCCTAGATCGAGCAGCTTATAAAGCTCGAAACCTGCTTCTCCGACGGCATCCCGCCGCACATAGATCTGCAGCCTCTGGCCGTTCTGCTGCAATTGCGCGAAGCCGGCTTTCCCTTGCGCGCGTATGGCCATCACCCGGCCCGCGATCCGGACCGTGGTCCGGTTCTGCTCCAACTCCTCCCCGGTGGAGGAATCGAAGGATCGCCGCAATTCGGCAATGGCATGCGACGCCAGGAACTGGTTAGGATAGGATTGCTGGCCAAGCGCGGTAATATGCTGCAGCTTTTCTTTGCGAAGCGCGAAAAGATTGCGCTCAAACTCCGACTCAAACACTCTGCCGCCCTCTCGCTTCCCGAAAAAGTAAGTATACCCACCGGCGGGGGCTGAGCCGCCCGCGCATGGAGCTGAGTGCCCCAGGTCCCGATTCTGGGACCTGAGATTCCACAAACCTTAAAAAGACCCACTCCGCTTCACTTCGGCCGAAATGACAAATTGGTGTATAACAACGCAGAACATATGAGCACGCAACCGGATCGGCCGGCGAAGCCGGCGTCTGACACCAAATCGAACGACAGCGCCGTAGCCTCCCTGGTTCGGGTGCAAAGCCTGCTCCAGCTTGCGCTTTTGCTACCCGCGGCAACCATGATCGGATGGGCCATCGGTCTGGGTCTGGATCATTGGCTTAAGCAAGATTGGATCTACATTGCCGGCCTGGTGCTCGGGGCGGCGGCCGGTTTTGTCCAGATCTTCCGCGTGGTCCTGGCGCTCAATAAGGAATGAAGGAAAGACAAGTGGCGGCAGCGGAAATGGAATTCAGCGATCAGGATCTGCGGGTTGCGCTCAATCGCGCGCTACGCAGTGTAGGCATAGCTGCGCTGGCGGGGGTCCCCCTGATCTGGCTGGTTTGGGGTTGGCGCTCGATGCTGCTGTTCATGGTCGGCGGCGCGATCGCCGCCACCGGAATCCTGGAATGGCGGCAGATCATGTCTGCTGTCTTGACCCGCCTGGGCGCAGGCGGAAAACCCCGTCCGATCGGCCCGGTTCTCTTCTGGTTTTTTGTGCGCATTGCCGCCGCCGCGGCCCTTCTTTATGTTAGCCTAAAGAGTTTAGATGGCAGGATTTCCGCTCTTATAGCCGGGCTGGCGTTGGCCATGCTGGCGCTGCTTATCGAGGCAATTCGACTCTTACGCTTCTGGTCGGCTTAAAACCTTTGCGCTACACGTGTATCCCTGAATCGGGCCTCGCCGATCCTTGCAAAGATCGGGTACACAGAACCTAACTCTCATCGGGACACAGTAACACTGGAAACGGCAAGGTGGCGTCCGCGTCTGCCCCGGCCTGAGGAATCTAGAACTCGTGAACAATCAAACTGCATTTACCGCATTCCTAAACCGCCACTTCGGCGACCTGGTGGTGCGGCTTTTGAACGCCGTGCATGTCGCTCCCTATCATGCGCAGGCGCCCATCACGAATGCCTTTGCTATGGAAGTGCTGGCGCTGCTGCTGCTGTTGATCTTCTTCATCGCGGTTCGTCTTTCGCTGAATGTGGAGCGGCCGGGCGCCATTCAGCAGGTGGCGGAGATGCTTCACGAATTCGTCTCCAGCCAGGCCGAATCCATCATCGGGCACGGCAGCCAACGTTATGTCCTGTTTACCACCTGCGTGCTGATTTTTATTCTGCTGTCGAATCTTATGGGCCTGGTCCCGGGGCTGCTCTCCCCTACGTCTAAGCCGACTGTGCCTCTCGGCATCGCGCTTCTGGCCTTCGTCTATTACCACTACCACGGTCTTCGCGAACAGGGCTTAATCGGATACGTTAAGCATTTTCTCGGTCCGATCTGGTGGATCTCCTGGATGATGCTGCCTATCGAGATCATCTCCCACTCGGCCCGCATTCTCTCGCTCACCGTTCGTCTCTATGCCAACATGTTTGCCGGTGAGATGGTCTATCTGGTCTTTTTCTCGCTGGTGCCGTTCGCCTTCCCGGTGATCTTCCTGGGACTGCACTTTTTCGTGGGGATCATTCAGGCCTATATTTTCATGCTGCTCATCATGATTTACCTGAGCGAGGCGGTCGCGCACGAGCATTGATTCCGCAAAAGTCTTTCCCGTCCGGAGAAGCACTTCCGCTCCGATGCGGGCGCCGCGAGCGTGAGGGGGCCAGCACGGTGAGCCTCAACCACCCACTGGCGGCAAATCTCAGGGAAGTGAGGAGGAAGAAATGCGTAAGCTGCAATATCTATTCATGACGTTGGCCGCCCTATTCATCTCGGCGCCGGCATTCGCTCAAAACGCCGGCGGTGGCGGAGGCGTGGGGGCTGGCCTCACTTCGATCGCGGCCGGCGTAGGCATGGGCATCGCCGCCGGGCTCTGCGGACTTGGCCAGGGCCGCGCCACGGCATCAGCCGCTGAAGCTGTTGCCCGCAACCCTGGAGCGCGCGCCGGCATCCTGCTGCTGCTGGTGCTGGGCTTGGCGTTTATGGAATCGCTCTCGCTCTTCACCCTGGTCATCATCTTCACCAAAATTCCCTAACTTAGATTTCAAAAGCTTCTGCAAAACCCTGACTAGCCGCGGTGCCCAATATCTGATGCGCTTCTGCATCAGATATTGGATCCGGCTGTCTGATACTTCCATGGCGCCTGAGCTGGAATTCAATGCCGTTTCGAAGCTCTTCGGCGGCTACACAGCGCTCGATCGGTTGAGCCTAGCTGTTGAGCCCGGTGAGATTCTGGGCTTTCTAGGTCCCAACGGCGCCGGAAAGACAACCGCAATCCATCTGGCTCTTGGCCTGCTGCGTCCCTCTTCAGGAACGGGTTCATTGCTGGGAAAGCCTTTCGGCGAGGCGGAGGCGCGGGCCCGCTTGGGGTTCGTTCCCGACACGCCCGTCTTCTTTGCCGAGCGGGCTTCCAGCGCCGTCGAATTCGCGGCCCGGCTCAATGGCGTCCGCCATCCCCAATTACGGGAGACCATTCGCGATCTTCTGGCCACGGTCGGCTTGTCTCAGGATGGAAAAGACGCTGCAAAGGATGCGAGGAAGTTCTCCCGCGGCATGCAGCAGCGCCTCGCCCTCGCTCAGGCGCTGATCAACGATCCGCAACTGCTCATACTCGATGAACCCGCCTCCGCGCTCGATCCCGCCGGAGTGCTTCACGTCAGGGGGACTGCTTCGTCATGCCCGCGAGACGGGGAAAAGCGTCTTCTTCAGCTCCCATCAGCTCACCGAGGTTGAGCATATTTGCGACCGCATCGCCTTCCTGCGTGAAGGCCAACTGGTGCGCTACGGCAAGCTCGAAGCTCTGCTCAAGGAATCGAATAGCATGGAGGCGCGCGTCCGCGAGGCTTCTGGAATCGAGTCCAAGCGCATCTTTCCCCGTGAAGAGCAGCGCCGTGTTTTGGAAGAGGTCTGGAGCTCGGGCGGTGAGATCATGAGCCTGACCGCGGTCCGGCAAACTCTGGAGGAGCTATTCCTGAACTGGAGTGAGAGCACGCCTGAGAGCGTGCCCGAATCGCGGCAATGATCCCATCGATGAAGACATGGCAGATCGTGCGCCGCTTGCTTTACCAGAACCGCTGGCTCTATCTGCTCCTGATGCTGCTCCCTCCGGGCCTGGCGACTCTCATTCTGCTGACCGGCACGCCCCCGGATCTGGGAGACGTGCTCTCCATCCTTCACCAGGGGTGCCTGTATGGAATCGCTCTGGTGGTTTTCTCCGCCAGCGTTCAGCTCGGGAACGAGCAGCGGTCTCGCCGTATCGTCGCTGTGCTCTCGCGCGCGGTGAGCCGCCGGCAATACCTCTTCGCTCTGCTGTTTGCAGCTTGGATTCCGCTGGTGCTCTACGCGGCAAGCTTGCTTGCCAGCGGACTTTTTCTGATCGCCGGAACAAGCCAGCCGCGTGCAGGCCTTCTAGCAATGACGTTTGCCTTGCTGCTGCTGGGGCTTTGGGCCGCGGCGGCCAGTCTCTTCTTCGCCGCCTGGCTGCCGTCCTTCCTGGCCACCATGGCGGCCTTGGCGCTCGTCTCGGCCACAGCGCTTTCAGGGCACATCGGCTTCGGACCGGGCAAGCTGCTCAGCGCCATTTTGGGAATGGATCCGAACGGGGAAATGGCGATCCGGCCTGCCGGGGGGATTTCCGATGCGCTGATGATCCTGGTGGCGGCTGTCGCTTTCTTTGCCGCGGCGGCAGCCATTTTCAGCCGCCGCGACTTGCGGCTAAAGGACGACTAGAAACGAATTTCCCGGCGAGGCATATTTAACGATATACATCTTCCGATTAACGTCTATCTATAAATATACATTAACTGGCAATAGTGTATATTTATAGATTGACATCAATGACACCAACGTCTATTTTAACTAATCAACAAGGCTCATCATGCGCAATGAATTCCGCAGCTTGCGGCTGAAACAATTGGATCGCTCACTGAGGCCTTTCCGGACGGCGCAAAAACTCTCGCGTCCCGCAAAGGGCTGGCTGCGCGCAATCCGCGAAGCCCTTGGTGTTCCCGCCAGCGAAATGGCCGTGGCCATGGGGAGAAGCCGTGCGCTTCCTCCGGAACTGGAACTTGCCGAAGCCGAGGATCGCATCACTTTAAAAAGTCTGCGCAATGCAGCCGGCGCGCTCGATTGCGATCTGGTCTACGCCCTGGTGCCCAGGCATGGCTCTTTTCAGGATTTGATGGAGAATCGCGCCCGCGCTCAGGCCAAGCGTAATGTTCTAGGGGTGGAACATTCGATGGCGCTTGAAGATCAAGCGGCCGGGCGCATCGATGAGGCGGTCGAAGCAGAGACGCGCCGCCTGGTTAGCAAGCGCGGCGGGCGATGACCCTCGTTCCCGCGGGAGACGGACATACGCCTCTGTCTCCCGAAGAACAGGCAGAGCTCATGCCTAATCTCTCCACCAAGGGAGAATTGAACGAATGGGAGAGGCAAAATATTTTGGAGGCGTATGCATGGGCGCTCGACCCCAAACAAATTCGCCGGCAAGATCCGGTCACTGAACCATATGTGAGAGATCTCCACCTGCGCATGTTCGACCAGACCTGGAAGTGGGCCGGCGCCTATCGCAAGACGGAAAAAAATATCGGCATTCCTCATTACCAGATCCGCGATGCGCTGGCGCTTCTGTTAGGCGATGTTCGTTATTGGCTCGATCACCGGAGTTTTGCAGGCGACGAAATCGCCATTCGCCTCCATCATCGCCTGGTCTTGATTCATCCGTTTCCCAACGGAAATGGCCGTCACGCGCGACTGATCGCCGCCGTGCTGGCGCGAAGGCAGGGAAGCCCGGTCTTCACCTGGGGCGGAGCGGATACCATGCAGGCTGGAGATTTCCGGCGCCGTTATATCCAGGCTCTGCACGCCGCGGATCAAAACGACATCGGACCGCTGCTGGCATTCGCCCGATCGTAAAGATGCAACCTTTTCACTTTACAGGTAGCCCTCATAGAAGAATGTTGTCTTTACCTTTCTTTCTGTCATTCCCGAAGGGAATCTGATTCCCTTCGGGAATGACAGAAAGAAAGGCAAAAGGGGCGGCCCAGCTAACTCGTCAGCGCCCGCTCTATGGCATCGCTGAGAGAATCGAAATCAAACGGTCCGTTGTGACGCTGTCCATCGATGAAGAAGGTGGGCGTCCCATTGACGCCGCTGCGGATACCGCCTGCAAAGTCGGCCCGCACACGTTCCTGGTAGCTTCGCTCGGCGACGGCAGCTTGCAACTGTGTTGACGATAAGTCGAGCCTTTCGCCCAGCTCCACCAGGAGCGCGCCGTCCAAACTTTGCTGATTCTCGTAGAGCAGATCGTGCATCTCCCAGAATTTGCCATGTTCTCCGGCAAACTCGGCAGCTTCGGCAGCCGGCTCCGCCCAGCGATGTATTTGGGTCAATGGGAAATTGCGGAATACAAAGGCAAGCCGTTTTGCGAAGCGCCTTTGCAGCTTTTTGACGATCGGATAAGCCTGTCCACACGAGGGACACTCATAGTCGCCGTATTCGACCAAAATGCATCCCGCGGCTAGATCGCCCTGCACGTGATCTCCCGCATTGACGGCGATCGAAAGCTTGCTCATGGAGGAGGAATCTCCTATTTGGGTAAACTCTCAAGAGCTTGCAGTATGCCGTCCGCTCCCGGATTGACGGCAACCGGGGAGCAGTAGCTCCAGGCGATCACCCCGTTCCGGTCGATGACAAAGAGCGCTCGCTCGCTGACTCCATCTTCGGCACGATAGGCGCCGTAAGCCCGCGCGATCTCGCCTTTTGGCTCAAAGTCGGCCAGCAGCGGGAAATGGAGATTCCGCTCCTTGGCGAAAGCTTTGTGGCACCATACGCCATCGACCGAGATCCCCACCAACTGTGCGCCGTACTTCTGAAACTCCGGAAGGACTTCGTTATATAAAGCCATCTGGTCGCCACACACCGGACTCCAGTCTGCCGGATAGAAGGCTAATATGACGGGCTTGCCATGCAGGTCGCTAAGCGAAAGTTTCCCTTCCGGAGTGACGGAAGCATTGAAGTTCGGAGCCGGAGTTCCGGAAGTCAAAATCTCGGTCATCAAATTCTCCAGTCCTGGCATAGGAGCCAGGGTATGCATTCCTACTTGCGCGTACTTTCGAACAAGAACCAGGAGCGGCGTTGAGCCTCATCGATCCAGTTCTCCAGCAGGCTCGTGGTGGCGACGTCGCCGGCTTCATCGCAGAGGTCGTGCGCGGCACGCATGCTTAGAACCAGTGCCTGGTTATCCTGGCGAAGTTCGCTCAACATGTCGGCGGGGTCCACGTAATCGGCATCGTTGTCGGCCAGGCGCTGCAACCGGGCAATATGTCCGATGGAGTGGATGGTCGTGCCGCCGATCTTGCGCACCCGCTCGGCGATATCGTCCGTGATCGCGAATATCTGTTCGCCCTGCTCGTCCAGCAGGAGGTGGTAATCGCGAAAATGAGGACCGCTCATGTGCCAGTGAAAGTTCTTGGTTTTCAAATAGAGCGTGAAGGTGTCGGCGAGCAGAGCATTGAGCGCTCCGGTGATATTTTTGACCGCTTGAGGTTCGAGATCCACGGGAGTCTTGAGCGGAGCCTCGCGGCGTGCTAAGAGGGTATTCTTGTCGGTCATGGTGAGTTCCTTCCGTGTAGTTGCTGCAATCTGAGGTTGGAGACTTCGACGGTCCGTGCCTTCATCAGTTGGATGCTCGCCTGCATCGCCAAAACATAAATTTAACTCATCATTTACGGCGCTATTGTCAATTTCCGATTGCGGACCGGTTTGCCCGACCGCTGCGTCGATGAGGAATCCTAAACGGCGCTTGACATGATATCGCGGATTGCAATACCATTATTGCAGATTGCGATAGATATGAAGCTGGGCGACAAATTAAGGTATCTGCGGGAGGTTGAAGGCAGCTTGCGCGGAGTAGGCAGAGCCATCACGCAGCAGGAGCTGGTGCGCGCCATCAAGTCGGAGCTGAAAGCTGGAATGAGCCAGTCCTACCTATCGCAGATTGAAAGCGGCGCGCGGCCCCACCTGACCAACACCACCCGGCAGATGCTGGCCAAATTTTTCAAGGTACACCCCGGCTACCTGGTGGACGACCCTGACGGTTACCATGCCGAGTTGATGAGCGAAGCGCGGGTGCTCGATGACAAGCTGGACCTGTGGCTGGTGAACGGAGCCGAGCGCTTTCCCCGCGACCCCGAGCTGAGAAAAGCGCTGCTGACCTTGGCCAAGCATCCGGAGTCAAGGCAATGCTTGCTGTTGCTCGAGTCGTTGATTGAGACGCCGGGACTGGTGGACCGGTTGGTCGAGGTACTACGGCCTGCCGCGAGAAGCGAAAAGCAATTCAAGGTTCGGCCGCTGGCTGAAATCACGGGACCTCGAGCCATGACGAGAAACTCCAAAAGCAGCGGATCCAAGAGCGAATTGAAGAGCGGATCCATGACCAGCGGAAAGGAGAGAACCCGATGACCTGGGAGAGCTTCTACTTGATTTGTTTTGGCGTGGGATTGGTGCTGGCGGTGCTTTCGTTCGCAGGCGCTATGCCTCATTCTTTGCACTTCGGGATGCACGGCGCCGGTCATGCAGGCCATGTTCATGGAACCGGCGGCAACAGCATCTCGCCAGTGAACGGGTTTACTGTCATGGCCTTTCTCTGCTGGTTTGGTGGAGCGGGATATTTATTGGAGCGCTATGGTGGATTCGCAATTCCTCTCATTCTGGCCTACTCCCTGCTGTGTGGGCTGGCGGGGGGCATGTCGATTTTTTGGTTCCTGGCCAAGGTGCTGCTGCCGCATGACAAGGCTTTGACCGCCGAGGAGTCGGAGATGACGGGCATGATCGGACGCGTAAGTGGAACCATTCGAGACAATGGCACGGGCGAGATCCTGTTCTCGCAGAACGGCATCCGGCGCTCGAGCCCGGCACGCAGCGAGAATGGAGAGGCTATCGCGCGGGACGTTGAAGTGGTGGTAATGCGCTACGAGCGAGGCATTGCCTATGTGCGCCGGTGGGATGAAGTCTCCGGCGGCGAATCGCTCTCTCTCGATGGTTCAAACATCGGAGGATCTCGACCGTAGTTCGGTTTCCTGATGAAAGGACCAGGAGGCGCTTATGGTGAATACCGTTGTGGTGGTTGTTGGATTGTGCGTTCTCGTCATACTTCTGCTGGTGGCAATGATCGCAAAGATGTTTCGCAAGGCCGGTCCGAACGAGGCCATCATCGTTTATGGATTTCGCGGACCGCGGGTAGTCAAGGGCCATGGCACGGTGATCTTTCCCATGGTGGAAAGCAGCCGCCAGCTTTCGCTGGAGCTGATGTCGTTTGATGTCGCCCCGCAGCAGGATCTTTATACCAAGCAGGGTGTCGCGGTGACGGTAGAAGCCGTGGCGCAGCTCAAAGTGCGGTCCGATCAGGAATCGATTCTAACTTCGGCGGAGCAGTTCCTGACCAAGACCCCTGCGCAACGGGAAGGGTTGATCCGCTTAGTCATGGAAGGCCACTTGCGCGGAATCATCGGTCAACTCACGGTGGAGCAAATTGTAAAAGAGCCGGAGATGGTTGCCGACCGGATGCGCTCCACCTGCGCCGACGATATGAGCAAGATGGGTCTCGAAGTTGTGTCGTTCACCATCAAAGAGGTGCGTGACAAGAATGAGTACATCACCAACATGGGCCGTCCGGATGTCGCGCGCATCAAGCGCGATGCGGACGTGGCGGCCGCGGAGGCTGAACGCGATACCGCAATCCGCAGGGCGATCGCGCTCCGCGAATCGGCCATCGCCAAGGCGCAGGCCGACCAGGAGCGCGTGATTGCGGAGACTGCATCGCTGGCCAAGCAGGCGGAGGCGCAGCGCGACCTGGACATTCAGAAAGCCCAGTTCATGGAACAGAGCCGCAGGCAGGAGGCGACGGCGGACAAGTCCTATGAGCTGCAGACGAATGTTATGCAGCAGCAGGTGATTGCCGAGCAGGTGAAGATCCAGCAAATTGAGAAGGAGCAGCAGATCAAAGTTCAGGATGCGGAGATTCTGCGCCACGAGAAAGAGCTGATTGCAACGGTATTGAAGAACGCGGAGATTGACCGTCAGAGGATCGAAAACCTGGCGGCGGCGGAGAAGTCGCGGCTAATGGCGGAAGCGGAAGGCCGCGCCGCGGCGATAAGAATGGAAGGCGAGGCGGAAGCCTCGATCATCCTGCAGAAAGGCGAGGCGGAGGCCAAGGCCATGAACGTCAAGGCCGAAGCTTACCAGGAGTGGTCGCAGGCAGCGGTTGTCGACCGGCTGGTTGCAGTCATGCCGGAGCTGATGCGGGCGCTCTCCGAACCGCTGTCCAAGGTGGACAAGATCACCATCGTTTCCAGTGGGAACGACAGCTCGACCGGCGCCCACCGGCTTACCGGGGACATGATGAAAATCGCCTCTCAGGTGCCGGCGCTGTTTGAAACGCTCTCCGGAATGAACGTGAGCGAGTTGATGGCGAACGTCAAAGGCATGCAGCCGCGCAACGGCGGAGATGGCTCGGATCGCGGCCAGTAATTTGGTAAGACAGCGCAAGCTGAAGGAGGATGTTATGGCACTACTGGAACGGGTAAGCACACTGCTTCGAGCGAATCTGAACGACCTGATCGACAAGGCTGAAGATCCACAAAAACTGTTGCGGCAATTGGTGCTGGATATGGAAAACCAACTGATGCAGGTAAAAACGCAGGTGGCGATTGCAATCGCAGACCAGCACCTGCTGGAGAAAAAGGAAAAAGAACACACGGCTGGCGCCGCAGACTGGCGGCGAAAGGCGGAACTGGCAGTTAGCAAGGGGCACGATGACCTGGCGCGGAGTGCGCTTGAACGTTCCTTGAGCCAGGACGAGATTGCCAAGGGTTTTGCCCAGCAACTCGAGGATCAGCAGGCGGAGGCTGACAACCTGCGGACCGCATTGCGCAAGCTAGACCAGAAACTGGCGGAGACGCGCAGCCGCTGCGAGCTGCTCATGGCCCAGGACCGCAGAGCCCGCGTGGTCAGCCGCGCCACTCAGACGCGTAAGGTCATCGATACTCAAGAGAAGTCGGTGGTGCTCGACCGGATGAAAGCCCGGATTGCAACTCACGAATCACGGAACGAAGCAGAGGTCGAGCTGCTGGGCGGCGATTCGTTGGAGGACCGCTTTGCCGCATTGCAGCGGGAAGACCAGATTGAAATGTTGCTCAAGGAGTTGAAGGAGAAGCAAGCGAAAACCGCCTGAAACGGCGTTTTTCGAGCGGTACAGTCAGCGCTGAAAAAGAATTTCAACGGATACCTTCGCGGGAACCGGTTTGCGCTTGAGGCGGGCAGGCTCAAATCGATACTGCTTGACTGCCTTGACAGCGTTTTCGTCGAAACCGGCTCCAAGTGAACATGACACATGTACCTGCTGCGGCATTCCATTTACGTCCACGAGCAAAGCAACAACGGCCCTACCGGAGATCCCCGCGGGAAATACCGCGGCAGGAGCATAAAGGAGTCGGAGGAACGGCTCCCGCCTAGTCCCCAGAAAAAAGCAAGCGTGAGTCCAAGCACCAGAACGTTCAACCGCCCAGTGCAGTGGAAAGTCCGGAAACTGGGCATGAAAGGCCCCGTTCATCGCAGACGCTCTTACTTTACGCTTGTTGACTCCGGGAGGGCTTCGGCAAGTTGCGGGAAAACTATGGCTTTGTACCTGAAAAATAGAGCGGCTTTACAGGCTGCGAAAAACTCCGCACAGGTTGAAAATCGGCCTTGAAAGAGTCCCGGAGGGACGATTGAAGAGGCAACGAGATTGTTCAGCCGTCCCTGCGGGACTGTTCTCTCTTATAGAACCGTACCCAGCACTTCGTGCTGGGCTAGTTTCAGCCGTCCCTCGTGGGACTTACCAAGCCCGTAACTCCTCGGCATAGCTTTACAGGCTGCGAAAAACTATGGCTTTGTATCAGGGCACGACTTCAGTCGTGCCGTAACAACTGGAAAAATCGAGCGGCTTTAGCCGCTGAGGGAACTGTTTTCGCACTCTCTTCGGCCCTTTTCCGCAGCCTGCGAACGTACTTACCACGATTCACTCGCGGCTACGCTTCTCCTTCACATGTGTCAACGAAAGCCTTAGCGTTTATGCAACTCATCTCGATGAACAGAATGGATTCCACCCAGGTGGAATCCCCGCTCCATCAGGTCGAGCGCCGCCCGATGCGAGTTCTCGTAGACTTCCTCCGCGTCCACAATCTTGGCCTTTTGCACGGTCTGTGTGCTGAGGCTCACCGTCAGGTTCTGCTTTCGGATTTGAGCCATAGGGCGGTTTTCTCCCACGCAAGTTTCGTGTACCACGTATTTTACGTGTAGCTCCGATGATGGCGAAGAGCGACGACACTCTCACTCGAGACCTGCGGAATCCCAAGCCCCAGAATCGGGACTTGGGGCACCCATGATCTGCTGGAAGGCAAGCTTCAAGAACCAAAAGCTTTTGGACCTTGATGTCGTTGCAATTAACTCAGCAACTTAGGTTGTCTGGAGTCGAAATCCGCCGTCTAATTAGGACGGGTCTGCCTAGCACATCCCTCTTACCTGTCGCCCCCTCTGCTCTCACGTGCGGCCTCGACAGCTACGTAGTGCGGGACGTTGCCTTTGGGCAAGGAAAAGAACGACTCCCAATTCATCTCTTGCGCCGGCAGCTTCATTGCCCCAGAAGCGACAAGCTGCTTCTCCTTGTTGAGTATTCGCACAGCGCTATTTTAGCGCTAACTTAGCCGACTAGACCTCTCCCTGGCTATGCTGGCTTATTTCCGGCGAATACTTGCCGTGACCGCGCCATTGCCCGCGCTGCCAATTACCGCGTAAGTCGCGGCGCCGGCTTGGGCTGCTTGCAACGTCCGGCCAGGGAAGATACCGAGGATAAGAGTGGCTGAGATGGTGATCAGCAAGGCTGCGAATAATGCGGGCCTCAGTCGGGGAACGGCTTGGGGCGGGAAGTCGCCCGCTGGCTTGTTATAAACCGATGTCAGCAGCCGCAGATAGTAGAAGGCGGCGATGCCGCTATTGACCAATCCCAGAATCGTCAGCCAGATAACTCCGGAGCTGAGCGTGGCGGAGAAGACGTAGAACTTTCCGAAGAAACCGGCGGTAAACGGAATCCCAATCAAAGAAAGAAGAAAGAAGGCCATCGCCCCGCCAAGCAAGGGCGAGCGGTAGGCAAAACCGCGGTAATCGGAGACCGAGAGCAGCTTATCCTCGTAGCCGCCCGCATGGCTCAGGATGGCGAAGATTCCTACATTGGTTACCGCATAGGCCGCGGTGTAGAAGATAGCGGCTGCGATTCCTTCGCGGGAGAGTGCGGTAAAGGCCACCAGAAGATAGCCTCCATGGGCGATCGAGGAATAGGCCAGCATGCGCTTGACGTTCTGTTGACGTAGAGTCTCCCAGGTTGCCGACTGTCATGGAGATGGCGGCCATCAGCCAGATAAGCACGAACCAGTGCGCGTGGAGTGAGGGATAGGCTCCATAGGCCATACGCAGGAGCACGGCGAACGCGGCGGCCTTGGGAGCCGTGGACATCAACCCAACCACAACCGCGGGTGCGCCCTCGTAGACGTCGGGAGTCCAAACATGAAAAGGCGCAGCCGAAACCTTGAAGCCCAGGCCGATCAGGATCATGGCCATGGCGAGATAGGCGAAGACCGGAGTGGGGCTTTGCGGGAGCAGCGCAGCGACGGCGGAGATGTTGGTCGTTCCTGTAGCGCCGAAGGTAAGAGCGATGCCGTAGAGGAAAAAGGCGGTAGCGAAGGACCCGAGCAGGAAATACTTGAGTCCCGCTTCCAGGCTCTTGCCGTTGTGCTTGCGGAAGCCGGCCAGAATATAAGTCGAGATAGATGAGATTTCGAGCGAGACAAAGACCAGCAGTAGCTCGACCGCGCTGGTCATCAGGCACATGCCTACAGCGCCGAATACGATCAGCGCGTAGAACTCGCCCGTATCCTGCGTGTTGCTGTCGAAGGTGTCGAGCGCGGTCAGCAGGGTTACCAGCACGATGCCGATGATGAGTACATGGAAGAAACCGCTGAAGGCGTCCGTCTGCACCACTCCGTAGAATGCGGTTCCCGGCGGCAGGCCGATCTGCCAGACGCTGGCTGCCAGGGCCGCAATCGCTCCAACCACGGCGAGCGCTCCCATCGGCTTGCGGCTCATAGCGCGCGGCATCACCGGTTCGATGAGCATGATGAGCACTCCGGTGAGGGTGAGCAGCACCTCGGGCAAAATGCGATAGACCTGAGCCACTTGCGCTCCCGTTTCGATCTGCATCATTGCCTCTCCGCCACGCCGGCCAGCGGGGCAACCCGCTGCCCAGCCGACACTGGCGTCTGCGCCGGTAGAAGCCTGCTAACCGTATCGTCGATGGCGCGCATCCATAGAGGCGTAGCCACGCCCATCGCCAGCATCAGGACCGCCATCGGCCATACCGCCACTTGCTCGCGAAAACCCATGTCGTTGCGCCCTTGCTGCCGCACCATATCCGATTCACCGCCGTAGAAAACCTTCTGCACCAGCCCGAGCATATAGGCCGCGCTTAGGATCACCCCCGCGGTGGCCGTCGCTACCCAACCCACGTGACCTGAGAAGCTGCCGCTGAGAACCAGGAATTCGCCGACAAATCCATTGAACATCGGCAGGCCGATAAGAGCCAGCGAGGTGATCACAAACAGAGTGGCCAGTGAGGGCATGCGCGCAGCCAAGCCGCCATAGGCGGAGATCTCATAGGTGCCGTAGCGCTCGTAAAGAATGCCCAGAAGGATCAGCAACGCGCCGCCGATAACGCCTTCATTCACGGTCTGATAAACGGCGCCGTCGATGCCCGTAACCGCAAAGCTGAAGATACCGAGAGTGCAAAAGCTCAAACCGCTTAGGGTGGAAAACGCCGCCAGCCGCTTCATGTCCCTCTGCACCAGGGCAAGGAGCGCGCCGTAAAGAATGCCGATCGCCGATAGCGCGATCATCCAGGGCGCGATGCGGCGCGCTTGTTCGGGAAACAGGCCCAGGTTAAAGCGCAGGATGGAGTAGAGGCCAAGCTTGCCGGCCACGATCATGGCCATGGCTGTCGGCGCTTCGCTGAATGTGTCGCTCAGCCAGCCGTGCAGCGGGAAGACAGGCACTTTTACCGCGAAGGCCACCAGGAAGGCCAGCGAGACCCAGCGTAGCGCGCCGGCGGAGAAGAGCGCGTGATTTGCCAGACTGGATTGCAACCGGACAAAGTCGAAAGTTCCCGTCTTCCCATAGAGCCAAAGGATGCCAACCAGCAGCAGCGCCGAGGGCAGGAAGGTATAGATAAAAAACTTAAGCGCCGCCGGGACTCCGCGGTCGCGGCCGAACATGGCGATGAGGATCGCCATCGGCACCAGGGTCAGCTCCCAATAGGCATAGTAGAGGAACAGATCGAGCGCCGTGAAGACACCGACCATCGCAGTCTGCTGCAGGAGAAAGAAGAAGTAGAACTCCTTGGCGCCGCGATCAATCGCCTTCCAGGAAGCCAGCACGCCCAGTGGAGCGAGAAAGCCGGTGAGCACGACCATCCAGAGCGAGATTCCATCCACCCCCAGGTGATAGCGGATATTAGGGCTGGCAATCCACGGAAGATTCTGTTCAAACTGAAAACCGCCGCGGCCATAGAGATAATGCGCCGGCAGATAGAGCGTCAGAGCGAAGAAGACCAGCGTCACCAGCAGAGTGAACCACTGGATAATGCGGCCGCGCCGGGGAAGCAAGACCACGGCCACGGCTCCCGCGGCCGGCAGCAATGTCGTTAGCGTCAATATCGAATCGTTCAGCACGAGAGTGTCCTTCAATCGCCCTGGGTGATCCTGAATGCTTGAAACCAGGATTCTTTAGTCGTGGATGCTTTATAAGTGCACGGCAAAACCAAAAAAGGTGAGTAACAGAAAAACAGCCGCGCCGATCGCCAGCCAACCGGCATAGGAACGAATGTTTCCCGATTGCACGCGCTGCACCACCGCTCCGAGACCTCGCGCGCCGCCGGCGGCAATCTGCCCGCCGCCGTCGATAATCCCGCGATCCACTGCGCCCCACAACACAAAGCGCGAGAGAAAGAGAATGGGCACGACGATGCAGCGGTGGTAGAGCTCGTCGATACAATATTTGTGCAGCAGCAGGAAATACACTCCGCGCATCTGCTCCGCCAATTGCGCGGGCAAGCGGGGTTTACGAAGATAAAACAAGTCGGCCAGAAACCACCCAATCAGCGCCATGAAGACTGAGAGCACGCTGAACATGCGCTCCTGATGGGGGTCGCCTTGAGGTGGCGCCGGAGGCTGGGCGGTGGATGCCTGCGTGGCCGCCGGAATACCCTCGACGTTCATCTTGATGCTGATCTCCTCAAAGCTAAGCCGCGGCGTGGCGAAAACCGGGTCCAGGAAATGGGCGATACGGTCGCCGCCTCCCAACGCCTGTGGAATTCCAAACCAGCCGCCCCCAACTGAGAGTATGGCTAATAGAACCATCGGGAGCAGCATGATCCAGGGGCTCTCATGGATATGGCGCGCATGGCCTCCATGCAGGTCCTCCTGGGGTGCTCTGGATTCACCGAAGAAGGTCAGGTACCAGAGGCGGAACATATAGAACGCGGTCAGCAGCGCGGTCACCAGGCCGACAAACCATAACGCATGGCCGGCGCTAGGCGATAGATAACTCTGGTAAAGGACTGCGTCCTTGCTGAAGAAGCCGGAAAAAGGCGGAATTCCCGAGATCGCGAAGACCGCCGCCGTCATAGTCCAAAAGGTGACCGGCGTCGGCTTTCTCAGACCACCCATCTTGCGCATATCCTGTTCGCCGCCCAAGGCGTGGATCACCGAGCCCGCGGCCAGGAAGAGCAGGCCCTTAAAGAAGGCGTGGGTCACCAGATGAAAGATGGCCGCCGAATAGGCGGCGGCGCCGCAGGCGAGAAACATGTAGCCGAGCTGCGAAACGGTGGAATAAGCGAGCACGCGCTTGATATCCGTTTGCACCAGGCCGATGGTGGCCGCAAAGATTGCCGTAGCCGCGCCGATGATGGCCACCACGCCCAAAGCAAAGGGAGATCGGTCAAAGATCACGTGCGAGCGCGCAATCATGTAGACGCCGGCCGTAACCATGGTCGCGGCGTGAATCAGCGCCGAGACCGGTGTGGGACCTTCCATGGCGTCGGGCAGCCAGACATACAGGGGAACCTGTGCCGATTTTCCCACTGCTCCCAGCAGCAGCAGCAGGGCGATGGCGGTCACAAAGCCGCCTTGCATTTGCGGGTGCGCGGAGACGGCGCTGAAGACGGTGGAGAAATTCAGCGAGCCGAAGTGGCCAATCATCAGAAACATCGCCACCAAAAAGCCGAAATCGCCGATGCGATTGACGATGAACGCCTTCTTGCCTGCATCCGCCGCCGATTTTTTCTGAAAATAAAAGCCGATCAGCAGGTAGGAAGCCAGCCCCACGCCTTCCCATCCCACGAACATGAGCAAAAAGTCGTCGGCCAATACCAGAGTCGACATGAAAAACATGAAGAGATTGAGAAAGGCGAAGAAGCGCCAGTATCCCTCCTCTTCCGCCATGTAACCGGCCGAGTAAACGTGGATGAGAAATCCAACACCGGTCACCACCAGCAGCATGACCAGAGTTAACTGATCGAGCAGCAGCGTGAAATCGGCGCGGAAGGTGGAGAGCGCGATCCAGTGCGCGGGATAGGTCTCCAGGTAAGGAAGCCGGAGCGCATTCCACTGGCTGGCAATATAACCAACGATGGCCAGCGGCGCGGCGGTAAAGATCAGGGCAATCGCCGAGACCAGCGCCTTGGGCAGACGACGCCCCAGCAGGCCATTCAGCAGGAAGCCGGCGAATGGCAGCAATGGAATCAGCCAGAGATGGAGTGAGCGAGTCCCGTTCATAGTTTCATCAGGTCGACTTGATCCACGTTGAGCGTGTTACGGGCGCGAAAGATCGCGATGATAATGGCCAGGCCTACTGCAGCCTCCGCGGCCGCCACGACCATCACGAAGAAGACGAAAATCTGGCCGTTCACTCGATGCCACTGGTGGGCGAAGGCGACAAAGGTGAGGTTGACGCCATTCAGCATCAGCTCGATGGACATGAAGATGGTGATGATGCTGCGCCGGATAAGAAACGTGCCCACGCCGATGGAGAAGAGGATGGCGCTTAGCACCAGGTAATATGCGATAGGCACGACCATGGTCAGTGTCCCTTCCTGGCCAGCGCGACCGCGCCCAAGATGGCGATAAGGATCAAGACGGAGGTCACCTCGAAGGGAAGTAGCAGATCGCGAAAGAGCACTTTACTCAGATCATGGGTGGTCACCATGTAATCTCCCAGTCGCGCCTGCGCCAGTTCGCCGCGCCGGGAGAGAAAGATAAAGGTCAGCAGGCCGAGCAGCGCCGCGACTCCGGGAATGCCAACCATGTAAGCCGCTCTGCTGCCGTGGGAGGGCTCTTCCTTGCCGGCGTTGAGCAGCATGATGACAAAGGTAAACAGCACCATGATTGCCCCGGAATAGATGATCACCTGCGCCGCGGCGAGGAACTCCGCTCCCAGCAACAGGTAGAGCACGGCCAGCGAGGTCATGACCACGATAAGCGAAAGCGCGCTATTGATGGGATGGCGCTGCAGCAGGAGGTTCAAGGCTCCAGCCACGCACAGTGCGCCGAAAACGATAAAGAGAGTCAGATACATGTCAGGCCAAAAGATAAATTGTAGAACACGCGAGTCAATCGGCTTAGCCGTCTCCTCGCAACTCACAGATATGGCAAGTCCCGCAAGGGACGGCTGAAAATAGCCCAGCACGAAGTGCTGGGCAGGTTCTTTTCCCTCTTCAGTCGTCCCTACGGGACTAGAAATTATTCCTCCCAAGCAGACCCAGCACTGACGTGCTGGGCTATTTTCATGTCGTCCCTTCGGGACTCTTCCGGCAAGCTAGCCGGCGCGCACGGCGAGCCACAAACTTGTAGCGATGATATTGACGACTGCTAAAGGCATCAAAAACTTCCAGCCAAAGCCCATCAATTGATCGTAGCGGAAGCGGGGCAGAGTGCCGCGAACCCAGATGTAAAGGAAGAGGAAAAACAGGACCTTGAGCACAAACCAGAAGAGGGGCAGAATGGCTTGAACAAAGACGCCGCCGAAGGCTGGAAACACATTTCCGAAGGGACTGGTCCATCCGCCGAAAAAAAGCAGCGTCGCCACGCAACCCACCATGATCATGTTTGCATACTCGGCCATGAAGAACATGGCGAATTTCATCGAGCTGTATTCCGTGTGATAGCCGGCCGTCAGTTCGCTTTCCGCCTCGGGAAGATCGAACGGAGAGCGGTTGGTTTCCGCATACGCCGCCATCAGGTAGATGAAAAAAGCGACAAACTGAAACCCTCCGAAGAAATTCCAGGAGAGAAGCCCGTGCGCCGACTGGCTGTCTACGATGGTCCGCAGGTTGAGCGATCCTGCCCGCAGCACCACACCAATCAGGGACAGCCCCAGGGCCAGCTCATAGCTCACCATCTGCGCACAAGAGCGCAGCGAGCCCAGCAGGGAATACTTGTTATTCGAAGACCAGCCGGAGAGCGCAATCCCGTAGACTCCGACTGAGGTAACCCCGAGAATTACCAGCAGTCCTATATTGATGTCGGAGATCTGGAACATATCCACCCCATGCCAGGTGATGGGAGTCTCCAAAGGGCACGACGGCGATTGAAATAAGCGCGCAGCTGAGCGCGATCATGGGCGCGAGGATAAAGAGCGGCCGGTCGACCGCGGTCGGCATCAGGTCTTCTTTGAGGAAGAGCTTGGCGCCGTCAGCCAGGGGCTGGAGCATGCCAAACGGCCCCACCCGGCTTGGTCCCCAGCGATTCTGGATGCGTCCAACCACCTTGCGCTCGAGCAGGACGGTGTAGGCCACAGCGGTAAGAAAGACCGCCAGCACCACGGCGATTTTCAAAACACTCAGGAGAAAAAACGTCAACAAGGTCACGCGTCTCTATCGCTTTCTCATAGTCGTATCCGATGTTCTTTGGGAAACGTGCAACAAATCCTGGGTGCCCCATACTGACGCGTTTTTTGCGTCAGATATGGGATTCCACAAATCCCCGGCGGGAGCTCTCAATCGGCCGCTGCTTCTTCTCTTGGCTTGGTCTCGCGCGACTCCATCACCGCGTGCAACTTTTCGCTATAGCGGCCTAACGTGCCGGAAGTAAACAGTGTATCCTCGGACGGCAGAACCAGGTCGCGGCGCGCCGGGTTCGCGGTGATTTCGACTAGCGAGGGTTGCACCGGAACGTCGCTGCCCGCCATCAGGCTGATGCGCGAGGCCTCATAGCCCGGAGCCAGGCGCTGGATCTCGTCGAGAATAGCGAAGGGGTCGAAGGGACTGAGTTTCGGCTCCAGATTGTGCGCCGTCAACCAAACTGCATGGCGGTCCGCCTCGCCCGATTGCGCGCCGCGGCTCTGGCCCATATCCGCCCGCACTCCCCGGCCGAAGGGCACCAGCGCCTTCGGCTCCGCGCCCATTTTGGCCGCGATGCGCACGATCAGCTCGAAGTCGCTGCGTACTCCCGCAAGATCGCCGGCCTTGTTCACCAGCTGCTGATCGCCGAAGGTATTGGTGACGGTGCCGGATTTTTCATAAAGATTGGCTGCGGGAAGCACCACGTCCGCAATCTGCGCCGTCTCCGTCAGGAACATATCCTGCACCACGACGAATGTATCTTTCAGCGCCCGCGGATCGACACCGTAACGCGCCACCGGGTTCGAGCCGACCACATAGAGCGCAGCCATCTCACCGCGCCCGGCTGCGTCGAACATCTCCACCAGATCTTTCCCCGGAGTGCGCGGCAACGTAGCGCCGTAATCCTCGGCGAAAGCGCCCGGCTGAGCGACGGGCACGTATCCCGGCAGAAAGTCAGGCAGCAATCCCATATCCGCTGCTCCGCGCGAGTTGGCATAATCGCCCAGGCAGGCGAACTTGGTGTTGGGCAATCCCAGGCCAAACTCTACCAGCCCGGCGATATCGCCGCCGCGGTACTCGGAACCGAAAACGATCAGCAGGCTGGGCTCCGCGCGAACCGCATCGCGGAATTTCATGGCCTGCTCCCGATTGGATGCGGGGGCGGAGGAATCATCCCCGGCCAGAAAGCGAATCGCATTGCTGTAGCCGTCCTCGGTAATCATCAGCACTTCCCGGGCCTGCCGCGCCAGCTTGATTTCGGCGTGATTGACCAGGAAAAGCTTGGCCTTGTTCAGGCGCACGTTGCTACGTAGGTTCCAAGCCAGCAGGGGATGCTGCTCGGTGGGATCGTTGCCCAGCAGCAGAATGGCGCCTGCGTTTGTGGTTTCGCGCATCGACGCCGCGCGCCCGCGCTGGCCTCTGAGGGCGCTCACAAAAGAGACATAGTCGGCGGTGCGATGATGGTCGATATTGTTGGTTCCGAGCACCGTGCGGGCAAACTTCTGCAGCAGGTAATTTTCTTCATTGGTGGTGCGATTGGATCCGATGACGCCCATCGAGGCGCCTCCGCGGCTCTCGCGAATCTCGCGCAGCTTGCCCCCTGCATATTCCAGCGCCTCCTCCCAGCTCACTTCCTTGAGCCCCCCATCCACTCCCCGTACGAGCGGCTTGGTCAGCCGCCCGGAGTGATTGGCGAAGTCGAAAGCGTATCGCCCCTTGATGCAGAGAAAGTCGCCGTTGATTCCGCTCTTGTCGCGGTTGTCGCCGCGCAAAATCTCCGAGCCGCTATTGACGCTGCGCACTCCCAGGGTGGTCTTGCAGCCGTCGCCGCAATGGGTGCAGATGGTGGAGACGTGGTTCATCTCCCAGGGACGCGTCTTATAGCGATAAGTGCCCGAGGTGAGTGCTCCGACCGGGCAGATGTCGATGCACATGCCGCACTCTTCGCAATCCAGGTGATCTTCCATATTGGGCGCGATTACGCTGGTTACTCCGCGGTTTTGCACCCCCAGCGCCCATACATCCATGCCTTCGCCGCAGACGCGGACGCAGCGGTAGCACAAGATGCAGCGCGGCCGGTCGAAAAACACCACCGGCGACCACTGTTGCTCTTCGCGATGCTGCTTGGCCTCGGTGTAGAGCGATTCGCCGGCCCCGTATTTGAAGGTCATGTCCTGCAGTTCGCACTCGCCTCCGGCATCGCACACCGGGCAGTCGAGCGGATGATTTCCCAAGAGCAGCTCGACCGTGGCCTTGCGGGCTTGCGCGATCTCCGGACTTTCGGTGGTGAACACCTGGCCTTCGGCCACCTGCGTGGTGCACGCGGTCTGCAGCTTGGGCACCTTCTCCTGACGCACCAGGCACATGCGGCACGCTGCCTGGAGAGACAATCCGGGGTAATAGCAGAACTGCGGGACGGCGATCCCCGCAGCGCGGCAGGCCTCGATCAGCAGCGTCCCGGCAGGCGCAGTCAGTTTTTTGCCATCGACGGTAAAGGTTACGTCAGCCATTGTGTCCTTATGCCACTTGTGTCGTCGTGGGCGACAGAGACTGCGGGAGCGGCACGGCCAGCCACTCAACCATATATTGCTTGGTTTCGTGTTCCGGATCGAACTCCCTGAAATCGACGCTGACAGCGGCTGCATCCGGAATGGGTTCGCCGGCTTTCGCAGTCTCGTTGAGGTACAGTGCAATTGCTTCGCGCATGTTCGCGCGTGTATCTTCCAGCGTATCGCCAAGCGAGCCGCATCCGGGAATGTCGGGAGAAAATGCACTCCAGTTCTTTTCGCCTTTTTCGTAAACCACCAGATATTCTCTCGTCATTTCAGACCTGCTTGCTCCAGAATACTGCGTAACTCAGAAATTATGCAGCCATCGGGATGCGGGTGCCCCACGTCCGGATTTTCGGACGTGGGCGTATGCCGATGCTCCCCAATGGATACTTCACGCGCCTACCAGCTCGCGGGAGTGCTCATACGGGCATCCGGCGCCGTTCAGATGGTCTTCAAACTCCTTGCGAAACTTCTTGACGAAAGCAATGGTCGGCATGGCCGCCGCGTCGCCCAGCGGACAAAGGGTGCGGCCCATAATGTTCTCCGACAGATAGCGAATGTTGTCGATATCCTTGGCGGCCCCGCCTCCGGCGTGAAAGCGGGTCAATGTTTTCTTCAGCCAGTCGGTGCCTTCGCGGCAAGGAATGCACCACCCGCAGCTCTCATGTTGATAGAACTCCATGGTGCGCAAGGCGAACTCGACCATGCAGACGGTCTCATCGAGCACCACGACGCCGCCCGAGCCGAGCATGCTGCCCGCCTTTCCAACCTGATCGAAGTCCATGCCGATATCGATCTCCTCCGGCAACAGGCATGGCGTGGACGCGCCGCCAGGAACCACGGCTTTCAGCTTTTTGCCGTTGGGAATACCCCCGCCCACTTCATAGATCATCTTTTTCAGGTTGTAGCCCATGGGCAGCTCATAGACGCCGGGACGCTCGACATTTCCGCTGAGGCAGAACAGCCGCGTTCCACCGTTCCGCTCGGTGCCGATCTTGGCGTACTCCGCCGCTCCGATACGGAAGATGTGAGGAACGGTGGCCAGCGTCTCCGCGTTATTGATGATCGTCGGACCGCCGTAAAGGCCGACCACCGCGGGGAAGGGAGGGCGGATGCGCGGTATTCCACGCTTGCCTTCGAGCGATTCCATCAGCGCCGACTCTTCGCCCACTTCGTAAGCTCCCGCGCCGGTGTGCGAGACGACGTCGAAGTCCAGCCCGCTGCCGAAGATATTCTTTCCTAAAAAACCCTTGGCGTAGGCCTCTGCGATCGCCCGCTCCATGATGGTAAGCAGATAGCGGTATTCGCCGCGCAGATAAATGAAGCCCATCTTGGAGCCGATAGCCAATCCGGCAATGATGACGCCTTCGATGACGGAATGCGGGTCTTGCTCGAAGATCAGCCGGTCCTTGCAGGTTCCGGGCTCGCTCTCGTCTCCGTTCAGCAGCACATACTTGGGCCGCTCGCTCTGCTTGGGCACGAAGGACCACTTCATCCCGGTAGGAAAGCCCGCGCCGCCGCGCCCGCGCAGATTCGATGTCTTCATCTCCGCGATAATGCCCTCGGCGCCAAGCCCAATCGCCTTCCGCACCGCGCTATATCCATCGAGCGCGAGATAGGTGTCGATCGAGGCCGCGCCTTTCCCAAAGCGAGCGGAGACCAGCTTGACTTCATCGGGATGGGAGACTAGTTGCGCCATGTATTCTCCTACTGTTTGGCTTGATACTCTTCCAGGACCTTGTCCATCGACTCCGGCGTAAGGTTCTCGTGGAAGTCGTAATTCACCTGCACAGCCGGCGCCCAGGAGCAGGCCCCGATGCACTCCACTTCTTCTAATGAGAACACGCCGTCCGGGGTGGTTTGCTTGTTCCCGATACCCAGCCGCTCCTTGCAGTGCTCGAAGAGCTCGTTGCCGCCGCGCACCATGCAGCTGATATTGGTGCAGACCTGCACATGGTATTTGCCGCGCGGGCTGGTGTGCAGCATGGAGTAGTAGCTGATGACGTTGCGCACTTCGAGCTCCCGTGATCCCAATCCGCTTCGCCACCTCGGCGATCACCGCATCCGACAGATGTCCGACCTCGTCCTGGGCATAGAGCAGCATGGGGATAAGAGCCGAACGGCGCGCCGGATACAGGGTCGCCAAGCGCTCGAAACGCGCGGCCAGCTCCGGGGAGAAGAGGGATTCTGTTTCCATGCTCATAGCTTGTTACCTCCACATCACGTTGAGTGCAGAACCTGGAGCACCTGGTTCTGCGGCAGGTTGAAGGGGATGGGCTTCAGACCGTCCGTAGACAATTGAAAATTTGATCGGCTTTAGCCGCTGAGGGAAAGCTCTTACCCCGTCTCCAACTCTGCCTTTTCTTCTTCGATGCTTCGCCCCGCCCGCGCCAGTTCCTCGATCCAATCGATTGCCGCCTCGTCCAGTTGCTTCTCCTCATCCGGAAAGCGAAACATTCCGCTTTCCAGAACCTGAAAGCTGCCCTGCCGATGTAATCCTTGCTGCGTAAACTGCCAGGTCGCCGCTCCATCTAGGGGGTTCAACGAGAGCCCCAGAACATGATTCTTGTGCGTCACCCAAGCTGCCGCGTTAGTGGCCGTTACCGTGAATTCGCCGCGCTCCGCGGCGGCGCGGGCATAGACGCGAAGCATGGACACGAACGACTCCCAAATCTCCCAGCGGACACGAACCTCAAAGGGAACCTCCGCGTCCGCTTTATCCTCAGTCACCGGTCGATCTCCCCTAGCACAATGTCGATCGAGCCGATCACCGCCACCACGTCGGCCAGCAACCGTCCGACGCACATGGTCTCCAATGCCTGCAGGGAAGCGAAGGTGGGATTGCGCATGTGTACCCGGTAGGGCTTGGCTGTGCCATCGCTGACCACGAAGTATCCCATCTCCCCACGCGGCGACTCGATTGCCTGATAGACCCGGCCGGCGGGAACCGCGAAGCCCTCGGTGACGATCTTGAAGTGGTAGATCAAGGCCTCCATCTGGGTCTTCATCTTCTCGCGATCCGGCAACACCACCTTGGGCGCGTCGGCGTTCAGCGGGCCTTCCGGCATTCCATCCAGCGCCTGCTGGCAAATCTTCAGCGATTCGCGCATCTCCCGCAAACGCACTACATAGCGCGCCCAAACGTCGCCGGCATCGGAGACGGGCACCTTGAACTGGAATTTGTCATAGCTGGAATAGGGCATGTCACGGCGCAGATCCCAATCGACGCCGCTGGCCCGCAGAGGGGGTCCGGTTACGCCGAAAGCGATCGCGTCCGCCGCGCTCAAAAAGCCAACACCCTTGAGCCGGTTCTGCCAGATGGGATTGCCGGTCAGCAGGTTCTCGTACTCGTCGATCTTTTCCGGCATCATGTTCAGAAGGCTTTGCACCCGCTCATAGAAGTCGACCGGCGGCTCCATCGACAGGCCGCCGATGCGGAAGTACGAACCCATCATGCGCTGCCCGCTGACGTGCTCAAAAATCTTCAGGATTTCTTCGCGTTCGCGGAAGGTGTAAAGGAAGACCGTCAGCGCGCCGATGTCCATCGCATGCGTGCCCAGCCAGACCAGGTGCGACTGGATGCGGGTGAGCTCGTTCAGCAGCACGCGGAGAAACTGCGCCCGCGGCGGAATCTCCAGTTCCAGAAGCTTTTCGACCGCCAGGCAGTAGCACAGGTTGTTGGTCATCGGGCACAGATAGTCGATGCGGTCGGTCAGCGGCACCACCTGCTGGTAGAACTTGGCCTCGCAGGTCTTCTCGATGCCGGTGTGCAAAAAACCGATATCCGGCGCCACGCGCAAAACAGTCTCGCCGTCGATCTCCAGCACCAGGCGAAGAACGCCGTGCGTGGATGGGTGCTGCGGGCCCATGTTGAGGACCATGGTGCGGTCCTGCGAGCCTTCGGCTCCACGCGGTTCGATCAGGGGAGAGATGGCAAATCCCGCGGCATCCACTAGCGATAGCCCTCCACCGGGTAGTCCTTGCGTAAGGGATGGCCCTCCCACTCGTCGGGCATCATGATGCGGCGCAGATTGGGATGGCCGCCGAAGCGCACGCCGAAGAGATCCCAAATCTCGCGCTCATAAAAATTGGCCGACGGCCATAGCGGCGTGATACTCGCGACCTCCGGGTCCAGGCTGTCCACCAGGACACAGAGCCGTACCCGCTCCTTGAGACCGAGTGAAAGGATGTGATAAGTCACCTCAAAGCGCGGTTCGGCGGGAAGCCAGTCCACGCAGGTGACATCTACAAGGAAGTTGTAGCCGGCGTCCTGGAGCGTTTTGGCGGCGGGGCGAAGATCGTCACGCGCGATCCACAGAGTCAGCTCGTTCTTAGCAAATTGAGCATTCGTGATCGAAACCGCCTGATTGGTAAGCAGGGCGGCAACAGCACGGTTCTCTGCGTGAGCTTGCAATACCGCATCTCTTTCCTGAGCGGAGTCCATGTCTAGTCCAGGCCCGCCTTGTCCGATGACCAGTCCAGGATCCCCTTTTTCCAGATATAGAAGAACCCCACCATGACAAAGCCGAGATACACCACAATCTCCCAAAAGCCGAACATGCGCGAACCCACCAGCTTGGGAAGGTCACGATAGACCACCGCCCAGGGCAGCATGAAGACCGCTTCCACATCGAACAGGATGAACAGCATGGCGACCATGTAGAAGCGGACCGAGAAGCGGCCGCGGGCATCGCCCTCGGCCTCGATTCCGCACTCGTAGGGCTCCAGGGTGACCGCGTTTGCCCGGCGCCGTCCGACGAACCGCGAAGCCACCACCAGTCCCGCGCCAAATCCTACGGCGACAAGGATCTGCAGGAGGAGTGGCAGATAATTCCAGAAATACTCAGGCGCGTGCATGCGAATTCACCCCTTCGGACTGAGGTTGCGCGGTGCGTTTGTGAGCAAGCTCACCCCTTAGCTTACAACAAAACCGTGGCGTCCCATTCTCGCCGCCTCCCGTGTCCCGAAATGGAACAACCGTGCTGTAACTGTTCCAAATCGAAACAGCACTTGCCTCGCGGCGCAAAGCAATCTCAAGCAGCTCTCCGCGCCCGTCGATAGTGTTGCTAGAGCCATTCTCCGGCATCTGCCGGCAGAAGAACTCGAGGCGGGGGAGACCATGGCTATACAATCGTTCTTCAGCGCGGCAGGCAGCGGCAGGGCAGCGACATCCAATGCAGCTTTCCATCCCGGCCTGGCTCTGGCGGCCCGGCGGCGGATCTCTCCTATGAACGGCCGCGCGCTTGAGATACTAGGGCACGCCATCGAATACCTGACGGATGAATATGCCTTGAGCGCCATCCAGGTGGGCATGCTTGACACCCGGGACCCGCGGATCGAGGCCATTCAGATGCTAATGGCGCTCAACCGCCAGATCTACTACACCTGCCCGGAGATCGAACCGGCGCTGCGCAGGATCGCTCGCTGGATGTTGGGCATGCCGGCGCCGCCCCCGACGATCCCTCAGGATCGGCCGGGCAGAAGCAACTCCTGAGTTCTAGGCTCGGCTTAGCCGGCTGCGGAAAAACTCTGTAGACGGTTTTGGTGGAAGCCCCCTGCTTCAGCAGGGAGAAGCTGGACTTCAGTCCAGCGAAAAGACTGGTAGCAATAACTGACGCAAAATCAACTGGGCCTTCCGCCCCTCTCTCTGCGACCCCTTCTAGCGCTCGCATCGGGAAATCCCCTATCGATTCCTGACATTGACATTTCTTTCCAGCAGAGAGACTATTGTTGCGCATTCGATAGACCCAAATCCTATCCGGTCTATTCAATGGGGTCCCAGTTTCTCACTCAGGTTGCTTTGATCGCTCCTTCGATCGCTGTGTTTGAGGAATGACGGTATGATTCCCAGCGTCCCAACCCCATTCGGGTAAATACAAAAAAACGCCAAGAGAGTACCATTCGCGCTCGTCTCTCCTGAGCGAACTTGCCTACCTACCCGAACTCTTGCAGTTCCAGGGAGGTTACTCATGAGACCACAGAGATTGGCAGCATTGACTGCGGCCTGTGCGACGATCGCCGTCGCCATGGTTGTCACGACCCACATTGTTCGCGGACAAGCCGCGGCCTCCGTCTATGACCCGTACCCATCCGGCATTCTTCCCGCCGATTTGCCCTCCGAGTTACAAAGAGTTCTGAATGAAGTGAACACCATCGAAAGTGAAGCTATGGGTCAATGGGAGGCATTGCCGGCTCCAACTTTGACTGGTAATCCGCCTATCCTGCAGAACACGGGAGTTGCCTCAGTAGAAGTTCTGGGCAAACTCATGAATTTCGACAAAAATATCTCGCCCAATGAGAATATTGCCTGCGCCTCCTGCCACATGCCCTACGCCGCCTTTAGCGGACCGATACCGTCGGTGAATCTGACGATGATCGCGTATCCCGGATCGGTTCACTATCGGGCCGCCAAGCGGACAGCGCAGAGATACACCTATTCAAGCTTCTTTCCTCCGCTGCAGTACAACGCGACTCAAGGCGCTTTCTTTGGTGGAAATTTCTGGGATTCACGCGCAACCGGATATTTGCTTCGCAGTACGGATGCCGAGCAGGCCCAGTTTCCACCAGTCGATCCCGATGAAATGGGTAATCCCGACACCGCTTGCATTACGTATAAGCTTTCACTGGCGGCGTACAGGCCTCTCTTTGAGGAGGTATGGGGTGCGGGCTCCTTTGACATCACCTGGCCATCCAATATTGCGGCAATCTGTGCCACTCCCAACGGAGCTTCCCAGTTCAATGGCAGCGCCACGCCGGTTGACCTGAGCCCGGCTGACCGTACCCGGTCCAATGCGGATTACGATCACTGGGCGCAGTCTCTCAGCGCATACGAGAGAAGCTTGTCGGTCAGCCCGTTCACGTCGAAATTCGACGCCTACCTGGCCGGCAAGTACACGCTGACAGCAGATGAGCAGGCCGGGTATAACCTCTTTAACGGCAAAGGAAATTGCAATTCCTGCCATCTGGACGGCAGATCAACCGCCCCTTCGCCAACCGCGACCGGCAGCGAAGATACCGGGACAACAGCAGACACAACGCCGCTGTTCACCTGCTTCGGCTCAGCCAATCTCGGCCTGCCCAAGAATCCCAGCGTCGCCTTTTACTATGAAACTACACCGGATTCCGTGGGATTTACGGTCAATCCGGAAGGCTTTGCTTACACCGATTATGGCCTGGGAACTTTCCTCCGCAGCGGTTTCGGCTCCGCGCCCAATCCAAACTCGAGCTGGAGGCAATATGCCTCGACCTCCGACGGCCAAATGCAGACGATGACGGCGCGCGATGTGGCGCTTACACCGCCACAGTGCCCCACCACAGAAGCTCCAGGCCCCTACTTCCAGAAGGAGTTTTTTCACAACGGTTACATCAAGAGCCTGAAGCAGCTTGTTCATTTCTACAATACGCGCGATGTCTACCCGTATCCCGTGGAGTCCGGCAACTGCCCTGTGGGAACAGTTGAGAAAGTAAACTGCTGGCCGCAGCCTGAGGTGCCGCAAAACGAAGATATGACGGTTGGTAAGCTCGGTTTGACGGACCAGGAGGAGAATCAGATCGTCGCCTTCCTGGAAACGCTCAGCGACGGTTACACAACGCCCTATCCCGACATCGGTACCTATACCGGGGCTTGCATGAGCGGCGGTAATGCTTCAACCCAAGGGAATAGTTCCATAATTCCTTCCAACAACGCTTTCTTAAAACGGCACTAATCCATACTGCGGTAATCAGGGTCTGCATCTATGAGAGGTCTGCATATTCGTAAACTCCTTCTGCCGCTGGCGATCACCGCTGTCGCCGGCGGCCTGCTTTTCTCAGGCTCAATCCACGCTCAGCAGCGCGGGATACTTCCCCCCGCCAAACGAGCCGCCTTCGTCCATATCACCAAAGGACCGGCCCTCGAATCGGTGCACGAACCGTGGGCCATTATCACTTGGACAAGCAATAACCCCGGAGGTTCGGATGAGCATTTTGGGGTGGTCTACTATGGTACCGATCCGGCGCACCTGAATCAGGTCGCGAAATCTCACATCCGGCTCAACCAAGGCCATTCCTATACTGTTTTCCGGGTGCGCGTGGAGGGCGTAAAGCCGCGAACAACGTATTACTACAGGGTTGACTCGATGCAGGCTAATGGCGCGAGTGATGGAGTGAAGAGCGCCGTCTCCCACTTCACTACTCCCTAACCGCCCTTCGGGAATGACAGAAAGAAAAGAAGACCTGCATCCCACCTAATTTGTCATCTCGACCGGAGCGAAGCGAAGTGGAGAAATCTGCGGTTTCCCACATCTGGCGCAAGAGCGCGCCAGATATGCGGCACCCTCGATTCGTGGTGGTTTTTGGGGTCCATACTTCAAACAGAGTCAGGGTGCCCCATCCTTGCGCAACCGGGGTCCCCGGCAAGCGAAGCTTGCTGGGGTGGGCAGCAAGGGGGGGAGACCACAACCGTTGGTGGAGCAGGCCTCCCAGGATGATTTTCGACGGAGCGGAGAGATCTGCGGTTTCCCGCTACTCGGTCCTCAGCGCTTGCATAGGCTCGATCCTCGAGGCGCGAATCGCGGGCAACGCGCACGCGCAGATTGCCGTGAGCAGAAGGCTGCCAACCATAGCGGCGAAGACTAGCGGGTCGAGCGGGCTGGTCCCGTAGAGCAGGGAGCGGATGAGCGAGCCTGCAGCTAGTCCGCCCGCGAGCCCGAGGAGTAGTCCCAGAAAGACCGGCCGTAGTCCATCGAGCAGCACCAGGGTCAATAGCTGGGCTCGTTGCGCCCCAAGCGCGATTCGGATGCCGATCTCCGTAATACGCTGGGACACAAGATAGGAGAGCACTCCATAAAGGCCGATGGCGGCGAGCAGCAAAGACAGAGCGGCGAAGGCGAGCAGCAGGGTGGCGCTGAAGCTCTGGCTGGCCGTATTTTCGCCCAGGATCTGCTGCATGGTGAGGATATTCGAGACCGGCAGAGCTGGGTCGAGCGCGGCCACTTGCCGCTGAACGGGAGTAGAAAGCAGGAGCGGGTCGCCTGCCGTGCGCACTATGATCGTCGCCGCGTTCGTCCGGTTGGGAATGCCGGAAAGGATAGGGAAGTATATGGTGGGCTTGCTCGGCTGGGTCACGCTCCACAGGGTGTCGCCGGCCACACCAATGATCTGATCTATCTCGCCGGTTAATCCGATCTTGACCGTCCGGCCGATTGGATTGTCGCCGGGGAAGAACTGGTCGGCGAATTTCTTGCTGACAACGATATAGTGGTCGCGGGTGAGGCGCTCCTGATCGCTGAAAAAGCGGCCGCTGATCAAGGGTATCTGCATCGCTGCAAGGTAGCCGGGATCGGCGGTGCGGGTCATGGCGTCGTATTGCAGTTGGAAACTGTCCGCGGGACGCCCTGGAATGGTGAAAACGTAGTCGTTCTCATATCCGCCGCCCGGCGGGGTGGAGACCAGCGCCGCGGCGCGCACTCCAGGCAAACGGCGTACGCGCTCCAGCAGCGATTCGTGAAAGGCGATGATCTTCTCCCGTGTGTCGTACTGATTTTTGGGCAAACTGTATTTCATGGTGAGCACATGGTCCATCGCGCAGCCAAGATCGGAGGTGCGCAGGTGGAGAAAGCTCTTGAAGAGCAAGCCGGCCGAGACAAGCAAGACCACCGTAAGCGCGATCTCTGCGGTGAGCAGCGCCCTGCGAAGCGTGGCCCGGGAAGTGCTGCCGCCCACGGATCGTGAGGACTCCTGCAGGGCTGCGAAGACGCCTTTGCCGGTCGAGGAAATTGCGGGAAGCAGGCCGGCGAGCAAGGCAGTGAGAAACACCAGGCCGAGCGCGAAGGCAATCACCGGAGCATCGAGGTGAATGGCATCGGCGCGTGGCAGGTCGCGCCACTGGCTGGCGAGCCAGCGGGTTGCCGAGAGCGACAGCAGCACTCCCAGTGTTCCTCCCGCACCGCATATGAGCAGGCTCTCGGTCATCTGCTGGAGGATCAGGGTGAGCCGGGCGCCGCCCAGGGCACCGCGTACTGCGATCTCTTTGCGCCGGGCCGCTCCACGGGCGACCAGCAGATTGGAAACATTGAGGCAGGCGATCAGCAACATACATCCCACCGCACATAACAGAACGATCAGCGGTGTCTTCACGTTTTCCACGAGGTCGTCGAGCATGGGCCTATAGCGAGCCTCTTCCGCGACCGGCGCAGCGGCATGCGCGAGGTGATTCTGGTATTGCAGCGCGCTCACCTCATTGGTTGCGGCAGCGGCGCTCACGCCGGGTCTGAGCCGGGCAACGACATAGCTTTGATGGCTGTCGTACGCATCGTACTGCTTCTGCGTGAAAGTCGAAGCGTATGGGGTCCAGAGCTGAACCCGTGCATCGGGATAGGTGAACCAGCGGGGGAGAACGCCGATGACGGTGTAAGGAGTGGTGTCAAGGCGAACCTGCTGGCCGACAATGGCAGAGTTTCCAGCGAAGCGCCGCTGAAACAGATTCCAGGTAAGCAGAACAACGTGGCGGCCTCCGGGCGTATCTTCATCGGGAGCGAAGTTACGGCCCAGGGCCGGCTGAACGCCCAGCAGCGAGAAAAGGTTTGAGGAGCCTCCGGCGGCCCGGACAACTTCGGGCAACTCTGCGTGCTCGCCTGTGAGATCAAAGGTATAGCGGCGCCACGCAGCCATATCCTGAAAGCCGTGGGTCTTCTGGCGCCAGTCACGGAAATCCGCCGACGCGACAACATTGAATTCCTCGGCGCTGGTGGTGCCGCGGAAATGCTCATAGACCATCACGAGATTTCCGGGATCGCGGAAAGGCAGCGGCTTGAGCAGCACCGCGCGCACGATGGTGAACAGGGAAGTGGTTGCACCGATGCCCAGGGCAATAACCAGAATGGCGATCAGCGAGAAGCCGGGCGAGCGGGAGAGAGTGCGCACCCCATATCGCACGTCGTGGGCAAAGCTTTCCAGCCAATTCCAACTCCAGCTGGACCGGGCCTGATCGCGCAGAAGCGCCGGGTTGCCGAAGGTGCGCAGGGCGGCGCTGCGGGCCTCCTCCGGACTCAAGCCACGGGCAATGTTCTCCGCAACCTGCTCCTCCAGGTGAAACTCCAGTTCGTCATTGAGCCGCGCCGTCGCCGTCCGGCGGCGAAACAACATCGACATGGCCACGCGAAATCGCTCCAGCCAGCGCATCTGCCTCTCCTGTTCTGCTATAGGCCCTCGACCACAAGATTGATAGCGGTTGAGAGCCGGGTCCAACTTTGCCTCTCCCTCTCAAGCTGCGCCCGTCCGGCAGCGGTCAGCGAGTAGAATTTGGCCTGACGGCCGGTTTCGGTCTCGCTCCATTTGGCGCGTATCCACCCCTGCTGCTCCAGCCGATGGAGCGCCGGATAGAGCGAGCCCTGCTGCACTTGCAGGACTTCATTCGATATCTGCTGGATACGCTTGGCGATGGCCCAGCCATGCTTCGGTTCGAGAGAAATGGTTTTGAGGATGAGCAGGTCGAGAGTACCCTGCACGAGATCGCTTGGTTTGCCCATACTATGATTATCTACACCCAGTAGTGTAGATAGTCAACAATGCCCCCAAGGTGGCGTGAAAAAGGATCCAAACCCCTCCGCCAATCCAGGGTGCCCCATATCTGGCGCGCTCTTTGCGCCAGATATGGCAAACCACAAACCTCCGCAGCGGGATACGCACCCGCGAAGCCTGGGTCTTTTTTCCGAGCTACAGCAATTCTTGGCGCCGCCGGCGTGATTAGAACTTTCTCCATCGAGATTCGTGGAATCCCACATCTGACGCAGAGAACGCGTCAGATGTGGGGCACCTAGATTTGTTGAGATGAGAGGCCGGGTGCCCCAGGTCCTGATTTCTGGGACCTGGGATTCCACGGATTCCGCTAGTGCAGAGAAAAGCTCCAGCCTAGCTTCGCGAGCCTCGGGGCCATGGGCTCATTGCGGAACAGTTGTGGATGCGGACACCAAGGCCTGCTGGATACGATAGCCATTCCTGGTCCGTACATGGTATTTTTTCATCTTGTCGCCCACCAGTTTCACCCGGATCGTGCGCCAGCCCTGGTTAGAATTGGGCTGCGGGTAATAACTCAGCGTATAGAGGTGGGCCAGGTCATTGCGGATCGAGGCAAATGCCCGTGCTTCGTCTCTCCAGGTTTTGGCGAAGTAGGCTTTTCCGCCCGTCGCCTTGCTCATGCGCTCAAATACGGCAGAGGAGATCGGCTCTATCTGGGCTTCACGGGTGCTGATCATATAAATGACCGTTCCCGTCGATTGAGCCAGCTCAGCTACATCTTCCGGAGGCACAACGCTGGCGTTGTCCGGGCCGTTTGAGAAAACCACGATAACCTTTCGTCCGGTATGCGGAGCCGCGTCCCTAACCGTCAACAGCAGGGAGTTATAGAGCGCGGCATCGTCTCCGGCTACCGTAGTGCGCACACCGCGCAAAACCTTCGCCCGATCGGAGGTCAGCGGGGCGGCGCGTGAAAGGTCGCGGCTATAAGAATAAAAAGCCAGCTTGCTTGCGCTCTCTAAGGAGCGGACGAAATCGGCGATGGCGTCCTGCGCGAAGGCAAAGCCCCGGTACATGTAGTTGCTGGTATCGAAAAGGATGAATACATTGGCGCCGGCGGTCAGCGTGCCGAGCGTCGGAGCCGGGTCGGCTGCGGCGGGCGGCCGGAAGGAGTTAACCGGCTGCGCGATGGAATGCACCATGGGCTTGGCGCCGGGCGAAGCCTGCGCGGGAGACGGAGCAATTTGATCCAAGCTGCGCGCCGGTTCATTGCCTTCTCCGAAAAAGGCGGCTTTTTCCGGGATTTTGTCCTCGGTAATCGCGAAGTCCTGCGGGCGCAGGCCGGTAATATAGTTGCCTTTCTTGTCCGTCACCGCTACGTCCAATTGCACCAGGTTGACATTCACGCGAATGTGCAACTCGTCGTCCTGGGCCGCTGCTAAGCTTCCAGAGCTAGAGAAGAGACCCAGAAATAACCAGGAGAGTAGAAAATATCTGGTCGCCATAACCTTCCTGTTGAGCCCGCCTCGTCTCTCACCAGCTAGCTCGGAGTGCTTGAGATTGCTTCTGCTTCACAACGGGAACCCGGCAGGGGGAGCGGCTGCACCCAAATGCCTAACGCAAGTAAGTCGTTTCTGTAGTAGCAGGCGGCGCGATCTTTCCCGCGCGAAACTCCGCCCCTGTCTGTTGCATGGCTTGGAGCATTGCCTGCCAATCCTCGAAGTCGTTAGCGAAAATCTTTGCCACCATGTGTTTGGTTAATTCGGGAACCAGGCTATTGAGCATCAC
Source organism: uncultured Acidobacteriaceae bacterium (assembly GCA_963705665.1). Taxonomy (GTDB): domain Bacteria; phylum Acidobacteriota; class Terriglobia; order Terriglobales; family Acidobacteriaceae; genus PALSA-350. The sequence goes on along the minus strand of CAVPKQ010000058.1, from coordinate 74,647 downwards.
CGGTGAATAGCCCATCTCATCCGCCAGGCGGGCCCAATACAAATTGCTCGAATCCCAGGATTCGGCGAAGAGGCGGCTGGAATTGCCCCCAAAAGGCGGAAATGGCTTTACACTGAGAAGCTCGCGGCCGTAACTCTGAGCCAATATCGGATGCGGCACGCCAAAGTCTTTCGATAAGCGCTCCCGGCTGACTTCCGCCGGATACCGCCGGTTGAGGTCGTCCAATTCCCGGCATGCCGGACCATAAGACGCCGCCTCCGCAGGGTATTTCCTGCGAAATTCAGCCGCCAGATAGAAGGTATCCGCGGGGAGCATTCGAGGAAGTACGGCGGCTGCCTGTCCAGTGCTAAGCCCCTGCTCCACCCTTCCCAGCTCTTGCGGATCCATCCGATCGGAAAGAATGCTGACTACCTTGACCCGAAGCTCCTGGTTCTCCGCCGCCGCAGTTATAAGTTCTTCGCCGGAGCGTTGGTAAAGCGTCACGGCATGAAGCTCGTTGCGGCTCACGTTCCACCAGCGGGGCAGGATGGAGCTGACCAGGAGGTCCGGCACCAGCGATTTCCATATCAACGCCTGGACATTTTCCGGAGCGATGAAATCCTGTTCCGCCGTGGCCAGCGCGAAAGGCAAGTCGGCCAGGGACCCGGCCAGATAGGCTCCGCCGCCAGCCGGTGAACCGGCGTTGAATAACTGAGGCGCCTGCCAAGGTTGTTCGTCCCCGACAAATGTTTCTCCCGCAAAATCGTGCGAGCGAACAAACAGCGAGTTGCTCTGCAGAATTTGCGAGCCCGGCGGCTCATAGTAGGCATAATTCAAACCCACAAGCGTGTCCCTGAGAAATGGGGTAAGTTGGCCGCGGGCATCCTCAAGCTGCGCGGGTGAGCCGGGCGCCTTGATGACCCTGGTCAAATCCGTCCGCAGCTGCAATTCGGTATGCCGGTTGTCATAGACCCCTGGAGCCCATCGTGTCTTTTCGGAATTAGTAAAGATCGGACGGGGCATCTCGAACTCCCGAAGCTGCCCTGCCAGTGGCGTCAATTGATTGCCTAGGTGCGCTCCGTGCGCCATCTTGGTTAAACCGGTGTCCAGGGTGAATAAAGTGTCCAGAGAGACTAATCGCTGGCTGTACAGAACCAGCCGCAGTTTATTGGCTAGTTGCTGATGGACCATCCGGCCTTCAGGGGTCTGCTGCTGAGGGCCCGCGAGCAGATCGACGAGTTCATCCTGAGTGCAGTCCGGCTTCCCAGTCGCTGCCTGCAAAACTGCTCCTAACGAGCTTCGGCCAGCAGTGAGAAGCTGGACAGAGGAGGAAATCCCGAAGAAGGGCTGAATAGCTTTCTGCCATGAATCGTTCAGTTGGCCGTTGGGAATTTCCCCCTGGCGGGCGAGGATCTGCCATATTCCGATATTCGCTTGAAGAATTCCCAGGGCGTTTCCGCGCAGGATATGGTTACGGATGCCATCGATGGCGCCCGTCGCGTGGACGAAGCTGGTAATCGACGAGTCGCTTAAATCGGGAAACTCGGCAAAGGTCGGATACCAACTGCCGATATCTGGAAAGTTGCGAGCCAGCAGGAGAACCGTCTCCGGGGAGAGTTGCCTGTCGGCAGGCCGTCTGCTGTCCAATTCCGAAAGCGTGAGATAGGCTTGCAGCGGACCTGTATCCGTTTGCAATCGCGAAAAGGCGAACATTGCTTCCAGGAGCTGCTCCGGACGGTTCCAGTGACCGTCATGTCTGCCCCATTCATGAACAACCTTGAGATCGGTTTTTTGGCGAAGGATTTCCTTCCAGGTCTGCAGATTTCCCGGGATGCGCGGTTCGCCATTGGCGTCCCACTGCAGGCGGGTCACCAGAACCAGGAGCGCCGGGGCAGGCCGAAGGGAGGACTCGGCGGCGCTGCTATGAGTGTTCGGCGAGTGAAACGCCGAGTAGAGCTGCTTGAGCCGCGAGGGGTCGGTGAAGTGCGCCTGCTGACTTTGCCGCACGCGCGACAGAGCGTCGAAGTACGCGCTCAGCCATCCTCCGTCCTTTGCCAGCAGGCGGGCTACGAAGTCTCCGGGCGACGCTGGACTCGCTCCCACCAATTGCTTCCAGCCCGCCTCTCCGGCGGCCCCGCCGGGCACGGCCACACGTCCCGACCGGATACAAATCTGGCTTCCGTAGAAATCAAGAGCATCGGCCACCGGAAGCAATCTCCCTAATCCCGGAGATTGTTTCAAGCTAACCGCAGTGGCGGCGTCAATTTGAGCCATTCCCCAGTACAGACGGGCCAAGCTGGGCTGGTGCAGGAAAACTTCCGTGACATCCGGCTGGTTCGCGCTCTTCGCCATGTTCAAGTTCATCCAATCGCTTCCATTGAAAAGCAATGGAACCTTGGAACTGTGATAGGCATAGCTGAACGGGATGTCTTTCTGGAGCGCCTCTTCGAGATCCATGAGAGGGAAGCCGGAATCGATAGTAAGAAAGGCCCTCTCCGGCTCGGCGGTAGCCAATGAGGCGCTTTTTCTTCCGCAACCTTCTCTCAGCCGGTAACCCAGGATCTGAAGCAATGGTCCTGCGCTGTCGCAGTTAGCCACGCGAATGGTTTCGTTGGCTCCGGCCAGCGCCTGTAACTCCCTTGCCTGATGCAGGTAACGGTCCACCAGGAGGAGAAACTCAGTCTCCCTGCCGCTCTGGTAGCCGAAGGTATAGACATTATGAGCAAAAAAAGCCAGCACCCGGTCCGGAGGAGTATTTTGGCTGATTCCAGCCATGCGTAAGAAGGAATGCAGAGGGCCGGGAATCGTCACGCTTTCTAAAGCGAGAGTCTCCGGCGCTTGCGGCTTGGAAGTTGTTCTACCCGGCCGGCCGGGTGCCGGGGAAGCGGTGAGAGACGCGTCTCCTGCAAAGGCGCAAGAACCGAGACCCAGACAAAGCAAAACCGCCAAAATACGGGCTTGCGGGCAAAGAGGATACTTCATGGCGAACGCCCCTTTGGAGACTTCGAGACTTTTTGGCGACTCCTGCCCAGCTACGGCATGAGCCGATACTTAGGGGAAAGTGGCCCGGTGTGAACCTCGAAACCGCGATTTCAGAAGTTTTGTCTCAATCCGTCGAACGAATTACCTGCTGTCTGTTGCCTCATTCTAAGGTGACGGCCAAGATAACCTATCTCTTCCTGCAAAGCCAAGACCTTTGCACATTTTTTTGTACAAGATTATTTCTTCCCATGTGTTGCACATAGTTTCCTTTCCCTGGACTACTCTCCTCATGCTCCGGATAACAACTGTAACTGGCATTTCGTCCCAGCCGGGGTGAGTTTGTTCTCAATAATTTAGGAAAAAAGTGTTGAAGACGCCCAGAGAAAAATCGAGCGGCCTAAAAGACGAAGCTTGCCGTCCCGGCAAAGTTGCTTTCCTCGCCGGGCGTTCTTTGATGGGGTAAACAATGCTTGGCGCCCGATCGCCCGGAACCCGGCCGCGGTTGCGCGTGGCGGCAAAGCTATAATCGCCCCATGATTTCACCCAACTTTTTTGGCGCGCGGCTCAGAGCCGCCCAAATGTCCCTCGCGCTCGCGGGCGTAGTGTCTGCGAGCTGCGGATTGGCTCAAACATTGCCCAAACAGGTCCGCCGGAATACCCCGGAGCAGGTAGTAGCGGAACACATGGCCGCTTTTAGCGCTTGCGACTGGAAGCGCCTGATGGCGCAGTTTCCTGACAATGTCGAATTCTTCGCACCCAATGGAGTGGTCGTGCGCGGCCGCAAGGCTGTCGGAGAAATGTTCGCCAAGATCGTAAAGCCGCCAAAAGAGGGGGGGACCTGCGGATTGAAGATCACCGCCGAGCATACCTTTGCTGTTGGCGATGTAATCAATGTACAGTGGCGGGCGGATGCCCCGTTTCTGGCCGAGCCTTACCGCGGAGCCGATGCCTACGAGACCAAGGACGGCCTGATGGCCGCCCAGGTGACCACCTTCGATGCCGCCGCACTGAAAATGAAACGCTAGCGGAAGCCACAAACCTCCGCAGGGTGGAAGCCCCCGCATTTATGCGGGGGTAGGAGCGCTTGAGCGCTCCTGGAAGTTCGACTCTGAAGATGATGCGCTTTAGCGCTGGCACGGGTAAAAATCCATGGCTAAAAGCCCATCTTAAGATCAACCGCTTTCCGCTGGACTGAAGTCCAGCTTCCCCCCTGCTAAAGCAGGGGGCTTCCACCAAAACCCTCCTGCAGACCTTTTTCCCCAGCCTCTTTAACCGCTAAGCGAGCTATTCGCTGCGTAGCGCAATTACAGGATCGACCCGTGCCGCCTGGCGTGCCGGCACATAGCAGGCAAGGACCGCGACTGCCAGCAGCACGCAAGCCACGGCAGCAAAGGTGAGCGGGTCCATGGAGCCAACCCCATAGAGTTGAGACGCCAGCGCCCGGGAAGTGATCAGCGAGACTAAGAGCCCGAAGCCCACCCCGGCAAGGACCGGGCGCATCCCCTGCCGCACAACCAGCAGCAGAACGGCCGCGCGTGTTGCTCCCAATGCCATGCGGATACCGATCTCGGCCCGTTGGCGATCGACAAAATAGGCAACTACGCCGTAAATTCCGGCTCCGGTAAGAACCAGCCCGCAGAGACCCAGAAGGGTCAACAGGAGGGTGTAAAAGCGAGCCGCGGAGATGGATTGCGCGAGTCTCTGGTTCATGGTGCGGACATCGCCCAGCGGCAGCTCGGGATCGGTCTTTCTGAGCGCCGATTGCAGTATCTCCGAACCGGCAAGCGCGTCCGTCCGGGTTCTGGCAGCGAGATAGAGCGACTGATCGGTCCAATGCCAAGCGTCAATCGGCACCTGAGCGAAGGGCACATAGAGAACCGCTGGCGGCGGCTCCATCAGGCCGTCGTCGTGCGCATCCGCCACCACTCCCACAACCGTCCAGTCGGCCGAGCCGCTATCGAAATCGGGAATGCGTAAGAGTTGGCCCACCGCATCTCGGCTCGGCCAAAGCCGCCGCGCGAGCGTTTGGTTGATGAGCGCCACTTGCGCCGACCCGGCCCGATCGTGCGAACTGAACTCCCGTCCCTGAAGCAGCCGTATTCCCATGGTGGCGAAATATCCCGGGCTTACATACTCGAGCTCGGTCGAGAGTTCATCTTTCAACGGCGGGATAACCGCTGTCGGCTTCAGCATCAGTCCCAGGGCGCTCGCGCCCAGCGGAATCTTGGAGATGAGCGCGGCAGAACGCACGCCGGGCTCTTCCGCCAGCGCCTCGACAATGCGCTGATAGGCGCCCACAATTTGATCGGCGGTTTTGTAGTCGGTCAAGGGCAGTGCCGTCCGCCCCGCAACCAGGCGATCGGGGGCAAACCCGGGATGCACGTTCTGGGCTGCGATGGCTGTTCGTATCAGCAGCCCGGCCGCGACCAGCAGCACCAGCGCCAGGCCCACTTCAGCCGCGATATATGCGTTCCTCGCGCGATCCCGCGCGAGCCCGGTAGCGCTGCGTCCGGCTTGCCCCAGTGCCCTCTGCAGGTCCAGGCGCGTCGCCCGCATGGCCGGCAAGGTTCCACATAACAGGGTGCAGGCAATGGCTAGCCCGAAGACAACTAGCAGAACCGGGGTGTCGATCTTCGCCTCGCCAAGCCGGGGCACGACGGAGGCCCCCACCAGCTTCGCGATGCGCACGGAGCCTTCTGCCAGTACTAGACCCAGGGCCGCTCCGCAGAGCGCCAGGAGAAGAGTTTCGCTGAGGAGCTGGCGGATAATACGAGAACGAGTCGCCCCTAAAGCGGCGCGGATGGTCAGCTCGCGGCTGCGCCCGGCTCCGCGGGCCAGCAACAGCAGCGCAACGTTGGCGCATGCGATCAATAGGACGGAGCCGACCGCCGCCAGCAGGATCAAAAGCTGCTGGCGATAGCCGCCTATCAACTCCGATGCAAACTCGCGGACGCGAATGCCCCGCCCTCGATTCATCCCGGGATAGCGAGCCTCAAGGAGGTGCGCCATAACCGCCATCTCGGCTTGTGCTTGTCTAAGTGTCCGATGGGGCTGCAAGCGTCCGAAGACGTAGAGCACTCCGCCCGTCCAGTTCATTTCATCGCCGCTGATGGCCAGAGGAATCCAAAGCTGCTCTCCGTCGGAGCGCAGATCGAAGCGTGCCGGCATCACGCCTATCACCGTATAGGCTTCGCGGTTAAGGCGAATCTGCCGCCCAAGTATTCCTCGATCGCTTTGAAACCGCTCCTGCCAAAGGCGATGGCTTAACACCACCAGATGGAGGCGCGGCGGACGGTTCTCGCCACTGGTGAATGTGCGGCCAAACAATGGCGACACACCGAATATCGAGAAGAAATCGGAGGTCGCCTCACCGCCCGGAATCTGGCTGGCGCTGCCTCCCTGGGAAAGCGTGAAGGTACTTCGCCCCAAAGCCGCCAATTGGGTGAACGAGCGGGCCCCGCGCCGCCAGCTATCGAAATTGCGCGGTGTGACCATATCGTCATGACCGTCCCGCGTCGACCAGACGGTGACGATCCGGTCCGGATCGGGGAAGGGAAGCGGCCGCAACACAACAGCGTCTAGCAAGCTGAACACCGCCGCTACGGCGCCTATTCCTATCCCTAGCGTGAGCGCAGCCAGCAGAGTCGTGACCCAACGATGGCGCAGTTGCCTTAAGCCGTAGATAATGTCCTGGCGCCATCCCGCGAAGTACTCCGCTTTTCTTCTGCGCTGCTCCTTCTCTTCTCCCAGCCGCTCGCAGATCTGGCGTACTTCGCTCGCGTCTCCGAACTGCCTCCGCGCCTCTTCGCGCGCTGCCTCACTGGTCCAGCCCTGCGCAACCAGTTCATCGATCTTGGTATCGATGTGGAAGCGCAGCTCCTCTTCCACATCCGCGCGCACGTCGGCGCCAAAAAAGCAGAGATAGCGCCGCCATAAAGGAGTGTGCGCCATTATGAACCCTCAGGCGCAGGCAGTTGGGTCGCCTGCAGCACCTTAGCCACGGCATCGGCATAGGCTTTCCAGGTTTTTACTTGCCCGCGAAGATGGCGGCGTCCTTCGGCCGTGAGCCGGTAATATTTGGCGCGGCGGTTATTTTCAGAGAGGCCCCACTCCGCCTCGATCCATCCCTTGGATTCCATCCTGTAGAGAGCCGGATAAAGCGCGCCTTCTTCGACCAGCAGCGCCTGGTCGGTCTGCCGCCGGATCGCGCTTGCGATTGCATAGCCGTGCAGCGGGTCCCAGGTCAGGGTCTTCAGAATAAGCAGGTCCAGCGTGCCGCGGACCAGGTCAAGCTCCGGCTTTTCCAACGGATGCCCCCTTAGGTTTCTAGGGAAGTGTGGCACAACTACCCTAAGATTTCAAGGGGAACCTAAGGGAATAAAAGACGGGTCACAGGCTGGATATGGCATGGGACTGCGAAGGCTTGATCCACAACCCCACCTACTTTGTCATCTCGACCGGAGCGAAGCGCAGTGGAGAGATCTGTGGTTTGCGTGTGTCACCGTGGATCCCCGTTACTCCGCTTTAGTCTCACTCAGATGTGGGAAACCGCAGATCTTTCCACTGCGCTTCGCTCAATCGAAAATCATCCCGGGAAGCCTCCTCTGCCAGCGGTTGTGGTCTCCCACCCTTGCTACGCAAGGATGGGGCACCATAGATCTGCTGGAAGTGTGGCTCCAAAACGGCGACCAATCGAGGGTGCCCCATATCTGGCGCGCTCTTTGCGCCAGATGTGGGAAACCGCAGATCTCTCCACTGCGCTTCGCTCCGGTCGAGATGACAAAGGAAGATGTAATTGCCAACCGAGTTTTCCTCAACCGATTTTCATCCCTTGGGTGGCCCCGCAGGCCCATTCAACACTCCGGTCGAGATGACAAATCAAGCGTAACGGCCAAACCAGCCTTCGCCGGGTTTGAATACATCGAGGTGCGGTTGAGGTACCGCCTTTCCTTCTGTCATTCCCGAAGAAAATCTGCTTCTGCCCTTCTGTTCCATTTTGGGCACGGTGTCCCAGTTCGAGACAGCCCTCCAGATTTAACTCGAATGTGTCTTGTTGCCGGATTACACGGTGAGGCACCGTAGAGATGCACGGACGCTCAAAGATGTTCAGCAGTCGAGACCGAATTTGCGACACAAGTCGGGTTCAGCGGGAGAATGCCGATAAATTAGGCAACTTGCATGGTTGCGTTAAAAACCGGATTGCTCCTTTTGATATCGGCAGCCGCAGAACAATCGTGAGCATACACGCAAGCAGGACACGGTGAGGAAGTACCGTGAGGCAGCATGTGGGTCATCCGGCGTGTACCGTTTCGCGGCTATTTTCAGCAACACTGGTGGCCGCCGAGCTTCGATTTACGAATGATTTCTACCTTGGATGGTAAGCATGCAGGAAATTCGACGAGTTCAAAAAAGGCAGCGGCAAGTGAGCCTTCTGCCGCAATCCATTTCGTCCTTGGTACTGCCGGTCCCGGAGAATGGGAGTAGCGGTGCGGGACTGTCCAAAGCCGCCCACCCGCAAAAGGCCCGCACCCTGAGCGCGGAGCAGGAGCAGCTCATGATCGACCACCTGCCGATCGTGCGCTTCATTGCCCGGCGCATTCACGAGCGGCTCCCCCAGCATGTCTCGATTGAGGATCTGTTCAGTGCCGGCGTGGTGGGGCTGATGGACGCCTTCAGCAAATTTGATCCGGCGAAACAAGTCCAGTTCCGCAGCTATGCCCAGTTCCGCATCCGCGGTGCGATTTTGGATAGTTTGCGTACTCTGGATTGGAGTCCGCGCGAGCTGCGCCGCAAAGGTAGGGCAGTCGAGCAGTCTATCCAGACGCTTACGAGCCGGCTTGGACGGGCCCCCAACGAGACGGAGATCGCAAAGGATCTGGCAATGAGCTTAGCCGAGTATCAGAATCTGCTCGGCGAGGCTCAGGGGCCTGGAGATTGGAACCCTGCACTCCGAGCGGATGGAAGATTCGGGGGAAGAGGAGCTGGCCTATTTACCCAACCGGCCCGAAGACGATCCTCTTTTTCGCTGCCTGCATGGGGAAATGCGGCAGAGGCTGGCGGACGCGGTCGGCGGCCTTCCCGGGCGCGAGCGCCTGGTCATGACCTTGTACTACTATGAGGAGCTGACGATGAAAGAGATTGGCCTCATCCTGGGAGTCGTCGAGTCCCGCGTTTCTCAGCTCCATGCCGCGGCGGTGCTGCATCTTCGCTCCCGGCTGGCCGACTTGGCCGGCCGGCAAACGAGCCGCGAAGGCAAAAGCCAAAAGCGGTGAGTCGGTTGTATTACAAAGGTGCCCAAAACGTGTTCTTATGATGCTACCCTGTAGAGGTTATTGAGTGCTTCGAGCAGCCTGTTGAGCGGCGGCATATGGAACTTGATCGCGTGCCCAGTCAATCCGGCGATTCGCGTAAAACAGCGCCCGTCAAAACAGTGGCCCCGCGCCCCGCGCCCAGCCGTTCGAGGAAGATAGCGCGCATACGCAAGGCCATCGCCGATGGATCCTATGATGTATCTGCTTCCGATGTCGCCGGCAAGCTGATCGAACGCATGCTCGAGCCGTAAAGTACGAGTGATGAAGTCGAAGTCTATGATCCGATTCATGCGTCCGCCGGCGGTGCTATTAGTGGTTCTTCTGCTGGTAGTGCCCTCATGGTCGGTCGCTTGCAGAGTGTCCTGTGACATGGAGCAGGCTTGCTGCATGAATTCAGTGCATCGCGCTTTCTCCAGCCCCTCGTGCATGGGCGCGCCTGCCATCTCGGCAATATCCTGGTTGAGCCGCGAGGCTCCGCCCAGCCGCCGCTATCGGCCACCTCCACGCCCATTTTTCCTTTAGCAATTCATCTCCCGGCGCAATCGAAAGTTTCATCCTTCCAGCGTTACCGGCCAAGCGCCTCTCCGCCCGATTACGGCCCCTACGACCCCTTGATCAGCAAACTTCGCGTCTAGTCCCACTGCCGCTTGTTGTTGTACATACGGCGGATGCCCCAGAGCCTGTCCTGAGCTTGTCGAAGGGTCCCGATTCTGGGACCTGGGATTCCACAGATCTGGACCTCGGTTCCGTAACTGATCCAACGCAACTGGGGAGAAGTTATGTTCAGAGAAAAAAAGACGGCTATCAGCCGCCGTCGCTTGGTGCAGGGATTAGCCGCAGGCGCAACAGCCGCGGCGCTCGATTGGAGCGGATGGCGCGCCTTCGGCGAGGCATCGCCGCATACGCCCGCAACTCTCACAGGAAAGCACTTTGAGCTAACCATCGATTCACTCCCGGTGAACTTTACCGGACGCCGTTCCCTAGCCACTGCGGTCAATGGCTCCGTGCCCGGACCGACACTGCGCTGGCGGGAAGGCGATATGGTCACTTTGGCGGTGACTAATCGCCTGAAGGTGCCAACCTCGATCCACTGGCATGCCATCCGGCTGCCCGCGAATATGGACGGCGTTCCCGGCTTGAACTTTCCCGGCATCGCGCCCGGCCAGACCTTCCACTACCGCATACCCGTAGTCCAGAACGGCACCTACTGGTATCACAGCCATAGCCGCTTTCAAGAACAGACCGGATTGATCGGCGCGCTCATCGTGGAGCCACGGCAAAAGGATGCTATCGAATTTGAACGGGAATACGTGGTTTTTCTCTCCGATTGGACGGATACAAACCCTGAAGTTATCTTCAGCAATCTGAAACAGCAGAGCGACTACTACAACTACCATCGCCTCACAGTGCCCAGCTTCTTCTCCGAGGCGAAAGAGAAGGGTCTCAGGCGAACAATCTCAGAGCGCCTCACTTGGGCGCGGATGAATATGAGTCCAACGGACATCTCCGACGTATCCGCTGCAACCTACACCTACCTGCTGAACGGAAATGCTCCGGACGGCAACTGGACCGGAGTGTTTCAACCCGGCGAGCGGGTCCGTCTCCGCTTCATCAACGGCTCATCTATGACGTTTTTCGATGTGCGCGTGCCCAATCTGCAGATGACGGTAGTGCAGGCCGACGGCAACGACATTGAGCCGGTCACGGTGGATGAATTCCGCATTGGAGTGGCCGAAACCTACGACGTGATCGTGCAGCCGAAAGGGAATGCCGCCTGCACTATCTTTGCCCAGGCGGAAGATCGCAGCGGCTACGCGCGCGGCACACTCGCTCCCCGGATGGGGATGAGGGCCGCGGTTCCTGCGATGGACCCGCGCCCCATGCGCACAATGGTGGACATGGGCATGGGCAAAATGGCCCATACGAACATGTCCGGCATAGACGGGATGGACATGAGCCATCAGACCGCCGCAGGCATGCACATGGGATTCCGCGGCGCGAGATACAGCCTCGCGAGCGGTACAGGAACAACACCCTTTCCTCAACCGGGTCCGAACACCAGGCCGATCATGGAGGAGATACCGAATGCCGAAGGCAGCCTCCAGCCATCCAAGCCCGTGCGTATGCGCATAGGGCCGCAACTGAATAGTTTGCCCATGCACGTCAGCGAGCGGCTGAACGATCCCGGAGCGGGACTCAGTGGCAACGGCAGGCGTGTGCTGGCCTATTCCGACCTTCGCGCCCGCTACCGTGGAGTGGACGGCAGGCCGCCTACTCGTGAAATCGAACTCCATCTCTCAGGAAACATGGAACGCTATATCTGGGGGTTCAACGGTCAGAAGTTTTCCAGCGCCGAACCGATCGAATTGAAGCTCGGTGAGCGGGTGCGATTCGTGCTTATCAACGACACTATGATGGAACATCCGATTCACCTTCATGGCTTGTGGAGTGAGCTAGAGAACGGCCATGGAGAGTTCAACCCCTACAAACAGACCATTGTCGTGAAGCCGGCCGAGCGGGTGAGCTATCTGGTAAGCGCGGATACACCCGGTCATTGGGCCTATCACTGTCATCTGCTCTATCACATGGAAGCGGGAATGTTCCGCACAGTGGTGGTGTCATGAGAGCTTGTCATGCCTTCCATATCTGCGGATTTATCATGGTTGGGCTGCTGTCTTCTTTCTACGTATCTACGGCATGCGCACAGGCGTCGGCGCCACAACCGGCTGACAAGGTAACTGCCACGTTGCCCGGTCTCAAACCGCCCGTTATGGACAACCAGGTCTTCGCTCACTTTCTGTTTGACCAGTTCGAAGGCCGCACCAACGGCCCCGACAACCAACTGCGATGGGATGGGGAGGGGTGGATAGGAACCGACATGAACCGCCTCTGGCTTAAGTCGGAGGGATTCGACGGCCAAAATACAGTTAGCGACGGCGATCACGAAGCGCTCTACGATCGTCCGATTCCGCACATGCGGTACTTTGACGCCCAAGCCGGGGTACGCGCAGACTTGGATTCAGATCCCAGCCGCGCATGGGCCGCGCTAGGCATCGAGGGACTCGCGCCTTATTTCTTTCAGTTTGCGCCAACTCTCTATATCCGCAACGGCGGTCATATTGCAGGCCGCTTGACCGGCTCCTACGATTTGTTGATTACCCAGCGATGGATCGTGCAGCCGGAAGCGGAGTTGAACTTTTACAGTAAGGACGACGCTCCGCGGAAGATCGGATCGGGCCTCTCGGAATTAGATACAGGACTGCGTTTGCGCTACGAGATCAGCCGCAAATTCGCGCCCTACATAGGATTTGCCTACAACGGGAAATATGGCAATACGGCCAGCTATGCGCATCGGGCGCGAGAAGCTGCAAGCGACCCCCGCTTCGTCTTCGGACTCCGGCTCTGGTACTGATCACGTACACGGAGGTCTCGATTCCGAAATGAATTATGATCGTCAACCTGATGAACCCCGGCAGCAGCAGGACGCAAGGAGGCTTCGATGAAGGTACTGGAGGCAATCGCCTGGATTTCGCTGTGGACCGCCTTTGTCTGCGCGGCGATCATCCTGATCGATGAAATGCGCCATCCGCAAAGGATGTGGATTATGAATATAGTCTGGCCGGTGACCGCGCTTTATTTCAGTGTCGTGGCGCTCTGGGTTTACCTTCGCGTGGGGCGAGGGATGTCGCGCGATGCGCCTGAGCGCATGTCGCCCGGACAGATGGCGCAGCATAAAGAACAAGCCCGGCATGATCCCTCCTGGCGGCAGACGGCGGTCTCGGCCAGTCATTGCGGCGCAGGTTGCACTTTGGGTGACATCATCGCCGAGTTCTCCATATTCGGTTTGGGCTTGACATTGCTCGGCAAGCCGCTCTATGCCGAGTATGCCGGCGATTTGCTCCTGGCCTGGCTGCTGGGCATCGCTTTCCAGTACTTCACTATCAAACCCATGCGGAGCCTCTCAACTGCGGAAGCCCTGCGTGCCGCCGTCAAAGCCGACACACTCACCATCTTGACTTTTGAAATCGGACTCTTCGCGTGGATGGCCCTCACGTTCTTTGTCTTCTTTCCCGACCCTCACCTCAAGCCCAACCAGGCGGCATATTGGTTCATGATGCAGATCGGAATGGTGCTCGGCTATTTCACCTCGTATCCGATGAATCGCTGGCTTATCAAGAGAGGTTTGAAGGAAGCCATGGGATAAAAAGCAAGTAGAGGATGGGAGACCACCAATCAATCCGGCCTCGATTTGTATCTTCAGCGGCACCTACGAAATCAGGAGGGACACTATGCTCACGGCAATCGCTCGCGCACTCTCAATGGCCGGCACCATGGCATGGGAGATCCTATGGGCGCTCATCCTGGGCTTCGGGTTGTCGGCTGTCATTCAAGCGGTCGTCTCCAAAGAAGAGATGAGCCGGCTGCTGCCCGACGATTCCCCAAAAACGATTGCGGTTGCCTGCGGCCTGGGAGCGGCTTCCTCCTCCTGCTCCTATGCCGCCGTCGCCCTGGCACGATCGATGTTCCGCAAGGGCGCGAACTTTACCGCAGCGATGGCTTTCCAGTTCGCGTCCACCAACCTGGTTCTCGAGTTGGGAATCCTGCTCGCCGTCCTGATGGGCTGGCAGTTCACTCTCGCCGAGTTCACCGGCGGTCCACTGATGATCGTCATTCTGGTGCTACTCTTCAAGGCATTCCTGACTCCGAAGTTGGTTGAAGAGGCCCGGCAACAGGCCGACAAAGGGCGGCAGGGCCGGATGGAAGGCCATGCGGCAATGGATATGTCATTGCATGAAGGAACCCTCTGGCAGCGCATGACCTCCAGCAAAGGACGCACGGCTATCAGTCATTTCTTCGTGATGGATTGGGCATCGCTCTGGCTCGACATTGGCGGCGGCCTGCTGATCGCCGGCGCGCTTGCGGCCTGGGTGCCCAAGCATTTCTGGCAGGGGTTTTTCTTCGCCGGACATCCGCTTCTGGCGAAACTCTGGGGGCCGTTTCTCGGCCCGCTGGTGGCTATCGTTTCTTTCGTCTGCTCGGTAGGCAACGTTCCGCTGGCGGCGATCCTGTGGAATGGCGGAATAAGCTTTGGCGGCGTGATCGCCTTCCTCTTTGCCGACCTCATCATCCTGCCTATCCTGGATATCTACCGCAAATATTATGGATGGAAAGTCAGCGCCTTTCTGCTTGTGGTTTTCTATCTCTCAATGTCCGCTGCCGCGTTGATTGTCGAATTCGTATTCGGCGCGTTGCATCTTATTCCGCAGGAGCGCAACCTGCATATTATCGAAGAGGCCATCCGCTGGAATTACACTACATGGCTGAACATCGCATTCTTGATCCTAGCCGCGCTGCTGGTCTGGCGGTTCTTGAAGACGGGCGGCCCTGAGATGCTGCGCATGATGAGCGCGTCGCGAAATGGCAAACTCATGGAGACTCACCCGGCGCATGACCATCCTCCTTCTCGATAAAAGTAAAAATAGATATTGGTTACGGCGCATCCGGCGGCATCTGAGCCTGGCGGCATCGGCGTCCTTCCTGGTGTGGATTGCCTATCTGGCTACGCCCCCGCCCGACCTTCGCCACCGTTTGAGCATGAGCACGGCTTATGCCGCCTTGGCGCTGCTGGTTGCTTGCCTCTGCTTGGGGCCGTGGAATATTTTGCGCCGGCATCCCAATCCGGTCAGCTTCGATCTTCGCCGGGATATGGGCATCTGGGCCGGCATACTTGCTCTTCTGCACACCGGCATAGGCCTCACCGTGCACCTTCGCGGCCGCATGTGGATGTACTTTTTCGCGCGGCTCCATCCTCTGACGCTGCAGAAAACCGCATTCGGCTTTGCCAACTACACCGGACTCGGCGCCGCGGTTCTCTTCTGCATGCTGCTCGCCATATCGAACGACCCCTCGCTGCGTGGATTAGGGCTCCGGCGGTGGAAGTCATTCCAGAGATGGACTTATGCCGCCTTCGGATTGACTGTGATCCATGGCATTGTCTTCCAGTTGGTCGAAAAACGCCGCTTCCCTTGGGTGGTCCTCTTCGCCTTGCTCTCGGGCGCGGTCATTGTGGTCCAGGCTGCAGGATTTCTGCGCCGGCGATCTGCCTCTGAGTAGGGAATGCGGCTCGCCGCCCGGGATAGGCTCGATATACTCAACATGAGGATCGTGGAATGACGGCGGCCATCCGCTTTCTGTGGAATGCGACGCGGCGACATCGGCTCACGCCCTGGCGCAGCGAATATCTGAAGTGGCGGATCGAAACCTACTCCGGCAGAAACGCTGCAACCATCGATGCGCGCGCCTTCTTCCAATTCCTATGGCGGGAGAAACTGCAGTTGCTCCGCTTTCTGAGCTGGACAAATGACTTTGAGTCCCGCACACGGATTCGCCATTGAACCCCATCGGCCGTTGGTTGCTGTTGATTCTGCCGCTCGCTATTTTCTCGCCGCCGGCCTTCGCCGCGCAGGCGGCAGAGCCGACCATTCATGTCCAGACATCGGAAGTCTTAGTGCCGACCCTGGTGGAGCAGCCGAAGGGAGGAGAAGTCCTCTATGGACTCGGCCCCAAGGACTTTCAATTGACCGACAACGGAGTGCCCCAAGATTTGCATGTCGATGACGACCTGGACAGCGAACCGGTGGCCATCGTCCTGGCGGTCGAGAAGGGACGCATGGCGGAGCTCGAATTCAGCAAGATCGAGCGCATGTCCTCCTTGATCGATCTTTTTCTCGGCGATGGACAGAGCGAGGCGGCGCTGGTGAGCTTCGACTCCAAGCCGCAGACAGTCGCCGGATTCACCCGCGACTCCAACCTGATCGGCCAGGGGCTCAGGCGCCTTGAGCCGGGGGACGGCGGGGCGGCGATCTTCGACACCGTTGCCTATTCCGTGAATCTGCTGGAGCAGCAGCCGCAAAATTACCGCCGCGTGCTGCTGCTGATCAGCGAGACCCGCGACCACGGCAGCAGGCACGTGAACCCCCAGGGACTGGTGGAGAAGATCGGCAGCAGTAATACTCTGGTCTTGAGCGTGAGCTTCTCGCCGTCCAAGGCTCTGCTCCTTAACGATCTGAAGAACGGCGGTCAGTCCGCCGGCGTGGGTGATCTGCTGACTCCATTGCTCATGGCCATCCAGGCGGTACGCAAAAATGCCGCTCGCGAAATCGCCGTCATGAGCGGCGGAGAATATGCCCCCTTCACCACCGAGCGCGCCTTTGAAGACCGCATCCAGGAAGTGGCCAAGCACGCAAGAAATCGCTACCTCCTGAGCTTTCGTCCCACGGACAATACTCCCGGACTGCACACTCTGGATGTCCGCCTGACGCAGGACTACAACGCACGCGTAGTGGCCAGAACCAGCTATTGGGCGGTAGCGCAGTCCAACCGTTAAACGCGGATGTGGCTGTTTCCTGACTCATTGCATCGCCTTGGCGGACGATGCATCCAAACGTAAGTGCGTCTGACACACGGTGAAGAGGAGAATCGATGAGCGAGCGAGTCAAGCTTACGGCAGGCGACGGCTATCAATTGGACGCGTATGTGGCCAAGCCGAAGGGAGATCCTTTGGCGGGGGTGGTAGTGATACAGGAGATTTTTGGGGTGAACGCGCACATCCGCTCGGTGGCGGATAAGTTTGCGCGGAACGGCTTCTTTTCCGTAGCGCCGGCGATCTTTGATCGAATAGAGAGAGATGTAGAGCTTACCGACCAGGGCGAGGACATGCAAAAGGCTATGTCTTTCATGCAAAAATTCAACATTGACGATGCCTTGAAAGACATAGACGCGGCGTTGACGTATGCCAGGCAGCAGACCGGAAAGGCAGCCATGACGGTAGGCTTTTGCTTGGGCGGAACCCTGGCCTGGTTGACCGCAACCCGGCTGACCCCAGCCGCTGCGGTGTGCTATTACCCCGGCCAAATCGCCAAGTTTGTCCAAGAGAAGCCGCGCGCGCCGGTGCTGCTGCACTTCGGACGGGAAGACTCGCACATCCCGCAGGCGGATGTAGACCTGGTCGAGAAAACCCATCCCGAAGTGAAGATCTATCGCTATGACGGCGCGGGCCACGCCTTCAACAACGATACCCGCAGTTCTTACAACGATCAGGCGGCGCTCTTGGCCTTCGGGCGAACCCTCGAATTTCTCAAATCGCACGCCGGCTAATCCTTTTTCCCTCAGCGGCTAAAGCCGATCGAATTTTCGGTCCATTACGGCACGACTGAAGTCGTGCCCGGATACAGAACGGTGCAGCGGAAAAGCTTCCGATCTGGAGACGAGTTGAAAGCAACCGGGTTGAGTGCCTGGAAAAGTATGGTCTTATATCGGTGCACGACTTCACAGGCCGCGGAAAAACCATGGCTTTATATCAGGGCACGACTTCACAGGCTGCGAAAAAACCCTGGCTTTGTATCAGGGCACGACTTCAGTCGTGCCATAAGTGCTTCAAAACTCAATCGGCTTTAGCCGCTGAGGGAACTGTTTTCGCACTCTGTTCGACCCTTTCCCGCAGCCTGTTTAACCCCTGAGAGAGCGACGACATTATGGCAGCAAGCACCACCATGGATTCCGCGGCTGCCGAGGCGATGGCTTCGTGGAAGCCGAAAGCAAACCCCTGGGTGATCGCCGCCAGCGTGGCCCTGGCTGCGTTCATGGAGGTGCTGGACACATCCATCGCCAACGTCGCCCTGCCCCACATCGCCGGCAGCCTGGGAGCCAGCTTCGACCAGAGCACATGGGTCCTGACCTCCTACCTGGTGGCCAACGCGATCGTGCTGCCCATGGGCGCCTGGGCGGCAAGCGTCGTCGGACGCAAGCGCTTCTTCATGCTTTGCATCGTGATCTTCACGGTGAGCTCTTTCTCTGTGGAATAGCGCCCACCCTGTCGCTGCTGCTGATCTTCCGCGTCTTTCAAGGTATCGGCGGCGGCGGCTTGCAACCCATGGCGCAGGCCATCATGGCCGATTCCTTCGAGCCCAGCAAGCGTGGGCTGGCTTTTTCTCTCTATGGGATTGTCGCCGTCCTGGCTCCCTCGATCGGTCCGACTCTGGGCGGTTGGATTA
Source organism: uncultured Acidobacteriaceae bacterium (assembly GCA_963705665.1). Classification (GTDB taxonomy): domain Bacteria; phylum Acidobacteriota; class Terriglobia; order Terriglobales; family Acidobacteriaceae; genus PALSA-350. Next base: position 56,322 of record CAVPKQ010000058.1, on the reverse strand, counting down.
CCGACAATTATTCCTGGCACTGGATCTTCTACATCAACATCCCGGTGGGGATTCTGGCGCTCTTTCTTACCCAGCGCCTGGTCGAAGATCCTCCATACAACAAGCCGGACCGGAGGAATTTCTTCCGCATCGATTACATCGGTTTATCGCTGCTGATCATCGCCATGGGCACATTGCAGATCACGCTGGATAAAGGCGAAGAGAAGGATTGGTTCGGATCGCATTTCATCGTCGCCTTCGCCGTCATCTTTATCGTTTCCTTCATCGCCTTAATTGTGTGGGAGTTTCGCGCGGAACGGCCATTGATGGATTTGCGCCTCTTCCAGCAAAGGAACTTCGCCGCATGCGCCTTTCTCATGCTTCTTACCGGAGGGCTGCTGAATGCGACTACCGTGCTGCAGCCTCAGTTTTTACAAACGGAGCTGGGGTATACGGCGACTGTAGCTGGTCTTTCCCTTTCCGGTGGCGGCTTTGCTCTATTGCTCATAATGCCGTTGGCCGGCCAAGCAGTGAGCCGGTTTCCGGCGCGGAATCTGATTGCCCTGGGTTTCGCTATCTTTGCGATTTCCTACTTTTTTACAGCAACCCACCTCGACCTGCTGATCAGCTTTGCTTTCGCCTCGTGGTTGCGCATCATCCAGGTGGTGGCGATTCCCTTGGTGTTTATCTCCGTCACCACGGCCGCCTATTTCGGCATACCGGCGGAGAAGAACAATCAGGTAGCCGGCCTGATCAATTTTGTCCGAAATATCGGCGGGAGCATTCTAATATCCATCACCAACGCCATGGTCACTGAGCGGGGACAATCACGGCAGGATCAGCTTTCGAGATATCTCAACCCCGCAAGCGGCAACTACCAGCAGCAAATCAAAACCCTGCGCGGTGTCTTCGATACCAGCGCCGGGCAGTCCAATTCACTGCGCCTGGCCCAAGGGCAAATCTACAACCAGCTTCAGAGCCAGGCTCACGTTCTCGCCTATGTCGATGTGTACTTTGTGCTTGGTGTCGCCGCCGTGCTGATGATTCCAACAGCCTTCCTCTTGAGTAAGAACCGCCCCAGCGGCGAGCGGACGGTGATGATGGAGTAAGGCGAGCGCAAGATGTGGAGCACTTGGTTTTCCCGTGCCGCCCACTTATGATTGCCCAATCCATGACCGAAACCAGGACCTCGACCAGGATTCCGATCAGCGAAGCCGGCCCCCAACAAACCGCCGTCGTGGAGCGGCATTCGTCCCGCTGGCTTTCCGGCGTGGCCTGCGCCTGGTTTCTTCTCGCCGCCCTGTTGCTCATCTTCCTGTATAGCCGCGTCTTCAACATGACGCTGGACGGCGATATTCATGACTGGGCCAGCACCAACCTCATGACCCAGGCCCGGTCTTTCCTTGAGCTTGGGCCGTGGCGTACGCACTTTGTTCCAGTCCAGAACAATCCGCCGCTGGGCCTCGATCCCGACGTATACCTGCACTGGCCTCCGCTGATGCCGCTGATTGTTTCCTTCTCGATGCGGATCCTTGGGGAAAAGGAGGCGGCGGGCAGAATCGTTGTCTTGCTGATAAGCGTGATTACTGCCTCGCTCCTCGTTCTGCTGGGCCGAACTCTCTACAACCTGCGAGTAGGCATGCTGGCGGGATTTTTCTATCTGACCGCGCCTGCCATCTACGATGGCGGACGGGTAATCGTGCAGCCGCCTCTCGCCATGATGTTCGCCGTCGCCGCAGTGCTCTTCTACGCTGTGGCATCTACCAGGGGGAAGCGGCACAAATTGTGGGCGGCGGCAGGGGTGATTTCCGTCGTGCTGATGGTCCTGGCCTCCTGGGATCCCTTGTTTATGCCCCTGGGACTGCTGTTGGCGGCGTTCTACATGCGCGACCGGTTCAAGATCAAACTCGCCGCCTGGTATCTTGCGGCCGCCGCGCTGACCTTTGCCGTCATCCAAGCCGATTACATCCTGAGTTATCCGGCGCTCTTCGCCGATCAGGTGGCCACCATCGGCTATCGCATGGGCCTGCCGTTCAAAACACCCTCCGTGGTTCGGCTGCACGGCATCGTCGACCAGGTGGGCTACAAAGTCCAGTTTTCCGCCCTAACCTCATTCGTCAACCAGATCAGCAACCTGCTGAGGTATTTCGGTCCCTTCGTTCTGCTGGGCGGGTGTCTCTTTCTGGCATTCTGGCGGCAGCCGGCGCTTCGCCGGGATGAGAAAAGATTGCTGGTCGTTGGAGGGCTTTGCTTCCCTTGGATTCTATGGGCTGTGGTGATGCGCCAGTACATGGGCATACACGCCTTCACTCTGGTGCTGGCGGCGCCATTCCTGGCCTTCGCCGCCGGGCTTACTCTGGATGAAGTCTTTGCCTGGCTGCTGCAGCGGCGGGAATGGCGCGCGGCGCTTTGGGTCATGGCTCTGGTGTTACCCTTGCTGGTATTTCATAGTGCGTTGCAAGCTGCGATTCACGTCCGGGAACGGTTCACAAAACCCGAGTTTCGCGATTTTTCCGCGCTGGTTGAGCGGGAAACGCCGTCCAACGCGGTCGTGCTCTCGCCTGAGCTGTTTTCCAACCCCGTCTATTATTCCAAGCGGCATATCGTTCGCGGCATCGATTCGGCGCCATTGCTCGAACAGGCAATTCGCCAAGCCCATGCTGCGTTCCCTGGCTCTCCGCTATATTTGGCGGTCCGGACCAGCGACCAGGCTGGACTCGGTCCGGCGCTGGCTAAGATGACCCCTCTAGCGACCCTGGGAGACTCCGCGATCTACGTCTTACATTGAGATCTGGGTCACCCGGGTGTTCGCCTTTGCTTTTCTTTCTGTCATTCCCGCAGGGAATCTGCTTTTCCTCTCGTCTTGTCAAATGGACGCAAAATTGCCGACCATGTTACGCTTGGACAGACACTTAGAGAGTGGACTCGACAAGGATATAGAGGAGCAACGCACCGCTGTGCTGGCACCCGCAAAGAAAACCGAGGTTATTACGCGCTTCCGCGCCCATGAGAGTGACACGGGCAGCCCGGAAGTGCAGATTGCGATTCTCAGTGAACGGATCGGCGAACTGACTGAGCACTTCAAATTACACAAGAAGGACCACGCGTCACGGCGGGGTCTGTTGATGCTGGTGAGCAAACGCCGCCGTCTGCTGGACTATCTCAAGATCAACAATTCCGACCGCTACCGGGACGTCATCGGTAAGCTTGGCATCCGCAAATAAGCAAGCGAGCCACGCATATTCACTTAAGAGAGCGAAATGACGGTACCGGGCCTCTATCGAGGCATTCGTCGTCGAGCTTCCCGGATAGGATTCGCGCAGCCGTGGCGTTCACGGCAATCGAGCGCAGAACTCGCGGGGAACGCATTCCCGTTCCCGGTCACTTCTTAAAAAGCGCTCTCTCCTTCAAGCAGTACCGCGAGAACCCGCGGGAAGTAACAGCCGAGGCAAACCGGTTGAGCGACATGCCGATATGCGACGAATATGCCGTCCTCCCGAACCTTTTGCCCTTGCAGACTCGGCTCCGAAAATTTTGAAATGAGGAATTTATGAAACAAGAAGTTACTGTCGAGCTTGCCGGCGGCAAGCATCTGACCTTTGAAACCGGCCGTATGGCCAAGCAGGCCTCCGGTGCGGCGCTGGTAACCCAGGGAGACACCGTTGTCCTGGCCACCGCGGTAGCCGCTCCCGAACCTAAAGAAGGATTGGATTTCTTTCCCTTGACGGTGGATTATCGCGAGTATACCTACGCCGGAGGCCGAATCCCCGGCGGATTTATCAAGCGCGAAGGACGTCCCAGTGAGCGCGAAGTCCTCACCTCCCGCCAGATCGATCGCCCCATCCGCCCCATGTTCCCGGAGAATTTTCGCAATGAGACCCAGGTGATCGCCCTGGTCATGTCCGCGGACAAGGAGAACGATCCCGATATCATGGGCATCAATGCGGCCGGTGCAGCCCTCGCCCTTTCCGATATCCCTTTCGGCGGCCCCATCGGAGCGGTGCGCGTGGGTGTGGTGAACGGCGAGTTTCAAGTCAATCCGACTTACGCCGAAAGGCTTGAAAGCAAGCTCAACATTACCGTCGTCGCCACCAGGGACGGCATCGTGATGATCGAGAGCGGCGCCCAGGGAGTGAGCGAAGACCTGGTAGTCGACGCCATCGAATTCGGTCATCAGGAGATCAAGAAAATCTGTGCCGCCATCGACGAACTGGTGGCCAAAGCGGGCAAGAAGAAGAGAGAAGTCCCTCCGTCCAGCTTCGATCAGGAATATTTCGATGCGTTGGAAGCGAAAGCCGGCGCCCGCTTGGAAGATGCGCTGGACACCAGAGCCCATCCCAAAGCGGAAAGCCACTCCCTGGTCAAGCAGATCAAAGACGAGCTGGCGAAAGAGCTTCCCGAAGGCGACCCCGATGCCAAGAAGAAGCTGTCGAAGTACCTTGAAGCTTTGCGCGAGAAGATCTTCCGCGACCAGGTAACCAGCAAGCGCGTGCGGCCGGACCGGCGCGCGTTCGACGAGATTCGCGAGATTGCCATCGAAATCGGCGTACTGCCTCGTACCCACGGCTCAGCCCTGTTCACCCGTGGGGAGACGCAGGCCTTGGTTACTGCAACCCTGGGAACCACAGACGACCAGCAACGGCTAGAGTCCTTCCAGGGCGAGCAGCGGAAACGCTTCATGTTGCATTACAACTTCCCTCCGTTCTCAGTTGGCGAAGTAGGCCGCATGACTGGCGTGGGCCGCCGTGAAATCGGTCATGGAGCTTTGGCCGAACGCGCCATCTCCGCTGTGCTGCCCGGCGAGGACCAGTCGCCCTATACCTTGCGCGTCGTCTCCGACATTCTGGAGTCGAATGGGTCCTCTTCGATGGCCACCGTTTGCGGCGCCAGCCTGGCCTTGATGCAGGCCGGTATTCCCTTGAAAGCCGCCGTCGCCGGCATTGCCATGGGGCTGGTCAAGGAAGGCGATCAATATGCGATCCTGACCGACATTGCCGGAGCGGAAGACCACTACGGCGATATGGACTTCAAAGTGGCGGGCACACGCGAAGGCATTACCGCTCTGCAAATGGATATCAAGATCAGCGGTATTACCGGGCAGATCATGCGCGAAGCCCTGGAACAAGCTCGCCACGGACGCTTGTTTCTGCTGGACAAGATGGATGCCGTGCTCGGCAGCGCCAGCGCCGAGCGGTCGAAGTTTGCCCCGCAGATCCATACGCTGCAGATTCCCACCGACAAGATTCGCGACCTCATCGGACCGGGAGGCAAGACCATTCGCGGCATTATCGAAGCCACCGGAGTCAAGATCGATGTTGATGACACGGGACGCGTCAATGTCGCGTCGAGCGATGAAGATGGGCTGAAAAAAGCCCTTGAGATGATCAGCAATCTGACCGCGGTGCCGGAGGCGGGCAAAACCTATCTGGGCAAAGTGGTTCGCCTAGCCGAGTTCGGCGCCTTTGTCGAGATCTTTCCCGGAACCGACGGACTGCTGCACATCAGCGAAATTGCCGAGCATCGCGTCAAGGATGTCAAGGACGAATTGCGCGAAGGCGATCAGGTTCTGGTAAAGGTGCTGGGGATAGAGGGCAACCGCATCAAGCTCTCCAGAAAGGCGCTGCTCAGGGAGCAGCGCGAAAAACTCGGCCTTCCCGAGCCTGGCCGGGCTCCCCGGCCGGCGGAACCCGCCGCCAACGGAGATGTGCCGCGCGCGCCTCGAACCCAGCCCGACGGTGAGCGTCAGCCGCTTTCCAACGCCAGCACCATCACCATTGAGGGCGGCGACGACTTCGACGACAATGCGCCGTTTGCCGAAGGGGACGACGAGCCTAACTTCAACCGCGCGGAGGGCCAGGCGGAAGGCCAGCCGGAGACGCGGCGGGCGGAAGGCGCTGGAGCGGGCGCCGGAGCAGGCGGGCAGCGCCGCCGCCGTAGCCGCAGCCGCGGGCGTGGACCAGGCGGCGGGGGCGGACGCGGACCGGGCGGCGGTGGCCGCTGACCTCGATCTAAAGTAAAGTGCAAAACAAAGGGGCTGCGTTCACCATGCAGCCCTTTTTCCTTTGCGCATTGCCGTTGAGAGATCGGGTAACCGGCCGCTCGACAAGCCAGGTTACGCGAGAACAGAATTGCGAATTTGCGGTAAACTTCAGGCGATGAGCGCCTCTTTGTACATCGTCGTCGAGGGAGAAGATCCGGGCTTCGATATCTTCGTCAACGGCAGAGCGCTGGCGCGCAACGAAGATGCTCTGGAGAAGATGGCGCAGCGCATCGGAGTTCAGCCACTCTTGGAATTCTTTTCAGCGGATGAAAATTCCATGGCGCTCCTCCTCGAGGAGGGAGCCGGCGATCCCGAGTGGGCCAAGACTCTCCCTCCGCCACAGTGGTTCTCGCCGCAAGATGGCCTGATTACTATCTGCGCCCTGCTCGACCATCTGAAGATATCGCCCTCCGCCCTGGGAACTGAGACTTTGGCGGTGATGCGCGAGATCGAGGAGTTTGAGCGGGTTCTGCGCAAGACAGCCGAACGCCAACTGCGTTGGCAGTTGGCCGTGAGTTGGAAATGAGAGAGCAGCGGTCTTTCTATGTTTGGGCGTGCTGAACGATGCGAGCACTGCGACGACTATCCGGGTAGTGGCAAGTGTTCCAAATGCTACGGCACAGGAAAGAACATCCACCTGAATGCGGATCGCTCCGAGTGCGAAGAGTGTGCCGGCACTGCGGTCTGCCAGTATTGCAAGGGTAGGGAAGCGCTCGGCCCACCGCTCTCCCGCCGTCTCCGCGGACGCGCGGCGGAATTGCTCAGCCGGTTTTTCGACTAACGAGTGCCACAAAACGGGTGCCCCAGGTTCGCGAAATCGGAGCGCCGCAATTGGTTCAAAAATATCCGGCCGGCCTATGGCATGGTGAAATTCTTCTGGCATCATCGTCCGGACTGCTGGCCCAGCGCATCCTGTGGCAAGGTGGAAATCACGATGCGGGCAGGCGTCAGTCCATTGGCTTGCGCCCGGATGGTGATGTCGCCGGGGCGGTCCGCGGCCTTCACCAGAACCATCGCGAGACCGCGAAAGGCCTGCCGCTGATTGGCGATATTGGGCTCGTGACTGGCCGGGTTTCCGTTCGCTACACCGGCCAGCGTTCCGGCGCCAGAAACCGAAAACTCGATTAGAGGATCGGCATTGGAAACGATGCGGTCCAATGTATCGACCACTTCCACCCGAACCGGCGCAATTGCTTCCCCATTGGCCTTGATCTTTCTGACTTCCGCGATGAGCCGCAGAGCTGCGGGCACACCGGCAGTCTGAACCGTGTATCGCGCGGCCGCCTTTCCTTGGTTATATCCAATCGCGGTCAATGTACCTGGAGCGTACGGAACCTGCCAATCCAGATACTGATCCCGCAGTATGTTTCGTGTACCCAGGCTCTTGCCATTGAGCAATAACTCGATCCGATCGCAGTTGGAAAAAGATCGAACCCGAATGCTCCGGCCGATGTCGGTTTTCGGGAAATTCCAGTCGGGGAAGATATACACCGAGGGCTTCCGTTCCCAAGCGGCTTTCCAGTAGTAGTAGACCGGTTTGGGAAATCCGGCAAGGTCCATAATCCCTGTCTGGCTCGTTACTGCCGGCCAACTGAAAGGATTGGGCTCACCACGGTAGTCGAAGCCGGTCCAAACGAATTGGCCGGCCACAAAGGAATTCTCCACTGGGACCCAGGAGCGCCATGGCCCGGAATCGAAAGAAGATCCGCAATCATATTCCGAGCAGAGTCCAGTAGATTGCGACGTCTCACGCGTACCACGCGAGCTTTTCGCATTGACATCTTCGCTGCCGAAGATCATCAGACCGGGAAATTCGGCGTGCACCCTGGCGAACTCCGGGTTGTGGTAATTCATGCCGAGAATGTCTTCGACAGAAGCAAATCCTTCCTTTGTGTACCCTCCGTTCATGGCGGCTGTCGTGGGGCGGCCAGGATCGAGTTTTCTCACGGCATCCTTCGTTGCGGCGAACATTTTGGCGCCGTACGGCGTTCTGCCCTGGCCCTCTTCGTTGGCCAGCGACCACATGACGATGGACGGATGATTGCGGTGCTGGAGCACCATTGCCTTGACGTCGGAGAGATCGGAGTAGGGCGTGTCCTTAGCCGCTTTAGGGAAATAGGTATCTCCCAAATGCCGGCTCTCGTCCATCACCAACATGCCCATGCGGTCGGCATCTTCGTAAAATTCCTCGGCCACCGGATTGTGCGCGGTGCGGTATGCGTTGGCTCCCATTGCCTGGAGCTTTTCAATGCGCCACGCCCAGAGGTTGTCGGGCGCTGCAATGCCGACCCCCGGAAAATCCTGGTGCACGCACATTCCGCGAATTACCACGTGCTTCCCGTTGAGGAAGAAGCCCTGGTTTGGATCAAATCGGATGGTGCGGACGCCGAAGGTGGTCAATTCCTGGTCAACTGCAGTGGGTCCGACGCGAATGGTGGTTGCCAGCTTGTACAGATTGCGGTGTTCCAGGGACCAGAGAAGCGCGTCCCGTAGGACTACCCGCTGGCTGAACGTTGCTTCCTGGCCGGAAGCAAGCTCCTCGCCACGCGAACTGGAACCTGCCACTTTCCCCGCCGAGTCGAGAACCTGCGATATCAGAGTGAACTTGCGGCTGGTTGCATGGTCATTGCGAACCGTGGTTTGAATGGTCAGTTGGGCCGCGGCGCGGTCTCCCGCCGGTGAGCCGTAATGGATTGGGCCAGGCGCCTGGGCATCGACAAATGTTCCCCAGGGCGCAACCTGCAACTGATCGGTGATGATGAGCCGGACGTGCCGGTAAATTCCGCCACCTTCATACCACCAACCTTCAAACCACCGCGGATCCACGAACACCGCGATGCTGTTTTTTTCCCCGTATCTGATGGCGGAAGTAATGTTGAGGCGAAACGCCGTATAACCGCTCGCATGCTGATCGATGAATTGCCCGTTGACGAAAATCGCGGCATCCCGATACACTCCGCCAAAATCGAGCCAGACACTCTTCCCTTTGGTTGTCGCGGAAATAAAGATGCTTCGCCGGTACCACGCCGGGTAGACGGGCAGATATCCATGTCCCGCGTACGCGTTGCGTCCAGGCCGGTTGAGAGCGCCGGGCTTTCCCTGTGGCGGCGCGCCGTTCGCAATTTCGCACTCGCGGCCTCCCAGCGGGCAGACAGCGCCCCCTGCCAGCATTGATTTGTTGGGCGCAGGAGAAAATTCGCCTCTGACCACGTAGTCGTCGGGAAGCTGGACCGGCCGCCAGTCTTTTCCCGGCGCGGGACAGGTCAATTCTTTGATCTGGCCAGGAGTGATTTTCGCCTCTGCTGGCCACGCCTGGAAATCCGGCATGGCATAAAACTGCCAACCTTTATCGAGCAAAAGAACGGAGCGAGTGGGTCCACCCCGAACGGCCTCCGGCAGCGTCTTACCCGCCCGAACGAAAGCCGGCGTAGCACACATCGATCCGACGACCGCCGTCGCCACGCCTCGCATTAAGAATCGAATCATCAGTCCTCTCTTCCTGACCGACCCACGAGCCGACGCTTTCGACTCTACATCTCGCGCCTTTCCCTCGCCAGAGTCTCAAGTCCAGGTCTCAAGCTGTTTAGCTTTAACGTTGATGTTTCCTGTGTAAACTACTGTTTCTACAACGCTTGTCCGCCGCACGATTCTCTACTTCGCTCTTCTCCTTCTCTGTAGCGGCCTGAAGGGCAGATTTGGGAACTCTGAACTGCCCGTTTTCCCCAAGGACGGCATTCAGGGCGAAAGGCTTCCAGCCATGCTCCGGCAAATCGTCGGCTCTTGGAAATTATCTTCTTGACTCCTGTTGATCGGTTGGAATAGATATTCGGGCGGACAGCTTTCAATCTATTGCAATGTATGAACATTTCGACCAGCCTGTCCAACGCGACTTTTTGAATGAATGGATCAAGATCGCGGGAAAGTTCCTGCTTATGAAGCAGCACCGTCCCGAATGCGCTTGAGTCTTGAAACACCCTTGAGGAGGCATATGAACAGGTATTTTGCGTTTACCCATCGCTTTGCATTCATCCAGGCAGTTGCTCTTTTCGTTTTTCTCGCGGGACAGACCGGCTCGCTGTATGCCCAGGCGATGGGAAGCATCACCGGACAGGTTTTCGATCCATCGGGCGCGACCGTTGCAAGTGCTCACGGGACCATTACGGAATCGGAAACGGGGCTGTCCCGCACTTTCACGACCGACGACCATGGCCGCTACACCATCCCCTCTCTTCGTCCGACACAGTACGGCATAACGATTGAAGCGCCCGGCTTCGAAACATTTGTGCAACAAGGAATTACTCTACTTGCAAATCAGGCCGCCACTATCGATGTGAAGCTCACGGTAGGTGCGGTGGCTCAAAAGGTCACGATCAATGCGAATGCCTCTCAAGTGGACGTCTCCACCCCGACTTTGAACACAGTCATCGGACAAAAGTCGATCAATGAGCTACCTCTCAATGGACGCTCAGTCGCTCAGCTCATCAATACAGTGGCCGGCGCCTCGAATGCCACTCCCACGCTGATTACGAGCCAATCGTCGCTTCCCGGATCGGTTAGTCCCACGATCAATGGATCAAGGACCAACTCGACCATGTATCTGCTCGACGGCGCGAACTATGTGGACGAGTATTACAACACGAACATTCCCTTCCCGTTTCCGGATGCACTGCAGGAATTCAGCGTGCAAACCAGCAATTACTCAGCCCGTTATGGGGAAAACTCGGGCGGGCTGGTCAATGTAGTGACCCGCAGTGGAACGAACCAATTCCACGGTAACCTGTTCGAGTACAACCGCAACGCAGTCTTCAACGCCCGCAATGCATTCGCACAACTCAGGGATCCTCTCAAGAGGAATCAATTTGGCGGGACAATCGGAGGGCCGGTTATCCTCCCCTTTCTCCATCACGGACAGCATCGGACTTTTTTCTTCGGCGGTTATCAGGGGACGCGGATCAGGAGTGGCGCGCAGACCCAGTCCTTCATACCGACAGCGCAGGAATTGGGGGGCGATTTTTCGGTCTACCTGAATGCCAGCGATCCAAACAATCCCAACGGGAAAGTCACACAAATTATCGACCCTCAAACCGGCAAGCCGTTCCCCGGCAATATCATTCCCCAAAAGAGGCTGGATCCGGCTTCCCTCGGGTTGGCCAAATACCTTCCTGTAGGCACTGGGGCGGGTCATGTGTTCTATGTCACTCCCGAAGCCCAGAACGTTGATGAATACATCGGACGCGTCGACCACGAGCTGTCTGCGAAAGATCGCGTTCTCGTCCGGTTTTATGAGGACGATGTCAATCTGGTCCCGCAATATAACCATGCTGACATTCGCGACTACAGTCTTGGCTATCACACGCCGGTCAAGAATCTGATGGTGCAGGACACGTACATATTCAGTCCCAAGCTGCTGAACGTGGCGAGCTTTACCTACTCCACGATTCCGGTGAACAAGATTGCTCCTCCAAACTCCCCAGACCCTGCAACCTTTGGAGTAATGAACATCTGGCAGCCTCCGACGCCAGTTATCCAGAGCATCAGCATCAATGGCTATTTCAGCATCTCCGGCGGAGCCGTTGGACCGTTCTACGCCAGTGATAAAGGAGTGTCCGACGACGTCACCTGGATCAAAGGCAATCACACCCTGTCGCTGGGATTCGGCGCCGAAGATTCGAACGCCCATGTAGGCGATCTCTTCAATGCTCCGGGTGCCTTTACCTTTACCGCCGATGTGACCAACAACGCACTGGCTAGCTTTATGCTGGGCAAGCTGCGGACGTTTGTGCAGGGGGCTGGGGAATTCAAGGACAATGCAAATTGGTTTCTGAACTTCTATGCCAACGATTCCTGGCACGCTACCGAGCGCCTGACGCTGAATTACGGTCTCCGGTACGAGCCTTACACGCCCTGGAATGAGACCAAGGGGCGGCTCGAGCAGTTCCGGCCCGCCGATGCGCTCGCAGGCGTCAAGTCGACGGTTTTCCCCAATGCGCCTGCGGGGCTCTTCTTCCGTGGGGATGCGGGAGTACCCTACCGGGGAGTCAATGGAACGATGACCGACTTCGCGCCTCGCGTTGGATTTGCTTATGACGTCACCGGCAATGGCAAAGCTTCCGTGCGCGGAGGCTTTGGTATGTTTTACGATTCGCACACTGCCAGCGTCATCAACAACCGCTCTGCCGACTTGACGCCATTCAGCCCTCAAGTCAGCATAACTACCCCGGCGGGACCGTTCAGCAATCCATACCTGGGTATCGTCAACCCGTTTCCCGCTAGCTACCCGCCCCCCAGGGACGCGGCGTTTCCCAGCCCTGTGCTTGTTGTCACCTATGACGCCAGCCGCAAATATCACGTTCCGGTCAGCTACGGATACAACCTGATCGTGGAACATAGCCTTCCCGGCAATCTGCTGCTGCAAGTGGCCTATGTAGGGGAGCATGCCATTCACAACAAGACGACCGTCCAACTGAATCCGTCGGTTTACATTCCGGGAAGTACGTTGAGTACCGATCAGCGCCGTATTTTCCCCGGCTACGCCTCAATCTCCATGGACGGGCAGAACGCCACCATTCATTACGATGCACTCCAGATCACAGCGAGGAAGCAGGCCACGCGCAACCTGACTGTGAGCGCCGCTTATACCTTCTCGAAGAATCTCGACGACATTCCACTAGGCGGAAATAACAATGATGTCGGAAATGACAGCCCAGCTACATTGCCATCCTACTACCCGCACTTTGCAGCTTTCGACTATGGACGAGGCGGCCAGGACCATCGTCATCGTCTTGTGGCGTCATACGTCTTGCTCCTTCCTGCGTTTTCTCAATCCAACAGGCTTTTCAATCTGCTGCTTGGGAACAGGCAGACAACCGGCATCGTCACTTTACAAAGTGGAGGGCCGCTGACAGTGACCGCGGGAGTCGATCGATCCGGAACTGGTTTAGGCGAGGACCGGGGGGTTCTGCTGAATCGGTCGGCTCCCTACGGCCGTACCAGTTGCGGGATAACGGCATATTGTGTCAGTTGGTTGAATCGCACTACATTTGCGCTTCCCGCGCTGGGAACCTTCGGAGACCCGGGGAAGGGCAACTACCAGGGCCCGGGATTATTTACTTGGGACATGGGGCTGGAGAAGAATGTTCCGCTCGAGAATCGATTCGCACTGCAGTTCCGGGCCGAGTTTTTCAATGTATTCAATCGCGTGAATTTGAACGACCCAAACACGAGTGTCAATGCCGCCGCGTTTGGAACCATCACCGCCTCCGGAGATCCAAGGATAGGGCAGCTTGCCATGAAATTGAGCTTTTAGATGCGGCGGAGGCTTATCGATGCCCAACCACGTGTTTGCTCCTGGCCGATACTCGTCACATCGCAGAACAGAGGTAAGCCGCCAACTATTGAGCAACAAAGGAAGCTACATGATCAGCTATTCTTCCCATCCTCGGAAACACAGCCTCTCCGCACTTGTCAGTTGCTTTGCAAAAATCCAAACCGCCGCACTCTTCCTTGTCATCGCTGGGCTGACCGGCACGGTTCATGCTCAGTCCCACGGAACTATTACCAAAAACGAAGGGCTTGCGTTCACTCCACCCATGGGATGGAGTACCTGGAATCATTTTCATCATGACATCTCGGATGCATTGGTTCGTGCCCAGGCCGACGCGCTGGTGTCCTCCGGCATGAGGGATGCCGGATATGTATATGTAAATATCGATGGCGGCTGGGAGGGGGAGCGGGATGCCGCTGGCGTTCTCCACGCCAATAGTAATTTTCCCGATATGAAGGCGCTCGGCGATTACATCCATTCTCGGGGTCTAAAATTCGGCCTTTATACCGGTCCCGGTCCCAAAACATGCGGGGGAGCAGAAGCGAGCTACGGTCATGAAGCTCAGGACGCGAAGATGTTCGCATCATGGGGCGTGGATTATCTGAAGTATGACTTATGCAGTTTTCGCGAGATCATGCAGCGGGAATCCGGCGGTGATGTGAGTAAATCGGACGAGATCATGCGAGCTGCGTACAAGGAGATGCACCAGGATCTGCTGCAAACGGGCAGGCCGATCGTCTTTAGCCTGTGCCAGTATGGATACGCAAAAGTATGGGAGTGGGGCGCGCAGGTGGGTGGCAATCTTTGGAGGACGAGCGGCGACATCGGCGATAACTACGATCGCGTGACGGAGCTAGGCTTTGGCGAGGCAGGTCTCGCCCCGTATGCCGGGCCGGGTCACTGGAACGATCCGGACATCTTAGAAGTCGGCAACGGCAAAATGACGCCAGATGAAGCGCGCACCAACTTCAGCCTATGGGCAATCCTTGCCGCACCACTTATCGCCGGAAATGACTTGACCGAAATGACATCTGAAACCAAAAGCATTTTGATGAATAAAGAAGTGATTGCAGTGGATCAGGATCCGCCTGGCAAACAGGGAGACCGCGCCTACGCTACCGGTCCGTTAGAGGTATGGTCAAAACCCTTAACTGGGGGAGCCGTGGCTGTTGGCCTGTTCAACCGGATCAAGAGTCCCACCCGGATGACGCTTAGGTTGTCCGGCATAGGCTGGCACGGACCAGCGGCCGCACGCGACTTATGGAATCATCAGAACATAGGTGTGCTCAGTGGAGAGTACACCGTGATGGTGCCTGCTCATGGAGTGGTGATGTTGCGATTGAGTCACCCTATGGAGTGAGCCAACCGAATCACTGGAATAGCGGTCATCGCAGGCAATTGTCGCCTTATCGTGCTTGGCTGCACGGTAGAGCGTTTTCACAATCGGTGTGTCCCAAGAAACAACACTCCACGCAGGCGTTCCATCAAAGAACGCCTGCACATAGCCAACTCTCACCAGGACACAGTAATTGTGAAAACGCTATAGCCGATGCCTCTAATTCCTCCAGGCGCCGAGCATGCGGCGAAGCAGGACAAACTCCCCGGTGTGATAGCTGGTGTGATCGATGGCCAGCAGGATCTCGTGGAGCAGGGTTTGGTGCTCTTTGCCCCAGGGAATCTCCGCGTAAAGATTGCTGTTCGGATTTCCAGCCATGCGCTCGAAGGCATTCAGATCTTGCTTCAACGCTCCGATCGAGGTGCGCCACGCGTCCTGAGATGGGGGAGCAGGAGACTCGGGCCAGTAATCGTCCGGCCAGGTCTGCTCGACATATTCGGGGTTGGTGGAGAAGTCGAGCAGGTCATGGAGGGCGATGCGCATGTGCTCGAGCAGCTCCCAGGCGGAGTGAGGCGACTGACTCGGCTTGACGCCATAAAGCTCGGGAGGGAAGTTCTCCAAAGCGGAGATCACGCCGGTATGCGCGCTCCCGCCGCGTAGAAATTCGACTAGTTGTTCGCGAAGCGCCCGATCCTGATTTGGGGTTGAATTATTGGCCATTGAGATCCTCTCGTTTTGCTGAGATGCATCCGGACAAGAGACTCTGCGGTTTCCCAGCATTTTGCTGACCGCTTTTTAGCTGACCGGTTTACCGCTAACCGGCCTTCAGCTTTTTTCTAATCCCTCTTCCCATTATTAAATAGGTCGCCCATGCGGCGTATCTGCGCGCCCACGCCGCGCAGCTTCTCCTCGATGCGTTCGTAGCCGCGATCTACGTGGTAGACGCGGTCGAGAATGGATTCGCCATCGGCCACCAGAGCGGCCAGAATCAGCGAAGCCGAGGCGCGCAGATCGGAGCACATGACAGCCGCGGCGGAGAGCGGCGTCTTGCCGCGCACGATGGCGGTGCGGCCGTCCACTTTGACATTCGCGCCCATGCGGACCAGCTCGCCGGCGTGCATAAAACGATTCTCAAAGATGTTTTCCTTCACCATGGAGGTGCCTTCCGACTGGGTCGCCAAGGCCATGTACTGTGCCTGCATGTCGGTAGGAAATCCGGGATACTCCTCGGTGGAGACATCGTTGGCGCAAAGCTTTCCTTCGCTGCGTACCCGCAGCGATTCGGGTCCCAGCGGATCGATGCGAACGCCCGAAGCTTCAAGCTTCGCGATCAACGCCGAAAGATGTCCGGGCTGGCAGTTAGCCACCACCAGGTCGCCGCTGGTGATGGCTCCCGCAATCAGAAAGGTTCCCGCCTCGATCCGGTCGGGATTGATGCGGTGCCTGGCGCCGTGCAGCTTCTCCACTCCCCGCACGCGGATGGTTGCCGAGCCGGCGCCTTCGATGCGTGCTCCCATGGCATTCAGCAGCGCGGCAAGGTCGGAAACCTCGGGCTCGCGGGCGCAGTTCTCCATCAGCGTTTCGCCCTCGGCCAGTGTTGCGGCCATCAGCAGATCTTCGGTTCCGGTGACTGTGATCTTGTCAAAGACAATGTGCGCGCCCTTGAGGCGGTCGGCGCGCGCTTCAAGGTATCCATGTTCCTGCAGGATGCTGGCGCCCATGGATTCAAGACCCTTCAGATGCAGATCGATGGGACGGTCGCCGATGGCGCAGCCTCCCGGCTGCGCCACCCTGGCGAAGCCGCAGCGGGCGACCAGCGGACCAAGAACCAGCGAAGAAGCGCGCATGGTCCTGACGATCTCGTATTTGGCGGTGGGGTCGGAGAGGGTCCGGCAGTTGATCGTGGTGCGATGCTGGGCGCGTCCGTAGCCGAGTTCGACTTCAGCTCCCATGGATGCAAGCAGCTTGCGTTCCGTTTCGATGTCGCGCACCTGGGGAACGTTTTCCAGCACTACGTCCTCTTCGGTGAGGATGGCGGCCGACATGCAGGGCAGGGCTGAATTCTTGGCCCCGCTGACACGGATAGTTCCCAACAGCGGATTGCCGCCGCGGATGACAAATTTGTCCATAGATTGCTTGGCAGTTTCTTTCTGCCGGACGGCTGCGGAGTTCTACAATTCCAGCGTTGTATCTTCAATCGCCAAGCGGACGTTGCCGTCGGACTTGGCTAAGCGGCGCACCGCTTCAGGCTTGTCTACTCCGGCCTTGAGCATCACCAGGGCGACCGGCACGCTGCGGCCTGCGGACTTGATGGCGCGCACGGCTTCCTCGCGATCAACTTTGCAGGCCCGCATCAGGATGTTGATGCCGCGCTCCATCAGCTTGGTGTTCTGCATATGAACGTTGACCATCAGGTTGTCATACACATATCCGAGCCGGGTCATTGCGCCTGTGGTGATCATGTTCAGCACCATCTTCTGCGCGCTTGCAGCTTTCATGCGGGTTGAGCCGGAGACAACTTCCGGTCCAACTTCAGCCACGATGACGATCTCCGCTACGGCGGCAAGAGGAGTGTTGTGATTGCAGCTGACGGCAGCCGTTTTTGCGCCGCGTGCGCGGGCATATTCCACCGCCGCGACCACGTAGGGAGTGCGTCCGCTTGAAGAGAGTCCGATCACCACATCCTTGCGTGTGGGGCGGCGGCGGGCCATGTCGCGTTGACCGAGTTCGGGAGAATCCTCGTTCACTTCCACCGCCGTAGCCAGCGCCTTTGGTCCTCCAGCCATAATGTATTGCACGGAGAGAGGAGGAGTGGAGAAGGTGGGAGGACATTCCGAGGAATCCAGAGCGGCGATGCGTCCGCTTGAACCGGCGCCCACGTAGATAAGGCGGCCGCCATCGCGCAGGCTGCGCGCCACCATGTCGATCACCAGCGCGATCTCGGGCAGGGATTTCCTGACCGCCGCGGCAATCTTCGAGTCTTCGTGGTTGATGATGCGTGCAATCTCGAGAGCGGATTTAGTGTCAAAGCCGATGGAGGCTTCGTTGGAACTCTCTGTCGTGAGCTCGGTGCAGTTCTGCTACGTGCTCGCTGTGCGGTTCCCTGCTATTGACATTCTCTGCAGGTTGGGTTGTTGTCGTGGCCATAATTAATTGTCCCGTCTGAACGATTCAATTTTATCTCCAACTCCCGCCGAATGGGCCAACATTCAGGGGTGTCTTCGATGGCACAACCATGTTCTTAAAAAAACTCTCCTCATCCACTGAGACTTTGAGTTGGATGCGCATTTTGCGTCAGATGTGGGATTCCACAAATGTGGGATTCCACAAAATCCCGATATGAACTTCAGATCGCCTCCACGATGGCGTCGTGAAAGGCGGGACGGACTTGGCGGATCGTCTCGTTCCCTCGATGCGGCCAGGTTCGGTTGGTGAGCAGCAGGATCGCGATCCGCCGCTCAAAGTCGATCCATAAGGAAGTGCCCGCATAACCCAGATGTCCGGCGGAGTGTGGGCTGAAGAAACAGCCGGAGGACGAGGGAGGGGAAGGCGTATCCCAGCCTAATGCGCGGGAACTTCCAGGGGGAATCTCCGAGCGGGCGGTGAACAGTTGAATCGTCTGCGGACGAAAGAGTCCTCCGTCTCCCGGCAATAAACATCGCGCATAGCGCAACGGGTCCATGGCGTTTGAGAAAAGTCCCGCATGGCCGCTCACTCCGCCCAGCACGAAGCAGTTCTCATCCTGCACCTCTCCGTGAATGATGCGATGGCGAAAGATCAAGTCCTCTTCCGTGGGCGCGATGGATGGACTCCAACTTGCCGGAGGGCGGAAGCAGGTGCTGCTCATGCCCAACGGAGTAAAGATCTCACGCTTGCAAAAACTGTCCAGGGCTTCTCCTGCGATCGTCTCCAGAAGTTTGCCCAGGAGAATGAATCCCATATCGGAATATTCCGCGCGGGCGCCGGGCTCCGCCGTGAGCGGCAGCCGCAGGCAGGCCTCGAAGAGCGCATCGCTGTCGGGGCAGGTTTCGAAGAGCCGGACATAACCAGGCAGCCCCGAAGAGTGCGCCAGCAACATCCGGGGAGTCACCCGGTGGCGCGGGCTGCCCGGGCGCTCATCGCTAGCGAAGGCGGGCAGCCATTCAACAAGCGGACAATCGAGCGGTAACTGTCCGCGTTCATAGAGCAGCATCGCCATGGATGTCGTGGCAAGCACCTTGGTAACGCTGGCCAAGTCAAAGATGGTCGCCTTACCGGCCGCCGCTGCCGAGGGCGCATAGGTCAGTCGGCCGACACCATCGATGGCGATTATCTCCTTATCTACCAGCACGCTAAAGGCGGCGCCGGGGAAAACTCGCTGCTCGATGGAGCGTTCCAGGATGGAGTAGGCGGTGGCGAAGCGGAGGCGCTGGTTCTCAGCCGAATGAGGAACGGGTACTTCCGGCGGAGCAAGCGAAATGGGTACCGGCGGGCAGGACATGGGTGATTGCCAACCACCAACACAAGTGAAACGCGCTACCATTAAGGGGAGTAGTTGTGTCTATCATTTCACGGTCTGGTTCCTCGGAGGTTTTCTATGCGTGCAAAGTTGCTCGTGGGAGCATTAGCGGCAGTGATGGTTGGTCATGCGCCGGCGCAAACCGCGCCTGCAGCGCCTGAGGCTGCAGCCGCCCCCGCGCAGACCGCTGCCCCCCCCGCTCAACCGGCCGCACCCGCCGCCGCTCAGCCTGCTGCCCCCGCCCCCGCGCAGCCGCAAAAATATCTCGTTCCCGCGGGTACCAGGGTTTTGCTGTCACTGAAGAGCGCGGTCAATACCCGTACAGCCAGGCCGGGCGACGGTGTCTATCTGGTTTCCACCTTTCCGGTAGTGATCGATGGGCACGTTCTAATTCCCGACGGAGTCTACGTGCAAGGTGTGGTGGACCGTGTTGAGCGCCCGGGCCGGATCAAAGGCCGGGCAAAGATCACATTTCACTTCAACACTCTGATCTTTCCCAATGGCCAGGTGGTATCGATTCCGGGAGTTGTGAACAGCCTCCCCGGGTCGACAGGTCCGAATGTGAAGGGCGATGAAGGGACGGTAGAGCAGGCGAGCCAAAAGGGCCGCGATGCCGGGACCGTGATCAAGGGAGCGGGGGCCGGCGCTGGCCTGGGTGCGATCGGCGGAATAGCGGGCGGCAGCCCCGTCGAGGGTATGGCGTATGGCGGGGCGGCTGGAGCGGCTGCCGGAGCTCTCTACACCATGTTTACTCGCGGCGACGATATCAACATTCCTCCCGGCTCGCCGATAGAAATGGTTTTGCAAAGGCCGCTGTCTCTGGAGGCACAGCAGTATGCCGCGGTCGATATCCAGCCCGCGCAATTGCAGCAGCAATACAATCCCACGGATCAGCAGAAGCCGATGAAGAAGCCGCAGCGCGTCTGCGCGTCGGGCCAAACGACCTGTAATTAATTTGGCTCCAGATGTGGGATGGAACGGATGGAGAAACCGGCAGAAGATGAACCCTCAGCAGTACGGTAGCGGGCCTGAGCCCGCTGGCCAGGAAGAGCAGATCTCTGCCGGCAAAAAACCCGCGCCGGCGCGCAAACCCGGCATCTGGGCGCGCGACATTCTCTTCTCCCTTTTGGTGTCGATCTTTATCATCACCTTTCTCTACCAGCCGGTGAAGGTGGAGGGGACCAGCATGCTGCCTCGCCTGGAAGACCAGGACCGCCTCTTCATCAACAAATTCGCCTATCATTTCGAGAAGATCGAGCGGGGAGATGTCGTGGTCTTCTATTACCCGCGCGATCCGCAAAAAAGCTATATCAAACGCGTGATTGCATTGCCCGGTGACGACCTGCGTATCGACGATGGACGTGTCTACGTCAACGGACAACTGCTCGAAGAGCCGTATGTGCCCCGCCGGTATCGGGACGGCCGGTCCCAGGCCGAGACCGTCATCCCCAAAGACGAATATTTTGTCATGGGCGACCATCGTTCGATCTCCAGCGACAGCCGCGATTTTGGGCCGGTGCCGCGCGATCTGATTTACGGCAAGGCCGCCTTTATCTACTGGCCGACGGTAGACATCGGAGTTGTACACTAGTCCCCCCGCGCTTGCTCGAATCGTTATAAAATTAGAAAAATCACACAACGGAGAAGCGATGCCGGCAATTCTCGCGCTCGAAGACGGGCGCATCTTCCGCGGCGAGGGCCACGGCGCCAAAGGGGAATGTTTTGGCGAAGTGGTTTTCAATACTTCTCTAACCGGCTACCAGGAAATCTTTACCGATCCTTCCTATGCGGGACAGATCGTTGTCCTGACCAACCCGCAGATCGGGAACTACGGCACCAATGCAGCAGACAACGAGGCGGCCAAGCCTTATATCGAAGGCTTGGCGGTGCGCGAGTTTTCGCCCGTCAGTTCCAACTGGCGCTCGCAGCGAGTGACGGATGAATACCTGGAGCGCTTTAACGTTCCGGCGATCTCCGAGATCGATACGCGCGCTCTGGTGCGCCATTTGCGCGCGTGCGGCACTATGCGCGGCGTGATTTCTTCGATCGAGACCGATGCCGAGAAGCTGGTCGCCAGGGCTCGCGGCATCGCCAAGATCGACGGCACCGACTTAGCCAAGGTGGTTAGCACCAAGTCTCTCTACGAATGGGACCTGGAAAACCCGGGCAATTTAAGTGGCGAGTTGCCGGAACAGAATGAGGAGAGTAAGCAGTTGCCGGCGCCGCGGCTGCATGTGGTGGCCTACGACTTCGGCATCAAGCGCAATATCTTGCGTATGCTGGCGAGCGAGGGCTGCCGGGTCACCGTGGTGCCTGCGGAGACAACGGCGGCGGATGTACTGGCGCTCAATCCTGACGGGATTTTTCTCTCCAATGGACCCGGCGATCCCGAGCCGGTGACCTATGCCCAGGAAAATATCCGCAAGCTCGCCGGGCGCAAGCCCATTTTTGGCATCTGTCTGGGGCATCAGTTGATTGGCCTCGCTCTGGGCGGCAAGACCTACAAGCTCAAATTCGGTCACCACGGCGGCAATCACCCGGTACAGCAAACGCAAACCGGAAAAGTCGAGATCACCGCCCACAACCACAATTTCGCCGTCGATCCCGATTCGATGAAGCAGAGCGACGTGGATCTGACGCACGTTGATTTAAACGACAATACTCTGGAGGGCTTGCGCCATCGTTCACTGCCGCTCTTTAGCGTGCAGTACCACCCGGAAGCCAGCCCCGGCCCCCACGACTCGCATTACCTCTTCCGCGACTTCCGTAAAATGATGGAAGAGTTCAAGCAGTGACAAAGCTTTGAGGCACCCATGTTAAACTTGTTTAACATGGAGGTGGAAATGCTTGGAGTAAGGCTGGAACCGGAACTCGAAGCTCGTTTGGAATCCCTCTCAAAAGCCACTGGGCGCAGCAAGAGTTTTTATGCCAAGGAGGCGATCCGCCAATACATTGAAGATCGTGAAGACTCACTGCTGGCAGACAAGATCTTAAGTCGCAACGAACCGGTTTTTACTTTGGAAGAGGTCAAACGCGAACTTGGCCTGGACGATTAGCTTCACGAAGACTGCCTTGAAGCAGCTCGCTAAGCTGGACAAAGCGATCGCGAAGTTGATCGTTCGCTTCATGGAGGAGAAGATAGCCGGCTCATCCGACGCACGGCGGTATGGCCACGCTCTGGTTGGGGATCAGAAGGGCAGATGGCGCTATCGAATAGGCGACTACCGCGTGGTGTGTGAATTACGAGATGACGAACTGCTCGTGATTGTCGTCATGCTCGGTCATCGAAAAGAAATTTACAAATAAGGATACAAATGCCACGCAGGAACGACATAAACAAGGTTCTGGTAATCGGCTCCGGACCGATCGTTATCGGTCAGTCAGCGGAGTTCGACTACTCCGGCACTCAGGCGTGTAAGGCGCTCAAGGCCGAAGGCTATGAAGTGGTGCTGGTGAATTCCAATCCCGCCACCATCATGACCGACCCTGAGCTTGCCGACCGCACCTATATCGAGCCGCTGACCCGGGAATACCTGGAGGAGATCATCCGCCAGGAATGTGAAGCGATGACCGGCGACGATGGGCGCCGCAGCGGCGTATTCGCCTTGCTGCCTACGGTTGGTGGACAGACGGCGCTGAATCTCGCCGTCGATTTAGCCGACGCCGGCATTCTCGATAAATACGGGGTGGAACTGATCGGCGCCAAGCTGGGAGCGATCAAGAAGGCCGAAGACCGGCTCCTGTTCAAGGATGCAATGACCCGCATCGGCCTGGATGTGCCGCGTTCCGCCTTGGTGAACAATATCCGCGATGGGCTGGAGTTTGCTAGCAAGATCGGCTTCCCGGTCATTATCCGCCCATCCTTCACTTTGGGCGGCTCTGGCGGAGGCATCGCCTACAACCGCGAAGAGCTGATGGATATTCTGGCCCGGGGATTGGATCTCTCTCCCGTACATGAGTGCCTGATTGAAGAGTCGGTGCTGGGCTGGAAGGAATACGAACTCGAGGTGATGCGCGACCTGGCCGACAACGTCATCATCATCTGTTCCATCGAGAACGTCGATCCCATGGGCGTGCACACCGGCGATTCGATTACCGTAGCCCCGGCGCAGACTCTCACCGACCGCGAATACCAGACCATGCGCGATGCGGCCATTCGCGTCATGCGTGAGATAGGCGTCGAAACCGGCGGGTCGAATGTGCAGTTCGCTGTCAACCCTATAACCGGGCGCATGACCGTGATCGAGATGAATCCGCGGGTATCGCGCTCCTCGGCGCTGGCCTCCAAGGCCACAGGATTTCCCATCGCCAAGATCGCGGCAAAATTAGCCGTCGGCTATACGCTCGACGAAATTCCCAACGATATCACGCGCAAGACGCCTGCTTGTTTCGAGCCGACGATTGACTACGTCGTCGTAAAAATCCCCAAGTGGCAGTTTGAGAAATTTCCCGGCGCGGATGAAAGCCTGGGGCCGCAGATGAAATCCGTCGGCGAAGTAATGGCCATCGGGCGGACTTTTAAAGAGGCCCTGATGAAGGCGCTTCGCTCGCTCGAAACCGGCAAGCGGACGGGCGCGGAGGTGATTGAGCCCCGGCGCTTGACGCAGCGGCTGGTGACTCCGCAGCCGGAGCGCATGGACTACGTCCGTTACGCCTTCCGCAGCGGGCTCTCCGTCCGCGAAGTGGCCCGCATGACTTCGATCGATCCTTGGTTTCTCTATCAGATCAAGGAAGTTACGGAGATGATCGCAAAACTGGCGGCCCAGTCGCCGGCTGAAATCTCGCCCGAGTTGCTGTACAAGGCCAAGCGGATGGGCATCTCCGATTCCCGGCTGGAGGAAGTTTGGGGATTGCAGGGCGCGGAACCGCCGAATCAGGTCCTGCATCTGCGGCGGCGGCATGGCGTCAAGCCGGTCTTCAAAAAGGTAGACACTTGCGCCGCCGAGTTCGAGAGCGAGACCCCGTATCTCTATTCCACCTATGACGAAGAGGATGAGGCCCCTCCGACTGCCAAACGCAAAGTCATCATTTTGGGCAGCGGGCCCAACCGGATCGGGCAGGGAATTGAATTCGATTATTGCTGCTGCCACGCGGCCTTTGCCTTGCGCGAGGATGCATTTGAAACCATCATGGTGAACTGCAATCCTGAGACGGTATCGACGGATTACGACACCAGCGACCGCCTATACTTCGAGCCGCTGACGCTTGAAGATGTATTGGCTGTTTACGAGCACGAGTCCTCCTCCGGCGCAGAGGTTGGCATGATCGTCCAATTTGGCGGTCAGACGCCGCTCAATCTGGCGCTCTCTCTGAAGGCTGCGGGCGTGCCCATCCTGGGAACCTCGCCCGATTCGATCGATCTTGCCGAAGACCGTAAGCGCTTTGGCAAGTTGCTCGAGGGGCTGAAGATTCCGCAACCGCCAGGCGCGATGGTCACCAGCATTGAAGAAGCTCTTGCAGGCGCGGAGCGTGTCGGATATCCGGTGCTGGTGCGGCCCTCCTATGTATTGGGAGGCCGGGCGATGGTAATCGCCTATGACGCTGATGCGGTCGGCCGCTACATGAAAGAAGCGGTCGAGTATTCGCAGGAGCGGCCGGTTTTGGTCGACCACTTTCTTGAAGACGCGGTGGAGGTCGATGTGGACGCGCTCTGCGACGGCAGGGATGTCTTGATCGCCGGCATCATGCAGCACATCGAGGAGGCGGGCATACATTCCGGTGATTCCTCCTGCGTGCTTCCCGCAGTCGATCTGGCTCCCTCGACCCTCGACACTATCCGCGCCTATACCCGCAAGCTGGCCTTGGCGCTCAATGTGGTGGGATTGGTGAACCTGCAGTTTGCCATTCAGCGCAGAGCTGGCGAGCCGGACAAGGTCTTCGTCATTGAAGTCAATCCCCGCGCCTCGCGCACCGTGCCCTATGTTTCCAAGGCCACCGGCGTGCCTTTGGCCAAGATTGCGGCCCGCTTGATGACCGGCCGCACCCTGCGGGAACTGCTACCCGACCAGCTTGCAGAGCACAAGGATCTGGCTACCGGAACCCATTTCTTCGTCAAGTCGCCAGTCTTCCCCTGGAACAAGTTTCCCGGTGTGGATACGGTTCTCGGGCCGGAGATGAAGTCCACCGGAGAAGTGATGGGAGTGGCCGACAACTTCGGCGAGGCCTTCGCCAAAGCGCAGCTTTCAGCCGGGCAGATACTTCCCGTGAGGGGCACCGTCTTCTTCAGTGTCAACGATAGGGATAAAGTGCTGGTGGTGGAATTGGCGCGGCAATATGTAGAACTGGGCTTCCATTTGGTCGCCACCCATGGCACTGCGGAAGTGCTCGAAAAAGCCGGGATGATTGTCGAGCGGGTTCACAAAGTGAAAGAAGGCCGGCCGAACGTCGTCGATTTGATCAAGGGCGAGCGCATTCATCTGATCGTCAACACTCCGCACGGGCAGGACACCTTCTTCGATGAGAAGGCGATCCGGCGCGCCGCGGTGACCAACGGAATTCCTACCATCACCACCATTGCGGCAGCCAGAGCGGCGGCTGAAGGAATAGCAGCCACGCAGCGCCGCCGCATCACCGTCAAGGCCCTGCAACAACTGCACCGCGAAGCCGTTTCCAGCCTCTAGACGAATTAGCTGCGGTTGCAGCCTGTTCCTTTCTTTCTGTCATTCCCGCAGGGAATCTGCTGCTGCTCTTTGAGTCCTGAAACAGAGATGACCAAGAAACCAGAAGCAGATTCCCTGCGGGAATGACAGAAAGAAAAGCAAGTGCGAACACAAAAGCCTAGGTTGGTAATTACACCTAATTTGTCATCTTGACCGGAGCGAAGCGGAGTGGAGAGATCTGCGGTTGGGATTCCAAAACCACCACGTACCGCGGCAATCCGACCTACCTCACCTCAACAAGCTGCTCCTCGCCCTTACCCGCGCCATAGCGCGAGCGAACATACTCATCCAGAATCTTCTGGAACTCGGTGACGATGTTGTTACCGCGCAGAGTGGTGAGCAGCCGTCCATCCACATACACAGGAGCCTTGGGTTCCTCGAATGTTCCCGGCAGGGAAATGCCGATATTGGCATGCTTGGACTCGCCCGGTCCATTGACCACGCACCCCATGACCGCCAGCTTTAGCTCCTCGACTCCGGGATAGATCTCCCGCCAGGCCGGCATGCTCTCGCGAACGTAGCCCTGAATCTGCTGCGCCAGCTCCTGAAAGAAGGTGCTGGTGGTGCGTCCGCATCCGGGGCATGCCGTGACTTGTGGAGTAAAGCTGCGAATACCCAGCGACTGCAGCACCTGCTGGGCTACCTGCACTTCCTCGGTGCGGTCGCCGTTCGGCTTGGGTGTGAGAGAGACGCGAATCGTATCGCCGATTCCTTGGAGCAGCAGCGGAGCCAATCCGGCGGTCGAGGCTACCATGCCCTTCATGCTCATTCCCGCTTCGGTCAATCCCAGGTGCAGCGGATAATCGCAGCGGGCTGCCAGCATCTGATACACATCGATCAGGTCGCGGACCCCGCTGACCTTCGCGCTTAAGAGTATTTGATCGTGCCCCAGGCCGTAGCGCTCCGCCGCCGCCGCCGACTCGAGCGCGCTCGCGATCATCGCTTCCATCATCACGTCGCGCGCGTCCAGAGGCTGCGATCGTCTAGCGTTCTCGTCCATCATGCGCGTGAGCAGCGCCTGGTCGAGCGAACCCCAGTTCACCCCAATGCGTACCGGCTTCCCATTCTCGACCGCGCACTCGATCATCGTGCGAAAGTTGTCGTCCCCATGGGCGCCGATCGAAGCGTTGCCAGGATTGATGCGGTACTTGGCCAGAGCCCGCGCGCACTCCGGATACTTCTTCAACAGGACGTGCCCGTTGTAATGGAAGTCGCCGATAATGGGAACATCGAGTCCCAGCTTGCACAGGCCTTCGACGATGAGGGGCAGCGCCCTGGCCGCGGCGTCGTTGTTCACCGTTACCCGGACCAGCTCCGATCCGGCGGCAGCCAGCGCTGCTGCTTGCTGGATGGTCCCCGGCACGTCGGCGGTGTCGGTATTGGTCATGGACTGGACGACAACCGGGAAGTCCGAGCCCACATCCACTTTGCCAATCTTGACTGCAACCGTCTTTCTACGCTGAATTTCGGGCATAAATCCTCTCCCATAGTTTACAGGGACTCTCCGCGTCCAGCCCAGGGACCTATCTCCGGCCAGTGTAAACTCGACTTCAGTGGCCCCGTAGCTCAGGTGGATAGAGCAGCGGTTTCCTAAACCGTTTGTCGGAAGTTCGAGTCTTCCCGGGGTCACCATGCGGTTCCGGGATTCAAAGGATCTTCATGGTTGTTGGTTCATGGCGGGGCCGCCTTCTCGCGGGATTCTGCTTCTTCATCGGCCTGCTACTGGCTTCTTCGCTGCCCACCGACGCGGCGGTTGTGCGGGGAACCGTCACCGACACCTTGGGTGCCCCGATCGCTCACGCCAACGTGGCCCTGCTCAAGAATGGCAGCATCATTGCCCAGACCGTTTCGCAGGGTGATGGGAGCTATCAGCTTACGAGCAGCTCCAGTGGGCGGTTCTACGTTCTGGCGTCGGCGGGAACCTTCAAGCAGGTCACCACCCAGAGCTTTTTCGCCGGGCCGGTGGATAGCCACACTGAAAACCTGGTCATGGAGCCGGCCGTGGTTCGCCAGGAGATTGTCGTCTCCAGTACGGGAACGCCCACGCCCCAGGCCCAATTGAGCGCTTCAGTCAGCGTGCAGCGTAATGCCGATTTTCGCAACCGTGTCGATCTCGTCGATCCCTTGCGGCAGGTTCCCGGCGTTTTCGTGGTGCAGCAAGGGCAATATGGCGGCCTCGCCTCTCTCTTTGTCCGCGGCGGAAACTCGAGCTCGAATCAGGTCACCTTGGACGGAGTTCCCATCGACGATATCGGCGGCGTCTTCGACTTCGCCAATGTGGCCACTATGGGAATTGAAAAGTTTGAACTCTACCGTGGGCCCAACAGTGTGCTCTACGGCTCGGATGCGGCATCCGGTGTGGTATCCCTAACCACTCCGCGCGGCAGCACCTCGTTCCCTTCGCTCTTTTATGAAGGCGATTATGGAAACCTCTCCACCTTTCGCAACCAGGTGCAGCTCGGGGGCACGCATAACAAGATCGACTACTATGGCGGATTCTCCGCTTTTCAGAGCGCCAACAATCTTCCCATGGACGAGTACCATGACTACACTCCGAGCGCTAATCTGGGCTATTCATGGAGCGCCGCTACCCAGTTTCGCGTGACTGCCCGCAACAGCGTTTCGGCCGTAGGCACTCCCGGCCCCTTCGATTTTTACGGAATTCCCAATGCTGGCAAGCAATCGGATCAGGACACTTATCTGAGCGCGTCCGTCGACAACCAGACCTCACCTTCCTGGCATAACATGGCGCGCTACGGAATGACGCGCAAGCGCGAAGAAGCCACCAATTTCTATCCCGCCGGCATTCCCATTCCCACTACGGTGAACGGCTTCACCTCGACCAATTACTACGGCTACGCGGTCACCATCGCCGGAGCCAATGGCTACTCCGCCAGCGGCCAGGCGGTTCTAAACTTTCCCGGCGTATATCCCAATACTCTGGAGCTGGTCTCCAATCGCGATCAACTTTATTTCCAGAGCGATTACCAATTTACCCCGCACATCACCGGACTCCTAGCCTTCCGCTTCGAGGATGAGCGGGGAGCGCAGAAGTCCCCGGCCTATGCCATCGATCAAACGCTGGAGCGCGCCAACTACGACTACACCGGGCAAATTCAAGGGGACTTTCACAACCGGGTGTATTACACGCTAGGCGGAGGAGTGGAAAAAAACCAGCTCTTCGGCACCGTAGGCACGCCGCGTATCGGGCTGGCCTATTATCCGGTGCGTCCCGGCCAGGGGGTCTTCCACGGAACAAAGATCAAGTTCAATTTCGCCAATGGCTATCAGGAGCCTTCGCTCGAAGATCAGTTTGGCTCACTATATAACTTCCTTCTGAGCCAGCCGGGTGGCTCGCAGGCCATCCGGGAGTTCAATGTATCGCCCATCGGAGCGCAGGATTCGCGCACCTATGAGGGCGGCGTCGAACAGAATTTTCTGAGCGAGCGGGGGGTTTTGCGCATCGCCTATTTTCATAACCAGTTCCGCAATCAAATCGAATCCGTGCCTGCGACCGAAGTGCCAATCCTGCTGCCCAACCTGAGCCCAAGCCAGCAGCAGGCGCTCAAAAGCTACCTCATCAATGGACCGGGCATCGACCTGAATTCGCAGTCCTTCCGCGCGCAGGGAGTTGAGACTGAGATTGAATACAGCCTGCTGCACAATCTCTTTCTGCGCGGCGGCTATACCTATCTGGATGCCGTAGTGCAGCGCTCCTTTACCTCCGATTCGCTTCAGCCCTCATACAACACCGGCCCCCCGGGCGGTCCGGCGCCCTCCTTCTCCAAGATTCCCATCGGCGCCTTTGGGCCTCTGCGCGGCGCCCGGCCCTTTCGCCGTCCGCCGCATACCGGCTTTACTACTGTGAGCTATAACGGCAGACAATGGACGGCCCAGTTCACCGGAGCCTTTGTCAGCCGCAGTGACGACTCGACATTTCTACCTGGTTATGATTTCTGGGGAGGAAACTCCCTGCTGCTGCCCAACCGCAATCTCGATCATGGCTACGCCAAACTCGACGTGGGCGGCAGTTATCAGTTGACGTCGTCGATCGGAGCCTATGCGCAGATCAATAACTTGACCGGCAACCAGCAGATTGGTCCCATCGGCTACCCCGCGCTCCCCTTCAATTTTCGGGTCGGTTTCCGCCTGACCCTCGGACATCAACCCAAGCAGTAATTGATTCCGTTCGTTCGGGACAGTTGCAGCACGGCCTTTGCCTAACTAAGAGCCCCAAGGCCTCCCAAGAAGCCGAGAATCAAATTCCACCCGCATGGTTTCGACGATTCGGATGAGACTAGCATCGGCATGTTCAGGATTCAGGAGGTAGTTCCAAGTATTGGGAATGATAGCAGAAGGAACACGCGCCAAGGCAGTCCGCCCTGAGCGCAGCCATTGGCTTCCGAGGCCTTGAGTGATACTGGGAAACTTTTTCCAGTCATCTCCGGCCGGGATCTCCAGCGATTCAATCGAGAGAGTGTCGGCGGCTGCTACCTTCATCAGATTGTAGAAACGCGGCAGTTCCGTCTCTTTAAGCTCAAGATGTACGAGAATCTCGATCAGGGCGCCCGCCGGGGTCTCCGCTAAATAAGCAATTCGCAACCCAGCGATATGCCAGCGAGCTCCATAACGCAGGCCGCCTTCCCCGGAGAGGGAATTGTGGTTGCCGATCCTCCACAACTCCAGCATCAGGCAAACATGCCTTCATCGATCTGCCCAAGCATCTCCTCCACCATGCGGCCGCCTAAGTCGGTGCGCAGCATTTGTATGGGGGTGCGGCCATGAAAGCGCTTCTTAGGCTGATTCAGCCATTGCAGCGCTTCGCCCTTCCTGCCGAAAACCTGAACCGCTTGATCATAGACGCGAATGAGCCTGACTAGCTTGTCTGACTCATCCGGCGTGAGCGGCTCCTTACGCGCTTTGCGGTGCTTGAGTGTCCGCGCCGGGATCACGACGTCATAGATGTCTTTGAACTGCATTCCTGAGGCGGCAACAAAGTTCGTCATCGTAGCTACCGGCACGCCAGCCTCAACAGTTTCGAGGTCGAGATGCAGGACAGTCATGAATTGCGATAGCTGAGCACTTGATGTCTGTTGCATATAGACATTATGCCACACAGAGACCGGCATTATGCCCACTACCTAAGATAGACACGAAGGGCAGAATCTGCTTTTCCTATCGCAGCGCTGTTACGATGCCACAACAACCCCTTACTGCTGGAGCCTGGTATCCGCCTTGGGAGGGTTGGCTGTTACCTGGGCCGGAGTCGGCAGTTGCGTCCGATCCCAGCCGCCGCCCAGTGCCTCGACCAATTGCACCGCGCTCAGCATCTCGGTCACCTGCAGATTGGTTAGCGTCTGCTGGTTGGTGATCAGTGTGTTCTGCAAGGTGACGACATCGAGATATGGATCCACTCCAGTTTGATACCGTGCCAGTTCCATATCGAGCGCTCTCTGAGAAGAGCTGACTACGCGCCGCTGCTGCTGAATCTGGACCGAGGAGAGATGGGTGGCCGACAGGTAGTCCTCTACCTGCTGAAAGGCGGTGAGGACCGTCTGCCGATAGGTGGCGAGATCCGCGTTGTAGACGGCGACATATTGGTGCAGCGTCGCGGAAAGGCCTGCGCGGAAGATCGGTTGCGAGATGGAGGGTCCGATCGACCAGAACCGGCTGGGCCAGTCCAGCAAATGCGAGAAGGCCGAGCTCTCTGTGCCGCCCGCGACGGAGAGCGTGAGGCTGGGATAATAGGCGGTATAAGCGATCCCGAGATTGGCATTCGCCGACGCCATGGCTCGCTCCGCGGCGGCTATGTCAGGGCGGCGCTCCAGCAATTGCGAGGGCAATCCGATAGGAATTGGAGGAGGCGCCGTAGTGAGGGGCCGGACGGGGATAGAGAAATCCGGCGCCGGCTTGCCGATCAACATGGCGATGGCGTGTTCATACTGGGCGCGCAAAATACCTAGATTGGTCGCAGTCGCCTGTACGCTTTGCAGGGTGTTCTCCGCCTCCACTACGGAAATAGCGTCGTCAACCCCGGTCTCGTAGCGGGCCTGCGCCAGTTGCAGCGCTTTCTGGTCGGCCGCGTAGCTGTCCGCGTAGAGCTTGATGAGAGCATCCTGGCCACGGATCTCAAAAAAGTATTGCGCCAGGCTGGCCTGCTCGATCAGCCGCTCATTTTCAAGATCCGCCGCGCTGATCTGTGCGTTGTATTGAGCCGCGTGAACCTCGTTGCGAACTCTGCCCCATAGGTCGGGCGCCCAGGAGATATCCAGGGGAAGGGAATAGAGAGTTGATTCTTTCCCTGGATTGGCGGTCGGAGTATTGCTGAGGTTGCCTGAGCTTTTTGCCCGGCTGAAGGAAGGAGCCGCCGTCACGGTGGGAAAGTATTGCGCCCGCGCTTCACCTATCAGGGCGCGCGCCTGCATGAAATTTTCAAAGGATACTTTGATGTTCTGGTTGTTGATATTGAGCTGGTCTTCCAGCGCATTCAGCTCTGGCTGGTTGAAGATCTGCCACCAGTCCCCGCGTATTTTGGCGTCCTGGGGCTGCGCGATCGTCCAGGTGCCTTTGTCCTGAGCTGCTTGCGGGGAGAGAGCGACAGCAGGCGGCTCTTTGTAGGCGGCGGGCGGCTGAGTGACAGGCGGATGATACTTGGGCCCAACCGTGCACCCGGTGATGGCGCAGCTCAGGAGCACCCCGCAAATGGCGACTTTCTTCTGCATAACCAGTTTTCTCAACCCATCCAATAAAGCATTCAATCCGCGTCTTTCAAATTCTTAAATAGCCCCAATCGGTTCGGCCCCGTTGCGCTCTTCCTTGCCCAGCACGCGCAGCCGCAGCCGGTCCAGGTACAAATAGATCACCGGCGTGGTGTAGAGCGTCAACATCTGGCTGACGATCAAGCCGCCCACGATCGTGATACCTAGCGGCCGCCGGAGTTCCGACCCGATGCCAGTGCCGAAAGCCAGGGGTATCGCGCCGAACAACGCCGCCATGGTGGTCATCATAATGGGTCGGAAACGCAGCATACAGGCTTCGAAAATAGCCTCCAGGGAGTTTTTGCCCTCCAGGCGCTGAGCCGCCAGCGCAAAGTCGATCATCATGATCGCGTTCTTCACCACCAGGCCGATCAGGAGCACAATCCCAATAATGGAAATGACATTCAGGTCGGACTTGAATGCCAGCAGCGCCAGCATGGCCCCCACGCTGGCCGATGGCAGCGTGGAAATGATGGTCAAAGGATGAACCAGGCTCTCGTACAGCATGCCAAGGACGATATAAACGGCGAGCAGCGCCGTGACCACCAGGACGGGTTCGGAGCTGAGCGAATCCTGATAGGCCTGCAAGGTGCCGGAAAAGAAGCCGTGAATGGTCGAAGGAGTGCCCAGCCGCGATTGCATCTCTTCGATTTCCCGAGTGGCGGTGCTTAGAGCAACACCCGGCGCGAGGTTGAAGGATACAGTGACCGAGGGGAAGAGGCCGGTGTGGTTTACCTCTAATGGAATGGTGTTGGACTGGGTAGTGCTGACCGCGCTGAGAGGGACGAACTTGCCCGGCGACGCCGCGGGATAGGTGAACTGGAGTCCCTCCGGCGATTGCCAGAACTGCGGCGCCACTTCCAGGACCACGTAATACTGGTTGCGCGACGTATAGATGACGGAGGCCAAGGACTGGCCAAAGGAGTTATATAAGGCCGTGTCCAGTGCTTGCGAGGTCAGGCCCAGCCTGGCCGCGGTAACTCGATCGTAGGTCAGCAACTGATCCAATCCGCCGTTCTGCTGGTTGGTGTTGACATCCTGAAAGCCGGGGATTCTCTTCATCTGCGCCAGCAGGATCGGCCCCCATTTGTTCAGCTCCGCGATGGTGTCCGACTGGATGGTGTACTCGTAGAGCGCCGCGCTTCCCCGGCCGCCGATACGCAAGTCCTGCGACGCCTGCAGAAATATCTGAGCCACCGGCAGGTGATTCAATTTAGGCCGCAGCCGATTGATGATCTCCGCCGCGCTTACCTTGCGCTGGTCCAGCGGCTTGAGCGCCATGTAACAAAAGCCGCCGTTGCCGCTTTGTACATAGGCATTCACGTTGGCCACTCCGGGATCGGCCTTGATTACATTAACTAGAGCCTTGACCGAGGCATTCATCACCGGAAAAGAGGCGTCCTGCGGTCCCTGCAGGTGACCCACGATGGCCCCCGTATCCTGCTGCGGGAAAAATCCCTTTGGCACCTGGATGGCCACCACCACGTTGAGCGCCACTACCAAAAGCAGCACCACAAGCGTCAATCCCGGATTGTCCAGCACCCAGAGCAACGAGTGCCGGTAAGTGTTCAGCATTCCGTCAAAGAATCGCTCGCTCGCGCGATAAAGGCCGCCGTGCCGCTCCTTGCCGTGCGCCTTTAAGATATGCGCGCACAGGGTCGGGGTGGCGGTGAGCGAAACCAGCAGGGAAACCAGAACGGTGGAAGATAGAGTTACGGCAAACTCGCGGAAGAGCCGGCCTACAATTCCCCCCATCATCAGAATGGGAATGAAGACCGAAATCAGCGAGAGGCTCATGGTGAAGACGGTGAACCCTATCTCTCCGGAGCCTTTAAGGGCGGCAGTCACGGGCGGCATCCCTTGCTCCAGGTGCCGCGAGATGTTTTCCATCACCACGATGGCGTCGTCCACCACAAACCCGGTGGCGATGGTGAGCGCCATGAGCGAAATGTTATCCAGGCTGTAGCCGAAGAGATACATCACCGCGAAGGTGCCGATCAGCGAGACCGGCACCGCGACCAGGGGAATCACGGTGGCGCGCACATTGCGCAGGAAAAGAAAGACGACCAGGATTACCAGCACCACGGAGAGAGCCAACGTCCGCTCCACATCCGTAACCGAGGCGCGGATAGTTGTGGTACGGTCGAGCACGATGGTGCTCTTAATGCCCTGGGGAAGGACCGCCTGCAGGAACGGGAGTTGCGCGCGAATGCGTTCGTTGGTCTGGATGATATTCGCGCCCGGCTGGCGGAAAATGATCACCGTGACCGATGGCTGGCCGTTCAGGTATCCGGCGTTGCGAATATCCTGCGCCGCATCGGTGACCTGGGCAACATCGGAAAGATGTACGGCCACGCCGTTGTGAATTCCGACGATCAGCGGTTTGTATTGGTTGGCATGGGAGAGCTGGCCGTTGGTGACGATATCGGCCGTTACCATGCCGTTCGAGATCTGGCCGCGCGCCGTGTCTGAATTCTGTCCTCTCAGCAGAGCCGCGACCTGGGCCATGGTGATCCCGTTGCTGTGCAGCCGGGTAGGGTCAACGTCCACCCGCACTGCGGGCAGCGACGCTCCGCCAACCGCCACCTGGCCAACGCCTTGGATCTGCGACAGCTTCTGCTCCATCACTGTCGTGGCCGAGTCGTAGAGAGCCTCCTTGTCGTACTTCTCCGAAGTCAGGCCGATGATCATGATGGGCGAATCGGCGGGATTCACCTTGCGGTAACTGGGGTTCGACGGAAGGTTGGCCGGCAGATAGCTGCGCGCCGCGTTGATGCCTGCCTGGACATCGCGCGCCGCGGCATCGATGTTGCGGTTGAGATCGAATTGCAGGGTGACTCTGGTTTGTCCCAAGGAACTTTGCGAAGTCATCTCCGAGACTCCGGCAATATGGCCGAACTGCCGCTCCAGGGGAGTGGCGACGGAAGACGCCATGATCTGCGCGCTGGCCCCCGGCAAGCTCGCCTGAACGGAGATGGTAGGGAAGTCAACCTGGGGCAGCGGTGAGACCGGCAAAACCGTGTAGGCGATAGCTCCAGCAAGAGCCACAGCAATGGTCAGCAGAGTGGTTGCGACCGGCCGTCCGATGAATGGCCGCGATGGGTTCATGCCTCGCCTGCCGTTTGCGGCTCATGGCCGCTGAGCTGGTGTTTCGGATTGCGGGAGAATTTACGCGCCACCTTGTCAAAGAAGATGTAAATGACCGGTGTCGTGTAGAGCGTCAGCACCTGGCTCAACAACAGGCCGCCAACCACCGCGATTCCCAGGGGCCGGCGGAGTTCCGAACCGAAGCCCGTTCCCGTGGCCAGAGGAATGCCTCCCAGAAGGGCTGCCATAGTGGTCATGATGATGGGGCGGAAACGCAGCAGAGACGCCTCAAAAATTGCGTCGGTGGAGTTTAATCCGCGCTGCCGCTCTCCTTCCAGGGCAAAGTCCACCATCATGATTCCGTTTTTGTTCACGATGCCGATCAAGAGGATGATGCCGATAATGGCCACTACGCTCAAGCTTTGATGGAAAAGGCTGAGCGAGAGCAACGCCCCTACTCCGGCCGACGGCAGCGTGGAGAGAATGGTGATGGGGTGGATAAAGCTCTCGTAAAGCACGCCAAGAACGATATAAACCGTCACCAACGCCGCCAGGATCAACAAGCCTTCATTGGAAAGAGAGTTCCTGAACGACGCCGCCGTGCCCTGGAAGTCGGCTTGCACGCTGGGCGGAAGATTCAGGCTTTGCTCAACTTTGTCGATGGCGGTGATGGCGGTGCCCAAAGCTGCGTTGGGAGCCAGATTGAAGGATACGGTGACTGACGGGAACTGCCCCTGGTGATTGATCGAGAGCGGCTGGCTTCCCATCGAGGCGTGGGTAAAGGCGGCCAGCGGCACGGCGTTGCTTCGGGTGGAAGTGGTGGCGGTGTTGGACTGGGTCGTGCTTTTAGCCAAGCCGTTAGCCGGGGGAGTAAGGATGCCGGAGGAAGGGGTATAGAGCAGCGAGGCTGTGGTGGCATTGGAGCCTGCCGCGGAGCCCAGGCTGGTGATCGCGCCTGTGGTCCCGTTGGCCTGGATGTACATCTTGTTCAGCCGGTCGGGTTCTTGCTGAAACCCCGGCTGCGCCTCCAATATCACGTGATATTGGTTGAGCTGCGTGTACATCGTATTGATCTGGCGCTGGCCGAAGGCGTCGTAGAGCGTGTTATCGATGGTCGCGGGACTGATGCCCATGCGCGAGGCAGTGACCCGGTCAATCGCCAGGTTAACCGCCAAGCCCCCGGTTTGCTGGTCGGTGGCCACGTCCTCCAACTCGGGTAACTGCTTCAGCTTGTCGACGAAGCGGCCCACCCAAAGATTCAGTTCGTTCACGTTCGGATCTTCCAGCGTGTACTGATACTGCGTGCGCGTCACCCGGTCGTCCACCGAAATGTTCTGCACCGGCTGCATGTAGAGAGTGATTCCCGACACCTTCTGCAGGCTGACCTTAAGCCTGCGGATTACGTCCGATGCACTGAGGCTGCGCTGGCTGAGCGGCTTCAGATTGATCGACATTCGGCCGCTGTTCAGGGTCGTATTTGTGCCGTCCGCGCCGATGAAGGAAGAGAGACTCTCCACCGCCGGGTCTTGCAAAATGACCCTCGCCAGCGCCCGCTGCCTTTTTGCCATCTCTGTAAACGAGATGCTCTCCGGCGCCTGCGAAATGCCTTGAATCACTCCCACATCCTGCACTGGAAAGAATCCCTTGGGAATGACTATGTAGAGATATCCGGTCAGGATCAGCGTGCCCAACGCCACCAGCAGAGCAATTCCCTGGTAGCGGAGCACTACCGCCAGCGTACGCCGGTAGAAATCGAGCATGGCATCGAAGACCCGCTCCGATGACCGGTAGAAGCGTCCTTGCTGCTCGTGGGGAGTGTGCTTGAGGATGCGCGAGCACATCATGGGAGTCAGCGTGAGGGAGACGACGGCGGAGATGATGATGGTGACCGCCAGGGTGACCGCGAATTCGCGGAACAGCCGGCCCACCACATCCCCCATGAAGAGCAACGGGATAAGCACGGCTATCAGCGAGACGGTCAACGAGACAATCGTGAAGCCGATCTGCTCGGCGCCCTCCAGCGCGGCTTGCATCGGCGTTTTGCCGGCTTCAAGGTAGCGGGTGATGTTCTCGATCATCACGATGGCGTCGTCCACCACGAAGCCGGTCGAGATGGTCAAGGCCATCAAAGAAAGGTTGTCCAGGCTGTAGCCCAGCGCATACATGGCGGCGAAGGTGCCTACCAGCGACACCGGCACCGCTACGCTGGGAATGATGGTGGCATAGAGATTGCGCAGGAACAGAAAGATGACCATTACCACCAGCGCGACCGTCAGCAACAACTCGAATTCGACATCGGCCACCGAGGCTTTGATACCGGTAGTGAGATCGGTGAGCGTGGTGATCTGGATGCCGGCCGGCAAGGTTGCCTTGAGCTGCGGCATCAGCAGCTGGATGCTCCTGACCACGTTGATGGTGTTGGCGCCCGGCTGGCGCTGTATATTGAGCACCACGGCCGGCGTGTCGTTCATCCACGCCGCCTGCTTGG
The DNA here is from genome assembly GCA_963705665.1 of uncultured Acidobacteriaceae bacterium. Taxonomy (GTDB): domain Bacteria; phylum Acidobacteriota; class Terriglobia; order Terriglobales; family Acidobacteriaceae; genus PALSA-350. The sequence goes on along the minus strand of CAVPKQ010000058.1, from coordinate 18,153 downwards.
TATTCTCGATCCCGTTCACCACCTTGGCTACATCTTTGAGCAGCACGGGCGCGTTGTTGCGGTAGGCCACCACCACGTCTTCATAATCGGCGGCGCTCTCCAACTGATCGTTGGCGTCGATTTGGAAATCCTGCCGCGGGCCGTCGAAGTTGCCCTTGGCGGCGTTTACGCTGGCCTCGGTCAGGGCCGTGCGCAGAGCTTCCATGTCGATTCCATAGGATTGAAGCTGGGCCGGGTTGGCCTGAATTCGCACCGCCGGCTTCTGCCCTCCGCTGATGCTCACCAGGCCCACGCCGCTCAACTGCGAGAGCTTTGGCGCCAGTCGCGTATCCACCATGTCCTCCACCTGGGAGAGAGGCATGGAATCCGAGGTGATTCCCAGGGTTAGAACCGGCGCGTCGGCGGGATTCGTCTTGGTGTAGATCGGCGGAGTCGGCAGGTCTGCGGGCAGGAAGCTTAAGCCGGAGTTGATCGCCGCCTGCACCTCTTCTTCCGCGATATCGATGTCCAGGCTCAGGCTGAATTGCAGCACGATGACCGAAGTCGAGCCGGAGCTGGTGGAGGTCATCTGGCTGAGACCCTGCATCTCGCCGAATTGCCGCTCCAGAGGCGCAGTCACGGTGGTGGCTACGACGTCCGGGCTCGCTCCGGGATAGAACGTCACTACCTGGATGGTCGGGTAGTCCACCTCGGGCAAAGCGGAAACCGGCAGCTGGGTGTAGGCGACAATGCCAGCCAGCATGATCGCCGCCATCAGCAGCGAGGTTGCCACCGGCCGCAGAATAAATGGGCGGGATGGACTCACGGGGTTCTGCTTCCGGCGGTGGAGGGCGGCAGAATCGGCGTTTTGGAAATGGCGATGGGCGAGCCGTTCTGGAGTTTCTCAAAGCTGCTGTCGGCGACTACGTCCCCGGGCTGGACGCCCTTGATCACTTCGCTTACGCCAGAATCCGTAACCCCCGGAGTAATGTCCACGATGTGGGCGGTTTCATTCTTGATCACGTACACGAAAGCTTCATCTCCGTTGTACTGGATCGCGGAGGAGGGAATCAGCGTCGCCCCGTTGATCGTTCGCACGAGCAGCCTGGCGTTCACAAACAGATTGGGAAACAAGGCGTTGTCCCGGTTGTTGAAGATTGCCCGCAGCTTCAATGTGCCGGTTGTGGTGTCGATCTGATTATCCAGGGTGAGCAATTTCCCGCTGGCCAGTTGGTGCTGGTCCGAGCGATCCAAGGCGCTTACCGAGAGTTGCTTTCCCTGGCGAATCTGATCTTCCACTTCGCCCACGTTGTCTTCGGGGATGGTGAAGACAATGGTGATCGGCTGCAACTGCGTGATCACTACCAGCGGAGTGGTGCTGCCGCCCTGGACCACGTTTCCCGGATCGACCAGCCGCAAGCCCACGCGGCCGGAGATCGGCGCGGTGATATCGCAGTAGGAGAGGTTCACCCGGTCCAACTGCAGAGTGCCCTGGTCGGCTTTCACCGTCCCTTCATACTGCTGGACGATCTTCTCCTGATCGTCCAGTAGCTGTTTGGCGATGGCGTTGCGCGCCCATGCTGCCTGGTAGCGAGCCAGGTCCATCCTTGCCTGGGCGAGCAGACCCGTGTCCCGCTCCAAGGCTCCCTGGGCCGCCAACATTTGTGCGCGGTAGATGCGAGGGTCGATCTGTATCAACCGCTCGCCCCGGCTCACCATCTGCCCTTCGCGGAAATTGACCTGCGTAATCAGGCCCGATGCCTGGCTGGTGATGGTATCCGTGTGTACCGGCGTGACCGTGCCGATGGCCTGCAGGTAGACTCCGATATCGCCCTTGGTCGCGGTGACCGTCGTGAGAGTTACCGTGCCCCCCAGCGCTCGCCGTCCTCGGGACGCCGGCACCGCAGCTTTATGGTGCAGAACGATCCAGAAAATGAGACCGAAGCCGACCAGGATCAGCACCCAGACTAAAACGCGAACTCCCCTGGACCGGGCTGGTGGAGGCAACTGGTGGTCTGGGCCAATATGCGAAGGCTTTGCTTCGAGTGTCTCTTCTGGCATTCGTCTAACCTAACGTTCCTCTATGGTCCTTCAGGATGCTGCAGGTTGAAACGCAGATCGGAGCCCGGCGTGGTCGATTGCGGACGTCATCCGAAATGGGATCTCAAGGCAGCCGCGCGGCCGCTTCCCGAACCGCAGGGCCGCGGCGGCCAATACCGGCTGCGTATGGGCCTGTCATTAATGGATTAATTCTAGTCTAGGCGGCAATTCTGAACTCAGGCAATCGATCGCACCTCATGGCATATCACCGCCGCGACGGTGCGGCAAAAAAAACAAGCAGATCTCTTCTAGAGAGAATAGACGAAGGAACTTCCCTCCGGGACTCATGACCATCTACTGGGACGGTCAGGTTGCTGTCGTAGCTAAGGGCGTAGCCCCAGATTGAGAGAAAACCGCAGCTCTCAGCTAACCGGCCGCGCCTCCCGGCTTCTCCGTTTCCGGGCGAGCCGATTTCTCCCGGCTCTTTAGCTTTGCCCAACGCTTCCGCTGTGCTTCGGAGATTGCGTTGCGCGCCTTGCGGCTGAGCCGCCGCCGGGGAGCGGTGGCGCGCGAGACGGCGGGAGCGGACTGCCGCCTGGATCGGGAGACTCTGCCGCCGCCTTCCAAGATCTCCCGCGCCTTCTGCAGCCTGGCGATTTCGTCGTCGATGGTTTGAACAATTTTTTCGATCACTCTGGTCTTCCTTTCGGGAGTTATCTCCTGAAATTCCGCACAAGGAAATCATATCTGGAAAAGCGCAGGCTGTGGAAAAACCGCTCCCCCAAGTACCTGGGTGCTGAATAGTAATAGTTCGAAAGTGACAGGCCGGGCGCGCACAGTACCGGCGTGCGCCCGGGTAATGCTTCCAAAGTGACAGCCATCTGACCGCCTCCTACCCAATTCGTAAGCTTTTCGCGCGCCGGATTTGCCGGTACGCTCTTTTTAGAACAGTGATTGTTCTTTTCAACTAATTTCAAATTTGCCCTGGGGGAACAATGAAACGACGTACGATGCCTTTTCGGTTGGCGGCGCTAGCGGGAGCGATCGGTATTCTGGCAGGTTGCGGCGATCAGAGGGCGGCGAACAAACAGAGCCTCGAGCATGCGCTTAACCGCGACTACTCTGTCAATGCCGACTGCCTTTTCTCGAAGGCGCTGCCTTTTCCTTTTGAAGTCTCGGTAAGCGACAAGCTCCTGGCCCAGACCCGCAGCCGTCTCGATGCGCTGGTCGAGGCCGGCTTGCTGACCAGGGAAGAGTCCATCCGCAAGGATGAAGTAATCAATCGCTACTCCATGACGGCCAGCGGCGCTCGGGTCCAAGGCCACGGACGATTCTGCTACGGACGCCGCCAGGTCACCAGCGTCGAGAAGTTCACCCCGCCGGTGAACTATGACGGCATGCCCCTTACCAAGGTCGAGTACCACTTCGTCCTGAAAGACAGCGCCGGTTGGGCGAAGCAGCAGGAGGTGCGCAACGCCTTTCCCGATGTCGCGAAATCGCTGCAGCAATCTCCGGTTGATGAGGCCACCCTGGTCCTCACCAACAACGGCTGGGTCCTGACCTACTAAGCCTGGTTCTCTCCATATCCGGCGCGCCCTTTGCGCCGGATAGGGGAAACCGCAAAACCCCCTTCTTATCGGTTCTTGCTTTTCTTTCTGTCATTCCCGCAGGGAATCTGCTTTTCGTACATCGCTCGTGAAATGCCGAGACCAGGCGCCCGCGTTTGCCGCCGCCGTGTTACGATTCCGCCTAAATGGAACATCCTGCTCTATCCGGGAAGCAATCTGCGTCCAAGAGAACTCCCAGACATATCAATCGCAATCTCATCTTCAATTTGATACGGGAGAGACAGCCGCTTTCCCGCGCCGAGTTTTCCCGGCGGACGGGCCTGCAGCGGAGTACCGTTTCCATCATTGTCGAGGAATTAATCGGCAAGCATTGGATCGTAGAGGGGGGGGTTGGCCGTCTTCCCCGCGGCCGCCGTCCAACCATGATCCAACTGAACAATCAGCGCGGCGTTCTGGCCCTGGATATCCATCCTTCGGAGATGACCATCGCCGTCGCGGATTTGAGCGGCGGCATTGTCGCACAGAGCGTCTTCGCCCTTCCCAAGGATTCCACCAAGGCTCTCGCCGCTGTCCTTGCGGGCATCCGCAAGGTGATGCGCTCGAACAAAACCAGGCATTTCGACGGAGTGGGTATCTGTCTGCCTGGGCGCACCGATCGCAATCTGCAAAAGTTCATCTTCGCTCCTCGCCTGCACTGGCCCATCGCCCGCCTGAAATCGCGAATCCAGAGTATTACCGGGCTCTCTGTCGAAATGGATAATGTCGCCAATGCCTGCGCGCTCGCCGAGGTCTGGTTCGGAGACAGCGACGCCACTCAAGACATGGTTATCGTGAATGTCTCGGAGGGAATTGGGACGGGGATCTTCGCCAACGGTAGAATTCTACGCGGCAACAATGGCATGGCGGGGGAGTTCGGACATGTACAGCTTTTCTCCGAAGGCGGGGTCCTTTGCGAATGCGGAAACTACGGCTGCTGGGAGACGCTGGCCTCGAATTCAGCCGCCCTCCGCTATTTTTGCGAGTCTCATACATCGCGGACCGCCCCAACCTTCCATCGCCTGCTGAAGCTTGCCTTGAGCGGGGATAAGACTGCCCTCGATGCTTTGACGAAAATGGCGACCTACCTGGGGCGTGGAATTCGCATGCTCATCTCCGGCCTCGATCCTAAGGAGGTGGTCGTTGTGGGCGATGTAACCGCCGCATGGCCGTTGCTGGAGCCGGTAATCGACGCTGAAATAAAACGGAATTCTCTATCCCGATCGCCGATCCTTCGCCCTTCCAATCACGGCAACAGCGCCCGTCTGCGCGGTGCTGTCGCATTGATCCTAAGCAAAATCTCGGCCTAGATTTCCCCATACCTAGATTTCCCCATATCTGAGGAGTTTGTCTCAGCCTGCGAACCTTGGGTGCCCCATATCTGACGCGTTCTTTGCGTCAGATATGGGATTCCACAAATCTCGATGGACAGTATCCTGACATGCTCAAGCCGCCTATGGACCATTCTTGTCCCCAGTCTCTGAAGCCCCGTCCCCTGCAAAAAAACATCGCTGGATGATTTGCCTTGACATTTGTTGTTTCTAGGAACTAACTTCCTCGTCGTGCTGAAACGGGGGAGCCGCGCGCCTTCTCTTATCTTCCAGCGTGACAGCCTATCGCTCAATTCCCCAAACGGGATTGGGAGGCATTTATGAGCATTGTCCTTTGCCGGTGCGGTCGAATGATAGTATTCGTAGCCGCCGTCCTGGTTGCCTCCGAGCGCGGACTGGGTCAACTGCTGCAGGGTAACTTGAACGGCAACGTCACGGATTCCAACCAGGCGGCGGTCGTAGGAGCCGGCGTAGCGGTCAAGAACCAGGCAACAGGTTTGAGCCGCGACTCGATCACCAATGCCCAAGGGGCATTTGAGTTTGTGACCCTTCCCCCTGGAAGCTACACCCTTACAGTCAAAGCAGCCGGTTTCCAGAGCTACGTTAAGACGGGAATCATAGTGAATGCCAACGAGATTACCCGTTCCGACGTTACGCTGTCGGTCGGCCGGGTCAATCAAAGCGTTATCGTCTCCGCGCAAGCCAGCGTTATCCAGGCAGACCGAGCCGATGTCCGCAGCGACTTAACCACGCAGACCCTCAACAACCTGCCGCTGCCGTTAGGCCGCAACTACCAGATGATCGTGGCCGTGGTTGTCCCCGGAGTATCTCCGCCGCAGAGCGGCCAGTCTTTTGGCGCCAATCCAAGCCGCTCGGTCGGCTTTTCCGTGAACGGGGCCAGCAACGTTACCAACAGCGACCGCATCGATGGCACCAGCTCCACCAACTACAACGCGCCCGACAAGCCGATGTATAGTCCGGCGCTGGAGGCTATCGACACCGTCAACGTGGTGACCAACTCGCCCGATGCCGAACAGGGTATAGCCGGGGGAGCGGCCGTCAACATCACTACCAAATCAGGCACCAACTCGGTCCACGGTTCGCTCTTTGAATACCACTCCGACCGGGCTTTCCAGGCATATGCCTGGGGCGCGAATGGCGCCCTGTCAAAACCGGAATATATCAACAACCAGTTCGGAGGCACGGTCGGCGGCCCCATCAAGAAAGACAAGCTGTTTTACTTCATCAGCTATCAGGGAACCTACGTGAATGTCGGCAACACGCTGTTCACGGAGAACCCGACACCGGCGATGAAGGCCGGCAACCTCTCGGCTTCTCCCACGCCCATCTACGATCCGGCGACCGGCAGCGTCAATGGGACGGGCAGAAAGCCCTTCCCGGGAAACATTATTCCTCAAAGCCGGATCGACCCGGGTATTCAGGCCGTTCTCAATTTTGCGCCCTGGCCGAATCCCAATGTGCCAGGCACCGGCAGTCTGGGTCTCTCGCGAAACTACGAGGCTACAGGCACCAGCGGAGAGAACCAGAACCAATGGGATACCAAGCTCTATTGGAATCAGAGCAGCAAGCTAAGTATCTTCGCCCGATTCGGACTGGACAAATTTGCCTGGACTAATCCTCAGCTCTATGGAAAGTTAGGCGGCCCGGGCGTCAGTCCCTCCAACACGGCGGTAGGAACCGGCGGCGGATTTATCTATAGCGGAACTGCTTCCGGCACCTATATCTTCACCCCTCACCTGATCGCCGACGCTTACTACGGCTACACACGGAACGATGCGAACTCAACTCAGCAATTGTTGGATCAGAACCTTGGATGGACCCTGATGGGGATTCCCGGCCTCCAAAGTAGCGAGACCAGGGAGGGAGGTCTGCCGGCGCTCTCGGTTGATGGATTCGGGGGCACCGCATCGGGGCTTGCCGAGGCCACCATCGGCCCCGCCAACTATTTCCAGCCTCAAGTCTTCGCCAATGTAGAAAGGGAATGGGTAGGGAATGTTACCTGGGTCAAAGGGAACCACAACGTGCGCGCCGGCGTTGACTTCGACCAGCAGCTCAACAATGAGAATTTTGAAGAGGCTACCTTCTGTACCTTCTGCACCGGATCGGGCGGCTTTCAATTCTCTCAAGGGTCCACTCAGCTCAACGGCGGTCCCGCCGGAAACGACTACAATGCCTTTGCGTCATTCCTCTTGGGCCTTCCAACCAATGCCGGGAAGGTGTCTCTGATTCCGCCTCAATACCATTACTATGCCAATATCTTCGGCGTGTATCTGCGCGATCAATGGCAGGTGGCGCATAAATTGACCCTGACCTACGGTGTTCGCTGGGATTACTATCCCTTCCCAACCCGCGGGAGCCGCGGCCAGGAATATTTAAACGCCGCGGCCAATCAAATGATCGTTTGCGGCGTGGCGGGAAATCCTCGCAACTGTGGCATTACCAAGGACACGCAGCGCTTCGAGCCCAGGGCCGGATTCGCTTACCGCTTCCGTAACTCGGCTGTCATCCGCGCGGGATATGGCCTTAGCACCGATCCCACCAACGTCGGAGGAGTTCTAGGCAGCAGGCAGAACTTTCCCGACATAGTTGCTTCAACGCTTCCCGCGCTGAATAGCTTCTCCTACGCCACCACTCTCCGTCAGGGCCTTCCTCCTGTCGTGGCTCCGGACTATAGCTCCGGCAGCGTCGCCGTTGCCAAGACCTCGGGAGTATTCACTGTCGACAACAATAGCTATGTGCGAGGTTATATCGAATCCTGGAATGTCACCCTTGAGCAGCAGATAGGAGGCTGGCTAACCTCCCTGGGCTATGTCGCGACCCGCTCCATTGACCCGATTTCGGCGATCAACGAAAACTGGGGGCCGATAGGCAAGGGCTCCGCCGGCCAACAACTCAACGTGCTCTCCGGCCGCACCGCGACAACCCTCGGACTGGGCACCTATGGCTCGAATAAATACGATTCGCTGCAAGCGCGTGCAGCACACGCATTCGCTCACAATTTCCAAACCTCGGCAACTTATACCTGGGGCAAGGGACTAGGCTATCAAACCAATGGTACGGCCGGAGCTCAGGTGGCCATTCCAGCGTACTATCGATTGAACTATGGCAATATCGGCGGTCTGGCCCGCCATACCGTCGGATTGACCTTGATGGCTGCCAGTCCTTTCGGCAGAGATCAGCGGTGGCTGCAAAGCGGATGGGGAGAGAAAATCCTGGGCAGGTGGCAGTTTGAAGCCGTCTCGGTGCTTCGCACCGGTACTCCGATTACCGTCACAGGGTCGAACACAACATTGAACGCCACCGGCTCGACCCAGTTCGCGGACTGTCTTGGCCAGCCGGTAAAGCTCGGCGGCATCCGCCAGTGGTACAGCAGGTCGTCGTTTGCCGAGCCAACGCCCGGCCGGTTCGGGAATTGCGGCACCAACACGCTCTGGGGACCCGGATTGAATTCTCTTGATACCGCTCTGTCCCGCACATTTCCCATCTTCCGCGAGTCGCAACTGGAGTTTCGAGCCAATATGTTCAACACCCCGAACAACCCACATCACGCCAACCCCACCAGCAGTCTTACCAGCAGCTCGTTCATGCAGGCGCTGGGAATTGCTAACTCGGGACGGGACGGTATCGACCAAAGAACTGTGCAGTTGAGCCTGCGCTTAAGCTGGTAGCCTCCGCTGCGGATCCGGGCCGTCCAAAGCCATTTGGAAGGAGAAATCATTGCATTCACCTAGCCTTATCTCGATGCATCGCCAGCGAGCCGGAATCGGACCGGGATCGATCTTCATGACCGCGATGATTCTCAGCCTGGGTTTCCTCTCCTGTCTCAGCGCAAGAGGACAGGACGCTCCTTCCACCGCCGCCGACGTGCCGCCGATTCTTAAAGTTGGCGCGCATGCTCCGGACTTCAACCTGCCCGGCATAGATGGGAAGATGCACAGTCTCAAGGACTATGCAGCGAGCAAAGTTCTGGTAATTATCTTCAACTGCGACCACTGTCCCATAGCCTCGATGTACGAGAAGCGGATCAAGCAGCTTACCTCCGATTATCGCAGCCGCGGAGTATCCGTGGTGGTGATCATGGGCAACGACCCCAAGGCTATCCACCTAAGCGAAATGGGCCACACCGACCTGGGCGACTCGCTGCCCGAAATGAAGCTGCGCGCGGCCTACAGGCACTTCAATTATCCCTACCTGTACGACGGCGATACTCAATCCGTTGCCCTGAAGTATGGTCCTACGGCAACGCCTCATGTATTCATCTTCGATCAAAGCCGTACTCTTCGCTATCAAGGCCGAATCGACAGCAATCCGCGCGAAGAGCTGGCGGTGAAACACGAAGCCAGAGATGCAATTGACGACCTGCTTGCGGGAAGACCGGTCAAGGTTCAGAACACGCCCGCCGTTGGCTGCTCCACCAAGTGGGCGTATAAGGAGACCGGAGCCAAGGCGGAGATTGCCGAAGGAAATGAAAAGCCGGTCACAGTGGAAATGGCCACTGCCGGCCAGCTCGAAACGCTGCGCAAAAATGCCGGGACGGACAAGCTTTTGCTGGTGAATTTCTGGGCCACCTGGTGTGGACCCTGCACCGAGGAGTTCCCCGAGTTGCAAAAAATGGTCCGTATGTATGCCAAGCGGCAGTTGCAGATTGTTACTGTAAGCATAAACAATCCCGACGAGAAGCCATTCGTTCTCAAATTCCTTCAGGAGCAGCATGCAATCAATAGAAACCTCCTCTTCAGCGGAAATGATTCCGCCGATGCGGTAAAGGCCTTCGCAACCGACTGGAGCGGCGGAGTTCCGTACACCGTCCTGATCGGCATGGACGGCCAGGTACTCTACAAAACACAAGGCGGCATGAACGCCTTGGAGGTGAGGCGGGCGATTCTCAAGAACCTTCCCGATGACCGCTACATCGGCCAGCACGCCTACTGGAACAGCGTCTTCTAGATCCTCGTTTCCGGTGCGAAGCCGGGTGCACGGGGGATGAAAATGGGATGAGGAGGGGCCTGGTTGGCCATTACACTTTATTTGTCATCTCGACCGGAGCCTTCATGGGCCTGCGGCCCACCCAAGGGGATGAAAATCGGGCTGAAGAAGGTTGGTTGGCAATTACACCTGACTTTGTCACTTTGTTATCTCGACCGGAGCGAAGCGAAGTGGAGAGATTTGCGGTTTCCCACATCTGGCGCAAAGAGCGCGCCAGATATGGGGCACCCTCGATTGGCGGCGGTTTTGGATTCCACACTTCAAGCAGATCTAGGGTGCCCCATCCTTGCGTAGCAAGGGTGGGAAACCACAACCGTTGGCAGAGCAGGCCTCCCAGGATGATTTTCGACAGAGCGAAGCGGAGTGGAGAGATGACAAAACTTACTGTCCTTGCTCTACGCTGACGGTGAAAAAAGGCATGGGAGTTTTCTCAAAGATGTCTAAAACGAAAGGCTACTCATTTGCTAATTGATATCTTTACCCGCAACGCCCGCAAGTGGATTCAACTTACCTTCCTTGCCGCGAGCCTTCTCTTAAGCGGCGCGCTTTCCGCGCAGACTCCGCAGCGGCCGCGGATCGTTGGCATCTCGCATATTGCCATTTATGCGCACGACTACGAGAAGTCGCGCGCCTTCTATGGCCAGTTTCTTGGTTTTCAGGAGCCGTATTCGCTCAAGAAGCCTGATGGATCGCCGGCCATGACGTTCTTCAAGATCAACGACCGCCAGGTCATCGAATTGTTTCCCGAGCGCACCGCCGGCTCCGACAGGTTGAATCACATCTCTTTAGAGACCGACAATATCGAGGCGCTCAGAGTCTATCTGGCATCCAAGGGGGTCAAAGTTCCTCCGCAAGCGCACCTCGCCAGAATTGGAAATCTTGGTTTCGACATTACCGATCCGGCGGGCCACACGGTGGAGATGGTCCAGTACATGCCGGAGGGCAAGACTGTTCTTGCCAAAGGAAAATACATGAGCGACAACGCCATCTCCGACCGGATGACGCATGTTGGACTCATCGTCACGGATTTGGATCCGGAGTACAAGTTTTATACCGGCGTGCTGGGATTCAAGGAGACCTGGCGCGGGAGTCACTCAGGGAAAGTGCTTTCCTGGATCAACTTAAAAGTTCCCGATGGAAGCGACTATCTGGAATTCATGCTCTTCAAAGAGCCGCCCGATCCGGAGCACAGCGGCACCGCACACCATATGTGCTTGCAGGTTCCCGATGTGCCAGCGGCTGTGGCCAAGCTCAAAGCCAACCCTTACTACAAGCAGTACGGCCGCCCGATAGAAATCCACGTTGGCGTCAATCGTAAGCGTCAGGCGAATCTCTTCGATCCCGACGGAACCCGTATAGAACTGATGGAGCCTGACACCATCGATGGAAAGCCGGCGCCTTCCTCAACCGCACCGCCTCCCCAGTAGACAACTTGAAAATCTCCCCGCCACGGCGGGTGCCCCAGGTCCCGATTCTGGGACCTGGGATTCTGGAATATTCACGCATCAAGGGCGATGGAACCGCCCAACCACTACGCCCTTGCCAAGAACATGCCCATCCATGGCCTTGAGAGCGTCGGCGCGAGTTGCATCCGGCCCCAGCGAGAGCTTGGTGTCCAATGCGAAAAGCTGAAAGGTGTAATGGTGATACGGACCCGCCGCGCTCGCACCCATTCCCAAATATCCTGGGGCGCCGTGAGTATTCATTGCCTGTATGGATCCGTCGGGCAAATTCGGGGTGCCGGGAACGCCTTGCGGAAGGCTACGCGCCGTTCCCGGAATATTGAAGATCATCCAATGCAGAACCTCCTCCGTGGTCTTGTGGAGCGAGGTGTCCGGATCGTCCACTATCAATGCAAAACTAACCGTGCCCTCCGGGACATGGGTCCATTCCAGCGCCGGAGAAACCGGAGTTCCATCCGCCGCCTGGGTGTACTTGTTGGGAATGATGCCGCCGTCCGGAAAAGCCGTCGTGGTAAGGGTTAAGCCAGGCTTAGCGGCAGGTTTCCCCGCCTGCCCGTGAGCCTGGACGGCCATCATGGCCGGCAATAACAACATGCAGAGCAGCAATCGTCTCACGTGTTTGTCCTTTCGCCCTTTCAGGCCGGCTTTATTTTCCGCCGCGATAAAAAACCCGCCAAATCTTCCCCTTTTGGCTGTCGGTGATATAGATCGAACCATCCGGGGCCTGCGCGATCCCATCCGGGCGAGCCACGGCGTCGCTGGGGTTCATCAGTGGCTGCTTGCCTGGGAATCCGCTGGCGAAGACTTCAAACTTGCCCGATGGTTTGGGGCCGTCAAATGGCTGGAAGGTCACGTTGTAGCCTGCCTGGGGCATCGGAGCGCGGTTCCAGGAGCCGTGGAACGCGATGAACGCTCCGCCTTTGTAGTGTGAGGGGAACTGGCTTCCGCTATAGAACATCACATCCACCGGAGCCCAGTGCGCGGGAAAGGAGGCGATAGGCAGGTCGAATTGGCTGCAGCGGCCTACCGTCTTGCCGTCTCCGCCATACTCAGGATTGAGCACCAGTTTCTGCTGAATGTAATCGAAGACGCAGTAGGGCCAGCCGAAATTCTTGCCCTGGACGGCGCGATACATCGGCTCGGCCGGCCGGGTCGCATTATCCTCCACAGTAAATTTTCCCGGCCAAAGCGTGTCCAATTGATCGCGGTTGTTCATCACGATGTAGATCGCGCCGTCGTGCCATGTGATGGCCGGTTCCTGACGCAGGCCGGTGACGAAGCGCGTGCCGTCACTCTCTGTCTGGCCCAATTTATCCGCATTGAATTTCCAGATGCCGCCATGCTTTTCCAGGATTGGGCAAGGGTCCATCCCGGGAACGCCCTTCTGGCGGTCGCGTGATTGGCAGGCGTTCGATGGCGATCCGATATTGATGTAGAGAAATCCTTTGCCATCGAAGGCCAGCCCTTTGTCACGATGCTCACGTTCGGAAGGCAAGCCGGAAATGACGACCTCGGCCGAGCCGGAGGGCTTCAGTTGTCCCGGAGTCATCTTGTACCGTTCCACCGACTGCGGCTTCGCAATATAAAGATACCCGTGATAGAAGCCGATGCCAGTAACGCTCCCGTCGGCGAAGTTTTCTTTGATGTCCAGACGGCCGTCATGCTTGGAGGAGCGCAGCGCGACCACTCCGCCCTCCTGACCTCTTCCGCCTTGCAAGGCAACATAAACATCGCCGTTCGGCGCTACCACGGCGTGCCGCGCGGCGCCCAGGTTATCCGCCGCCACCAGCGCGCAGAATCCGGGCGGCAGCGTGATTCCTCCATTATCGTTATCGCAGGCAGGCGCGGCGGCGGCCAACGATGTGAGTGTTGCCATGCAGAATGCGGCCATGATGCCGCATCCAACGACCCAGCGTCTCCTAGTGATCACGATATCCCCCGCGTATTCATCTGTGACACACTTTCATGTTATAGATCACCAATAATCCATCGAGGAGATTCTTACGGTGTCAGGAAGAAAAATTCTTATCATCGGGCTGGGCTTGATCCTGGGGCTCCCGTATGCTGGTACGCGAATTCACGCCCAAACAACTCCTCCGAAGACCTCATCGACCTCGGACGGAGTCTACACCGCCAGCCAGGCGCAGCAAAGCATTCCCGTGTATCACCAACAGTGCGCGTCGTGCCATGGCGACGATCTGGAGGGCAGCGGGCAGACTCCTCCCCTGATTGGCGACGATTTCCTCCAAAATTGGGAGGGCCTGACGCTCGGCGCCCTGTTTGACAAGATTCAGGTGCAGATGCCCGCCGATCATCCGGGAACCCTAAGCAGGGAACAAGCCGCCGGCATCCTCGCTTACATCCTCAGCGCCAACAAATACCCGGCGGGAAAAACCGAACTTCCAACCGATGCCGCCGCCCTCAAACAGATTCACATCGACAAACCCCCAGCAGCCGCGCCGAAAAACTGACGAGCTAACCCGGCAGAAGCAGATTCCCTGCGGGAATGTGCTTTTTGCCTTTCTTTCTGTTACCTACCTGAGTGCCCCATATCTGGCACGCTCCTTGCGCCAGATGTGGTAAACCGCAGATCTCTCCACTGCGCTTCCCACCCAGCAAGCTTCGCTTGCCGGGGACCCCGATTTTGCTCCGGTGAGATGACAAAGTAGGTGGAGTTGCAGATCAAGCTTGGGAACCTCCCCTGTTCTTCCTGTCTTTCGCTTTTCTTTCTGTCATTCCCGCAGGGAATCTGCTTTTGCTTTGCCTTTCTTTCTGTTACCTGCTTAGCAGAATCCGCAGATCGCGAAGGTTATTATTCGTCGGCCCGGTAACCACAGAGTCTCCGAGGGCCTGGAAAAGGGGATAGGAATCGAAGCGGCGGAGCGCCTCGGCAGGGTCCAGGCCTTGTGCCCTGGCGCGCGCGACAGTGGTCGAATCAACTACGGCTCCCGCCGCTGGGCTCAATCCGTCCACGCCATCGCTGCCCGCGCTCAGAATAGCCAGACTCCGCGGCGTCGCCAGCGAGTTCCAGCGCGCACGCAAGCGCGAATTGCTGGTTGCGTCCTCCCGCGCCGGGATTGCCTTCCAGGCGAACCGTCACCTCGCCGCCGGAGAGCAGGCAAACACGGGGATGCTCCTGGCGAAGCTGATGCAGGCGCTGCAAGAGATAATGCGCGGCCTCGCGGTAATCCCAATCGTCACAGCTATTGTCTACGATAACCTTCCAGCCTCGCGCTTCGGCACACTCGCGCGCCGCCGCCAGCAGATCGTCATTCGAGAGCAGGATCTCCATGGGTGAATCGCCCAGCTCCGGTGTTTCCGGCAGATCGGGCCTCGCGAAAAATTTCCGTACTCGCAGCGGGAAGCGCTCCAGAAGCTTATAGCGATCGATGATCTCCCGGCACTCCTCGACCGTGGAGCGGTCGGGCAGAGTGGGGCCCGAGGCCAGGGCGTCGAGATGCTGCGCGGGCACGTCGGAGAGCAGCAGCGTAAACTTGGCCGCCGCCCCGGCAGCCGCGGCGAGCCGGCCGCCCTTGACCGCGGAGAAGTGTTTGCGCACCGCATTGATCTCCGCAATCGTCGCCCCGCAGCCTACCAGCGCGCGGTGAAAAGCAATCGTATCCCGGAGCGGGATCCGTTTATCCAAAGGCGCCTCGAAGAGAGAGGACCCGCCGCCGCTGATAAGGAAAAAGACGAAGGTGTTTTCATCCGCGCGATTGAGCAGCCGCAGCGCGGCGCGCGCCGAGAGCAAAGAGTCCCGGTTGGGCGATGGGTGGCCGCCGGCATAGTACCGGATGCCGCTGTGCTTGTGCGCGGGAAGGGAAGGCGCGCAGCAGATGCCGCGCACCGCGAGTTGGCCCGGCAACCGGTTGAGCAGCGTCTCCAGCATGGGCAACGCGGCTTTGCCCAACGCGGCCACATAGATTTCCTTATACCCGGCAAGCCTTCCCAGGTCGAAATGGCAATGGCTCTCCCACGCAGCCGGGATGCTCGATGTTTGAAGGGCGTGGGCGAAGATCTCTCTCGCCTCGGCGTGCAGGGAAGCGGAAATCATTCATCCTCGCTTGCGAAGAAATGTGTTTTTACCCAATGGCGAATAGCACTCTGCATCTGAGCGAGTTTACCGGTAAAGAAGTGGTCCGCGCCGTCAACGAATACCAGCTCCGCCGGGGGCGCCGCGGCTGCTACGGTTGCCTCAACCGCTGCCCTTGGACCATAGATATCTTCGCTGCCGCTGACGAAGAGTTTTGGCTGCGTACAGCGGGGAAGAAAATCATAGTGATAATCCCGCCCTTCGGCGTGAACGGGAAGACCCAGAGTAACGATTCCCTTGACCCGCGTCTCTCCACAACAGGCGTGCAAGCCGACATTCGAGCCGAAGGAGAAGCCGGCGAAGAGGATGGGCAAGCGATACCTGCGATCCAGCCAGTCTAGGGCCGCCAGCACGTCGTCTACCTCTCCGCGGCCATAGTCGTGCTCGCCTTCGCTTAACCCTGTCCCGCGAAAGTTGAAGCGCAGCACGGGAAACCCGAAAGACTGAAAAACCTTCATCGCGTGATAGACCACTTTGTTGTGCATGGTTCCCCCTCCCAGCGGGTGCGGATGGCAGATCAGCACCGCGTAATGCGCGCGGCCGCCGCCTCCTTCATTGAGGAGTGCTTCGAGTCGCCCTGCGGGACCGGCGAGATCGTCGATGCTGCGCACCACGGAGGGGAATTCCCTAAAAGGTGTCATGGCTCTAAGGTATGCTGAAAAGTCATGATAAGGCTCGATCCCGTTCAACTGACACGGCGCCTGGTAGATATCGAATCGCTCACCTTCAACGAAGGCGCGGTTGGCCGCTTTCTTGCCGGTTTTCTTGAAGAGCGGGGATTCTGCGTGGAACGGATGCCTGTGGAACAATCCGCTTCTTCGCATCGGCGCCCCGATGCTATCGGCGAACGCTTCAACGTATACGCCGGGCTGGGAGAGCGGCCCGATATCGTGCTCTCAACCCACATGGATACAGTGCCGCCTTTCATCGCCAGCAGCGAGGACGATCGCTTCGTCTATGGCCGGGGCTCCTGCGACGCCAAAGGCATTATCGGCGCCCAGATAGCTGCGGCGGAGCAACTGCGCGAGGCTGGAATCAAGGTTGCGCTGCTTTTTCTCGTGGGCGAGGAGCGCGATTCGGCAGGAGCACGCGTAGCCAACGAGCAACCCAAGGGTAGCCGCTTTTTGATCAACGGCGAGCCCACCGGCAATCGGCTCGCGCTCGCCTCCAAGGGCACCTTGCGCGCTGAGATTCGCGCGCACGGAAAGATGGCCCACTCGGCTTATCCCGAACTGGGGGAGAGCGCCATCGACAAGCTGGTGCATGCGCTTCATCGACTGCTTTCGATCGAGCTGCCGGCAACCGAAGGCATAGGGCCGAGCACCATGAATATCGGCATCATCGAGGGAGGTCGGGCGCCGAACGTGGTGGCCGATTCCGCCGAAGCTCACGTGTTGGTTCGCCTGGTGGGACCCTCCGAGGAGACGCGGCGCAATATTGAGCGGGCAGTCGCAGGCTTTGCGGATGTCGAGTTCACCCTCGAGATCCCATTCATCCGCATGAGACAAGTGGAAGGCCTTGAGACCATGGTGGCCGCTTTTACCACTGATGTTCCCGCGCTCTCCAATTGGGGCGAGCCCCTGCTGCTGGGACCAGGCTCCATCCATGTGGCCCACACCCCGCATGAAAAACTCGCGAAAAGCGAGCTTCTCGAAGCTGTAGATCTCTACGCCAAAGTGGCCGCGCAATTGGTGAAATGAAGTCCTTCGGTTGGCAGACTCGGTTGCTTTATGCCGTGCTGGCCGGCTTGGCGGGCTGGCTTGCGGGCATTGTGCTGACCATTCCCTTTGAAGCTGGCGTGGCTTGGCGCTATGTGAATGGGCACGCCCGCGAGCTGCCGCTGGTTTTTGTGAAGGGCATGGTGGTGTGGTCCTGCTTCACGCTCTTGATGGCGGCGCTGGCATGGCTGCCGCTGGTGGTCCCGGTGGCCTTGCTGATCCCTCCCCGCTGGATCGTGCGTTGGCGCCGCATTCTTATTCCCCTGAGCGGCGCGGCGGCGATTTATGCCATGGGCAGGCGCCTGCTCCTCTTCCGCGCGGAAAGTTTCACCAGCTTTTACGTCGCCTATCGCCTCTTCTGGACCTCGGCCAACCTCTTCGCCGTCGTCTTTGCCTGCGTCCTCACATATGTCTACGCAAGACTGGCCCAGCGAAAACTGCTCTAGTTTTCATGGGCCTGCGAGGGCTTGATCGGCAACTCCACAAGTTTAGGGTAGAGGTTGGGAAATATTTTTTCCTGGCGGATAGTGAAACAAATCAAGGGTTCTATAAAGGGGGATGTCAAGAGAAAAAACTTCGGCGCGAGCGCGGCGAGGGGAGTTTCTTTTGACATCCCAGCCCTCCCGGCGAGGCCGCGCTGTATGGATCGAAGTGTTGAGTGCGGCGCGATCCGGTCCCGAGTCGAGTTGATAGTAGCCGTAGGCGCTGTGGGAAAGCGGAAATCGCGGAGCGATTTCCGAGGTGGCGTAGCCACCGGCTTTTCCATAGCGCACCAGCTGGCAGCGCCAGCCCGGCTGAATTAGATCAGCATTTCTCATAATGCGATCACAGACGGCCAACAGTACCTTGCACCCATCAAGCAGAGAACGATTGGTCCAACGGAATGGCCAACCATGGTTCTATCTGAGACTCGTGGTT
>CAVPKQ010000057.1:0-104584 GCA_963705665.1 uncultured Acidobacteriaceae bacterium | reverse complement strand
ACGAAACGCGGCGGCCACATATAGGACACCGGGGCTCTGCTAAGTGATTTTCGAGAGAGCGAAGCGCAGTGGAGAGATCTGCACCTTAAACCGATGCTTGATTATCTGCTTTTCTCCCATTGTCCTTTACCAGATATTCATCCACTAGAACCGCCACCAGCACCGCCGTGGGCACTGCCACCAGAGCCCCTACGACGCCCGCCAGTTTGGATCCCATCAATAACGCCACCAGCACCGTCAGACCAGCCAAGTCCATGCTGCTTTGCATGATCCGCGGGGTTAGAAATGAGGTCTCCACCTGGACGTAGATAACATAAAAAGTCAACGCGCCCAGGACCTTACCCCAGGAATTGATAGCGGCCACGAGCAGAACTAAAGCCATTGAAACCATGCCGCCCACCACGGGCACGATATTCAGCACTCCCATGAGAACACCCAGCGCATAGGCATAGCGGATTTTCAGCAGTACAAAGACAATGTCTGGAACGCCCAGGATGCACATCAGCGATGCCTGGGCCAGCGGCCACTTGCCCATACGCCGGTCCGCCCTCAGCAGGGTGCGGTCGAGCCGCGTTCTGACGCCTATGGGAAAGAGGGAGAGCGCCCATCGGTATGCGATATCTCCCTCCAGCATGAAATAAACAGCCAGCACGACAACCGACAATATATCCGCGACTTTTTTTGCCCAGTCCGTGATCGAAAGAAAAATATATTCCGCGAAATTGGAAGCAAAGCCCTGGACCTTCGCATTGAGTGCAGCGACATTCAGATGCGACGCGAAAGGCAGATTTCTCAGCCGTTCCAGTAATTGGGGACCGCGCCATGGCAGATCTTTCATGAACTGCCGCAGGTCGTACGCCACCGGCGGCAATGCGAAAGAAAAAAACAGAGTCGCGCCGCCGCCCACCGCCAGCAGCATCAGCGCAATCGCCAGACCCCGGTTAGGCCTCCAGCCCTTGTTCCGCAACCCCATGATCCCGCGTATGACCGGTGTGAGCACTACCGCGGTGAGCGCGCTCACATAGAGCAGGAGCAGAATCTCCCGCATGACATAGGCAAGAAAAAGCGCCAAAGCGATGGCAAAGGCAAAGAGAATATTGCCGCGCGTAAACTGCGCGCGGCTCTCCGTCTTGCGGATTGCTTCCGGCGCGACGTTCTCGACCATGACCTCTGGACTATCCATCGCCCCGCTTCCCTCGATTGCCATTTTTACTATCGCCTCGCCCTACGCCCTCAAGCAGCCATTGGAGACTTACGCGCTCTATTACCTTGAGAGCCACCTCGCGCGGCGCCAGCCCAGTGGTCACGACGGTGAGATGCGCCGCGCGATAAAGAGGTAAGCGCCGTTGATGCCGCATATACAGATCTTCAGGCGTGGTCACGAGCGGCCGGGTTTCGCATTCCCTCCCAATGCGCGCCAACAGTTCCGGCAGCGGAGCATCGAGAAAAACCATGCAGCTCTCTTCCCACTTCAGAAGAGAGGCAAGAACGAGCCGGTCCTCAATGGACCCTCCCCCAAGCGCAAGCACCACCCTTTTCTCGCCGCTCAACCTCTCCAATTCCTGCCGCTCTCTGGCTCGAAAATAGGATTCGCCGTGTTCGCGAAAGATCTCGGGGACAGTCTGCCCGCAGCCGCTTTCGATTAGGTTGTCCAGGTCAAGAAAGCGCCAGCCGAGGATCTCAGCCAGACAGACGCCGACGGTGGATTTGCCTGCCCCCATGAATCCGGTCAAGAGCAGACGGGAGAGCCTCTCGCCGGCCCCCGTAGCGGTTCCGCTTCGTTGCTGGTCCTTTTCGTTCAATGAACAGCATTATAGGAGCCGCAGGACCCTTTGTTCCCCTACCTGCACGGTGCCCCGGTCTCTATTTTGTGCCCGAAGGCTCGTTTTTCAGCGCGGACTGGATATTGTCCCAAACCTGCGGGCTGGGGTCGTGCAAAGGAAGCAGCAGCTTGGCCTGCTGCGCAATGTATTGCAGGTCCTCAACCAAAGCGGCACAATTCTCACAGGAGCTGAGGTGCGGATCGCTGCTGAGATCCTCCCCGGACTCGAACAATTCCGGCAGCCGCTCCTGGAACTCCGCGCAGCTCATGGAAGGCGTTGCGTGCGCCTTTTTCTCCGCGTCAATCATAAACTGCCCGTCCCTTTCCGGTGTCCGGACTTCAATAAGTCGCGAAGCTTCATGCGAGCCTTGTGCAACTGCGACTTGCTATTGCCGATGGAGCACTCCAGCATTTCGGCGATTTCATTGTGCTCATATCCCTCCACATCATGGAGCACGAATACCAGCCGGTAGCCGGGCGGAAGATTCTCCACCGCGCGTTCCAGCGTGACCCGGTCAATCGAACCGGAAAGCGTCAAATCGCGGCCGCCAATGTCCTTGCGCGGGCCGTCTGCCTGCGCAGGCTCCAGCGTCTCCTCCAACGAAACCTGGGGCAGCCCTTTCTTGCGCAGATGCATCAGCACGACGTTGACTGCCAGCCGGTGCAGCCAGGTGGAAAAAGCCGAGTCTCCGCGAAAAGTGCCGATCTTGCGGTAGAGCTGAAGGAAAGCCTCTTGGGTAAGGTCTTCCGCCTCCGCCACGTTGCCCAGCATGCGCAAGCACAGAGAGTACACGCGCCGCTTGTGCAGCGCGTACAGAACCGCAAACGCGGCGCTATCCCCAGCCTGCGCATCCCGGATCGCTTCCGCCTCGCCCGCTATCGGGGGATTGCGGCGTAGATGCTGATTGGGGGGCTTGGCGGGAGCGGTTGGTCCAAGCGAGTGGGGAAATCCTTGTTGGGAGCAGACATCGGTTCCTTTTTTTGACGGGGTCTCACTGTCGATTGGTACGCACGGGATGCTGGGCAGCGGCTTGGGTCATGAAAGCGGCAGATGATCCGCAAAATTAGAGCGCAACTACCTCAAGAGAGTTGCCTTACTGGCGCGACGATCCTTAATGCCTTTGCAAGTCGTGCAACCAGATGTGGAAAACCACCAACGCCAATGAGCCCCATTTCCAGCTCTTCACATCCCAATAAACCGTGCATATAGACTCCTTGGCCAGGGCCTACTCCGTCGTCCCTTGCACAATAGCGCGCCCATCTCCAAATAGGGTGACGGTGTAATCTCCGCGCTCAAAGCGCAGCAGCAGGCGATTGAATTTCACCCGGCCTCCGGCCCAGGCGGCGCTCAATTTCGGCGAAATCGACTGGCCGGTGCCGCTCATGAATCTGCACCGAGTTGCGGCCGCAAAGTGTGACCTGGGGACGGCATTGCCCCGCAAGTGGATAAAATCCCGCTCCTGGCACACCATGCAGCCGGCCCTTGGCGTCGCCGCAGGGATCTCCGATTGCTCGTTGCTCCACAGATCGCGGGAGAGCAGAGTACGCCGCATTTTGTCTCGCGCTCCCACCAGGAACTTCAGCGCCTCGCTCACTTGAATCGAAGCGGCAAAATTGACCCTGTATTCAGTATGCCGGCCGTGTCGCAGGTGACCAGTGAACCCGATGGAGCCTGGGGAAAGAGACACGCCAGGCAGGCTGTCTCCCCGGGCAGAATGTTCATGGTCACGGCGTCGGCCTCTACCGCCCCGCGTAAATCCATGGCCGGCCTTGTTCGACGGCATAATCGTTCAGCAGATAGCGGGTCTCAAAGTTATCGGTTGCGTCTAAAAGTATCTCCGCATCACCCAAGAGCTGGTGAATATTGTCCGGTACAAGGTCGGCCACGTGGGCCAACACGCGGATTTCCCCGTTGAATAGGGCGATCTTGCGCCGCGCGGCCTCCGCCTTGGGCAGCGCTTCGCGCGCATCCGCTTCATCGAAGAGCATCTGCCGCTGTAAGTTGCTTTCTTCAACGAAATCACGGTCGATCAGGGTGATGGTCCCTACGCCCGCTCGCGCCAGCAAACCCGCAGCGGCTGCCCCGGTCGCGCCACACCCCACCACCGCGATATGCGAATTGGCCAGCCTTTGCTGGCCTCGTTCGCCGATGCCCGCAAAGAGCACCTGACGTGAGTACCGTTCCGTGATTGAATCCACTGGGGACACGTCTAAACATTTTAATCTCTCCGGGTAAACCCCAGTTCTGCACCAGAAAGGAAGAGGCTCTAATTGGACCATTTGCCTGTCGAATCGACCCCAAGCAGCCAAGGGGACTATCTCTACCATTGGCTGCTGTCCTATAACCTATGAATAGTCGACAGCCTTCAAGGACGTGAGCCGGTGATCCTCAATGCACGCAGCCGTCGCATTTCCCTAGCCGGCTTCTGATGCCGTCGTTTGGCGCTCGTAAAAGCAATCTAAGTTGCACAACCGAGAGGTTATTTGCCGGTTCCGATCCCATCGTTTAAGCCTGTCCGGCTCGCTCTGCACCTTTCCCTGGCGTTGAGCATCGCCGTTGCTTTCTCCATTCCCGGCGAAGCCCAGGCCAGCGCCCCGTCGGCTGAGCCGCCGGCCGCCTCTTCGGCCTCTCCCCAGGGAAGCCTGGCCGGTTGGGCCGGACTCCACGTGGTCAGCATCCAGTTTGAAGGCGTTCCCAAGTCCACTCTGGATCCCCTGCCCGCCCATCTCCAGCAGCAGCCCGGCCAACCGCTTGAGCCGCTCAAGGTCCGGGACAGCTTGCGCCGCCTTTATGCGACCGGTCTTTACCAGACCATTGAAGTCTCCGGGGTTCGCGCCGGTGACGATGTAACCATCATCTTCTCCGGCGCTCCCCGGCTCTTCATCGGCCGGGTCGATGTCAAGGGAATCAAGGATGATCGCCTCACCTCGGTTCTTCGCAGCTCCGCGCAGTTAGAACTGGGCGCTCCTTATTCGCCCAGCAAAGTTGTCCAGGCGGATGCGGCGGTGAAGAGCACGCTTGAGGACAACGGCTTTTATCAGAGCCATATCTCGGGCGACTCGGTAATCGACAAGTCCAACTCGCTTATCGATCTCAACTACACGGTCACCACCGGCAAAGCCGCCCGTGTGGGCGACATCAACGTACAAGGAAACAGCGGGCTCACCGAGCAACAGTTTCGCAAGCAGGCCAAACTCAAGCGCAACTCCAAGGTCAATCGCAACACCATCAACCGCGCATTGACCAACCTGCGCAAAAATTACGCCAAAACCGAGCATCTGGCCTCGACCATAAGCCTGACCTCCAAACAATACCTACCCACGCAGAATCACGTGAACTACAGCTTCCAGGCGAATGAGGGGCCGATCGTAACCGTCAGTGTCGAGGGAGCCAAAATCAGCAGAAGCGAGATCCAGAAGCTGGTGCCGGTCTACGAGGAAGGGAGTGTCGATGAAGACCTGCTCAATGAAGGAGCGCTGAATCTGCGCAGTTTTTTCCAAGCCCAAGGCTACTTCGACGTTCAAGTCTCCCATAAGCCGCTGAGTGAGGATGCGCATCATGCGACCGCTCTGTACACCGTCAGCCTTGGGCCGTTGCATGTGGTGGATTCGGTGACGGTTACCGGAAACAAATACTTCAGCAGCGCGATTATCGATCCGCGCATCAGCGTTCGTCCGGCAACTCTGGTGGATCGCCATGGCTCTTTCAGTCAGCAGAAGTTGAGCCAGGACGTGAACAGCATCAAAGCGCTTTATCAGAGCAACGGTTTCAGCAATGTCCGGGTGACGCCCAAGATCATCGATCTCGGCAACGGCAAGGGCAAGAACAATAAGAAAAATCTGGCCCACCTCAAAGTGGTTTACCAGATCGAGGAAGGAACACAACAGCGGATCGGGAAGTATGAGATCGTTGGCGCCAGCGCAGCCCAGATAGCCCAGTTCAAGCCCTTCTTAAACACTCAGCCAGGCCAGCCCTATTCCACCGTTAACATCAGTCAAGACCGCGACCTGGTGCGCACCTATTATCTTGACCGCGGATATGACAACGTTCAGGTCGAGTTATTCCAGGAAACCGAGCAGGATCACAAGGATCTGGTCGATCTCTCGATGAATATCACTGAAGGACATCAGTTCTTCGTCAGGAAAGTCATCACCACCGGCTTGCACTACACCCGGCCCTCGGTCGTGGATGACCGGGTCATGCTTCATCCCGACGAACCGCTGAACCAAACCGCGCTGCTTGAAACTCAACGCAAGCTCTACGACCTCGCGCTCTTCAATGAAGTCAATACCGCCATTCAAAATCCTGAGGGCAATGAGACTTATAAGAACGTGCTGCTGAATATGACCGAAGCCAAGCGCTGGGACATCAACTACGGTTTTGGCTTTGAAGCCCAAACAGGCACTCCCGCGAACAGTTACACGCCCAACGGGAAATTCAGCGCCAGCCCCAGAGTGCTGTTCAATATCAGCCGGATCAATCTCAGGGGAACGGACCAGTCCATCACCTTACGCACCAACTTCGGAACCCTCGAACAGTTGGCGCTGCTTACCTATCAGGATCCTCACGTAATTCTCTTTCCCAAGCCGGATTTCAACCTCACGCTCTCCGGCGGTTATGACAATACGGCAAACATAAGCACGTATCAGGCGTCTGTCGTCTCCGGCGCGCTTCGCCTCGCCCAACGCGCAAATAAAGCCAACACCCTGATCTACTCCTTCGCCTACCGCCGGGTCGCGGTCAAATCCAGCACGCTTCAGGTGAGTCCAGCCCTGGTTCCGCTCCTGTCCCAGCCCACGCGTGTGGGAGGGCCGGGCCTTACCTGGATTCGCGATACGCGCGACGTGGCGCTCGACGCCCACCGGGGCAGCTTTACCTCCGTGGTACAGTTCCTCGCGGACTCCGAGTTCGGATCGCAGGCTAATTTCAATCGAATCGATATCACTAATTCGACATACTACGAATTTGGCCGGGATCATTGGGTCTTCGCCCGGCAAACCCGCTATGGCCAGGAACGCGCCTTCGGCAACGGCGACGAGCAGCTCATACCATTGCCGGAGCGTCTTTACGCCGGCGGCGCGACTTCGCACCGCGGCTTCGGCATCAACTCCGCCGGCCCCCGCGACCCCCAGACCGGCTATCCGATCGGCGGCTCCGGCGTCTTCGTCAATACCTCCGAGCTTCGCTCGCCCGCCCCTCAGCTCCCCTTTTTTGGAAACAATCTAAGCTTCGTTCTCTTCCACGATATGGGGAATGTCTATGAGAATTCCTCGGCGATCTGGAGTAGTTTCTTCCGTATCAAGCAGCCACACAGCTATACCTGCCGCGATGTTTCCAAGACCTACAGCACCTACAACACGCCCGATACCTGCGACTTCAACGATTCCTCCCACGCCATGGGTCTGGGACTTCGCTACCACACTCCGATCGGACCGGTGCGCGCCGATTTCAGCTACAATCTCAATCCGCCCATCTATCCGGTTATTTACGATTACACCAGCACTTCACCTACGCCGGATCCGCACGTCGGCTCGGCGGGACACTTCAATTTCTTCTTCAGCATAGGGCAAAGCTTCTAGAGCGTTGTCGGAGTTACTGCGATGTGGTCATGGCGGTTTGTTGTTGTAGCTACGGCGGGTGCCCCAGGTCCCGATTCTGGGACCTGGGATTCTCCGGCTCCGCTACGCAGGGCGGGTTCAAATTCGGCATTTCCCTCTGCGGCTCTAGCCGTGCTGCTACTCCTTGCCGGAGCCTGTGCTCGCTCTGCTCATGGGCAGACGCCGGCTGTGGTGGATCCCCCCCGGCCTTTGAACGCTGCTTCTCCAGACGTGCCCAGAGGCCGCCCTGTCCTGCTCGATCATGTGGTCGCGGTAATCAACGGCGATGTCATCCTGGAGAGCGACGTACAGGAAGAGATACATTTTGCCGTCCTGCAGCCGGACCGGGCCAATCCGGCGCGAAACACCGCCCAGCGCGCCCTGCAACGGCTGATCGATCGTGACTTGATCCTGCAGCAGATCAGGGCCACCCGGGCGCAGATAAAGCCGCCCACAGAACAACAGGTCGAGCAGCAACTCTCCGAATTGCGCCGGCAGATTCCGGAATGCGCGCAATTCCACTGCGAGACGGACGCAGGGTGGCGCGCCTTTCTCGCCGCGCATGACCTGACCGAATCGGCGGTCTTGACACATTGGCGCCAGCGCATGCTCATTCTCTCCTTTATTCAATCCCGCTTCGGCGCCGGCATTCGCATATCCCAAGCGGAGATAACGGACTACTACGACAAGAATTTCGCGCCGGAATTTATTAAGCGGGATCTCAAGCCCCCGCCTCTCCAGGCGGTTTCCAGCCGTATCAACGAGATTCTGCTCCAGCAGCACGTGAACGTATTTCTGCAGGAGTGGCTGCAAAGCCTCAAAGATGAAGGCAGCGTGAGCATATTGAGCGCGGCCTACAGCGATGTCGGCAATCCCACCGGCCCGGACGGCGGCAATACAGGCAATCAGGAAGAGCGGCCATGAAGCGTGCTCCGGCGCCTCCTTCTGCCGCGCCCAATCCGCCCCGGCACTCCCCATGGACTTATCTTTTCCAAGTCGCCGGAGCCTTCCTGCTCCTGCTCGTTCTGTTGGTGGCTGCACTTCTGGTCTACGCTTCAACCTCGCGATTCGCCAACACTGTCAGACGGAAAGTCATCGCCGAGCTCGAAACCTCGACCGGCGGACGAGTGGAGTTGCAGGCGTTCCACTGGAGCCTCTTGCATCTAGCCGTCGAAGCGGACAACCTCACCATTCACGGCCTCGAAGGCCCCGGCGAGACGCCTTACGCGCATATTGACCGCCTCTATTTACGGGTTGAGATCCTCGCTTTCATTCGTCCCAAGATCGCCCTGAACTACGTTGAAGCCGACCGCCCCGTCTTTCATCTGATCGTCTATCCCGACGGCGGCACAAACCAGCCTCGTCCGAAATCCGCCGCGCCCGGCAGCGCCGGGCTGCCCGATACCATCTTCGATCTCCAAATCCGGCGCCTGGAGGTGAACCGCGGCCTCGCGCTGATCAATCAGCGCGCCATTCCCTTCAACATCAGCGCCAATGATCTGGCCGCTGTGGTGACCTATGCTCCCGCTACGGATCGTTACCTCGGCGATCTTCAAGTCTCCGATCTCGACCTGGAGCGCGGCTCGGCGCCGCCGCTCACGAGCAAGCTCCACCTTCAAGCCGAGATTGGGCGCACCTCGGCCCAAATCAAGGCGCTCGACTTCTTGAGTGGAGGGTCGCGGCTGGACGCCTCCGGATCGATTCAGGACTTTGCCCATCCACGCTGGACGCTTGCCGTCCAAGGCCAGGTCGATCTGCGCGAATTAACCGCTTTGGTTCCCGTGGACGGTCTGCGCGGGGGAACGGCAAACCTCGATTTGCAGGGGCATGGAACAGCCGGCAACCAGTTTCTCATCGCCGGCAACGCCCGCTTGAGCGACGCCAGCTATCAAACCAGCTTTGCGGCAGTCAACGGAGCGAGCGCGACCACCCGTCTGCGCATAACTCCCGACGAGATTTCGCTCGACGGCGTGCAGGCGCGCTTGCGTGGCCAACCCGGAACTCTGGAGGCCGCTCTGCGCTTCTTGCATTGGAACGCGCCTGAACCAACAGCCGGCCGCCTGATGAAGAATGCAGCCATAGTCAAGCCGGCAGTCAGCATCCGCGCACGCGTGCGCGGGATGCGCCTGCCAACACTTCTGCGGGTTGTGGCCGTTCGCCAATATCAAAACCTGGGGTTTGATACTGCGGCCGACGGACCGGTCAATGTCGAATGGACCGGCTCGGGAGCCGATCTCACCGTCGCGGCAAATCTTCAGCTCAGCGCCCCGAGCCCTCCCGCTCCGGGCCAGTTGCCGCTCAGCGGCGTGGTCGATGCAAAATACTTTGAGCGCAATGGAACCGTCCAGATCAATCGTCTCGAGGCGTATACGCCCTCCAGCCGGGCCAAGGTAACCGGGGCGCTTGCCGTGTATCCCATCACCAGAGCTTCCGCGCTCGAAGTCAACCTTAGCACCACCAACCTGGCCGAGTTCGACCATGCTCTTACCGACCTTGGTCTGGCCGCAAACGGTAAAGAGGGAGTGGCTGCCATTCCCCTCAAGCTTCGCGGCGAAGCCGATTTTAGCGGTACAGTTACTGGCTCCCTGATCGATCCCGATATCAAGGGCCATGCGACCGCAACCAATTTCTCCACCGATTTCAACCTCCCCGGCATCGCTCCTCAGCCCGCCTCCGGCCCGTTGGAACACATCTCCACCTCGCGCGCACCGGCGGCGAACAACCGCACTATTCATTGGGACCACCTGAATGCGACAGGCGAGTATTCCTCCTCACACATCTCGATTCAACAAGCGACCCTCAAGGGCGGCGGGGCGACGATTCAGGCCCATGGTTCAATCGAGGCCCATCGCATCGGTCCGCGGCGGAGTGCGTATGACGGTCTTTCGCCCATCGACGCGACGGCAAGTATCGAAAAGGCTTCGCTCACTGATCTGATGGCGATTGCCGGCCAGTCCATGCCGATTACCGGCACGGTTAACCTTCAGGCTCACGCCGGCGGAACCCTGGACAACCTCAACGGCGGCGGCGAGGTGGTTGTCCACGGCGGCGAAATCGTGGGCGAACCGTATCGCAGCCTCACCGCCCAACTTACCTTTACCGGCCATCGCGCCGACCTGGCGAAGTTGACCTTTCTGCAAAACGGCGGCTCCGTAATTGCCAATGGAACTTACGACTTCGAAGACAAATCCTTCCTCGTCAACCTGGATGGCGTGAACTTCGAGCTGGCCCATTTCCATCGCCTGCAGACTGCGGGCTTTCCTGTAACCGGGCGGCTGAAATTTGACGCTCATGCTTCGGGAACGCTGCGATCGCCCTCCATCCTGTTGGGTGTGCATCTGACCGGCTTGACGGTGCAGGGTCAGCCGCTCGGCGGAATAGAAGGCGTAGCCCACACTACGGGCGAGATCGCCCGGTTCACGGCACACTCCACGCTGATATCCGCACAGTTCGATCTCAGCGGCCAGACTGTGCTTCGCGGCAACTTGGAGACGCAGGCCAAGCTCACTTTCGACGGCTTGGACATCGATCCGCTTTTGAAAGCCTTCCATGTAGAGAACGTGCCTGGGCACTCGCTGATTGGGGGGACGGTCAATCTTGCCGGTTCAGCCAAGGAGCCCAAACAGTTGAGCGGCGATGCCGTATTCAATCAATTCTCAGTTACTCTCGCCAACCTTACGCTCACCAGCCAGGGGCCGCTGCGCGCCTCAATCCGCGATGGCGTCTTCCGCCTGACCCAGGCCCACATCACCGGACCCGACACCAACATGACCATTACCGGGGCCGTGGATCTCATGGGCGATAGAAACCTGAGTCTCGACGCCAGCGGCTCGGTAAATATGACGCTGGCGCAGACCTTTGACCCCGACATCAACTCCTCCGGTCACGTCGACTTCGGCGTCCAGGCCGCCGGTACTCTGATGAAGCCTTCGCTCACCGGCCAGGTGCGCCTTACTAACGTCGCCATGGCGCTCAATGACGTGCCCACAGGCATAAGCAAACTGAACGGCACTCTGGTCTTCGACCAGGACCGCCTCGAAGTACAAGACCTGGTAGGCGCCACCGGGGGCGGGCAGCTCAGACTCTCCGGTTTTATTACTTACCAGAACGGCATCTACGGGGACCTTACGGCAACCGGCAAAGACGTCCGAATCCGCTACTCGGGAATAAGCGCCACGGCGGACACCACTCTGCATCTGCAAGGCTCTGAGGCCAACATGCTGCTCAGCGGCAGCGTGCAGATTACCCGGTTTATCGTCGGCCCAAATCTCGACTTCGCCGTGTTCGCCAATTCGCCGGTGGCGGCGGCGCCGCCCAACCCCAATGCTCCATCCAACCATGTGCGCCTGGATATTCGCATCACCTCGGCGCCGCAGCTGGATTTTCAAAACTCCTACGCGCAGCTAGCCGGCAGCGTGGATTTGCGGATTCGCGGGACTATCGCCCAGCCTGCCGTTCTCGGCCGCATCAATATCACCGAAGGCGCGGCAAACTTTGCCGGCACCACCTATCAGTTGCAGCATGGTGAAATCTACTTCAACAATCCAGTGCGTATCGAGCCCATCATCGATATCGACGCTACTACCCGGATCGAGGAATACGATGTGACCGTCGGCCTGCACGGCAGCACCGCCCATCTGACTCCCAGTTTTCGCTCCGAGCCCCCGCTCCCACAAGCTGACGTCATCTCTCTGCTGGCTCTGGGGCGCACCCAGCAGGAGCAACAGCTCTACTCCCAGCAGCAGGAACAGGCCGGAATAGACTCCACTACTAACGCGCTCCTGGGAGGCGCCCTGAATGCCACCGTCGGCAATCGCGTGCAAAAGCTCTTTGGCGTCGGCAGCGTGAAAATCGACCCGACCTATCTCGGCAATCTGGGCGATTCAAGCGCCCGCATTACCGTGCAGCAGAATGTCTCCCGCAACGTCCAGCTCACCTATGCCACAAACGTGAACGCCACTGCGGAGCAACTCCTGCAGGCGCAGGTGAATCTAACGGCAAGCTTATCGATCCTTGCCGTTCGCGACGAATCGAACGTTTTCAGTCTTGTCGTGAAAGTTCATAAACGATTGCGTTGACTATAACTTAGAGTCGTAGTATGTCTGGAGTGGCGATTCTGGGCCTTGATTTGTTTCGTTTATTTTGAAGGAGGGTGAAATGAAGAAAGCGAACTTCGGCGTCACCTGGGTCATGGCGTCTTCCATGCTCGTCTTGGGTTCTCAGGCTCTTCTCACCGGCGTTGTCTGCGCCCACGCGCAGGCAAGCAGTCTCGCAGACCGACAACAACATCCGGGCCGCGGTCATGAACACAATCAAGAAGTCCGATTATAAGAACGTGCAGGTTAGCGTCAAGAACGGAGTCGTCGATCTGGAGGGCACGGTCAAGGACTTCGCCACCAAGGAAGAATTAGACAAAAAAGTACACCGCATCAAGAATGTTGCCGCCGTTCGCAACAAGGTGACAGTTGCCCGCAGCGAGAACATGACCGACCAGCAGATCCAGAACAATATCGTGAAAAACCTGCAGTATGACCGGGTAGGTTACGGCAACGCCTTCAATGCCATCAGCGCCAGCGTACAAGATGGCGTCGCTACCCTGAGCGGTCACGCTCTCGGCCCGGTTGCCAAGGATTCCGCTCTTGCGCTGGCCGCCCGCACCCCGGGTGTGCAGGATGTAGTCGACAACATCCAGGTCGATCCTCTCTCTCCGATGGATAACCGGATCCGCATGCAGGTCTATCGCTCGGTCTATGGTTTTCCCAGCCTCAACAAGTACGCCATCAATCCGGCCCAGCCCATCCGCATCACGGTTGTGAACGGTCATGTGATCCTCAATGGCGTGGTGGACAGCCAAGCCGATAAGAATGCCGCCGGCATTCGCGCCAATAGCGTGCCCGGCGTCTTCAGCGTTACCAACAACCTCCAGGTGGCGAACCAGGGGAACGAAAAAAGATAGCGGCCGCAAGTCCCCTGCGTTACCAGGGGACTTGCTGAACTCCAGTCCAGCGGAAAGAGGCAAGTCCCGCGGAGGCGGCTGAACGAATCAGTAAATTAGCTACCGGGATAGTTGCGAACGTCGAAGAGAGTTTTTATAGATCTACGTACGCTGGTGCGAATGCGGACACCCGCACTCTTCATACCTTCGAGATCTGGGGCCGCCCGCCGTTCTGGAGCGAACCTGGGGCACCCGGCTACAATCCACATACGACGTGCGCGGTTACACACCTAAACCGCAGATCTCTCCACTCCGCTTCGCTCCGGTCGAGATGACAAAGTAGGTGTAATTGCCAACCAAGCCTTCCTCAACTCGACTTTCATCCCCTTTGGTGGGCCGCAGGCCCATGAACACTCCGGTCGAGATAACAAATATGATTTGGGGCCTCTACGGCACTAGATCCTGCTGCTCGCAGGCAGACCCGGCACTGAAGCGCTGGGCTATTCTCTTACCGTCTCTGCGGGACTTGTGCATGGGCAGCCACATGCCAGCCCCTCGCTACATCAACCATGTCCTCCTCCGGACCCGGTACACTGAATATCATGTCTATGCTGCGCAGCTTTGGCGCCACGCTTGAGATGATCAAGTGGGAGCATTCTATTTTTGCGCTGCCGTTTGCCCTTACCGGCGCAATGCTGGCCGCGGCCGGTTGGCCTTCCTGGAATAAGACCTTCTGGATTGTGGCCTGCATGGTTACCGCGCGCTCCGCGGCGATGAGCTTCAACCGCTGGGCCGACGCCAAGCTCGATGCACTCAATCCGCGCACCGCGCAGCGCGCGATTCCCGCGGGCACGCTCAGCCCGCGGTTTGTCGCCGCTTTTGCCGTGTTCATGTCGCTCGCCTTCATTCTTGCGGCCGCTCAGCTCAATCGGGAGACACTTCTGCTTTCTCCCTTTGCCTTGGCCATCGTGCTTTTCTACTCCTACACCAAGCGATTCACACGCTGGTCGCATCTGGTGCTTGGGCTCGCTCTGGGCATCGCTCCCGCCGCCGCCTGGATCGCCGTCCGGGGCACTTTGGACCCGCGCATTCTCGTGCTTACGGCGGCCGTCGCCTTTTGGGTGGGAGGCTTCGATGTGCTCTACGCCTGCCAGGATGTTGAACACGACCGGCAATACGATCTCAAGAGCATTCCCCGATATCTGGGTATCGCAGGAGCCTTTTGGGCAGCCCGCACGATGCACATTGTCATGTTGGGTCTGCTGATCTGGCTGCTCAAGCTATTCTCGCTGAACGGTATCGCTTGGGTAGGCTTGGCGGCGGTAGCCGGTCTCCTGCTCTATGAGCACCTCATCGTCTCGCCAAAGAACCTTACCCGCTTGAATGCAGCCTTCTTCACCATGAATGGAGTAATCTCCTTCGTCTTCTTTTGCGCTGTCGCCGCCGCCCTGCTACTGCCCCACTGAACAGATGACAAATAGAAGCCTTGTAATTCTCACCACCAATCGAGGGCGCCCCATCCTTCGCACGGTGTTGTTCCGTGCGAAGGGTGGGAGACCACAAATGTAAATGGCTTGCGGCAAAAAGAAATGCGCAGCCGCTGCTGAGCAGGCTGCGCAAAACTCCGTGGACAGATTGCTTTAAGCGGTGCGGTCCTTGACGCGCTCATGCTCCTTGTAAGCGTCGACCTTCTCGTTCACCTTGTCCTTGGCATTTTCGATAGTGTTCCGCGTTTTCGCCCGGCTCTCGTCGGCTTGGCGCTTGGCTTCATCTTCGTGGCGCTTTTTTGCTTCGTCGGCCGCGTCCTTCACATTTCCCCAGGTTTCTTTTGCCGCGCCCTTGGCTTGATCCGCGACTCCCTGGTTGGCCATGCGCTGGTTACCCACAGCCTCGCCGACTGCTTGTTTGATGTGTCCCTTTGCCTGATCAACCTTACCGCTAACTTGATCCTTATTCATATTTCTCTCCTTTGTTCGACTTCGCGTGTGCAGCTATTTCAACTTCACGCGACTGATAAATTTAGTCCAAAATAAATGTCCCTCGATAGTGTTTCCTGTAGCCGAGCGGGGCTCGATCGAATCCCCGACCCCACGATCTCCGCCCCGTCGATGGCGCTCAGCAGGCCGGAGAAGCGATCTAAACCGCTCGCCTGCCGCTTATCAACTGAATGACCAAAACCACTAACGCGATAACCAGCAAAATATGGATGTACCATGCAACCACATGAAAACCTATAAATCCAATAAGCCAAAGCACCAGCAGAATGACGAATATCGTCCACAGCATCTGTAAGTCCCCCTTCAAAAGTCGGTACGACTACGGTGTGATATGTTGCGTTTGTACCCCCGGCGGGTTGCCGGGGAAACAAAATATAGGCATTTGGAGAGTGAATGCGGGTCGCCATTCAGGGGGAGTTTGGCTCCTTCAGCCATGAAGCCGCTCTAAAAATGTTTCCCCAGGCGGCAATTCTTCCCTGCGCGTTTTCAGCCGACGTTTTCGATTTGGTGGAGCAGCAGGATGCTGCCGCCGTCATTCCCATCGAGAACTCGCTGGCGGGTTCCGTGACTGAGCACTTTGACCTGCTCTTTCAGCGGGATGTCCGGATCGAAGCCGAGTCTCTTTTGCGCATCCGTCATAACCTGATTGGCATCCCGGGCAGCCCTCCCGGGAGATCCGGCGCGTCTTTTCTCACCCCGTTGCCCTGGCCCAGTGCCGGCTTTTCCTTGCTCAGCACCCGCGCATGCAGCCTACCCCCGCCTACGACACCGCCGGCAGCGTGAAACGGGTGCTGGAGAGCGGTGATCGAAGCGATGCAGCCATCGCCAGCGTACAGGCCGCCCTTTGCTACGGAGCGGAGGTGCTCGCAGCCGACATTGAAGACAATCCCGCCAACTTTACCCGCTTCTTCCTCATCCGCAAGCGCCGGAATAGCCAACGACAGGCAAATGCCGATAAGGTGAGTATCGCCTTTACCGTTGAAAACCGTCCGGGAACGTTGGTAACAGCTCTCCAGGTTTTCGCGAAACACGGTACTAATCTAAACAAGATAGAATCGCGTCCGGTGCACGGCCGCCCTTGGGAGTACGTTTTCTACGTCGACTACCAAATTTCCTCGGCCATAACGGCAGGCGATGTTTTCCATCAATTGCAGGGGGAATGTCTTGTGGTCAAGGAATTGGGGCGCTACCCTGCCGCCAAAGATGCTCTCTGATCGCTCGGATTCTTTGGTGGAAGCCCCGTGCTTTAGCAGGGGGAGCTGGACTTCAGTCCAGCGGAAAGGCCTTCGATCCTGAAATAGGCTTTAGCTGAGTGCTGAAGCGTTCCTACCCCCTGCATGAATGCGGGGGCTTCCACTAAAACAAGTACAGTGCCAGGCTTTATGCAGAGCTGCGCATCCAAGGAACCAAAGGGATGGGTTCACAAACGGGCTCGGCGACGCTCACCTCCGGAAAGCCGTCAGAAGTTTGCAACTTTCCATAATCTGTATCATCTTATGTCTAATAATTTGATAAAGAGGGACTCATGGCTAGCGACTTCTTAAGCGTAATCAACCCTACAGACCCTAGCCGCCGGGAACAAAGTGGTTCCAGCGGACGTGTCTTACCTATTCTTCCCGTCCGCAGCACAGTTCTGTTTCCCCACGCTGTACTTCCCCTGACTGTCGGCCGTGAAAGCTCGATTCAGCTCATTCAATCGCTGGGAGAAGAGAAGACCATTGTGGTGGTCGCTCAGCGCGATGAACGGCTGGACGACCCGCAGCCGAGCGACCTGTATTCCGTAGGCACCATGGCGACAGTGCATAAAGTCGTCAAAATGCCTAACCAGAGCCTGTTCGTCTTTACCGAAGGAACGGAGCGGGTCAAGCTGGGTGAATTCAACCAAATCGAGCCGTTCATGACCGCAAGCGTCGATCATATTGCCGAGGTTCATGCGGAGAAGAGCGCCGAGCTTGAGGCGCTGCAAAGGAACGTGACTGCGGCGTTCCAGCAAATTGTCACCTCCTCGCCGACACTTTCAGACGAGTTGCA
This sequence comes from uncultured Acidobacteriaceae bacterium, assembly GCA_963705665.1. Classification (GTDB taxonomy): domain Bacteria; phylum Acidobacteriota; class Terriglobia; order Terriglobales; family Acidobacteriaceae; genus PALSA-350. The sequence goes on along the minus strand of CAVPKQ010000057.1, from coordinate 87,201 downwards.
GACTATTGCGCTCAACATTGAGGATCCCGGGCGCTGGCCGATTTCGTCACCTCGTCTCTCCCCTTTTTGTCGACCACCGACAAGCAGGAGCTGTTGGAGACGCCTGACGTGGTGGCGCGCCTGGAGCGCATGAACAAACATCTGGCCAAGGAAGCCGAAGTTCAGCAGCTGCGCAACAAGATCCAATCCGAGGTTCAGGATCAGGTGCAGCAGTCGCAGCGCGATTACTACTTGCGCGAGCAGCTCAAGGCCATCAACAAAGAGCTTGGGGAGATGGACGAGGGCCAGAAAGATATCGAAGATCTGCGCCAGAAGATAGAAGCCGCCGGTATGCCGGAGGAGGTCAAGAAGGAAGCCACGAAGGAATTGAATCGTCTTTCGCGCATGTCTCCGATGGCCGCCGATTATTCGCTGACGCGCAACTACATCGAGTGGCTCGCCGTGCTCCCCTGGGCCAAATCAACCGGGGGCGAGGTCGATATCACCAAGGCGAAGGAGATCCTCGATCAGGACCACTACGACCTCAAGAGGGTCAAGGATCGCATTCTCGACTATCTCAGCGTTCGCCGGCTCAAGCCCGACATGAAGGGGCCGATCCTCTGCTTTGTCGGACCTCCCGGAGTGGGCAAGACCTCGCTCGGACGTAGCATCGCGCGCTCCCTGGGCCGCAAGTTCCAGAGGATTCTCGCTGGGCGGCATGCACGACGAGGCCGAGATCCGCGGCCATCGCCGCACTTACATCGGGGCCTTGCCGGGGCAGATCATTCAATCGCTGCGCCGCGCGGATGCGAATGACCCGGTTTTCATGTTGGATGAGATCGATAAACTGGGCCGCGATTTTCGCGGCGACCCGGCTTCGGCTTTGCTCGAGACTCTAGACCCGGAGCAAAACAATACCTTTCGGGACAACTACCTCGACGTGCCGTTCGATCTTTCCAAGGTGCTCTTTATTTGCACTGCGAATATTCTTGACCCCATTCCCGATCCGCTGCGCGATCGCATGGAGATCATCGACCTTTCCGGCTACACCGAGGACGAGAAGACGCACATCGCCTTCCGCTACCTCATTCCCCGGCAGATCGAGCAGAACGGCATCCCCAAGGGTGAGAACGGCGAACCTTCAATCGAATTCCCCGAGGAAGGCATACGCTACATCGTGCGTCACTACACCCGCGAGGCGGGCGTGCGCAAATTGGAGCAACTCATCGGGACCATGTGCCGCAAGCAGGCCCGGCGTATCGCGGAAGGCAAAACGGAAAAGCTTGTCGTCACCGTGGACGTCATCCATGAATTCCTGGGCGGAATCAAGGTCCGCGTCGATACCGAGATCGCCGAGCGCACCAAGCGTGCCGGCGTGGCCGTAGGCTTGGCCTGGACTCCGGCCGGCGGAGATGTTCTGTTTATCGAAGCCAACCGCATGAAGGGCAAGGGCGGCTTCACCATGACCGGACAGATCGGCGAAGTGATGCAGGAATCCATGCAGGCGGCGCTGACCTGGGTGCGCTCCAATGCCGCCAGCTTGGGTCTCCCGGAGGACTTCACCAAGGAACTGGACATCCACATCCACGTTCCCTCCGGAGCCATTCCCAAGGATGGGCCATCCGCCGGCGTCACCATGGCGACCGCGCTGGTTTCATTGATGACGGATACGCCTATCCGTCCGTTGACCGCGATGACCGGCGAGATCACGCTCAGCGGAAATGTACTCCCGGTGGGAGGAATCAAGGAAAAGTTTCTGGCTGCTAAACGAGCAGGCGTTCGCGATGTCATCCTTCCGGCGGAAAACCGCCAGAGTGTCGAAGAGGACCTGACTGCCGATCAAGTCGATGGCGTGACCATTCACTATGCCAGCCGGATCGAGGACGTGCTAGCGGTCGCTCTGCCCAAATCAGCCAGTGACGCCAAACAAGACGAAACGGTGCGCGAGGAAATCATCGCGCACGCCTCGGTCTAGGTGGAAGAGGGTGGAAGCCCCCGCATTTATGCGGGGTAGGAGCGCTTCAGCGCTCCGGGAAGTTCGTCTGTGATCATGATGCGCTTTAGCGCTGGCATTGGTAAATCCAGGGCTAAACAGGGTGCGGAAAAACTACGGCTTTGTATCCGGGCACGACTTCAGTCGTGCCGTAACTGCTTGAAAACTTGATCGGCTTTAGCCCGCCGAGGGAACTGTTTCCGCACTCTGTTCGACCTTTTTCCGCAGCCTGTAAAGCCCATCTTGAGATCAACCGCTTTCCGCTGGACTTCAAGTCCAGCTTCCTCCTGCTAAAGCAGAGGGCTTCGACCGAAACTTTCTAGAGAGTTTTTCCGCAGCCTGTTTACAGCTTTTCAGCCACCGATTTTGCCTGGGTGAACAGATACAGATAATCCGGGCCGCCGGCCTTGGAATCCGTGCCCGACATGTTGAACCCGCCAAAGGGATGTGCTCCCACCATGGCCCCTGTGCATTTGCGGTTGAAGTAGAGGTTTCCTACATGGAATTCTTGCCGGGCGTGATTCAATTTTTCCCGTCCCCGCGAGTAGACTGCGCCCGTCAACCCATATTCCGTGTTGTTGGCAATCTCCAGGGCATGGTCAAAATCTCTCGCCCGGATCACCGCTAGAACCGGACCGAAGATCTCTTCCTGGGCGATGCGGGCATCCGGAGCCGTATCGGCGATCACCGTCGGTTGCAGATAGTAGCCGCCCTCCGGCGTCTCAATCGGATGACCGCCGGTTATCAGCCGCCCCTCCTGCTTGCCGACCTCGATATAGGCCAGGATCGTTCGCATCGCGGAGCGGCTTACCACCGGACCTAGATTCGCGTTTTTCGCCGGATCGCCGACCTTCAGTTCCTCGACGCGTTCCTTAAGCTGCTCGAGGAAAGCATCGTAAATTGCCTCTTCGACAATGGCGCGTGAGCAGGCAGAACACTTTTGGCCGCTAAAGCCAAAGGCCGAGCTGGCCACGCCCTCAACTGCGGCCTCGAGATCGCAATCGGTGCTCACGATGATCGAGTCTTTGCCGCCCATCTCCAGAATGGTTCGCTTGATCCAGAGTTGGCCCGCCTGGGTTTTTGCCGCTTGCGCGTGAATTTCAAGTCCAACGTCCTTGGAGCCGGTGAAGGCAATCAGGCGCATCTTCGGATGTTCCACCAACGCATTTCCAAAGCTTGCGCCCGACCCCGGACAGAAGTTGACCACGCCGGGCGGCATGCCTGCTTCTTCAAGCACATCCATGAAGCGGGCAGCGATGGTCGGCGATTCGCTCGACGGCTTCAAAATCACGGTATTACCGGCAACCACCGCCGCGCTGGTCATCCCCGCCATGATGGCGAAAGGAAAGTTCCAGGGCGAAATTACCGCGCAAACTCCCAGCGGGATATACAGCAGCTCGTCATGCTCTCCGGGATATTGGATCGGCGGCGTCGCCTGAGCCAGACGCAAAGCTTCCCGCGCATAGAATTCCAGGAAATCGATGGTTTCGGCGACGTCGGCATCAGCCTCAACCCAATTCTTGCCAACCTCGTAGATCAGCCATGCGCAAAATTCAAATTTGCGCCGGCGGATGATGGCGGCTGCCTGCAACAGCAGCGAAGCGCGCAACTCGGCCGGTACGCGCCGCCAACTTTCGAAGGCGTCGAGCGCCGCAGTCATCGCATCTTCAACCTGCTCTGCCTGGGCCTTCTGGTGAATACCCACCACTTGCGACGGGTTCGCCGGATTCAGGGAGCGAATCTTCGCTTCCGTCCGCGACCTTTGTCCGCCAATGATGAGTTCGTACTCGTGCTCCAGCATGTCGCCCACACGAATCAGCGCCTCCCGCATCGCGCGTACGTTCTCATGGTTGCTAAAGTCGATCGGCGGCTCGTTGCGGAACGCGCCTTTCGGAGTAAGAGGCTGGATTACGGTGCTGAGTTCCACGGTAGCCATATCAGCTATTTTACTTCCGCCCTGCTTCTCCGTCTTTGGCTTTCTTTCTGTCATTCCCAAAGGGGACTGGTGTGTGGCCGCCTCATCGCATGGCTGTGATTCGCTCGGCCTGGCTGGACATCGCTGCTGTACGCTCCAGTTTCTCCCAGTTGAAAGGCCTGCCGTCGATCGCCCGCTTGACCGTCTTGAACAGCACCAGCGAGAACAGTTGCCGGTAGGCAAAACGTTGCAGCCAGATGTGGAAGAGTAGCCATCCATCGCCCTTGTTGCCCGGATGGCGCCGCTCCAATGAAAAAGCCAGCGCAGAAGTCACGAAATCGATCACCAAAAAGGCGAGAAAATAAGTAAGCAGCTTTTCGAAGCTGCTGGCGCTCGCCGTCTCGGGATGGAAATGCCGGTCCAGCAGATAATTAACCACTCCCACGATAAACATCAGATCGATGAACGGGGAGACCAGGGGCAACAGGATCTGAAAGATCAGGATATTAGGCAAAGCAAAAAAGCCCATCGCCTTGTTCCTGAGGAAGGCTCGCTGGTGCTTGTATACGGACTGCAGCGTTCCGAAGGACCAGCGGAAGCGTTGCCGCATAAGTCCGCGGGCGGTCGACGGGGCCTCGGTAAAGGCCAGCGCCCGGTCCTCGTAGATCACTTTATAGCCCTGCTCCAGCAGATTCATGGTCAGGTCGGCATCCTCGGCTACGGTATTGACCGGATAGCCTCCGCCGTTGCGCACCGCATCGGTACGCCACGCGCCGATGGCTCCTGGAACCACGGTGACGACATTGAACAGGTCCAAGGCGCGCCGCTCGAAGTTCTGGCTGGTGATGTACTCCAGCGCCTGCCAACGCGTCCACAGGTTCACGCGATTGCCTACTTTCGCGTTCCCCGCCACCGCTCCTATCTCCCGATCGGCAAAATGGCCGATCAGTTTCGACACAGCGTCGGGCGCGATCACCGTATCGGCATCGATGCCCACGTAAAACTCCTCCGCGAGATCGTCCACCGCGAAGTTCAGCGCCTCCGCTTTGCCCGCGTTGCCTTTGCGCAGAACCGTCAACTTTCCCGTTGCTACCTCGCCGGGGAAGGCTTTGCGAGCCGCCTCATAGGTGCCGTCCTGCGAGCCGTCGTCGATAACGATTACCCGCAAATTGGAATAGTCGGAGTTCAGCACCGAACGGATGGTGCGCGCGATTACCTTCTCTTCGTTATAGGCGGGAACCAACACCGCAACCGCCGGATGGAAACCGCCGATCGGCTCGGGTATCGCCCGTTTGCGCAGCCGGTCGATTAGAGCAAACACGCCCACCAGCACCAGACGCGCGCTCATCAAAACGTCTCCGGCGAAGAACACCATCACGATGAAGTGGCCCAGGAACGCGAACATGGAGAACGCCAGCGAATCCACCCGCGCCTGCCAAATCTCACTCGGCTTGATCGCCGGCATCACTTCTGCACGCGTGCTGCCCATCAGATCGGAGACCTGCACGATCTTATAGCCATGCGCGCGAAGCGTATCGATCAGCACCGGCAGAGTGGCGACGGTCACTGAGCGGTTTCCGCCGCCATCGTGCAGCAGAATGATGCTGCCCCGGAACTGCGGCTTGGTCTTCATCAATTGCAACTGATCGAGAACATCCTGGCTGATACTCTCCGGCGTTTTCCTTTGCCGCTCGTCCCAATCGTTGGTATCGATCTTGTTGCCGATGATCGTATATCCCATGTTCTGGATTACATAGGCAGGCGCGGCCTGATCGTTGGTGTCCGGCTCCTGATCGATCGAATATGGAGGACGAAAGAACAGCGGCTTGATGCCCAATTTGCTGGCAAACAGGCGCTCCGTGAGATTCAGTTCCAACTCCAGCCGGTGCCTGGAGATTTCACTGACATCCGGGTGCAACCAGGTGTGATTGCCGATCTCGTTGCCTTCGTTCACGACTCGCTTCAACAGATCAACATTGTCCTCCGCCTGCTGCCCGATGATCATGAAAGTCCCATAGGCGTGTTTCGCCTTCAAGATATCCAGGATCTTGGGTGTCCACTGCGGATCGGGCCCGTCATCGAAGCTCAACGCCACTTCCCCTGGCTTATATCCGGAATACTGGATGGTATAAGGCTGGGGATAGATCTGCATGTGCTCATCGGTCAAGGTCCAGTTTTCCGAATCCATGTCGATCGTCCGCGCGCCGGGGTGGGGAACACCGGTGATGCGCAGAATATCGCCTTCGCCCTCCGTGTCCACATCGTCACCCGGCGGAATCTTGCGCAAGAGTTGCGGGGCATCCTTGTTGCTGGGGTGGTCCCAGATCGACCACAGCGAAGGATCTTCGGAACCCAGCCGCCATAAGGCGAAGGTCTGCAAGCCCATTTGCCGCGCGGCCCGCAGCTCGTTCAGGGCGGTCACCGCGTCCAGCATCCAAACCTGATGGCGAACATGGTTGTCTTCGTCGTCATAGGCGAAATGGGCATTCAGCTCATCGCCTTCCAGGTGTACCTCGGCATCCGCATCCGACGCCGCCTGCCATCCATCCTGTACCGAGATGCTGTCTACGTTGAGCACTTTCGGCGGGTGGTGTTTGCTGCCCAGTGACAAGGTCCAGTCATAACCGTAGTTGCCGATGGCGCAGAGCAGCTTTTCCTTGGGCACAACCTTGAGCACGCGCTTAAGGTTATTCTCGAACCAGTCCTGGGCGGCGATCGGACCTGGACCGCTGGTGACCTCGTGCTGGTCGTAGTTCATCAGCAGAATGCCGTCGCTATTGCCGGCCAGGAAGGTCAGCTCGTCAGTATCGGCGCCCACGCTCTCGTTCACGTACAGGCGCAGATTCTTGGCGTGCATCTGCCTGTACAGTTCACCGATCAGCGCCTGATAACCGGCCATGGCGTCTTCCGGAAGATCTTCCAGATCGAGACTTAAACCGCGATAGCCGGGGTTCGCGTCAAAGAACTTGGCTAGTTGCCGCTCCAGATTCTGCCGCGCTTGCGGGTTCTGCAGCATGGCCCCGGCCGCCTGGTCCCAATCCTGGGTGATCACGTTGTAATTGCTCAGCAAGGGAACTATTTCCAGATCCGCATGCGACGACGCGATCAGGTTGTGCACTTTATCCTGCGGATCCACGCTGCGCACCCCGTTGGCATCGATGACGTTATACATGCGCGCCGGGTACTGCACCGCCGAGCCGCCCTGGAGCGTTCCTTGGGGAGAAACCACATACAGCCATTGCGGGAAAAGCATGTCGATCTGGTGGATATGGCTCTTGAGCGAGGAGTAGCTGCCCGCGTCGTCATCGACGTAATATGCGGCCCGCAAGCCTTCGCGTGAACTGGCGGGAATCACCGATGGCTTGCCGTAGGTTCTCCGCTTCAAGAGCCGCGGGGTCTTTCCCTTAAGGGAGGCAGCCTCCTGCCGCGCGGAGAGCGCCCTATAGTTGCGCTTGGGCGAGGGCAGTAATAACTCCGGCAGTTGCTGCTTGCGCACGACGTTCAGGAAAAACAGCACAAGAATCACGGTGGAAACCACCGCGGTAGCGTCCAAAATACGTCTCAGACGCCTCCAGCGCTTGCGCTGCGGATCAAAAAAAATCTGCCGGGTCATTGCCTATTCAAAGCTTACAGGATTGACTATCGCGGCCGCCGGTTGGATAGCTATGCCGTTCATTTGTAAGATGCCGCTCCGCCCGAATGGCCGATTCACTAATTCTGGCTCGTGACAATAAATTTGTCATCCCGGGGTGAGGGTCGGTAGGCCGTCGGCCACCCAAAGGAAGGAAAATGCCCCATCCTTGCGCAGCAAGGGTGGGAAAACCACAACAGCCGGCCGGGTGCCCCAGGTCCCGATTCCGGGACCTGGGATTGCTTCTACATTTGTCATCTCGACCGGAGCGCAGCGGAGTGGAGAGATCTGCGGTTTTACCCAAACATAAACCACAAATCCTGGGTGCCCCATATCTGACGCGTTCTTTGCGTCAGATGTGGGATTCCGCACGAGTCAGAAGAGGATCTTGACGCTGAACTGCATCTCTCGCGGATCGTTCGCCTGCGTTATGGTTCCAAATGACGAGGTTCCAGATTGTAGAGAAGCGCCAACCGGGTTGTAGAAATTGGGCTTGTTCGCGACGTTGAACGACTCGGCGCGGAATTGCATCGAAAACCTCTCGGTGAACGGGAACTGGCGCTGCACGGCAACGTCGACATTAACATAACCTGGACCGATGATCGGATTTCTCCCGGCGTCACCAAAGGTGTAATTGGGAATCGACTTAGTGAACGCGGCGGTATTAAACCACTGCGCCACAGTCTTCGGTCCCGCATTGGGATTTTGGCCGGCAACGAGATTAGGCCGGTCCTGGCTGTTGAAGGATCCGCTGGTGTTGCTGCTCGCCAGAGTGACTGTGAAGGGCCGGCCTGTTTGAACCTGGCCGATCCCGGATACCTGCCATCCGCCCAGAATCCGGCTTGCCCACTCACCGGTAAGAAAGGGTTTGCCCTTCCCGAAGGGCAGCTCATACACCGGACTCAGCACAAATCTCTGAGCGACGTTGAAGTCCGATATACCTCGTTGCGCCGCGATGTCAAAAGAATTTTGGGGTAAGAGCGCGGAGGACTGGCTGGTGCTGGCATAGCCGGGGGTGTCGTCCAGAGACTTAGCCCAGGTGTAGGCCAGGAGCATGGAGAATCCCGCGCTGTAGTTTTTTTGCACCTTGAGGGTCAACGCATCGTAATTCGAAGCTCCGCCACTCTGATAAAAGCTTATGTTCGAGTAGCTGTAACAGTTATTCGACGGATAAGTAATGCAGTAGGTCCTGGTAATGGGACGGGTGGGGACAGGACCCGTAGGTCCGTCCTGCGGGCCGGCCTGATTCGGGTTGATCTCATTCGGCAGCTTCAACCCCCGGCTCCCGAGAAATCCGAGGGTAAAAGCCATGGTCGGAGTGAGCTGCTGCTGCACATCCAGGCTGTATTCGCCCACATACATGGTGCGGAAGTTGCGCTCGATGCCGGTTGGGGAAATCGACAAGGCGCCGGAAGTGCTGGAAGGAAAAGGATTGGTGTCGATCTGCAGCGGAGTGGATGCGGTCGCGAAGAACGTCTGCGGAGCGCGCTGAGGAGGATCATAGCTAAGCCCCAGGCCGGCGCCGTTTCCGATCGGCGGGCTGTCATAAAAGATCCCGGCCGCAGCGTGAATAACCGTCGTGTCTTTCTTGAAAGGCTGGAATGCCAGGCCTATCCGGGGACCCCAGTTGTTCAAGTCGCTGTTATACACCCGCCGGCCCAAGCCCGGCTGGCCGGCAACGATCATAAGGTTCGTTGCCGGATCGAAATTCGACAGATTGTTCCTGCCATCCATAATCGGGGAAAAATATTCGTAGCGCAGCCCGAGATTCATCGTGAGATAAGGCGAGACCTTCCAATCATCTTGTGCATAGGCTCCATAGGAGCTGTATAAGGTATAGATGATGGGCGCGCTCGGATTGCGTTGAGTTTCATAGGGCAGCCCGGTCATCAAATCCGCAAGCGAATATCCTGTAGTTGCAGCTCCGGCCGTGCCGGAAGACGCACTGTTGAAGGTAAGCACGCCCCTGCCAAATTGTACAAACAGGTCGACGTATCGCGCCTGCAGCAGGTTCACGCCGAACTTCAGGGTGTGTGGCCCGTGGGTCCAGCTCAGGTTGTCGATGAACTGGTAGTGGTTGTCATAACGTTTCTGAGGGAGATTTCCGTAGGGCGCGATGGTCGCGTACCCGGAAACAGAGGTTTCCGGCAGACCAAAATTATTCTTGACTGTCGGATCGTTGAAAACGCCCGGAAGCAAAGGGAAATTGGTTTGCGACACATCCTGCTGAGTCCTAGGCTGCACCAGACGGTCGTAGCCGAAACGGACCTCGTTCAACAAATTGGTAGAAAAAATGTGCGTCCAGTTGATTCCGGCAAGAGTCGATGTCTGGTTAGTGTTGCAGCCGAAACCAGGCAGCGTGCCGGAGCCGCAGAGAGAGTTGGACGCCTCGAAGGAAGGATCGTTGAAGTAGTTGTACTGAACTACGAGGGAGTCTTTGTCGGAGAACGTATGATCGACGCGAGCGCTGCCTTCATCCATGTTCTCAATGCGGGCTTCATTCAAAGTGAAGTTATTCAATGGAATAGCCTGGTTAAGGATCGGTTTGGGATATTGATTGAGGATTGCAGTCCCAAACGAGGCTCATCAGACCGGCGGGAATCTGGTTTCCCGGAAGCGGCGCGCCGGTAAAAGGGTTTTTTAAATGGGTTGAGATCGCGCTGAAGTTACCGCTGCGCATCGCGAGCGTAGGCACAGTCGAGGTTGCCGCCACCTCCTGCGAGAGCCGCATTCCTTCGTAGCTGAGAAAGAAGAAGGTCTTGTTCTTGATAATGGGACCGCCTAGGGTCCCACCGAATTGATTTCTGCGAAATGCGGGTGGAACTCCCGGCAGGGTGAAGTAGTTGGATGCGTCCGTTACCTGATTGCGAATGAACTCGAAGACGTCGCCATGGAATTGGTTGCCGCCCGACTTGGTCACCACGACCACCTGGCCGCCGGCAGTGCGGCCATACTCAGCCGAATAGACGCCCGTCAACAGCCTGAACTCTTGAATATCTTCAACCGAAGGACGGAAGGACGGAGCCATGACGTTTTGGTCGTTATCGTCGATGCCGTTCACCGTGAATGTATTGGCTGTCTCTTCGTTGCCCGCGACGTTGAAGCCTCCGCGGAAGCCGAGGGTTGAGTTTTGCCCCGGCATATAGGCCGCCGGAGACAGCAGAGCAAGCCCGTAGAAGGTTCGCTGATTCAAAGGAAGCCCAACGACTTTCTTATTGTCAATGACGGCGCCGACTGAGGAAGTCTGGGTATCGGTCACATCCGCCGACGCGGAAACACTTATCGTTTGGCTGACCTCGCCCACACTCATGTGGATGTCGAGCGACGCCTGCTGGCCGACTGCGAGAGCAACCCCGTTGAGAACTTTCTTCTCAAACCCCGGCGCCTCGACGCTTACCTGGTATGTCCCTGGATTCAGATTCGACACCAGGTACCTTCCCGCAGCGTCCGATTTGATGCTTCGTGCAATGTTCGTGCTACTGTTGGTTACGGTGACTTGCGCCCCGGAAATCGCTGCCCCGCCAGCATCCAATACTTGGCCTGTGATTGTCGCGGTCGGGTTTTGCGCCAACGCCGGGCGGGCCACAAGGATGCACGCCACACCGGTACTAATGACGAAAGCAATCGCTAGACCTATACTCTTCGCTCGAAGGCTGATCACTCAAGACGCTCCCTTAGCGAGCCCGCCTGGGGACCTTCCCCGGCGCGCTCGAAATAGTCGACAGACCTAGATGCCCGCAACAACCGGATTGCGGTTGACTTATCAGGCGCTCTATCTTCGAGCAAACTACCCTCTACTTTCTCAGAGCGTTCCAATCCTTTTCGAGGAGATAGATACGCGAACTACTCCTGTGCGCGCGCTTGACTAAGTGCGTGCGAAAAATGTGAGGTGGCGTGTCGGACAGGGACTAGCCTGATTTACCTTTGCAGCGCGGTGGAGTGCCCTAATTTAAGAACGCGACCGGTGGTTTAGGATGCTTATCGCCGGATTATTCGAGGGCCAAGAGTCCACGCGCATTCACAGTCATGTTTCCTGGCTGTGATCAACGGACAGAGCTACGGGGCTTTTGCCTGTTTTAAGGATTTCTTCGGGAGACAGGGGCCTAAGTTGTGTTAACTATGAATTATCTTTTAAAGGGTGTCAACCCAAAAAAGGCGCCTAAAAAATCTTTACTAAATTCGGTTGTGACTAAGAGGAGAACCTTCGATGCCAGCCCAAATGTCCATCTTGCGCCCTCTGCTGGCGCCGGCGATGGTACTATCGTGCTTCTTTCTAGCGGCGAGCCCCGCAGAGTGTGCTCCAATGCCACAGCGCCCCGCTACCGCTGTAACCGTGCTCCACTGCCCGAATCTCGTCGACAGCGTGGCGGGCAAGATGCTGGGACAAACTACGGTTGTCATTACGGGAGCAAAGATCACGGCAGTTGAATCGGGCTTTCAAGATCGGCCCGGAGCTCAGACCATCGAGCTACCTGGTAAAACCTGCCTTCCAGGTCTCATTGACGACCACGTTCACCTGGATATGGTCGTCGACAAAGCCTCCTACGCCGAGCGGGGACATCTGAATCCCGCCGACTACCATCTCCGTTCAACTCTGTATGCGAAGCGTACGCTTATGGCGGGTTTTACCACTGTCCGAAATGTCGGCGATATTGACTATGATACGGTCGCGCTACGCAACGAGATCGCTGCTGGCTACGTGATCGGTCCACGGATCTTTACCGCCGGTCCCGCAATCAGCACCACCGGCGGCCATGCCGACGTGACCAACGGTCTCAGCATGGATCTACAAGGCGACCCCGGCCCGCTCCAGTCCATCTTCAACGGCCCGGATGAGGCCCGTAAGGTTGTTCGCCTGCACTACAAGGAAGGCGTAGACCTTATTAAAGCGATGACTTCCGGAGGCGTAATGGACCTGGGAACAAACGGCGCCAACCCGCAGATGTCGGAAGAAGAAATCAAGGCTATTGTGGATACAGCGCACGACTACGGCATGACAGTAGCCGTGCATGCCCATGGGGCGGAGGCTATCCGCCGCTCCGTCGTTGCCGGTGTGGACTCGGTCGAACACGGAACCTTCATGGACGATCAGGATATACAGCTCATGAAGGAGCATCACACGTTCTATTGCCCCACCGTATACACCGCAGTCTTTGTTACCGAAGAAGCGAAGAAGGGCGCGCTACCCTCCTGCAGTCGCCGCAAAAGCCCTCCTGGTCGGCCCGCAAATCATGGCGACGGTAAGTAAGGCGTATAAGGCAGGGATCACGTTTGCCTACGGAACCGACGCCGGTGTCTATCCCCACGGACAAAACTGGGAGGACTTTATCTATCTGGTCAAAGACGGCATCCCGCCGATGTACACGCTCGAAATGGCCACCATCAATGCGGCGCGCCTGCTTAAGCATGACCAGGAGCTGGGTAGCGTCAATGTCGGAAAAGACGCTGACGTAGTGGCTGTTCCTGGAAATCCGCTCGAAGACATCAATCTCATGTCCAAGGTGGATTTCGTAATGAAGGACGGCGTCATTTACAAGCAGGACGGTAAGGAAGTGCCGCTGCCTTTTTAGACTATCTTCTTTGGATGGCTGTGCCAGGAGCCGTTTTGATATGAAAAACGGCCTCGCTGACCGGCTGGTTGTACTTGATATTCGTATACGTACAGATCCGCTGATCGCCCGAAGGCTGATAGAAGATCTGCTTAAGACCGACGCCTCTCGCCGGATCGAGCCATACGGTTACATGCGAAAACATGTTTTGGATATTCTGCGCCTTGGGTTTCAGGTCGAGTTTCACCACCTGGACACCGTTCATGGCTTCCTTGCCCATAAGCGTCACGGTCCAGGTTTTTTCGAGGTCGGAACCGCTGCCGCCAAAACCCAGGCTGATAAAACTCTCGTACTGCCCGCTATTTGCCCCTGCGCGAAGAATCTGCATCTGCTTGATCGAGGGCTGATAAAACTGCAGTTGACTTCCGTCGTACACCACGATTTTGGACGCAGACTCCCCACCCGCAGGCTTGAAGTAGGCGGCCATGCGCGTTGCGCCGCTCCGCTTCTCAAAATAAATCACGCCGGTCTGAACATCGTGTTCCTGAACCACCGCCTGATAGGCATCCCAGCTGAAGTCCGCCTGCGCACTCTTGAACTTCGCCGACGCGGCGTCTAGTTGCGCCAGCACCTTTTCGAGATCGCCGGCCTGCGCCGTTTGCGCTGCGGCTTGCCACTGTCCCGGGCCTGCGATAAAAACCAAAACCAGCGAGAGAACCAACGTTTGTAATCGAGTCATGCGCTCCCGTACCATCTTCCTCTTGGATGCCGGCAAATCCACCCCTCTTCCCGCTTTTTCGAGCGTTCTCAGCGGTGCGCCCAGACGCGATACTCGGTTATCCGGCCGCTGGCATCTTTCTGCGCGCTATAGCGGTCCACCTGCATCGGGCCTGAGATGGCCTGGATACGTTCCAACAACTGCGCCTGCAAGGCCGCTGGCGGAGCCGTGTCCTTGATTTGGCTGGCTCCGATGTCATAGATGAAGGCGCCCGCTCCATCCATCTTCACCAGCACTTCCCTGTCGGCGGTGCCGGTCTCCTGCGGACGCTCACGATAGTTGATCAACCGCGGGGAAAGGAAGAGGAACGCCAGGATGAGCGTCACCATAACGTCATAGTGAAAACTGCCCCGCGGATAAGTCCAGAACAAGTAGCTCTTTAAGATCTTTCGCATCCTGCTTCCCTTTAGTTTTTAGCTCAGTTGCCGGATCTCGCGCTCGCCGTTCATGTACGGCGTCAACGCCTCCGGTATGCGCACCGACCCGTCGGCCTGCTGGTAATTCTCCAGGATAGCCAGCCAGGTACGGCCCACCGCCAATCCGCTCCCATTCAATGTATGGACAAACTCCGCTTTGCCCTTTCCTCTGGGCTTGTAGCGTATATTCGCCCTCCTCGCCTGATAGGCTTCGAAATTCGAACAGGATGAGATTTCCCTGAAGAGTCCCTGGCCGGGAAGCCATACCTCGAGGTCGTAGGTCTTGGCTGAAGCTGCCCCGGTGTCCGCGGAGCACAACAGCACTTTACGGTAGGGAAGCTCCAGCCGCTGCAGAACCGCTTCGGCATGCCCGGTCAATCTCTCATGTTCCTGGTTCGATTCCTCGGGGCGTACGAACTTCACCAGCTCAACCTTCTGAAATTGATGCTGCCGGATGATGCCGCGCACATCCTTGCCATAAGCGCCTGCCTCGGAGCGGAAGCAGGGCGTGTAGGCGGTGAGGCTCAAAGGTAAATCGGCCTCTTCGAGCACCTCATCGCGATAGAGATTGGTCACCGGAACCTCAGCGGTCGGAATCAGCCAATGGTCGCTGCCTTCGCATTTAAACAGATCCTCCGCGAACTTAGGGAGTTGCCCGGTGCCGAACAAAGAAGCGCTATTGACCAAAAATGGCGGCAGCACTTCGCGGTATCCATGCTCCCGGAGATGAAGATCCAGCATGAAATTGGCCAGCGCCCGCTCCAGGCGCGCGCCCAGATCCCAGTACACGGCAAAACGGGCGCCGGAAATTTTGGCCGCTCTCTCCAGATCCAAAATACCCAGCCTGGCTCCGAGCTGCCAGTGCGGCTCAGGTTGAAAGTCAAATTCCTGCGGCTGTCCCCAGCGTGAGACTTCCACGTTGTCCTGCTCGCCCGTTCCCGGCGGCACACTCTCCTGCAGCATGTTGGGGATGCGTGTCATGACTGCCCGCATGGACTCTTCCGCCTCGTCTGCGCTTCTCTCCAGAGCCTCCATGGTGTCTTTGAGCGAACGGGTCTGCTCGACGATCGCCGTCGCGTCTTCGCCCGTTCTCTTGCGCCGGGCAACTTCCTCGCTCAGCTGGTTACGCTCCGCCTTGAGCCTCTCGGCCTCCGTAATCCGGCCGCGCCGCACCGCATCCAGGTCGCGGAAGCCGGCCAACAGCACTTCAGGATCCTGCCCCCGAGCCCGGATATTTTCCTTGACCAACTCCAAGTTGGCCCGCACGAAATTGAGATCGAGCATAAGAGCTTACTTTATACTGTTTTGCCCGCCTTCAAGGCAGTTTAGGAAATACTGTGGTCTTTTCCAATCTGCTCGAGGCCGCCGCTCCCTGCTGGTCGCGTCGGCTTGGCAATAGTGGCTTCGATCTACACTATTTCCTAAACTGCCGCAGCCCTGATTTGAACGATTGACCGACTCTGCCTCCCGGGTGCCAGATGTGGGAAACCGCAGATCTCTCCACTTCGCTGCGCTCCGGTCGAGATGACAAATCAGGTGTAATTGCCAACTTGGGCATGGGTGGGCCGCAGGCCCGCAACCTGTACGCCTTTGCTTTTCTTTCTGTCATTCCCGCAGAGAATCTGCTTCTCCCGGGTGCCCCAGGTCCCGATTCTGGGACCTGGGATTCCACAGAATCTCAATGGACAGTCGCTCTTACTCCGCAAAGGATTGCCTGTAATTCAGAGAATCGGCAGCCTGAACAGCCGGCAAGGCCCAAAGAGTCTCAGTTTTTCCTTGACAGTTCTATCTTCTGCTTCATACATTGCTTGAGGTCTGAGGTCTTACCTCTTTGACGGCGTCAAGCTCGTACTCGGCAGGAATCGGCTCTCGCTGGCGTAAGCCCAGGTTGGAGGATTGGAATGCAAAAACATCTGTTGACAAGAAGATGGATAGCCAATTTTTGCCTGAGAGCTATGTTCTTCGTCACTGCACTCCTATTTGCCGCAGCGGGAAACTCTCAGCTCGCCGGTACGGGAAATATTCAAGGCACGGTCGCCGACCCAACCGGCGCGGTGGTTCAAAACGCCTCGGTCGCCCTCACCAACGCTGCGACCGGGGTACAGCATAAGACGACCAGCGGCGCGGACGGCCTCTACAGTTTCCCAAACCTGCCTATCGGGAGCTATACCATCGAAGCGTCGGCTCCGGGTTTTGAGCGTTACACTCAGGCGGGCATCGTTCTTGAAGTGGGGAGCAGTATCAGTATCAACATCAATTTGACCGTAGGTGGGACCGATCAAAAGGTTGAAGTCCAGGCGAATGGAATTGCCCTTCAGACGGAAGACCCTTCCTTCAAGCAGACGATTGACCAACAGACCCTCACCGAGCTGCCTCTCAACGGGAGGCAGGTCTCTTCTCTCATTACGCTTTCCGGAGGTTCAGCACCCGCTCCTGTTACCGATCTTCAAGGAAGTAAGACCTTCTACAACTCGGTTGTAATCTCGGTGGCCGGCGGCCAGGGAGATGCCACCGACTATCGTCTGGATGGCGGCGATCATAACGACTACCAGACCAATGTCAATCTTCCCTTTCCCTTTCCCGACGCGGTGAGTCAATTCAGCGTGGAAACCTCGGCGCTCGGGGCGCAAAGCGGCCTTCATCCCGGAGGCTTGGTCAATGTCGTCACCCGGTCGGGCTCCAACCAATGGCATGGGTCGGTCTTTGAGTTCATCCGTAACAACTTCATCGACGCCACCAACTTTTTCTCCAGCACCAAGGACACCCTGCACCAGAACCAGTATGGCGGAACGCTGGGCGGGAAAATCATCCCCGACAAGCTGTTTTTCTTCGCCGGATACCAGCGCCTGACGGCAAATCAGAGCCAATCTTTGACCCAGGCATTTGTGCCCACGCCGGCCAACCTGCAAGGAGACTTCTCGGTCACCGATGGCGCCGGCTGTACATCGAGCGGCAAAGCAATTCAGCTCCTCAACCCGCTGACCGGGGCAGTCTTGCCCAACGACCGGATAAGCCCTTCCCTTTTTGTCGCCCCCTCCCTCGCGTTACAAAAGTATCTGCCCGCGGCGACCAATCCCTGCGGCCTGGTCTTTTATTCGATCCCCTCACAGCAGACGGACGACCAGATCGTTGGACGTGTGGATTCCACCATCAATCAGAAGCACAGCTTGTATGGCCGGTATTTGCTCGATGGCTATACCAGCCCGGCATTCTTTTCCCCGACCAATGCGCTGATCACCACCCAGGCGGGTAACTCAGAACGCGCTCAATCTCTTACCATCGGCGAGACCTATGTCATCAACTCGCATATGGTGAATTCCTTCCATGCGACCGCGACCAGGGTACGCAATAACCGCGGGCCCACCTCCCAAGGCATTGGTCCCGGCACCATCGGCATCGACTCCTACGCGCCCAGCAGCAATTTTCTGGAGATGGCGCTCACCGGCAAATGGAGCACCTACTGCGGCGCCTGCGCTCAATCCCACTTCAACGTAAACACGTTCTCTTTTACCGATGATATGAACGCTGTTCTGGGCAAGCATCAGCTTGCGTTCGGAGGAGAATACGTCCGCTCGCAGATGAACGTCTACAATCTCTACGAATTGAATGGATACTTCATTTTTACCGGTGTTTACAGTCAAAAGGGGCCGGCAGGCACAAGCGCCGGAGGCAATGGCGCAGACGCCAACCTGGATTTTCTAGCCGGCGCCATGAACAGCTTCCAGCAAAGCGAGCCGCAGCAGAATGCGATGCGGTCGCCCATTCCAAGCCTCTACATTCAGGACGTCTATCACGCCAGCAAAAGGCTTGTGCTCTCCGCCGGCGTGCGCTGGGATCCCTGGTTCATGCCCATCGACTATTTTCACCGCGGCTCCATCTTCAACATGAGCGATTTTCTGAACAATACACACAGCACCGTGTTTCCCAATGCCCCAGCGGGAAGTCTCTATTACGGGGATCCTGGAGTGCCGCCAGGGTTCACCCAGAACGCGCCTTGGCAGTTCTCTCCCCGTCTTGGAATTACCTTCGATCCTACAGGGCAAGGCAAGACCGTTATGCGCGCAGGCTCAGCGCTGGTTTACAACGAGGCGAATTTTTGGACAGCGCAGCACGTCGCCCAGAATCCCCCTTTCGCAACCGTGGTCTCAAATGTACCCGTCAATGTTCCTTTGAGTTTCGCCAGCCCATGGTCGAATGGCAGTACGCCTGGCAATGTGTTTCCACTGCCCTCCAAACCGCTGCCTTCCAGCGTCTTCTATAACCAGTCACAGTACATCGTAGTGCAACCGCATTTCCATCCGACTTACATGTTCCAGTGGACCGCCAGCCTGCAGCAGGAGCTGCCTCATGGCTGGCAATTCCAGATCGACTACGTTGGGAATCAGTCGAGTTTCGTTGGGGTAGCTCTTCCCCTCAACCCAGCCGTCTACATTCCGGGTAAATCCACCCTAGGCAATACCGCGTCCCGCTATGCGCTTACCATCGCCAATCCGTCGCAAGGTCCAAAATACCTCGGCGGCGGAGGCGGCTCGGCTCTGATCAGCTCTGGAGCCAATGCCTCTTACAATGGAATGATCGCCACCATTCAGCATCGAATGTCTTCGAATTTTAGCTTCTTCGCTAACTACACCTGGTCGCATACCTTCGATATCCAGGATGCGCCGGGAGACTTCGCTACCACGACTGTAGAGAATCCCTCGAACATCAGGATGGACCGGGCGAATGCCGGATTCGATCACCGCAACATGTTTAACAGCGCCCTGGTAGCGGAGAGCCACTTTCCTCTGACCGGCTGGAAGGCGATGATCGTTAATAACTGGGAGCTTGCTCCCCTTCTGCAGATTCGCGATGGCCTTCCGTTCACCGTGACGACAGGGGTGGATAACTCCTTGACCGCGGTCGGACAGGACCGCCCGAATTTGATCGATCCCAATGGAATCTACACCCATAAGAAGATCACGAAAACCAGCGCCGGGAACCGTAACTTCATCAATGCTTCGGCCTTCATTGCAAATGCGATCGGGACCTATGGAGATGTGGGGCGAAATTCTCTACGCGGTCCAAGCTATGTCCAATTGGACAGTGAGTTGAGCCGCTGGTTCCCGATTAGGGAGCGGCTGAGGCTGGATTTCCGATTAGAGGCCTTCAATGCATTGAATCACCCGGACTTCAACACTCCCAGCAGTACGTCGCTGGCGTCATCGACCTTCGGCCAGATCACCGGCACTGCTTACGGAGCCAGGATTTTTCAGGGCGCGCTCAAGCTGGTCTTCTAACCAAGGGCAAGTGCCATGCTCCTATTACGGGTAAATACAGGGAACTCTATGTCTTCAGCTCTGAAATATTGCTTTCTGGCGGCATTCATTCTCTTTTCCGTCGCCGCAGGGGCGGCTCCCGCCGCCTTGGCTCCATCGGGATCAGTCTTCAATGTTGTCGATTATGGAGCACGCAACGATGGCTCCGCCAGCGCCACCGACGCCTTTCGCGCGGCCATCGAAGCGGCGAAGAAAGCTGGTGGAGGCACGGTGTACGTCCCTGCCGGCTCCTACATTACCGGACCGATTGAGCTGATAAGCAACCTCACTCTATACATCGATGCTGGGGCGACTATTCGCTTTCCTGCGACTCCCCTTCCCTTCACTCGGGGAAGAGAACAAGGCATCGAATGCCTGACGCCCGTGCCCTTGATTGGCGGTCATGATCTTGAGAATGTGGCGGTGATTGGGCGGGGTACCTTGACCTCCGACAATGCGGATTGGATAAAGCTTCACGGCCGGTCGCAAGCGAAAGGGAACGACATCGGCACCGCATTCGGCGCCAACTGGGAAACCCTGCTACAGGATCTGGAAAAGCATAAGCCGGTATCTCAAGAGCAATATCTCAAAGTTGCCGCAGAGCTGCGGCCATCGTTCCTTCGCTTTATGAACAGTAAGAATGTGCTGGTCGACGGCCTGCACTTTGCCGGCTCTCCCATGTGGACGATTCACCTGCTCTACACCGAGAACGCGGTGGTCGAGAATGTTGTGATTGAAACCTACCCCGGGGTGCACACCGACGGGATTGTCGTAGACTCCAGCCGGTTCGTGAAGCTAGCCAACGACTATATCGACACCGGGGACGATGGGATTGTGCTCAAAGCAGGTAAAGATGCCGATGGCCTGCGCGTGAACCGTCCAACAGAAAACGTCGCCATCACAAATTGCACCGTACATCGCGCACACGGCGCAGTCACTATTGGCAGTGAAACCTCCGGCAGCATTCGAAACGTCGTAGCCGGCAACATCACCGCCAGCGACACTTTGAACGGCGTTCGGATCAAAAGCCGCCGCGGACGCGGCGGAGTGGTCGAGAATATTCGCTTCGACAACTGGACGATGGAAAATGTAGGCGAAGCCATCACGGTAACGAATTACTACCGGATGGAGGGCGAGACTGGGACCTCCGAGGAGCCGGTTTCAAAACGCACACCCATCTTCCGCAACATAGCCATCAGCAATATGACCATCAACGGCGCGAAGGTCTTGATTGATGTCGATGGGCTGCCGGAGATGCCTATTTCCGGGCTGCATATCAGTGACATCATTGGCACAGGAAAAATCGGATTAGAGGCGGACCATACCGACGGTTTGGAGTTGCATAACGTTCAGCTCAACCCGGAGAGCGGACCGGCATTCCAGGTGGAGAATTCGACCAATCTGGAGCTTGATGGTGTGAGCACGCGGAAACCTCTCTTGGACGCCCCGGTCATTCGCCTGGAAAAAACGCCTGGTGCGATTGTCCGCGACTGCAAGGCCTTTCCCGGTACCAATACTTTCCTCTCCACCCCGCCCGGCGAGATGAAGAATGTAATCCTCAAAGAAAACCTACTGCGCAATGCGCGAACAGCCGAAGAGGAAAATCGGTGAGCCCGGCAACTCTAGGGTTAAAGGTAAACTCCATGCGCTCAGCTCTTAGATATCGCTTGCTTGTGGCATCTATTCTTTTTTTCGCCGCCGCTGCGGAAGCGGCTCCCGCCACTTTGCAAACGGCGCAGGGGCCATTTTTCAACGTGGTCGATTATGGAGCGCACAAAGACGGCTCCGCGAGCTCTACCGAGGCTTTCCGCGCCGCGATTCAAGCGGCCAGCAAGGCGGGTGGAGGGACGGTCTATGTCCCTGCCGGAAACTACGTTTCAGGGCCAATTGAAATGGTGAGCAATCTCACCTTGTATATCGATGCCGGAGCGACTGTGCGTTTTCCCGCGATGGCACTGCCGTTTACCAAGGGCCGGCAGCAGGGTATCGAGAGCTTGACACCGGTGCCATTGATCGGCGGCCATGACTTGGAAAACGTAGCTGTCATAGGACGCGGAACGCTGACCAGCAACAACGCCGATTGGATGAAGCTGCATAACCGGGCGCTGCGTTCCGTCTCCGACGCAGGTAGCGCGAATGGAAACAATTGGGAACATCTGCTCCAGGCCCTGGACGCGGGGAAGCCTATATCCAAGAAGGAATACACAGCGGCAGCCTCGGAGTTGCGGCCATCCTTCATTCGCTTCATGAACAGCAAGAACGTGCTGATTGATGGGCTCCACATTGTGGGTTCCCCGATGTGGACGATTCACCTGCTCTATAGCGAGAACGCCGTGGTCGAAAATGTAGTGATTGAGACCTATCCCGGTGTTCACGCAGATGGAATTGTCATGGATTCCAGCCGCTTCGTAAAATTGGCCAACGACTATATTGATGCCGGCGATGACGGCATCGTTCTGAAAGCCGGCAAAGATGCAGATGGCCTGCGGGTAAACCGTCCCACCGAAGACGTCGCCATCACGAATTGCACGGTGCATCACGCGCAGGCCGCGTTAGCGATCGGCAGCGAGACCTCGGGCAGCATTCGCAACGTCGTCGCCAGTAATATCACCGCCAGGGACACCGTCAACGGCATTCATATCAAGAGCCGACGCGGACGCGGCGGAGTGGTTGAAGACATTCGCTTTGATAACTGGACGATGGAGAACGTTGGCAAGGCAATCGCTGTGGTCGATGCAGGTTACCAGATGGAAGGAGAAGCGCCGGATCCCGGAGAGCAGCCAGTATCAAAGCAGACGCCCGTCTTCCGTAATATCGCTATCAGCAATGTCACGGTGAATGGCGCCCAAAGCTTGATCGACGTTGACGGTATTCCGGAGATGCCCATCTTGAATCTGCGCATCAGCAATGTCATCGGCATAGGAAGAGCCGGCCTAAGAGCGGAATACACGGATGGTCTAGAGTTGAGTAATGTGCAGTTGGATGCAGCCAACGGTCCGGCGTTCCTGGTCAAACACTCAACCAATCTGGAGCTGGATCACGTTAGCACGCGCAGGCCACTTGCTGAAACTCCCGTGATCCGCCTCGAAGCGACTCCTGGCGCGATCGTCCGGGACAGCAGGGCCTTTCCAGGCACAGGCGCCTTCCTTTCCATCCCGCCAGGCGAATCGAAGAGCGTAGAGCTTGAAGGAAATGTTCTAGGCAATGTGCTCACGCCAGTCAGCACGAGCGTGGCGGAGGAGTGGCCTCCCGGCACACCTGCGGCCAGGGAGCTTTGCCTGATCACGTTCGATAAGGCGCAGGTAGACAACCAAGCCAGGATATGTCTGGATATCATCGCTTTGCGCTTGAAGCGGTCTGCGGGCGCGAGCATTGCGCTGGTCGGCAACACCGGGATCGCCCACTCCGCCAGCGGCATATCTGTTGGAATGGAGCGGAAGCATGCCGCAGAACGGGCAGTAAACAGCAGGAACTACCTGGTTAAGGAAAAAGGCATCGACCCGTCCCGGATCAAGGTTTATACCGGCGTCATCAAAACCAAGGGAGCTGAGGACATCGACCAGGTTGAGGCGCAGATGGTTGCGGGCACAACGGTGGACGGGAATGTCGAGACAGTGCTGGTTCCCCCGCGCGCGGTAATGGACAAGGCCGGCTTGACCCAAATCGAGTAGCTTTTTTTGTCAAATAGAGTGGCATTGCGTTGTTAGCCTGGAAACACGCATGGTAAATACAGCCGTCAAGAGAATCCCAAGGGCCCGATTTGGAGCCATTGGCAATAAAAGCGCCTTGGTGAACCGGGTGGTCCAATCCATCCAGGAGCAGATTCTCTCCGACCGTCTGGTGGTGGGCACCAAGCTTCCACCGGAGAGGGAACTTGCCAGCCGCCTCGGTGTAAGCCGCACAGTCGTGCGCGAGGCTGTTTGCATTCTGGCTGCGACCGGCTTGCTCGAAACACGCCACGGGGTTGGCACCACGGTCCGTGCACTGAGCCGCGATGAAGTCGTAAAGCCGCTGAATCTGTTTCTGCGCACGTGGGGTGATGCGGTCAGCCTGGAGCATCTGCATCAGGTTCGTTCGATTCTCGAGGTGGAAAATGCCGGCCTGGCTGCCGGCCAAGCTTCAGAGCAAGATATCCAGGATCTGCGCCGCATCACCGTGGAGATGACCGCGGCAGCGGAAGATGCGGTGCTATTCGCGGCAAAAGACTCGGAATTCCACCGCCGGCTCGCCCAAACTACGCACAATCCCCTGTTGACACTGTTGCTCGATTCGATCCAGGACCTAATGATCGAGGTTCGCAGGCTGGTCGCCAAGGAGAGCGATCTCTTCGAGCGGGTAATGCCCGAGCATATCGAGATATTTGAGTGTATCGCTGCCCGCGACGCCGAGGGCGCCCGGCAAACAATGCGCAAGCATCTCGTAACCGCGCTCAATGTCCAAAGGAAAGCAGTCGCAATCGCGCCGAAATCGAAATGAAGATCGGACTTGCAGTTGCCGCCAGCGACGCGCCCGCCAGCGCCTTCGTTGTATTTCGCGATGACCTCTGCCGATGCGTGGATCGATGCGCCGACCTCGGTTTTCACGGAGTAGAGCTCGCGCTCTTGCACGCAGGCCAAGTGAACATACCGGAGATGAAGCGGCGCTTGGCCGCAACCAAGATGGAGATTCCCTGCCTCTCGACTGGGCAGGTCTTTGCCGTGGATCGACTTTATTTTACTCACCCGGACGAGTCTGTCCGCGATGCCGCAGTGGAACGGATCATCGGCATAGTGCGGCTGGCAGCGGAATTCGGTTCTAAAGTGAACACCGGCCGGGTTCGCGGGCTGATCCATCATGAAGAAAGCTTCGATGCTGCCAAACAGCGATACTTGGATTCCCTGAACCGCTGCGCCGACGTGGCTGAACCGCTCGGTGTCGAACTTATCGTCGAGCCGGTAAACCGATACGAAATCAACTTTATCAATAACTGTTCTGAAGGCTTGCGGCTGGTAAAGGAGTCAGGCAGGAAATGCGTGAAGTTAATGCCTGATCTCTTTCACATGAACATAGAAGACGCATCCTTCCGTGACGTTTTCGAGCAGGGCATCGAATACATCACGTACGTCCACGTAGCTGACAGCAATCGCTTGGCTCCAGGCTGGGGGCACATGCCTTTCGACGAGGTGTTCCGTATCTTTGAGGACACCGGTTATGACGGATACCTCACAGCCGAGATTTTACCCAAGCCCGATCCCGATAGCGCAGCACAACAAACCGCTGAATATCTGCTTAATCGCCTCGGCAAGAGTAAGCGGAACCGTGCTTGATGCTTTTCTTTCTGTCATTCCCGAAGGGAATCTGCTTTTGCCCGTCTTTGCCTTTCTTATCGGTCACAGCGCCATCGCACGCGAGAAGCAGTTCAAGCAGATTCCCCTCGGGAATGACAGAAAGAAAAGCAATTGCCAATATAGAAGGCCGGAGCATCGCAAATTTTCTAGAGTGGAGGCTTAGGCGGCTTGACCGGCGTGGCAAGCGAAACGCCCTTTACCTTCACCGGACGGCGGAAGAGTTTGCCGCCCTCCGCTACGTAGAGCCAGTCCAGATGGCTGCCGCCGAAGACCACGTCCGAAACCCTTCCCTGCTCAGGCGGGTTCAATATCTCGGCCACGCGGCCATTGGCTTCGCAGATCTGCAGGCCGGCCACGGTAGCAAAATAGACCTGGCCGATGGAATCCTCAGTGACTCCCTTGGCGCCGCTCATCCACCCAGCTTCAGGCATTTCCAAGCGATAGAAGGGCTCTCCATTGATCAGCGAACCGTCGCTTGCGATCTGAAAAGACCAGCTAAATCTTGACTGCCCATCGGCCACGATCAACATCGCTTGATCGGGGGAAAGAGCTAAGGCCGAGGGGAGCGCGATTTGCCCGCCTTCAGAGGGCTGATAGACAATGCGAGTCCTGCCCTTGGCATCGATCAACCCCACCGTTTTCCGGGCTGCATCCACAAAGTACAGCGCACCCTTCGAGGTGACGGCCAGGTCATCGGCTTCTACGTTCCGCGCCACTACTCTCTGATCGCCGTTCGCGCCATAGGATACGATGCGCTTCGCCCCCGGCTGCCATGCATACAATCTGCCGTCGGGGCCGGCACGCAACGCGCTGGCGCCGGATGAGCGGCCGTTGAATAAGGTCACCTTGCCCTCAGGGTCCGATTTGTAAATGCGGTTGGCGGTTGGATCGGCGAAGAATACATTGCCGTCGTTATCGGCCGCCAAACCGGTCACCGAGCTATAAGCCGCGCCCACCTGCTGCCATGGTTTATCCACCCAAACGGTGGAATACACTTTACCCCTGGGATCCCATCCCGGCTCATGCATAGCCGCAGGCTCATGGACGACGATGGGATTGGGATAATCGCGCCATAGCCAGCGCAGGGCTTCGGGCATGATGGCCGCTCCCTGTTTCATGTTGTGGCCTTCATCTCCCATCACCAGCTTGGCGTCATAGCCGGAATATTCCAGTGCCTGAAACATTACCTGGTTGTTGATAGGCCAACTGCCGGCATAGAAGAATCCGTAGGGCTCGGCCGGAACGATGTGGTCGTTGGTTCCATCTTGCAAAAAGATGCGGATCGGCTTCGGCTCGGTCTTGCGCACCAGAGCGGGCAGACCATCGGCCCCTTTCATGGCTACATAAGTCCCGATAAAGCTGAGCACGCGATGGAACTGATCGGGACGGCTCCACGCGGCCATAAAAGCACCCACCGCTCCGGTGCTGACGCCGCTGATTGCGTGGTCGTTGGGATCGTGCGAGAGGTTGTACTTCTTCGCCACTTGAGGAATCAGCTCCTCCAGCAGGAAGCGTGAATAGCGGTCGCTCAGCGAATCGTATTCAAAGACCCGCTCGTAGCGATGCTGCGCTTCATCGGAGATTGTGGGCAGCACTCCCGGATCGACAAAAATGCCGATCAGCGGCGGCAACTCGTGCTTAGCGATCAGGTTGTCGAGCACCACCGGCACGCGTACGTTGTTGCTCAAAAATCCGCTGCCGTCGAGAAAGACCATGAATGGCGCCGGCTTTTGAGCGTCATACTGCGCCGGAACATAGACGGAATAGTGATGCGGAGTGCCGGGATAGAAGACGCCGGGCGCAAGCGTGTAGCTGGTGACGGAGCCCTTGGGAACTCCGTTCTGAGGCTGCGAATCAGGGCCGAGCGAATAAGTCTGGGCCTGGAGCAGTGCCGCGGCGCAGAAGAGCACAGCGAAAACAAGTCGTCTCATGGATGAACCTGGACTTTGAACGGCGGGAGAAGTATAGCTTACGGCTCCTCCCGGTAGCATGGAACTGCAAGGTGGGTCTCTAACTAGCCAGCGAATGGGAGAGAGGTTAAAAGGCGACGTCGTCGTGAATGCTCTGAATCAGATTCGACAGAAGAGAGGTCTGCGACAACGGATCAGAGTTCACCAGCCAGATCAGGCGAATCGCAACCAGGTGCGGACCGGCTTTTCTCGACCGGGCAAGCACAGTGACAACGCACATGCGGAATCGTTCAATGACACGCTGCGAGCGGAGTCTTTGGATGTGCATTGGACCGAGGCCAGACAAGCTATCAGCCTCTTTCAGCCCGCGCGCAGAGTCCAGGCAGCGTTGGCCAGCGGCGCAAAAGCATCCGGTTCCTGCCTTCAACCGCGCACGCCCTGTGGCTTTCCGCAGCTTGCCCGCGGCTCATACCAAGTTGGCAGCATCGCCGCCGGAGACTTCTGCTCGGGATTCGAGATCGCCTCCAACAAAAAGCGCGCCGCCGTCTGTCCCATCAGCCCAGTGTCGCGCATCACAGTCGAGATTTGCGGCTCGAAGAGCCTTCCCAGCGGAACGTCGTCGCAGACCACCAGCGACAGATCGCGCCCCAGCCGCAAATCGCGCTCCCGGATCACTTCCAGCGCCCCGCCCAACAACTGGTTGCCGCCCAGGATCACGGCCGTTGGGGGCGCCGACAGATCCAACCATCGCCGCATCGTGGCCGCACCGTGAGCGACCGAGAGCGGTCCGGAATCGACCAGCATCTTGGACTGTACCCGGCGCGAGCGGTAGGCGTCCTTCACCGCCCGAATGCGCTCCCGCGACGGCCGGGCATCCAGGCCGACGATCACGCCAATCGACCGGTGCCCAAGCTCCAACAGGTGCCGCGCCGCATCGCCCACTCCGACGTAATGGTCCGAAAGCACGTACCGGGCGTCAATCCTAGGCGGCAGCGTGCGGTCGATTACCACCAACGGGACACGGACCGAGCTAAGCGCCTCCAGCAAACCCGTGTCGTCTTCCACCGCGGGCAGCAAGATCAGTCCATCCACGCGCCGCTGCTGCAAAAGCCGGATGCGCTCCGCATCGCGAGCCGGATCGCCGCCCGAGTTGGTGAGCAGGATCGAGTAGCCGGCGGAGCTGAGGACCGCATCCGCGCCGCGCACAATGGAGGCAATCAGTGGGTTGGCGATGTCAGAGACAACGAAGCCCACCGAGAGGGTTGTCCTTCGCCGCAAAGCCTGCGCCAGCATATTGGGCGAATAGCCCAAACTCTCTGCCGCCTTCAGCACCCGAACCCGCATCTGCTCGCTTACGGCTGGCTGGCCAGAAAAGACCCGCGAAACCGAACCGATGCCCACGCCGGCGCGTTTGGCCACCTGCTTGATGCCCGCCGGCCCGGTATGCTTCCTCTCCGTGACGGTTTTGCTAGAGTCT
The DNA here is from genome assembly GCA_963705665.1 of uncultured Acidobacteriaceae bacterium. Classification (GTDB taxonomy): domain Bacteria; phylum Acidobacteriota; class Terriglobia; order Terriglobales; family Acidobacteriaceae; genus PALSA-350. The sequence goes on along the minus strand of CAVPKQ010000057.1, from coordinate 58,932 downwards.
CTGGCGGTTTTTTCGGCGAGTTTGCTCATCCGGCTTGCGCCCGATTTCAAAACGGGAGCTTCTGCTTCACCATCCTACATGGAGAGGCTTGACATGGAGAGGCTTGACCGGAAAAACTGCCCAAGCCTAAGATAGAAACGTTTCCAAACAGCCTCCGCCCCGCCCCGGCCGAACCCCACAGGAGTGACCGATGCCCTGCAAAACGCTGAAGATCGCGCGGATCGAAACCATCCCCATCCGCGTTCCGCTGCGGCAAATCTACCGTGGCAGTTACTACCAGATGTCGCATCGCGCCACCATCCTCACCCGCATTCATACCGAGGAAGGCGTCACCGGCGAGGCCTTCGTCGGCGACGAAGATCACATCAACGACCAGATCGAGCGGGTGATCGTGGACGAGATCTCGCCTCATCTGCTGGGACAAGACGCCTTTGCCGTCGAGCGCTGCTGGGAACTCGCCCGACCGGCCACCTGGAACATCCTGCGCGACCGCCGCATCGGCCTGGTTGCCTGTGCCGCGGTCGACACCGCGATCTGGGATGCCATCGGCAAAGCACTGGGCCAGCCGCTGTGGAGGCTCTGGGGCGGCTACCGCAACTGGGTGCAAGTGATCTGGACCGGTGGCTACTACAACACCGATATTTCCATCCAAGCCGAGATGGACAGCGCCCGCGAGGCGCAGATCGCCGGGATGAAATTCAAGGTTGGAGGCCGCTCTCCGGAGGTCGACGCGCAGCGCTTCATCGAGGCGCGGAAGGCTGCCGGGGACGGCTTCGTCCTGATCGCCGACGCTAACCAGGGCTATACTCCCGACGACGCCGTCAGGTTCGCCCGCATGGTTGAGGATTACGATCTCTTCTACTTCGAGGAGCCCTGCCGCTGGCAGAATGACCGCCGGGCCATGTGCGACGTCCGCTACCGCAGCGGGGCGCGCGTCTGCGCCGGCCAGGGCGAGTTTTCCGCTGCCGGCTGCCGCGATCTGATGATTGCCTCCGCCATCGACTTCTGCAACTTCGACGGATCGTGGTCCGGCGGCCCCAGCGAGTGGCGCCGTGTGGCTGCCATGGCGCTCACCTTCGACGTTTGCATGTGCCATCATGAAGAAGCTCACATCGGCGCCCATCTGCTAGCCTCCATCCCCCACGGCACCTTTGCCGACACCATGCACGAGGATCGCGACCCTGTCTGGTCGCACATGATCACCAACCGCCCTGCGGTCAAGGATGGCCGCATCACGCTCTCCGACCTCCCCGGCCTCGGCTGGGAACTAGACGAAGAGTTCATCGAGAAATACCGCGTCCGGTATGATCGCTAGCGTGCCGCGGCTGCTGGCCGCCGGCCCGATGCGCACTACCTTGCTGAGCGCCATCGTCGGCACTGCCGTCGAGTGGTACGACTTCTACCTCTACGCGACCGCAGCCGCCGTCGTCTTCAATAAGCTGTTTTTTCCCTCCTACTCGCACTTGGTCGGCACGCTGCTGGCCTATGCCACCTTCGCCGTCGGCTTTCTCGTCCGCCCCATAGGCGCAGTTTTCTTCGGCCGGCTGGGAGACCGCATCGGCCGTAAGCGTGTCCTCATAGTCACGCTGCTGCTCATGGGCGGCTCGACAACCGCCATCGGCCTGCTGCCTACCTTCGCACAGGCCGGCATCCTTGCGCCCATCCTGCTTACTCTGCTGCGGGCCACCCAAGGCTTCGGCTCCGGCGCAGAGTACGCGGGCGCGGTGTTGATGGCCGTCGAGTATGCGCCCCGCGGCAGACGCGGCCTCTACGGCGCAATCCCGTACACCGGCGTCGCTGCGGGACTTCTTCTCTCTCTGCTCGCCTTCTCCTGGATCTCGCGGCTGCCGCAGCACGCCTTCGAGTCCTGGGGATGGCGGATTCCGTTCCTGCTCAGTTCGCTGGTAGTAGCGCTGGGGCTGCTGCTGCGGGCGGCACTGCATGAAACGCCAGTCTTTTTGCATCTCATGCAGCAAGGCCGTATCTCTCGCGCGCCGCTCCGCGAGCTCTTCGCCCAAGCCCGCCGCGAAGTATGGGTCAGTTGGGGCGCGCGCCTGGGAGACAATTCCCTTGCCTACATCTACGAGTCCTTCGTTCTTGTCTATGCCACTCAGCAATTGGGCATGCCAAAGAGCCGCATCCTCTCGGCGTTGATGGCTGCCGCGGCCGCGCAATTCGTCACCGTGCCGCTCTTTGGCTGGATCTCCGACCGCATCGGCCGAAAGCCCGTCTACCTTGGCGGCGCGATTCTCTCTGGAGCATTGGCCTTTCCTTTCTTCGCGCTCATCAGCGCCGGCTCCACCTTCTTACTTTATGCAGCGCTCTTCGCCGTCTCCTCCGTCGCCAAAATCATGATGACCTCGGCGCAGAGCCCCTGGTTCGCCGAAATGTTTCCCGCGCATCTGCGCTATACCGGTTTCACCGTTGCGCGCGAAGTCACCTCGCCGATTGGCGGCGGCCTTGCGCCGATTGCGGCGACCGCGCTGCTGGCCGCGGCCGGGGGATCAGCATATCTTGTGGCCTGGTATGTGGTCGCGCTTGGGGCAATCACCGCCATCTCGGTTGCTCTCGGACCGGAAACCCGAGGCCGGGATTTGGAGAGCGAAAAGATTTGGCTCAACGCTCCGGCAGCCATTCCATCTAAGGATGCCCGCACATAGCATGCGTTTGACAGACCTCCGTCGTCTCGACCGATCGTCAAAACAGCGTCTTCAAGCCGCATTGGACCTGTCGCGAGGTGGTATAGGTTGCGCTAATGACTCCGGCAGTCCGGGAGAGATGCGTCCCCGAGGGATAGACGATGGCGTTGGGCGTGGCGAAGTTAGCGTGGTTCAACACGCATATGCCTATTTGTCCCCGCGTTTGCCTTTCTCCTGCACGATCCCAACACAGCGCTCAACGGCGACTACAACACGGTCGTCATCTATAGCGTTTTCACAATTACTGTGTCCTGGTGAGAGTTGGCTATGTGCAGGCGTTCTTTGATGGAACGCCTGCGTGGAGTGTTGTTTCTTGGGATACACCGATTGTGAAAACGCTATAGTCCTTTTCTTTTTGCATCTTCGCGGCTTTGACGGGAATGGCGGAGCATATCAGTCTGCGCCAACGGAAGAGTTTCCCCGCGAATTACGTGTTCCCAGTTGATGTGCTTAGCCGGCGAAATCCTGGCCCTCACCCACTGCGCCGGCAGGCACAATCTTTAGCGCTTGACCGGATAGGAAAGTTTTGATTACGATGTTGGTCGCCCAAGAGAGAGCCGCTGGGCATTTCACCAATGGGAAAGCGTCTACGGGAGGGTCACGCGGGGAAGGTAAAATTTTATGCGCAAATGGAAACGTTTCCATAGAAAGCTTTCCAGAGGTTCCTACCACATTTCCGTTTGAGGAGGTTCGGCACCATGAATATTCGCACGTTCGCTTTGCTCTTCGGCGTCTTTTTGTCGCCGCTGCTCTTCTTCTGGCGCGCCGCCGCGCAGGCCGTCGCCAACGGCGAAATTCATGGCACCGTCCAGGATGCGACAGGAGCCATGGTCCCCGGAGCCCACGTGCAGGCCATCGAAACCGAGACCGCCTACTCCCAAACTGCGGTCACCGGAGCCGCCGGCGCCTACCTGCTGCCGGGCCTTCCCGTTGGCACGTACTCCATCGAGGTCTCCGCCCCTTCCTTCACCAAATACATCCAGAGCGGAATCATCCTGCAGGTTGGACAGAACGTAGAGGTGAACATCTTGCTCAAGCTGGGCGCGGTGACGCAGGAGGTCCACGTCTCCGCCGACGCTTCGATGGTGGCGACGCAGGATACCTCCGTCTCCCAAGTAATCGACCAGCGGCGCATCGTCGATATCCCGCTGAATGGGCGCCAGATCACCGACCTGGTGCTGCTCTCCGGCGGCGCCACGGCGCCTCCCAACGGCCCCAGCCGCGTGGTCACCAGCCACGACTATCCCAACTCAGCCGCAATCTCGGTGAACGGCGGCCAGATCAACGGGAACAACTATCTGCTGGACGGCGCCGATCACAACGACTCGCATTCCAACATCAACATGCCATTTCCCTTCCCCGACGCACTGCAGGAATTCAACGTGCAGACCAGCGGCGTCTCCGCGCGCTATGGGTTGCACCCCGGATCGGTGGTCAACGTGGTGACCAAGCAGGGAACCAACAGCGTTCACGGCACGCTTTTTGAATTCGTCCGCAACGGAGACCTGAACGCGAATACGTATCCCGCCAGTGTGCAGGACAGCTTGCGCCGCAACCAATACGGCGGCACCCTCGGGGGGCCACTGGTAAAGAACAAGCTCTTCCTCTTCGGCGGCGTGCAAGAGACGGCGATCCGCACCGCGCCGGCGACCACCACCGCTTACGTGGCGACCCAGCAGGAGCTGAACGGCGACTTCAGCACCGAGGAGTCCTCGGCTTGCCAGGCGACAGGCAACAAGACGATGACCGACCCCGCTACCGGGAAGCCTTTTTCGCCCGCCAACCAGATCGATCCCAACCGGTACACCAAGCCCTCGACTGCTTTGCTGGCTCTGATGCCGCTTTCCAGCGATCCCTGCGGCAAGCTGATCTTCGCCATTCCCAGTCCCAGCAACGAATACCAGGTGATCAGCCGCATGGACTGGAATCAGAGTGCGCGGAACTCGGTGATGGCGCGGTATTTCATCCTCGATTACAGCAATCCGCCGGTTTATACCAAGAACATTCTCACCACGGCGCGCGCCGGAGCGGCGCAGCGCGCCCAGTCCATTGTGCTGGGCGATCAGTTCAGCTTCTCCCCGCACATCATCAACTCCTTCCACCTTGGCTTTACGCGGCTGGCGATTCACCGCACGAATCCATCGAATATGCCCAACATGGAGGCGCTTGGCTCGAATGTGAATACCGCCGCATCGAACTTCATCGACCTGAGCGTGGCGAATTTTTTTACCGTGGGCGGAAGCTCGAACGCTCCGGCGGACTACATCCGTAACCAATGGCAGTGGGCCGACGACATGGACTGGGTTCGCGGGCGGCATCACTTCAGCCTGGGCGGCGAGTTCATCGCCGGGCAGATGGATGCTACCAACCTCACCTACGCCAACGGCGAATTCAATTTCCAAGCCTCCGGCAATGAGAACGCGCTGGCCGACTATCTGCTCGGCACGGTCAACACCTTTCTCGACTCGAACTTAGTGATCAGTGGCCTGCGCGAAAAGTACCTTGGCCTTTATTTCGAGGACAGTGTGCAGTTGACCAAGAATCTCAACCTTCACGCCGGTATTCGCTGGGAGCCTTCGCTGCCCGAGTATGACGCCGGCGGCCGCGGCAACAGCTTCTCCATGCCGAACTTCACCGCCGGAAATGTAACTTCGCTCTACACCTACGCGCCGCCGGGGCTACTCTTCCACGGCGATCCTGGAATCCCCAAGGCATATACCTTTGGCAGCTACGACGACTTTGCGCCGCGCTTCGGCTTTGCCTGGGATCCCCTGGGCAATGGCAAGCAGAGCGTCCGCGCCTCCTATGGAATCTTTTTCGACCAGCCGGAGTCGTATACCAACTCCGTCTTCGCCCTGGACGCTCCCTGGGGCAACACCATTACCTTGACACGCCCTTCCGGCGGCATGGTGAACCCCTTTGCCTCCTATCCCGGCGGCAACCCGTATCCTATCCCCGTACCGCCGAGCAAAAATTCCATCTTCCCGACTGCGGCCAGCTATTACTTCATTCCGCTGCATGTCCACCACCCATATATGCAGCAGTGGAATTTGAGCCTACAGCGGCAGTTTGGCCCCGACTGGGTCGTTTCTCTCGACTATCTCGGCAATAAGTCAACGCATTTCCGCGGTGGCACGCAGCTGAACCCGGCCATCTATATTCCGGGCAAGTCGACTACCAACAATACACAGGCGCGGCGGACACTCAGCCAGATCAACCCAGCGACAGGCGCTTATTACGCCTCCATGTCCTATATGGACGACGGCGTGAATACCAACTACAACGCCTTCCGCGCCTCGGCGCAGCACCGGTTCAGCCAGAGCTACAGCTTGCTTTCCGTGTACACGTGGTCGAAGTGTCTTCAGGACACCGAGACATTGGGCAACAAGGTCGCTGTAACTGAATCTAACCCCTACGACCGCAACGCCGACTACGGCGCTTGCGACTTCGACGTGCGCCATAACTTCGTGACCTCCGTCATCTACGAGGGCCACAAGTTCGAGAACAGGTCGCTGAACATGGTTGCCGGGCTCTGGCAGACCGGGCTGGTGGTGGCTGCCTACAACGGCTTCCCCATCAACGTGAATACGGGGTCGGACGCCTCGCTTTCGGGCGTGGGTCTGGACCGTCCCGACGTTGTGCCGGGGGTGAGTCCATACCGGAAGAGCGGCTCTTCTCATCAATGGATCAATCCCGCAGCCTTCACAACCAATGCGCCGGGTACCTTTGGAACGGAGCGGATGAACGGGTTGGTGGGGCCGCATTACGTGGACGTGGACGCCAACGTGCAGAAGCTCTTTCACGTGTATAGCGAGAGCAACCTGCTATTGCGCTTTGAGTTCTTCAACCTGCTGAACCATACGAATTATGGCCTGCCGGTCGCCAGCTTCAATTCGTCGGCTTTCGGAGCGTTGCAGACGTCGCAGGGCAATGGGCGCATCATTCAACTGGCGGCAAAGTTCCAGTTCTAGGCTGATGCGGCACGGCTGAGGTCGCGCCCTGCAAGCCAAGGAGCATTTGTTCCGCGAAGCTTCTGGGGTGGAAAGCCAGGGCTCGTGCAGCCTACCGAAATAACTGCACATGAAACACTCTCGAAGAATCCGAGCTTTCGGCTAGTAAGGATAGAGGAGAAAAAGATGGACAAGCAGTGGGATCGCAGAAAATTTCTACAGGCGCTGGGAGGCTTCTCGGCCGCAGCCGGAATCACAACGCAGCGGCAACCAGCAGGCGCGCAGGCCGAGTCCTCGCCGCAGACTTTGCGCCCTGCGCGCGCACATGGCACAGTCTTCCGGAAGAACGTCGTCGCCACGCAAGTAAAGGCATACGCCTGGCAGGACGAAGGAGTCGACAACCTGCTGGATAACCTGCAGAAGAAGGGAACCGTCAATACCGTTTTCGCCTTCACCTTTCTCGCCGGATCAGGACGCATCGAAAAGGGCGGCCCCATCACGCTGCCCGACCATGGAAAGTACGGAGTGCAAGATGAGGGCGGCGCCTACTACGATGCCGACCCGAAGTATTTTCTGGAGACCACCCTCAAGGGCGGCCACTCGCCCGACCCTTTCAATGTGATCGCCGAGGTGGGACCGAAGATGAAGGCGCGCGGCATGGACTTCATCGCATGGGATTACAACAACACCAGCGAGTACATGCCGCACCTGTTTCCCGGCTGGGGCGAGGTCTGCGAGGTGGACGTTTACGGCCGGCGCACGCTGAGCGGCTGCTGGAACCACCCCGACTACCGGGCGCAGTTGCGCGGCAGGATTGAATCGTATCTATTGCAGTATCCCGATCAGGTGGCGGGCATCATGTGGGGATGCGAGCGCATGGGACCATTGGATAACATGATCGGGGGCGGATGGGCTACGCAAGGCATCTCCTGTTTTTGCCAGTTTTGCCGCGCCAAGGGGCGGGCGCGCGGCATCTCGGTGGATCGCGCCACCGACGGCTTCATGAAGCTGGACGCTCTCTTTCAGGCCGCGAAGAAGCACGCCCGGCCAGCCGACGGCTTCTTCGTGGTCTTCTGGCGCACGCTGCTGGAATATCCCGAGGTGATGGCCTGGCACGCGCTCTGGAACGACAGCTACCACGAGGTGCGCGGCGAGGTTTACGGCACGGCGAAGATGATCGCGCCGGCGAAGCCCTTCGGCTTCCACATGGTGCAGAACATCACCTTCAGCCCGTTCTACAGCGCCGCCGATAATTACGCAAAGATCAAAAACTATAGCGACTTTCTCAAGATCGCCACCTACAGCAATGCCGGCGGCGGCCGCATGGCGGCCTTCATCGATCACTTGTGCTCGTCAATCTTCGCCGACCTGACGCCAGAGGAGTGCATGCCGGTCATCTACAAGATGATGGGCTACAACGAGAAGCCCTATGCGGAGGTACGGCAGCGCGGTCTTTCGCCGCAGTACGTCGCCGATGAGACCAGGCGCGCCCTCGCCGATACCAATCACCAGGTTCAGATCTACGCCAGCGTCGACATCAACACGCCGACAGTGCCGGGCGCCGACCAGTCAACGCCGCAGGGCGTGACGGCGGAGGTAAACGCGGCGCTGGGCGCGGGTGCCGATGGCGTGGTCTTCGCGCGCGAGTATACCGAGGAGTTCTTGGCGAACCTTCAGGCTGCGGGAAACGCGACGGCCACCTATTTTGCCCGCCATGGCTAGGCCTGGATTTCTCGCGATCCAACCTCAGTTCTGTCATCTTAACCGGCGCGAAGCGGAGTGGAGCGATTCTTCGCGGCGCGGGCGCTGCGGCCATCCGCTGCTATCGGCCCTGGGCGTCATTTGCGATACTGTTAGCGGCCATGTCGAACTTTAAGCACAACTTCTGCCGGTTGCTCATCGCCTTGTTTCTCTTCACTCTGCCTCCACGAGTTCAAGCCAGCGCCTACGATGCCCATCCCAAGCTGGTCATCTTGCTGGTCATCGATCAGTTTCGCGCCGATTATCTGGACCGGTACCGTGCCGACTTCAAAGGCCGGGGCTTCCGCCTCTTTCTCGACCACGGCGCCTACTTTGAGGATTGCTACTACAACTACGCCAACACCAAGACGGCCCCAGGCCACGCTACTCTTGCCACCGGCGCCTACACCGACGGGCACGGCATCTCTGCCAACGAGTGGTGGGACCTGAGCCGCAACAAGCAGCGCCCCGTCAGTTCGGTCGAAGACGAACGCTACCACCTGGTAGGCATGCCGAATTCCGGCCACCCAAGCCCCGGCGCTTCGCCGCTCAATCTTCGCGCCTCCACCATCGGCGACTCGCTGCGCCTGGCCACCCAAGGCCAAGCGAAGGTCTTCGGCATCTCATTGAAGGACCGCGCCGCGATTCTGCCTGCCGGCTATTCCGCCAACGGCGCTTATTGGATCGACCCGGCCTCGGGCTTCTTTATCACTTCCAGCTACTACATGTCCGCCCTTCCCGACTGGGTCAACACCTTCAACACCAGCGGGCGAATCGCCCAAGCCGAACAGGAAGCCGGCATATCCGATACCAGGCAGTTCTACAACACCGTCGGCAGAACCCCCGCGGCGAACGCTTACGAACTTGACTTCGCCCGCGCGCTCATCCAAAACGAGCAGCTCGGCAAGCACTCCGTGACCGACTTGTTGACCATCAGCCTCTCCGCCACCGACATACTCGGACACGAAGTTGGACCGGACTCGCCGGAGCAGCGCCAGATGGTCGATACCCTCGATCAGCAGCTCGATGGCTTTACCACCTGGCTGGAGAAAAATATCCCCGGCGGGTTGGCGAACGTATGGATCGCGCTCTCCGCCGATCACGGTGTGGCTCCGGTGCCGGCGGAGGCTACCGCCCTTGGCCTGCCCGCCGCCGGCTTTGATATGCACAAGTTCACCGCCAGCCTGAACGACTCCATGAACGGAAAATTCTCGCCAGGTGAGAAAGTGAAGTACCTGCTGCCGGATCAGGATCTGCCGTACCTGGCGTTGAATGAGCCCTCTTTTGAGGTCGCCGGCATCAACGAACATGAGGCTGAGCAGGCCATCGAACAGGCGGTGCCTGCTGCCGTCGCCGCCCTGACTCCGCCCAACGGCCAGGTTAGCCCGGTCAGCAAGCCGGAACCGGCGACTGCGCCAGCGCAGACGGCCCCACCGGCCCCGCCATCGCCTGCTCCCGCGCAGAGCCCAAAAACCAAGCTCAATGGCAAGGCTGCAAAGCCGGCGCAAAACACCAGCCCTGCGGCTGGTGCAAAAATGGCTACGGCTGCCGCTCAGAACGTCCCGGCACAGACCGCCGTTGAACCGCCTCCAGTGCGCCTCACGCCAACCCCGGCCGTGGTCCATGCCTATTCCCGCGAACAACTTGCCGCAGGGCAGTTCCCGGCCTCCGAATGGGGGCTGCTTTTGGCCCATAGCTACAGCCCAAACGGCGGCTGGTATGTGATGGTGATTCCCGAAGCTTTTCAGATGCCGGTTCTCGCGCATGGAACCACTCACTTCACCCCTTGGTCGTACGACCGCCACGTGCCGCTCGGTTTCTACGGCGCTCCGTTCACCACAGGCATCTATCGTGGCCGGGTTCAGCCTGTCGACCTTGCGGCCACACTCGCTTCCTTGCTTGGCATCAATCAACCCTCCGCCTCCATCGGCCGCGTGCTCACTCAGGCAATTCACAACCTCCCTTCGCCCGCCGCGGAGCGGACCGTGGGCCGCCGCCGCACCCGGCGTTCCACCCCTCCAGAGGCACGGCGTCCCCAGTGAAGCCGAACATGAGCGTTGAATTCGCCGGTCTACACCTGCGCAATCCGGTGATCGCAGCCAGCGGCACCTTCGGCTATGGCATCGAATTCGAAGACATTGTCTCGCTGGACCGCATCGGCGGTTTTGTGACTAAGGGCTTGTCCTGGGAAGCGATGGGCGGCAACCGGGCGCCGCGTCTCATCGAAACCCCCGCTGGCATGATCAACGCCATCGGACTGCAGAACGTTGGCGTCCACGCCTTTATCGAGAAGAAGCTTCCCGCCCTCAAACGTTATGCCGGCACAGCCTGTATTGCCAATATTTTCGGGTACCAGATCCGGGATTATGTTGCCGTCATCGAGGCCCTCAACGAGGCCGAAGGGATAGCCGCCTATGAATTGAACGTCTCCTGCCCCAACACCCAGCACGGCGGCATGGTCTTCGGTACCGACACCGGAATCCTCGATCAACTGATCACGCGTGCCAAGGCGGTGGCCAAGCGGCCCCTGATCGTAAAACTCTCTCCAAATGTCACTTCCATCGCGGAGATGGCCCGCTGCGCGGAGAATGCCGGAGCCGACGCTCTGTCGCTGGTCAATACCTTCCTGGCGCTCTCGATCGATGCGGAAACCCGCCGTCCACGCATCCTGAACGTTACCGGCGGACTCTCCGGGCCGGCCATCAAACCCATTGCCCTGCGCATGGTTTATGAGGCCTCCGGCTCCGTCTCCATCCCCATCTGCGGTATAGGCGGCATCGCCAGCGGCCAAGATGCGGTTGAATTCATGCTTGCCGGGGCAACGGCGGTCCAGGTGGGCAGCGCTAGCTACGCCGATCCCCGAGCCGTTCAACGGGTAGCCGAGTCTCTGGAGCGCTGGTGCGCCCGCCACGATGTAGCCCGGGTCAGCGAGCTCACCGGCGCCCTGGATCTCAAGCCGCCGCGCACCTTCGGCGACGCCGCAGAAGAATAGCAGTTCCAAGTGACCCAGGACAATGTCGGCCGAGATTTGCGGAATCCCACATCTGACGCAAGAAACGCGTCAGATATGGGGCACCCGGCATTTGTGGAAATGACAGTTTTGAGGAGTCTTTGTCGATTTTATGCGACGGTTCGCGTGAGCCGCTCCCGCAGCTCTTCGGGAATATGTTCTTGCAGCATGCGTGCCCGGGTCAGAGCTACACCGGTCAGATACACCGGCGCGGGAGTCGCCACCGCTACCAGGACCCAGGTTATCAGCGAGACCAGCAGGCCGGCGATTGCCGCCGCCTGCAGCGTGAGCACGATCGACATCCGCCCGAGATGCTCCACCAGCTCCCAGTGATGCGCCGGCTGCAAGCGATGGATGACCGCCAATGCCAACAAAAACACTGCGATCGAGAACGTACTCAAGCCAAGCAGAGCCACGTCGATCGTACGATGCAGGCGCTGCCGCGAACGGCAGTGGCCGCACTCCGCCAGATGCTGCTCGTAATCGTGGCGCATTTCCGGAGTGATCCCCGAAATGTCATATCTCCAGCTTGAAAGGATGTCTCCGACTACCTGATCTCTACAGGTTTCAATTCGCATTTTTCTCTTTGTCCTGTTCTCCACTGTTCAGCCCTCCACTGCCCGAATTAAGGAATAGCTCCAATTCAAGGCGTCCCGGAGGCAGGCCAGTCCGACAGTTAACCCTATAGTAACAAGCTAAGTCTTGTTTTTCCAGCAGCTTCACCCCTGGGCAGCTAGAAGCTAGCCATCAGAACCTTGTATTACAAGCAGATAGCCTGGAGCGGCGAGTTCTGTTCGGCCAGCACCAGCTTGTTGGCCAAGAGACTCATACGGTCCCGCAAAGCCCTCTCCGCCATCACCCTGGCCAGTTCCGGCAAATTGTTACACTCAGAGAGATGCGCCAGAACTACATAAGAGGCACTTCCATCGTAGTTTTTCTCTAAAAAGGCCGCCGCCGCTTCATTCGACAGGTGACCGACACGCGACATGACGCGCTGCTTCACCGACCATGGATACGGCCCATCGCGCAGCATTTCCAGGTCGTGGTTGCTTTCCAGCATCAGCGCATCGCATCTTCTAAGAGCCATGGTCACGTTCGGCGGCATGTATCCCAAGTCGGTGGCCATGCCTATGCGGACTCCCTCCGCCTCGAAGACGAAGCCCACCGGGTCGGCCGCATCATGGGGAATTGTGAATGAGGTAACCGCTATATCGCCAATGGAAAATCCACTGCCCGCCGTAAAGTATTCCACTGCCGGCAACGCGCAAGGGTCCGCCGCTTTCGCCGATGGCTCCTCGCCGTTCTCTTGAAGATCCCCAGCGCTCTCTAGCGGATTCGGTGATTCAGTCTCGGACGCGGGCGGAGGAGCTGCGATGGAAATCGCTGTGCGCTGCTGCACGTTTTGCCGCCGCTGCTCCAGCCACTCCGCATAGGTGATGCGCTTGTGCGGCATCATCCAACGCATCCAGGCGCGATGCGTGGCTTCTGTAAAGTACACCGGGACGCCCAGCTTACGCGCGAGCACGGCCACACCCTGCACGTGGTCCTGGTGCTCATGGGTAATCAGCACGGCATCGATCCGGCCGGGATCCTCTCCGGCTATTTGCATCCGCTTGAGCAGTTCCCTGGACGAGAGCCCCGCGTCCACCAGGATGCGCGTGCGGTTGCTGGCCACAAGCGTGCTGTTGCCCTTGGATCCCGAGGCCAGCACCGTCATCCGCATCATCCGTTCAGCATACGCCTGCTGACGCCGAAAGAGACGTACCTAGGCAGGCGCTCCCCCCGGGCCCGCTCCAGATCATTAAAAGCGGAGTTGTTTTGAAGCCTGTCCATTCAACCAATCATGGGTGCCCCATATCCGACGCGTTCTTTGCGTCAGATGTGGGATTCCACAAATCTCGATGGACAGCGTTTTGATCATGGCTGCCGTGCAACACACCCAGGCTAGCTGCGCGAGCCTGGGGCACACAAATCTGCACCAGAAACGAAGAACCGCTCAGCCGAGATCGTTCCATAGAAAGCAATCCAGAAAGCAACTCAGAAAGCAATTCGCACCATCGCATGTGGACGTAGCTACCGTTAGCCGGCGTGCCATCCCGCCAGCCTATTCTTTTCAGTCAAATAGAAGCGCTGTTAGAACTGCACCTAACGTTGTCATGCTTAGCACTTCTTCAGTAGCGTGTGTTGTGCGTGTAAACGCTCTCATCTTCGCCCAAAAAACTACCGCATGTTCATTTTTTTGAGAGAGGAAGTGACCGATGCAATCGAATTCAATCGATGGAGATTGCCACCAGACTCGCCGGATCGCCATAACACTGAAACCCCGCATCCATTGCATGTATGGAATGCTCCTACTCTTGCTCTGTGCAGGAACCTTAGCGCATGGCCAGAACGATCGGGCTACGGTCACGGGAACCGTCACTGACCCGACCGGAGCTGTCATAGCGGGCGCCAATGTCACCCTTACCGAAACCTCTACAGGAACGAATATTTCAGGAACCACCAACGGCAATGGCATCTACACTGTTCCCGGTTTGCCCGTCGGAACCTATACGCTGGCCATCAGCCGCTCCGGCTTCCAAGACTACCGGCAAACCGGGATCATCCTGGTCGCAGCCCAAGTCCTGCAGGTCAGCGTCCACATGGCCCTTGGGTCCAGCGCACAAACGGTAACCGTCACCGGGGGCGCGCCACTTCTCGAGACGGAGACATCCGCCGTCTCGATGACCATGGAACAATCGGCCATACGGGATCTGCCGCTCAACGCCTTTGGCGGTCAGGACGCGATGAACCTGATGCTGGCTGTGACCCCCGGGATAACGGGAAACAATGGCTCCAATCAGGACTTTGTCGCTTTCGCGGGCGCGCAGGCGCTGACCAATTCGGTCTATCTCAACGGGGTTGAGTCCACTTCCGGACTGCAAGGCAACCTTGCCACTCCGGGCAAGGACGCCTTGCAGGAGATGCAGGTCATGACCAACGTCTCCGATGCGGAATTTGGAACCGGGTCAGTGGAGATGTTTCAAGTCAAGTCCGGCAGCAACCGTTTCCACGGCAGCGCGTTCGAGATCCTGCAAAACGAAGACCTGAACGCCAACACTTGGGCGAACAAGTATTTTCTTTCCCGGTGCGCCCCTACCGACGCAACTTGTATCCACCAGAACGGCAGGCCCCTGGACCGCTTCAATGACTATGGGGCCACCGCCGGCGGCCCGCTTTGGAAGAATCGCGCCTTCATCTTCGGCTCTTACGAATATTACAGCAATACCGATGACACCCTTATCCCAAATTCACAGACCGTGCCTACGCCGCAAATGCTGAAAGGCGATTTCAGCCAACTCTTGACCCAAGGCTCACAACAAGGAAACATTCCCGGAACCAACAACCCCTGCACCGGCCAGCCATACCAGTATGGACAGATCTTCGACCCTCAGACGCAAAAGATAGTGAACGGCGTAACCTGCGCCACTCCCTTCCCGGGAAATATTATCCCTGCCGGTCGGCTCAGCTCGACAGCGCTGAATGTGGCTAAGATCTATACTCAGTATTATTCGCCCACCCTTTCCACCAGAATCTATAACAATTTCCCGACCATGTTGGCAGGCTCAGCGCAAGCACAGGGCGGCAGTACGCCATCACAGACGAAACGATCTTACGATTTCAAGTTTGACCAGACTCTCTCTCAACGTCAGCATGTCAGTGCCTCTTTTGACCGCACCACCTGGCACGGTTTGGGCCTGAACGGAGGAATGAACTATATCTACGGACCGTTCAGCTCCTACTGGGTGCAAAATCTTCCCAGCATTACATATCAGCTCATCCACAGCTATTCCTTCACTCCAAATCTGCTGAACACCTTTGCTATAGAATTCACCGAGCAAAACAACACTCAGGTACCGAGTATAAGCTCGGCCAACAACGCATCCGTCGGCTTCAACGCAGATAGCACAAACTTTCCAGTGCTGAATTTCGGCACCGCCACCGCCAATGGCATTCTTGTGAACTCGGACTCCACCAGCATCCATGCATATTACGGATATTACGCATACCATTATCAGGACACCTTATATTGGAACAAAGGGCGGCACAGCATCAAGTTTGGCGGGAGCTTCGTGGCTCGAGGAATGAATGCCACCTTCGGCGGCAATGCTGAAACCTACAATTTCGCCAACGATACCGGTGGCCCGACCGATCCCAGCCTTACCCCATACGTCGGGTCCAGCTTCGCTACTGAAGTGCTTGGCGATGTGCAGAGTGCAAATAAGGCAATCACTCAACGCAACTATCCCCGGCAAAAGGGCTTGGCGCTGTTTGTGCAGGACAACTATAAGGCTACACCCAGGTTGACGCTGAATTTAGGCCTTCGTTGGGATTTCAACTTTCGCGGACATGAGCAGGCGGGCCGCTGGCAGAACTTCGATCTCACCGCGCAGAACCCGCTGTGGGGCTCTTATCCCGGCGCATGGGTCTTTGCCACCAACTCCGGACAGAGCTTTGAGACAAGCCAGGACTACCTTCAGTTTGGTCCTCGTCTTGGCGGCGCCTATGAGCTGAATCCGAAGCTGGTTGCGCGCGCCTCCTACGGCCTTTTCTTTGTTCCAGTCAACACTTTTAACTCCGGATTCGGGTCTAGTTTCCCGGCCAACCAGAACTCCCTCTCTTTTCCAATCAGCCAGCTTCTCAACAGCGTTCCCGGCTCCGTTGCTTTCAACTGGGACGGAGGATATCCCGGCGTGCCGGTTATTGGTCCGCAAAACAGCACGCACACCAGTCTGGGATCGCCCAACGATCCACTCTATATCCACCCCAATTACTTGCATCTGGGATACACACAGAACTGGTATATCGGATTCCAGTATGAGCTGTCGCAGCATGCCGCTCTAAATTTTTCCTACATCGCAAACCGGGGGCGCAATCTGCAAAGTGCTGGGCTATCCTCCGTCCAGAACTATCCGAGTTTCGGTACCTACCAGCCAGTCTTACTGGCAGGAAAGATAAATTCTGCAGTCTCAAATGCATCCCAGGCTGCCGCGGCAGGCGTGCCCTATCCCTATACCGGTTTCAGTGGACCAGCTTACGCAGCGATCGCGCCATTTCCCCAGGTAGCCAGCTTTAATGACACCGTCAGAACTTATGGCAATCCACTCTACAACGCCGTCAGTGCTTACAACTCATTCGTAGTTGAGATAAAGGCGCGTGGCGCTCGCGGTTTATATGCCGACTTCAGCTACGATCTTTCTAAACAGACTGGAAACTACTCCAACAATAATGGGAATTGGGCCGGAGGCACGACTTCCTACGGTCAGAACTTGGCCGACTGGCAGGACTCCAGGCACTGGTTACAACCTACTGACCAAAGGCAACTGTTCAAAGGTTATGCGACCTACCTGCTGCCCTTCGGCAGGAACCGCAAGTGGTTCTCCGGAACACCCTGGCTGGCCAATGAGTTTGTGGGCGGTTGGGAGCTAGGTTATTACGGGGCTTATGGGAGCGGCTTGCCAATGGGACAGATTACCTCTTCTTATCAGTTGCCGTACTTCTTCAGCACCGATCAGGGCTTCCTTTGCACCAGGGCAGACTCCTTATAGCATCCGCAATCATTTTAGCGGTAAATTGGACTTGGGCAACTTGAGCGATTCGCAGAATACCGACTTCAATAAAGCCTTTTCACCGTTACAACTCCACAGAATCCCTTTGGCAACACCCCGTACCAGTGGAATCACTGGCGCTGGAACAAAATGCCTGCGCAGGAAAACGTGAGCATCGTAAAACACTTCGGCTTTGGTTCAGAAGGTCAATACCAGGCGATTCTGGCGGCGCAGTTCTTTAACTTCTTCAATCGCCATTACTATACGGCGCCCGACCTGAAGATGGCTGATACCACCTTTGGCCAGGTAACTACGGTCTCCGGAAGCCGCGTCGGCCAGGTTAGCGCTCGTTTCGAATGGTAAAGCTTGCTGCTCGTCTTATCTGCGCGCGCACCTTGTGCGCGCCGAAGGTCACAGGCTACCTGTGCGATCGCTTCGGCGCGCTTTCCGCAACCTGCTGGGAAGTTCCCGGGCAGTATCGAACGATAACTGTGACGAATCTTCGACCTTGACCAGGATGGCGGGCTCCGACCGCCTGATCTCTGGAGCGTTTCTTCAATTACTGGTTCAATAACTGAGGAGCCCCTGCATGCCGATTGAAAGCAAGTTGCGATCCTGCCGCTTTTTGTTTGTCGTGGTTCTGATCTTCAACCTCTTCGCTCACGCGCAAAGTAGAAAAACCGCCAAGGATCCGGTTGATTATGTCGATCCGAACATCGGCGGCATTGGGCAGTTGCTCACTGCAACCATCCCCTATGTGCAGTGTCCTCACGGCATGGCGCGGCTTGCTCCCATTACCACTCCGGGCATTACCGACCGTTTTCTGGCGGATAAGATCTATGGCTTCCCCGCCGGCCCGGCAATGCTGATGGCCTCGAGCGGCGCAACCACCGCGCTCCCGGAGAGCTATGCATCGGAGTTCGATCACGACTTCGAAACCGCCACTCCCTACTATTACGCGGCCGATCTGCAAACCTGGGGGATCAAAGCCGAGCTGACGGCAAGCGAGCAAGCCGCATTTTACCGTTTCACCTTCCCCGCCAGCCCGCATGCTCATCTGGTGCTGAGCCTGAGGCGGGATGCCGAGATCACCGTGCTGGGAAATAACGCCGTCGAAGGCAGCCAGCGCGTCGCCGGCCGTGGTGCGCCCAGGGCAATCACCGGCGGAGAGACTAGGGAGTACTTCTATGCGGAGTTTTCCCAACCCTTCGCTGCCTACCAGACCTGGCAGAACGAGGTCCTCTCCCATTCCGCGAAGCAAACGGGAGACCACATTGGCTTCGTCACCGACACCGCCACCACCGGGGGAGAGCAGATTCAACTCCGCGTCGGACTCTCCTACATCAGCGCCGAGCAGGCCCGGCGGAATCTCGAGCGGGAGATCCCCGGCTGGACCTTCGACCGCGTGAAGTCGCAGACGCGCGATCTCTGGAACCATGCTCTGGACGGTATCCGGACGGTTGGCGGCACGGAGCGGCAGCGCACCATCTTCTACACCGCACTCTACCGCTCCTTCGGACGCATGACCGACATTACCGAGGACGGCAGGTACTTCAGCGGCTATGACCATGCCGTGCACGACGCCCAAGGTCATGACTTCTACGTGGACGACGGACTCTGGGATACTTTTCGCTCCCTGCATCCGCTGCAGCTTCTGCTCGATCCCAACCGGCAGCAAGACATGATCCGCTCCTACCTGCGCATGTATGAGCAGAGTGGCTGGCTGCCTTCGTTTCCCTCCGTGGCCGGAGAGCGGGCGGTCATGATCGGTCACCATGCCGCGCAATTCATTCTCGACACCTACGCCAAAGGCTATCGCGGCTTTGACGCGAACGAAGCCTACGCTGCCATGCGCAAGAACGCCACCGAGACCACCCTGCTGCCTTGGCAGAGGGGCCCGCTTACCAGCCTGGATCATGTCTACTTTGACAAAGGCTTCTTTCCCGCACTGGCTTGGGGAGAGAGCGAGACCGTGCCCGAGGTGAACCCGGCGGAGCGGCGCCAGGCTGTATCCGTCACTCTCGAGAGCAGCTATGACGACTGGTGCGTAGCCCAGCTTGCCAAGGCTCTAGGCAAGCAAGCGGATGCGGCGTATTTCACCAAGCTCGCTCACAATTATGAGAATGTCTTCAACCCGGCAATCGGGTTCATGGCTCCCAAAAGCGCTGACGGAAACTGGGTCGCGCACTTCGATCCGAAGCTGGGCGGCGGCCAAGGCGGCCGCGACTACTTTACCGAGGTCGACTCCTGGATCTACACCTTCAGCGTGCAACACGACGTCGCCGGCCTGATCCATCTTTTCGGCGGCCGGGACGCATTCAACGCCAAGCTGGACCGCTTGTTTGTCGAGCAGTACGGTACCTCGAAGTATCACTTCCTCGGCCAATTTCCCGATGCTACCGGGCTGGTCGGCCTCTATGCCCAAGGCAACGAGCCCAGTTTTCACATCCCGTACCTCTATGACTTCTCAGGGCAGCCCTGGAAGACCCAGCGGCGCGTGCGCCAACTGATGGATATCTGGTATGGAGACGGACCATTGGGAATACCCGGAGACGACGATGGCGGCGAAACCTCGTCGTGGTTTGTTCTCAGCGCCATTGGCTTTTACCCTGTGTGCCCCGGCAGTCCGGTGTATGAGATCGGCAGTCCCATCTTCGAGAAGACCACCATCCGCCTGGGCGAAGGCAAGGAATTCACTATCGTCGCCGATCATGTCTCGGCCCAGAACAAATACATCCAATCGGCCCAACTCAATGGCAGGCCGCTGAATAAGCCGTGGTTTCAACAATCGGATATCGCCAACGGCGGGAGCTTGATTCTAGAAATGACCGATAAGCCGAATCTGCAATGGGGAAGCGCTCCCGAGGATGCTCCGCCATCGATGTCGGCGGAATAAATGGAAGTATCAGTACTGGTAGAATCCGCGGCCCGACTTCCGCCCTAGCCAGCCTGCATCCACCATGCGAATCAGCAGCGGACATGGCCGGTATTTGGGGTCGCCTAAGCCGTCCTGCAGCACGCGCATGATATCCAGGCAGACATCGAGACCGATAAAGTCGGCCAGCGCCAGCGGACCCATGGGATGCGCCATGCCCAGTTTGAAGACATCGTCCACCGCCTGGGCGCTCGCTACCCCTTCCATGACCGCATACATGGCCTCGTTGAGCAGCGGCATGAGCACGCGATTGGAGACGAATCCCGGCGCATCGTTGACCTCGACCGGCGTTTTGCCTAGCCGTTCGGACAACTGTTTTACTCCGGCGAAGACCTCCTCCTCCGTTTGCATGCCGCGGACCACCTCGACCAGCTTCATCACCGGCACGGGGTTGAAAAAGTGCATGCCGATCACCTGCTTCGGCCTTTTCGTCTGCGCCGCCAAGCGGGTGATGGAGATAGAAGAGGTATTCGAAGCCAGAATGGCTTCCGGCTTGAGAATCCGGTCGAGAGCTTGAAAGATCTCCTGCTTTACGTTGAATCGTTCTGTCGCAGCCTCGATGACGAATTCACACTCGGCCAGCAACTCGCGGTCGAGCGCGCCGCGGATCGACTTCAGCGCCGCTTCAGCCTCCTCCGCGGTGGCTTTACTCTTCGCCACCTCGCGCTCCAGATTGCCCTGGATGGCCGCCAGCCCGCGATCCAGATACCGCTGCTCTACCTCGCACAGCAGCACTTGAAAGCCGCTGCGCGCGAAGACCTGCGCAATCCCGCTGCCCATGGTCCCCGCGCCAATCACCCCAACCGTTTCTATTTCGAGCATCGTGCGATCGCTCATAAGTCAAATTTGTACCGCTTACATTTGTCATCTCGACCGGAGTTGCTCATGGGCCTGCGGTCCACCCAAGGGGATGAAAATCGGGTGCCCCGCGTCCGGCTTTTCGGACGTGGGTCTTTGCATGAGCACGATTTCCGCGCAGTCCGGTTACGCTCGGAGCATTCTTGTGGAATCCCAGGTCCCAGAATCGGGACCTGGGGCACCCGCATTCCCCGGTTATTCCAGCTTCTTCATGAGAAACCATCCTGAGATGATTTTCGACAGAGCGCCCTTTGCGCCAGATGCGGGAAACCGCAGATCTCTCCACTTCGCTTCGCTTCGGTCGAGATGACAAATGAGGGGTAATTGCCAGCCAATCCTCTCTAACCCATTTTCACCAGATGCGAATTCCCGCGCCTTAGCGCACGCGCACCAGCAGACAGGTGATGTTGTCGCTGCCGCCAGCCTGGTTCGCTGCATCAATCAGCGCCGCACAAAGCTCATCCAGTGGGCCGCCGCCGCGCGTGAGCTGCTCAATCGCCGCATCGGAGACTTCCCGGGTGAGTCCGTCGGACGCCAGCAGGTACAGATCCCCGCTCACGATACCGATTCCGATGATGTCGGGCTCGACCTCAGGCGCCGTTCCTATGGCTCGGGTAATCACGTTGCGCATGGGGGACGCTGCCGCCTGCGCGGGCGTCAGCTCTCCCCGGCGCACCTGCTCATCCACCAGCGAATGATCCTGAGTAAGACGCTCCAGATGCCCGTCACGCAGCCGGTAGCAGCGGCTATCTCCTACATTGGCGAGCCATCCCTGCGAGTCTCGCGCACCCAGAGCCACCAGCGTCGTTCCCATGCCGGCCAGTGATGGATCGCCCTCCGCTTGCGAAAAAACCTGCAGATTCGCCTCGCACACGGCCTGCCGGATTCGCTGCGCGGTCAAGACCCCCTGACCCATGGCGCGCGTCATGGTTTCGGCGGCTATGCGGCTGGCAATTTCCCCTCCGGCGGCTCCGCCCATACCGTCGCAGACTACAAAATCGCCCGCAGATCCGTCCTGCTCGACGTGCAGCCTGTACGCATCCTCATTCCCTGCGCGCTTTCTGCCGGTATGCGAAGCGCCGGCTGCCTCGTATCCCGTCTTCAAACGCCGATCCCCCGTAATTGCAACACTGTTTGCAGGCATGCTGGACGCGTGTGGATTGGTCACTATCGCTGACCACAAACCGGCGTTTAGCTTCCGGCTAGAACTTGCTGCCGTGGAGACTGGCCAACTTTGCCTCCGCCTCGTGGATTACCTCGTTGGCCTGGCTATACTTCTCGGCATCTTCACCCGCCTCGTTCCACATCTTGCGTCCCCGCTCGAGTTCGCGCTCAGCCTCTCCGGTATCGAGCTCCTCCGGTTTCGAGGCGCTTGCCGCCAGGATCGTCACCCGGTCCGGCAACACTTCACAGAAGCCCCACGCCACCACGAAGAAGTCCTGATCGCCGCTGCGGGCGCCGCCATGCAATCGAACATGGCCCACTCCAAGCTCCGCCAGGAGAGGGGCATGTCCGTAGAGCACCTCCAAATAGCCGGAGGTGGAGGGAAGCTCGACGGCATCGGCCAACTCGTCCACCAGAACCGTTTCCGGAGTCACCAGCCGGACTCGAATTTGATCGCTCTCAGCCATAGTGTTTGCTCTCCCGTCTGCTAGCCCTTCATCTTCGCGGCCGCTTCCAGCACTTCATCGATTGCGCCCTTCATGTAAAAAGCCTGCTCCGGCACGTCGTCGTGCTTGCCCTCGATAATCTCCTTAAAGCTGCGCACCGTATCTTCGACCTTGACATATTTTCCCGGCATGCCGGTGAAGACCTCCGCCACGTGGAAGGGCTGGGAGAGGAACCGCTGCACTTTGCGCGCACGGCTCACCGTAAGCTTATCCTCTTCCGACAGTTCGTCAATGCCCAGGATGGCGATAATATCCTGCAGATCCTTAAGCCGCTGGAGAATGCGCTTGACTCCCTCGGCAACATCGTAGTGTTCCTGGCCCACCGCCCGCGGATTCAGAATGCGCGATGTGGAGCCTAGCGGATCCACCGCGGGATAGATCCCAATCTCGGTCAGCGCGCGGGAGAGCACCGTGGTCGCGTCCAGGTGAGCGAAGGTGGTCGCCGGAGCTGGATCGGTGAAATCGTCGGCGGGCACGTAGACCGCCTGCACTGAAGTTATGGCGCCCTTCTTGGTCGAGGTGATCCGCTCCTGCAGCTCGCCCATCTCCGTGGCAAGGTTGGGCTGGTACCCCACAGCCGAGGGCATGCGGCCCAGTAGAGTCGAGACCTCGGAACCTGCCTGGGTAAAGCGGAAGATGTTGTCGATAAACAACAGCGTGTCGCCGCCCTGCTCCTCGCGGAAATACTCCGCAATGGTGAGAGCGCTCAGGGCCACGCGCAGTCTGGCCCCCGGGGGCTCCGTCATCTGGCCGTAGACCAGCGAGGCCTTGGATTTCTCCCGGTGCTGGGCATCGATTACCCCGGATTCCTCGAACTCGTTCCACAAGTCTGTGCCTTCCCTGGTGCGCTCGCCCACCCCGGCAAAGACAGATACGCCCCCATGCTTGCTGGCGACATTGTTGATGAGTTCCTGGATGATGACCGTCTTGCCTACTCCGGCGCCTCCGAAGAGCCCGATCTTTCCACCCTTCAAAAACGGCTGAATAAGATCGATGACCTTTATCCCGGTTTCAAACATCTCTTCACCGGTGGCCTGATCTTCAAATGAGGGCGCGGGACGATGAATCGGCCACCTGGTCTTGGCATTCACCGGCCCCAGCTCGTCGACCGGCTCGCCAATCACATTCAGGATCCGGCCCAGCGTGGGCGTGCCCACCGGCACAGTAATCTGGCTGCCGGTATCGATGCACTTCATGCCGCGAACCATGCCCTCAGTCGACTCCATGGCCACGCAGCGGACGCGTCCTCCACCGATCTGCTGTTCGACCTCCAAAACTACGTTAATCTCATGCGGGACGTCGAAGCCTTCACTAGTCACGCGTAGTGCCTGATAGATGTACGGCATCGCAGCTTCTTCAAACTGCACGTCGACCGCCGGTCCGGAAATTTGCACAACTTTGCCTATGTTCTCTGCCATAATTCTTTTCTAGAGCGCAGCTGCGCCGCTCACGATCTCGATGATTTCCTTGGTAATCGCTGCCTGACGCGCGCGGTTCATGATGAGAGTCAGCGAATCGATTATTTCAGACGCATTGTTGGTAGCCGCATCCATTGCCGTCATGCGCGCTGCCTGTTCGGCTGCGACCGACTCAGCCATTCCGCGATAGATCTGGGTGGTCACATACTGCCTCAATAACCCGTCCAGCAGCTCCCTGGGAGGCTGCTCGTAGATGTAATCCACCTCCGCGGTCCCGAACTTCGCCGCCTCTTCCTCAGCTTGGTCCATCTCCGGCTCGCGCAGGCTTATGCCCGCGGAAGCCGCGGCCTTGGCGGCGCGCTCGCGCTCATCGCGGTTCATCTCCTGCGCCTGGGCGATATCCCGCTGGCCAACCTCGATAATCGGGAGAATGCGTTCCACCACCACCCGCTGCGCGATCACCGACTTGAATTCGTTGAAGACCAGGTAAGCCGCGTCGATCTCCTCGTGGATATAACGGTCGACGATCTGCCCCGCCAGCTCCGCCACCCGGTCGAAGCTAAGCTTGTCCAGCATCTCGGGATGATCGCCGGTGATCTCAATCCTGCCCTTACGCTCCCGCCGCCGCCGCGCCGGACGTCCGCCATCCTCCTCACCTTCAGCGTGTGCTTCCTCCTCCGCTTGAAAGCTGGCGGTCCCGTAGCGGCGGCGAAAGAGGTCGCGGCCCTTCCGGCCGATGGCCTCGATGTCGATCTCGGCGTCGCCGCGCGCCGCGATGAAGCGCAGCGCCGCTTTGAAAATATTTCCGTTGAAAGCTCCGGCAAATCCCTTGTCTCCGGAGACTACGATCAGGGCTACATTCTTCTCCGGGCGGGAAAGCAGTAGAGGGTGGCGAACGTTCCCGGTGCTGGGATCGTACACCTCGATGCGCCGCACCATCGAGGCGATTACGCTTGTCAGCATGCTTGCGTAGGGACGCCCGGCGATGGCGCGCTCCTGCGCCCGGCGCAGCTTGGCCGCAGCCACCAGCTTCATGGCCCTGGTGATCTGGCGCGTGTTCTTGACGCTGCGAATGCGCCGCCGTAAATCGAGTACGCTTGGCATTTTCCTAGTTCTTCTCTAACTCGTTTCCTAATCTATAAAACGCTTCGAAACCGGGGGCTGAAAATCAAAGTTCCGTATCAGGGCACAACTTCACTCGTGCCGCAAACAACCCGGAAAACCGATCGGCTTTAGCCGCTGAGGGACGGTTGTTTCGCAGTCTGCAATCCTCAGGGGCTAAAAGCCCTATGATTTTGCGCCATCTTACGGCACGACTGAAGTCGTGCCCTGATACAAAACCATACTTTTTCCGCAGCCTGTTTAGCCGCTGAGGGAAGTCCGAAATTCTTTACACCGCCGCTTTTGCCTTAGCCTCTTGATCCTTACCCTCTTGTTCCCTGCCGCCCTTATCCTTCGCTTCCCGATCCTTCGTCTCTTCGCTCTTCTTGCTGGCCTCGGCCTTGGTGCTCTGATCTTTCCCGCCTTGGCCGTTGGACTGCGATTGATCCTTTTGATCCTTCGCTTCCTCGTCTTTTCCTTCCCGCTCCTTCGCATCCTCATGCTCAGAGAGGAAGTTCTGCTTATACTCCTTCAGGGCATCCTTCATGCGCTGTTTCAGATCGTCGTCCAGCGCCTTCTTGTCCGCGATATCTTTCAGCAGATCGGAGTGCGCAGAATCAAGATACGGATAGAGCTCTTGCTCAAAGGAATGAATCTGCTCTACCTTCAGATCGTCCAGAAAACCATTCGTGCCGGCAAAGATGATCATCACCTCCTTGGAGGTGGGCAAAGGCGAGAACTGCGGCTGTTTCAAAATCTCCGTTAGCCGCCGGCCGCGATTCAACTGGTTTTGCGTCACCTTGTCCAGGTCGCTGCCAAACTGCGCAAATGCCGCGAGCTCGCGAAACTGAGCGAGATCCAATTTCAAGGTTCCCGCTACCTGGCGCATCGCCTTGATCTGCGCGCTCCCGCCAACACGGCTGACTGAGAGACCGACATTCACCGCCGGGCGCACCCCGGAGTTGAAGAGATCCGTCTCCAGATAGATCTGCCCGTCGGTGATGGAGATGACGTTGGTCGGGATATACGCCGAGACGTCTCCCGCCTGAGTTTCGATGATAGGCAGCGCGGTCAAGGAGCCGCCGCCTTTCTCGTCCGATAATTTGGCCGAGCGCTCGAGCAGGCGTGAATGCAGATAGAAGACATCGCCCGGATAGGCCTCGCGGCCGGGCGGCCGGCGCAACAGCAGCGAGATCTCACGATAGGCGATCGCGTGCTTGGAAAGGTCGTCATAGACGATCAGGGCATGGCGGCCCTTGTCGCGGAAATACTCCCCCATCGCTGTAGCTGCGTAGGGCGCCAGATACTGCATTGGCGAAGGCTCGGAGGCGGTTGCCGCGACCACGATGGTGTAATCCATAGCCCCATATTCTGCCAGGGTCTGCACCACCTGGGCCACCGAGGACCGTTTCTGTCCGATGGCGCAGTAAATGCAAATCAGGTCGTTTTCGCGGTTGTTGATGATCGTATCCAGCACCACCGCCGTTTTCCCCGTTTGCCGGTCGCCGATGATCAGCTCGCGTTGCCCGCGGCCGATCGGGATCATGCTGTCGATCGCCTTCAGCCCGGTGGCCATCGGCTGGCGCACTCCTTGGCGATCCACCACTCCGGGAGCCAGACGCTCCACCGGAGCAAGCTCTGTTCCCTCAATCGGACCCTTGTCGTCGATCGGCTGGCCGAGCGCGTTGACCACGCGCCCAATGAGAGCCTCGCCCACCGGCACGCTCATGATCTCGCCGCTACGCTTGACCGAATCGCCCTCGCGCAGCTCGGTATAGTCGCCCAGAAGAACGCAGCCCACCTGGTCCTCTTCGAGGTTCATGGCCAGGCCATTCACGCCATGGGGAAACTCCAGCATCTCTCCCGCCATTACCTTGTCCAGGCCGTGAAGCCGCGCTATCCCGTCGCCCAAGGAGATGATCGTACCTACTTCATCGACCCGAATCTCGGAGCCGTAGTTTTCAATCTGTTCCTTGAGAATCGCCGTTATTTCGTCTGCATTGATCTGCGCCATACCTTGCTTCCCATCAACTCTAAATTTGGTACCACTAGCCGCAATTCTCACCAAAGTTGAGAAACCGGGTGCCCCAGGTTCGCGAAGCTAACCTGGGTTAGTTTGCATGACAAGTGCAGGTCGCGTGGCCGCCCATCAAGCTTCAAGACCCAGGTTAGCTTCGCGAACCTGGGGCACCCGGTTCTGCGGCGCTTCATACCTGGCAAAGAAATGCAGGCTGACGAAACAGCCAAATACCGCTAATTGGCCACCAGCCGTTCTCTTAATTGTTCCAGACGGCCCCGGATCGATCCGTCATAGACCATGCTTCCGATGCGCACGATGCCGCCTCCAATCAGCGAGGCGTCTTCCCGGAAAGTAGCATGCACCGTGGACTTCGCTATTTCGCCGACCTTCTGCTCCATCTCGGCGCGTTCTGCGCCATCCAGCTTGCGTGCGGTGATCACTTCGGCTTCTGCGATGCCCTGCCGGCGGTTCATTTCCAATCGGTAGCGTTCCACAATCTCCGGCAACGCCGCCAATCGTTCATGCGCCATCAGCACGGCAAGAAAATTTCTAATCTTTGCATTCAAGCCGATGCGCCGATTCAGCGCATCCAGAATCGCCACTCGCTTCTCGAGTGTGATGGCTGGATTGAGCAATGCTTCCCGGAGATCTTTGCTGCCGGTGAAGGTGGCCGCGAAATCCTCCAATTGTTGCTGCACTTGGGCGATGTCGAGTTTGTCCTCGAGCACGACGTCGGCCAGGGCGTTGGCATAGCGTGGAGCGAAGGCTGACATTAACCTATGCCTCCATTGCGCGGCTGATCGACAAGTTCCTGGGCAAACTGATGCACCAGAAAGCGATCGCTCGCGTCGTTGAGCGAGATCATCTGCGCGGCGCGGTCCACGGCGAGCTCTCCGGCAAAGCGCTTGAGCTCCCGCCGCGCAGCCGATGCCGCCGCCCGAATCTCCTGCCCGGCCGATTCCACGATGCGTTGCCGCTCTTTTTCAATCAGAGACTTAATGCGAGCCTCCTCGGCAACACCATCCTGTTCCGCTTTGGCACGAATGGCGGCAATCTCCTCGTCCAGCCGGGCAAACCTCTGTTCCACCGCCGCCAGCCGCTGGTTCGCCTGCTCTGTCGCCGATCTCGCCTCCACCAATTGTTTTTGAATTGTCTCCCGGCGGCTACGCATCATGGCGGGTAAATGCTTCCGTAGAAAAAACAAGATCCCCCCAGCCAAAATAGCGAAATTCAAATATTCGAAGACCCGCGCCGACTGCTCCTGATCCAAATGCAGCCATCCGCCGATGGCACGCACCGCCGCGGAATGACGGTAGACAGAATGGTCGTCTTCATCCTCCGCGGCGGCCAGATTTCCCGACCGCGCCGTCTGCGGAGTAAGAAAGCTGGATCCCGAGGAGTTGGCCGTCCGGCGCTGCTGTTGCTGCGCGTCCCGCGGCGGCGCTGTTGCACCCTGCAAAGCACTTGCCGCCCCGAAGGCCGCCGGGCCGGCCAGGACGGAGCTTAGGATAAACGCCAGAAACCCGCACTTGAATACGCACTTCAACGGTCACCCCCCGCAACCGCCATGCTCATAGGCACCACGGCTCGCAGAACCTCGGTTGCGAGCCTCTTCTCCGGAGCTGCGAATGGCCTCGAGCGCCGCCTCCTTCTCCTGCTCGAGAGCGGCCTTGCCTTCAGCGATCCTATGCTGCGCAGCAACGCGCGCCTCCTCAAGCGCGCTCTCCCGCTCGCGATTCCACCGCGCTAGCCGCTGCTCGCGCGCATGAAAGATCTCGACTCGCGCCATCCGCACTCTGGCTTCGTATTCCTGGGCCTTCGCATCGGCTGCAGCAATGGCGTCGTGGGCCTGCTCCATAGCTCCTTCGGTCCGCGCCCGGCGCTCCGCCAAGACTCGCGTCAAAGGACCGTACACCAGCACCCGGTAGAGGATAACTACAAGAAGAAAAAGGAGGATAGTCGGCACGGAGCCGAGCAGGAGTCCGCCGAGTTGGTGCAGAATTTCGTCCATGCAGTCACAAATCTAAAGATATATTGGGTCGAGGATCAGGGAAAGCGGCCAGATCTATGCTGGACCTCTGTTTTTAACAGAGGGCAAATTTAGGTGTCAAACAGGTTAAACCGGAGGATGAATTCTCTACATCTTCTTTTAATGGCGATTCCGGTTGACGCCCCGACTTTCAGGCGTAGACTTAAGAATATCATCCGACCCGGTTCAGGGTCAGACGGGCTGGCAACGCGGGACGTCGCACCGCTCCCGCGCAGTTGGCCCGTTTCTATTTTGCAGAGATTCTCGGCTTGTCCAAGACGGGCTCGGGGACGGGCTCGGCGACGACCGGCTCGGCGGTAACCGCTTCGAGCACCCTGCGGTATCGTTGAAAACGTCCCAAAAGCGAGACTGGTCCGGCAACCGCCAAATGCACCGACTCTCCGCAGAATTCCCGCATCTGAATTAAGGCTCCAGCGTCCAAGGCGGCCAGCACGGCTCCCTCTTGCTGCGGCACCACGAATTTTTGCTCCACAATCGGGTCGGCAGTGAGGGCGCGGTCCATTTCCTCAAGCAATTGAGCGATCCCCTCTCCGGAATGGGCGGAGACGGCGACAGAGGCAGCCGTTGACGGCAGCCGCGGGCCGGCTAGCAGCAATCGCTCCTCGGGCGGCAGCAGATCGATCTTGTTCCATACCGCAATCCTCGGCTTGCCGGCCACACCCAGTTCGCCTAAAACCTTTTCCACTTCCTCCGCCTGCTGCTCACGCATGGGAGTGGAACAATCCTGCACATGCAGCAGAACCTCCGCCTTTTCGACTTCTTCCAGAGTTGCGCGGAACGAGGTGATCAGGGTATGCGGAAGATCGCGGATAAAGCCAACCGTATCGGAGAGCAGAATCTTGCGCCGCGAAGGCAGTACCATGGCCCGCAGTTTGGGGTCCAGTGTGGCGAACATTCGCGAGGAAGCCAGCACCTCCGCCCTGGTCAATAAATTGAAGAGCGTGCTCTTGCCTGCATTTGTGTAGCCGACTAACGCGATAGTAGGGACGGGAACCGCCTCCCGCCGCTGACGCTGCTGGGCACGCACCCGGCGAACCGCCTCCAACTGGTCCCGGAGCTGCAATAGCCTGCGTTGAATTCTCCGCCGGTCGGTCTCAAGTTGCGTCTCCCCAGGTCCTCTAGTGCCGATGCCGCCTCCCAACTGGGACATGGCGGAGCCGCGTCCGCTGAGCCGGGGCAGCATGTATTCGAGCTGCGCCAATTCCACCTGAAGCTGGCCCTCGCGGGTGCGGGCATGCCGGGCGAAGATGTCCAGGATCAGCTGTGTGCGATCGACGACCCAGACCGGTAGCGCATCCTCCAGATTCCTAAGCTGGGTGGGGCTTAGATTATGGTCGAAGAGAATCACCGAAGCTCCAGCCGATTCCGCTTGAGCCCGAATCTCCTGCACCTTGCCCTGCCCAACCAGTGTGGCTGGATCGGGCTTCGGCCTTCTTTGGAATATCTCGCCGGCGATCTCCGCTCCGGCGCTTCTCACCAGCTCACGAAACTCGGCGAATGTGGAATCGGAACCGCATGGCGGCAAATTTCGGGAGCTCGCAATGCCGGCCGGGAAATCCTTGCCTGGGGTTAGACTAGCGCCGAATTCCGCCGCAAGACCGGGCGATGGGCACGACGAATCGTCGCCGCCGCTTAGCCGCACGGCCTGCCGCGCCAACGCAGCGGAGCGCGAAAACTGCCGCGGCCGGGCAGCAAACTCGACCCCAACCAAAAGCGCCCGGTCCACTTGAGGAGACGTGTTGCTCAGGCGAACCCCACCCTTGGCGCGCAACCGGCGCGCCCGCCGCGGTCTTTCAGCGCCCTAGGCAAGCGTACACACTCCTACAAGCGCAGCCAAATACAAGCGGCATCACTCAATCGTCACCGAAGTCCTTGAGCGATCAGTCTCTATGTCTCGGCCGCCGGGATCTCGACGTGCGCGGCTGCGGCATTCGCTACCGCTGGGCCCCCGACCGTCGCCGGAGGAGCATGCCCGGCGGCTATCCCCGGACGATGGTCCGGGTGCAGCACAGATCGATTGCTTACCACGGTAGAAATGGCGTGCTTGAAGATCAACTGCTCCTGGCTGTTGTTCTCAAGCAAAACAGAGTACTTGTCAAAGGAGCGAATCTTGCCTGTGAGTTTAACTCCGCTGACCAGGTATATCGTGATCGGAGTCTTGTCTTTGCGGACCGTATTAAGAAACGTGTCCTGAATGTTCTGTGCCGGCTTATTGTCCATGTGCCGATCTCCTGCTTTCGAAATGACGTTTAGATTTGTAAAACTGAGCCGGTGCTCGTCAAAATGGAACAGAAATGCATCCGGCAAAAAAAACTGCTTGAGAAAAGTCTACAACGCTTTTCCTGAATTTACCCTTGCCCCCGGTTTTCGCTGGTGCGAAATTCCCGCACTGGTTCTTGGATGCAGTAACCGGGTATCGCGGCGCTCGAAAGTGTCCTCCCAGCCGGAATAACGGTTACCCTGGAGCGTGACCAATCTGAAGATTCCAATTCTGGACCTTTCCCGGGAATACTGCCTTCTTCGCCCTATGCTTCTGGAGGCGGTCGAGGCCGTCTTATCACAGCAAAAATATATTCTGGGAGAGCAGGTGGCCACGTTTGAGAGCGCCGCCGCCGCCAAATGCGGGGTTGGTCACGCCGTCGGCTGCGCTTCCGGCACCGACGCTCTTTGGTTGGCTCTTGCCGCTGCCGGAATCGGCCCGGGCGATGCCGTCATCACCACACCCTTCAGCTTCTTCTCCACCGTTAGCTCCATCCTGCGGGCCGGCGCGAAACCGCTCCTGGCCGACATCGATCCCCAAACATTCAATCTCTCGCCCACGGCGGTCCGTGCCTGTTTCAGTTCCCCCGAATCCCCTACCATACGCGCCATTCTTCCCGTGCACCTCTTCGGGCAAGCCGCGGACTGGGATAGCTTTACCTCTCTCCAACAGGAATATGCCAGGCGGGATGGACTGTTCCTGATTGAGGATGCGGCTCAGGCCTTCGGAGCCTGCTGGGACTCGCGGCCGGCCGGGTCCCTGGGAAACGCCGCGGCGTTTAGCTTCTATCCGACAAAAAACCTCAGCGCCGCCGGAGATGCCGGCATGGTCACTACTTCCGACACCCAGTTCGCCGAGCGCCTGCGTGTATTGCGCTCCCACGGGATGCGCCGCCGCTACTACCACGAGGAACCCGGCTGGAATAGCCGCTTGGATACTCTGCAGGCGGCCGTGCTTCTGGTTAAGCTGGGCTTTATCGACCAGTGGAATGAACGGCGCCGGTCGATCGCGGCCAACTATCAAATGCTGTTTGAACAAGCGGGGCTGGCGGACCCTGGCCCCTATCCGCGCCAGGGAGCGGTCTTGCCCAAGACGCTGCCTAAGGCAACCCATGTCTATCACCAATACGTCATCCGGGTCCGCCGCAGGGATGAGCTGAAAGCCTTTCTGGAGCGGCATGAAGTCGGCTCGGAGATCTATTATCCAATTCCCTTGCACCGCCAACCGGCCTTCAAGAGCCTGGGATATCCCGCAGGGGCCTTCCCCGAGAGCGAGCGCGCCGCGGCAGAAGTGTTGGCCCTACCCATCTTCCCCCAACTCACGGACGAGGAGCAGAACACGGTAGTGAACCGCATCGCCGAATTCTTGAGCTGAAACACCGGAGCAGCGAAAACAGACCCCGATTTGTCATCTCGACCGAAGTGTTCATGGGCCTTCGGCCCACCCAAGGGGGTAAAAATCGGGATCAGCTTGATAGGTGTGAGCGAATTTACTTCCGGGGCTTTGTATCAGGGCATGGCTTTACAGGCTGCGGAAAAACTATGCCTCTGTATCAGGGCACGACTTCAGTCGCGCCGTAACTGCTTGAAAAGTTGGTCGGCTTTAGCCGCTGAGGGGACTGTTTTCGCACTCTCTTCGACCTTTCCGCAGCCTGTTTAGCCGTGCCGCAGGGCTGGCTAAAAAGAATTTGGGCTTTTATCCCCTGGGTAAAGCAAGGCCAGCAGGGGCTGAGCCCGTCAGGTTGGTTGCATTCATGCGGCACGGCTAAAGCTGTGCCCTGATACAAAAACACGGTGGCCGCA
This sequence comes from uncultured Acidobacteriaceae bacterium, assembly GCA_963705665.1. GTDB lineage: Bacteria > Acidobacteriota > Terriglobia > Terriglobales > Acidobacteriaceae > PALSA-350. The sequence continues at coordinate 25,831 of CAVPKQ010000057.1, read as the reverse complement.
CATAGGGCACAGGGGCTTTGCCAAATGATTTTCAAGAGAGCGAAGTAGAGATTCGCGGTTTCCCATATCTGGCGCAAAGAGCGCGCGAGACATGGGAAACCCTCGATTGGTGGCAGTTCTGGATCACAAGAATGCCGGCTTATCCGCCTCCGTGCCGTGCATGGTGATGAACGCGCCTGGCCTTCCTCCGGCGAAGCGGATGGCTCGGCGCAACCGCCGCCTGCTCGCCGGGAGGTGAAAGCTTTTTCACCATCTGGCCTTCCAAGGCAAAGCGCAGCATTTCCGACGCGGCAGGACGAGCGGCGCCGGTCGAAGGATCGGTGGTAACTGCATCGCTGGTGGCCACGCGAATGGAAAACACCGGCACGGGAGTAGCGCCGTCCACCGCCTCCTGGGTAACTTGAACCGGTAAGTAGCCTTCTAGATCGCGCTGCCGATAAGCCGTCTCATAGCGGTGCTTCTTCAGATTCCAGGTGAAGACACGTATCTGATTAAAGTCATAAGGAAGGCCATCTTTATAGGGATTCAGAACGGTCAGGTAAATCGGCACCTGCTTATCGGGAACATTCGAATCGGGATCATAGACATGCGTCAGAACATATGCGCCAACCATCTTTTGGCTTTCGGAGTATTGCGCAACTTCATCGGGCACATCCACATCCAACCGGCGGCCCAACAACCAGCCGGCATGACCCTGGCTGTCTCGCACCAGCCACCAGTCCTCCATGGGAAGCGGAGAAGCGCCCTTAGGCTCGTCTTTGGCGGCGCGCGCCGCCGGCTTGGGCGGGGGCAGAAAGCCCGCGCCCGGAACCGGCTTGGGAACTGAAGCGCGAATCAGCAACTGCACCTTATCGTTCTCCGGCAGCAAATAAAAACGCTGCGTTTCGCGTCCCGGTTTCAGGTGCAGGTAGAGAGGATCGGCCAAAATTCCTCTGGCGACTACGGGATCGTGCCGGTGCAACTCTGCCAACTGGGTAAACTGGTCGTAGATTCCCTGGTCTATAACCATGTGATCCTCGATCCAGCCCACCTCGCCCTTAGCGGTTTTTACTCTGACAAAACGACGGCCGTGTTCGACTACCTGAAGCGGCTCTGCGTTAGTAACCAAGGCGACCCGATTCGCAACCGGCGCGACGCGGTCGCGAAGATAGGTCTGCTCCGCGAAGACATAAACCATTTCAGGCTTGGGATGTTGGTTGAGGCGGCTGCAACCGTTCAGAGAGGCAACCAGCAGCGCCAAGCCGGACAGGCAGCGCGGGCCAGACAGGCAGCGAAAACGAACAGTAAATCTAGCCAAAGAGGAAATCACTATACCGTTTCACTGATACTGTGGCGGCGTAAAAAGAATACCACTCTCCTATAAGACGCTCGCGAAATCGACTATGCCCGAGGCACCAGAAGCAGATTCCCTGCGGGAATGACAGAAAAAAAGGCAAAGACGGAGTGTATTCGCAGTTGCTTTTCTTTCTGTCATTCCCGACGCGAATCTGCTTTGCCAGAAAAGCAACTGCCAATACGGATGTTCTATTGACTGGTGCTCGGCAGGGTAGCAGCAATCGCCTGCGGACCGGTCGGATCGGTGCCGGTGGTTGCCGAGGCGCCGGCTACCAATGCGCCGGGAGTTGTCGTCGAGAAACTGAACAGTTGCAGATCCGGGTTGCCGCCGTTGTTAGCCACGGCCAGATATTTTTTGGAACTATCTGTCGCCATGGCGATGGGCAATGCTCCCACCGAACTGAAGGGCGAGCCTGTTATGGCCGTCAATTGGCCCGATGTCGTGTTCAGAGTAAAGCCGTATATACCATTGGCGTTGGCCTGTTTGTTGGTGACGTAGACATAGGCCCCCGTGGGATCGACCATAACCGCCGTAGGCCCGGATCCTGCCGTGTAGGGCGAGCCCGATATCTCGTTCAGAGCGCCCCCGGTCCCGATGCTCAACGCTCGAAGTCCGGTATTGATCTCCGCCACAAACAGAAATTTCGAGTTTGGATCGCTGGCCAATCCAGTGTCACTGGGGCTGGTCGATTTGCTGTAAGGCGGGAGAATGGTCGGCGCATTACCGCTGCTCAACGCTCCGCCCGTGCTTAGAGTGAGAACCTGCACGCCGAGATTGCCCAGCGAAACATAGACCTTGGTGTTGTCGGGAGTAATCAGCAAGCCGGTCGGCGTGGTCAGAGGCGGAGGCTTGGTGGTTCCCAGGTAGAGCGTTATCGGCGAACCGCCCAAGGCAGTCAACACTCCGTTCGAGCTGTTGATCTGGTAGATACCGATAGCTTGTGCTTGCGCGGCAACTCCCACTCCTGCCGCCAGGAGATAAGTGCCGGTCGAATCGACTCGCATGGTGGTGGCGATGACATCCTGGACCAGCGGGCTGCCGTTATTCTGTACGCTGATCGAGCCGTCACTATTGATCAGATACTCGTATATCCCGCCCAGCGCTCCGGAGGCATACAGATACTTGTCGTTAGGAGTCATGGCCAGAGCGTTGGCCGCAACTCCATTGTTATAGGGCGAGTTATTGAGGACGGAAAGCCCTCCAGTGCTGCTGACGGAGAATCCGGCAATAAAGGTATTGCCGCCATTGGCCACGTAGAGAGAGTCGCCCCCATTCGCAGGCGGATTGGGATTCACCGGCGTGAAAAAGTTATCGCAGCCGGTCAGGCCCAGCAACGCCCCTAGCAGCAGCCCTGGTAACAGCCCCGGAGCAGAATCAAGAAGCGACCAACCGCACCAACTCCCTATCGCTCGTGAGCGCCTTTTCTTGCCATGCATTCTTGTTCCCTTTTGGACTGTCTTTTGAATAGACGGAGGAGCGCTCGCATTCGCTCCGGGAAAAAACTCGTTGGAAAAACCGATTATACTTCGCCCCATGGCTTGGCCTTGCCGACTCTTCCCTGTCGCTATCCTGCTCGCGATATTCGGATTCCGCGCTTGGAGCGCGGAGACGATGGCTGGCCCGGCGGCGGAGCCGGCCATCTGTTTCCGGTGCATGCGCTCCGATATGGAATTTCTCGCGTCAGATGAGCTGCGCGGACGAGGAAGCGGCACCCGCGACGAACATTTGGCCGCCCTCTTCGCCGCCTCCCTCTTTGAGGATTTCGGCTTGCAGCCGGGAGGCGATGGCGGAAGCTTCCTTCAAAAGGCTCCCCTCCCTGATCCGCTGCCCCGCAGCGCGCTCCAGCATCTCAAAGGTTTTTCGTCCGAGCCGCGAGTGGAGACATGGAATGTAGTCGGCCTGTTGCGCGGCTCCGATCCTGCCATGAGAGAGGACGCCATCCTGCTCACCGCCCATCTGGACCACCTGGGAGTGGGTCCGGCCAAAAATGGCGACGCCATCTACAACGGCGCCGATGACGATGCCTCAGGGACGGCGGCGATCATCGAATTAGCCAGAAGCCTTGCCCGCGGCCCGCGGCCCAGGCGAACCGTTCTTTTTGTGCTCTTTGGCGCGGAGGAGATTGGCGGGTTCGGCAACCGTTACTTTCTCGCGCATCCTCCGCTGCCGCTCCAACGCATTGTCGCCAATTTGGAGTTTGAGATGATCGGCCGCTCCGACCCGGCGATACCCCATGGCGATCTGTGGCTGACCGGTTTTCGGCGCAGCGACCTGGGACCGGAACTCGTGCGGCACGGCGCGTCTCTAGTGGCCGATCCTCATCCGGCGGAAGACTTCTTTAGGCGTTCCGACAACTACAACTTGGCCCAGCGCGGCGTCGTCGCCCAGACCATCTCCAGCTTCGGACTGCACTCCGATTATCATCAACCGAGCGACCAGATTGGCCGCATCGATTTCGTCCATATGGATTCAGCCGTCGCCGCCATGTTGAAACCGATCGACTGGCTGGCCAATACCCGCTGGAAGCCGCATTGGCGGCCAGGAGGCAAGCCGTGAGGAGTGGCGAGATCTGCGGTTTTACCCACGTCTGGCGCAAAGAGCGCGACCGCTGACCGCTTCTTAGCTGACCGGTTCTTAGCTGACCGCTTCTTAGCTGGTGTTTAGTTGGGCTTTTCCGGCCAGGTCTCGGGAAAACGCTCATCTAACGGCTTCCGCCCGGGAAAGCCGGCCTCCATGCTGTGCCAATGGGTAATCTTGGACTCGCCCAGCTTCCAGCACAACAGTACGATCTCCTCGCCACGCTGGCAGGGGAAATCGAGCAGTCCGCTGTCCAGATCCTTGACCTGCACGCCGATGGAATCGATCTCCTGGACCACATCTTTCGCCTGTTGGACGGCGGCTCCCAGAGCGGCGCGCTTGCGCGCCACTTGAGCGGTATCCACCAGCATGCCGCCAGAGAAAAAGATACTTTGACCGAGTTGCTGTAACTCAAATTCGAGTTGTTCGGCCGTGCTCTTCGCCTCCATCGCCCGGCGTAGCAATGCTTCGAGCACGGGCAGGAGAGATTGCGCCTCGCCAAGGGTAAAAGTTTTCATGGATGAGCCTCGCAGCTTATATCCAGAATAATCTATATCTCCAGCATGCGGTCCAGGGCCACACGCGCCCAGTATTTCACGTCCTCGCGAACCTCGATCCGGTTCACTACCCTGCCCTCGATCAGATTTTCCAGCGCCCAGGCAAGATGCTGCGGAGAAATGCGGTACATCGTAGTGCATAGGCACCCGGTATCGTCCAGCGTGATCACCTTCTTGCCAGCGGGAGCAAAGCGTTTGGCCAGCCGGTTCACCAGGTGAATCTCAGTGCCGATGGCAAACATGCTCCCGGCGGGCGACTGCTCGACCATTTTGATCAGCCCTTCGGTCGATCCCGATGCGTCCGCCTTCTGGCAAACCTCCCAGCGGCACTCGGGATGGACGATGACCTGGATTCCCGGATACTTTTGCCGCACCGCATCGACGTGTCCGGGCAGGAAACGCTGGTGGACCGAGCAGTGCCCCTTCCACAGGATCACGCGAGCTTGCTTGAGCCGCGCCGGATCGACGCCGCCGTTGATCTGGTATGGATCCCATACCACCATCTCGGCCAGCGGGATGCCCATCTTGAAGGCGGTATTCCGCCCCAGATGCTGGTCCGGCAGGAAGAGGATTTTAGGACGGCGCGCGAAGCCCCAGGCAAAGGCTGCTGGAGCATTCGACGAGGTGCAAACCAATCCTCCCCGCTCTCCACAAAATGCCTTGATGGCGGCCGTAGAGTTCATGTAGGTCAAGGGCATGATCTCGCCGGGATCCAAACCCGCTCGCTCCAGCGATTCCCAACAATCCTCCACCTGGCCAATCTCCGCCATGTCGGCCATGGAGCAGCCGGCATTCAAGTCGGGCAAAATCACCTGCTGCCCGCTTGCTCCCAAAATATCCGCGCTCTCCGCCATGAAATGGACACCGCAAAAAATCACATAGCGGCTACGCGTTTCAGCGGCAATCTTCGAGAGTTTGTAGGAGTCTCCGGTGACGTCGGCAAAGCGGATAACTTCATCGCGCTGGTAGTGATGTCCGAGAAGGATGGCGTCTGTGCCTAGTTTCGCGCGGGCCGACGCAATCCTCTGGTCCATGCTGTGATCGGGGAGAGCAAGATAGTTTTCAAGCGAGCAACTCGTCTCTGCCGCAAGGCTTGCCGAGCCGCTCTCTGGCGCGTCGACAACGCGCGCCGATTTAGTGACGTCGTACGCAAGTACACCCATAGAGTCCGCCTTCAGTCCTGCTCCTTTTTTATGAAAGAGTGGGACGGGGATGTTGAAAGCAATCACCGGGCTGCAGCGGATTCACTACGGTCGAACTTCTCGACCGCCCAACCCGCGGGGATGTTGCCGCCCTGTAATAAAGATGCGCATGGTAGGGATGAAGACCCAAACTTTGCATAGGGTCCCGTACCTAGCAAGACGCAAACAACTATTTTAATCCATCTAGCATCGCCTCAGAGAAAAACCTTTGATTATGGGACCTTTGAGCGCCCCCAAGGGGATAAAGATCGGGTTGAGGAAGGCTTTGTCGGCAATTACACCTAACTTTGTCACCTCGACCAAAGAGAAGCGAAGTGGAGATTTGCGGTTTCCCACATCTGGCGCAAAGAGCGCGCCAGATATGGGGCACGCATAATAAAGGGCGCCCAGTCGGGAGTAAGCTTTGGTTGCTTGGGAAAGAACCAGAAGCCCACAGCGAAGGAGCGCCCAGATGAATACCAAGAAGATTAACACCAAGTACGTGGGAATGGATGTGCACCGGGATTGTGTTTCGATCGCGGTCTTAAACGAAGAGGGGCGGCAGGTGAGCCAGTGTATTGTGCCGACCGATGGAGCAGTGATTCTGGAATTGGTGCAGGGATTACGGGGGACGGTGCAGATCACCTTGGAAGAGACGACCCAATCGGCATGGTTGTACGATTTGCTGCAGCCCCATGTGAGCAAGGTAGTGGTCTGCAATCCGCGCAAGAATGCGCTGCTCAAGGTGGGCAACAAGAACGACAAACTGGATGCCAGGAAATTGGCGGAATTGCTGCGCGGCAACCAGTTATCCCCGGTTTATCACGGGCAGAACAGCGCGCGGGCGCTCAAGGAATTAGGCCGTGCTTATACGGTACTGACCGAAGACACGACCCGTGTGATGGCGCGCCTGAAGGCCATCTATCGCGGCCAGGTGGTGAGCACGCCGGGCAAGGCGCTTTATGGGCAGCGGCGGCGAGAGGAGCAGTTGCAGCTTCTATCGGCGAACAGCGCTCTGAAACAGCGTGCGGAGTATCTTTTTGAAGAACTCGACAGCTTGCGCACAGTACGGCACCGAGCACGCCAGGGGCTGATAACAGAGAGCCGCAAATTCGAGGCCGTCGAACTGCTGCGTAGCATCCCCTTCCTGGGGCCAATTCGCGCAGCCATTTTAATCGGACGCGTACAGACACCCTACCGGTTTCGCACCAAGCGGCAGTTCTGGAGCTACTGCGGATTAGGATTAGAGACGCGCAGCAGTGCGGATTACCGCATGGTCAAGGGCCAGATCCAACGCAGCAAGAAACCGGTGCAAATCACCGGACTGAATTTCCATCACAATCACGAGCTGAAGAACATCTTCAAGGGAGCGGCCACCACCGCCAGCATTCGTCCCGGGCCATTCCGGGAATATTACGAGAGTCTGATCGCCAAGGGAATGCAGCCGGAGATGGCTCGTCTAACCCTGGCGCGCAAGATAGCAACGATTGCTTTAATCCTATGGAAGAGAGGAGAACGCTTCGACGCAACAGAATTGCAAACACAAGCAGCTTGAGCGCGCTTAGAATCCAGGCCCAGTCTTCAGCTTCTCTGCTGCGATAGGGCGATCGGTTCTTGCGCTCTCGGTTCGAGGGTGAGGATCTAAACGAGGGATAGACGCATTGCCAACAGCGTGCAGTTTCATGGGGCACCATATCCCCCTTCGGATAACCGAAAAAAGCTATATGACCACGAGTCTCAGATAGAACCATGGTTGGCCATTCCGTTGGACCAATCGTTCTCTGCTTGATGGGTGCAAGGTACTGTTGGCCGTCTGTGGTCGCATTATGAGAAATGCTGATCTAATTCAGCCGGGCTGGCGCTGCCAGCTGGTGCGCTATGGAAAAGCCGGTGGCTACGCCACCTCGGAAATCGCTCCGCGATTTCCGCTTTCCCACAGCGCCTACGGCTACTATCAACTCGACTCGGGACCGGATCGCGCCGCACTCAACACTTCGATCCATACAGCGTGGCCTCGCCGGGAGGGCTGGGATGTCAAAAGAAACTCCCCTCGCCACGCTCGCGCCGAAGTTTTTTCTCTTGACATCCCCCTTTATAGAACCCTCGATTGGTGGCAGTTTTGGACCCATACTTCAAGCAGATCTAGGGTGCCCCATCCTTGCGGAGCAAGGGCGGGAGACCACAACCGTTGGCAGAGCCGTCCTCCTGGGATGATTTTCGACCGAAGTGTTCATGGCCCTGCGGCCCACCCAAGGGGATGAAAATTGGGTTGAAGAAGGCTCGGTCGGCAATTACACCCTTCCTTTGTCATCTCGACCGGAGCGCAGCGGAGTGGAGAGATCTGCGGTTTCCCACATCTGGCGCAAAGAGCGCGCCAGATATGGGGCACGCATAATAAAGGGCGCCCAGTCGGGAGTAAGCTTTGGTTGCTTGGGAAAGAACCAGAAGCCCACAGCGAAGGAGCGCCCAGATGAATACCAAGAAGATTAACACCAAGTACGTGGGAATGGATGTGCACCGGGATTGTGTTTCGATCGCGGTCTTAAACGAAGAGGGGCGGCAGGTGAGCCAGTGTATTGTGCCGACCGATGGAGCAGTGATTCTGGAATTGGTGCAGGGATTACGGGGGACGGTGCAGATCACCTTGGAAGAGACGACCCAATCGGCATGGTTGTACGATTTGCTGCAGCCCCATGTGAGCAAGGTAGTGGTCTGCAATCCGCGCAAGAATGCGCTGCTCAAGGTGGGCAACAAGAACGACAAACTGGATGCCAGGAAATTGGCGGAATTGCTGCGCGGCAACCAGTTATCCCCGGTTTATCACGGGCAGAACAGCGCGCGGGCGCTCAAGGAATTAGGCCGTGCTTATACGGTACTGACCGAAGACACGACCCGTGTGATGGCGCGCCTGAAGGCCATCTATCGCGGCCAGGTGGTGAGCACGCCGGGCAAGGCGCTTTATGGGCAGCGGCGGCGAGAGGAGCAGTTGCAGCTTCTATCGGCGAACAGCGCTCTGAAACAGCGTGCGGAGTATCTTTTTGAAGAACTCGACAGCTTGCGCACAGTACGGCACCGAGCACGCCAGGGGCTGATAACAGAGAGCCGCAAATTCGAGGCCGTCGAACTGCTGCGTAGCATCCCCTTCCTGGGGCCAATTCGCGCAGCCATTTTAATCGGACGCGTACAGACACCCTACCGGTTTCGCACCAAGCGGCAGTTCTGGAGCTACTGCGGATTAGGATTAGAGACGCGCAGCAGTGCGGATTACCGCATGGTCAAGGGCCAGATCCAACGCAGCAAGAAACCGGTGCAAATCACCGGACTGAATTTCCATCACAATCACGAGCTGAAGAACATCTTCAAGGGAGCGGCCACCACCGCCAGCATTCGTCCCGGGCCATTCCGGGAATATTACGAGAGTCTGATCGCCAAGGGAATGCAGCCGGAGATGGCTCGTCTAACCCTGGCGCGCAAGATAGCAACGATTGCTTTAATCCTATGGAAGAGAGGAGAACGCTTCGACGCAACAGAATTGCAAACACAAGCAGCTTGAGCGCGCTTAGAATCCAGGCCCAGTCTTCAGCTTCTCTGCTGCGATAGGGCGATCGGTTCTTGCGCTCTCGGTTCGAGGGTGAGGATCTAAACGAGGGATAGACGCATTGCCAACAGCGTGCAGTTTCATGGGGCACCATATCCCCCTTCGGATAACCGAAAAAAGCTATATGACCACGAGTCTCAGATAGAACCATGGTTGGCCATTCCGTTGGACCAATCGTTCTCTGCTTGATGGGTGCAAGGTACTGTTGGCCGTCTGTGATCGCATTATGAGAAATGCTGATCTAATTCAGCCGGGCTGGCGCTGCCAGCTGGTGCGCTATGGAAAAGCCGGTGGCTACGCCACCTCGGAAATCGCTCCGCGATTTCCGCTTTCCCACAGCGCCTACGGCTACTATCAACTCGACTCGGGACCGGATCGCGCCGCACTCAACACTTCGATCCATACAGCGCGGCCTCGCCGGGAGGGCTGGGATGTCAAAAGAAACTCCCCTCGCCGCGCTCGCGCCGAAGTTTTTTCTCTTGACATCCCCCTTTATAGAACCCTCGATTGGCGGCTGTTTTGGATCCCCAGGCTCCCCGTACCCAACCCGCTCTCATGGAGTCTGATTTGTGGCCCCTGAGCGCGGCAGGTATCATGAGGGTGCATGAGTTTGCCTGACACAATCTTCATTTTTGCCCTGGCGCTGGTCATTTTCGGGCCCAAGAAGCTCCCCGAAATCGGGCGCCAGCTGGGCAAGCTTGTGCTTGAATTCCGGCGCGCCAGCAACGAATTCAAAATGCAGATTGAAGAGGAGTTGCGCTCAGCCGAGGAGGCGGACCGGCAAAAGAAGATCGCGGCTGAAAGTGCCGTCCAAGCCGCTCCAGCCGCCGACATATCAGGAACTCCGACCATCCGGCCGCCAAGTACCGGAGTCACGGAAAGCGCGGAAGCCCCGTTCAAGGGATATTACGAACAGGAAGAGTCCATGCAGGCGGAGCCTGCCCAACCTGAAGCGGCGGAATCAGGCATGCCGGAAGCGGAAGCAATCGGATCGGAAATACCGGAAACCGAAGTACCGCAAGCGACGGAGCAGAGACCGCCGCAGCAGGAACCCGCTTCCAGCGGAGAAGCATCGATGATCGTCCGCGATTCCGAAGGGACCTTGGGCGACTACGAGAAGATAGTCGGCAGCCAGGAGAGGACCGTCAACGGCCACGAAGGCCTCGAGGAGCAAACGGCCCAGCATCATGGCTGATATAGTCGATCGCGCCCGGACTGCGGTAACCGAAAGAGCCGACCTTCCAGGCATGAGCCTGCTTGAGCACCTGGAGGAGTTGCGCAAGCGCATCATCCATTCCGCACTCTATCTGATCGTCGCCTTCTTCGTCGCTTATACCTTCCGCGTGCAGATCTACCAGTTCATGCAGAAGCCGATCACCACGGCGCTACGGGCGCACCACCTGCCCACGCAATTGGTGTATTTGAACCCCGTAGACATCTTCAATTTGTATATCAAGGTCAGCTTGGTGGCAGGCGCGATCATTGCTTCCCCGTTCATCCTGTATCAGGTCTGGCTGTTCATTTCCCCAGGGCTCTATCAGAAGGAAAAACGTTACGTCGTGCCCTTCATGGCGGCCACGGTTGGGCTCTTTCTCGCTGGCGCTTTCTTTGGATACCGTTACGTCTATCCCGGCGCGCTCAATTTCCTCATCGGCTACAGTAAAGAATTTACGCCCATGGTGACGGTGGGTGAGTACACCGAGCTTTTCACAACCGTGATCCTGGGTCTGGGAATTACCTTCGAGCTACCGATTGTGGTCTTCTTCCTGGCCCTCTTCGGCTTGGTGAGCGCTAAGTTTCTATGGAAAAACATGCGCTACGCCGTGCTGATCATCTTTGTCGTCGCCGCCATCATCACGCCTACGCCGGACGTCTTGACCATGTGCGTCTTCGCCGCGCCTATGCTGGGCCTCTACCTGCTCAGTATTGGAGTCGCCTTTATGGTTCATCCCAGCCGCAGGAATCGGGAGCAAGAGTCCTAATCGAATGCGCCTCCGGCTCTCCAACTCCCCGCGCGTGGTCTTGATTTTTGCCGCCGCCGCGCTCCTCTCGTCGAGCATGGCCGCCGGACAGGCCGCCCAATCGCTTCCCCGCTTCGACGGCAATCGTGCGCTGACCTACACCCGCGAGTTCGTCTCGGTGGGCCCGCGCTGGGTGGGCAGCGAAGGGCATGCCAAGGCCGAGGCCTTTTTGCGCCGGCAGTTCGCCAAAGACGATCTCGAAAAAGATACCTTCACTGCGTCAACCCCTGTAGGCGTGAAGGAAATGACGAACTACATCGTCAAGTTTCCCGGCACGAAAGACGGCATCATCGTCCTTGCCAGTCACTACGACACCAACTACCCGCTGAAAGATACCGGCTATGTGGGCGCAAACGACAGCGGATCAAGCACCGGCCTGCTGCTCGAGCTGGCCAACAGCTTTCGCGGTAAAAAACTCGACGGCTATAGCGTCTGGCTGGTCTTCTTCGATGGAGAAGAGGCCTTCAAGGGATGGACGGATAGCGACTCTGCCTATGGCAGCAAGCACCTGGCGGCGAAGTGGCAGGCCGATGGAACGCTCAAGCGGGTCAAGGCTTTTCTCTTGGCGGATATGATCGGCGACCGCGATCTGGACGTCGATCGCGATACGACCTCCACCTCATGGCTCCTGGACTTGATCGAGCAGGCAGCGGCCAAATATGGCGATCAATCCTATTTCTTCCAACGCCAGAACCAGGTAGGCGACGATCACACGGCATTTCTCAAACGCGGCGTGGCCTGCGCCGACGTAATCGATTTCGATTATGGATACCGCAACGAGTTCTGGCACACGCCCCAGGACACGATGGACAAGCTGAGCGCCCAGAGCCTGACTATCGTCGGTGACGTCTTGCTAGAGACCATCCGGCTCCTGAATCAGCGATGATTCTGCCACTGTTGTGCCTTTGCCTTTCTTTCTGTCATTCCCGCAGGCAATCTGTTTTTCTGATGTCCGGGAGATAAAAAGCAGATTCTCTGCGGGAATGACAGAAAGAAAGGCAAAGGCTAATACAAAAGTCCGGAGCATCGCACCTTTGTCATCTCGACCAGATGTGGGTGTCCCAAAAGTGAAATTATGAAGGTTATGCTCGGCGGCACACCGCTCGCGTACTGGGTAGGCTTTCACGCCATAGCGCTGGCGCTGATCCTCGGCGATCTGGCTCTCTTCAACCGGGAACCAGGACAAGCCACGGCGAAGTCTCGAAACAACCTCCGGACCAATCTGCTCTTCGTCTTGTTCCTGTTTGCGGCCGCAGCCGCTTTTGGCATATGGCTTAGCCACGTGCGCGGACGCCAGACCGGCCTGGAGTTTGCCTCCGGCTACCTGATTGAGCTCTCACTCAGCGTCGACAACCTCTTCGTCTTCCTGGTGATGTTTCGCTCCTTCGGCCTCGAGCCGGCGGAGCAGAGAAAAGCCCTGCTGTTCGGGGTCATCGGCGCCATCGTGATGCGCGGCCTCTTTATCTTTGGCGGGATTGCGCTGCTGGCGCGATTTAGCTGGATTCAGTATCTCTTCGGCGGCCTGATTCTGGTTGCCGCCGTGCGCCTGGCGCGCGAAAAGACCGCAGGCAGGCCCAAGCTGTGGATGACGTGGTTCACTCAGCGAGCAAGCGGCAGCCGCCAACAACTATTGTTCTCCGCGGTGATCGCCATTGAAATCGTCGACCTGGTCTTCGCCCTGGATTCCATTCCCGCCGTGCTCGCCGTAACCAACGATCCGTTCGTGGCCTACACCTCAAACATTTTTGCCGTCCTCGGCCTGCGCTCGCTTTATTTTCTGCTGGCTAATCTGCTTGAGCGGCTGCGCTTTCTGCATTTCGGGTTGGCGGCGATTCTGGGCTTCGTCGGCTGCAAGATGATCCTGACGCGATGGGTGCACATTCCCGTAGAAATCTCTCTGGGGATCATCCTCGTGGTGATGGCTATCGCGACGGCGGCTTCCCTACTCTATCCGGCGAGGAAGACGCAAAGCCATGAGCAGTTACGCTAGGAGCAGCTTCGCTGAAATCTACAAAGCGAAGCTCGTCCCGCAGGATCACCGAGTGCTTCCGATAGTGAGCGTCATCCCTTCGCGGAAAATCATTGCGGAAGTGCGCTCCGCGGCTCTCCTCGCGTCCCAGGGCAGCTTGGACGATCTCCGCGGCGATCAGTTGCAGGTTGTTCAACTCGATTGCTGGGCGCACGATAGGCGCAGGGAGTTCGTCCGCAAGGGCCGACAATTCGCCGGCCGCCGCGCCAAGCCCCTGCGCGTCGCGCAGCAACCCTGCCTTGTGCCACATCAGAGCCTGCAGGCGGGCGCGCAGCGAGTCGATGGCGGAAGCGGAGCCATTCTGCTGAGGCTCCGACTCCCGGCGGCCTTGGCCCTCGTAGTCTTTGCCAAGACTCGAGTCTTCCGGTTCCTCGCGCATGAACGTAGCCGCTCGCGCCCCAAACACCAACCCTTCAAGCAGCGAATTGCTGGCCAAGCGGTTGGCGCCATGCACGCCGGTACACGCCGCCTCGCCCGCGGCATAGAGGCGGCCGAGCGAAGAGCGTCCGTCGATCCCGGTGCGAACGCCGCCCATCAGGTAGTGCGCCGCGGGGCGAACCGGAATGAGGTCCCGGCTGAGATCGAGGCCGTGCTGGTTGAGGAAGGCTGAGATTCCAGGAAAGCGCGCGCTCAGGTCGATGCCGGTGACGTGCCGCATGTCCAGATAAACCGGCAGAGTCTCGCCCGAGCCGGCCGCCAATCCTTCCCGGGTAATGGCCCGGGCCACAACATCGCGGGGCGCGAGCTCAAGCAAAGGATGGTAGCGGTCCATAAACCGCTCCATGCGAGCATTGCGCAGGTATGCCCCCTCTCCCCGCAGGGCCTCGGAGAGCAGGAAGCGTGATACTCCCGGTAGGCTGAGCGCGGTGGGGTGGAATTGATAAAACTCCATATCCGCGATCTCCGCGCCGGCGCGGGAGGCCATCGCAATCCCATCCCCGGTGGCTACGCTGGGGTTGGTGGTATCGCTGTAGACTTGGCCGGCGCCGCCGCTGGCCAGCAGAATCGCGCGGGCAAACGAGGCCCCCACCCGGCCGTCGGGGCGGAGCATAGTGACGCCGCGAACCACGCCTCCATCGGCGATCAAATCAATCGAAGTAGTGTATTCGCGCAATTCGATCTGGGGCAGCATCCGCGCATGCTCGAGCAGCGCCCTGCCAATCTCCCGCCCGGTGGCGTCGCCATGAGCGTGCAGAATGCGCGAACGGCTGTGAGCGCCCTCCCGGGTCAGCATCAGGCGTCCCTCTTTGCGGTCGAAATCCGTTCCCCAGGAGAGCAATTCCTCCACGCGTTTAGGGCCCTCTTCCACCAGCACCTCGGCGGCGCGAAGATTCACCAATCCATCTCCAGCACTGACCGTGTCTTCGAGATGCAGGTGGACGTCCTCTTCTCCTCCAAGGGCGACAGCGATTCCGCCTTGGGCATACTGCGTATTCGATTCGCCCAGTTGCTCCTTTGTCAGAACCAGGACGCGGCCCGCTTGCGAGAGGCTCGATAGCCGCCCGGAGCCCTGCGATTCCGGCCCCTATAACCAGAAAATCCGTGACTTCCGTGAAGCCCATCGTTCGAGGGTACCTCAATCCGCGGCTCGCCGCCTCAATGACCTTGCGCCTCCGGCGTGCGCTACGATGGACATAACCGTGCGCACAATCAATGTCATAACCGGCTCTGGCCAATATAGCGTTTTCATCGGAAGCGGTCTGCTCGATTCCCTCTCAACCCGTTTGCGCAAAATCTTCGGCAAAGAGCAAAAGCGTATCCACGTGCTCACTTCGCCGGAGATCTGGTCGCTCTGGGGCCAGCGCTTTCTGTCTTCCTTCCGGGAACAGCAACCGGTAGTTCTCTTTCTCCCCAGCGGAGAGCGTCACAAGCGTTTGGCCGAGGTGGAACGGCTGGGCTCGGAGTTGCTCCGCGCCGGCGCCGACCGCTCGTCTCTGCTCATCGCTTTCGGCGGCGGCGTCATTGGAGACGTGGGCGGCTTTCTCGCCGCCACCTACATGCGGGGAATCGAATACGTGCAAATGCCGACCACCTTTCTCTCACAGGTCGATTCCTCCGTTGGCGGCAAGACCGGAGTGAATCTGAGCGCGGGCAAAAATCTGATGGGCTGCTTCTATCATCCGCGAGCCGTATTTGCGGACATCGGTCTATTGAGTACGCTGCCCCAGCGCGAAGCTGCGGGCGGGCCTCTATGAGAGCATCAAGGCGGGACTGATCCGGGATGCCACCCTCTTTCGCTCCATGGAAGCCAATTGCCGGCTCCTCGATCAAAGAGAGCCCGAGGCGATGGAAAAAACCATCGCCGCATCGGTTCGCATGAAAGCCGAAGTAGTCGGCCTGGATGAACGAGAGTCGGATTTGCGAATGATTCTCAACTTTGGACACACCATGGGTCACGCGATTGAAGCGGCCGCCGGTTTCGGCGCCATTCTCCATGGCGAAGCGGTCGCCTGGGGCATGCTTGTAGCGCTCCACGTCAGTCAGGCGCGGCAATGGTTGAAGGCCGAGGATGCGATACGCGCGGAAAAGCTGATCCGCTACTTCGATCCTCCGGCTTTGCCGCGGCTGCGCCCGGAGCGCCTGATGGAGGCTGCATCCAAGGACAAAAAGAACCGCGCTGGGGTGCGCCGCTTCATCCTGCTGAGGGGCATAGGCAAGGCCCAGGTCGCCGAGGATGTGACCGGCGCAGAAGTCCTGGCTGGGCTCGACTCCATCCTGGTGAACTGAGCCGGTAATGGATTTGTCGAGGGAATGAAAAATGGGATTAGGAAGGCTTGGTTGAGAATTACACCTAATTTGTCATCTCGACCGGAGCGAAGCGCAGTGGAGAGATCTGCGGTTTCCCACATCTGGCGCAAAGGCCGCGCCAGATATGGGGCACCCTCGATTGGTGGCAGTTTTGGATCCATGCTTCAAGCGGATCCTGGGTGCCCCAGGTCCCGATTTTGGGACCCGGGATTCCACAAATCGGTGGTGATGCTAACGTATTCGCATCAGATATGTGGGACATGACAGCATCCGAGCATTCATCCACCGGCACCAACCCTGCCGGAACCCATGACGAGCAAAGCGCGGCAATAGCGGTTCGGCAGATGTTCGATCGAATTGCTCCGCGCTACGATCTGCTGAATCACGTTCTTTCCTTAAACATCGACCGGCTTTGGTGGTGGAGAAGCGCGCGCCGCTTTCGCTCTATTCTCTCCCGGCCCGAAGCGCGGATTCTGGATATCTGCTGTGGAACCGGGCAAATGACTCTTGCCCTTCTTGAGCGCAGGCCCAAGAGAGCACAGCCAATTCTGGCCGCCGATTTTTCTCATCAGATGCTGCTCCGCGGCGCGTCCAAGCTTGCCTCCCGCGGAGCTATTCCTTTTGAGGCCGATGCCTTGCACCTGCCCCTGCCGTCGAATTCGCTCGACCTGATCACCACCGCCTTTGGCTTTAGAAACCTGGCCAATTACCGCGACGGCCTGGAGGAGTTTCATCGCGTCCTCAAGCCGGGCGGCGAACTGGGAATCCTGGACTTCAGCGAGCCTAAAGGTTCCCTGGGAAGGAGCTACTCGTTCTATTTCCGCAGTGTGCTGCCTAAGATTGGATCGCTGGTCTCCGGAGTTCCAGGAGCCTACGAATACCTTCCATCGTCCGTCCACAATTTTCCCGCTCCCGCCGGGATGCTCTTAACGCTCGCATCCGTAGGATTTAGCGAAGCCTCCTGGACACCGTACAACTTTGGCGTCGCCGGGCTGTATCGGTGCGTAAGGCCGTAGCAATTTCGATGCCCGCGGTTGTAGGCTTTTGCTAGGAGCACTAGCCAAATGTTCGCCTCGGCCACCTGGAAAAAAGAGCAGCAATTCGATGCGCTTTCCGAAAGCAGTCACCACGTAACCGTGGACGCTAACGCCGCGCATGCCGCGGGACCGGGCCCTATGGAGATGGTTCTGATGGGGCTGTGCGCTTGCACTTCGGTGGACGTCGTCTCTATTCTCCGGAAGAAGCGAGAACCGTTTACCGCGCTCACGGTTTCCGCAACCGCCGAGCAGACGCCGGAAGCGCCGCGGGTCTTTACGCGCATTCAACTCACCTACCATGTCTCAGGCAAGGTCTCCGCTAAGGCGATGGAGGACGCGGTCACGTTGTCCAAAGACAAATACTGTTCGGTTTCGAAGATGCTGGAGAAAACTGCGCAGATTGAATTCATGATCGAATATTCGGACCTGTCATGATCAAGTTCTTCCGGCTGGTTCTCGCGGTGATGTTGCTGGGCATGGTAGCGCTTGTTGCAGCGGTCACAACGATGCAGTTCGCCATTCACGGAGCCGAGGTCCGGGTTCCCGATCTCACCGGGCTAACCATCGCCGAGGCTGTACGCAAGACGGCGGGCGAAGATCTGAATCTGGGCATCGATAACAAATACTACAGCGCGGATCTTCCCGCCGGCCGGGTACTGTCGCAGTCGCCCGCTCCGGGCACGGTGGTGAGGCGCGAATGGCGCATGCGCGTGACCGAGAGCTTGGGGCCGCAGCGAGTCAAGATCCCCGATGTAGTCGGGCAGCAGGAGCGGGTTGCGGCCATTGAAGTCCACCGGCTCGGACTCGATCTCGAAGAAACCTCGGAGATGCCCTACGGCGGCGTTGCGCCGGGCACGGTGATTGCCCAGAATCCGCAGAAAGGAGCCGAGGACGTTGCCCGCCCCGGCATCAGCTTGCTGGTCAGCACTGCTCCGCCGGATAGCGACAAAGCGTTCGTCATGCCGCGGCTGGTAGGCATGCCCTACTCTACAGCGGCAGCCCTGATCGCGCAGGCCGGATTCAAGATCGGACCCATGCAGGACGACAACAGCGCGCCCGAAGATGACCTCGCACCCTCAGGTCCCCCCCCGCCCCCCGGTATCATCGTGACCCAAACGCCGCCGGCCGGACATCGGGTAGACGGTTCGACCTATATCGCTCTCACCATTTCGCAATAAACACTTCGCGTCGTCTTTGCTTTTTCTTTCTGTCATTCCCGGAGAGAATCTGCTTCCCCTATCGGCCGGGCGCAAAGCCCGCAAAAAAAAGCAACCGCAGATCTCTCCACTCCGCCTCGCTCCGGTCGAGATGACAAATTAGGTATTGTTGCGAACCAAGCCTTTGCAGTCCCGCTACACTTCTTTTCTGCCTTTGCTTTTCTTTCTGTCATTCCCGAAGGGAATCTGCTTGGCCTAATTCGAGGGACAACTTAGGCCTGGGTGCACCATATCTGGCGCGCTTTTTGCGACAGATGCGGGAAACCGCAGATCTCTCCACTTCGCTTCGCTCTGTCGAAAATCACTCTAGGCAGATCTCGTTCATAGGGAGTCATGCCCCTGCAGGGTCAATTGTTAGGAGTTTGATGTCAACTTGATAGCCGAGCCTGCGCAGATTTTGTGCCAGTTTACGAGCGCGTTGTTGTTTCGCTCTGGGGTTGGGTTCGCTGCCTTGCTCCACATAGTGAACTCGTTCGTGCAAGATCTTCCAGACCAGTCGGCAGAGGCGGTGGGCCACGGCCCAGATGGCTCCCTTATAGCCCAGCCGTGGCAGAAGACGCCGGAACACGGCTTGAAAGTGGCAGCCCTGTTTCTTCACCGCCGCGTGCGCGGCTTGGTTGAGGATGCGGCGTAGATAGCGATTGCCTTTGGCTGAGCGGCTGCTGTGGTTCTGTTCCGCGCTCTCCTCCCGCCCTGGGTTGGTTCCCGCCCACGAGGTCAGGTTGGCGGGTGAATCGAAGGTGCTGGCCTGCTCTCCTATTTCGGCGATTACCTGCTGGGCGGAGTCGACTCCGAAACCAGGAACCTGCGCCAGGCGCTCCACTGCCTCCTGATGCTTCTGCATGGATTCCGCGGTCATGCGGTTGATCTGCTCGATCTGTGTGGCTATCAGATCGTAACGATCCAGATAGAGCGCCAGCAACTGCTGGTGATAGGGTTGGGCATCCCCGCTCAGCGCATCTATCAGTTGCTCCTCACTGCAACGCAGCCGCTCGTCTCTTAGAGCGGCTAATTTCTTCGCCTCGGTCTCCCCTTTAGCCAAGGCGCGTAAGATACGGTACCCGCTGACCCCCAGCAGATCGCTGACTACACTGGACAACTTGATGCGCATCTCCTCCAGCAGACACTCGATTTGGGAATGCAGCCGCGACTGGTCCTGGGTGAGATGAGTCTTCATACGCGTCATCGTGCGCCAACTGCGCTGTTCGCCGCTAGGCACGAAGCTTAGGGTCAGCTCGTCGGCTAGCAACCGCCGCACCAGACGTTCGGCATCACGAAAATCGTGCTTGCGCCCGCGCGGGGCACGGTTGGAAAATGCTTGCGCCAGATGCATCCGCATATGCGTTTCCAACTCATACCACACAGGCTTCCAGTACTGGGCGGTCGATTCCATCACCGCTTCCTCAACCCCTAGCTCCCGCAGCCAGCCCGACAAAGCACGCAACTCGCTAGCGATCGTGCCGAATCGTTTGCGCTTCACGGTCTCACCCTGTTCGCTTATTTCAACCACCACTACCATCAGCACTTTCTTATGCACGTCAATCCCTGCTACCCTACCTAACATAGTCCCTCCTTGAACGTGGAAGGGTAGGACGCGCGGCTAAAGACATTACGCACTGTCACGAGCTACTACCCTTCCCCAGGAGGACGGGCAGCGCACAATCATAGGTCCAAAACGCACATCCCGGACCAGACTCCGGTACGGTCTCAACTCACCCAAAGCGAAGAGGGTCTTCACCGTTCCACGCCAAATCCAGCTTAGCTAATTCACCTGCTGCTTGCCCAACAAGCCGATTTTCATCCCCTTGGGTGGGCCGCAGGCCCATGAACACTCCGGTCGAGATGACAAATTAGGTTTTGTTGCGAATCAAGCCTTTGCAGTCCCAGTACACTTCTTTTCTGCCTTTGCCTTTCTCTCTGTCATTCCCGTAGGGAATCTGTTTTCCCTACTCGAGGCGAAGACATCAAACATCCCGCGTGATCAGCGCGGCAAAGAAGCCGTCTAACGGATACAACCCAGGTAACGTTCGCAAAAACCAGTCGGTACTGCCGGACGGAAGCAGCAGTTCAGCGCTTCCCGGGTGGAGTATCCCTTCACCTTCCAGTGCACGTATCCGATCTGCCCACGAGAGCACTCGAAAGCCCTTCGCCGATTGGACAGAATGGCTCACCACCGCCTCATTCTCCTCCGCTTCAAGAGAGCAGGTCGAGTAGATCAGATGTCCGCCTTTGGCCAGCGACCTCATCGCCGAGGAAAGAAGCCTGACTTGGCGATCGTGCTGCCGGCCCAGATCGTCAAAAGTAAGGCGATGCCGTATCTCTGGGTTGCGCGCCAGCGTCCCGGTTCCGCTGCATGGGGCGTCACACAAGATCAGATCGAATTGCTCATCCGGATCAAGCTCCGTAGCATCGACCGCGCGGTAGGAAATATGCTCCGTCCCCTTCTGTCGGGCAAGTGAGCTCCTGCATGGCCTTAAGGCGGCTGGGGCGAACGTCGCAGGCAAGTATGGGAATTTGAGGATTACGCTCCGCCAAAATTGCCGTCTTCCCACCAGGCGCGGCGCAACAATCCAAAATCGCCGTTCCCCGCCCCGCCAACTCGGCGATCAACTGGGATCCCTCGTCCTGGATGCGTATTAAGTCCCGCGTGAAGGCCTTGGTCGCGGTGACATCGCCCTCCGCCACCCGCCTCGCCTGTTGGACAAAAACTCCCGCTGCCAGACGCACTCCTTCTTCCGCCAAAGCCTCTTCCGCTTGCGGCTCCAACAGCCGGATGGTGGTTGGCGGAGGATATTGATCAAACTGACAGATCGCCGAAGTTGTGGCCAAACCATAAGCCCGCACCCAGCGCGAGACCATCCACAGAGGATGAGCCCAAACGCGGGCAATCTGTTCCGCGGAGCGAAATCGAAGAGGCGCCGCGCCAAGCTTAGGCGAGTCGATCATTTTGCGCAGCACCGCATTGACCAACCCTGCCGCATGGGCATTTCCCGACTGCTTGGTAATCTCGACGCTCTCGAAAATTGCCGCGTGCGCAGGAATACGATCGAACAGGAGCAGTTGCAGGGCTCCCAGTTCGAGCGCTAATTCGACCGGCTCGGGAAGCACGCTCTCCGGCCGCGTCAGCGCCGCCGCGATCCGCTCATCGAGAGCGATCTGCCAGCGCAGGACTCCCATGACCAGCGCCGTTGTAAGATTCCTGTCAGCAGCGGATAGCTCGTTGACGCGTTTCGAGCGGAGCAATTCGTCGCTATGCGTCTGAGGCTTTTGTCTCAACTCGCGCAGCAGATCGAACGCTACGCGGCGGGCTGGAGCAATCCGGCTATTCAAGAGCCAAGGCTCTCATCGGGGCGAGGGTTGGCGCCGCGCAGGAATTCGGCCACCATGAGCCGCTTCCTGCCTTCCAGTTGGACCTCGATCAGCTCCAGCCAGCTACCATCTCCGGCGGCGGCAAACATGCGCCCTCCCTCCACGGAGATCGCGCCAGGAGAAGTATGCGCAGGCAGTCCGTCCAACGGCATCAGACGATGGACAGTAAGCTTCTTTCCCCGAAAATATGTATAGGCGCCGGGCCAGGGCTGAAACCCTCGCCAGCGGTTGTAGATTTCATTGGCGGATCGAGTGAAGTCGATCCGCGCGTCCTCCCGCTTCAGAATCGGCGCCAGAGACGCGGCGGAAGCGTCCTGGCGAATGGGACGGATCGAGTTCGCCTCCAAGCCTGCCAGGGTGTCGATCATGAGGCTCGCCCCCGATTCAGCCAACAAAGGGAAGAGATCTTCAGCCGTCTGGTCGGGAGCGATCGCCAACTCGCGCTGCAAAAGAATGTCGCCCGTATCCAGGCCCTCGTCGAGCCTCATCGTCGTCGTGCCCGTGGTCGGCTCTCCATTGGCCACCGCCCACTGGATGGGCGCGGCGCCGCGGTACTTGGGCAGCAGGGAGGCATGGAGATTGAGATTGCCCAAAGGCGGAAGATCGAGCATCCAGTTGGGAATAATGCGCCCGTAAGCAACCACGATGATGGCCTGCGGATGAATGGCCTGGAGGCGGCCGGCAAAATCGGGATCGTTCCTGATCTTCTCCGGCTGGACGACGGGCAGTCCCAACTCATTCGCCAGCAGCTTGACCGGGGGCGGAGCAAGTTCCCTACCCCGGCCGATGGGCCGGTCAGGCTGAGTGACCACCAGCTCGACGGAATGCCCGGCGCGCTCGAGTTGCGCGAGCGTGGGGAGCGCGAAGCGCGGCGTGCCGCAAAAGACCAGCCTCATTCCGTTACCATTCGCCGGCACGCTGCAATTTGCGTATCTTCCGCAGCGCAAAATCCCGTTTTAGCGCGCTGATGCGAAAGATGAAGAGAATCCCGTCCAGATGGTCGATCTCGTGCTGGAAAGCGCGCGCCAACAGATCTTCCCCTTCGCGCTCAAACCAATTGCCATCCACATCCTGGGCGCGGATCTTCACTTTGCTGGCGCGCGAGACTTTTTCCCGGATGTCCGGAAGGCTGAGACAGCCCTCCTCCTCTACCTGCTTGCCTTGCCTCATGATGAGCTCGGGATTGATCAGGACAATCTTCTCTTCCGGGTTCTTCTGAAAACTGAGATCAAGCACGGTCACGCGCTTGGGTACGCCAATCTGCGGGGCGGCGAGGCCGATACCGTGCGCGTCGTACATCGACTCGAACATATCGTCCACCAAAGTCCTCAGTTCCCGATCGAACTGCGTAACCGGTTCGCTCGGCCGCTGCAGGACCGGGTCGGGAAATTTGACGATAGGATGCACCATGCGGGCTCGGTATCTTTCCTGGTAGAACAAGCCTCAAAAACTGCGGATTTGCTCGATATAACCCTGGTAGTTCCGGCACAATTCCCGGGTCGAGTCTCCGCCAAACTTTTCCAATGCCAACTTTGCAATTACAAATGCGACCATTGCCTCCGCTGCCACGCCCGCGGCCGGAACTACACACACATCCGATCGCTCGTAAGCGGCCTTGGTTGCTTCCCTGGTGGCATAGGACACAGATGCGAGCGGACGGCGTAATGTGGATATCGGCTTCAGGTAGCCGCGCAGCACGATGTTCTGCCCATTCGAGACGCCGCCTTCAATTCCGCCGGCATTGTTCCCCTCGCGTGTGAACCGGGTAGGCGCGCCTTCGACCGGCTCCGGCGCATAACCGATGGCATCGTGGACCGTGGAGCCAAAAGACTCAGCTGCGGTTACCCCCCGGCCAATCTCCACCGCTTTGACCGCCTGCAGCGACATCACGGCCCAGGCTAACAAGCCGTCCAGGCGCTCATCCCAATTGGCATACGTCCCCAGACCGGCCGGGGCGCCATGAACCACCACTTCAAAAATCCCGCCTATCGAGTCGCCGGTGCGCAGCACCTGGTCGACTTCCGCCTTCATCCGCGCTTCCGCCTCCGCATCGACACAGTTCAGCAGCACTTCGCCGCGCTGTTGCAAGGCTGAGATCTCCTCCCAGGAAGCCTCACGTTCCAACGCCGCATGGCCTACACGCACCACATGACTCGCGATCTCGATGCCGAGCGGCTTCAAGAGCAGCTTAGCCAACCCTCCGGCAGCCACGCGAGCAGTGGATTCACGCGCGGATGCACGCTCCAGAACATACCGGGCATCGGGGAAATCGTATTTGAGAGAGCCTGCAAGGTCCGCGTGACCCGGGCGGGGCGAGGCTACGGCCTTATGTTTCGTTGGATCGCCCGCGGCTACAGGAAGAACCTCGGTCCAGTTCTTCCAATCGTGATTTTCGATTTCAATGGCCACCGGCGATCCGATGGTCTTGCCATGGCGGACGCCGGAGAGAATATGCGCCCGGTCCTGCTCAATGCGCATACGGCCGCCGCGGCCATAGCCCTGTTGGCGCCGCCAAAGCTCCCGGTCGATGAAATCCAAATCGACTTCCAACCCAGCAGGCAGGCCGGAAAGGAGCGCGATGAGGCTTTCGCCGTGTGATTCACCTGCTGTGGAAAAACGTAGCATTCGATGTGGTCTGAAGTTAGATTGTAGACCATCCCGTATCGAGATTCGCGGTTTCCCACATCTGGCGCAAACAGCGCGCCAGATATGGGGCACCCCCCGATTCGCGATGGATTCAGGATCCACACTTCAAACGAAATCCGGGTGCCCCAGGTCCCGATTTTGGGACCTGGGTTTTGCCGACCTAGCCAACAATCCAGTCGTACTGCGCCTTGGTCAGGGGCGCTACGGAAAGCCGTCCCTGGCGCAGCAGAGGTGAATCTTGAAAGACCGCGTGCTGCTTGATCTCGGCCAGCGTCTTCGGCTGGGCGAGGCGCCTCCCGGCGGCAATGCGCACCAGAGGGTGCTTGGCATCCGCCCGATCCACGGAGACGACTCTGGCCAAGCCCACGGCCGCTTTCTCCTTACCGGTGTGGTAGATCACCAGCTCGTCCCCGGGCTTCATGGCGGCCAGATTCTTTACCGCCTGCGGGTTGCTAACGCCGGTCCAGTCCGTCTCGCCTTCCCGTTCCAGGTCTTCGTTGGAATATGCTTCCGGCTCGGTCTTCAGCAGATAGTGCATGGCTCATTCCTCGGCTTTCAATTCAGGTTCCGGCCCCAGATATCCGACTGTATTCAGCAGGGCGCGATCCAGGGCGCGCACCCAGTCGGTGATCTCTGCCGCCGATCGTCCTTGCTCCTGATGGCGCGCAAACTCATTGCGCATGGTCTGCATCTTGGCGTCGAGATCATCCAGGTAATGCAGCAGCACCGCTTCGGGGATCATGGGCAACTTGGGAGAGCCGAACTCCAGCTTGCCGTGGTGGCTCAGCACCATGTGTTCCACCAGGATGCGAAGCTGAGGCGGAAAATCGGGCAGCTTTGCCAGTTTTTTTTCGATCATGCCGATCCCGATGGTGATGTGTCCGAGAAGCTGCCCTTCGAGGGTGTAGGCGAAACTGGTTCCCCAGCTCAGCTCTTCCAGCTTGCCGATATCGTGCAGGATGGCGCCGGTGAGCAGCAGATCGCGATTGATTTCAGGATAATGTCTGGCCGCCGCATCACAGATCCCGAGCAAGGAAACGACATGCTCCAGAAGGCCCCCCAGCCAGGCGTGGTGAAGACTTTTGGCGGCCGGCGCATGGCGAAACGCCTTGGCTATCTCCTCGTCATCGAGAAATGCCCGTAACAGCGCCTTTAAGTGCGGATTGCGGAAACTCTCGACATAGCCATCCAGCTTCGCCCACAGTTCATCGATATTGAAGAGTGTCCGGGGAAGATAATCCGCCAGTTCAATCTCCTCATCGGCGGCGCGGCGTATCTTGTCAAGACTGAGCTGAAAGCGCCCATTGTAGCGGCTGACCTCTCCCCGGATCTTGACGATGCTTCCCTGCTCGAATTCGCCGGCCGAATCGGCGAAGTTCTCCCACATCCGGCACTCGATCAGCCCGGTGCGGTCGCCCAGAGTCAGCGCCAGATAGTGGCCGCCATCTTTCCGGCTGCGCAATTGCTTGGAGGCGACCACGAAATAAGAAATGATCGCCTGGTTTTCGAATCTGC
>CAVPKQ010000056.1:0-35621 GCA_963705665.1 uncultured Acidobacteriaceae bacterium | reverse complement strand
ACGAAGATCCCGCTTCTTCGTCCGGCCCCGCCGCGGCTCTCGCTTGCAGTCGCGGAAATGCAGTCGCTTGAGCAGAGTGGGATTTTCAGCAATTTCGGTCCGGTCAATACACGTTTTGAGCAGGAGATGCTGGAACGCTTTTTCGGCGGTGAGGGCGCCTGCATGACGGTTTGCAATGCGACCATCGGCCTGATGCTGGCTATAAAGGAGGCGGTTGGCGAGGCGGCTCCCGGACAGTTTGCGCTTATGCCGAGCTTCACTTTCGCAGCCGCGGCGCACGCGGCGCTTTGGTGTGGCCTGACGCCGCTGTTCTGCGACATTCATCCTACGAATTGGGCGGCTGATTCTACAGCCGAGTCGGACGATGCTGAAGCGTTGTGCAGGCAGGATTGCTGTTGTGATGCCCTACGCGACATTTGGCTACCCGATCGAACTTGAGCGTTATGAGAGGCTGGCTACTCAACGCGGCGTGCCTGTGGTCGTGGATGCCGCAGCCTCGCTAGGCACGCTTGACGTGCATGGGCGTGGGTTCGGGAGTGGCTTTGCCGGAAGCGTAGTGTTTTCCATGCACGCAACCAAGGCTTTTGCTATCGGAGAAGCGGGATTGATCTACAGCGCGGATCCGGAGCGTATTGCAAGGCTTCGAACCATGAGTAATTTCGGCTTTGGCGAGCTACGCACGGCGACCATGGCTGGCTTGAACGGCAAACTCAGCGAAGTCGGCGCGTTGCTCGGCCGGTTACGCCTTGCCGATTTCGATCGCATCACGGAACACAGGGCCGCGCTGCTCAATCACTACCGCCATGTGCTGCCGGAATTGCAGTTTCAATTGAGAGCGGCAGGCACGCAGGCACATCAGTTTGTGCCGGCCCTATTGCCAACTGGACTGGGCGAGTGCAGGCCGGCTATCCGTGAGGAGTTAGCCGATCGGGGGATCGCGACGGGAAGCTACTTTAGTCCACACTTACTGGAGCAGCCATACTTCCGCAAAGTTTGCGTGGGAGGTCCGATGCCGGTCTGCGACGACGTTTCTGCAAGGGTGATCAGCTTGCCTCTGTCCGATACGATGACCCATCATGAGATCGACCGGGTGGCTGCATGCCTTCACAGCTTGATAGGTGTTAGGGAGCAGGGGAGGCGAACGCTGTCGCGCTTCGAGCAGCGCGTGTAACTGGTTTATGGACCGATTTATGGCGAGAAGGCTATGACTATCACTGCTCCTTGCTGCGCTGTTGTCTTCAAAGCTTACGCCTGGGATGGATTCGTTGAACGTCAGGCGCGGCGCCTGGCTGAGGCTGCGGGCTCCCTGGATTTTTACGTCTTGGTAGATGAGACCGGCGGATCGGTGGGGCCGTACCATTCGAGCGTGTGATCCGTTTCACCTGCGCCGATCTTGAGTCCGCTAGTCTGGCAATGCGAGCTGGAGTTGGTGGGGTGCTGTGGTGCGAATCCGGATTACGCGCACTATCAGTTTCGCGCGCAGTGTCCAGATTACGATTATTATCTGTTCGTCGAATATGACTGCATCGTGCAATGCTCGCTGCAGCAGTTTGTTGTCCGTGCGATGTCGCAAGGCGCCGATCTTGTTGCTTTGCCGATTTCACGACCCTTCGAACTATTCTGGCATTGGATGCCGTATCAGCGCGATGCGTATCCTCCTGGCGAGGTCAAGCTCGCTTTGCTCAACGTGTGCTTTCTTTCTTCTCCCGCTTTACAACTGTTGCATCAGCGGCGGCTCGCCATGAAATCTGATCCCGTCCATCCGCGGTTGGCCGAGCAGCGAGGTTTTTCTACCGAGTGAGGTCGCGCGGGCGGGCATGACATGGCTATCGCTTGCCGACTTTGGTGACGTTTCGCACTATGACTGGTTTCCGCCGACGATGGAAGAAGATTTGCGGCCAGGCGATAGCGACGCCTTCCTGCACCCAGTGCTCGACCGGCGACGTTACCTCGCATCTATGCTGCATAACCGTGGGTCACTCCCGCCGGGCGAACTGGAGCGTGCACTCCCTCATTTCCAGCGCGAGAGGAATACGCGAAGCTTCTATGGCCGGCGGCCCGCAATAGCGCGGTAAGGTGGACACGGCACAAACTTGTTCAATGGCGAGATCAAATGGGGTGGTGACGTGACGATAAGTTAGCCGTCATACCGCCTCTCATGTGCATGCTCACCATGAGTGTTTTTTTTTTTCGCGTAATTATTTTCGCGATCTGAGTTGAGTAGCGAAGCGACTGCAATGATCGACGAGAGGGGCTATGCCGTTGCGACCCGGCTCGCGGAAGTACGGCTACCATCAAGCTCCCCAGTCCGCCGGGCTGTCAGGCATGGTGACGACGATCTTGCCCTTGGAATGACCCGATTCGAGCTTGGCCATCGCATCGGCGATGCGCTCAAAGGGGTACACGCTGTCGAGAATCACTTTGACCGCACCGTCTTCAACGAGGCGGGCGAGTGCGGACAAGTCCTCACGGCTGCGGATGCATGATGAAGAAGCGGTAGCGCACTCCGCGCTGGCGTGCGAGACGCCTCAGAGAAGAACTCGCAACCCAAAACAGCGCCTGCAACCCAAACCCACGCCCCAAATCCTTTGATGCCGTTTCCGGCTCGGGTATGCCGCCGACGCTGACGACGGTGACGCCCGACCGCACAATAGCGAACGCCTGCCGAAGTGTGTCGCCGCCAACTAGGTCGAATACGCCGTCGAATCCCGACAGAACCGATGCAATGCGCTCCTGCGTGTAGTCGATGACCATGTCTGCGCCAAGCTGTCGCACCAACGCTTCTCCACGGGGCGATGCTGTCGTCGCAACCTGAGCGCGGAGGTGTTTGTCGGCGATATTGTATTGCGAAGGTGCCCACACCGCCAGCGCCTCCGGAGATGAAGATGCGCTGCCCGTTCGTAACATGCAGTTCATCGCGTAGCGCCTGCAGTGCGGTGAGTCCGGCAAGAGGAATGGCGGCAGCGGTCGCAAAGTCGAGCCTAGCAGGTATTGGTGGCAGCATGGTCCTCATCGACGACCGCGAACTGGGCGAACGCGCCCATTCTGTTCTTGGCAACGCGTGCAAATATCCGGTCGCCGAGACCAAAGCGCCGCACTTGATCGCCACACGCGATCACCTGGCCTGCCAGCTCGTTGCCGAGCACGGCTGGCAGCCGATAACGTTGAATAATTCGCACCCAGCCCTTGCGCGTCTTGAAGTCCACCGGGTTCAACCCTGCGGCACGAACCTTGACCAGCAGGTCCCGCGAGCCGGGTGTCGGAACCGGTACTTGCTCGAGGACCGCGTGTTCCGGGCCCCGTACACCTTCATTACGTATGCCTGCATCTGTCCGGGCATGGTGGTTCATGGCATTATTGGCGCGTACCTCCCGCAGGCAATCGTGACGCGATGCCTCTAGGAAGGACGACGCCCCTGGGAGAGGCGCCGGCAGCGGCTGGAACCAGACCTCTTGTTGTTTGCAGCGTTGACATGCCTAAAGGTTAAGCTTCAAGTAAACTTGAAGGTCAAGCGATGCTGGAGAAATAATGCAGATTGGAGAATTGGCCAAGCGCAGCGGGCTCACCGCATCTCGCATTCGCTTTTACGAAGAGCAGGGGCTTCTCTATGCAACCCGCCAGGCTAACGGATATCGGACCTACTCGCCCGATGCGCTGGTGACGCTGCAGATCATCGTACCTGTCCAGCAAGCGGGATTCGCGCTCGAAGACATTACGAAACCTCGTACCGTCAGAGAATGCCGGCTGGCGCGGTGATGACTTGCTCAGCGCATTGCACCAGAAGCTGGAAGACATCAAGGCGATGCAGAAACGGCTGGCGCAGACGCGCAAGCAGATTGAATCGCTGATTAGATCTATACAGATCAAACCCGAGGACCTGACCTGTGCTGAGAATACCGATCGTGTGTTGACCCATTTCAAGGCAGTTACCTTGGGGAAGACGAGAAACATAATCGAATAACAGATTCGGAATACCACTTTTCCGCAAGACCGTAGGAGCCGGACTTGAATTTGAAACGAATCGGCTTTCCACCAGTGGAGGTTTCCACCCCCACCTCGGGTCCGTCCACGATCCGGAAAGCATCACTGCAACGAACACCAACCTGAGTCTGTGAAGTTCCCTGCAACCATCGTTCATGGACAGTCTAAGTTCATGCACGCGGACACCCAGTCGACCTCTGCCGGGGTTCGGCAGAGGTGGGCAACCTTCAAAAGTGCAAGTATCGGAAACATCGGTGGATGCTGGGGTGCAGACGGGTGCTGAAGAACAGCTAACTGACGGTACTCAACCGAGCCATCTGCAGGCTACGAGACGTGCCGCAAGAGAAGAGCGCACGGGTTCGAAATGCGGCTTTTTGGAGCTCTGTGTCATTTAGACCCTCCAGCAAAGGCTCGCATAATCGCTCTCTCCGCATCTTGGAGTGGGATTCTCTCCTGTTCTAGCATCCACGAACCGGCTGCCACGGAGGTCAGAGCCTCCGCCTCACTTGCTGTGAGGTGATCGAATCGCGCGCCCGGATCACTTCTACCTGGTACAGCAAATCGGCTCCCGGCACGGCCAGGTTTGATCGTCCATGAGGATACTTCGCACTCGTGGTAGGCTGCCCCGCAGAGACGATAGGATTCCGATCCAGCTTCATCACAATCTCCCCGATAGACGAAATCTGATTCTTGTAACCACTAAAAAAAGAAGCGGCGCGGCCTTTCCGATGCAGGATAGCCAGCGTATTCGGAACGTCGGGCAGACAGAAAACAGGCTTATTTTCCACGACCAGTACACGGGGAATTCTCCAAGACAGACTCGCTAGATCATGTACAGAGATGGTGCAATCCATCACGGGCCAACGCGTCTGGTCTCGAAGATTAGCGTCCAAGAAACGAAATCTCACTTGAGCCGGCTCAGCCGAAGATGAAATCTTTCCTCGAAGCACAGCCCTTTCGTGTTGACGCGATCTCCAAGACAAGTGTCAGCAACTCCGCTAATATCCCGGTGCGTTCCTCGATAATTTAGTTCCCACAGGAATCGGCAACTGCCGGGGGAAACAATTTGGACAGGGGTTTGCATCGAAGAATGCGCATACATAGATGAGGTCTTTCCAATCTGGAAGCAACTCCGGGATTCTGTGTGCTCTGGTTCGAAGCCAAGGCTCAAGCTTCGGGCAGGCAGAACGGGCAAAGACCAATGCTTCGCGAAACAACGTGAGCTGTTCAATGAATTGCAGTGTTTGGGCCAAATCCTCAATGGAGGCAAAGCTGACCCGTCGTGGCCAGCGTTGTTTGCCCCACTTCCGAGTATCGATCTCCTCCCATTCGATCTGCCATCCATAGTTTGCAGCCGCCAAGCTCGCCAGGTCCGCACGTATTGATGCGAAGTCACTGGTTGTCGATGGTCGTCCAAAGGGAATAGCAAGTGGAAGCACCTTTCCCCAGCGGCTTCGGCGCGTACATTTGCGCCCTTGCCGCGCGCGCTGCGAGGACCTCCTGTGGGCTGCGCATCTACGGGAGTGTCTCCGTCATGGATTTGTTTTCGAGATTCAATACCGCGTCTGAGGCGAAGCGCTCAAGATCGTCAGACTCGAGGTCCTGTCGGGTGATCGCCAGCAGTGAATTGTCGCCAGTCGGATTCGAGGCCAGATGGATTGTCCGGACGAATGGAACCGCCAATTTAGCTTTTGCGTCGAATGGTCCAACGACGACCACCTGGAAACCGAGGCTCTCAAAAAGCTGCATCGCGCGTTGGGAGTTCTGCTCGTCGGTGCGTGAAAATGCTTCGTCAATGACAACCAAGCGGAAGGTCGAACTCTCCGGCTGAGCTTGTGACAGACCATATTGTGCCGTAAGAGCAGAGGCGAGGATCGTGAATGCCAATTTAGCCTTCTGTCCACCTGACTTTCCTGTGGTTGCCGCGAAGAAATCTGCTTCTGACGCGTCCTGCTGGCGCAGTTCCTTCACACCAGTGCTATACCAAGTGCGAACGTCCGTGTGCGTTGCGTTCCGTCGGGGTCTGCCTGAAATCTTTCCAGCAACGCACGCACCCGAGCGAACACCCTGAGACGTTCCTCCGGAGCAGGAGCAATTCCATACTCAAAACATTCTTTGAGCGAACGCCGGAACTCACTGACCTGTACATTTGGTCGATTGACCAAATGCAATTGAACATACGTGTTCTCGCTGTATTCGATCGTGCGGAGTGCCTGGTTGACTTCCTCTACTCGCGATTCGATGGCCTGACCGTGCTCATCAAGCCGACTGTTAAGCATGAGAAGGTCGCCTACGAGGTTTTCATTCAGGTAGTGTTCGAAACGCTCCCTGTGTTTCGGGAGATCTCACCTTCAATTCTGGCTTGTACGGCGAGAAAGCTACTCGCGTATGCTCGTCCTGTAGAAAGGGTCTGACTAAACTCGGTGAATTCCTTGAGAAATTCACTCATTGCCGCCACCATCTTATCGGCGGCTTCATTTACTTTGCCGATTTCGTTGTTAATCCGCCCCTGGATGCTCTGCGCTGTTGTGTGCGTTAGCTGGTCCGCGTTGTCTTTCGTGAGAGGAACGTGGGTTCCTATCAACCGAGCAAAATCCGCATCGATCTTTTCATGCTCATAGTCAGAAAACTTATCAAGCTCTGCTTTCCTGACTTGAGAGCTATTGTTAGAGTCGCTCACATCCTTTTCCAGGATGCGTACTTCACCGTCCGTTTGACGAAGTTGTTGGTCGAGAGCATGGATCTCTGTTTCAATTTCGCTTTTTCGCTGTCGGAGTCGATGAAGTTCTTTCGAACTGTTCTCCAATAGCTCCTTTTCGCTCCTCAACCGAATGAGTTGTTGGCTCCAATGAGCCGGATTGATCTCCAGGAACTGATTGATGCCAGTAGCTCTCTTGCGGCGGCAGCGCGACGCCTGGCATCCGCTGCTGCGCGGCCTGCTTCAGTAGTCTCGCGTGCAGCCGTTTCCGCTTCTGTCTCCGATTCCCTGAGCTGCTTTCGCAGAGCCGCGATCTTCTGCTCTGTGGACCATCCAAGGATTCTGTCCTTGGGGTCATCGATCGATCGGGAGTCATCCTTGATATGCCGTGATCGGTCGCGCATAAGGCCCTGACGGGTCACGCCTCGTTCCACTCTCTCCAGCTCCTCGATGGTGTTGCACCCACGGTAATTAAACCGTCGTGACAATTCGGCGATCACCCAGGAATGCAAAGGATGATCCGCGCGAAAAGACAAGCGTCCTGGCACAAGCTCCTCAGAAAGGCGAGGTGGAGCAGGAACCCTCGCTGGGACAGGATGAAAGGTTAGTCGCAGATGAAGCATCGTCGAGTTGATGAACTCGGCAGCAGGCCGGTAAAGATTCTCTGGTACTAAGAGAGATAAGCCAAAACCACGGAGAAGACGCTCCAAGGCACCAGCCCACTCCGCGTACTCATGTTTCACTTCCATCAACTCGCCTGCGAACGGCATGGTGGTTATATCGACCTTCAGGGGCTCACACAGCCGGAGTCGCACGCCCAGGAAGTTTCTAGGAATGTTGACGTTATTGCGCTCGACGCTCGCAAGTTCCTCGCGCTCATCGGTCATTTTGGAAGAGCAAACTCTTGACGGTAACGGGCGGCTCGCGACGCTCCTCACTTTCACTGGCCGCCTGGTTTTCCTGACTCTCTATCGATTCCCAGCCGCCTCGTGCCGTGACAAACGCCACCTCGTCAGTTAGAGCGGATTCTGCAGCAAGAAGTTCAGCTGAGGTTTGAACGCGGCTGCGCGATGTTGAGCCCGTTGCCGCTCACTCTCTGAGAGCTGGATCTCGCGATCGATTGCTTGGAGACGAGGTCCAACGTCGGTAACGCTGATCGCTGCGATCAACCCGTCGCGGTCGTTTCTGCATTGGTCGAGATCGGATACGATCCCACTTTGTTTCGCTTGACGATTTCATGCTCCCTGCGAAGCTCTATCGTGCGCTGTTCGAGGAAGTGGAGATACTTGGTCAGGAAGTAGGGCTTAACCGCGTCCTGGAGATCTCTCCATTCCTTGATTTTGGCTTCCGCAGCCGCGACGCGGTCGGCGTTTTCGGAGACGGGACGGAGAGCGTTCAGCTGCCGCTCGGCGCGGTCGATTGCCATCCAACAATCCATGAGGGTCTTATAGTGCGGCTGAACCGTGTCTCGGATGAACGTGAAAGTATCGGCAGAAGGCAACAAGAACTGGCGAACAAACGCATCTATGTCCCCGACTTCTTTCATACCGATTGCCCGATTGAATACCTCGAGCGCTTTCTCGCCGGGGATATGAAGCAGCTTCCGCATACGCTATTGTAGCTCGGGAAGCTGTCGAATACCTCCCATCCGCTCTGCTTGGCGGCGCGTTTGATCTCCGTCGTATTCATTTGCTGTCCAAGCAGGTCTTTCAGGCTTTTGGGGGCACGGCAGATCGCAAAAATTTCGCGGACTTCCTCGTCGTATTCCCAAAGTACTTGCGCCAAGGTCACCGATTCCGAACGGAGGGCATCCCCAAAGACGGCGGAGATTACACTCAGTACGCCAGGCTCTCTCAAATATTGGGTGGTCGGAGAGGTTGAATCGATGGTACTGGAGCTCGCCCATGCGCCGCGGATGTAGGAACGTCGCGTGCGATCACGGCCAGAAGCCTTTCTGCCATCTCCCGACGCATCGTTGTAGGAGGATGCAAGGAGTCGTGGTGGCACCAAGAGCGTGCGCAAGGCATCGATGGCCGTGGATTTGCCTGAACCGTTGTCCCCCACAAGAAGCGACCATCCACCGTGGGGAGCAAAGACTTGGCCGTCTCCATGAAAGGTGCCCCAATTGAGGAGTTCCAACCGTTCGAGACGGTAACCAGGCAGGCCCAAAGATTCACGGTCGTGCGAATTAAGTTCGACCTTCTCCATGTCGTATCAATCGTTCCTTCACCGATTCCAGCTCAGACGGCCCGAATCGTGCCTTCAGAATGCGCATCACTTCGAGCGTGTCAGATTCCGCCGCTCCAACAGCTCGCAAAAATCCCAATTCCTCCGCTCGCCGAATTGCGCTATCGACGGTGCGCATATCGCGGATTTGATTATTCGATTCCTTAACGAATTGCAGGACAAGTTCCCTTAGCTGCTGTCGTGTGAGAACCAGCCTCGTCGACTCTCCAGGAGCAGCATCAAAACGCGCGAGCTCTTCGCGCAGGCAGACCAGCAGGATCGTCGCGGTGTACCCAAGAGTCTGCCGCCGTCCAATTCTCGGCACTCGTTCTTCGCCATCCAGCCCGATCTGCCGGATGAACGCGTAGCCCTCCGCTTCGTCCACAATGAGTTCTTGTCCGATTTGGCGAAAGTAACGCGTGAGATAGTCTCTTTCAGCACGAATTGTTTCCCAGACCTGAATGTCTTCGACATAGACAGGAGCAACGAATAACTCCGCTAACGCGAATGCTCTGGCCCCGAATTCGGTATCGTTTTGCATGCTCTTATCCTGCCCGCGCGAATAAAATTTCTGGCGCGCGCCAAGTCGCTCCTTGCGCCCCATCCACCACACGGATGGTAGTGAACTGGTCTTTAGCTACGTAGTGCGTATCGTCTTGTATGGCAATTACGAGGTAGCCAATGATCTCAAGGGCACCATCAGTGACAGGAAATCTTCGGAGAATCTCGGAGAGAAGAATGGAGTCACTCGTAGCGAGGCAGTCGCGGATCTTCTCTCTAAGGCGTTTGAGATTCAGATCCGCGAGGTTCTTGAAGCGATTGACAATGGACCAGTCCAGAATCGAATCAGAAGCGAAAGAGAATTCGTCCGTTAGGCTTCCGGTCGCATCTGGCTGCCAAAAGCCGCGACTAAAGCTGGCAAATACCACTGGCGGTCCCATCACCTCGAAGAAATCGTCCTCGGATGGTGGCTCGCTGCGAGAGATGATTGCAGCCTGTTGAATCTCATGGATAAGTTCCCGCAGCCTTTGATCTTCGCCGGACTCGGAAGACTCCAATGCGCGTCGCAGTGTCGCGGCCATGCGCTCATTAGAGCGGACGACGCGCTCTCCTTCAACGAGAAGCAGGCTGGAAAGTCGGTCCAGCAATCGATTCGACCGTAAAGTGGAATCTATCGCATCGATCCGGTAGGCCCGTCGAGTTAACTCTCGCCACCGCTGTTGACGCTGTGGAGACGAGAGAAGATTCCAGAATGCATAAAAACTCTGTCCTTGTGGCGATTCCTTAATGGCAGCATGTGTGTCCAGCAACTGCCCAACCATGCGTCCCTTTTGAGCCCCTGGCTGCGCATGACTCTCTGCGAGAGACCGCGCTACGTCTTTGAAATTCTCCTCCAACTGACGAAAGTCTCCGGTCAGGCCGCGAGCCAGGTCAAGCGCGTTTGCAAAACGCTCAGTCAACTGAACAGGGGTGTACGCCTCGGCAGTATTACTGGACAGCATTGCGTCAATTTGGGTTTGGATCTGGGCCTGTTGCTCCTGAAGGGCAGCTATCCGGTTTTCCACGTCGGACGTCGAAAACAGAACGATCTCTTCCAAGTTACGAAAGATTAATTCGAGTCGGGATTCCGCGCTGACGAACGGCTTTGCCTGGAGGTCTTCGATCCATTGCATGGCGCGTTCCGCGCCTGACGTGAGCTCAAAAACTGGCTCCTCCACTTGCCCGCTATACAGTTTCTTGAGCAGGAACTGTCCATCTCCGCACCAAATTGCAAGATAATCCGATGCTGTTTGCGGATAGGAGCCTGGAGCAAGAGCACGCGCTTCTTCGAGGAAATTTTCTAAGCGAGCCCGCAGGTGCGACTCAGGAACGGAAATGGCGTGATGTTCTTTGAACGCGCGGTGCAGAAAGGTCAGAGTGAACGCGCCGTTTGGGCTTCTCAGTAGCCGCACTGCGGGATTCTCGAGAAGTCGCTCAGTTTCCGATAGATCCCATGGCGCAATAGTTGATGTGGTGATCGTCACCGATATCTACGGCTTTCCAAAAGGTGAATGTCGTGGAGAGGATCAACGTTATCAGATATTTAGCACCGAGTCTACAGAGACTCAGAGTATGGCCTGGGCAGCCAGAACAACCCGAGGTGACTGGGCTAGAGCAGTAGCCGATAATTTTCAAGAACAAGACTTACTAGCTGGCGACCTATACCCAACGGCCCGTGTGTGTCAGGTCTCTGCTGTGCCCCTGCGGAGGTTTCCGCCATGCCGGACTACTAAATCGCAGAAACTCAACACTCTACGGAAGCCGTTCCAAAGTGCACGGGTGCTGGCAGGGTGCCGAGATACAGATCACTGAAAGAGATGGGCGTTTTATCGTTAGCGATACTCCACTCTAAGTTGACTGCCGTGATGGTTCGACGTTGCGTATTCTCTCGGTACAATTGCAAAAATGGCCGCAGAGACTCTTTAACGCTCATTCGAGATCTCTGGAAATGAGCCAGTCCGCAAAAGCGATATCAGTGTTTGTTGACTTCTCTACGACAAATAGTTGGTCTGCTCGACGCTCCAGCCCAACGACTTGTTTATCCAGAGCGGGACCGCAGTGATCCGCGAAGTCACGGAGTATCGGGAGCGACGTCTCTTCGAGTTTCCGGCAGTTCGCTCGCAGGTTGGCGCGATTGTCCAGGATTAGCGAACTTTGACCGTTACTTCTGAAACCGCCGCCCATTGGGGCGATGAAGCGGCCTCCCGCCTGCGCCACAGCAGTAATCCCGGCAGTACGGAAGTCTTTTATGTCCTGTTCCGAATGGGGCGGTGTAATTGGATGAAGACCCTTCAGCTTGAATCGTTCAGTCTCGCTCGGCCAGTTCCGATCAAGAATTTCGACGATCTCGTTCTTGTTCCAAGCACCGTGTTCATATACCTGGATGGCGTAGAAATTTGTCGGGGTCACGCGCGCAAACAGGAGAGGCCCAGATCGCGCAACGAACCCCGCTACACGTGGATGGGGATCTATGTTGAGATGGAAGTGCTGAATGCCCCAGTCCAAGAACAGTGAGTCGTAGTAGTCAGGTTTCTCGATAGAGGTACTCTGATGAGGCTTCATGAGTTCGCCGGCTTCTACTTTGCGCTTCAGTTCTTGGTATCCACGCGATCGATCAGCCGGGACCACAAGTTCAGCAGACTGTAAGAAAACGCGAGGCCCCTTCTGGATCTGCCGATTGACGAGATTCAGGTATCCATCCACAATTTCGTCGGTGCTCGCATCCGCGCGAACTGTGTATCCCTTCGATGTCATATCGCTCCGCAGAATGGTGGCAAGCTCTTCGTAGATGTTCATGCACTGAGAATACCGGCAATCCCCAAGCACAAGTCGTCGCTAATCAAAAGGGGTAAGCATCAATCCGGGAAGTCGGCTTCTCGGAAGTAATAGCTGCTGATCGTTGCCCAGCGACGGCAGAGGTCAACGTGCTCTGAGAGGGGCAAACCGCGAGGGTGCTGGCGAGGGTGCTGAAAAAGGAAATCTGCGAATTTCCCAGTGTTTTTGAGTGCTCAAGGGTGCTGAACTTAGCCATCAACGCCCATGAAATCATTTCGTTACAATCACTTAGCATAACTGTCACGGCAGAGGTTAGAGCCGACCACTTTAAGGCTATGCCGCCAGCGAACGACTGAAAGGGATCGTTAGCAAAGTCGGTGCATTGCAGCCCCCGCAACCATCCGAGTTTGCTGTCGATCCCGTTCAAAAGGCCCGCTCGTCGAAGGCGTTGCCTGAAACGATCGTCCGCGATTCGAACTGCTTGCACTGAAATCCCAAGCAACCTGTTTTTGTTAGGTCTGCAGCTGCCGCTCATAGCTGCCCGCCCGTGTCTCCTTGCGCCCTTCTCCTCCTTACCATGCACAATGGATCTGCTTCCACATCCAGCAATGCGTTCAGCGTCTCTTCCACCGTCGATCGCACCACTTCGTCCAGATGTCCTGAATCTTGCTGCGCCTGGCTTTGTGCTCGGGTTGCTCCATCGCCCGTCCTAAGAGAATTCACTCCTCCCACTCGTACCAACTCCCATGCTCCAACTCAAATATGCGGAAGACTGCCGCGCGCGCACAGCTTGAACGCTATGTGAAGCGACAGAGTTCGCCATGCGCACCACCTCCGCGGACTGCCGGGTGGCGGGTTTCAGATGGATCTGAACCGGTTACTATTTTGCGGTTTGAGCAAAACTGGCCTCATGGTAGAGTCTCCCCGAAGCTCAGAAGGAAAGCCCCGGAGGTTTGCTGACTCCGCCGGGTTGCCGTGCTGGGCCTCCCCCTTGTTTCGATCACTGTCTGTGTTACGAGGGGCTTTCCGTGATCTCCTGGCCTTGCTGTGGACGCTCGTCTGCCTTCCACCTTCCTATCAATCGCAGTCACAGCCGGCCACGCCGGAATGCGTTGTTTGCAGACCTCGCGATTCTTGCAGTCCTGCTGGTGGCGACCTGGAGCACGGGGCGCGCGCAGCAACCGTTCAAGACACTGCACAATCACATCCACCGCGAAGTCACAGAAGGGAAGGCGCCGCTTCTGGGCTCTCTGCCATCCGAGCAGCGGATGAACCTTTCCATCGTGCTGCCGCTGCGCAATCAGGCAGAATTGACAAGCCTGTTGCAACGGCTCCACGACCCCTCCAGTCCCGACTTCCGCCAGTTTCTCAGCGTGGATCAGTTCACGGAGCGGTTCGGTCCCACAGCTGACGATTATCAGGCCGTTGTTGCTTTCGCTCGGGCCAACGGTTTCACGGTCACGGGAAGACCCGCAAATCGGCTGGTCGTGCCCATCAGCGGCACAGTGGACCAAATCGACAATGCCTTCCACGTGACGATGAATGTCTATCGGCATCCCACGGAGAATCGCACTTTCTACTCTCCGGATCGTGAGCCGTCGCTCAACTTGAGTGTGCCCGTCGCACACATCGCAGGCCTGAATAACTTCAATCTGCCGCATCCGATGCTGATACCGCCGCTGCAGGGGAAGGAAGCCGCGAACATCTCCGGATCCGGCCCGGGGGGATCGTATCTCGCCAGCGACATGCGCGCGGCCTACTATGGTGGCACAACGCTCGATGGCAACGGTCAGACGGTAGGTATTCTGGAGTTTGGCGGCTACGACCTGAGCGACGTGAACAGCACGTTCAGCAATGCCGGGCAAAGCTACGACGTCGCCATCAATAACGTCTTGCTGGATGGCGCTTCGGGAGGACCGGATGGGGACGATGGCGAACAAGTGCTGGACATCGTTCAGGCCATCGGCATGGCTCCAGGGCTGAGCCAGGTTCGCGTGTACATCGGAGTGGAAAACGACGCGAGCATCCTCAACTCCATGGCCTCGGAGAACATCGCCAAGCAAATCAGCTGTTCGTGGAGCTGGAGGCCCGACGATCCGGCGACGGACGATGCGTTCTTCGAGGAATTTGCCGCACAGGGGCAGAGTTTCTTCACTGCCTCCGGCGATTCCGGCGCCTGGGATCTCTCGGTCAGCCCATTTTTCTACCCGGCTGAAGACGTGTACGTGACCGCTGTCGGCGGCACCCATCTGACCACGAATGGCCCCGGGGGTACGTGGGCTTCAGAGGCAGCCTGGAATTCGCTGGGAGCCGGCAGCGGCGGCGGCATCAGTCCGGATAGCATCGCGATTCCGGGCTGGCAGAGCGGCGTGGCCAACTCACCCAACGGCGGTTCGGCCACCCTGCGCAATGCGCCCGATGTCGCCATGGAGGGGGATTTCGACAACTATCTCTGTTCTATGGGCTCTTGTGCGGGAGGATGGGCGGGCACCAGCTTTGCAGCTCCGCGCTGGGCAGGGTTCATGGCGCTGGTCAATGAACAGGCTGTCGAGGCAGGCACAGCACCCAAAGGCGGAGTGGGCTTCCTCAATCCGACCCTCTATACCCTCGCCGAGGGTTCCACGTACAGCAGCGATCTCCACGACATCACGTCCGGCACCAACGACACGGAGAACCAGCCGGTATGGTTTAGCGCCGTCAGTGGCTATGATCTGGTGACCGGATGGGGGAGCGCCGCCGGGCCGCACCTCATCGACGATCTGGCCGGGCCGCAGCTGCCGGGGTTCTGGATTCGGGGCACTCCAACCACCGTTTCGGTAAACCCGGGGGCTTCCACTTCCACCACGATCAACGTGACCGACGCCGGCGGGTTTAGCGGAAACGTCACTCTGGCTGTGACCACGCCGCTGCCTAGTGGCGTGACAGTTTCGTGGAATGCCAATCCTACGTCGGGCAGCAGTGTGCTCACGCTGACGGCGAGCAGTTCCGCGCCGAACTCAACAACCACGCTGGCGATCGGCGGCACTTCCGGCAATCTGACGGCAACCACCAACATTACGTTCGGAGTTCATGCGCCCAGTTTTCTTCTTTCCGCTTCGCCGAGCGTCCTGGGGGTGAACCAGGGCGGTTCCGGAACATCGACGATTACCGTCACACCTCAATA
The DNA here is from genome assembly GCA_963705665.1 of uncultured Acidobacteriaceae bacterium. Lineage (GTDB taxonomy): Bacteria > Acidobacteriota > Terriglobia > Terriglobales > Acidobacteriaceae > PALSA-350. Next base: position 20,238 of record CAVPKQ010000056.1, on the reverse strand, counting down.
TGGATTCACCGGCGCGGTGAACCTTGCGGTCTCGGGCCTGCCCAGCGGCGTGACCGGTTCTTTCTCACCCACTTCCACGACCGGCACCAGCACGCTGACCCTGACAGCGAGCAGCACCGCCAGCGGGGGAACCAGCACGCTGACCATCACCGGCACTTCCGGCAATCTGACACAGACCAGCACCCTGACGCTCTCCATCCATGGGCCGAGCTTCGCGCTCTCCAGTTCGGGCAGTTTCAATCTAGGCCAGGGAACGTCGGGCACCACTTTTGTCGACGTGTTCCCCGAGTATGGATTTAGCGGCAATGTGAATCTTGCCGTGTCCGGTCTGCCCAACGGGGTCACTGCAAGCTTCTCTCCCAACCCCGCGACCAGAAGCAGTACGCTGACCCTGACAGCGAGTAGTACCGCGAGCGCGGGCACGAGCACGCTGACCATCACCGGTACCTCCGGTAATCTCACTGCGACTACGACCCTGACGCTTGGCGTATTTGGGCCGAGTTTTAGGCTCTCGAGCGCGGGAAGTTTGAATGTCGGACAGGGAATGTCAAGCACGGCCTACTTCACGGTGCTCCCGCAGTATGGATTTACAGGCAAAGTCACTTTTTCCGTCTCCGGGCTGGCCAGCGGGGTGACGGCCCTCTGGAATCCGAACCCAGCCAGCGGCTCCAGCATGTTGACGTTGACGGCGGCCAGTTCTACCGCCGTGGGTACGAAGACGCTGACGATTACCGGCACCTCGGGCAATCTCACCGCGACTACGACCCTGAGTCTTGGGATCTATGCGCCGAGCTATACGCTCTCGAGCCAGGGGACTGTAAGCGTCGGACAAGGAAGCTCCGCGACCGCATACGTCGATGTGAATCCACTGTATGGCTTCACCGGCAAGGTAAATCTCTCCGTGTCCGGCCTGCCCAGCGGAGTAACGGCGTCGTTTTCTCCCAACCCGACGACCGGGTACACCTCGCTGACCTTGGCGGCAAGCAGTTCTGCCCCGCTGGGCACGCAAACTCTAACCATCACCGGCACCTCGGGCAGCCTGACCGCGACCACGACCCTGACTCTTGGTGTCTACGCGCCCACCTTCTCTCTCTTCTGTCCCGGTTTGAGTCTTGGGCAGGGGACCTCCGGAACCGCCTACGTCTACGTGAATCCACAGTATGGCTTCACCGGGAACGTGAATCTCTCCGTATCCGGCCTGCCCGCCGGGGTGACAGCATCCTTTTCTCCCAACCCGGCGAACACGGAGAGCCAGCTGACGCTGACGGCCAGCAATGCCGCTGCCGTGGGCCAATACACACTCACCGTAACCGGCGCCTCGGGAACCCGGACCGTTACGACAACGATCGCACTGGGGATCTATAAGCCGAGCTTCACGCTCTCCAGTGCCGGAATTGTAGCTTTAGGCCAGGGGAGTTCAAGCACCGCTTACGTCTTTGTGAATCCACAGTATGGATTCAGTGGCAATGTGAATCTTTCCGTCTCGGGCCTTCCCAACGGGGTGACAGCATCCTTTTCTCCCAACCCGGCGAACACGGAGAGCCAGCTGACGCTGACGGCCAGCAGCGCGGCGGCTTTGGGACAGTACGCCTTGACCATCACCGGCACCTCCGGAACCCAGACCGCGACTGCACCCCTCGTTTTGGGAATTTATGCGCAGAGCTTCACCATCTCCGCGGGAAATATCATCGTTGGCCAGGGGAGCTCCAGCACCACCTACGTCAATGTGTATCCACAGTATGGCTTCACCGGAAGCGTGAACCTTTCCGTCTCGGGCCTCCCCAGTGGGGTGACAGCATCCTTTTCTCCCAACCCGTCCACCGGGAGCAGCACGTTGACGCTGACTACCGGCAGCTCGGCACCTCCGGGACCATACACCCTGACCATTACCGGCGCCTCCGGAGCCCAGACTGTGACGGCCCCGGTGTCTCTGGTAATTTATGCGCCGAGCTTCAAGGTCTCCTCGTCGCCCTATAGCGCAATTATGAACGAGGGCAGCTCTACCTCCGCCACGATCTATGTGTCCCCGCAATGGGGATTTACCGGAAGCGTGACCTTTGCCGCGTCGGGGCTGCCTAATGGAGTCACAGCATCGTTTTCTCCCAACCCATCCACCGGGAACAGCACGTTGACGCTGGCAGCGAACAGCACGGCGGCGCCGGGGAACGCGATCGTCACAATCACAGGCACCTCTGGAAGTGTGACGTCATCGGCGACTTTCAGCCTGACCGTCAATGCACCGAACTTTACGATCATCGATGCCCCCGGTGAAATCAATCTGGCGCCAGGCGGTTCCGGGGAATCAACCGTCGCCGTGTTTCCTCAATATGGATTCGGTGGGAATGTGAGCCTCGCAGCCACCGGTCTGCCCAATGGTGTGACCGCGACGTTCTCTCAGAATCCGACGAGCACCGAAGCCAGCGTTCTCACTCTGACGGCCAGCAATACGGCAGCGACCGGAACCTCAATAGTTACCATCACAGCTACTTCAGGATCTCTGACCGCAGCGGCATCTCTGGTTGTGACACTCGGGGCGGCGGCGCCGGGCTCCAGCTCAACAACCCTGCAAGTGTCTGCGGCCGGCAGTCCGGTCACCTCCGTCGCCTCAGGTACGGTGGTGACGCTAGCCGCTGCGGTAAGCGCCGGGTCCACGGCACTCACCACCGGGCAGGTGAACTTCTGCGATGCGACAGCAACGTACTGCGATCCAATCCATCTGGCCGGCAGCGCGCAGTTGACGAGCGCGGGGACGGCGACTCTTCAGTTCATCCCGGGAATGGGGAGCCACAGCTACAAGGCAGTTTTCGCCGGCACCCATGGCGCCGGCGGGATTCCTCAGCCGCGTCGAATCTGACAGTCACCGCCTCACAGGCGTCGACAACGACCATCGCCCAGAGCGGGAATCCAGGCGATTACGCGCTGACCGCCACCGTGACGGGACAAGGACCGGTTGCCCCTGGCGGAACGGTGTCTTTCCTCGATACGAGTAACACGAACTCCACTCTGGGGAGTGCGGCGCTGGGCAACGGCGTGGCGACTCTCAATTGGCAGAGTTCCCAGTCCTCTGCCACGGGCACGCAACCGGTGTCGATCGCGGTCGGCGACTTCAACGGAGATGGCATCCTCGATATGGCGGTGGCGAATGCAGGCAGCAATACGCTGACCATCCTGCTGGGGAAAGGGGACGGCACGTTCACTGACGCTGCCTCGAGCCCGCAAACGGGTACTGACCCCTCCTTCGTGGCGGTGGGGGATTTCAACAGAGATGGCAAAGCCGACCTGGCCGTCGCCAACCTCAGCAGCAATAACGTGACCATCCTTCTCGGCAACGGAGACGGTACGTTTACGGCTGCTGCCTCAAGTCCGGAAACCGGCTCCCAACCCGAGTCGATGGCCGTCGGGGACTTCAATGGCGACGGCATCCTGGATCTGGCCGTGCTCAACGCCGAGATCAACACCATCACCGTTCTGCTGGGCAACGGAGACGGCACCTTTACCGCCTCTCCCCTGAGTGCGCAAACGAGCGGTCGGCCGAGGTCGCTAGTCTCCGCAGACTTCAACGGAGATGGCATCCCGGACTTGGCCGCGGTGAACAGCGGTAGCAACACCGTGACGATTCTGTTGGGGAACGGCGACGGATCATTTACCGGGGCGCCGAGTCCTGCGACAGGTCTCGCTCCCTATGCGGTCGTCGTTGGAGACTTCAACCTGGACGGCAAGCCTGACCTGGCAACCGGCAACTATGACGGGTCCGTTACGATTCTGCTGGGCAATGGAGACGGGACGTTCACACCAGCGACGACGAGTCCAGTCGCGGGCACTGCCGTTTCCATATCGGTCGCAGACCTAAACGGAGATGGCAAGCCCGACCTGGTTGCCGCGAACGAATATACCGCCAAGGTTACGATTCTGCTCGGAAACGGGGACGGGACGTTCGGCTCAGCAAGCAGCCAATCGACGGGCTCGAATCCCGATTGGATAGCGGTTGGGGACTTCAACGGGGACGGCACGCAGGATCTAGCAGTCGCGAATAGCTACAGCAACAACGTTAGCGTTCTCACTTCGCAGCTGACACAGGCTGCGACAGCGACAGCAACCGGCATCTCACCGGCTGGCTCCGGAACGCACAATGTTGAGGCAAGCTACCCCGGAGACAGCAGCTACAAATCCAGCGTTTCAGCTACAACGGGACTGACTGCAGAAATCGTCACGCCCACGGTGACGGTGACTCCGTCCTCCTCAAGCGTCACGACGGCGCAGGTGCTGACGGTGACGGTGACGGTCGGTGGAGGAAGCGGCAATGCCACGCCGACCGGCTCCGTTACGCTGACCAGCGGAAGCTACAACTCAGCGGCGGCACTCAGCAGTGGAAGCGCCACAATCAGTATCCCTGCGGGATCGCTGGCAACCGGCGCCGACACGCTGACAGTGAGCTACACGCCTGACTCCTCCAGTTCATCGACCTATAACAACGCCTCCGGATCGAGCTCAGTGACAGTGACCACGCCAGGAAAGCTGACGCCGACGGTCTCCGTGACTCCGTCCTCTTCAAGCGTCACGACGGCGCAGGCGTTGACGGTGACGGCGACGGTCAGCGGAGGAAGCGGCAATGCCACGCCGACCGGCTCGGTTACGCTGACCAGCGGAAGCTATAGCAGTCAACAAACGCTGGCCGCGGGCTCAACGACATTCAGGCTGGGAGCAGGAACGCTACCGGTGGGTAACAATACTCTCAGCGTGACTTATACGCCCGACGCTTCCGCAGCCGGCACATACACAGCCGCAACCCAATCGGCTAACGTAACCGTTACGCAAGCGATAGGCACAACCGCTCCGACCATTACCACGCAGCCTTCCACTGCGATCATTACCGACCTGCAAAGCGTTGTAGTGACGGTTTCGGTATCGGGTGTAAGCGGGCAAGCCACGCCGACTGGAACCGTTTCACTGTCGAGTGGCGCCTACAGCGCGCAGCAGACCCTGTCCAGTGGGACGGCCAGCTTCACAATTGCGCCGGGAAGTTTGAGCAGCGGCGCCAATACGTTGACGGCTGCTTACTCAGGGGATCAAACCTATGCGACGGGAAGCTCAACAGCTGTTGTCACCATCGCTCGGTTTGTGATGTCGGCGATCTCTCTTTCTCCGGTTTCTCCGGGGTCGAGTGCTACAGGGAAGGTCACTCTGGCGGCCGGCAGCACATATTCGGGAACGATGAACCTGAGTTGTTCCCTGATTGCTTCTCCGGCAGGTGCACAGAGTCCACCCACGTGCAGCCTGAATCCGGTGAGCATGAACCTTGCAGCCGGTGGAAGCGGAACCGCCGTGCTGACTGTGAACACGGCTGCAGCCTCTCCTTCAGCACGACTGGACTTCTGGCACATTGGCGGCGGAGGTTCGCTTTTGGCAGCTCTGATCATCTTTGGCGTACCATCGCGGCGTCATCGCTGGGCATCGGCATTGATGGTACTGTTGGTCATTGTTGCCGCGGGAGCGATAGGTTGCGGAGGAGGCCAGAGCCCGCAATCTGCGCAACCGGGCACGGTGGCAGCAACCGCGGGCAGCTATACATTTACCGTGACGGCAACGGACGGAGCCAACTCGAAGCTCACAACGTCCACAAACACTACCATCGCCGTGCAGTAGCTGATCGCGTCTTACACCGTCCAGCATCACGCCGGGCGGCGCACTGAATCCTCAACGCGATGGCTGGGCGCGTGTCCTACATCGCCGGAGTCATCGACAACATCCCCACTACACCCCCCTTATGGGGTCAAAAAATAAGCTTTTGCGGCGCACTGAACGCGGAGAACCCAGCGGTCAAATTCACTCCCAACTGACTCCCAAACGGGTGTCCGGAGGGTACTTTTGCGTACTTTTTGACAGCCATCGATACTGCACAGTCTGCAACTTACGCGATGCGGGAACGGCTCATAACCCAAAAATCGCCAGTTCAAATCCAGCCCATGATCGCTCTCTCGAAAATCATCCTGGGAGGCCTCCTCTGCCAGTAGTTGTGGTCTCCCATCCTAAATCTGCTTGAAGTATGGATCCAAAAGGGCCACCAATCGAGGGTGCCCCCTATCTGGCGCGCTTTTTGCGCCAGATGTGGGAAACCGCAAATCTCTCCACTGCGCTTCGCTCCGGTCGAGATGACAAAGTTAGGTGTAATTGCCGACCAAACCTTCCTCAACCCGATTTTCGTCCCCCTTGGGTTGGCCGCAGGCCCATGATCCTCCGGTCGAGATATGAGTCGCTAAAATTCAATCCCCTATTGACAGATTGTAATCTATTGCTATAGGTTCCAGAAGGTCGCAGCATCGATGGTATTTCGCGCTCAAAATCCCCTTGCTTTTGCCGCAAAGTTCCTCGGGAGAAGACGGATGAACAAATCGACACGGTACAGGTTCAGGAATGTATGGCTGACTCCAGCGATTGTAATGCTGTGTTTTTGTGCGGCCGGGGTGGCCCCAGGGCAAAATCTGACCGGAGCAATCAACGGAATTGTCATGGATTCCGCTGGCGCGGTAATTCCCGACGCAACCGTCACCATCGCGAATTCCGATACGGCGCTGATCGTCCGCAAGTTATCCACCGACCGTGGGGGGCGTTACGCGGCTCCCTCATTGCTCGCCGGAACCTACACGGTGACGGCACAGGCGCAGGGCTTTGAGATTACTGAGATCAAGGCCATCGCCCTCGATGTGGATCAGGCAATTCCCATCAATATCACCTTGCGAGTCGGTTCTGTCACCACGAAGGTGTCGGTGACCGGAGCGAGCGTCGCGCCGACTTTGGAGGACGCATCCGCAAGCACGCTTATCCCGCAAAAAGAGGTCACCGAACTGCCGCTCAACCAGAGAAACTTCCTGCAGTTTCTCTCGCTGCAACCGGGCGTGAACGCCGGCACGGGAACCATTAGCCGGGGTCCTGTGGGGGTTACCGGCGGCAACAACGACATCACTTTCTCCGTGAACGGGCAAGCGCATGGATCCAATGGATTTTTCCTCGATGGGGCGGACTTTCTCAACCACGACGAGGACACCATACTGGGGATGTACCCCAGCGTGGACGCCCTTCAGGAGGTCAATCTCCTCAGAGATAACTACGGCGCGCAATATGGAGGCAATGGCGCCGCCATCGTAAACCTGGTGACAAAGTCCGGCACAACCCAGTTCCACGGGAGCGCTTATCTATTTTTTCGCAATCAATTGCTCAATGCCAACGGCTACTTTCCCAATAAGGCCGGACTTGCCAGAACCCCGTTTCGCTATAACGACTTTGGTTATACGATTGGCGGACCGCTCTACATCCCCAGGCTGCTCGAGAGCACCAAGAAAAACACCTTCTTCTTCGTCTCCGGAGAGTTCCTTCGCAGCGCGCAGGCAGCGACCAGTTCTACTTCGAATGTTCCCACCCAAGCCGAACGTCAAGGGATATTTTCTACAGCGGTGTGCATAAGCTATAACGCCGCGGGTAAGTGCACGGCCACGTCGAAAACCGTAACCAATATATCGCCTGCGGCCCGCGCCTTTTTAAACGATGTAATCGACAAAATCCCCCTCCCCAATAACCCCGACAATGCTCAGAGCCTGCTGTCTTCCTTCAACGGGATCTTGAATGAAAGCCAGACCCTTGCGAGAGTGGACCATGCCTTCGGAGAAAAGCTGCAAGTATTCGTCCGCTTCATGAATGACCCCTATAGCCAGATTGCGCCTGAAGGCATCGGCGGCAACACGCAGTCAATTCCCGGCCTGGCTACCACGACAGCGGAATCCGGGGCCCAGGACATCCTAGGCCATGTGACCATCGTTCCTTCGCCATCCTGGGTGATTGAAGGCGGTGTCTCCCATCTGAGGAGCTATGACAATACCCATATCATCGGACTGCTGTCTCCGGCGAACGCACCCGATTTCGTCGCCAGCCTCAAGCTTCCCTACCCTGTTCTCGATAGCAAGATCCCGACTGTAACCATCGACGGGTTCAAATTGAACTCGCCAGGCCCGCTGGACAGGATCAACCCTATCCTCCAGGAATTCGTCAACGTCACCCACGTTATGGGCAGGAATAACGTCCTTTTTGGAATCAATGCGGAAAAATTATCTTCGGCCTATGACAATTTCAACGACGGAAACAACGGAGGCTTCACGTTCACGGCGCCCTCCTCGACTGGTAACGCCCAGGCTATTTACAACCAGTCATTTGCCGACTTCCTGATCGGCTATGCAACCAGCTTCTCGCAGCAGAACACCATTGTGCCGGAAAGGTACAGCTCTTCGGTCTTCGAGGCCTATGCGCAGGACAATGTGAAAGTCACCCCGCGCCTGGTGTTGAACGCCGGGATCCGCTACAGCTACTGGAGGCAGCCCACGCAATCGCTGCTCGCGATCACAAACTTCGATCCGAATCTTTATAATCCCGCAAATGCGCCCACCATCGATAACACGGGATATATCTGCCTCACCGCTCCATGCAAAGGAGGCGGGAAGCCGAATCCAGCCTACAATCCACTCAATGGCATCATCATTCCCGGAGAAAATTCGCCTTTTGGCAGAAAAGTCGCCTCGCAGCCGAAATTGAATTTTGCGCCCCGCTTCGGTTTTGCCTGGGACGCATTCGGGAATGGCAAGACCGCCATTCGCGGTGGGTATGGCATCTATTACCTGTGGCCGGGCATATGGACGGACACGCCCACAGGCAATCCTCCAGTCGCCATTTCGGTCAGCGGCACCAATGTTTCCTTTGACGATCCAAGCGGCGTGGCCAGCCAGAATACTCCTGCTGCCCTCGGAGCTCTCGGCGTAGACAGCAAGAGTGCTTACCTCCAAAACTATAATTTCGATGTGCAGCAGGAGTTCTCGGGGAACATTCTGCTCGATGTCGCTTACACCGGCAATGTAGGCAGGCATATCGCCCAATCGATCGACACCAACCAACCAATTCCTGGCGCCTACGTCGCTGCCCGCATCGCCGCCGCCGGCGGAATCACAGCCTCAAACACGCCGCAGCTAAACCAGATCAGGCCATATCTCGGATATGGAGACATCAGCACAGTAATGCCTATATTCAGCTCCAGCTATAACTCATTGCAGACTCAGGTAAGAAAACGCTTTGCCGGAGATTCGGAGTTAGGAGCCAGCTACACCTGGTCCAGAGCGCTGGGTATTGGAGGCGCCCAGAACGTCTATGACCTCGCCGCCGACTACGGTCCTTCGAGCTTTCAACGAAATCACATGTTTGCGGCCCAGTTCGTGTATGAACTGCCGTTCTACAGGGATCAGCATGGCGTTCCCGGATATCTTCTCGGAGGCTATCAATTTTCGGGCATTGTGAACATACTTTCGGGGGGAGTGTCATCGCCCGCCGCGGGGTCGGTCGATCCTGGCGGCGTAGGCCTTCTGGCCAGCGGATCCCCGGCGCCGGACCGGCCTGACCGAGTGGGAAATCCCAACGCAGGACCGCAAACAATCACCCAATATTTCAATACAGCGGCCTTTGCCGAGGTTCCCACATCCCAGGCACGGCCGGGAAACGCGGCGCCAGGCTCCATCTATGGTCCCAGTACATATTTGCTGACGCTCGCGTTCATGCGGAACATACGCATCGGAGATAAGGCGCAACTGCAGCTCCGCGCGGAGGCATTCAATGCTCTGAACCATACCAACCTGAATGGTCCTAACACCAGCTTAACCAGTACGAGCTATGGTCAGATCTCAGGCGCTGGAGATCCGAGAAATATGCAGCTGGCGACGAAGTTCACATTCTGAGTTGGAGCGTCGGTAGCGGCTCTATACCGTTCTCAACACTAAACTGGACCAGGAACAATAAGTTTTGTCATCGACCGGAGCGTTCATGGGCCTGCGGCCCACCCAAGGGGATGAAAATCGGGTTGAGGAAGGCTTGGTTGGCAACTACACCTAACTTTGTCATCTCGACCGGAGCGAAGCGAAGTGGAGAGATCTGCGGTTTCCCACATCTGGCGCAAAGAGCGCGCCAGATATGGGGCACCCTCGATTGGTGGCGGTTTTGGATCCATACTTCAAACAGAGCTAGGGTACCCATCCTTGCGTAGCAAGGGTGGGAGTTCACAAACGTTGGCAGAACGGAGTGGAGAGATCTGCGGTTATGCTCGGGAGTAAACCACAGATCTCTCCACTCCGCTTCGCTCCGGTCGAGATGACAAACTTTCTTCTATTCGGTCTACCCTAGAGTAACAATGCTCTAGCTCGGCCCAAGATTTTTGTCATGAGTTGGGTGTTCACCCGTTGGGACCACTTGAAACGAGCCAGCAATCGCATCAGTAGACAACTTCCCATGGAAGGACCGAATGTCACAATCTGACTCACTCCCACAACCGGCCAAAGGTATTTCCCGGCGAGGCTTTCTTAAAGGCGTGGGTCTCACCGCGGCCGGAACCACTCTGCTGGACGGTATGGCCTTCCTGCTACCTGTAGCGGCAGATAGCCAGACCATGGGCCTTCCGGACATAAGCAAACAGTGCACACTCTATGTAGTTCCCTACGCGCATCTGGATACACAATGGCGCTGGGAGTTTCCGCAGACCATCAGTGAATACCTGCTCAAGACTATGCGGGTGAATTTCTACTACATAGATAAGTATCCGCACTATATTTTCAACTGGACGGGCGCCAATCGCTACCGGCTGATGAAGGAATACTATCCGGCCGACTACGCAAAGTTGAAACAGTATGTCGCCATGGGCCGCTGGTTCCCGGCGGGGTCTTCCGTAGAAGAGGGCGATGTGAATTTGCCCAGCGCCGAGTCCATTTTTCGCCAGATTCTCTATGGCAATATGTTTTTTCGAAAGGAGTTCGGCAAGGCCAGCTGCGAATACATGTTACCGGATTGTTTTGGATTTCCGGCGTCGCTACCTACGATCCTGGCACACGCCGGGGTTAAGGGATTTTCAACCCAGAAATTGAGCCCGGCGTGGCAGCCGGCGCCTCTTGTTGGAGGACCGGATTCTCCCGAAGAGACGCCGGAAGGCATACCTTTCAATGTGGGACTTTGGGTAGGTCCTGACGGCAAAGCTGTGCTGGCGGCGCTCAATCCCGGCCGCTACGGGAGCAGGATCCGCTGGGACATCAGCAAAACGCCTCCTGTTTCTGCGCCCAACGTAACTGGCCCGATAACTGGACGAGTCGCCAGAGAGATCGAAGATGATACGGACTGGGTCAAGAGCATTGAGTTAGATGGGAAAGTAACCGGAGTCTATGCCGGCTATCACTATATTGGCATCGGCGACAATGGCGGCGGCACCGATGAAGAGACAGTGAGGCTGCTCGAAGCCATTGTTACCAGGGGCACGGCCGTCCTCCCTCCTATTGGTAAGAGTGAGAGCACGCAGGAAGCGGTTTCAGGCTCGGCCGCCGCTGAGGCCCCGGGCGCTCCGGTTCGGGTGGGCGACGGTCCGGTTAACGTCATCTCCTCGACTGCCGCCCAGATGTTCCTTGACATCAAGCCGGGGATGACATCGAGGATGCCGAGATACAAAGGCGATCTGGAGCTGATCAATCACTCGGCGGGCTCACTCACCTCTCAGGCCTACCACAAACGTTGGAATCGCAAGAACGAAATCCTGGCCGACGCGGCGGAGAAGGCTTCGATAGCAGCCGCCTGGATGGGGACGCGTTCTTACCCGCAGAAACGCTTGAATGACGCCTGGATGCTGGTGCTGGGTGGGCAATTTCACGATACCGCTGGCGGGACGGCGACTCCCCGCGCTTACGAGTTCGCGCAGAACGATGACGTGATTGCACTGAACCAGTTCTCCGATGTGCTCACCAGTGCGACCCAGGCTGTGGCGTCCGCACTGGACACGCAGGTGAAAGGAATACCTGTAGTCGTTTACAACTCTCTCAATATCGCGCGCGAAGATGTCGTGGAAGCTGAGATCTCCTTTTCATGAAGGTATGCCGAACGCCGTCGAGGCCGTCGGACCCGATGGGCAGAAGGTCCCTTCACAGGTCGAAAACGGGAAAGTGTTGTTTCTGGCCAAAGTTCCGTCAGTCGGCTATTCGGTGTATGAGATTCGGCGCGCGCGATCGCTCAAGAAATCGCCGGAGCTGAAGGTGACGGAATCATCGCTCGAGAACGCACGTTACAGGGTCGAACTTAATCCGGAGGGCGATGTTGTCAGCATCTTCGACAAGCGGCTGGCAAAAGACCTGCTCTCCGGGCCCATCCGGCTGGCCATATCCACTGATGCGCCCACTCAGTATCCGGCCTGGAATATGGAATTCGATCAGGAGCAGGCGGCTCCGCGCGCTTACGTTGGCGGACCGGCGAAAATTCGAATTGTAGAGCAAGGCCCGGTACGTGTGGCCGTCGAAGTTACCCGTGAAACCGAAGGATCGAAGTTCGTCGAAACTGTTCGGCTGTCGGCGGGCGATCCAGGAAATCGGGTAGAGTTCAGCGGTGCAATTGACTGGAGGACGCTGTCTGCGAACCTCAAAGCAGTTATTCCTCTCTCAGCCGTCAACAGAATGGCTACTTACAACTGGGAGGTTGGAACCATCCAGCGTCCCACCGCCGAACCACGTCAGTTCGAGGTGGCTTCGCATTATTGGGTGGATCTCACGGACGCGAGCGGTTCCTACGGAGCCACTATTCTTACCGATGTCAAGAATGCTTCGGACAAGCGCGACGATCATACCCTTCGCCTGACTCTGATGCGCACTCCCGGGCTGCCGCCGGACCGCGATCCTGCTCGTCACTATGCATACACCGATCAGTTGAATCAGGATTGGGGCCATCACGAAATCCTCTTCGGCATTGCCGGGCATTCCGGTGACTGGCGGCAGGGCCAGACGGACTGGCAGGCCTATCGTCTGAGCACACCTCTGCTGGCGTTTGGAACAGCAAAACACGCAGGCGGGCTCGGCCGGAGTTGGTCGCTGGTAAGCGTGAGCAATCCGCAGATCCGCATTCTCTCCCTCAAAAAAGCCGAGATTGGCGATGAAGTCATTCTTCGTCTGGTTGGGTTGAATGGAAATGCGACTGCGCGCGCTGAGGTGAAGTTTGCCGGGCCAGTAAGCGAGGCGCGCGAAGTCGATGGGCAGGAACAACCGGTTGGTCCTGCGGTGATCGCGGATGGAGTACTGCAAACTTCTTTTGCTCCATATCAGCCGCGCACCTTTGCATTGCGGCTGGGTGCGCCTCCTGTTCGAGTCGGCAGCGTTGCGTCCCAAGCGGTTTCACTCCAGTATGACCTTGCTGCGGCCAGCGAGAACGACACCCAATCGACTGGAGGATTCAACCAGAAGGGAGATGCTCTGCCGGCTGAGATGCTGCCCACCGATCTGAACTTCAATGGGGTAGACTTTCGCCTGGCTCCCGCGGGTGCGGGCAAGCCCAATGCAGTCACGGCCAAGGGACAGGCGATCAAGCTGCCTTCAGGTGACTACAACCGGGTCTATGTATTGGCCGCGTCTGCTGCCGGCGATCAGCGTGCGGTCTTCCATGCCGGTGAAGATCCGATTGAGGTCACGGTTCAGGACTGGGGCGGATTCATAGGACAGTGGGATACCCGCCTCTGGAAGCCAAAACCGGATTCTGTGACTGTGGGGAGGAACCCTTCGCAGCAGGTCGCTTTGCGGAAGAATTGGGCCGTCTCGGCGAACCATGCCACCTGGGACCTGGCCGATCGCGGATCGCCTACCTGGTCGCCGCGTTATCCGGAAGATTACCTGGGGCTGCGGCCTGGTTACATCAAGCGTGCGGCGGTCGCCTGGTATGCCGACCACTATCACACTCCCCAGGGGCTCAATCAGCCTTATGCCTACAGTTATCTCTTCGCATACGGGATGAACTTGCCGCCGGGCGCCGGAACGCTGACTTTGCCCGCAGAGGAGACGATTCGAATTCTCGCGATCTCAGTAGCGCGGGAGGAACCGATTGTGACCCCGGCACAGCCGCTCTATGACACCCTGAGCGGGGGATGAGGTGAGCTTTCGGCGCAGCCTTCTCTATTTGCAGTTGCTTTTCTTGCTGTCATTCCCCCAGGGAATCTGCTTCTGGTCTCTCTGGCATGATAACGGCGCTGCGAACACGAAAAGCAGATTCCCTTCGGGACTGACAGAAAGAAAGGCAAGGACGGATAAGAAGGGCAGAAGCAGTGAAGACGCTAGAGCATCGCGACCAAGCATGGAGATCCTGCAATGCCAAAGAATTTCTGTATGACACTCTTCCTGACTCTTCTATTTACCTTGAGCGGCGTGGCCCAGGCGCAATACATCATCGGCGCGGACGTATCGTATGTAAAACAGGCGCAGGATCAGGGGACTGTCTTCAAAGACAACGGCCAGCCTGAACCCGCGCTGCAGATATTGAAGGACCACGGTTATAACTGGGTGCGGCTGCGGCTCTTCGTCAATCCAACTATTCTCTTGAGTAATCTCAGTTACACCATTGCTTCGGCGCAGATGGCCAAGAAGCTTGGTTTCAAGATTCTTTTGGACCTTCACTATTCCGATACCTGGGCTGCTCCAGGCAAACAATTTACGCCTGCCGCCTGGGCCGCCATGCCGCACGAGCAGTTGGTGAATCAGGTATTCGAATACACGCGCGATACCATTGCAGCTTTCCGCAAAGCAGGCGTTCTCCCGGACATGGTGCAGATCGGCAACGAGACCACCCATGGCATGCTGTTTCCGGACGGCAGGCTTCCGGAAAACTGGGATCATTACGCGGACTTAGTCAAGGCTGGAATCAACGGCGTGGACGCGGGTCATGGAAACGAGCCGAGGCCCTTGATAATGATTCACATCGATCGCGGCGCCGACTGGAAGTCCACCCATCTTTTTTTCGACAAACTGCTGTCCTATGACGTGCGCTTCGATGTTATCGGGCAGTCGTATCATCCCTGGTGGCAAGGAAATTTGAACGATCTCCGCGAGAATCTATATGAGATGGCTACCACCTATCATAAGGAGATCGTCCTGGCCGAGGTTTCTTATCCCTGGAAGCCTTTCAGCAAGCAGCCCAATCCGCCCTTTCCTGAAACGCCGGAAGGTCAAAAAGAGTGGCTGCATGCGGTGAACCAGATTGTGCAGCAGACTCCGGATAATCTCGGCATGGGATTGTTCTGGTGGGAACCTGCCGTCCCTCAAGAGAAACCTCTCCGGGATCGGGGCTTGTTTGCCGATAATGGAGACGCGCTCCCCGCCATCAACGTTTTCGATGAATTCACGCGAAAATAATGGCGGAATTTCTTTGCTGAAAAAAGGTAAAGCAGTTGATTAAAAAAGTGGACCATTGTATTTCCCGGCGCGGCTTTATCCGAGGCGGCTCAGCTGCTGCTGCTGCGCTGCTCTCCGCGCCCGTGCTTAAAGCCTGGGGCGCGAACAGGCAACCGTCCGCCGGAGATTACGGCCCCGCCCACCGCATCTTCTCATTGGATCAAGACTGGTTGTTTGGTGGTTGGGAGCCGGATTCCGATCAAGCCGCGTTCTCCCGAATAACGCTGCCGCATTGCGTGGTTCCACTCTCCTGGCAGAATTGGAATCCGGCGGCCTGGGAAAATGTTTGGCTTTACCGTCGCCATCTCGCGCTGCGGCCGGAGCTGAGAGGGTTGCGGCTCTTTCTGCATTTCGACAGGATCATGGCCGGCGCCACTCCGGCGGTGAATGGCCGCGCTCTGCCGCAGCATCTCGGCGGCTTCCTGCCGTTTGAGTATGAAATCACCGGTCTGGTCAAGGAACAAGACAACATTCTTTCGGTCGCAGTGGATTCCCGGTGGCTGAATGTTCCGCCTGCCGGCTCTCCACAGGGGCCGGAGTCCGTCGATTATCTGCTTCCGGGAGGCATCTGCGGATCAGCCAGTCTGCGTGCGGTTCCCGCTATCTTCATCCGCGATGTCTTCGCCAAACCGGTCAACGTTCTCGACTCGAAGCGCCGGCTGGAAGTTGCCTGCCGCATCGATGCCGGGACAACCACGGCCGCCTCCGTTCGCCTGGCGGCAATTCTGCGGGATAAAGGCCGCACCGTCGCCAGCGTCTCGAAAAACGTGGAACTCAAGAAAGCTGACAGCGAAGTTGACCTGAGTTTGAGCAACCTTGGGAACATAACTCTGTGGGACGTGCAGAAGCCTTATCTCTACGAGCTTCTGGTAACACTTTTTGTGAACGATAAGCCGCTGCACGATTACCGCACGCGGGTTGGATTTCGCGAAGCGCGCTTCGATCTTGACGGCTTCTTTCTGAACGGCCGCCGGCTCCAGCTTTTTGGACTGAACCGGCATGAACTGTATCCATATGCCGGTTTCGCGGCGCCCCGCCGCATGTTATCCCGTGACGCGGAGATTCTTCGCCGCAAATTCAACTGCAATATTGTCCGTTGCTCCCACTATCCGCAATCCGAGGCGTTTCTGGATGCATGCGACGAACTTGGGTTGATGGTCTGGGAAGAGATCCCGGGCTGGCAGTATCTCGGCGACCAAAGCTGGCAGGATCTGACGCTCGGCAATGTCGAGGAGATGGTGCGCCGCGACCGCAATCACCCTTCGATCGTCATTTGGGGCGTCCGGGTCAACGAGTCCCGCAACAATCCCGCTCTTTACCGCCGCACACGGCAGATCGCAAAGTCGCTGGATGATTCCCGCCCCACATCCGGGACCATGACACCTTCTTCGCTCAAGACCTGGCGCGAGGAGTGGCATCAGGACGTGTTTGCATTCGACGATTATCATGCGGCTCCCGACGGAAGCGTGGGCATAAGAGAACCCTTGCCCGGAGTGCCGTATATGGTCGCCGAAGCAGTGGGACAGTTCGACTACAGCGCAGGGAAAGGCTTCCGCCGGACATACCGGCGGGCGGGCGATCCCTCGCTCCAGGCGCAGCAGGCGCTACTGCATGCTCAGGCGCACAGCAAGGGCGCGGTCAACCCCCGCAATGCCGGAGTTATCGCATGGTGCGGGTTCGACTATGCCAGCCTGAAGAATGCGTATGCCGGAGTGAAGTGTCCCGGCGTAGCCGATGTTTTCCGCATCCCCAAGCTGGGTGCGGCGTTTTACCTGGCGCAGGTCGATCCAAAAATAAGGCCGGTCATTGAACCGGCCTTCTACTGGGATTTCGGTCCTCATACTCCCTTCGGGCCAGGAGAGAAGGCGGCTATCTACTCCAATTGCGACCGGCTTGAGTTGTCGGTCGATGGCAAACGGCGCGCGGTGCTCCATCCCAATCGCGCCGGGTTTCCCCATATCAAATATCCGCCTTTTTTTGCCGATCTCAAGATGGATGGGGCAAATAAGCCGGAGCTTCGCATTGACGGATATATAGGCAACGGCCAGGTACTGTCGCGATCGTTTTCAGCCGATAATTCCACTGACCGGCTTTGGCTGCATGCCGACGATATGGAGTCTCCAGGGCGACGGATCGGACGCCACACGTGTGGCGTTTGGAGCCATCGACAAGTTTGGCGCATCTCGCCCGTTCGCAGGAGGCGATGTCATCCTTCATCTTGAAGGGCCGGGAGCAATTGTAGGCGACAACCCCTTTCACCTGTCGGACAGCGGTGGCGTGGGCGCTGTATGGATCAAAACACTGCCCGGCCGTAGCGGGCGAATCAAGATCGAGGTATCTCACTCTGAACTGGGCAGAAGCTCGGTTGAGATCCAGGTTCGAAGGGATCGCACTTTACGGATCTAAAAAGTAGAGCCGAATAGAAGAATCTTGTCATCTCTCTTCTGTGCTTCGCTCTCTCGACAATCATTGAGGTCAGTTTCTAGCGCCAGTACCATAACTTTGTCATCTCGACCGGAGCGGAGTGGAGATCTGCGGTTTTCCAGATCTGAGTGAGAGCAAAGCGGAGTGAAAGGTATCCGCGGTTACGTACCCACAAACCGCAGATCTCTCCACTCCGCTTCGCTCCGGTCGAGATGACAAAGTTAGGTGTAATTGCAACCAAGCCTTCCTCAACCCAATTTCACCCCCTTGTGCTCTCCCACCCTTGGGGCACGCAGGATTTGTTGAAAGGAGGAGCTTCAAAAAATGAAAACTCTCAGGCATCTACTCCCGGAGCAAGTTCAGGAGTTCCTCCGGGACGGTGACTGGGGGCAGGCAGGAAGAGCCTTTGCACACCATGGCGAAGCTGGCGTTTGCATTGAGCTGAGGCAGCAGAGGCAATGTCTCCGCCAAGAGCGGCGGCAGATCGCCTCTTACCTGGGCGCGGCTTAAACGAATCACGCTCTTGTTGGCAGCGAAACGGAAGGTGGCCGCGAGATCCAAGCTGGCGGCCTGCTCATCCTCTCCTACGACGACGATCTGCAGGGGCGGCAGCAGAAAACGCTCCAGCGCCAATCCGTAGGTCCCGGCGTAGAGGCCGAAGTGCTCGACGATTCCCGCAAAGGCTTCTAAAGTGTCTTCGGCCTTGGCGCGGAAATCGGGGTTTCCGCCCAGCGATTCAAGACGGAGCAGAACGGCGGCTGCCGCGGGATTTCCCGCGGGTGTGGGCGAATCCTGCAGCGGCTTGCGCCGGGCGGTCAAGGCTCCCAGCGGGGTTTCGCCCGAGGCTTCTTCAGGAACAGCCGCATCGAAAAATCCTCCGCCGGTGGAGTCGAAGAATTTCTCGACCATGCTCTCCGCGATGGCGTTCGCCGCGCGATAGTACTTGATATCGCCCGTGGCCAGCCAGCCATCCAGCGAGGCATTTGCCAGGAAGGCGTAATCGTCCAACAATCCAGGGACCCGCCTGCGACCGGCGCCCAGACCTTGCTCGGAGTAGGCAATCACGTGAGCCAGACCGCGCTCGCTATCCCAGCCCTCGCTGAGGAGACGATCCAGGGTAAGCAGCGCAAAGTCGCGTGTTTCGGGCAGGCGTAATACTTGCGCGGCCTCAAGATAGGCGGAAATGGCCAAGGCGTTCCAGTTGGTATACACCGTCTTATCGATAAACGGTTCCGGGCGCTTGCCGCGGGCCTTATACAGCTTGTCTTTAGCGGATTCCAGCAGAGCCTCGGCCTGCTCCTCGGTCTTGCCTGCGCGGGCAGCTATTTCACCGGGCGTCTGCTTGACGTGCAGCACATTCTTCAGCGGATTGTGGTGCATATCGCCGAGGTCGCCGATATCGTAATACGCGCCGGCAATAGCCATCTCATTCGGGTTGAGCACTGCCTCGGCTTCGGCCCGCGTCCAGGTAAAATAATCGCCGTCGTCGTCCAGGTTGATATCCGCATCCTGCGAGGCGTAGAAGCCGCCGCACTCGCGATCCGTAAGCGAGGTATCCATCCAGCGAAGAATGTCCTTGGCTACGCGGGCGGCTTGCGGGTCGGCGAAGCCCTGGAAGGCGTGCACATAGTTCTTCAAGAGCTCGGAGTTGTCGTAGAGCATCTTCTCAAAGTGAGGGACTATCCATTTTTCATCGACCGAATAGCGGTGAAAACCTCCACCCAGGTGGTCATAGATTCCGCCGCGCGCCATTCGCTCCAGAGTGACCATGGCCGCCTCCCGGGCAGCTTGATCGCCGGTGCGCGCGGCAACGTCCAATAGCAGATCCAGGGCGGAGGGATGGGGAAACTTGGGTTGGGAGCCGAAGCCGCCATGGCGGCGGTCGAACTGGCTCACCGCGGAGGCTACCATCTTGTCGACCAGGTCCAGGCTCAGAGTGCCGCCGCGTCCGGCAAAGCTCTCGTTATGTTCGATGGCCTCAAGGACACTGGCCGCCGATTCCAACACCTCGCCACGGCGCGTCTTCCAGGCATCGGCCATGGTCAGCAAGACACGGTCGAAGCCGGGACGGCCGTAGCGATCCTCGCGGGGGAAGTAAGTGCCGCCGAAGAATGGCTTGCCTTCTGGGGTGAGCACCGCCGTCAATGGCCAGCCTCCCTGGCCGCTGATGGAAGAAACCGCAGCCTGGTAGCGGCTGTCCACATCCGGCCTCTCGTCGCGGTCTACCTTCACGGCGATGAAGTGACGATTGATAACCTGGGCCAGCGATGGATCTTCGTAACTCTCGCGGTCCATGACGTGGCACCAGTGACACCACACCGCCCCAATGTCCAGGAGGATGGGCTTGTCTTCCGCCTGTGCGCGAGCGAAAGCGTCCGCGCCCCACTCATGCCATTCAACCGGCTGGTGCATGGCGGATCGCAGATAAGAAGATGCGGAGAGGGCGAGAGAGTTGGCGGATTCGCTCATCTCTTCAAGTTTAGCCTGACAAGTTTAGGAAGGGATCTGAGTTGGGCTGAGTTGGATCTGTGGATCCCACATCTGACGCAAAAGCGCG
>CAVPKQ010000055.1:0-190578 GCA_963705665.1 uncultured Acidobacteriaceae bacterium | reverse complement strand
CCACCCGCCCCACCAACCTAAATCGGAGAATGCCGGGTTTCCCACATCTGGCGCGCTCTTTGCGCCAGATGTGGGAAACCGCAGATCTCTCCACTCCGCTTCGCTCCGGTCGAGATGACAAAGTTAGGTGTAACTGCTAACCCCATGAACAGCTGCAGATCCTGGGTGCCCCAGGTCCCGATTCTGGGACCTGGGAATCCATCTAGGGAATCTACTTCTGTCCGTCTTTGCCTCTCTTTCTGTCATTCCCGAAGGGAATCTGTTTGCGCTAAGGGCTCGGGATCCTAAAAATCTCGAAAGGATGAACCATAAATTTGTCATCTCGACCGGAGCGAAGCGTAGTGGAGAGATCTGCGGTTATGTGTGCCTAACCGCGGATCTCTCCACTTGGATCGAAAATAGCAAAACCTGGGTGCCCCATATCTGGCGCGCTCTTTGCGCCAGATGTGGGAAACCGCAGCTCACCCAATTGAAGGGTACGGCCTTCAGGCCGTACGTCAGTCGATAGAAGCATGACGGCTTTGGCCGCTGAGGGAAGCTAGAGCTTCGGCAGTTGCGTTGTATCCCATCCGCCACCGACGGCTTTGACCAGGAGAACGCTGGCATCCATACGCCGCCGCATAATATCGATGTCATTGCGCTGATTTGCCAACAGCACCGTCTGCGCCGTGATGACCTGTAGATAATTGTCGACTCCGCCTACATACCGGTTCGTAAAGAGCTGAAGTGTATCCGCCGCAGATGCCGTGGCCTCGTGTTGTTGTTGGGCCTCTTTCTCCAGAATGCGCAGTGCGGCAAGATTGTCTTCCACCTCCTGGAAAGCGGTAAGTGTCGTTTGCCGATAGAAAGCTACCGTTCCGTCATAGTTCGCGGTTGCCGATGTATAAACAGCGCGGCGCCGTCCCGCATCAAAGAGAGTCTCTGACATCTGCGGCCCAACTGCCCACATACGGCTGGGCCAGTTCAACCAATTGGTAATCGTGGTTCCCGTAAATCCGCCGCTCGCGCCAAGTATCAGGGATGGAAAGAATGCGGAGCGAGCTATGCCTATCTGATCGTTCGCTTCCGCCACGCGGCGCTCAGCGGCGGCAATGTCGGGCCTGCGCTCAAGCAGAGCCGTAGGCAGGCCAACCGGGATGACAGGAGTTTGCAGCGCGGTATGTGGCGCGGGTGTTATGTTGAACTCCGCGGGAGGCTTGCCGATCAACGTCGCGATGGCGTGCTCAAACTGCGCCCGCATCACGGTGATGTCGGTATCCTGAACCTGCGCTCCATCAAGCTGTGTCTTCGCCTGAGCTACATCCGACCTGGGAGCGGCCCCTCCCTCAAAGCGATTCTGTGTAAGTTGCAATGCATCCGTATAGGCTTTAACGGTGTCGTCCAGAAGCTGCTTTTGCGCGTCCGCGCTACGCAGCTCGAAGTAGTCGGCAGCCAGTTCGGCATGCAAGCTTAGATTGGCAGTTTCGAGGTCGGCGGCGGTGGCCTGCGCCTCCTCGCGCGACGCGCTCACAGTGCGGCGGACTCTTCCCCACAAGTCGATCTCATAGGAGAAGTCGAAAGGCAAGGTGAATGCGCCCGTGCCATTGTTCGCCCGCGACGCCGGAAAGTAAGGCTCATTTGCCGACTCCCGTTCATTGACGATGCTGGGCGAAGTGGAAATTGTCGGAAACTCCGCAGACCGGTTGAAGCGAATCATGGCGCGCGCCTGGCGGAAGCGAGCCTCAGCGACTTTTAGGTCCTGGTTTGAAGCCGTCAACTCATCTTCCAGTGCATTGAGTTGCGGGTCGCCAAAGATCTCCCACCACTTGCCGCGCAGCGTTTGATCGCTAGGCTGAGATGGTTTCCAACCATCGACCGCCTTGAAGGACTCCGGCGGCTGTTCCTTGAATCCCGGAGCCGTAGCAACTGTTGGCTTGACGTACTTCGGACCCACCATACATCCGCTGAGCAGAACCAGACCTATGGAACATACCGTAGCGAAGCTAAGATGCTGTTTCACTCTGAGCCTCTCACCTGCGGCGCACTCACCCGAACCTGGCTGCCGCTGGTTATGGAATCCGACGGGTTCACAATCACCCGATCTGCCGGCTGAAGTCCGGCGACCACCTCGACTGTGGCCCCGAAGTCGCGGCCAATCTTGATTGGAACAAGCTCTGCGCGCCCATCGCGAACCACTGCGACGCGCAGGCCCTCTGACCGGAAGAGCAGGGTGTTGGCTGGGATGATAAGCGATTGAGTGGAAGTGTGCGCAGACCGAGGGAGCTTGAGATGCACAAAGACATAGGCCCCGGTCTTGATGCGGTCCTGCGCGTTGTCGACATCGACTTCGACATTCAGCGTGCGGGAGGCGGAATTTATCGAGTCGGAATTGCGGACGATCGTTCCCTGAAAGGTCTCGCCGGGGAACTCATCCAGAGTCAGTGTGGCCTTAGCGCCGGTCTGCGCAACCCGCGAATCGACCTCCGGCACAGCGACGTAAACGCGTAGCCTGTTCACCGCCGCCATGTGGAATAGCTCCTGCGGCGCGCCGCCGGCGCCGGCATTAATCAGCGCGCCGATGTCCGTATTTCGCGCAGTAATGACACCCGCGAAGGGAGCATAAACCTTTTCGAAGGATTGCAGTTGCTGCAGCCGGTGGACGTTGGCCGTCATGGAGTCGACAGATGCCTGGCGCGCGCTCAGATCGCTGACTGCCTGATCGGTCTCCTGCTTTGAAACCGAGTTCGTTTTGAGCAGGTTCTGCCAGCGGGCTGCGGTAATCTGCGCCAGATGCTCATTCGCCTGGGCGTTCTTCAGGTCGGCACGAGCCTGCTCCAGTTGCTGGTCGACTTCCGGGGTTTCGATCTCGGCGAGCAGTTGACCTTGCTTAACGTGCGCCCCGATATCCACATACCAGCGCTTGAGATAGCCGTTGGTGCGAGCATAGATGGCGGTATCGTTGAACGCCTGAGTGTTGCCTGGCAGCACAATCTCCTGGGATCCGGCCCCTAACGTTGGCTGAACGGCACTGACTGCAGGGACTGCTGCCTGCTCTGTGCTGGCGCCTAAAGCGCTCTCCGCCTGGGCGCGTTCGTGAATGCCGGAATAGATGACAATCCCGAGAACAAGGACTGCAGCCGCCAGACCAAGCAGCCACCAGGAGGAGGCCGGCTTTGACGGCGCCGGCGGCGCTGGCTTCGGATCGGCCTGGCTGGGTTCCGGTAGGTTCGTCTCGATGGTGCTCATCTCATATCTCCATTCCTACAAGTCGGGCTACGCATGAATAGGTTCGTTCTCCGGATCTCGAACCGGTTGTGCATCCGGCGATGCGGATCGCCCGTGCAGTAGGGCAAACACCGACGGGACAAAAACCAGTGTGGCCACCGTGGCGCAGAGCAGCCCTCCGATGACGGCGCGTCCCAGAGGAGCATTCTGCTCACCGCCGTCGCCCAGACCAAGCGCCATGGGAATCATGCCGATAATCATTGCTAGAGCGGTCATAATGACCGGGCGAAAGCGAGTGGTTCCTGCTTCGATAGCAGCCATAATCGAATCACTGTGGTGGAGCAGCCTCTCTTTGGCGAAGGCTACGACAAGGATACTGTTGGCCGTGGCGACGCCCATGCACATGATGGCTCCCATAAGCGCGGGAACGCTGAGCCTGGTGTGCGTGACGAAGAGAAACAGAACGATTCCCGCCAGCGCCGCGGGGAGCGCCGTAATAATGATGAAAGGGTCAAGCCAGGACTGGAAGTTCACCACGATGAGCAGATACACCAGAATGATGGCAAAGCTCAGGCCGCCGATCAGTCCGATGTAGGAAGTGCGCATCGTCCCGTATTGGCCGCGGAGCGTCACGAAACTTCCACGCGGCAGCGATTTACGATTTGCGTCGACGATCCGGCTCGCTTCCCGCCCAACCGCGCCGAGATCCCGGTCCTGCACAGAAGCATAGATATCGACTACGCGGCGGATATTGTAGTGGTTGATAGAGGCAAGTTCACTGGTGCGCTGAATCGAAGCTACATCGGTAAGTATCGCCGGCTGCTTTTGGTTCGGGCCGCTGATAGGAATATTCTCCAGATCCTGGCGCGACTGGATATCGTATTGCGGCGTCTGCGTAACCAGATTGTAGGAAACCCCGTTCCTGGGATTGAGATAGAACATGGGCGTCACCTGAAAGCTTCCGCTGAGAGAGATCAGGACGCTGTTGGCGATGTCGCGTTCCGTAAATCCTTCCTGCGCGGCCTTGGTACGATCCACTGCGATGTGGAACTTGGGATAGTCGGACTGCTGCTGGATACGCAGGTCGGTAATGCCGCGGATATGGCTTAGTTGGGTAAGCATCTTGTCGGCGATGCGGCTGTTCCTCACGACGTCAGGACCATCGATCTGAATGTCGATCGGCGCAGGCAGGCCAAAATTCAGCGTTTGGGTCACGATGTCAGCCGGGAGGAAATAGAACGTAACTCCAGGAAATTCACCGGGGAGCTTCTCGCGCAGAGTGCGCACGTAGTCTGCTGTCCGGTGGTGCTTCTGTTTCAGCGAGACGAGGATATCCCCGTCGGCCGCTCCGGTAAGTCCCGAAGCGTTGTAAATATAATTGATGCTGCTGTACGGAAGACCGATATTGTCGAGGATGTTATCCACTTCGGCCGGCGGAATCGTCTGCCGGATGCTGGTCTCCACCAGGTCGGCCAAACGGGCGGTCTCCTCGATACGCGTCCCGGTCTTGGCCCGCACGTGCAGGATGAACTGTCCGCTATCTGTCTCCGGAAAAAAATCCTGGCCGAGAAATGGAATCAGCGCGAAGCCGCCGAGGCAGACGGCTAAGAAGCCCGGTACAAAGACTTTCCTGGCTGAAACAAGCCGGGTGAGCAAAGACGAGTAGGTAAGGCGGACTCTTTCAAAGAGCCGTTCGAATCCCCGCTGAAACCGTGCAAATGGATTCCGCGACTCGTGACCGCCGTGGCGCCCGGCCCTCAACAAGTACATCGCCAGTGTGGGCACCAGCGTACGGGAGAAGATGTACGACGCGATCATCGCAAAGATCACCGCCTCAGCCAGGGGAACAAAGAGGTACTTTGCGACACCGCTGAGGAAGAACATCGGCAGAAAGACGATGCAGATGCACAACGTCGAGACCAGCGCGGGAACGGCAATCTGCGCAGCTCCATCGAGGATGCCATCGTGGAGCGCGGCGCCCTCTTCAAGATGGCGCTCGATATTTTCAATGGTGACAGTCGCGTCGTCGACCAGGATGCCGACGGCGAGCGCCAGGCCCCCGAGGGTCATGATGTTGATGGTCTGGTGGAGAAAGCTGAGGACGATCACAGAGGTGAGAATGGAGAGCGGAATGGAGACAGCGATGATGATCGTGCTGCGCCAGCTCCCTAGAAAGATCAGGATCATCAGGCCGGTGAGCGCCGCCGCAATGATAGCTTCGCGGATGACGCCGTTGATCGAGCCGCGAACGAAGACCGATTGATCCGAGAGTGGCTGAATCCTGAGAGAAGGCGGCAGGGTCTGCGCTACGCGCGGCAGGATTTGCCGGACACCTTTCACCACATCGATCGTCGAGGCGTCCCCGGCCTTGAGCACCGTCACCAGCACACCCCGGTCGCCGTCCTGACGGACAACGTTTATCTGCGGCGCGAAGCCGTCGCTCACCGTTGCCACATCGCGCAGATAGATGGTGGAGCTTCCAACCGTCTTGATGGGTAGATTGTTAAATTCCGCGACGGTTTTCAGATCCGCGTTCATGTCGACGTCGTATTCGAAGCTCCCCATCTTGGCGGTTCCACCGGGCAAGATAAGGTTCTGGTTGCCCAGCGCGGTGAGCACATCGTTTGGCGAGAGCCCCTTAGCCTGCAGTAAGCCCTGGTTAAGATTGACCATGATCTGGCGCTGCCTTCCGCCAAAGGGAAACGGAACCGAGGCGCCCGGAACCGTGACGAGCTGAGTGCGCAGGAAATTCAGTGCAATGTCGTTGAGCTGGGACTCGGTGAGATTCTTCCCTGAAAGGCCCAGTTGCAGGATGGGAACTGTAGACGCGTTGTAATTGATAATGAGGGGCGGAAGGGAGCCCGGAGGCAATTGGCGCAGAATAGTTTGCGAGACAGCCGTGACCTGCGCATTGGCCCGGTCGATACTGGCGTTCGGCTGTAAGTATATTTTGACGATTGCGGTTCCGTTTACCGTCGTGGACTCAATATGCTGAATGTTATCGACCGTCGTGGTGAGGACGCGTTCAAAGACCGTAGTGATACGCCCTTCGGTCTCTTCCGGGCTGAGGCCGGTATACGTCCAGGACACAGCGATGACAGGAATATTGATGTTCGGGAAGATGTCCGTGGGTGTCCGCAAAATCACCACTGGGCTCATGATGAGGATGAGCAGCGCCAGCACGATAAAGGTATAGGGCCGGTTCAGGGCGATTCTGACGATCCACATTTTCCCTCGATTACCGCAGAGTTCGCGAGCAGTGCATTGGCGCCTAATTCAATACTAGACGTATAGTATTGCCAAGCGTTAACTATCAGATTTTTCGGGCACGGTTAAAGATGCAAACTTTGGCTGCCGGCCGCAAGGATTCTATGACTGCATTGAAAAGCCGCGGCCGTCACCGCAGCAGCGAGGCGGAGGAAGCCATTCTGGCCGCGACCCTTCAACTCCTGAAGGAGAAGCCATTGCGCGACATCACCATGGAAGCGATCGCCTGCAAGGCGGGTGTCGGCAAAATGACCATCTACAAGTGGTGGCCCAGCAAGGCTTATGTCGCGTTGGACGCCTTTCGAAAGACGACCAACGAGGCGCTGCTGCCGATACCTGACACCGGCGACGCAGAGAGAGATCTCGCCGAGTTGCTTCGCGCAAGCATGAGCTTTTACTCGGGCTTAACCGGACGAATTTTACGTCAGTTCCTGGCCGAGTCCCAAAGCGACCCCGAATTTGCGGCTTTATTCCGCGAGCGCTTTTTGAAGCCGCGCCGTGAAGCGATTGGCGCGTTTCTGGATCGCGTCATGAAGCGCGGAGAGATCGACGGCACGCTGGATCGCGAAGTTGTTCTCGACCTGATCTTCGGGCCCATGATCTTTCGCTTGATGGTTGGTCACGGCCCCCTAAATAGAACCGCAGCCGACGCGATCATCTCAACATTACTGCGCGGAATCCGCAGCAAAACCCCCAAACCTAAAATGCTCGGACGTGGCTAAAAGCCGCTCGACTTTTCGCACTTGCCACCCACCCTTGAGGATGAAAATTGGGTTGAGAAAGGCCGGGTTGGCAATTACACCTGATTTGTCATCTCGACCGGAGTGCTCATGGGCCTGCGGCCCACCCAAGGGGATGAAAATCGGGTTCAGCTTGATAAGTGAGCGAATTTCCTCCCATGGTTTTGTATCAGGGCATGGCTTTAGCCGTGCCGCAAAATTGCTGAAAAAAATTGGGCTTTAGTATCCGCGTGAGAACTACACAAGGTACTTGTAATCCACGGTGGGTTTGGGCGACAAGAGAAGCATGTCGCGATTCAAAGTGTACAGTCCAGATCAGGCCTATTTGCTGCCGCCGAGCGTGCGAGACGAATTGGGCAAGGAGCATCTTTGCTTCTTCGTTCGCGGAGTGATTGAGCGGTTGGATATGAATGTTTTCGAGCAGAGTTACAGCGCTTATGTACCGGACTCGAATATGGCGCGGGCTCTGAACCTGGGCACGCGCTGCCGCACCCGGGCCCTTGCCCCGGCTCATCGCCCTATGCGCGCCAAGTTGCGAAGCCCGGCCGGCCAGGCTGCCTACGCGCGGCGCAAGGCAGTGGTCGAGCCGGTCTTCGGAGTGCCCAAACAACAACGTAGAATGCGTCAATTTCGTACCTGTGGATTGAAGCAAGTAGAAAATGAATTCACTCTGGCTACGCCTACAACATCACCAGGCTGCACGCTATGCGTGCGGCCTGAACAGAAAAGGCTAAAAATCAAAACAGCACAACGTCACAACAAGAAACTGCTGACGCTCTCACGCGGATACTTCCGCCCCTGAGGGGTTGCAGGCTGCGGAACAGAACTCATCGATAGAGAAGGAACGGTCCCTCAGCGGCTAAAGCCGATCGATTTTTCTGGGTCGCTTACGGCCCGACTGAAGTCGTGCCCTGATACAGAACAAAAGCCGCACTTACAGTGAAATGCTTTAGAACTCGACTTCAGTCGAGCCACACATGGCTCAAAGAATTGGCTTCAGCTCCGGTTTGCCCCGTTCGTTCCAGGAGAGATATCCCATCGGGTGGTGATGGTCGTGGGTGAAGAGCACCAGCCATTGTCCGGGAATGGCGCGGCTCAAAAAACGCTTGCGCTCCTCAATCGAGGTCAGCGGATCAAGGTCATATCCCAGCACCCAGGTGGGGTCCAAGTGGGCGCCGGTCGGCATGAGGTCGGAGACATAGCAGGCGCGCCGGCCTCCCGAGTCCAGCATCACCGCCATCATGTGCGGGGTATGGCCGGGCAGAACCTCGACCGAAATGCCGGGAACGATCTCGGCGCTGCCCCGGGCCGGGATGTCGATCAGTGTCATCTGCCCATTTTCAATCAGCGGATCGTAGTTGCCGCCGATGTAACTCACCCGGTCGCGATCGAGCTGCAAATGCCCGTGCTCCACTTCTCCGCGATGCGCGAAGTAGCGCGCATTGGGAAATGTGGGCGCGATCGCGCCATCGGGGGTCAGGGTCGTATTCCACCCGCAGTGGTCGAAGTGCAGGTGTGAGTTGATCACGATATCTACTTCCTTCGGGCGGATGCCGGCGGCGCGAAAGCTTTGGGGAAGAAGCTGCTTTGCCGCATAGATAGCGCGCAGCTTTTCCGGCAGCTTGTTGCCGATCCCGGTCTCGATCACGACTGTCTGCTTCCCCGTGCGCACCACCACGGTGTTGGTGCCAAGCAGAATCTGGTTCAGAGCGTTGGCGGGCGCGCGCTTCTCCCACAGGGTCTTGGGCACAACGCCGAACATCGCCCCTCCATCCAGAAGGTAAGGACCGTCGGTGAGAATAGTCAGGTCGAAATCGCCTAGAGTCGTGTGGCCTCGCACCAGGTCGTGGGTTGCCTCTGTCTCGGCCGGATGATTCACTCGGCTGCTCGTCTCCCTTGTCCTTCTATCAATACTATTCACTGCCGGCGGTGGAATTCATCAGGTACGTCTCGAAATGCGAGAGGATTCGGTTGTAGAGGTGGGTTCTCGCATCGGCGCCGACGATGCTGTGCGTCTTGCGCGGGTAAATCTGCAGATCGTAAGGGATGTCGGCTTGGATGAGCTGCTGAATGAACTGAACCGAGTTCTCGAAGTGAACGTTATCGTCGCCCGTGCCGTGCACCAGCAGCAAACGCCCCTTCAGGTTGGAGGCGCTGTTCACCACCGAGTCCTTCTGATATACGTCGACGTTGTCATCCGGCTTACCGAGGTAGCGCTCCGTGTAGGTGGAATCGTAATCGCGCCAATTGGTCACAGGCGCGACGGAGACCCCGGCGCGAAAGCGATCGCTATGGGTCATTGCATAAAGCGTGAATGTGCCGCCCCAGCTCCAGCCCCACCATCCCAGCCGTTTTCCGTCGAGTTGGGGATACATGGCCAGAACGCGATCGAGCGCGGCTATCTGATCGCTGAACTGCACCGGGCCGAAATTGCGGTAGGCGGCCTGCGCGAAATCGCGTCCACGTCCTCCCATTCCCCGGTTATCGACGTGCAAGACCGCGAAGCCGTGCAGGGCCAGTACCTGGTCAAAGAGAACTGTGCGCCCATTCCATTCTTCGGTGACCGTCTGGGCGCCGGGGCCGCCATAGGGATTGAGAATCAATGGCACGCTGTGCGGCGCGGCCTTGTTTGGGGGCAGAATCAACCGGCCGTAAAGGGTTGTCACGCCATCGGAGGCTTTCAATTCCAGTGGAATGGACGGGATCAATTTCACTTCCGGCGGCGCTTTCCAGAAGGCTTGGCATGTCATCTCGCCGTGGCAGAGACTTACCACCGGGGGCCGGCCGGCGGAGGAGACGGTGTCGGCAAAAAACTTCGCATTGGGCGAGAAGACCGGATCGTGCCAGCCTCCGGAGGTACTCACCTTGCGCTTTCCCGTACCGTCCAGCTTGACGGCCCATATCTGCTGTTGGCGGGGATCGCCCTCGTTGGAGACGTAGTAGACGGTCCGCGCCACCGGATCGAAGGCGCTGATCTCCGCTACTTCCCAGTCGCCCCTGGTCAATTGCTTGACCAGGGTCGCGGGTCTGGAGAGAGGATTGGCCGGGTCAAAACTGTAGAGATAGATGTGGTTGTGTCCGTCCCGCCAGCCGGTGAGCAGAATATTGCCGCCGGAGATGGTCACGTCATAGGACTCGTCCAGGAACTTGTCGTCGCTTTTGGTCAGCACCTCCTCGACGCTATCCGACAAGGTGTCCGCGAAATAAAGCGCGATCTTGGTATGATCGCGGGTCAGGGTCTCGATCCATATTGTTTTGCTGTTCAGCCAGCCCAGGCGAGGAATGTAGTCATTGCCGCTGTCGATGGGAATCTCGATCCATTTTGTCTTGCCGCCGTTCTCGCTTACCACTCCCACGCGCACCGCCGGGTTGGGATCACCGGGCTGAGGATAGGGCTGACCTTCTACTCTGGCATGTGGCGGAATCCAATCGACGAGGGGATATTCAGGTACGCCGGTCTCGTTGGTCTGCAGGTAGGCGAGGTGCTTGGAATCCGGGGCCCAGAAGTAGTTGCTGCGCACGTCGAGCTCCTCTTTGTAGAGCCAATCCACGCCGCCGTTCAATACCCTGGGGCCGGAAGAGTCGGTTAGCTTGACGATCACGCCGCCCTCGCGCAGCTTGTAGAGATAAAGATTGTTTTCGCGAAGATAGGAGAGAGAACTTCCATCGGGAGAGAATTGGGGATCGTCTCCGCTGCCGGCGCCGGTCGATACCAACTGCAGTCCCGTGCCGGAGACCGTATCGAAGAGCCAAAGTTGGCCCCCGGCATCAAAAAGCAGGTGCTTGGAGTCCGGAGCCCAACTGTAGATGGCCTGGTGATAGCGTTCACGGGCTGCGCGATCCCGCTCCGAGATTGCCGTTCCGGTAAAGGTGCGCATCTTGTCGCGGCCTACCAGCACCTTCTGAGATCCTGTTGCCCCCTCTACCTCCATCAGATTGCCGTCGCTGCCCAGATAGATCAGCCCGGCGCCATTGGGGCTCCAGGTGAGGTTTTCCGGGGGCCGGGCTTGAAGGCTGGCCCGATGAAAGATCAGCTCAACGGTAATTGGCTGTTGCGGGAAAGCTGGGCCGGGAAAGGCTAAAAGGCACGAGGAGAGTGCAACAACCAGAACAAAACTCGCTTGTTTCAATTGGCGGCTCCAGTTCAAATCCAGCAGAGACACGGATGCAGTTTAGAGCATTTCGCTCTCCCTTGATGCTGCCGAGCGCGCCTGCCGCTCCCATTCGCACTGGCAAACGTTATAGACTTCAGACGACACATGGATGTTCAAATTGAAAAACTTCTCCGATTGCAGCAGATAGATAGCCGGGTGGCGGAATTGCTCGAAGCCATCACGGCGCTGCCCAAGCGCCTCGAATCCCTGGAGCGAAAACTGCAATCGCAAAAACAGGCGGTAGAACAGGCGGAAAAGGCGGTGCTGGCGGAAGAAGCAAAGCGCCGGCGGCTGGAAAGCGATTTGAAGGACCAGCAGCAGAAGATAGCCAAGTACCGCGACCAATCCAACAGCGTGAAGACCAACGATCAGTTTCGCGCGCTGCAGCATGAGATCGGTTTTGTCGAGGCGGAGATACTCCGCATTGAAGATGCCGAGCTCGTCAGCATGGTTCAGAGCGAGACGCTGGAGAGCAACCGCACTCAAGCCAGACGGGAAATCGCCGAGCAAGGAAAGCTGATCGAGCGGGAGAAAGAGGCGGCGCGGGTCGATTCCCGCGAGCATAGTAAGGAACTGGAGACGCTGCAGAAGGAGCGCGTCTGGTTGCGCGCCGCTGTCGAGCCAACTTTGCTCCAGCAATACGACCGTCTGGCTTCTTCTTCCAGAAAAACCGCGCTGGCGCGCGCCTCCGGACAGCGCTGTCTGGCTTGTCAGATGGCAATGCGGCCTCAGTATTGGAATCAGGTCAGGGCGGGCACACTGCTCAATTGTGAAAGCTGCGGCCGCTTGCTTTACTTCGATGCCGGTTTGGAGCTGCCTCCCGGCGAATCGGTCCACGGATTGGCCTAGGCGCCTGGTGGAAGCCAGCTGGTACAAAGCCGGATACTCGCATCGCTTGAAGTAGGGATCCCGGAGCACCACATGTGCCGGACGATCTGTTATGGGGGTGGCCCGGCTCTGCACTGGAGACGATTTGGACAACTCTGGGCTAGCGCGCCGCTCGGGGAGCTTCTCCAGGCGGAGTGGAGGGGAGAATCGGCTTTACCGTACTTGTGCCCGGAGCGGCATTCTTTGCCGCCAGCGGTGCGCCCATGGGCCGCAATCCCAAAGCGGGCTGCGCCGGCTGGTGCTGATGCATGGTAACGATAATAGCGACAGCCGGAGCCTTACCCGCGCAGCGATAGCCGTGAGGTGTGCTGGCGTCGAAGTACACTCCATCTCCCGGTTCGAGAACGTGTGTCTTCTCGGCATGCCGGATCTCCAACTCACCTTCCAGCACGTAGAGAAACTCGTAGCCCGCATGCACGTGGGGACGCACTTCGACGTTCTTCTTCAATGGAACAAATTCCGCGTAATAGGGGTCGAGATGCCGGTCGGGAACCATGTAGCCCAGGCTCTCGAAGTAGTACGTCGGATCATCGACCCCGGTTTGCGGCAGCCGAACCCGCTCTTTCTTGCGATGGATGCGGAAGAGCGTGTGCGGCTCGGTTTCAAAGAAGTAAGAAAGATCTTTACTGAAAACCATTGCGATGCGCGCCAGATTTCGCAAGGTGGGAACAACTCGGCCGGTTTCCAACTGCGACAGGAAACTGGCGGACAAGCCGGTGTGCCTGCCCAATTCCACCAATCCCATCGATTTTTTCAAGCGAAGCCGCTTGATGCGCTCGCCAATGCGCTTCTCGCTGATAAAGCTCTCTGCACTTGCCGGGTCGATTTGAACGCCTGCCGCTTCTTGCATAGTGCTCATAAGAATGTCCTTTTTGTTCCCAGTTACGTTGGCAATCTGGAAAAACCTCTCAATGTTCCTATTATCTAAATTTGTTCTTGCGCCATCAACATTAATCCGCAAATCGAATAGAAGATAGAGGAAAAAAAGGAAGTACCCGTGGACAGAAGCCGAATCATTCTCATCCAAGCGCCAAGCCTCGCCGGTCTACCTGCTTCGATGCAGTTTGGCGGCCCACCAGAAAGAAATATTGCACTCGGGTCCGCCCCGCTTCTGGCTTAGACGAACAGCCGCTCCTTTAGGACCATTCAAATCTCTTTGCTGCCGTACGCTTGCGAAGAAATTGATCTACGCTCAGAGAGAATGAAGCGCCAGTTCTTGGTTAACCGAATCCAGCAGACAATGCTGTTCGCCGCTTTGATTGCGCTGCTGGCCGGCTGCGGAAGCCCCGGTGCCCCAGCCCCGCCTAGTTTGAACCTGCCAATCCCGGCGCAAGACCTCTCCGCGGTGCGGACGGAGAACTCTGTGCGCCTGAGGTGGACAATGCCATCGCGGACCACGGATCGGCTGGCCCTCAAGCATCCCATCTCCGCGGAGGTTTGCCGCAAGCTGGAGAACGGTCAATGTACAGTCATCGGAACCGTTAGCTTCAATCCCGGCCAGCCCGCGGAGTATACGGACCATCTGCCCGCCGACCTGGTTCGCGGGCCACCCCGGCTGCTTATTTATGGCGTCAATCTGCGCAACCACGCTCAGAAATCCGCGGGAATTTCGAATTCCGCGGTTACCGCCGCGGGAGTGAGCCCGGCGGCGGTCACAGGATTGACATATCAAGTGCTTCGGGACGGCGTTCTGTTGAGTTGGCATCCGACCGCAGGCGGCCCTCTAGAGTCGCAAACCTCGACGGTCTTTCGCATCCGGCGAGAGCTCATGACGGTGGGCAAGACCGTGAACCCTACGCCTGCCGAAATTTCATCCGGCAAAATTCCGCCCGCCAAGCAGCCGCCTGATGTCATTCTGGCCGTCCGCGTTGCCGGCGGAGCGGACCCAGGCCACGCGCTCGACACCAACGCCCAGCCAAACCAGAAGTACCGGTATACCGTAGACCGCGTATCCACGCTCGCCG
Source organism: uncultured Acidobacteriaceae bacterium (assembly GCA_963705665.1). Classification (GTDB taxonomy): domain Bacteria; phylum Acidobacteriota; class Terriglobia; order Terriglobales; family Acidobacteriaceae; genus PALSA-350. Next base: position 176,361 of record CAVPKQ010000055.1, on the reverse strand, counting down.
TTGCCGGCCGCTCCATCGAAGTTGAGGGGCAGCCAAGCGATCCGATCATAGTCTCGACCACCGACGTTTTCCCGCCTGCCGTACCGCGTGGTCTGGTTGCAGTCGCCGATGCCGCGGCGGGCGCCATAGATCTTTCATGGCGTCCGGATTCCGACCCCGACTTGGCCGGATATTACGTCTACCGCCGGGATGTGGGGACGTCCCTACCTGCGCAGCGCATCCCATCTGCTGCGGCTTCCAATGGCCAAGCTCCCATCGCCACGCCGGCGTTCCGTGATTTGAAGGTCGAGCGGGGTCACACCTATGCCTACTCCATTTCCGCTATCGACCAGAGCGGCAATGAGAGCGCGCATTCGTCTGAAGTGGTGGAGAGCTTATCCAACCGGTAAGCTATTCTCGCTTGGCTCTTAGCCATGCCGCAGAGTTTGCGGAGAGAATCGGGCTTTACAGGTTGCGGAAAAAGGCCCGTGCGGAGCCTTTCGTGGAAGAAAAGTTCGACTCTGATCATGATGCGCTTTAGCGCTGGCATCCGTAAATCGAGGGCTTTTAGCCGATCGAGTTTTCAAGCCATTACGGCAGTCAGGGTTTGAAACCATGACCTACCAGTCGTGCCCTGATACAAGGCCATAGTCTTTCCGAAGCCTGTGAATGGCCCTCCTTAACAATTGGAAGATGAACCGGCTTTCAGCCTTTGATTTACCGGTGCCCGGCGCCCCAGGTCCCGATTCAAAGAAAAAGATCCAGCCCCTACAACCCCACAGGTTCTTTCTCACCTTTGGTGTATACCAAAGAGACTGCGTCCGGCGCAGCGGGAAAAATGGTCAAGAAGCTCCGCAAGCTGCGGCTGATACCGCTGATAGCAGCCACCTTCTTCATGGTCTCCGGCGGTCCGTATGGCATCGAGGACATACTCGGTGGAGCGGGCTATGGCCGCGCGCTCATTATCCTGCTGCTGCTTCCTTTGATCTGGACCCTGCCCACCACTCTGATGATCGGAGAGTTGGCCAGTGCCCTGCCGGATGAGGGCGGATTCTACGTCTGGGTGCGGCGCGCCATGGGCCCATTTTGGGGCTACCAGGAAGCATGGTTGTCGCTCGCCGCAAGCGTCTTCGATATGGCCATCTATCCGACCATCTTTGTTCTCTATTTGGGTAAGCTGGCTCCGGCATGGACTGCGGAAGGGCGCGCCGGCCTATGGTCTCTGGGTGTGGTGGCGGCCTGCTGCCTGTGGAACCTGCGCGGCGCGCCGGATGTCGGCGACGGTTCGGTCGTCCTCTCGCTGGTCTTGCTCGCGCCCTTTGTCTGGCTGGTCGGGGCCGGCGTATGGCATGGACTCACCTTCCATGTAGCCCGCCCGGCTACCCCGGCAGGCGGTGACATCACCGTGGCGATTCTGGTCGCCATGTGGAACTACATGGGATGGGACAATGCCTCGACCGTCGCCCAGGAAGTCGAGAACCCGCGCCGGAACTATCCACGCGCCATGTTGGGCAGTCCCCGTTCTGGTGATGCTGTCCTACATCCTGCCGCTGGGCGCCATTGCCTTGGCGGGAATCTCCATGAGTCAGTTCACCACCGGGTCATGGACCGATGCTGCCCGGCTCCTGGGAGGCCCATTTCTGGCCCTTGCGGTTGTCATCGGCGGAATGATCAACGGCTTTGCCATGTTCAACGCTCTGGTGCTCTCCTACTCCCGGCTGCCGATGGTACTTGCCGAGGAGGGCATGCTGCCGAAATGGCTGGCCGCGCGCAATCGCCATGGCGCTCCCTGGGCGGCGATCCTGACCTGCGGCGCGGGGTGGGCTCTGGCCTTGCGTTTCAGCTTTGAACGGCTGATCTCGATTGACCTCATTCTCTATGGCTCCGCCCTGGTGCTCGAGTTTGTTGCGCTTGCCGTGCTGCGGCGCCGCGAGCCTGAGCTTGCCCGGCCGTTTTCCGCGGGCAAGGGCGTCCTCTCCGCCTGCCTGATTGGCCTGGGACCCACCGCACTTATCGTCTATGCCATCTATGCCGCGCGCAGCGAGCGCATGGCGCATCTGCCCACCCTGGGATTAGGAGCAATTCTCATTGCCTTAGGACCTGTTCTCTACTGGCTCTCCAAGCCGAAGCAAACTCCTATCCTGGCGCCCGCCGGAGACCAAGCCGAATAAGCGCCGGCGCCAACCTAGCTCCGCTTAAGAGGTTTGGAGCGCCGCTGAGCGGCGTTATATCATCGAAATTCGGTATGCGAGCCAAAACTGCTGTTGTACTCGGCGCCCAATGGGGCGATGAAGGCAAGGGGAAGATCGTTGACGTCCTCTCGGGACGATTCGATGTCGTAGCCCGCTACGCGGGAGGGCACAATGCGGGACATACGGTCATCATCCGGGGGCAGAAGTTTATTCTGCAATTGGTCCCTTGCGGAGTGCTTCGGCCCGACTGCCGCGCCGTCATCGGCAACGGAGTGGTGCTCGACCCGATGGCCTTTCTGAAGGAGATCGGCAAGCTTCGCGAACTCGGAGTCAACGTCGATCGGCAGCTTTTTGTCTCCAATCGCGCCCAGGTCATCCTGCCCTACCATCGCATGATCGAGCTGGCCTGGGAGAGCGCCCCGGGGCGGCAGAAGATCGGCACCACCAGCCGCGGCATCGGTCCCGCCTACGAGGACAAGATGCATCGCGGGGGCTTGCGCGTGGTCGATCTCTTGAACCGCGCTTTGCTCAAGGCGCATATCGAAAACGCCTGTAACGAGAAAAACGCCATTGTGCACGCGCTCTTCGGCGCTGAGCCGCTCGACCCCATCAAGATGTACGACGAGTACGCTGAGGCGGCTGAACTGATCCGGCCTTTCGTCACCGATACCGCGGCGCTGCTCAATCAGGCGATCCGACAAGGCCAGAGCGTGATGTTCGAGGGCGCCCAGGGCACCATGCTGGACATCGACCACGGAACCTATCCCTTTGTGACCTCATCTTCGGCAACCGCCGGAGGCGCGGTCACCGGAACCGGAGTCGGACCCACTGCCATCGGTACCGTTATCGGGGTAACCAAGGCATACGTCACGCGCGTGGGCGAGGGTCCTTTCCCAACCGAAATCTTCGATGCAAACGGCGACCTGCTGCGCGACCGCGGGCAGGAGTATGGAGCGGTTACCGGCCGTCCCCGCCGCTGCGGCTGGCTCGACCTGCCCCTCTTGCGCTATTCGAACGAGATCAATGGCGTCGAGTGGCTGGTGGTCACTAAGCTGGATGTGCTGGATGCTCTGGATGAGATCCCGGTCTGCACCGGATATCGCGTGGACGGAGAATTGGTGGGGACGATTCCAGCGGATGTGAGCGGCCTGGAGCGCATCGAGCCGGTCTATACCAGGCTGCCGGGCTGGAAGGTCTCGACCGAAGGCATCACCCATTTCGACCGGCTGCCACCGCCGGCGCAAGAGTATCTTCGCTTCCTTGAGGCCAAGGCGGGCGCCAGCATCGGCATGATCTCAACCGGCCCGGACCGCGAGCAGACGATAATCCTCCCCGGCTTTGCCGAGGCGCTCAAGGCGATGCAATCGCAGTCTGCCGCGCAGTCGTTGAGGCACACTTCTCATGAGAAGGCGGCGCAGGTCTAGAACGAAAGGCCTACGAATGCGGTTGATCTGGTCTAGATCAACTATGAAAATGCTCTAACACCGCCAGATAGGAATTCTTCGAATCATGGTCAGTTTCATCGTACGCATGCGCTTCGTCGCGGAAGATCGCGAGCAGATCGCCGATCTTCTTCGCAAGTTAACACTTGCCTCCCGCCGGGAGCCCGGATGTGTCACCTACATAGCGCATACAGTAGAGGCGGAGCCGGATACGGTCGTCATTTATGAGCAGTATAGCGATCAGGCTGCGGCTGAGTTCCACCGCACCACGCCCCATTTTCAGCAGTTCGCGGTTGGCGGTCTCTTCCAGCTCATGCGCGAACGGGAGCGGGAAAACTTAACCGCCATTGATTAACGCAATCTTAAGGCCCAAAGACAGTTGTGACGACTCGCAGTCCAACTCTCCTGGCATTGCATTCAAGGGTAAAAAGTGACACTCTAGTGTTTCTCTTTGACTCATAAATCGGACGCGAACTAATATCCGGTACGCCTATGCGTGCGCAAACCGAGCGTCGTTTAGCATTTCAGAGGGCCCTCAAACCGGCATTCGTGCTGGTCCTGTTCTGCTGGTTTGCGCTTCCTGCCCAGGCCGCCGTTTTTCCCCACCATGACTCGCTCCATAAGGAAATCGAGGGGCTGGAATTGGAATGGCGCGATGCTCTGGTCAACAATAATCTTCCCGCCATCGACCGCCTGCTTGCCGATGATTATCTCGGCATCGGCGCCAATGGAACGCTGGAAACCAAGGCGGATGTCCTGGCCACCCACCGTTCCGGCAGCCTGAAGATCACGCTGATGAATCTCAGCGACCTCAAAATCCGCGTCTATGGCGATACTGCAGTAGTCACCTCCAAGGCCGACCTGGATGGGACCAACGGCGGCCGCGACATCAGCGGCCATTACCGCTATACCCGGGTTTACAGCTACCGCGATGGCCAGTGGAGAATCGTCAGCTTTGAAGCCAGCCGTCTTCCCGGCGAATCAGAGCGCGCCGAAAAACGCTAAGAACCTTCTCCTCACCGCTTTTCCGCGGCGGCTAACACAGCATCCGCAATAGCCGCTGCCTCCACTGTGGGCCGCACATCGTGGGCGCGAACCAGATCCGCTCCTCCCAGGATTGCCGCCGTTACCCCGGCAAGCGAGGCGTTCAGGCGCAAATCGACCGGCGCATCCATTCCGCCGAAGAGCGGAGCCAGTGTTCGCCCCAGAAAAGACTTGCGGGAGACGCCGGCAAGCAGTGGCTGCCCCAGGCTGCGCAGCCCCTCCAGCCCCGCCAGCAACGGATAATTGCTGTCGAATGCCTTGCCAAAACCGAAGCCCGGGTCGAGCACGATCTGCTCGCGCGATATGCCTGACGCCAGCGCCGTCTCCAGCTGCCGCACGAGCCCCTCTTTCACCAACGGCAGCACCTGATCCCGCGCAAGCCGGGGCAGAGTCCGCCACTCCCCCGGGCACCCGCGTGTGTGCATCAGCACCAATCCGCAGCCTGATGAGGCGCAAACCGCAGCCATCGCCGGATCCCACAGCAAGCCGCTGACATCGTTCACAACCTCGGCTCCCGCGCTGAGCGCCGCTTGTGCGGTTTCAGCCTTATAGGTGTCGATCGACAGTACCGCTTCCGGGCGATCCCGGTGCACGGCCTCAATCACCGGAAGCAGACGATCGATCTCCTGCTGAGCGCTCAACGGCTCGCGCTCCCCGGGCCGCATAGACTCGGCGCCGAGATCCACCATCGCCGCGCCTTCTTCAAACATCCTCAAGGCGCCTTCGCTCGCCACGCCGGGGCTCCAAAAGCGGCCGGGATCGGAGAAGGAGTCGGGAGTCACATTCACGATGCCCACTACCAGCGTCCGCCTCCCCAACGCCAAGGAGCGCGTACGCAGCTTCCATTCGAAGGGTGAGCGGGAGATGAAAGGCATCGCAAGGCTATTCTAGAGAAGAGTGTGGCAAAGCCGCGTATGCCTGGACGGCCAGTTCTCGGGTTACACTTCGCCCAGACATGCAATTACGTTCTCATCCTCTCTGCCTGCTTCCTTGGCCTGCGGCCGTGCTCTCAATTCTGCTGCTTTCTCCTGCCTCCCCGGGGCAGCAGCTGCGGCCTATCCCGCGGAGATCGCGGCCGCGTATCTCGCTCGCGAAGACCGTCGCCAAGCTCCTCTCCCTGCCATCGCTCTCCTCGGCCCAGTGGGGAATCTCGGTGGTCTCGCTCAACGATCAGCCGATTTACTCGCTGAATGACGCGCAGTTCTTCAACCCCGCGTCGAACGCCAAGCTCTTCACCACGGCGGCGGCATTCGCCCTGCTGCCCGCCAGCCTTACGTTCACCACCCGCGTGGTCGGGGATGGCCCGATGGACTCGGCGGGAACAGTGCATGGCAACCTCGTCATCCTGGGCGTGGGCGATCCCAACATCTCGGGAAGGACCATGCCCTACGACGGCAGAACCGAGCGTCCCGGCCCTCCTCTTGCCGCATTCGAAACCATGGCTGACCAAATTCTGAGCCGCGGCGTCCACGCGGTTGAAGGCGGCATTATTGGGGATGACACCTGGTTTCCCTTTGAGCGCTACGCTTCAGGTTGGGGTTGGGATGACCTGCAATGGGGATACGGGGCTCCCATTTCCGCCTTGACGGTGAATGACAACGTCGTCTATCTCAGCGCGCTGCCCGGCGCCGAGGACGGCGATACAGCCATTGCTTCATGGCTGCCGGCAACCGCATATTACACATTGCAGAACTCCCTTACTACGGCTTCACACGAGGCGCAAAGACCGGGCATCGAGCGGCAGCCCGGCTCGCTCACTGTGCGCCTCTTTGGGCAGACTCCCCTCGGAGGAAGCGGCGTGCACGCCGCCCTGGCCATCGAAGACCCCGCGGATTACGCCGCACGCTCACTCAAGGAGATGCTGCTCGCGCGGGGTATTCAGGTCAAGGGCGCGGCCCAGGCGCGGCATCGCCTGTCCTCCGACACCGAGGACTTTGTCAGCCGCCAGGAGCAGCCTCTCGCGCTCCAACCGGTCGCTCTGGGCAACATCGAAGCTCCGGCCCCGGGCGAGACAGTCCTGGCCTCCCATGTCTCGCCTCCATTGGGCGAGGATTCGGTGGTCACCAACAAGGTGAGCCAGAATCTTCATGCAGAACTCACTTTGCGAACGTTAGGCAAACTCGAAGGCTCCGACGGCTCGCTGGTGGAGGGCACGCGGGTGGTGCGCCAGTTCCTCACCCAGGCCGGCATCGCGCCCCACGATTTCTTCTTCTACGACGGATCGGGCCTGTCGCCTAAGGATTTCGTCACCCCGCGCGCCTTCACGACGCTGCTCGCCTATGCGGCGCAGCAGAGTTGGGGTCCGGCGTTCCGCGCCACGCTGCCTGTCGGCGGAGTAGATGGCTCGCTTGGCGGGCGCTTCCGCCAGCCTTCCCTCAACGGCAAAGTCTTCGCCAAAACCGGTACCCTGGGCGAGGTCACGGCTCTGAGCGGCTACATCGTCGCCGAAAGCGGACGCACCGTCGCCTTCTCTATCCTGTGCAACCATCACTTGCCGGAAGACGACCAGGACCGCCAAGCCGAGGACAAGATCGTCGCCGCGATTGCGAAAGCGAATTAGCGTGGGAGCGAGTTAGCGGGTCAGCGAGTCGGCAAGTCAGCGGGTCAGCAAGTCAGCAAATGCGGGTTCCCGAGGACTTCCGAAGCTACGCCTTGCCGAATGCAAGGATGTAGCTACCGGCTCGTTGTTTTTCACGCTGACTCGCTGACTTGCTGACCCGCCGGCTCGCTAACTCTTGACAACCTCATATTTCTCATGCTGTTATCCATGTGTCTGGTCATGCGTCCGGCGCCTTGCTTTAGAGCAAGCACCCCGGCGACGGACACTTTGCGAATTCCGAATGGGCGATTCAAGGGCCATCACGCATTTGGGAATCGGAGAAGCCAGTCCCCCCTAGAGAGTAGCTCTGACATCCCGATCTTCGTTAAATTGCCACGAAAGTGGGATCGTCATGAACTTGCTCAAACTACCTGCGTCGCCTTACGGCAAATTGCGCCGCTACCTGGAGCACGGTCCCGGGCACTTTTTGATGTATGTCTTTGGCCGTTTCCGTTTCGTCCGCTCATTCATGGTCTGGATATATAGGCAGGCGCCGCCTAAACCATTGCCTGTCGCCGGTCCAACGCTGGTCGAGGATGTAGATGTCGACCATGCCGTCCGCAAGATTTTTCAGGATGGAATTTTCTCCGAGCTGCAACTTCGCAACGAAGTGGTCGAACAGTTGCTCACATTTTCGTCGTCCGCGATTTGTTTCGGCGATGGGAAAACCGATTTTCCTCTTCGTTATGGCGACGAGGACATTACTCGGCGGCAGTCTGCGGAAACATTCAGACTCGGCAGGTATAACCACGCGCTCCGTGCCTCTCCCGTGCTCCGGGCTCTCGCTTCAGATAGGCAGTTGCTTGCCATTGCTCGCGGGTATTTAGGCCGTGAACCAGCGCTATTGGGCGCGCGGATGTGGTGGAGTTTTGCGGCTCCGGCCGATGCCGAACAACAGATGGAAGCAGGTCAGGGCTTCCATTACGATATCGACGGATACCGCGGTCTGGCGTTTTTCTTTTACCTGACTGAGGTGGGGCCATCGAACGGACCCCATGTCTATATACGTGGAAGCCATGTGAAGAAGGTGTGGAAGCACGTAATTTCCATCTACAAGGGGCGCGGCGACGCTGAAATCGAAAGATGCTACGGACTTGAACGTCAAATCATTTCATGCGGACGTGCAGGATCTGGGTTCGCTGAAGACCTGTTCGGGTTTCATAAAGGGCTGCATCCCGAGAGCGGCGACCGTTTAATAGTCCAGATACGCTATGGGCTTCGCGATTACGGTACGGGACGGAATGATTGAGCATTAGATAGCGAGTCAGCGATCAGCGAGTCGGCAAGTCAAGCGAAATCCGGGTTCCGATGACTATCGCGGCTAAGCGTTGCCGGGTGCAGCCACCTAGCTGGCGGCGCCTACTCTTCACGCTGACTTGCTGACTCGCTGACCGGCCGACTCGCTGACTTGCTATTCTTTTCACTTGAGGCTTTTCATCCCCATTGTTGCCTTGGCCCTGCTCGCGCTCGCCGGCTGCCATCCGATGCCGCCTTCTAAACCGCTCAGCGAACTTACACCCCGGGAGTCGCCGGGCATCAAGTCTTCCTCAATCATTGCGCCCGTTGCCATTACGCCAACTCGGAGCGAGGATTGCACGGACCGGGCCTGGAAGGTCTCTTTCGCCAGAAGTACCTGCCCAGCGGGATTGCCGCCAATGACGATCGCGTCACTGCCATCATCCTGCATGGACGCGGTATGATGCCCGCCATGCAGGATCGATTGGACGATCAGCAGCTTGCGGATTTGATGGCTTACCTCCACACCTTATGACCCAACTCCCGCCCAATCCGTCTTCCGGCCCCCCGCGCAATCTTCTGCCTGGCATGGCGGCCATTTCGCTCTGGATGCTGGCCCTCTCGCTCATCGGAGTCACCGGCGTCCTCACCCACCACTACCCGGGCGGGGGAATGGGGATTGCCATCCTCGTGCTGTCCACCCTCTTCGCCATCGCCGCTCTGGGGCTGATGCGCAGGCGCCGCTGGGGATGGGCTCTCAGCCTGGGCGCTGTGTTTCTGTCCATGTGCGTCGGCTTCTACAGCATCTTCCGTTTTCATCAGTGGCAATGGATCGTGATGGCCGTAGTCAACCTCGTGTTTTTTCTCTATCTGGTGCGCTCCGAGGTCATCGAGCGCCTGCGCTGATGCGGTCTGTGAGTGCAGCCCGGCTACAATAGGTGACGTGATGGATCTGGTCCAGATCGACCTAAGCCTCAAGCGCCCTTCGCCCAAACCGGAGTGGCTCAAGGCTCGCGCCCCGATGGGCGACAACTACCACGAGCTTAAGAAACTGGCGCGCTCCCTGGGCCTGCACACAGTGTGCGAGTCCGCCCACTGCCCCAACATCGGCGAGTGCTGGAATCACAAGACCGCCACCTTCATGATGCTGGGCAACACCTGTACCCGCCGCTGCGGCTTCTGCGCTGTCCCCAAAGGCCGGCCCGGGCCCATCGATTTCGATGAGCCTCGCCGCGTGGCGGAGGCCGTCGCCACTCTCGATCTCCGCCATGCCGTCATCACCAGCGTGAACCGGGACGACGACATTTTGGGCGGAGCCGAGGCCTTCGCCTTGGTGATTGAAGAGATTCGCCGCCAGGCTCCGGGCTGCCAGGTGGAAGTTCTCATACCCGATTTCCATGGCGACGAGCAGGCTATCCGCATAGTGGTCGAAGCGCGGCCGGAGATCCTCAACCACAATACCGAATCGGTCCCGCGCCTCTACCGGGCGGTGCGATCCGGCGCCCGCTACGAGCGCACCTTGCGCCTGCTCGAGTATGCCAAGTCGCTTGATCCCCGCCTGGTGACCAAGTCCGGCGTCATGGTGGGCCTGGGAGAAGAGATGCACGAGCTGCTCCAGGTCTATCGCGATCTGGCGGCCGTGGGCACGGATGTGCTCACCGTCGGGCAATATCTGCGTCCATCCAAAGATCACTTGCCCATGGCGCGGTACTACTCTCCGGACGAGTTCGCATACATGCGCCGGGAAGCGCTCAAAATGGGATTTCGTCATGTTGAATCCGGGCCGCTTGTCCGCTCTTCCTATCACGCGCACGAGCAGGCAGTCGCAAGCGGGGTCGCTCGCAACTCCAATTTGCAATAAAGCTTTCTTATTCGTAAAAGACGAGGAAGAAAACCATGGCAGTTTCGGCAATGGCTGGTATTCCAGCACTGAAAGACACTCAACAACAGCTCAAGACGCGGATGGAGAAGGCGGTCATGGATTTTCGCGCCGCCATGGCCTCTACCCGCACCGGCCGCGCCTCCGTCCACATGCTCGACCAGGTCAAGGTCCCGTATTATGGCACCGATACCCCGCTCAGCCAGGTGGCCCAAGTTACCACCCCCGACCCCAATCTGATTCTGGTTCAGCCTTGGGACGCCGGCATCATCGCGGATATCGAGAAGGCACTTCGCATCTCCGGCCTGGGTTTCAATCCGCAGAACGACGGCAAGGTGGTGCGCGTGCCTGTTCCTCCCATGACCGAGGAGCGCCGGCGCGAGGTGGTCAAGCATCTCAACAAGATGCTTGAGGAGCACCGCACCGCGATCCGCAACGTGCGCCGCGACGGCAACGACTTCATCAAGAAAGCGGCCAAGGATAAAAAGATCTCCGAGGACGAAGAAAAGCGTTCGCTCGAAGAAATACAGAAGCTTACCGACGAAGAGATCAGCCGCATGGAAGAGATGTGCAAGAGCAAGGAAAGGGAAGTCATGCAAGTGTGAAAAGGCAGCTAAGAAGCGGTCAGCTAAAAAGCGGTCAGCGAGGACGCGGCAGTTTCATCAGCCGCTCCACCCTATTTGTCATCTCGACCGAAGCGAAGTGGAGAGATCTGTGGTTTCCCACATCTGGCGCAAAAAGCGCGCCAGATATGGGCACCCTTGATTGGTGGTGGTTTTGGATCCCTACTTGAAGCAGATTCAGGTGCCCCATCCTTGCGTAGCAAGGGTGGGAGACCACAACCGGTGGCAGCAGGATTTCCTGCGATGATTTTTGACTTCGCTTCGCTCCGGTCGAGATGACAAAGTTAGGTGTAGAGATCGCGGCGCCGCATAGGCAAGGGAAATTAGCGTCTTTCGAAGCGTTCACACATCGGAACTAGAGAGGGAGACTGGGTATGCAGCGAGTCAAGCTGGGCAAATCCGATTTGGAAGTTCCGGTGATCTGTCTGGGCGGCAACGTATATGGGTGGACGGTAGCGGAAGCAGATGCCTTCCGGCAACTGGATGCAGCCCTCGAAGCAGGGTTGAACTTCATCGATACTGCCGACGTGTATTCACGATGGGTGCCGGGGCACAAAGGCGGCGAGTCGGAGACGATCCTCGGAAAATGGCTTGCCAAGGGCCGCAAGCGCGACAATGTGATCCTTGCAACCAAGGTCGGTGTCGATATGGGCGATGGAAAGAAAGGGCTGAAGGCGGGGTACATCGCGCAGGCGGTCGAAGATTCACTGCGGCGCTTGCAGACCGATTACATCGATCTCTACCAGGCGCACACCGACGACGCGGAGACTCCGCTCGAAGAGACCCTGGGCGCCTTCGATAAGTTGGTGATGCAGGGCAAGGCGCGCCACATTGGCGCGTCAAATTACACCGGCCCACGTCTGGCTGAAGCTCTGAAGACCAGCAAGGACAACGGGCTGGTGAGTTACATCTCGCTGCAGCCGCATTACAATCTGATGGAGCGACAGGTATTTGAGTCGACGTTGTTGCCCGTCGTCCAGGAACATACCCTTGGAGTTATTCCCTACTTCTCCCTGGCAGGGGGCTTTCTCACCGGCAAGTACCGCAGTCAGAAAGATGTCGATGGCAAGGCGCGCGCCGGACTAGTGGGCAAATACATTAATGAAAGAGGACTGAGCATTCTCCGCGTTTTGGACGAAGTCGCCAAGGCGCACCAGTCGACCCCGGCGCGGGTAGCGCTGGCCTGGCTGGCGGCGCAACCCGGCGTGACCGCTCCCATTGCCAGCGCGACCAGCAGCCGGCACCTGAACGATCTGGTCGAAGCGAGTAAGCTGAAGTTGGATCACGCTTCCATTGAGAAGCTGAATGCGGTGAGCGCCCCCGCAGCCTCCGTCGAAGCATAAGATGCTATCCTGGGGACCGCCGTTCCTCGAAACAGATTTCAGTCGTCCCTACGGGACTGGAGTTTGTTCCGCCGTCACCCAGCACTGACGTGCTGGGCTATTTTCACGCCGTCCCTGCGGGACTCAACAACTGATTGCTATGTGGTTCCGGGATGATCAGAGTCGAACTTCCCGGAGCGCTGAAGCGGCCCTACCCCCGCATAAATGCGGGGGCTCCCACCCAAAGGCTCCGCACCGATACAACGCTATAGTTTTTCCGCAGCCCATTGACCGCCGGCTGAGAAGCTATACTCTCCACAAGGGCTTCATGGTCTCTCAGCGGCATTGGCGGATGTGGACAGCGGTTGCGGCCCTCGCACTTGTCTTGTCCCTTTTCCTGTTGCTGCTGCATCCCGGCGCTGTCTCCGCCTGCTTTGTCCTGCTCCCGTTCTTTTTTATCGGCCTGGTTCCCATTCCCGTCCTTCTCCTTCGATGGGACCTACTACACCTCGGCCATACGCCCGATGCACCCGCCCTGTCCGTCTCCTTCCAGCGCCCTCCGCCTCTTTTCCTGGCCTGATTCCGTCTCCATAGCCCCGAGCTTCGACTATTCCCCGCAAATTTGCCGGGAGGCCGCGCATGGCCTCAAGAAGGGCGTCTATGCATGCCATTTTTCTACTAACCATAGTGCTCGTGCTCACAGTGGGCCTTGGAAGGCGCAAACTCAAAAGCCGCATCTTCCGATTTACCGGTACAGCGATCGGGAATGCTTTTCAAGCCGTGCACATATTTGTCGATCCCGGCGTGCGCTACGTGATCGCAGAAAAGCTTGAGGAAGAAGCCGAAGACGACGGCGAAGATGACCTGGCTGATCCAGCGAAACATCTTGAACGCCAACTCCGCCGTATCCGGCGCGGTGAGCAGATCGAGCGGCTGACCGTCCGCATCAGGGAGAAGGAATAAGTTGCAAAGTTGTTCCTTTGATTTTGTTGAACAAACTACTGAAGTTGTTTTGGCCGTGCTCTATTCTTTTACTGCTGACCACGGAGAAGTGAATCGATGAATCGTCAAATCGGTATATTAAAAGGCATTCTGCTTGCTGCCTTGGCCTTTGCAGGGATGGGTCTGCCGGCTAGTGCTCAGAACAGTACCGGCCAGCCGCAGACTATGCCTTCAGGTCAACTGATCACTCCATTAGCGCCGGATGGTGCAACATTCTCCCAGCTCAATCCGGGCCTCAAGGATTTTCCAGGCTACACCGCCGGCCAGGCAGTAAAAACGGCGATCAGTCCCGATGGAAGAACTCTGCTTGTTCTAACCAGCGGTTATAACCGGCTCAACAATTCTCAAGGCATTAGAGATGCCGCCGATTCGAATGAGTATGTATTTGTGTTCGATCTGACCGGCAATAAACTCCAGCAGACGCAAGTTCTTGAGGTGCCGAACACTTTCGTCGGCTTGGCTTTCTCGCCTAGGGGCAATCATTTCTACGTTTCAGGTGGAGTGGATGACGACATCCATGTATTCTCCAGAACCAACGCGGTATGGGCCGAGGATGGTAAACCAGTGGCGCTCGGTCACATACACGGCGTCGGCATCCTCCAGAAACCTACCGTCGCAAACATAGCCGTAACGGCTGATGGCAAGACTCTGGTTGCAGCCAATATCTACAACGATGCGATCTCGCTTGTCGATCTCGACAGTGACTCAAAAGTTGGCGAGTTGGATCTGCGGCCAGGTATCATCGATGCCGCTCAGAGCGGGGTGGCCGGGGGCGAATCTCCATTTGGGGTGGCGGTCAAAGGAAATACTGTTGCATATATATCGAGCGAGCGCGACCGGGAAATCGACGTAGTCGATATTTCGAGCCCAGCCGCCCCGAAACTGCTTAAGCGTATTCCCGTGCAAGGCAATCCCAACAGCATGGTGTTGAATATCGCTCAGACGCGCCTCTTTGTAGCGGCGGACAATAGCGACCGGGTTTCAGTGATCGACACCGTGACAAACCGGATCGTCGAGACCATTCGCACGACCGCACCCGAGGGTGCGCTAGCCGGCCCGAAACAACTCCCTGGTGCAGCACCGAACAGCCTGGTGCTCTCGCCCGATGAAAGAACACTCTACGTCACCAACGGAGGGATGAACACTATCGCAGTGATTTCGCTCGCGCAGGGCCAGCCACATCGTGTTGTCGGGCTGATTCCGACCGGCTGGTATCCGCAGTCGATCAGCATCAGCCGCAACGGCAAGACACTCTACGACGTGAACAGCAAGAGTAATCCCGGTCCGAATTTGTCCTACGATGGTACCCCTATGCCCGCCAAAAACTTCCGGGCCCATCAGATCGCGAATCAGTATATCCTGCAACTCGAAAAGGCGGGTTTGCAGGCCATTCCAGTACCGACTCGGGTGGAACTCGCGCAGCTTACCAAGAGGGCGGTCGCCAATAACTTCCTGAATACGTTGCCGGTCAGGCAAGACGAACAGATGATGGCAGAGCTTCGCCAGCATATCAAGCATGTGATTTACATTGTTAAAGAGAACCGGACATATGATCAGGTACTTGGCGACCTTGACCATGGCAACGGCGATCCCAGACTAGCCGAGTTCGGAAAAATCATCACACCAAACCAGCACACACTTGCGGACCAGTTTGTCGATTTCGACAACTTTTACTGCAGTGGCGAAGTGAGCGGGAATGGCTGGCCTTGGAGCACATCTGCGCGCGAAACCGATTTAAATGTCAAGACGGTTCCCTTGAGCTATGCCGGTCGAGGTTCGCCTCGCGGCATCAATGTTGATATGCCGACGGTCGCCGAGCGTCAAGTCCATGACCCCGACTACCCCAATGATCCCAATCTGCTCCCTGGTTTGAACAATGACAACGCGCCGGACGGCCCCGAAGGCCAGAAGCAGCAGGGCTATTTATGGGACTCGGCATTGCGCCATGGTCTTACTGTCCGTAACTATGGTTTCGAATCCGGGATACCACCCAGGACACCTGAGGTTCCGGATCCATTTGCCGGCCACACGGTAGTGGATGTTCCAGTCAATCCGCAACTCATCGGCCGCACCGATCCATATTTTCGTGCATTCGACAATGCCTATCCAGATTTTCGCCGTGAGCTTGAGTGGGAGCGGGAATTCAACCGGTATGTCGCCAATCACGATCTTCCCAGCCTCGAACTCGTCCGCTTCATGCACGACCACGAGGGCAACTTCGCAACTGCAATCGATGGCATCAATACTCCGGAGAAGCAGACCGCGGACAACGACTACGCAGTCGGTAAGCTTATCGAGAAGATCGCACACAGTCCGTACAAAGACTCGACTCTAATCTTCATCCTTGAGGACGACGCACAGGCTGGCCCGGATCATGTCGATGCCCATCGCAGTATCGCTTTCGTAGCCGGTCCATACGTCAAGCGAGGAGCCGTTGTTCACCAACGCTACTCAACCGTGAACATGGTTCGAACGATCGAAGACGTACTAGGGATTGGTTATCTTAATCTCAATGATGCCTATCAGCGTCCGATGACTGCGGCTTTCGATCTCAGCCAGCCATCCTGGACCTACACGGCCATCACGCCTGCGCCGATTGCTCGAGCGCTCGCTCCACCACAGCAAGAGGGGCAGCTCGGCCCGGTATTTCAAGAGGCTCATCCCGCCGCTTATTGGGCCCACCTGACTCGTGGCTTCGACTGGCGCACCGAAGACCATATCCCGGCTGCACTTTTCAACCAGATACTCTGGAAGGGACTGACAGGCGGTCTGCCATATCCTTGGTCGCGCACCGGGCAGGATTATAGCCGTGATCGCGAAACCATTCTGAGAACCCGCAGTATTACTTTTCGGTATCAACGTAAGTGATGCCTCGTCAGAGATTTCAGCCGTCCCTACGGGACTCGTTTCGTTTTCTGTCAGACGACATACTGGGTGCCCCACGTCCGGATTTTCGGACGTGAGATTTAAGGATCCAAACCGGCGAGATTTGTGGAATCCCAGGTCCCAGAATCGGGACCTGGGGCACCCGGCGCTCCTACCCCCGCATAAATGCGGGGGCTTCCACCCAGAGGCTCCATACTGGCCTTTTTCCACAGCCTGCGAAGCTCATTACGGCCGGGGAAGATCGCAGCATCACCACATCGGAACGCTCCCGCATTCGTTCGAGGACGACTTCCCGGCCGTCTGGGGAGATGTCGAAGTCGCGAAGGTCGAAATCTGAAGGAAGGCTGGTCAACTGCCGCTCCGCGCCCGTCTTCAGGTCGACGAGCCAGAGATTTTTGTGCTGAATTTCTCCACGCATGACCACCAGCGACCCTCCTCCGGGCAAGAAGGCCAGGCGCCGAGCCCCACGTGTCAGTTGCAAGGGCGGCAGGGGATGCGGTGTCCCTTCGGGAGTGACGGCTTTAACCCAAAGCGTAGTTCCGATGTCGGGTCCCGAGTAGACAACGAAGCGCCCGTCCGGCGCCCACGCGGGATCGACCGAATACTCGCGGACAAAGGCCGCGGGGAAACGGCCGTCGACCGGTATGCGAAAGAGGTGCGGGACCCCGTGGTCGTCCGCCGCCGTGGTGATCGATCGCCCGTCCGGGGTCCATGCCGGAGCACCCTGCAGGTTGAGCGAATCGGCCAACATCCGGGCATTTCTGCCGTCGGCCTGCATCACGTACAAGAGCGTCTGCCCGTGCCGGCTGACCGAGAATGCGAAAGAGCGCCCATCGGGAGAGATGGCGGGGCCGCCAAAGACTTGCGCTTCCTCACCACTCCATAATTCGGTGCTGGCTCCGTTGGCAAACTTCCAGATACTCTCGCCCGTGCCGCTCGCAGAGACATACAGCAGGAAATTTGGGCCTAGCCGGGGTGAGGATACTGTGCCGGCGGTGAGAGGAATTGGAGCCGGCGCCGGAACTTTCGCGGGCGAGCCATCGATGCGCAATCGCCAGAGTGTTGTCTTCGAACTGGCCAGCGTGACCACCAGGCGGCGGCCATCGGCGCTGGCCGCCAGCGACGTGAACCGGTCAAGGCGGGAGGTCAGCCGGTGTGGAATACGGCGCTCGACGTCTATGCTATGAAGCCACGGCCCCGAGCCATCGGAGTCGCTAGCCAGATACATCAGCGTGTGCCGATCCAATAGGACCGGATGGCTAACATGTGCATTGTGCGAGGTGATCCGTTCAGGAGTTCCGCCGGCTGAGGGGATACGCCAGATGTCCAATTTGTCCGGAAGGGAGCCTTGGACGAAGTAGATGAATGCCGCGTCGGGCGACCACAAGGGAAAGTGAGAGTGGAGCCCGGCGGGCGCGGTGAAGATGGGCCGGCCTCCAGGATGCCGGATTCCGTCGGAGACGAATAGCGATCTCCGGGTCCGGGCGTGTGGTACGCGAGCCGGGAGCCGTCCGGCGACCAGTCGAACTCAGCTGCGCCTTCGAGGTATGGCCTTGGCTCTCCGCCCAGTGTGGGCACGCCCCAGATACTGATGTCGCCGCCCTGCTTGCGAACCCAGAACGTGACAACAGATCCGTCGGGCGAGAACCCCAGAGTGCGGACCGACGGATTCACCAGTTCCGCCATCGCGCCGTGGGTCAAGTTGTGGAATTGGCCCGAGCCCGCCTGCGTAACCCAAACGTCCATCTGTCCGTCCCGGTCCGACAGAAACGCCACAAAATGGCCGTCGCGCGAGATCGCGGCGGCCTCCTTCACGCCATCGAAATCTGTGATCGTCTGGAATTGCGCGTCAGCGATGGGATTTCGCCAGAAGTATTCGGTCCGGTGGAACCATAAGCCCGCGCCGATCCCCAGGGTGGCTGCCGCGGCGGCCAAGAGCAGGACGAATCTCGACCTGCCAGGAGAGCCCGCCCTCTCCGGCTGCGGCGGATGTGCAGCGGGACTAGGGGAGCAGGCGCCGTTCCCGTTCTCCTGCGCTGCTCGAAGATTCCGGCCGCACGCCCATGCGTCCAACTCCGCCCGGGAAGCGTAAACCGAGCCCATCCGGTCGTGCAGGTGCCTGTGAACCGGCATCGCCTCGCGCTTCTCCCAACGTTGGACCGTCGTCACGTCGCGCTTGAAGTACGCCGCGATTTCCTTCCACGAATCCAGGCGATCTTCGGGCCCTCTCACGGATGGCAGTATGCCAGGGGATAGTTCGCCCATCGCCCCTCTCCTGATTGGTCCCGGCTGTGACGAACCCCGGGAACCCGAATTGTAGCGTGCTCTGCTCCCAAAGGCACGGCAAAATGCGGCATTCGACTGCAAATATGGGTACAACTGCAATTCTGCGCATTGCCCTTTGACCCCCTGCGGCAAATTGTCCCATCGTGTCCCAGCGTCTCAAGGACGTGAATCTTGAATTTGGAGACATTTCATGACGAGCAAAGCTTTCGTGTGGACAATACACATCTCTATGGTCATGGCCCTGGCGGCAGGCGCCGGCGCTATGGCCCAAACTCCGAGACACATAACGTTTTGCGGAACAATCAACGACTACACCCCCGCAAGCAATGTTGCCGGCCCGTGGGAGGTTCGCGGCCATTGGTCATTGACGGTGAAGGGAGGGTCCGGTAGAGCCGATTTCTCGGCTGCCCTGACCATGGAACGCTCCGACGCTGGAGTAGTCGAGAACAGCACTGACTACTCGTCCAATCCTTTGGACAATCCTACGCTTCGCAACGCGCATACCCACCACATCACTCTGGTCGATGGCGAAGTTACCCCTATTCCGAACGGATTTGAAGTGACTGGCCCGGCCACGATTACGGTGAACGGAAGTTTCCCGCCGCCCTTTGGGTCCGCCCTCCCCATGCTGACGATTGATATCACCGGGGGAAACACCGTCGGCCTCTCGAACATTACCGTGCTTTTTGGTGCTCCGGCCGCTGGACACTTCGGATCGCAGCCTCTGCACGGTGTGCTTCGCACTCAAGGCAATGAGGATGCGGCTGGACATTAAGGATCGCTAAGGATCGCAGCGGGCGACGCGCGGGTTACGGAGGGCATAACGATCCCACGGTGATCGCACCATCCACCGGGAGATCGTTATGTATTCCGAAATCGCCGAGTGGCCAGAGATTCCGCCGCCTCCTTAGAAAGCAGCCAGTCCATTGAAGCCTACTTCCTTCGGCAGTCCGGAAATGCCCGCCTCCGGCTGTAGAGTGCCGTCTGAATTGATAGAGAACACTCCGACTGTGCCGGTGTTGGAATTTTGCGTGTAGATAAACTTGCCGTCGGCGCTGACGGCAATATCGACATTGTGGCTTCCCGGAGGATTGTTGCCCACAACCGTGTTCCCTATCGGTGTCAAGGCGCCGTTCTTGGCAACGTTGAAGCCTGAAATCGAATCTGAGCCCGAGTTCGAGGTATACACCCAGTTGCCATTCGGTGTGAGAACCGCCCAGCAGTTTCCTGCCCCGTACGCCGGCACGGCAGAGCTAATAGCAGTAATGCTCCCGTCACTGTTGATGTTGTAAGAGGAAATCGTTGAACCATCCGCAGCGCTTGCCGGGCCCGTCTCCGATACCAGCATTTGGCCGCCTTGGGAGAAGATCGCCGAGAACGCGCCGGGGTTCTGGCTGGGTATTGTAGTGATCGCCGACAGCGTGCCGTCCGGGAGGATGTGGAACGTATCGATGTTATTCGACAGCCGTTCGACCACTACCAGGAATTGACCGTTAGGACTGACGGATACCGAGGCGCCGCCGGCGCCGGTGTTGGAGAGCAGAGACTCGGATTTCGAAACCTGCGTAAGGTGGCCTTGACCATCGACGCTGAAGACGGTTACGCCGCCATAGGCCCCTTGGTTCAAAACGTAGACGAATCGGCCGAACTGCGCCACTGAAACCGGCTCTGCTCCGCCGGTTGGCTCACCGTCAACCAACACCAGCCGGTCGCCTCTGACCGCGAAGCTGGTTACTGTGCCGCTCCCCGCATTCACTGCGAAGAGTAGGGAATGATCCTGACTGAGAGTGAGCGCTCCTTGCGATTCCAAAGGATCCGTTGTGCCGCCACTGCCGCGGCCCTCTGTCTTATAGCTGCCGATCGAGTAAAAGCTCCCATCGGAGCCGCGCTCAAACGCCAGCACCTCGTTCTTGCTGGCATCGTTGGTCATTACGTAAACTCTCTCTCCCGCGGGTTGGGCAGCATAGAGCGCCGGAACGGTTGTGCTGATTGCTAGCAATGCAAGGAATATATTGCGAACGGCCTGAAACATTGGACGGCTCCTTTGAAAATTGTTGGAGTGCTCAACGGTGTGAGTAGCGGAAGCCGCAAAAAGTTACAGCGCAGAGCCTGCGAGAATTGTTAAATCCCACATCTGACGCAAAGAACGCGTCAGACTATGGGGCACCCAGGATTTGTATATATGAAAATGCTTTAGATCGTGCCGTGCTCGTGGAGGTGCGCAGTCCATTCCGCGGCGACAAGCAGCAAGGTGAGAATGGCGAGCGCTATCTGCAGCGACTCGGCTCGCTTTTTCTTGGGCGTTACAGCTTCAACTCTCCATTGCGACGAAGGCCGTGCGCGCAGCGAGCGAATGCGCCAGATGACGTAAAGATTAACTGCCGAGCCTGCGATCGCCAGCAGCTCCATCGGGATACGGATCGCATCGCCGTGAATGGAGGCAAGAAGCTTCAGGCCTGATGACGCAAGGGCCAGCGAACCGATCCCGATGAGGAGGCGCAGGCCGCTGAGGGCCATCACCGCAGTACATAAGCTCTGCAGCAGGATAAAGAAAAAGCTGGTGATACCGATGATCCAGGAACTGACCCGGGATCTAACCCACGACCCGCTCTCAGTTCTGACCTGCGGCGCCCCGGCCGGGATTTCCTGCTTGACCACGTTTCCTCCTCCTGCTCTGCGAGCCCAAAGTCGATTCTTGAAATCGTTCAAGCAGGTTTAGAACGGCTTGGCATCGACGCCCAGCACAGGGCCGGTTCCATTCTGCTGCGCAAACAAAACCAGATGATGACCGGAGTGGGCGTCGAGGGATTGGGGGAGAGGCAGGGTGACAGACTTCTGCTCCGTCTCGCGGAGCGCGCCGACTCGCGCAAGCGCCCGCGCGACCGAAGCGTGTATGATCTCGTGCCCGGAGTTCTCCCCCCGCAAGACGTTGGATCGCTCCATATCATCCACCAGTACGGCGACAAGCTCGAGGGAGCCGCTCTTGGGCAGACCCATCGCCGAGTATCTGAAAGTGAGGTTCTTCTCGGTAACCTGCAGCGAAGTGATGTGCAATTGGATCTGCTTCCGCCGAGCTTCGCTGGCGAATGCAGACGCGAGTGCACGGCGGTCGCTGCCGACGAACTGCTCGCGGCCGTTCACCACCATCTGCGGGGTGTAGACGCTGTCCAACCTGAAGTGAGCGCCATAGTCATTCTGCCGCTGGGTGTATTGGTCGGCGGAGAAAGGATCTTTCCATCCCAGGTCGTTCCAGTAACTGACGTGCTCGCTGATACCGACGATCAACTGTCCGTACTCTGTCTGCCGTCCACTCACTTGCCTCAGCAGTTCGTCGGCCGGCGGGCAGTCTGAGCAACCCTCAGAGGTGAAGAGCTCGATGAGAACTGCGGAGGCATGGGCGGGCGGAACCTCCGCCGCCGGAGCGCAGATGGAAGCTAAGGCGAGTGCAAACGTTCCAAGCAGGGTGGGACCGAGGTGATATCGCCTCATTGGAACTCCTCAAGAGACGTGTATCTGATGCCGCGTCTCTTGAAGAGTTACGCGGATCCTCTACTTCTCGCAAAATTAATCTAACCTTGTCATCTCGACCAGAGTGTTCATGGGCCTGCGGCCCACCCAAGAGGATGAAAATCGGGCTGAGGAAGGCTCGGTTGGCAATTACACCTACCTTTGTCATCTCGACCGGAGCGCAGCGAAGTGGAGAGATCTGCGGTTTTCCCAACTCCGGCACGCGCCAGACCTCAGTCCAGCGGAAAGCGGTTGATCTTAAGATTAGAAAGGCAATATTCGATGTTCACTCCCGGGGTTGGGCCTCAGGCCCATGACCACTGTGGCGAAAAAGGATCTGCAAAACCTGGTTTCCCATACTTGGCGCACTCTTTGCGCCAGATGCGGGAAATCGCAGATCTCTCCACTTCGCTTCGCTCCGATCGAGACGACGAATCAAAGGAGCCGCGTTCTGCGTTCCCGCAAAGGCATTCGGATATAATCCCTGCATACAGCGCGGAGAGATGGCCGAGTGGCTGAAGGCGGCGGTTTGCTAAACCGTTGTAGGGGCTAACACCTCTACCGGGGGTTCGAATCCCCCTCTCTCCGCCAGATCTCTCTGCAACTCGGTGAAAAGACCATCAAATAAATAGAATCAGTGGATTACGGTATGTGAAGTGGGCGACCCATGCGGGAACGGCGCGCGCGGAATATCGTTCCGTCGCCCCGTTTTTTTTGACTGGAACCGGGTTCTACCCGACTAATACTTGGCATCCCCTCAACTCGAGCCGTTTCCGGAGCATGTTCGGTTTTACTTGAGCTATGCGACCGGCAGAGAGTCGCGCTCAGGCTTTACAGGGAAAGTTCTTCAGTAGTGCCCCCTGAATGCATATATAGCCCACCTCGCTCAGTTCTTTTGGGTTTTCCTCAAGATATTTGACGAGGATCCGGATGACCTGTTCAAAGGTCACGCTCTCTCCCATACAGTAATGCGGCCTAGTCGAATGATTGTCTCGTCTGTCGACTGCGTCCCAGAAGGCGTTTGCATCAATAACGCCTTCCACGTAGCCGATGCAGTGGGTAGAGGACACGACCTCGTCGGCCGTCACTCGGGTGTCCCCATCGGAGATGCGGATTGAGACTTGGCACTCGTGCAAAAGCGTAATTCCATCCACTTTGCTGAGCGCTTTCGCTTTTGCGGAGAACGCGGCGGTTACGACGAGCAGGACCAAAGCGATTCGCATGGAGCAAGGTTATAGCACGGACACCGCCCGTCCCCGCTCGCCCCGCGCATCAGGACCTTCTTTCGGCGCTTAGATCCTATCGAAGAGATTGTTAGTTATTGCGGAAATTGCAATGAAAGGTTCCCATAGTCACCAGTCTCTGAACGGTATGATTGATGAGCGGACCGGGACCTCTGGATGGTCCTCCGAACTAAAGAGTGAGTGAACTGCCTCTAGGGTGAGCTCGGGTACGGGTGTTGGGCCGACGACCACCTCATTTATGAAATAGCTCTCTCTTGGAACGCACTCAGCTCCCACCCTCATGACGTCTAGCATGATTTCCACGAAAGGGATCAGTGTCGATTTGCCTTGTCGGAACTTCTGCCCAGGCATCTGCCGGTAGTCTTTCGATACGACTTTGCGCCACTCACACTCTTCACTGAACGCGTCGTGCTTGAAAAATGGAGAGAGGGGGTAGAGCCAGGATGCTGTCGAGGAAAAAGAGAATTGCCTGTTTGGCTCATCGACCATGATCTTTCGATCCACTTCGAGGAGTCTCTGCACGATCTGCTCGAGTTCTCCCTCATTGGTGGCCGCATAGTACCTAACCCTTTGAAGCGGAGCATTCAAGAAGAACGGATTGCCGGGAAGAGGATTCGCAATCCATTGCTCCTGGAGAGATTCCGCTGAGAAGCCAATACTAACGCCCAAGCCCGATGGGCAATAAGCACGCCATTGTGACAGAAGGTCGCACTTCTCGCTAAAACTTGCAACAAATAGCGATTGCATTCGGCCTGTTTCAATTGAATTAATCGCATCGCTGATCAGGTTTTGCTGTTCCGAAGGGAAACCGGGCTTTCGCAGAACAGCAAGTACATGTTCCTTCAACCACAGGGATTCTGATCTGTCATTCAAGAAGCGAACATTTGAAGCTCTTAGTCGCTTCGTCTGCACAATTGCGACTAGAGCTTCGAGCGATGTGTAGTGGTAGAGGGTCTTCGGAACCTCCTCAAGCGGAACATAAGAAAAGTCCATGAAATGAGAATATCCTGATCATCTGCCATCGCTCAGTCTGATCTATGCTCGCCGCTACTCTCTTTGCCGCTGAGTCGATTTTCTAGCTGATTGCCCTGCAGTAGTCGTATTCGTCGTGTTCTAAACGGCGATTCGCCCTGGATTAATTCGTCTTTTTCCCTGGCACTGCCCAATCCACGATCCGATTCCCACAGCATGGGAAGACTCGTCATTAAAATAGGCCAAAAGACCCAGCCAGAGATGACCGGGCCTTTTCATTTGTGACAGAGCCTATGCGGCGCTGAGATTAACATTCAGACGTTTTCCGAGAGCGCTCAGGGCGTCCGCAATACGATCGATCTTGGTTGCGTGACGCAGGGTCGTGATGCGGTTCACTTCCTGTTTCGACGTGTTCATTCGTTTTGCCAGTTCCGCGGGCCGAACCCCCTGCCTCACCATTTCGTTCAGCAAAAGAATTTTGAGCGATTCACTTACCGGCAGAGCGACAAGCCGCTCTCCGCGCTTGGGGGCAGACGGCATCGGAACTTCCCGTCGATCATCGAAATAGAACTCCATTGCTGTCTCCAGCGCGTCCTGCGCGTGCTGCAGTGCGTCCTCCACGTCTTCCCCTTGCGTGATCGCTTCAGGAATATCGCGGAAAGTCACCACGAAGCCACCATCCCTATCATCCGCTTTCAGTTTTACCGGATACTGGAGCATTTACCGGTCCCCCTTTATTCCGAGTTGTTTTTTGATCGCTTCGACAGTTCCCGTTTTCAGGTCTTTGGTATGGAAAAGAACTACTGTCTGCTTGCCGCCGAGTGTGACCCTGATGTGAGAGCCTTTACCTTTTTCTTGTCGAAGGTGGCTCCCTTCTCTTTCAGCCACCGTAGGAACTCAGAACTCTTCATGATCTACGGTACACGTTTTTGTTTACTATGTCAAAGCCGGACAGCAACTGCGAATACACAAGGCCAACGCGTCGCAGATCAAAAGCTCAAGAATCTAGCTAACGCAGACTCAATCCCAGAGTGCGCAGCGGAAGCCCATATTTGGAGGTAGAGCTATCCGGCGTATTCGATGTGCGAGCCGCGACACGGGAGCGATTGCAGTAGGATTTGTGGCAAAGGAATGATCCACCTTTGGTTACCCGGCTGATACCGGTGGGTGGACCTGCCGGATCGTCTCTATTCGCGCTGATGTGAAAATCCGCGCTGAACCAATCAGCACACCATTCCCACGTATTGCCGGTGATGGAGTAGAGGCCATAGTCATTCGGAGGAAAGGCATCCACAGGGCACGTACCTGAATAACCGTCCTCAGCGGTGTCGCGATTTGGGAAGTCGCCCTGCCAGATGTTGCAGCGATGCTCTCTATTTGGCCGCAGTTTGTCTCCCCACGGATAGAGCTTTTGTTACAGGCCTCCACGCGCGGCGTATTCCCACTCCGCCTCAGTAGGCAAACGCTGCCCAGACCATGCGGCGAAAGCGATGCAATCGTTCTAGGAGACATGAACCACGGGGTGATTCTCACGCCCCACCAAATTTGATCCTGATCCTTCCGGGGTGTTCCATTTGGCGCCCCGCACTTTGCACCACCATGGCGCTGCGGGAACTCTGGCCTCTACGATCTCGCCGAATTTGTGCCGTGGAATGTGCAGCCAGAAGACGAAGGACCAGCCAAAACGCTCCGCATCGGTGCGATATCCGGCCGCCTCCACAAATTGACGGAAAATCTGATTGGTTACAGGGTAGCGGTCGATGGAGAAGGGCCGCAGCGTGACCGCGCGCACGGGACCTTCGCCATCGCCGGGAAATCCCTCTGCATCAGGAATGTTCCGCCCGGCAAAGAGATCATGCGGGAACGCGTCTCAGGAGTTATATGGCTGGGTGAAAGGGAGCTATCCTCAGGACACGATGGACTGAGCTGCCGGTCCGCTGACAGCGTACAGCCGCATCCGCTCGGCTTCCGAGTCGTAGCATTGGTTTCGCAGCGGTTCATATCAAAACCTTCAAGTCCGGCAATTGAAAGGGTCAGGGCAAGGCGCGTCTGCTCTATAGGTCTCTATACGTTGAGGCTCATCTTGTCGCCAAGTTCCTGTTGCAACTGCTTGAGGCGCTGCATCAAATCCGCCTTCACGTCAGCAGATGCCGGATCGTTGGATAAGTCATGCATCTCCCATGGATCGTGTTCGATGTCGAAGACTTGAATTCTCCGGATCTGGGGATACACGATGAGCTTGTGCCTCTTTGTCCGGACCATCCGCTGAAAGCCTCTGTAGTAACTAAAAATGGCGTCGTGGACTGGCTGATGTGCGCCACGCAGAATCGGCGCAAGGCTGGGAAATTGCACAGTGGAAGGAATCGGGATCTGCGCCAGATCGCAAGTGGTCGCATACATGCTGTGCTGATAGACCATCTCGTCGACCCGGCTCCCCGCGGCAACCCCGGGGCCGGCAATCAATAGCGGCATTCGGATGCTGCAGTCATACACGTTCTGTTTGCCCATCAGCCCGTGCTCTCCCACCGCCAGTCCATGATCGGCGGTGAGAATGACATAGGTGTTGGAAGCTTTGCCTGATTGCTCGAGAGCATCCAAAACCCTTCCCACCTGTTCATCCATAAACGTGATTAGAGAATAGTATTCGCGGCGATGCAATTGCACGGCCGCATGTGTTCTAGGAAAAGGCGCGAGGACCTCATCTCGAATCTTGTAGTCTCCCTGATCGAATGGATGCTGAGGAAGAAAGTTCGGGGGAATCTCGATCTTATCCTGCGGATAGCGGGCAAGATACTCCTTTGGCGACTGCCGCGGATCATGTGGAGAATTAAACCCCAGATACATGAAGAACGGCGCATCGCGCTTGGCTGCCTTATTCACCAGATGGTCGATGAAGCAATCGCTGTACATCTCCGCCGCGTGCTGAATCCTGTCCGGAGTCCGGTTCGCCCAAAGCTTTGTGTGAATCCAATGTCCCTTGAGAGATTCGTCCCACGGCTGCCAATCGTCTCCCGGCCGCGGACGGTTGTAGGCGTCCCCTCCTAGTGGAGTGGACTCCAGCATCCCCGGCCCGACCGGCCCCATCTCCTTGAAGCTGCGCTGCAGAACCGTCGTATCGAGATGCCACTTGCCGCAGATATAGGTGTCGTATCCGGCTTCACCCAGTGTCTGTCCCCAGGTAGGCACTTCATCGATGCCCTCCTCCGCATGAAATGCGGTGAGCCCGCTATTCAGCATGGTGCGGCTGGGGACACAGACCGCTGGACTCCATGATCCCTGGTGGAAGCAATGGGTGAACGCGCAGCCTCTGGCTGCCAGGCGGTCCATGTTCGGCGTATGGACCTCTGGATTGCTCAGACTGTGAATGGTGCGAAACATTAGATCGTCGCAGATGATGAAGAGAAAGTTGGGGCGGCCGGAAGCGGGCCCGGATCCAACAGGAGATCGATTTTGAGATTGATTCTGCGCCAGAGAGAACATCGAGCCGGCATTGCCGGCGGCAATCCCGCTTCCCATCAGTTCGATAAATTTGCGGCGGTTCATGAATCTGCTCCCCTCAATTCCATTTATAACTTCCGCAGCTTCCCTACGGAGCGCAGCGTGTTTGCATCTTCAGCGCAGATCGAACCGTCCGGCAGCAATCCCGTATTGAGCAAAAGATTCGCGTTCCCTGCCGCTTTCAGCATGGCGAGCGCTTCCTCAGGCCCACGGTGTTTCCCGTCATCGCTCCGGTTGTATCCCCAGGCGGAACGCTGCAGCGTATTGCAGAGTTCCATCGGCTTGGCGCGATTCCGATCCTACGCTTTCTCCGCCACCTCGCGGCGCGCCAACGCAATACTCGCATAGGAAACCATGCCATCGCGGCCGCGTTCGCATCGGCAGCAGGCATATGGCCGAACTTCCCCAGATACCCACGCGCCTGTCCTCGCTGCGCACCCATTCCAGCAAGTGGTGAGAGTAGACTGGATGCTCCCGCAAACAGCCACAGCGCTTCTCGTCTGGTATATCTCGGTCTTCCGCTCACTAATCCGATTCTCCGGCTGAATTCTTTTCCTGCCTGGTGCTCTCGGCGGCGTTTGCCGCCAGCATCCCCAGTAAGCGCTCGCCGCGCACTGTTCTGGCTGTGTACAAATCCGTGTTCTCGCCTGGATCATGCGCCCGATCGAAAACAAGTGGAGCCACACCGTGAATCTGGCGGGCAGAAACCGTCCAGTCCGGACTGTTTTGTCTCAGGCTCGGATTGAAACCCGTAATCGCTTTGTACTCGCCGTCGAATGCCATTCGCCACGCCCCCAGCCCGGAGAACAGCACTTCCCGGTGCACCTTGCTCCGACCCTCCAACACCGGCCGCAACGACAAGCAGTCCATCTCCTGGGGGAGGGGGATACCCGCATAGTCCAGACACGTCGCTGTGAGATCGATGTGGCTAACCAGCGCTGCGCTGGTCGTACCCCGCGTAATCCCCGGACCCGCAATCGTCAGAGGAACGCCGGCCGACGGATGGTAGGGAACGATTTTGCCCCAGCGTCCGTGGTCGCCCAGCATTTCACCGTGATCGCTGCTGAAGATGACGATCGTGTTGTCGAGTTGCCCGGTGCTGGTAAGTTTTTGCAGATACAGACCAATAGTGCGATCGATGTTTTCGCACATCGCCGTGTAGTTCTGGCGTATCGTGTGGTTGACGGCGGCATTGTATTGGTTCGTCCCGTTGGGTTCCGGCATGCCGAGACTGCGTACCTGCGATTCCATCCGTGCGGTGATGTCTTCAGGGTCATGCGGCCCGGTCCAGTTCACCTGCAGAAACCATGGTTTGTCCTTCGGCGCCGCGTCCAAAAGAGCCAGACCGTTGCCGGCGAGCCAGTTGTCGCAATAGGCATCATCCGGAAGCGGCGTGGGATAGGTTGCTCCGTACCCTCCCCGCATCCGGCTTCGCAAGTCTTGGAGGTGCTCCGGCAGCAATCCCCTGTCGTTCAAGAAGGTGAGGTAAGGGTCCGCGGGCCGATTGTTATTCAACTCATAGCCGATCACCTGATCGATCTTGCCCGCATTGTTGATTCCGTCGGAGAACCCAAGCGGCGAAAGCCTCCACTTACCGTCGATGCCCCACCAGTCCGAAGCCTTCGCCAAATCCATCTTTCCGCAACCCAGGACGTGATAGCCTCCGTCCCTCAGCATCGAATAGAAGGTCTTGATCCGGGCGGCAGGATAGTCGTAGCCGTTACTGGCCACTCCCGTCCTGCCGTATATCCTTCCTGAAGCGAGGCAGGCCCGGGAAGGGGCACATAAGGGAGAGGCCACAACCATATTGGTAAAGCGGGTTCCAGCCTCTGCCAGGCGATCAAGATTGGGTGTCCTTATGGGTAAATGTGGATTTGCGCTTACCCAGTCGAAACGCCATTGATCGGGAAACAATAGCAAAATGTTCGGCTTTCTCCCTGCGCTTTTCGGAACTGCGCTCTGGATGGCGGTTTCGGCTGCGGAGTGGAGAACGGGGCCGGCGAAGGGAGTGAACGCTGCGGCCATCCCCATCTGCATCGTGCTGTGGAGGAACTGTCTTCGTGTACTCATAACCGGTTCTCCGCAACTTCCGATTGCACCGCGCAGGTAGAGCGGTAAATAGAGTTGCAGCCGGTTGCGGGAGTTTCTAAACCGGAATACATTCCTACCGTTTTCACAAGTACTATGGCCTGGCGAGAGTTACTCATCATCGTTAGCTGTAGGCCAAGTTGGCATCAGCGGGGTAAACTCTCCCCACGGTTTGTACGACCGGTCATCATAATCCGCGCCGTAATAACTCCTCTTGCAACTCTCGATCCAAGTGCGTAGTTCGGCTTTCATCGACCGCGCCAGATCCAGATGCTGGCTCAAGAGGTTATTCGTCTCCCCGCGGTCCGCGATAAGATCGAAGAACATGTCGTCCTTGCCATCTCCCGCCAGGTTGGTTAAAAGCTTGTAGCGGCCTTCCACCATCGCGAACATGGGCGCTCCGAACATCTCGCTTTTCGGCTGTACGTAGCGGAAGCATATCGGAGCGCGCCGGCTCTTCATTTTCCCTTTGATCAGTGAAACAAGGCTGATGCCGTCCATCGGGCGAGGCCTTCCCGGCATGTGATAGCCCACGACCTCCTGCACGGTAGGGAAATAATCGAGGGTGCTGCACGACAGATTAACGACGCGGCCCGGCTGCGCGTGACCCGGCCATTCCAGCAATGCCGGCACGTTAACGCCGCCGCTGAAGAGACTGCGCTTGCGTCCGCGAAGGCCTCCTGTCACCCCGCGGTTAGTCCCCTTCTCGCTGGATTTTCCCTCGGGGCCGTTGTCGCTACAGAACCAGAGCATGGTATTGTCGGCGACGTTGAGCGTGCGCAACTCCTTGCGCAAACGGCCTACCTGCTCATCGAGCGCTGTGATGCATCCGTAATATTGCTGCGCCCCATCATCATACTTAGAGTACATGGCCCGGTACTGCGGCCCCGCCATCACCTTCTGGTGAGGCGCGTGAAACCAAACAACTGCGAGGAATGGACGCTTTGAACTTACAGCTCGCTGAATGAATGGGACGACCCGATCCATAATCACACGCGAATCGTCGCCCTCCAAATCCTCTGTAGCGTACTTGCCTGGTCCCGTCCAATACTTGGTCAAGAAGGGCTGATTCTCCATCGGATTCCAGAGCGGGACCTGCTGTTCAGTCGAGAAGCACTCGTCGAATCCTTGTTCCCAGGGTGGCATGTAGACATTGGTCGTGGGACCGCCTCGCCGTCCGTCCTTGATAGTGTTCGATAGCGAGCCCAGATGCCACTTGCCGAAGTGTCCCGTGCTGTAATTTAGAGATCTCATCATGTCCCCCATGCTGATCTCCTGCTTCGGCAAAAAGCCTTCATTGGCGTGTGTGATGCCGTATCGAAAATAATGGCGGCCGGTCATGCAGGTACCGCGAGTCGGCGAGCAGACGGGACCACCGGAATAGAAGCGCGTGAACCGAATGCTGGCCTTCGCCATGGTATCCAAATTCGGCGTGTGAATGATCTTATTTCCATTGAAACCCGGGTCACCCCACCCCATATCATCAGCCATCATGAGGATCACATTAGGGCGATTGGGCGCTGCGGCCGCAAGCTGGGAAAACTGGGATATGGAAAAAAGCGTCGCAGTGCCCGCCTTAATAAACTCTCTACGTTTCATGAGGCGCCCTCAGGCCGTGGATTTGGTTTGCAGTAGTAGGGATAGTCTCCGGCTGCACTCGCTTAGAAGTAAATCTTCAATGCGAGTTGCAATTCGCGCTGCGTGCTTGCGGTAGTAGACACTCGTCCAAATGTAGTGCTATTCAGAGTCGCGGCCGGACTCCCCAGACCGGCGTGTTTGTAATGTTAAACGCCTCCGCCCGGAACTCCACCTGTATCCGTTCGATTGCAAATCTGCGGAAAACCGATAGGTCTAGATCCTTATATGAATCCGCCCTCAGGCCATTTCTGCCGACGTCTCCGAACGTATACTGCGCCGGAGCTTGATATGCCGCGGTATTGAACCACTCGGAAATTGTGCGATTGGCCAGATGCGGGTTGCCCGCCAGTTTCACTCCTTGATAGTTGTTACCCGTATTGGCAACATCGCCTGAGTAGGAAACTGTAAAAGGCGTGCCTGAGGTTAAGGTTGCGATCGCATTTACCTGCCATCCTCCCACAACCGCGTCTGCCACGCGATTGCCGGTTTGGAACGTCTGACCGCCGCCGAAGGGCAGCAAATAGGTCGCGCTGGCCGTAACCATCTGGGGAAGATCGAACCCTGCGACGCTGCGGTCGCCAGCCGGATTGTAAGGATTGCGGATGAAGCAGCCTTCGGTATTATAACCGTCGCAGGCCACATCGATCGTCTTCGACCAGGTGTAATTGATTGTGTAGGCTAAGCCGGCGGACATTCTGCGGTCAAGCTGCGCCTGCAAAGAGTTGTAGTTGCTCTGCCCGTTGCTTTGGATATAAACGGTAGGCGCGATATAGGGGAACGGAGCGCGGGTTTGAGGCGTTCCGGGGCCGGGCGTGAGGGCAGTATTGTAATAGCTGCAGCATGGCAGACGATTGCTGCGCGACCCTACATAATTCAACGTTAACAGCGACTTCGGCCCGAGCTGTTGTTGAATGCCTACAAGCCATTGGTCGGAGTATGGATTCTTCTTGTAAGGCGCCATATAGTTTGCCGTCTGTTTGAACGGGCTGGAGAGAGGAAGAGTCGCAGTTTGTCCGGGAGGCAGGTTGAGCGGGTTTTCCGCTGAACTGGTGACTGTGGTCGAATTCAGGTTGTTCACTATATCCAGCCCGAATGACGGCCACAATGCCCCATTAGCCTGTACCATTTGCATTACGTCGGACCAGACATCGAAGACGCGGCTGTAGGAAAGGTGCACGACGCGATTCGCGTCAATCTGATAGGCGAAGCCAAGACGCGGCTGAACGTTGTCGTACTGATTGTTGAGCAGGCTGCTTCTCGTTCCCTGAATCACGTGCTCGGGAAGAACGCCTCCGGGAATGCAGGGTGCGGCTCCGAGCGAGGCGCAGGAGCCAAGACCGGCGGCGGCTTTGGTGAGGATATAGGTCCCGGTGCGCAGGTTGAGATCGCCGGTAATGTTCGATTGGGTGGGGTTAGCCGCCAGCGTCGGCATAATATCCCAGTCGTACCGTAACCCGATGTTCATGGTTAGCTTGGGAGTGATCTTCCACTGGTCCCCTCCATAGACTCCATCGATCCAGCCATTTTCGGGAATCTTATTATTATTCCGCCGCTCGCCGCTGGTAGGAGCCCCGATGAGGAACGATGCCAGCGCGTTGCCGGTATTAGTTTGACTCTGCAGGTTGGAGGTCTGAAAGGCCGAGAAGCCCAGGTTGCCATTGGCGTTCAGAAGGTTGGAATCGTTATGACTCACATAGATCCCAACTTGCCAGGTATGCTGACCGGATAACTTGGTGAAGTCTGCGCTCAATTGGTAGATATCGCCGTCATCGTTGGCCGTATAGCTGTCTCCTCCAGTCGGATAACCGGTGACACTAATAACCGGAACCTGGCAGGACATGGGCCCGAGATAGCCGCAGGCAAAGAATTGGTTGAATCCAGCTGCAGAAACAGAGTGCGTGAATGCGTCGGTGGTGTCGTAAACGTGCCATACGTGTCCCGCAGAGATCTGAAGTGTAGCGGAGGCACCAAAAGTATGAAGGTAACCCGCACCCCAATTCTGCCCGTTGCTCACATCGTCCTCTCCAAGCCCGTTGAATCCTCCCGACTTGGTCTGAGTTACATGGAATTGGCTGAGCCGTCCCCAGAGAGAATTCGATTGGTTGATCTGTTGATCCAACCGCAGGCTGTAATTATTCTGGCGAATGAGGGTGGGTGTGGTGTCTACGCCGTTGTATCCTGACACTGGAGCAATAGGCGCGGGATACATCTCCTTGACCAACGCCAGCATCGTCGGATCGATCGCCGATGAGATATTGTTACCAGGGAACGCAGTCCGCACACCAGCGGAAGTGGTGGTGTACGGGTTGTAAAGCTTCTGAGAAATTCCACTAAAGTCGCCGTTCAACTCGGCCTCGGTGGGAACATTGTAGAGCAGCTCATTAGCGGAGTTGATATTCGTGCCTTCATATGCGCCAAAGAAGAATGTATGGTTCCTCCCGTTGTAGTGCGGGAACAGGACCGGACCGCCGATCGTGACCCCATACACGCTTTGCTTTAACGGAGTTTTCTTGGACAGCAGTGGATTGCGCGCGTCAAATGCATCATTGCGGAGAAACTCCCATGCATTTCCATGAAATTCATTGGTGCCGGATTTGGTCACGACGTTCACGACGCCCCCGAGAACTCCGCCAAACTGGCTCTGATCGTTGTGCGATTGGACCTTGAATTCAGCGATTGCATCGACGATAGGGGGCACCGCATACTCGCTGAACTCAAACTGTTGGTTCACAATTCCATCGAGAAAAAAGAGATTGCTCCGGTTCATCTGTCCATTGACCGCCGGGAAGCCGTAGGAGCCGATAAGGATGGCGTTCGCGCCGGTCGCGAGCTGCCCGGTATCCGCCCTGCTCGATCCTGGGGTGAGGGTGAGCAGTTGCGTAAAGTTCCTCCCATTCAGCGGTAGCGAGTTTACCGCGCCTCCGTTGATGACCGTTCCCAGATTTGCAGTCGACGTTTCCAGTTGCGTCGAAGCAGCTTGAACCGTGACCTGTTGCACCTGTGAACCCACAATGAGCGAAAAATTGAATGTCGCTGTCTGGTTCACATAGAGAACAAACGCGTTCTGTTTCGCGGTGGAAAAACCGGGCTTGACAATTTCCAAGGTATAGCTGCCCGGAGCTACATCGACGAAAGCGTAGTTGCCCACCGCGTTGGAGGCCGTCGTCCGCTCCGTGCCGGTGGAGACCGCCCGCAGCCTGACTTGGGCCCCCTCGATGACCGCGCCAGTCGAATCCCGCACCGTGCCATTGACTGCGGCAGAGGAAAGCTGTGCTCTGGCTGGCCCACCGCCAAACAGGAGGCCCAAACCGGTCACAGCAACTGCGAGCCACTGCTGCGCCGTCCGAATAGAAGTTCTGCTGCCTCGCCTTGTCATAATCCTGCACCGCCTAGTGAACTTGCTGGGATCGAAAATAAACTGTTGTGGCTTTTAGCCTTCTATTTTGAAGCGATATGAACTCTACATTCAAAAGTGGTTCTTTTTATCGCACGGTTCGACGCTTGTCAAGTCCTGATTCCGGAAATCTTGAGATCTCCAGGTTTGCCAGAGACCCAAATCGCGGCAAACCGGTTCGGCAGGATGATGTTTGCCGACGTCGATGCGTTCCTCCGGGAACCAGCACGACACGTTTCCCGGCGGATTGTCGCCAGAGCCTCCATTAGGTTGAGGTCTTTTGCCCTTCTGCGTGGTACCGGTCGCCTGAGGCGCAAACTGGCGGTAGGGCCATCGCTCCTAGTGCTTGCAGGACGGAGCGGCCGTGTGCCTGTGTTTTTGGATCGGGTGGGCGGAGGTCATTCGCGGTCGATGCGTAGGCGCCTTACTCCACGCATTTCCGGTAAATTTCAGTTCACCCTGGTGGCCGCCCCGCTAGAGCCGGAGGAGCCGCAATTGCATTAGTCGTAATGAAATGGGGGTGCTTTGTAGCCGGCAGGTCTGGCAGCCGCGCCCGGAGGGGTCGTTGGGCTGTCAGGAGTTGTTTTCAACTGGTTGTAGGTTTCGACTACTTTAGTTGGAAATGTAGGGATAATGGCGTCAAGCCGTTGCCTGAGGTGAGCCACAACTTCCGGATGGCGGCTTGATACGTCATAGCTCTCCCCGGAATCATTCGCCAAATCATATAACTCTGAATTTTCGAGAAGAAGGTTTTCCAAATCTAATGCGCAGTGTTTGAGTCGATTCTTTGGAAGTTGACTTGGCTGCTCTCTCTTCTGTCTGGGCATCTTTGAAGTATCGGCAACCAGGGCTGGCAATTAAGCGCTGTCGGTAGCGCATCAGGAGCCTAGGCTGCCGCTCACGATGGTGTTCACGCTGTGGCCCACAACGGCGTCCACGCTGAGTTGGTTTTCAGTATTTTGTAAACCGAGGACGTTTACACTGGGTTTACACACTGCTAGACTAACTCCAACATTGAACGTGAACAAATAAGCTGTCCAAAGTGAGTCAGTAGATGGCCCGGCAGGATTCGAACCTGCATCCTCCGCGTTAGCTCACAGTGCGCTTCGCTCGACCCCGTTTGTTGGCCAAAGTCTGGCAGGCCGAGCCAACAACCGGGAGCTGGTAGGTCGAGTCTCCAATTGCGCCTCAGACCATCTACTGACGTTACTGTAGCATTTTTCCACAGGACACCCTGACCTTTTCCGCGGTGCAAAACACGGCGCTTGTGAGGAAATACGGGTATAAAATCCACATTTACACAAAACGTTATCTCGCTCTTGGGCTTTGGCGTGTTGCGGAACGGCAAACGGGTTATCTTTTTGACCCGACTCTCGTGTGAGTTTGGAATTCTTGATATTCGCCTTTTATTACCCCATGCTGATCGGCATGGCTCCCCGCGATACCAGCCCCGCCTCACCGTCTGTATATGAGCTTCATGGCATCGGTACGGATGGTATTGCCTGTTCCGGGAGGAAGACCTAAAGACTCCTCTTCCGAGGAAGTTCACCTTCGCCATCGCTGAAAAGGGTTCGGGAATGATTGGCTGACCGCGGAGGCGCACTAAGCACCATGGAGAACCGGCACGCCTTAAACCACGGTATTGCCGATGGTCGAGGTGGCGTTTGGTTAATTTTGACTGGGGAGCAGTACGCCAAACTCAAGAAGGCACGTTAATCTTGGATGGCTATGGTGGATGCCATCGCCAAGCACCAGTCTGAAAGTTCGCGTAGTTTTCTTCCACTCTTGAATTTGATTGGAGAACCACAATGATGAAAAGGAAGATTGAAGATCAGCACCGAGCGAATAAGGATAAAGGCAAGACGCTTACGCTAAAAATCAACGTTTGGGCGAAACGTGGTGGAAAAGATATCCGCATCCGCATGGCGGGACTTGACGGCGGCGTTACAACAGTAAGCAGCAACCCCAAATCGAAGCGTCATCATAAAACACTTTTCCGCAGGCTGCGAAATGAGCTGGTCAAGAATGATCGATGGCAATTTGGCGATGAAGGTTCGGAAACGTAGACACGGATTAAATCAAAGTAACTATGGAATTGTAAAGGCCATACAACTTCCTAGGTACCTTTTGTGCCCTTCGTTCGGTTTACGCTGGTGCTGTGTTGAACATACTCTGTAAACCCGCGCGCTATGGCCTTATTTTTGCGTTCTGCCTCGTTCTCCTCAGCAACTGCCAAGCGCAAACTAAGCGAACAACCAGCCGGTCAAAAATCGAATCTCTTGCTACTCCGGTCGCTTGGCAGAAGTTTACTTTCAGACCGTTCAGGGCCTCACCTAGATCGGTGACCGCTTCTCTTATGACCTATTGGATTCTCGGACCGAATCATGTGGGAATCCTTCGGTACAGGATAGACATAATCCCAAACGAGCTGACTCAAGCGCAGATAGCTTCAATGGTAGATGCTTTGGATGCTGCCACGTCAACGTTTGTTAAGCGCGTTGCCCATTGCCACGTGATACTACTGGAGCTGTACGATGCGGATGGATTCCTCCTTCGAGAAGTACCACTCTCATTATCGCTACTAACAAACGACAGCGCGGACATAGAGGGTCTCAGCACGAACGCTTCAGTTCAAATGACCGCCGCCGAATACCGCACCTTAGTTGGCACGTCACGCTTAGGCGCGTGGAATCTCGCGTGGAATTGTGGAGAAAACCCATGAGCGGATTGCAAACAAGGCAGGCCCCGCCGCTTTTACAGCATTCCGGGAATGGCTCAATCATCACAAAGGATCTAACGGGCGTGTCGAACGAAACTTAGAAATGCAATCCAATAGCTGGTGTCTGCGAAAAGCCGCTTCAGTCAGCCGTTCTTGGCGTGCCGTAGAGATAATGGTCGAGATTCTTGGAGAGGTCGGCGGGAACCTGAGCCCAGTCCTCGTCGGGGACCTCGGAAGCGAGCGTAGTCAAGGCGTCCCAAGCGGAAAACGCCCGTTCGGTAGGAGGGTTGGACGCAGCCTCATCCATGGCCTGAAGCAATTCGAGTCCTTTGCGAATAACTTCGTCAGCAGAGGAATATTGACCGCTCTGGACCTTTCGCATAATCAGGCGTTCGAGATCGGATTTTACGGAGATACTCATTTGGGATCCCCTTAGGGTAGGGTATCAAAGTTAGCCGAACCTGCTGGACGATTTGTCGATTGATTCGTTCTAGGATCGGAAAGTTACTCCCTGGTTTTGCAGGTAGGCTTTACTGGTCTTCACCAAGTCAAGGGGAACGAGAGGCGTTCTGCCGTCGTTGTCCAGTTCCACCATGACCATGCCATGGAGCTTTCGCTTCTCCATAAGATCCAGGATGGCGGGAATATTGACCCTGCCCTGCCCGAGAGGACAGTAGCCGGCAAGGTGCGGATTTTCTCCGTTGTAGTCCTTCAGATGCATGTGTTCGACGATGGGCAGAAAATCCTTCACCACCTGGACCGCGTCCGCGCCGCCCTTGGTGAGCTGGCCGATATCCGGGGCGAACCTCACATATCTGGTATTCACCGCCTCCATGACAGCATAGGTTTCATCGCGGGACTCAACGCAGGTGCCCGTGTGCTGATGCAAGGCTGCGGTCATTCCCGTATCGCTCACCGCCTGGCAAATGTCGTTTAATGAAGCTACGATATTTGTCTTATTGGCGGCGAAGTCGTAGGTGTTGCGTTTGACGCCATTCGGTCCGATAACTGTGACCCTGCCGCCGTACTTCTTCACGATGCCCGCCCAACGAACCGCCTTGGCCACCTCGTCTTTGCGCTTCGCAGGATCGGTCAGGTTCATGCCGCAGTATGCGGAAATCAGGGGCAAATTGTGAGCCTGGAGAACTGCGCCCAACCCTCCCGGCTGGTCCTCCCACTTATCGAAGACCTCTCCGAAGGTTTCAAAACCGTAGAATCCCTCACTGCTGACATCGGTAATTGCCACGGTGATTTCCTTGTTGGGCCAGGTGATGCCGGTGTGGCCGACCTTGATCTTTCGCTTCTTCGCGGCGAATAGGGTGGCGGGCAATGCCGTGACTGCAACGCTCATGGCAACTACTTTGGTAAAGTCACGGCGGCTGAGTACCTGTTTCATGAGTTGCTCCTCCGGGATTCATTTCTGTTCTTGACTTGCCCGGGCCTTCGAGAGGTATACTTCCCGCGGCCTTGAACTTCGAGAAATCAAGATTGCATAATATGCACGTTCCACATTGTACCCGTTTGTTGGTTTTGGGGTCGCTGGCTGCCTGCGCGCTCATGGCTCAAGGCCAGACGGACTGGCCTAACTACAGTCATGACGCCGGCGGAACCCGATACTCGCCGCTCAAGCAGATCGACAGGAAGAATGTGGCGAAGCTCAAGCTGGCCTGGAGTTTCGACACCACGGCGCCGGTGACAGACCCACCCAGGCCGGCAGGCGCGCCGAGTTATGGGGCGCAAGGCGCCGGGAGCCCTGGCGGCCACCCCAACCCTTTTCGCAATCGTCCCCGCCAATCCAAGACCACGCCGCTGGTGGTCGGCGGGACCATGTATTTTTCGACGCCCTACCGCCGCGTGGTCGCTTTGGATGCCGAAACCGGCAAGAAGATCTGGGAGTACATGCTGCCATACCAACCGGCATCGCGCGGCATCTCCTATTGGCCGGGCGAAGGAGAAGATGCACCCGAAATCTTCGTGGGGACCTCGAACGGACGCCTGGTTGCCTTGAATGCCAAGACCGGCAAGCTCGTTCCGGGATTCGGCGAAGCAGGAATTCTCGACGTACGAGCCGGAGTCGCGGACAAGTTTCCCGACAAACACTATGGCATCTCATCGCCGCCTGCGATTTATAAGAACCTCGTGATTACCGGATGCCAATTGCAGGAAATGCCCAGCCTGGGCCCCAGCGGCGATGTACGAGCCTGGGATGTGCGCACCGGAAAGCTGGTCTGGACCTTCCATACCATGCCCCGGCCGGGAGAAGCGAACCATGAGGTCTGGCAGGAGGACCAGTGGCAGGATCGTTCCGGCCTGAATGCCTGGGGAATCATCACCGTCGATGTGAAGAACGGGATCGTCTTTCTGCCGGTCGGAACCCCGACGACGGATTTTTACGGCGGAGACCGCAAGGGATCGAATCTCTACGGATCTTCGCTGGTCGCCGTGGACGCCGCAAGCGGGAAGTTGAAGTGGTATTTCCAGACCACTCATCACGATAACTGGGACTATGATGTTACCGCCGCGCCTGTATTGATTGATGTGAAACGCAATGGCAAGGAGATTCCAGCCATAGCGCAAACCACCAAACAGGGATTGATGTTCATCTTCGACCGGTTTACCGGAAAACCGATCTACGATGTCGAGGAGCGTCCGGTAGCTACCGACAATATTCCTCCCGGCGATGAACCCTGGCCGACGCAGCCGTTTCCGGTCAAGCCGCCGCCTCTGACGCGCAATAGCTTCGCGCCAGACGAACTCGCCAAATTGACGCCGGAGCACGACAAAGCCTGCAAGGACCTGCTTTCGCTCGAAGGCGGCGTGATGATGGGCGGTCCCTATGCGGAGTACGGTCCCAAACTGCGAATCGTCTTTCCGGGTTGGACCGGCGGCGGTAACTGGGG
This sequence comes from uncultured Acidobacteriaceae bacterium, assembly GCA_963705665.1. Lineage (GTDB taxonomy): Bacteria > Acidobacteriota > Terriglobia > Terriglobales > Acidobacteriaceae > PALSA-350. Next base: position 135,911 of record CAVPKQ010000055.1, on the reverse strand, counting down.
AGGGAGCGCCTACGACCCGAAGTTAGGCTATGTCTTCGTCAACACCAAGAGCGATGGCTTGTTGAGCAAGTTAGTCAAGCAACCCGATGGGACTTATAGCCGGGTTGGTCCGGACCATCCGCCGCCGGGGGTCAGGGATAGCTTCCAGGTAGGAGCGTGGCCGTGCCAGGCGCCGCCGTGGGGCGAGCTCAGCGCGGTGAATGTGAACACGGGGGAGATTGCATGGCGAGTTCCGCTCGGCTCCTTCCCCGAACTCGACGCGCTCGGCATTCCTACGACAGGAAGAACGAACGTCGGCGGCCCCATCGCTACAGCGGGAGACTTGGTATTTATCGCCGCATCGGAGGACCATAAGTTTCGCGGGTTCGATTCCAAGACAGGAAAGATCCTCTGGGAGACAACCTTGAACTCGACCGGCGCCACGGTGCCGATCTCGTATCGCGGCAAGAACGGCAAGCAGTACGTGGCGATTATCTCCAATGGTTCGGGGGGCAAAGAGCCTGTGCCTCCCCTGGTGTATGTCTATGCGCTGCCATAATGAAATGTGTTGACGTGATGATCGAGCAGACTTGTCCAAATTGGGGGGTCTTCGCTTCGGTCGAGATGACAAATAAGGTGTTGTCGTGGAGTGAAGCTTTCGCAGCCTACGTCAGATCCAGCTTGGGCTATCCATTGAGATTTGTGGAATCCCAGGTCCCAGAATCGGGACCTGGGGCACCCAGGGTTTGAGTCCGGATTAAAAAAAGACCCAGGTTAGCTTCGCGAACCTGGGGCACCCCCATTTGTGCGCGTTTGATAGAACACCTCTCCATCGCACATCTCATAGTGCAATTTAATTTGCGAATACCGCAACCATAACGTAGCTACCGTTACGGTATTGTCCTCGTTTGATGACACAGCGTAATCAACAACATAGACCGGCGTTAGAACGCCTGCCTAACGTTGCCAACCCTCCAAGCGGATGCGTAGCGTGTGTCGCGGTTGTGAAAACCAAAATTTTCAGACACGAATAAAAGCAATCCAACCGCTGATATTCCGAGGAGGTAGGAAAGATGTTTCCACTGTTACGTTCCACGAGCATGATGTTTGCACTTTGCGCCGGGATATTGCTGGCTGCAGTGGCGGCGAACGCCCAGACAACCGGCCGAGGGACGCTTCTGGGGACGGTGACCGACTCCTCGGGCGCGGCCATGGCGGGTGTGCAGGTGGTGGTGACGAATCTGGAGATGAACGTCTCCCAGAGCACGGTGACCAACGGCACCGGGTACTATGAAATCGACGCCCTGAACCCGGGAACCTACAAGATTGCGGTCTCCGCACCCGGCTTTGAAAATCTTCTGCGGGAGGGAATCACGCTGGTTGCCGATGCGCGTGAGAACGTCCCCCTAAGTTTGAAAGCAGGCAAGACGGTCCAGACAGTGGTTGTGAATGGCGATGTGACCTTGCTCAATACCGAAAGCGGCTCCAACGGGCAGGTGCTCTCGACCTTGGAGCTGGAAAACGTGCCGGCGGAGGGAGAGAACCCCCTGTGGCTCGCCTGGATGGCCCCTGGAGTAACCGCGAACCTCGCGCAAACCAGCTCCCGCGACGGCACGCTGAACTGGACCGGTGTCGGCCAGTTCGGGCTGAATGGTCCCTACAACCAGAATGAATTCAGCCTTGACGGCGCTCCGAATTTCGGCAACCAGAGAGAAGAGGCGGTCAACGTCACCGAAGACGAGATCGGCCAGATGAAGCTGGATACCAGCGGATTCGATGCCTCCGTGGGGCACACCATGGGGGTTGCGGTCACGCAGACAACCAAGTCCGGGACCAACGATATTCATGGCGTCATCCGGGAACTCTACCAGAACCGGCGCTGGGCGGCGATGGGACATTTTCAGGGGCTTAACTACCGCTATCAACAGCAACTCGCCGGATGCCACGGTCCGAGCTCTCCGGCCTGCTTTGCCATCGAGAACAAGTACGGATGGCCGGGGGTGCATGAGAACAACGGCTCCGGTTCCGTAGGCGGCCCGGTTTTCATTCCCAAGCTCTACGATGGACGCAACAAGTTCTTCTTCTTTGTATCTCTGCTGGACGATGTTTATACAGACGCGGGCTCAAGCACCGCTACCGTGCCCACTGTCCAGGAGCGGACGGGAGACTTCAGCGATCTTCCCTCGCAGGCCACAAATATTCCGGCCGCCTACTCGCAGGCATGCCCTGGCTCTCTCTACTATGGCCAATATCAACTCTATAACCCCTACTCGACGGTCCTGGACTCCTCGGGCATCCCCCGGCGGAAGCCTTTCTGCGGCAACATTATTCCGTCCAGCATGGTAGGGCAAAACAATCCCAAGATGGTCGCCTTGTATAACAGCCTGATGCCGGCTCCGAACGTCAATAATCCCGTAGGCGCAAACTACACTTACAGCTCTACTCAGCCGCAAACGTTCCGTCAGTTCACGCAGCGTATGGATTATGCGCTTTCGCAGAAGGATCATATCTTTTTCCGCTGGACCAGAGCGCACTATACCAAGGCCGGGAACGGCTTCACCAACGGCAACGTGGATGTTCAGCAGGGGCCGCGCTGGATTGAGACCGGCGCATTGGGATGGAATCACGTCTTCAGCGCGAATACCGATCTGGATATCACCGTAGGCGCGACAAATTTTGAGACCTGGTGCTGCTACTATCCCGGTTATCAAACTTACAAGCCAAGCTCGGTCGGCCTGCCGAGTTACCTGGACAGTTACGCCGGGAACCTGAGCACCCTGCCTATCCTCTTCCTAGGCACCGGAACTACAGCAACCTATTCGCAAATCGGGCAGCTCAACAACGCGCCCGATTACTACCGCACCCTGGCTTATCGCGGCAACGTCACTCATGTCCACGGCCGGAATACCATCCGGTTCGGCGCTGAGTGGCGGGAGCAAAATCTGGCTCAGGGCGTGCAGGGAAACCAGGGAGGAACCTATAACTTCGACGACACCTATACGCAGGAAAACAACGGGAGCGATCCCACCTATTCGCAATCGAACACGGGCCTGAGCTATGCGGCGTTGCTGCTGGGCGTTCAGACAACCTCGGTCGTGTCTCAGCAATCCAGTTATTCCCTCCATTCTCCCTACTATGCTTTTTACATCGGCGATACATGGCGGGCTACTCCGAAGCTGACGATTATCCCCGGCATTCGCTACGAATATGAATATGGGGTCTCGGAGAAACACAACCGGCTGGTTGTCGGATGGGATGCGAACGCAGCCCTGCCGATCGCCGGGCCTGCCAATAATGCGTATCAGGCCGCCTTGGGAAAGGCCACGGCTGCGCAAAGAGCTGTGCTCCCTGCCTCGCTCAATGTTCAGGGCGGCCCGCTCTATGCCAATGTGAACGGCGCTCCGGCCACGATGTGGAAGAACAGTTATCGTATTTTGCCCAGAATCGCGATCGCATACCAGATCACTCCCTCCACGGTGATACGGGCCGGATACGGTCTTTTCTTCGACACACTCAACGCTCTGCAATTGCCGGAAACAGGCATTCCCGACCAGGATGGGTTCAGCGCGAATACGACGGTTTCCTCGTCCACCAATTTCGGCGCGAACTTTAGCCCCGGGTATAACCCTATGGCGAATCCATTCCCATCGGGACTCAATGCGCCTATCCAAAGCGCCGGAGGCTCCATGTACTATGCCGGAGCCAGCCCGACTATCTACGATCACAACCTGGTGCCGGCGCGAGCCCATCGCGGCTCCGTCGGTGTGCAACACCAGTTCGGCTCCGCGACGGTGTTGGAGGTCTCGTGGGTAGGGGAGATTACGACCAACATATCCGGCACTCAAACTTATACGTACACTCCGCAAGCGTTTTTTGCGGGTGGGCTAAATCCAAATTCGGCGACGAACACCTTGTTGAATTCCACCATTCCAAATCCCTTCAACATCTCAAACTTCGGCGCTCTTGAGGCCAGCAATCCGGCGCAATATAACCTGATTGCGCACCAAAGCCAGTACACCTCGGGTATCGCATCGGTCTCCAGCCTGGTGAGGGCCTATCCTCAGATGGGCTCCCTTAAGCTGCAGCGCTCTATCGGCGAAGCGAAGTTCGAGCAGTTACAAATCAACCTGCACAGAAGGCTCAGTCAGGGCCTGGTCTTAACCGCCGCATTGCAGATCAACGATGCGCACGATCGCGACTACTTCTACAATCCCTTCGATTCCGTCCCTAGCTGGGAGCCCTCGAACAACAGCGCGCCCTATCGCATCACCGCAGAAGCCGTTTATCAGATGCCGTTTGGCAAGGGAAGGCAGTGGTTCACCTCGGGATGGAAGTCCGCGGTCTTCGGTGGAATGGGGGTAAACGCATCGTATGAAACACAGCCGGGCCCGCTGGTCAACTTCAATAACAATCTGTTTTATGTGGGAGACACAGGTGCGATCAAATTGAAGCATAAGATCTATAACAACGGCTTGTTCACGGGCGGTCACAACTACATACAGTGGTTCAACGTGGGCAATGTAGTCGCCACGCCTACAACAGTCAAATGGGGTAACAACCTGCAGCTACAGCGGCACAGGCTTTGTGACGAACTCGATCTGCCAGCCGAATGGAGTTAACCTCCGCATGTTCCCGAACCGTATCAACGGTGTGCGCTCACAGGGTCCGAATGCGGTAAACGTCAACGTTCAGCGGGAGTTCCGCCTAAACGAGCGCTTCAATCTGGAGACTCGCATCGAGGCCTTCAACGTCTTCAATAAGGCGTTTGTGGGCAATCCTAATGTGTCGGTCACGAATGCTAACTTCGGACAAGTTACGGGTGATGGATACAGCGACGGAAATTCACGCTGGCTTGCAATCCAGGGCCGTCTGCGCTTCTAGGCGCCGGCTGCTTGGGTTTCGTATGTGATAGTTGAGGAAGAATCCCAGGTCCCAGAATCGGGACCTGGGGCACCCGCCGTAGGTACAACGGACAAACAACCGGAAAGGTTTTCGAGCGAAGAATGGGTGAGGATTCATGACTGACAAGAAGAAGATTTCGCGACGCGACATGCTAGCCATGTCGGTCGCCGCGGGCGGGTTTACCTTTCTGCCGTCGCGGGTCCTGGGACGGGCTGGATTCGTCGCGCCAAGCGACAAACTCAACATCGCATTTATTGGGATCGGGATCACGGGGTGGACCAATATCCGGCAACTTGCCAGTCAAAACGTGGTTAGCCTCTGCGACGTGGACTGGCGCACGACCGCGGAGCTTGGGAGCAGAGCCAACGATATGGCCTCGGCAACGGTGCAAAAGTATCCGGATGTGAAACGCTACGACGATTGGCGAATCATGCTGCGGGAGATGGACAAGCAAATCGACGCCGTGGTGGTGTCCACTTCAGACCATACGCATGCGGTAGCCGCGCTCACCGCCATGAAAATGGGTAAGCATGTCTATTGCGAAAAGCCTCTTGCCCATACGATTCACGAGGTGCGCGCCATGATGAAGTCGGCCGGCAAGCACCCTCGGCAGGCTACGCAGACCGGCTTTCAAGGGCATGGCTCCGAAGATGTCAGAAGCATCGTCGAATGGGTGCAGGATGGCGCTATCGGGACAGTCCAGGAGGTGCACGTCTTTCAGCAGGGCAGGAGACCGCGTCCCGGCCGACCGGCCAATGCTCGCCCGGCACGGACTCCGAATCCGAATGCGCCCGCATTCACTTCGCTCTATGAGCAAATTGCCCACGTCGGGGATGTTGTCCTGGTTCCACCGGAAGTGAAGTGGGATTTGTGGCTCGGTCCGGCGCCATACCGTAATTACAATCCGATGTATATTCCGCTGCGCTGGCGTAACTGGCTCGATTTCGGCACCGGCATCCTCGGCGACCATGGGCCGCATTTCTTCGACCCGGTGGTTTGGGCTCTGGATCTCGGATTTCCGCAGAGCATCGAAGCGGAAACCGACGAGGAATACAATCCGCAAACCAATACCCAGACATTTCCGCGCACGGCGACCGTCCGCTATCAATTTCCGGCAAAGGGCGGCCGCAGTGCGATTCCGCTTACCTGGTATGGCATCGAAACCCCGCCGCTTCCGCCAGGCTGGAATCCGGATCGGCCGCTACCTGATGGAGGCGGCATCATTCTCGGCAGCAAAGGCTCGATCGTCTACGGTCCGGTCTATAACAGCGAGCCCGGAGCGATCAAGCAGGTGTGGTTGGTGCCGGACGATCTCGATAAATCTTACAAACGTCCGGCAAAGACGCTGCCTCGTCCTTCCAGTCATTGGCTGGAGTGGGCGGATGCCGCGAAGGCGGGAACACAGCCTTCAGGGAACTGGCAGTATGGTGGCCTGGTTACGCAGATTTGCCTATTGGGCAACGTTGCTATTCGCCTGAAAGGACAAAAGCTGTTGTTCGACGCCAAAGCGGAGAAGTTCACCAACTCCGGCGCGGCCAATACGCTATTCGAGCGTCCCGCACCGCCCAGGGTGGGCATTGCCAACTTAGATGTCTTAAACCCGGGCAAGTCCCGCAGGGATTCGAATAGGAGAAATGCGGATTTGGTTGCCGTTGCAGCACCGCTTTTCTTTCTGTCATTCCCGCAGGGAATCTGCTTCTTCTCTCTCTTCTGGTAACAGCACTGCGATAGGAAAAGCAGATTCCCTGCGGGAATGACAGAAAGAAAAGCGGGTGCCGGGTGCCCCAGACTCGCGCAGCTAGCCTGGGTCTCTTTCTCCGAACTCGAGGCCATCCTTTGCACAGCAGGTGAGAGCGGCACCCGGGATTGGTTGAAAGGGGGGAGACTTCAATCCCGAACCTGGCGTGAGAGAAGCCCATTTGACAATATGTCACAATTTACGAAATGTTGAATTCATGCCCGCTATGAACCTCCGCGAACTCCGTAATGCCCGCAAATTGAAAGCATGGCTGCGGTCCGGACAAACAGTGGAGTTCTGCGAAAGAAATCGTGTTTTTGGCCGTATCGTTCCCATTCCCTCGACTGCCGAGCTCCGCGAGTGGCCGGACTTTGCCGGCCGCCTTAAGAAGATCTTCGGAGAACGGACCTTGCCGGGAGCCGATTTTGGCGATCCAGGAACGCGCGGGCGCTATTGACCATCTAGCTCGATACCCTGCACGTCGCCTCGGCGCTGGAGTCTCAAGGCCGAGGCCTTTGGACTTTTGATCAGCGTCAGGCGAAATTGGCGAAAGCAGAAGGACTAAAGATTATTTGATGTGCGGAAAGTTGGCACTCGTTTGGCGGCCACCAGCATTCGGTTTGAGGCTCATTTCTCCAGAAGCTGGATGGCCTTGCGGTAGTCCAAATCGGGCGGGACGAAGGAGAAATGGTTCCTTTCTTCCGTCATTTGGACCCTCAGAGATTTGACCATTAGCAGCTTTCCCTTCAGGTTTAACTTCATCCCTGTAACTTCCCATTGATGGCCTCCTATATCCGCCTGCTCCAGGAGGATGGTTCCCCCTTTGTCCAGCTTGCCGACGATTCCCCATCCGAAATCGACATCCGAGATAAGGTGGGCCTCGAGCCGGGTCATCCGTTCCTGCTTCTGATCGATCCAGACTTCGCCAGCCATGCCGCGAAGGATTTTCGCTTCCGTATCAGGCGGATCGAAGCCCGGGTTGGGAGAGAAACTCAGGCGATAGCAGCGGCCCGCATTGCAGGGAACCACGTCCTCGAAGCGGTACAGAAAGGCATCCGGCAGCAGGCGCATCAGGCGGTCGACTCGATCCGCATCTTCCTGCTCGCGCTTGCGGCGGTGTTCCTGGATTTCGGGGTGGCTCGCCAAAGTTTTCAACCGGTCCAGTTCGGCTTGATTGGCCTCGGCGCTTAGCGGCTTGCTGTCTACCGCGACCAGCCGGGCGACGCCGCCGTCCCTTGTCTCGATGATGTCCTTTGTGGTGTCGCGGCGCTCGCCTGCCCTGCGGAGAAGATAACGGAGGGGCCTACGGTTTCGATCGGTATCCTCTCTGCGCTGTATGGCGCGGCGAACCAGAGCCGTGGGATCCTTGACCGCGGGTCGAGCTGTTTGTGCGGATGAAACCCATGCGCACCAGGTGGCGAGAATCAGCACCATGACTGCGCGCATGCTCCGCGGGGCCATCAGGCTTAGTGGAGAGGGTGGGGGCATTTCCTACGGGTACGCATCAATGGTTAGCTTTCAAGCCCTCGCGCCGTTGCTGCAGCGCGACGTAGATAGCACTAAGATCGTCGTCGCCGAAGTCTTGGGCAGCATCCTCCCATATTGTAGCCATCTCGCTTAGAATCGGAAGCTGTGCCTGTTCGTCTCCGGCTGCTGCGAGAGCAAGCACAAGGTCTTTGTGGGCCCAGCGGAGCGGGAACTCCGTTTCCGCGGTGCGTTTCTCCGCAATCTTTTTGAGCTTTGCCACAGCCCACGGAGGAACCAGAGGACCGCCGGAGGCGAGCGCTGCGAAACGCTCCGGCCCGATGCCGAGCGCATTTCCCAGCGCGGCTACTTCCGCAACTCCTTCCATGAGTATTCCTAACCACGCGTTGAATAGAAGCTTCATGCGTGTTCCCTGTCCCGCCTGCCCCAGCCAATGCGTTTGGATGCCGATTGCATCGAAGAAGCGCTGCACAGTCTGGCCGGCGCGGGTGCGATCACCCGATGCAAGAACGACTAATTTTGCCTGCTCAGCGGGACCCTTGCTGCCTGAAACGGGCGCATCCACAAAGACGATATCTGTTCGCGTCGCGGCCAGACGCATAGCGCGTTCCGTGCCATCGACACCAATCGTCGACATCTGTACCCAGGCCGCGCCCGTCTTCATCGCCGCCAACGCCCCGTGGTCCTGCATGATGCTCAGCACGGCATCCGCATCCGACACCATGGTCACCACGACCTCAGCATCCCCAACCGCTTCCTCGATGGTCTGTGCAACGTGCAATTTGTCCGATGCGAGCGAGGACGCACGCTCAGCGCTGCGGTCCCATGCTACGGTATTCAGTCCGGCGCGGGCTGCGTTGCGAGCGAGCGCGGAGCCCATAATCCCCAGTCCGAGAACGGCAACATTTGTATGCATGCTAACTCTCCAGAACGTCTCTATTTTCTGTATGAGAATCGAAGGTTGTCTGGTGCAAATGTTTGGTCGCAGCCGCCCCATATCTTGCGCCAGATGTGGGGAAACCGCAGATCTCTCCACTCCGCTACACTCCGGTCGAGATGACAAAGTTAGGTGTAATTGCCAATCAAGCCTTCCTCAAGCCGATTTTCATCCTCTTGGATGGGCCGCAGGCCCATAAACACTCCGGTCGAGATGACAAATACTGCGCTCGGATCGAGATGACAAATCACGTGGAGTTGCCGACGAAGCCTTTCGATTGGGGAAGCAGGCATGAAGCTGGGAATGATCATTGCGTGCAGTCTTTTAGCGGCGAGCTCGCTGCGACGCACTTGGCGGCGGAGTTCTTGCTATAATGCGATGCCAACGGCGGGGAAGGCCGAGTTTGGCGGATCTCCTCTGCCGTGAAGGGGGGAAGATGGCAACTCCCGATGTCGTCTGGAAAGGCGGCAGGTTCGGCCAGACGTCCCGGCACGATGCATGGTGGCTTTCGCCATCGGCGGTTTTTCTCGGGTTGAGCGTGTTTCTGGTGTACGCCACATGGGCGGCGTGGCAGAACAGCCACTACACTTTCGGGCCCTACATTTCACCTTTTTATTCTCCCGAAATCTTCGGCAGTTCCCCGCACGCCCTGTTCGGCCCGAAGCCGAGATGGTATCCGAGTTTTCTGCGCTTTTCTCCGGCGCTTCTCATTCTATGGATACCGGGCCTTTTCCGGGTGACGTGTTACTACTATCGCGGCGCATACTACAAGTCGTTTTGGGCCGACCCTCCAGCGTGTGCGGTAAGCGAGCCGCGCAAGAGTTATCTCGGCGAACGAAGCTTTCCGCTGGTTCTGCAGAATTTCCATCGCTACTTTCTGCGGCTCTCCTATGTGGTGTGGGCCTTTCTCGTCTACGACGCAGTGATATCCTTCCGTTTCCCTGACGGCTTCGGAATCGGGATCGGAAGCATCGTTTTAGTTGTGAATGTTGTGCTTCTCGGCGGATATATATTTGGCTGTCATGCGTTCCGGCACTTGGCAGGAGGGACGTTCGACCGAATCTCGGAACACCCCGTCCGGCACAAGCTTTACGATTGCGTGAGTTGCCTGAACGCACGACACATGAAGTGGGCGTGGGCAAGCCTGTTCTGGGTGGGATTTGCGGATGTCTACATCCGCCTCTGCTCGATGGGTATCTGGCATGACTGGAGAATCCTATAGATGCCGGAGTTCGAGCGGTTCTCTTACGATGTGCTGGTAATCGGCGCCGGTGGCGCGGGGCTGCGGGCCGCGATCGAATCGGCAGCCTGCGGCGCCAAAGTGGGGGTGGTCTGCAAGTCGTTGCTCGGCAAAGCGCACACCGTGATGGCCGAGGGCGGCATTGCCGCTGCTCTAGCCAACGTCGACGATCGCGACAACTGGCGCGTACATTTCGCCGATACGATGCGCGGTGGGCAGTACCTCAACAACTGGCGCATGGCGGAGTTGCACGCCAAGGAAGCGCCGGAGTGCGTGCGCGAGCTCGAGGCATGGGGCGCGCTGTTCGACCGCACCAAGGATGGAAGGATCCTTCAACGGAACTTCGGCGGCCATCGGTATCCTCGCTTGGCCCACGTAGGCGATCGCACCGGCCTCGAGATGATCCGCACACTTCAAGATCACGGCATTTACACCGGGATGGAGGTCCACATGGAGTGTACGGTGCTCAGCCTCCTGCTGGACTCGGGCCGCATCGCTGGGGCCTGCGGATATGACCGGGAGAAGGGCCGCTTCCATCTGTGGCAGGCGAAGGCAGTAGTGCTGGCCACTGGAGGAATCGGGCGCGCCTACAAGATCACCAGCAATAGTTGGGAATACACGGGCGATGGGCTTGCACTGGCATACCGCGCCGGCGCCGAACTACAGGACATGGAGTTCGTTCAATTCCATCCGACCGGTATGGTGTGGCCGATCAGTGTGCGCGGCATCCTGGTGACCGAAGGCGTGCGCGGCGAAGGCGGCGTTCTGCGCAACAGCGAAGGCCACAGGTTCATGTTCGACGAAATTCCCGATCTCTACAAGGAGCAGACGGCGGACACAGAAGAGGAAGGATGGCGCTACACGCAGGGCGACAGGAATGCCCGTCGGCCGCCCGAACTCCTAACGCGCGACCACGTCGCCCGGTGTATCAATCGCGAAGTCAAAGCAGGACGGGGCACGCCGCACGGCGGCGTCCTCCTGGATATTGCCTGGATTGGGAAGCACCTTCCGAAATCGGCGGAGCACATCAAACGCAAGCTGCCCAGCATGTATCACCAGTTCAAACAGCTAGCAGATCTGGATATCACCAAAGAGCCGATGGAAGTCGGACCCACGACTCACTACATGATGGGTGGGATCCGGGTGGATGGCGATACGCAGATGTCCACCGTGCCGGGGTTGTTTGCCGCGGGAGAAGTGGCGGCGGGACTGCACGGCGCGAATCGGCTGGGTGGCAATTCGCTCTCCGATCTCGTGGTATTCGGACGGCGCGCCGGCCGGTTTGCCGCAGAATTCGCCAAAACGAACAGCGCGACGACAAAGGTTGACGAGGAACAGCTTCAAGCAACTGCCGCCGCCGCCCTCGCACCCTTCGACCGCGGCGCTTCAGGCGAGAATCCGTATCAGGTTCAGTACGACCTGCAGGACGAGATGCAGAACCTGGTCGGCATTGTTCGCACAGAGAGTGAAATGCAACAAGCAGTGGAAATGATGGCGCAACTCCACATGCGGGCGAACCGGGTGGGTATCGCGGGCAACCGCCATTACAACAACGGATGGCACACCGCCATGGACCTCGAGAATCTGCTGGTTGTGTCGGAGGCGATTACCCGCGCCGCGCTCCTCCGAAAAGAGAGCCGAGGCGCGCAGTTTCGCGAGGATTTTCCAAACAAAGACGCCGAGTGGGGCAAGCACAACGTCGTCGTCAAGCGCGGCGCGGATGGCGAAATACGGGTGGAGAAGCGTCCTCTCCCGCCGATACCCGATGAGTTGAAGGCCGTGATCGAGGAGATGAAATAGATGGCCACGCAAGCGATGTTTCGCATCTGGCGGGGAGATCCGGCGGGCGGCGGGTTCAAGGATTACGTCACGCCAGTGGAGGAGGGCATGGTGGTTTTGGACGCCGTGCACCGGATCCAGGCTCAGCAGGCGCCCGATCTTGCGGTGCGATGGAATTGCAAGGCCGGCAAATGCGGCTCCTGCTCGGCTGAAATCAACGGAATGCCGAAGCTCATGTGCATGACGCGGCTCAGCAATCTCAATTTAGAGATGCCGGTCATCCTCGAGCCGATGCATGCCTTCCCCGTGATCCAGGACTTAGTCACCGACGTGTCATGGAACTTCCGAGCCAAAAAGACGATCAAAGAATTCAGGCCCCGTTCACCCGACTTGCCGGATGGAACATGGCGCATGCAGCAGGCCGACGTCGAACGGGTGCAGGAGTTTCGCAAGTGCATTGAGTGCTTTCTCTGCCAGGATGTGTGTCACGTCCTGCGCGAGCACCATAAGCAAGACGAATTCATCGGCCCTCGCTTGCTGGTCCACGTCGCGGCGCTCGAAATGCATCCTCTCGATACGGAAGACCGGGTAAGCGACTTAAAGCAAAAGCACAATATCGGCTACTGCAACATCACCACGTGCTGCCGGCAGGTGTGTCCAGAGTCGATCACCATTACCGAGAACGCGATCATTCCGCTCAAGGAGCGAGTGGTGGACCGATTTTTCGATCCTCTGAAGCAACTGTTTCACATCCTCTAGTTGAAAGGAGGTCACATGTTCACACTAAAACCCATTTCTCGTGACAGCGTGGACGGCGCGCTGGCCAAGGCCGAACGTTACCGCTTGCTGAACGAGCCAAATGAAGCCGAGAGTATCTGCCGCGACATCCTCGAAGTTGACCCGGCGAACCGGGAGGCGCGAATCAGCCTAATTCTGGCCCTGACCGACGAGTTTCCTCAAGAGAAGAGCGCTTTTGTCAGTGCGGTGGAGGCGATACCCGGCTTGGAAGCGGCGTACGATCGCGCTTACTATTCCGGGATCGCATGGGAGCGGCGTGCGAAGGCATGGTATAATGCCGGCAGCCTGGGGTCTAGCGCCTATGTTTACGATTGGATCGTCAAGGCGCTACGCCTATTCGAGGAAGCCGAGAGCTTGCGGCCAACCGGCAACGATGACGCTATTCTCCGCTGGAACGCCTGCGTTCGTTTTCTCGAACGCCACAAAGAGCTGCAGGCGAAGACGGAGGAAGTTTCGGAACCTATCCTTTTGGAGTGAATCCGGCGCCGGCCCCGCTGGAGAGACAACAGCAGACTTTCAACACCATCCGAACGCACTCTGCGATCTTCAAGGCTGATTGTCGGAACGGCTGAGCTGAACCTTTCAAAAAGCTGTTCATAACGTCCATTGTCATCCTGCCAAAGCAAAGCGAAGGGGACGGCTCTGCCGTTTTGTCCGGGAAAAGCGGGCTTTCAATTCGCTCGGAGTTCGCCGGTCCACCCCGATCAGCTTGGAAGTGACAAAGGCGAGACACTTCCATGACAAGCAGCCGATGCCCTGCTTCCTATACTTCAACTCAGTGATGCTGGTTGATTTTCGAGAGAGGAAGCAGGACATGAAGCTGGGGATGATCATCGCGTGCGGTCTCTTGGCGGCGAGTTCGCTGCACGCCCAGGATGGAGCGGGCGGCGCAGGGTATGTTCCAGTCCTCTCCGGCGGAGTGGGCTACATACACAACGTCGACGGCGGTGTGACGACTCTGGAGCCGCAAATCAACCCTATCCTGCTTGTGCCCTTTGGCTCCCACGTCCTGCTCGAATCGCGGACGGATTTCACCGGCTTCTTCGAGCGGAAGAATCTGACCTCCGGTCCTTTCACGGGAAAAGTCTTCAAGACGGTTGAGTTTGCGCAAGTGGATTGGCTGGCCAAGACCTATGCCATAGGGACGGTAGGCAGGTACATTCTGCCCTTCGGGATACATGGAGAGAGATTGGAGCCTATCTGGATCCGCAATCTTCAAGACTCACCTATAACCTCCACGATCGGCACCCGCACCAGCGGTTCCGGAGATGGGTTCATGCTCCGCGGTGTTCTTTCCCAGGGACCGTCGCACTCCATTCAATACTCCAGCTACTTCTCGGCGCGGAGCGGGATCAATCAGTTAGGTGCGGCGCGCACGGCGGGCGGAGACACAAGCCTGTTTCTGCCCAAGGCGCGCCTGGAGATCGGCGTCTCCTACCAGCGCTTTTTGCAGCAGCACCAGATTAACAGCACGGCCACTTACCTTTCCTGGCAACCCAGGAGTATCCCGCTCGATGTGAAGTTCGAGTTCGACCGCAGCTACAACGGGAAAGGCTATTGGTTGGAGACTGCCTATCTGCTCAAGCAATCGACTTTCGTTCCCGCCTTTCTGAAGCCCCTGCAGGTAGTAGGGCGGGTGCAACAATATGCCCCGAATCACGGCGGCGGCAACGGGGTTCCGACCGTCGATACTCAGCGTGTCGATTTCGGACTTAACTATTATTTCCGCGACAACTTCAGATTGATATCGAGTTACGGGCGGCAATTCAGCTCTCAGGGAAACGCCAATGTGTGGAATGTGGGCTTTACCTATCGCTTCCTTTTCCCACTCTGGCCAGGGAGAAAATAATGAGATCCCTTATCATTCGCAGGCACTGGGGCGCAGTCCTCGCGCTCGGTGCAATTCTCGCCGTGGGAAGCGGCTGGCAGCCAACGGCCGGCGCCAGCAGTCAGAAAGATAAGCCGCCGGCTGCAAAATCTCACACCCAGCCGCTCTCGGGAGAGAGCGTGTTCATGACGAACTGTTCCCGCTGTCACATGCCCCCCATGAGTATCCCTCCGAGGATCACGGGAACTGTCATCATGCATATGCGCGTGCGGGCGCGGCTCTCGAAGGAACAACAAGAAGCCTTGCTGAAGTATCTTGCTCCATAACTCAATCTTACAAAGGAATCTAATTCATGAAGAAGCAACTCTTATGCGCGATCCTTATGCTCGGTTGCTTGCCGGCCGGAACTGCGCCTTTGGCGCACGCGCAAGCTGATGTCCAGAGCATCGAAATACATGCTAAGCGATTCTCCTTTACCCCTTCGGAGATCACGGTGAAAAAAGGAGAAACCGTCAAGATCGTTCTTATTTCGGACGACGTGACCCATGCGCTGGTGATACCCGACTTAGGTGTGAGACAAGAGGTAAGCAAGGGCCACCCTGAGCACATAACCTTTGTTGCCAGCAAGGCCGGCGACTTCCATGGGATGTGCGGGCACTTTTGCGGGACCGGGCATGGTTCGATGACGTTTACTGTACACGTAAAGGACAATTGACTTATGGTGGGGCGGATATCTCTGATTGCCTTCGCGGCTGCCGCCTGCCTTGTGCTCGGTGGATGCAGAGTGAGGCCGCCCGGCAGGCTCGAGACCGGGGTGATCGAGTGGACCAAGCATAATGTCACCGTAGGCGGGCGATATGACCGGAATCCGGTATCCGCGACCAAGGAAAATATCGGGTCAGGCGAGCGCACCTTCGGCTATTACTGCGTGGTGTGCCATGGTCTGGATGGACAAAACACGGGCGTGCCATTTGCTCAAAGCATGTCTCCACCGATTCCGCCGCTCACATCGCCTGACGTCCAGCGTTATACGGATGGACAGTTGAAGTGGGTGATCGCGAACGGCATCTATCCGTCAGGAATGCCGGCCTCCAAAGGGACGTTGAGCGACGACGATATCTGGCGCATCGTCATTTTTCTGCGTCATCTTCCTCCGGCCGGGAGCCGGGGCGAGCCGCGCGTTTACTCGGGCGACGGATCATAAGCCAGACACTTGACCTCGCTCGGCGGTGCGATGAGTCCCGCAGGGACGGCTTGAAAATAGCCCAGCACGTCCCCGAGGATCAGTTTCTAGCCACTACCATAAATTTGTCATCTCGACCGGAGCGAAGCGGAGTGGAAAGATCTGCGGTTTATGCGTGCGTAACCGCGGATCCCCGTTCACTCCGCTTTACTCTCACTCAGATGTAGGAAACCGCAGATCTCTCCACTCCGCTTCGCTCCGGTCGAGATGACAAAGTTAGGTGTAGTTGCCAACCAAGCCTCCCTCAACCCGATTTTCATCCCCTTGGGTGGGTTCGCTGACGAAGCCTTCGCAGGCCTGGGGAAGACCTCGAACTTACAAAGCGATGACAAGTATCTGACAACCTATCACCGCTGATCTCCTACTCTACTTTCAGCCGGGATTCATAAGTGAAGTAGATGGATTCTCCTCCAGGGTTTCGAAATCCACGAATTATTCAGTTTGCTTTGAAATACAAATTTTGGGATGGCGCTGGCGAATTGTGAAAACACGATGAGAGAACGAGTCGATGCTGAGACGGACCCGGGGCTTCACTGCGCGGCCATGAACCAGGCGAAGAGAGACCAACGGATTGTTCTAACAGAGCAGAGCGCACACCCGGCGGATGATCCTTTGCTGCGCAAGGTGGTGATGCCGCTGGCAGCACAGCACTATCCTCTCGGCTTTAGGGTGGATCTGATTACCAACTCCGCGCAGGTGCTGGCCGCGGCCAGAGAAAGTTGGAGCCGCTTTCCTGCCAGGCCATCGCTCCAATCCTCACTGCGGCTGCAATTCGCCGTGGCGGAGGACAGTTCATGGCAATGCCCTCCAGCGCCTCTTTTCCGGGCCCAGAAACATTTGCTTTCGATGGTAGCGGATCAGGAGAACTTTGCGACTTGCGATCTCGAGCGGGGCTTTGCTTTTGCATGGCTTTCCAAGGGCGCCGAGCGCCACCGTTCGTACCTGCGTTACCACTTCCTGGAAGCCGCCACATTGGTGCCGCTCGCTGCCTCGCAGGTGACGCCCCTGCACGCGGCCTGCGTGGAGCTTGCAGGTTGCGGAATGCTGCTGTTCGGCGATTCGGGGGCGGGAAAGTCGTCCTTGGCGTTTGCCTGTGCGCGCGCGGGATTCACCTACACGACCGATGACGCGAGTTACCTGGTGAACGGGCGCGACGATCGCTTGGTGGTCGGGAACTCGCATCAAATCAGGTTTCGGCCATCCGCCGTTCAACTGTTTCCGGAGCTACAAGGCTTGAGCGTTACGCCCCGCGCTGCCGGAAAGCCCTCGATCGAGGTTCCCACGGACCGCCATCCCCATTTAAAGACGGCCGGTGAATGCCGGATCGACCGGATCGTCTTTCTCAATCGAGGCGGCCACACACCGCCGGGTCTTCTTCCATACCCGCGCGAACTGGCTCGGCAACAGCTCTCGCTGTCTCTCTTTAATTCCTGCGGAAACGCAGAGACCCAAGCTGGCCGCCTGAGTAAGTTGTTGGCTGTTCCGGCGCATCAACTGTACTACCGCGATCTCGATTGGGCAGTGCGCCGTCTGGAAAGCCTGGCATTGGAAGGCAGATAGCTCATGTTCGATTCAGCTCTGGAGATGCGCATCCGATCGTGCAAGAGCATCCCTGCGTATTTCCTGGCATTGTTGGAGGCAATGCAGTTCAGCAAGGCCAATTTAGATGCCATGCGGCGGCTCGATGCGCAGGAGTGGGACGAACTTCTTTCCCGGTCGGACAGAATGCATCTCACTCTACGCCTCTCTCGGTTGCCGTCGGATGTCCTGCCCGGATGGGTGGCTTCAAGGGTTCAGCAGAACGTCTCCGACAACACGAAGCGCATCGAGCGGATCAAGGCTATCTATAGCGAAGCAGCGGAGGCGCTCCGGCGGGCTCAGGCCGACCACCTGGTGGTCAAGGGATTTACCCAGTATCCCGAATATGTTCCGAGTCCCAATCTGCGGATGCAATCCGATATCGATATCTTTTGCCCGGCTCATGCGATTCTTCAAGCCCGCGATGCATTGTTGGGGATCGGGTACCGGGAAACGGCTTCGCAGAAGCATGTTCCGGTAGATCATTTTCCGTCATTGATCCGGGAGAGGGGCTGGCGCTGGCGGGGCAACGCGTTCGATCCCGAGATGCCTCCGGCAATCGAGCTGCATTACTGTTTGTGGAATGCGGAGGCCGAGCGTTTCGAGATCCCCGAGGTAGAGCAGTTCTGGTATCGGCGAGTGGAGCGCGATCTGGGCGAAGTTCGCTTTCCCGCGCTCGACATGATCGATCACATTGGTTTCTGCGCGCTGCATGTCTTGCGCGGTCTGTTGCGCGGCGAGTGGGTCATTCACCACGTATACGAGGTGGCATATTTTTTGAACAGCCATGCACAGGATGAAGAGCTATGGAAGACTTGGCGGCAGAGGCACAGCGACTCTCTGCGATCGCGCGAGGCTATTGCATTCCGCCTGGCGAGAAGCTGGTTTGGGTGCGAGGTTTCAAGCGAGGTAGAGGAGCAGATACAAGCGTTGCCGCCCGGCATACAGCGGTGGTTTCAATGCTTCGGCCCTTCCTTCCTGGAGTGTATGTTTGCGCCCAACCATGATGGCGTCTGGCTGCACGTCGGGTTGCTGGACTCCGTCGGCAAGAAGCTGCGGGTACTCCGGCAAGGGCTGCTGCCGACCAGGGTACCGCCGCTGGCGATCGCCGACCATCCTCCCACTCTGAACCACAGAGTTGCGCCCCGGAAGCACTCGGTACGCAATCTTCCGTTACGCGGGATATGTGGCGGCGCGGCTAGGTTTCTATGCGCGTGTCTTCTTGCGCGGAGTGCGAGGAGGCGTCTGCTGGCGGTTCTAGGGGGAGAAGAATACGAAAAGCAGATTCCCTGCGGGAATGACAGAAAGAAAGGCAAAAGCCAGTTCTATGCTAGGTCGGCCTGCCCATGAAGCACTTGCTTTTCTTTCTGTCATTCCCGCAGGGAATCTGCTTTTGCCGCCTCATCTAGAATTCATATATATGATGGCGCGCATCGCTCTTCTGATGGCCTTAACTGCCGCTTCAGTCTCCGCTCAGAACATTGTTGTTTCTCCTACGGGTCCTATCAAAACTCTGGCCGAAGCTCGCGACGCAGCTCGCCTCGAGCGGCGCTCCCGCAAGCGAGGACCTATAGTGATCACGGTCCGCGGGGGAACATACTATCTCCCTGAAACACTGGTTTTGGGTCCGGAAGATAGCGACACCATCTGGGAGGCTGCGCACGGCGAGCATCCGGTCATTAGTGGAGGGCGAATCATTTCCGGCTGGACGAAAGGCTCCGGTCCGGTGTGGAAGGCGAATGCTCCCGGTCCCTATTTCCATCAACTCTTTGTCGGCGGCCGGCGCGCCACGCGAGCGCGAACCCCCAATTACGGTTTTTTCCGTACCGACGGGCCAAGCTCCCAGCATAAGCCGTTCCAGTTACGCTATCGCGGGAATGACATCAAAAAAGAATGGGCTGGAAAGAACGACGTGGAAGTGATCGCGTACTTAGCGTGGAGCGATCTGCGCATGCCTATCATCGATGTCGATGAAGCAGCCCACTTAGCCACTCTGGGCTCGAACCCAAGCACTTCTAACCGCGAAGTTGACGCACGTTACATTATTGAGAATGCGCCCGATGCGTTGGATGCGCCGGGCGAGTGGTATCTGGACAGGAATACGCAGGAGGTATCGTACATTCCTCTGCAAGGCGAAAACATGGAGCGATCTCTGGTGATCGCGCCCACACTGGAGCGGCTGGTCTCAGTGCAGGGAAGACCTGAAGCGGGCGCATTTGTACGCGATCTAGTTTTTCGCGGTCTAACCTTCGCAGACGCCGATTGGACGATGGACGCAAACGGCTATGCCGACGGCCAGGCGGCTACTCCCGCACCGGCGGCGATCGAAGCGGATGGCACGCTCGGCTTCACCGTGGAAAGGTGCACCATCGCACACTCCGGCGGCTACGCCCTTTTCTTAGGTCGCGGCTCAAAACATAGCCGGGTGTTAGCCAACGAACTTTTCGACCTCGGCGCGGGAGGAGTCAAGATAGGAGAACCGGTGCTTCGACCGGATGACGCCGAACAGAACTACGAGAACGTAATTGCCGACAATGACATTCACGATCTAGGCCTGGTTTATCCGGCGGGGGTCGGCATCTGGGTCTTGCAAAGCGGACGGAACCAGATCGTTCACAACCACGTCCATGACCTCTTCTATACCGCTATTTCGGTGGGTTGGACCTGGGGATATGGACCAAATCAGTCGAAAGGAAACGTCATCGCTTTCAATCATCTCCATGGAATTGGAAAGGATATGTTGAGCGATATGGGCGCCATCTATACTCTCGGGGTGCAGCCCCGCACCGTCATCCAAAACAATCTCATACACGATGTCTCCTCCTTCACCTATGGAGGATGGGGAATATACATGGATGAAGGCTCGAGCGATATCGTCATCAAGGACAATATCGTCTACGGCTGCAAGAGCGCCGGCTTCCACCAACACTATGGCCAGGACAACGTTCTAAGCAATAACATCTTCGCTTTCAACCGCGACTATCAATTGATGCGCACGCGCGCCGAGCCGCACAACTCCTTTACCATGGAGAACAACATTGTCTACTTCGACCAGGGCCGCCTCTTAGGCACTAATTGGACAGGCGGCAAATTCACCATGAGAAACAATCTGTACTATGACACGCGTGGTCCGGAGATCGACTTTGCGGGCAAGTCTTTTTCCGAGTGGCAAGCCTCCGGCCAGGACCATGGATCCATCATTGCCGATCCGCTCTTCGTCAATGCAAGTAACTTTGATTTCCGGCTGCGTCCGGGGTCGCCGGCGCTTAAGAAGGGCTTTCGACAGATAGACGTGACCGGTGTCGGTCCCAGGGTGCGGCCCGGCGCAGATAGCTGGTAAATCCCAGGTCTCGCTTGTTGTTGTACATCAACGGGTGCCCCAGGTCCCGATTCTGGAACCTGGGATTCTCCGCAGCCAGAAACTAATACGGCGCTACATCCGGGGAAGCGTAGTCTTCGCCGAATTTGTTCTTGTGCTTCATCTCCCGGGCCACGGCATGAATTGGAATCAGGCCCAGATCCAACTGCGCCGTGGTCACCTGTACCTGGCGAGCGAGCCTCTTCAGCTCTGCGGGATCGGCGCCCTCCGCCCAGACCGTGAGCTCATAAGAACCCGATGGAACATCGTGAATTGTCACCTCGCCATCCGATGACGCGGCGGCGAAATAGGGTGTGCGCAGCGCGATGACCACCGCGGCCATCTCCGGATGAATATTGCAAAAGATATAGGAGATGCCTTCGTGATCGAAGCGGACGGTGCGGTTGCTGCCCGACTCATACAACCCAAGGTCGAATCGCTTTCCATTGAATAACGAGAAAACATTGTGATAGAAGGGATCGCGATTTGGGAAATCCACGCTGCTGCCCACGGGAAGCACCAGCAGATGAGGGCTGAATTCCTTATTGTGCTGCACCAGACGATAGTGGGTGGTGGACGCAGCCCGCGGCTCTGGAGCGGTCTCCGATAACGGGCTGAGCCAAAGAACGACGTTCGAGAGCTGCGCATCCTTATGCTTGCCTACCCGCTCAACCTGAACTTGCGCAGTCACGTCCGCGGCATGAAGATAAAGAGGAAGAATCCAGAGAGTACTCAGCAGGGCCGCCAACACGCGTTGAGTTATTCGACGGTTCATTAGTAGAGATATCCAATCGCGAATCCAATGGACTGAGAGCTAACAGCCGGGGGCGTCACTTGCCAGCTTTGGATCCTGCGGTATTCCAAGGAGAAGAGCAGGTAGGTTCGCGGCCTAAAAATGAGATTGCCGAAGAGCGTGCGGTTAGCCACCAGTCCGGAATAGGTGGTAGGAGTGTCGGGCATAAGTGCGGCGCGCACCTGCCGGGCAAAGGCGCTATCTTGCCCGATTGCCGCATTGGCTTCGAGTGTGGGTGAAAGCCTGGCCTTAAATTGTGCCCAGCCGCCTTCGTCATTCAATCCGCGCACGCTGTCTTCACTATAACTGACATAGTCTTTGAATGCGCCGCCGCCCAGGCTGCCCAAGGCGCGTCCTCGATAGAGCTCACCAGAGAGACTCATAGCGGGCGCTGAGCGGAAGCTTCCAATCGGCGCTGCCCGCCCAAGCATCGATATGATTTCTGTAGGGATATTTTTGCCGCCCATAATACCCGCCTGCTCCAAGGATCAAAGGATGATCTCCGGTGCCGAGGGTGTAGGAAACTCTCGCCTCATAGCCGGGCTGACTGCTGCTTTCCGAAGGATTGGGCTGCCGCAGCTCCGGGCTGTAAGAAGAAGCCGTCGCGGCGGGATCGATCAAGCCGGCTTCAACAGCAAATGTTCCCGTGTCCGACGTTGGAATCGAGTGCTTGAATACGAGTTGTGGAGACCAGCTCCACAGATTTCCCGACCAGGCCATCGCCGGCTCCGCGACACTGAGATAGGATGTCGGCTCCCAAGGAGAAATTAGAGGACTATCGAGACTGGCGGTCAAGCTGGAGTCCGGCCAATCGAGATGCACGTGAGCGGTACGCAGGCGGAGTGTTCCGCCATTGGTGCCGTACCCTCCGGTTGGCTGTCCGCCGAAGAAATCGACCCGGACGTCGGCCGTCGAGCGTCCTCCCCAGACGGTGGGGCCGCGAGCGTCCAAGCCCAGGATGCTTTGTCTCCAGCTGGTAGCCAAGGCTCCATTCGCGACGTTGTCGCCGGGCGTCAGAGCAACGACAGGCAGATCCACATTGTCCACGCCTCCGCGCGTCAGGTTGGTGCTGGAAAGCAGCATGCCCGATATCCTGATGGGGTATTTCGAGGCGCTCTCTACCTTGGTTTGATCGTGCTGCTTCACCTCCGCCTGCAAAATCTGCGTGTTTTCCTGGAGCTGGCGAACCGCATTCTGCATGTTGGCGGCGGCTGCGGCGCTGGATGCGGAGGAAGCGGTTTCCTGGGCGCTACCCGAGCCGGCATGGACGGGATCGATAGCGTCGATGCGAAGCTTTAGCTCCTGCATTTGTTTTCGCGACTCGGCAAGCTCCCGTTGTGTTTCATCGAGCGCGGCAACAACCTGATCCAGCTTGGCGGCGAGTTGTGCGTAGCGCGCATCTTCAGGCGCTGCGGTTGCTTGGGTCCGTTCCTGAGCCGCGCATGAGGCCGCGATACAGGCGCTCAATAGGACGGCCAGGATTCTGGCTGTGTGATTTCTCGTGTGCCGGTTGAGGGCCGGAGGAGCCCAGGTCCCAAAATTGGGACCTGGGGCACCCGGATTTGTGGCGGCGCCCGGATTGGTCAACAACTGGCGTTTCATAACAACCCCTCCCGGCTGCCGGTTTGGACTGTTGCGGCGGTTGCCCCGGATGCGCCGCCAGGCTCCGTGTATCGCGGATGGCGCAGATTCTTTGCAATGCTGAAAGTGAAGATCGTTCCGCCCGGACCAGACTCCTCCAGGGTGACGCTCCCGGAGTGCTCTTGCGCGATGCGATGGGCCAGCGTTAGTCCGAGTCCGGTTCCGTGCTGCTTGCCCTCGCTCACGAATGGTTCGAAAAGCGTTAAGCGAATCGATTCGGCGACTCCTGGGCCATTGTCCTGAACGCGCAAGCGCACCCAAGCCTCCTCCTCCAGCAGCGAAATGGAAACCAGCGGATGTAGCGTGGACCGCGCAGTGGACTGGCAGGCATTGAGCACCAGGTTGTAGATGGCGCGCTCGATTTTCTTGGAGTCGATCCATATCTCCGAGAGGCCTTGCGCTGGAAAGGCGTGGATCTGAATCTCTACCTTTGCGGCGTCGGGATGAGACCTTACCAGGGCGACCGCGCGTTCAATCACTAATGGCATAGATTCCGAGTTCAGATGCAGGACATTTCCTGTGCGGCTGAACATTAGAAGCGACTCGATCAGCTCCGTCATCTCCTGAATCGCGAGCCTGATCTCTCCCAGCAGCTCGATACGATCCTTATCCTCGGGCCCGGCATATCCCAGGAATTCCGCATTTGCGTAGACAGCGGAGAGATGGTGGCGCAGATCGTGCGAGATAGAACTCGCCATGCGGCCGATGGTGGCCAGCCGCTCCGCTTCAAGAAGTTCCTGTTGCGTCTGCCTCAGCTGCAGCCGCATGCGGTCGAAGGCCAGACTAAGATCGCGGATCTCCCTGGCCCCTTCATGGCGGAGTGAATGGCTGAAGTCTCCGGCGCCGAAGGCGATGGCTTCCGAGGCGAGCGACTCCAGAGGCTGTGTAATGCTGCCGGCGATGTATACCGCCAACAACCCGCCGCCCAGCAGGACAAAAAGTCCCAGAAGGATAATCAAACGATTCAGCCGGCGCAGAAAGAGGCTCGCCTGGTCGTAGGACTTGAGCACCAGAAGTTGAACCGCGGGAGATTCGTCTTGAGTGAGTGGAATAGAGGCGGACAGGAAATGTTCGCCACCAAGCCAGGTGTCCCGGCCTTCGGCCGAGGCGGTGTCGAGTTGGCGAAGAGCCGGGAGAAGGCTGGCTTTGTGGGATGGATCAAGAGTGCTGGCCACAATCGCGCCGTTCGAAAAAAAGGCGACCTCGGCGGCGGCAGCCTGGCTGACCTCCTGCGCCACCTGCCGATTGATCTCATAGCCGCTGATCACAAAGCCTAAGCGGGTGCCGTTGATCGCCGGACCGAAATAGAGCGGCTGGATGGAAACTTCGTAAAGCCTTCCGCCTATGGTCACATATTGCGGCTCGGGTGTGCGGCCGATTGCCTCTTGCAGCGCCTGTGCCGCTGCTTGCTCCTTCAGCGGAGAGCCTTCATTATAGATGGCAATTGTTTCTCCGTCGGGACGGGCAAGGGCGAGAAGATCGCTGCCGCTTATCCTCCAGAACTCGGAGCCGGCATCCTGGATGGTGCGGGGGTCCTCCGAAGTCATCAGAGCTTTCAGGCTGGGTAAATCCGCTAGCAAAGCCGTATCGTGGCGCAGCGCCTGCCTGCGCTGCGCCTGAAGATTATGGAATGTATTGACCGAGTTGTTCAGGTCGCTGAGAATGCGTTCCCGAATCTGGTTCTGAAGACTGGTGCGGATAATGATCAGACTCGCCGCCGTGAGCCCGAACGATACGGAAAGAAGCGCCAGGAGTAATTTGGTCCGCATCCGTATCGGCTGCACTGGAACCCATCCTTTCAATTCATCCATTCAAAAGACGAATTTGTAGCCGGCACCATGAACGGTGCGGAAGTGTTTCGGGTTCGCCGGGTCAGGCTCGAGCTTTTGCCGCAGCTTGAGGATCTGGTTATCCACCGTGCGGGTTGAGGGATAGAAGTTGTAACCCCATACGTCGTTCAACAGCTCCTCCCTGGTCAAAACCCGGTCGGCGTTGTCGAGGAAGAACTTGAGCAGCTTGAACTCATGAGCGGTCAGAGCGACCACCACGCCGGAACGCTTGATCTCCATCTTAAGGAAGTCGACGGTCACGTCTCCGAAGGCAACGCCGCTGCCTGGGCGCGAACGTGCTGAGCGGCGAATCGCCGCCTGCACCCGGGCCAGCAGTTCGCGAGGGCTGAAGGGTTTGGTCACGTAATCGTCCGCGCCTAATTCGAGCAGAAGCACCTTGTCCGCAACCTCGGCCACTGCGCTCAACACCACAACGGGAGTATTAGGAGAGGCGGATTTGAAATTCCGGCAAAGCTCCCGGCCCGAGATGCCGGGCAGCATCAAATCCAGGATCACCGCATCGGGAGCCATGGCCCGGAAAGTCTCCAGCCCCGCCTCACCATCCTGAGCGGTAACGATCCCGTAGCCCTCGGCAACGAACAACCGGTGGAGCGCCTTGTGGATGCGAGGGTCGTCCTCCACCACAAGAATGGTCTTGGTTGCGGACTTGGTCTCCGGCGTGGTCACGGCCTGACTGCCTCCGGTTGGTTCGAGATTGATTCTCCTCTAAATAGATGGAGAAGCAAACGGTTTGGCGGCAAAGTGACAATGTGGTGACAATTGGGAGACAAATCCACAGCCTTAAATCGCTGTCACTCCCCGGTGTTTGGAGCGAGGAGACCTAGTTTTCGGTCCGAATCGATTGCGATTTCTTGCGGATCGTCTATGGGTTTCGTCTAAGAAATTCATCTCGAATTGTAGAGGAGAGCCGGAAGTTTGTTCGTTCCAGGCGTTGGAGCGTGGCTCGAAAATCAATCAACCCACGATGGGCGGCTATCTCCAGGACAGCCACCGTTCCCGTCACGAGGAGGTGGCGGCGCAACGCTTCCCGTCTTCCGCCGATTTCATCCATCCGCAAGGTATCTACCCCCGTTTCCAAAGCAAGCCTGATCGCGTCTCGCTCTCCAGGGTCAAGTTCGTTCAGGGTTTCGTCGGAAGTAGCCGCCACGGGGCGCACTTCACACCATTCCGGCAAGCTTGCCGCCCAAGCGGAAACGTTTAGCGGCGTTTGGCGCCGCTGTAATTCCCGATGGACTTCCTGCGGAATCAGAATCTTGTGGTAGAGGGTGTGAAGCAATTCGATTTCGCCGATGAGGACCAAGTAGTTCAGAGGCGAAGTATCGGCAACAACGATCATCCCTTCAAGCGGCCTTCGTCTTCGAGGTGCTGGATAACCTGGCGGTCTTGCTCGAGGTCTTCCAGACTGTAGGCGTGCTCCCACACGTTGTGCGCCTTGAGAAAGCCGTCAAGCTCATAACGGGTTTCAAATCCAAGCAAGCGGCGCGTCTGATAAGCACTGAGAGCGCCAGAACGGTAGCCCTCGATGGCAACCGCTTCGAGAGTGGCCCGCGCCGGGTCCTTCCCCTGTGGGGTCAGCCTTCGCGCCATGTCATCGGGAATCTCTACCGGTCACCTGCACACTGAAAAAGTAGCATGAAACGCGGCCTGTGGTGGGGTTAAAGATATGAACTTGAAGGAATATCATCGGGAGCGCAAAATATATGTATGGCTTACGAAAATTGAAAGAGGGAGATGGCGAACAAGTGGAAGGAAGTCCGGCGAACTCTAGCACCTGAACGTGAAGCAAGGATCAAACGCGGAATTAAAGCAGAGTTGGGCAGATTGCCGCTGGCAGAGGTGCGCCGGGCCCAGCTGATGACGCAGAACCGGCTTGCAGAAGTGCTTCACGTTAACCAGGGAGCCATTTCCAAGATGGAGCAACGGTCGGATATGTATCTCAGCACCTTACGCAGCTACGTGGAGGCTCTGGGCGGCCAGCTCGATATCCGGGCGGTGTTCCCGGATGGAGAAATCGTGTTGGAGCACCTCGGTGGCGTAAAGACGGAGCTCCGCGAAGCGGAGTCGGGATATCGTAAATCAGAGGTCAGGTAGCCCATCTTCACGTGGTTCTAGAGATTTGTGGAGCCCCCGCATCAATGCGGAGGCTTCCACTCAAAGGCTCCGCACCGGCCCGCGTCCGAAAATCCCGGACGTACGGCACGCCCGGCAAGTGAGTATGCCTGAGAGACCAGAGCAGATTTCCTGCGGGAATGACAGAAAGAAAAGCAACTGCGAATCCGAAGGGAATCTGCTTTCCCGTGGTTTCCCATCCACGAATCCACCAAAACTCTTCAGCCGCCGTATCATCTTACCCATGGCTACTGTCTCGCCGCCGCCTGTCCATGACCGGCCGCGCTCCAAGGCGCCGGCTGTGTTGCTGGGGCTATTGCTTGGACTGATCGTCGGTGCGGCCGCTCTGGTCTTCTTTCTGCGTGAGGCCACGGAGGGGGCGTGGAACGAGGCGGCTACCCGCCTGACCGGACGCACGCTCCGCATTGATACGTCGCAACCAACGGTGGTCGCTCGCATCCAGCGCCTGGAGCGTCTGGAGACCGTCTCCTACACCATGGATAAGGTTGTCGAAGGGGACCGCGAAGGCCGGGTGCTGCCTGAATTTCTCACCGGAGACAGGATCCTGCTCATAGCTCATGGTCATGCCATCGCCGGAGTCGATCTGGCTCAGCTCCGCCCGCGCGACCTCCAGATTAGCGGCGGCGTTGTCCATGTCCACCTGCCGCCGGCGCAGATCTTCACCGTTGCGCTGGATAACGAAAAAACCCGCGTCTACTCGCGCGAAACTGGAATCCTGGTCCCTGTGGACCCCAACCTGGAGAGTGAAGTACGCGCCAAGGCCGAGCAGGACCTGCGTCAGTCGGCGCTTGATGCCGGCATTCTCTCGACCGCCCACCAGAACACCTGCACCGCCTTGCGCAGCTTGCTCCTCGGCCTCGGCTTTGAGCAGGTCAACTGCGACTGATCCAAACCGCCCAATTATGCGCACCTTCTGTAGTGTTTTCCTCCTCGTTCTATTGGCGCCCGCGGTTCATGCCGTCCAACCGGTTCGCAAACAACATGCCATGGTGGTCAGCATTCAGCGGGATGCGACCGAGGCCGGCGTCTCCATCCTGAAGCAGGGCGGCAACGCTGTGGATGCAGCCGTGGCCACCGGCTTTGCGCTGGCCGTCACCTACCCCGATGCGGGAAATCTCGGCGGCGGCGGCTTCATGATGGTGCGCATGAACAATGGCGATGCCCACATGCTCGACTTCCGCGAAAAAGCTCCGCTGGCCGCGACCCGCGACATGTATCTGGATGCGCACGGCAGGGTAATACCGGGCTTGAGCCTGGTGGGATACAAAGCCAGCGGAGTGCCCGGCTCGGTAGCCGGTCTGGTGAAGGCGGAAAAGCTCTGGGGAAAACTGGGCTTGAGGAAAGTGATGGCGCCGGCCATCCGCCTGGCAGAGGCCGGATACATGCTGAACGACGAAGAGGCGCACATGCTTCGAGCCAAGCGCCTGGGCGAGTTTGCCGAGTCCAGACGCATCTTTCAGCGCGACGGCGATTTCTACAAAGCAGGCGAGGTCTTCCGCCAACCCGAATTGGCCAGGACATTGCAGTGCATCGCCTCGAACCCCGATGACTTCTATCGCGGCGAAATCGCGCGGAAGCTGGCCGCCGACAGCAAGAAA
Organism: uncultured Acidobacteriaceae bacterium; assembly: GCA_963705665.1. GTDB lineage: Bacteria > Acidobacteriota > Terriglobia > Terriglobales > Acidobacteriaceae > PALSA-350. The sequence goes on along the minus strand of CAVPKQ010000055.1, from coordinate 107,034 downwards.
GGCGGCGGCTTGATCACCACCGAGGATCTTGCAGAGTATCGGGCGGTGGTGCGCGAACCGCTCAAAACGACCTATCGGGGATACGAAATCATCGCGCCCCCTCCGCCTTCCTCCGGAGGCGTCGCGCTGATCGAGACGCTGAATATTCTCGACAGCTACGACTTGAGCAAGATGGGAGACCGCTCGCCCCAGGAGATGCAATTGATTGTGGAAGCCTTTCGCCGCGCCTTCATGGACCGCGGAGATTATCTGGGCGACCCGGATTTCGTGAAGATTCCCCTGTCTCGGTTGACCAGCAAGCAGTATGCTGACGCCTGGCGCAAGAGCATCGTCGCGGGGGTTGCGACACCTTCTAAAGGGCTGCGGCGCCCTCAAGGATTTCTGCCTCCGCCCCCTACCGAGGGAGACATGCGAGCGGAGCCTGAGGAAACGACGCATTACTCGGTGGTCGACGGGCAAGGCAACGCGGTTGCTGTCACCACCACCCTGAATGGCGGTTTCGGCTCCTACGTCACGCCTGAGGGGCTGGGTTTCCTGATGAACGACGAGATGGACGACTTTTCCTCGAAACCCGGCGTTCCCAATATGTTCGGGCTCATTCAAGGACCGGCCAATGCGATTGCTCCGGGTAAGCGTCCCTTAAGCAGCATGACACCGGCGATCGTGACCCGGAACGGCAAGCTGAGCATGGTGCTGGGCTCGCCGGGCGGCGCGACGATCATCACCACCGTAACCAACATCTTTTTGTCAGTGGCGGAAGAGGGCCTGAACATCCAGGAGGCCGTAGACGCTCCGCGCTTTCACCACCAGTACCTGCCGGACCAGGTAGATGTGGACAAATTCATGCCGCCGGAGAAGGCCCGCGCGCTTGAGGCGATGGGCTACAAGCTGGATGCCTCCCGGGATACATGGGGCGACGGCGAATGTATTGAAGTGGACCCGAAGACGCATGATTTACTGGGGGGACATGACGACCGGCACAGCTTCGGCAAGGCGGATGGATACTGACCTTGCGTTTGTTCCTGGGTGCCCCATATCTGACGCGTTCTTTGCGTCAGATGTGGGATTCCACAAATCTCCATGGACAGCGCCACGCCCGGGTGCCCCAGAGCCTGCCCTGAGCTTGTCGAACGGGTCCCGATTCTGGGACCTGGGATTCCAGAGATCTCGATAGGCAGTGTCGTCGCTCTTTTTTTCGAAAGGATTGCCTCAAAGTCTTGAGACAAAGACCCAGGCTAGCTCCAATACTGTTCACTTAAGAAAGAAAGTGTTACCCTGCGCGAAGGGGACGCAGGAGGAGCAATGGCGCGTACGGTTGCCGAACTTCCCTCGGGGACGCGGATCAGCGATTACAATAGCTTGGGAGTGATAACCAAGACTTTTCCGTTGAAGACGATAGGGTCGATCTTGACGGCAACGGGTAAGGGGAGCAAGCGGGAGCGCGACTTGCCAGCGCAATTGGTGGTGTACTACGTAATCGCTCTAGCGTTGTACATGCAGTCGTCCTACCGGGAAGTATTGCGCAGCATACTGGAGGGTGCGCAGTGGTTGCTCGATCCGTCGGCCAAAGTAAAGGTGGCGGGCAAGTCGGGCATCTCGCAAGCACGCGCACGGCTGGGATGGGAGCCACTGCGACAGCTGCATGACGCAGTGGTGAAGCCGATTGCAGTTCAGGCCAGCAAAGGCGCTTGGTACCAGGGCTGGCGTCTGGTCAGTTTAGATGGCAGTACGCTGGAGGTGGCAGACGAGGCGGGCAATGTTGCTGCCTTCGGCCGGCCACCAAGCAGTCGCGGCCACAGCGCCTATCCGCAGATCCGCTTTGTAGCTTTCGTTGAGAACGGTACGCACGTGTTGTTCGGCAGTCAAATGGCCGACTACAGAACGGGCGAAACCACGCTCGCCCAGGGCGTCCTGGCAAATCTAAAAGAAGGCATGCTCTGCCTCGCCGACCGGCAGTTTTTTGGCTTTAAGCTGTGGACTCAGGCTGTAGGCAACAGAGCTGATCTGCTTTGGCGCATCAAGAAGAACATGCGTTTGGCCTGTGAAGAACGTCTGCCGGATGGTTCTTATTACAGTCGCATTTATCCCTCGGGTCGAGACTGGCAGCGTAAGACCAATGGGGTCGTTGTGCGGGTCATCGACTACCACTTGGAAGGAGTCGCCGATCCTGAACCCATCTACCGCCTGCTTACCAGCATTTTGGATCACGAAAGGGCTCCCGCCGCAGAACTGGCTGCGCTCTATCACGAACGCTGGGAAATCGAAACCTCCTTGGACGAATTGAAGACCCATCTGCGCGGTTCTAAGATCGTGCTCCGCAGCAAGACGCCAGATCTGGTACGTCAGGAGTTCTATGGGCTTCTCATGGCTCACTTCGCGATACGCAGCCTCATGCATGAAGCGGCGTTAAAGGCAGAGGAAGACCCCGACCGGCTTTCTTTCCTCCATACCGTACGCGTGGTCCGCCGCAAGATTTCCGCCTACAACGCTATTCCCCCCTCGGTGCAGAAAAGTCCTTCATAGCAAAGCCATTGACGAAATTCTCCAGGAACGCGTCGTCTCCAGCCGCCATAGACGGAACCCTCGTGGTGTAAAACGCAAGATGAGCAACTTCCCCCTTCGCCCAAGAAACTACACGCCCATCTCCGTTGGCTTCCGCCCACCCATAATCGCATCTCCTTAAGTGAACAGTATTGAGGCTAGCTTCGCGAACCTGGGGCACCCGGCTCTGCGCCAGAACCGAAAAGTCTTTCAATTTCAATCCCTCTTTTCCGCGTGCCGGAACAGCCCATTGAACAAACCATCCGGCGTACCCTATACTGTGGAACGTTGTACTACATAATGGGATTGGTAAGACCAAGCCCGACGAAAGCGAGGAATTCGGAACATGGGCCTTGCACAAGCTCAAGCCGGCTCCGTAACAATCGATGCTCCAGTTTCCCGAGAGTACGAGGAGATACTTACCCCTGAGGCTCTCAAGTTTCTGGTGGAATTGCACACGCGTTTTGAGGGCAGACGCCAGGAGCTGTTGGAGCGGCGCGCGAAGCGTCAGAAAGAGATCGATGGCGGCGCGCTTCCCGGATTTCTAGGCGAAACCGAATCCGTCAGGAAAAGCGACTGGACCGTCGCTCCTATCCCCAAAGATCTGCTGGACCGGCGGGTCGAGATCACTGGCCCGGTGGATCGCAAGATGATCATCAACGCGCTCAACTCCGGCGCGAGCTGCTTTATGGCTGATCTGGAAGATTCGAATTCCCCGACCTGGTCGAACAACCTATCCGGGCAGATCAATCTGCGTGACGCAATACGCGGCCAGATCGAGTATGTCAGCCCGGAAGGCAAGAAGTACAAGCTGAACCCTAAGCCGGCCGTGCTCATCGTCAGGCCGCGGGGCTGGCACCTGGTGGAGAAGCACTTTTTTGTACAAGGGCAGCCGATCTCCGGGTCTCTGTTCGACTTTGGCCTGTTTTTCTTTCATAACGCCAAGGCTCTTTTGGAGAGGGGAAGCGGACCTTACCTCTATCTGCCCAAGATGCAGAGCCATCTTGAGGCCCGGCTGTGGAATGACGTTTTCATTTATGCCCAGGAGTATTTAGGCGTTCCCCGGGGCTCGATCCGGGCTACGGTACTGATCGAAACTATCCTGGCCGCATTTGAGATGGACGAGATCCTATACGAACTAAGGGAGCACTCCGCCGGGCTGAACTGCGGCCGCTGGGATTACATCTTCAGCTTCATCAAGACGCTGCGCAGCTCCAGCAATTTTGTTCTGCCGGATCGCTCTCTGGTAACCATGGATCGCCACTTCCTGAAGTCTTATGTCGATCTTCTGATTCAGACCTGCCACCGCCGCGGCATTCACGCGATGGGGGGCATGGCCGCGCAGATACCCATCAAGGGCGATCCGCAGGCGAATGAAGCCGCACTGGACAAAGTCCGCAAGGACAAGCTGCGTGAAGTGACCGCGGGACATGACGGCACCTGGGTGGCGCATCCAGGCCTGGTCCCGATTGCCAAAGAGGTCTTCGATGAACACATGAAGACGCCTAACCAGATCTTTGTGAAACGGGATGACGTCAAGGTGACTGCTGCGGATCTTCTTCAACCACCCCAAGGGGATATAACTTATCAGGGCTTGTCGATGAACATCGATATCGGTCTGCAGTATCTCGAATCCTGGCTGCGGGGAAACGGCTGTGTCCCCATTTACAATCTGATGGAAGACGCCGCCACCGCGGAGATCTCGCGTACTCAAGTGTGGCAATGGCTGCACTATGGGTCGACTCTCGCGGATGGCAGAAAGGTTACGGCGGAGCTGATTCGCGAGACTATCGCCAAGCAGTTGCAGGCCGTCCAGAAATCCATGGGGCCGGAGCGCTACCGGCAGAGTAAGTACGATCAGGCCGCGGGACTCTTCGAGCACTTGATCGTCAGCAAGGAGCTCAAGGATTTCATGACCCTGGAAGCCTATTCGTATCTGTAGGAGTGTTGATTTGTCATCCTCGTCTCACACTTCGAGATCCACTCAAAGCGCGCCGGCTCCCGCCCCAGGTGAGCTGCGTCCGGATATCCTCGATGATCTCCGCGCCATTGTTGGGGAGGGTGGCATACTTACCCTCCCAGTGGATCTGCATACTTATGAATGCGATGGGCTAACCAACTTCCGGGTAATGCCGCAAGCCGTGCTTTTGCCCAAGAGCGGAAGCCAGGTACAGGCGATCGTGCGCGTGTGCCATCGCGAACGGATTCCATTTGTCGCCCGCGGATCGGGAACCGGGCTGAGCGGTGGCGCGCTTCCCGTCCCCAACGGAATCGTCATTAGTCTGGCGCGCATGAATAGAATCCTCGAGGTTGACTTAGTCAATGGGCGCGCCATCGTGGAGCCGGGCGTCATCAACGCGGAGTTGACCGGCCGGGTGGCCGGCGCCGATTATTTCTACGCGCCCGATCCGTCATCACAATCCGTATGCACGGTTGGGGGCAACGTAGCCGAGAATGCCGGCGGCCTGCACTGCCTGAAGTATGGATTCACCACCACCCATGTGTTGGGCCTGGAGGTGGTGCTTCCCGACGGGACCTTGATCCATCTCGGCAGCAAAGCCCTGGAGATGCCGGGCTACGATCTGGCCGGGGTCTTCGTCGGTTCGGAAGGCACTCTGGGAATCGCGACCAAGATCACCCTGCGCATCGTCAGGCGGGCCCAATGCATTCATGTTTTACTGGCGGCTTTTGACACCACCAACCAAGCGGGCGCCGCGGTGAGCGATATTATCGCCGCCGGTCTCTATCCGGCGGCGATGGAGATGATGGATGCGCTTGCCATCGAAGCCGCGGAGGCTGCCGTGCACGCGCACTATCCTAGATGCGGCGGCCTGCTGCTGGTCGAATTGGACGGACCCTCCGCCGAGGTCGAGATCAATCTCGAGCGGGTCGAGGCTATTTGCCGGCAGAACGGGGCATGGGAGATCCGCCTGGCGAAGACCGCTGAGGAGAGGGTGCTGATCTGGAAAGGGAGAAAGGCTGCCTTTGCAGCCATGGGACGAATCTCGCCCAATTACATCGTGCAGGATGGCGTGATTCCGCGCACATCGCTGCCCGGAGTGATGGACGAGATCAAGCGGCTGAGCGCCGAGTCCGGGCTGCGAGTGGCCAATGTCTTTCATGCCGGCGATGGTAACCTGCACCCGCTAGTGCTCTACGATGCGCGGGTGCCTGGGCAGGAAATTACGGCTGAGGCGCTGGCAACGAGGATTCTGGAGCTTTGCATCGAGCAGGGGGGCTCCATCACCGGAGAACACGGGGTCGGCGAAGAAAAGAAGCACATGATGCCGAAGATGTTCAGCGAACCCGATCTTGAAACTATGCAGCGCGTCCGCTGCGCCTTCGATCCGCTGCATCTCTCCAACCCCACGAAAGTTTTTCCCCGCCCGCGCCTCTGCGGCGAAAAGCCGGGCAAGTATGTACCGCACTCACTGGAGACTGCGGGGATTGCGGAGCGTTATTAGCCGCTAAGCTGGAAGGCTTAGTTGATAGTTACACCTAACTTTGTCATCCTTCGTTGAAAGGGATTAAAGCTATAGGAGAAATGCGCTAGACCCATGGCATCGAATTCATCTCTGCAAACCGGCTGGTCACTGAAAGAACAATTGTGCGCGCTGGCCGGCTCTGAACATGTGCGCCCGGCCGGAGCAGAGGATGCTGTCGCCGGCATACCGGCCCAGTGGGTGGTCGAGCCTGGCTCCGAGCAGGAGGCCGCTTCTCTGCTGCGCTTGGCCAACGACGCCGGGCTTGCAGTCATTCCCCGCGGTGGGGGCAGCAAGCTGAACTGGGGCAATCCTCCCAAATGCGCGGATGTGATTCTTTCCTTGCGGCGTCTGAACCAGGTTGTGGAGCATGCCTGGGCGGATCTCACGGTGACCGTGGAAGCGGGTTGCACCTTTGCCGGGTTGCAACGCGCCTTGGCGGAGCGCGGCCAGCGGTTAGCTGTCGATCCATTGTGGCCCGAACGAGCGACCATCGGCGGCATTCTTTCCGCCAACGATACCGGGGCGCTGCGCCTCTACTATGGCGGATTGCGCGACCTGGTGATTGGCGTCACCCTCGCGCTGGCCGACGGAACGCTGGCCAGGAGCGGCGGCAAGGTAGTGAAGAACGTCGCCGGATACGATCTGCCCAAGCTGGCCACGGGAGCAATGGGAACCCTGGGACTGATTACCCGCGCAGTATTCCGGGTGCATCCGCTGCCGGCGAATATGCGGACGCTATCGATTGAAACCGGGGATATGGACGAGGCACAGCGCTTGATCCTTGCTCTGCTCAACTCAAATGTGATTCCGGCCGCGATCCAACTCCGGGCCGCGGACGAGGGAGCGCCCCGGGTTGAGATTGGCTTGGAGGGAACAGAGTCAGGGCTTGCCTCGCAAGAAGCGCGCATTGCTGAATTGGCTCGCCCACTCAAGATTAGTTCAGGAGCCGCCGGCGCGTGGACTGCGCGGCAAGATCTCTGGACCTCTGCGGAGTCCGCGGCCATAACGAAGATGAGCTTGATTCCCTCGGCAATGGCAAATACGCTGGCCATCGCCGCGCGGCTGTCTGCGGGCGAAGGCGCTCGCTGGCGCGCAGTGATTCAGGCAACGGGTATCGGCTGGCTGAGGATCGATGCCGGAGGGGAAAGCTGCTCTCGAATCCTGCAAGAGCTGCGCTTTGAAATTGAAGGCGGCGGGGGTGCTCTGGTCGTGCCGCACGCGCCTTCCGCTGTGATACCACTGGAGGCGTGGGGCAGCCCGGGTGATGGGCTCCCCCTCATGCTAGCTCTGAAGCAGCAGTTCGATCCGCAAGGGACTCTCAATCCCGGCAGATACGTGGGAGGAATCTGAATGACGCCTCATGCAATCGAGGGAGCGGGCGGGGCGGCCCTCGAGCAGCCCTCGGCCAGCGCATTTGACGCGCATCACCCGCCATCCGCGGAGCTCATCAGCCAATGCGTCCATTGCGGTTTCTGCCTGCCCGCATGCCCCACCTACGTGCTTTGGGGCAATGAGATGGATTCGCCGCGGGGCAGGATCTACCTGATGAAGATGGCCAACTCCGGCCAGACGGAAGTCACGCCCGAATGGGTGGAGCATTTCGACACCTGCTTGGGTTGCATGTCGTGTCTCACCGCCTGTCCCTCGGGAGTTCAATACGATGCCCTCATCGAGTCGACTCGCGGGCAGATCGAGCGCTTGCACAAACGTTCTCTGGGCGACCGGTTGTTTCGCAAGCTGATCTTCAACATCTTTCCCAAAATAGGACGGCTGCGTATTCTGCGGCGCTTACTGTTCGCATACCAAAAGCTGGGGATACAGAGCGCGGTGCGAAAGTCGGGAGTGCTCAAGCTGCTGCCCGTCAGGTTGCAAGCCATGGAAGCGCTGCTGCCCACTTTGGGGACATATGAACGGGTTCGCAGGACGACGCCGGCAATTGGCGCCCAGCGACGGCGGGTGGGGCTGGTTCTGGGCTGCGTGCAGCGCGAGTTCCTCTCCGAGGTGAATGCAGCTACGGTCCGCGTGTTGGCCGCCGAGGGATGCGAGGTCTTCGCTCCTCAAGAACAGCCGTGCTGCGGCGCTCTGCTGATCCACGCAGGCGAGGAGCAGATGGCCGAGAAGCTCGCCAGGAGAATGATCGACGCCTTCGAGACCGCGAATGTCGATGTGATCATCTCCAATGCCGGCGGCTGCGGCTCCAGTCTCAAGGAATACCATAGGTTGCTGCGGGACGACCCGGCATATGCCGAGCGCGCAGCTCGCTTTTCCGCCAAATGCCGGGATATCAGCGAATTTCTTGAGGAGTTGGGTCCGCGCGCGGTGCGCGGCCCGCTTGCGCTTCGCGTGGCCTACCACGATTCCTGCCATTTGCAGCATGCCCAGCGGGTGCGGATTCAGCCGCGGTCACAATTGTCTTCCATTCCCGGTTTGCAACTGTTGGAGTTGCCGGAGGGCTCCATCTGCTGCGGGTCGGCGGGAATCTACAATCTGGTGCAACCGGAGACCGCGGATGAGCTGGCGGATCGAAAAGCGGCGCACATATCTGCCGCTCATCCCGATGTGGTGGCCACGGGAAACACCGGCTGCCTGCTGCAGCTCAGAACGGCAATCGAGCGAAGCGGACAAACGACAAAAGTGCTGCACACCATCAATCTCCTGGACGCATCGATTCAGACGGCATGCTCTGCGTGCACCGCTGAGGATTGAAAATCGGGGCACTGTCGCTTCGCGGTGGTTCCGGATCCGTCTTTGCCTTTCTTTCTGTCATTCCAGCAGGGAATCTGCTTCTGCTTGTCGCAGCTCTGTTACCGCCGCTCCATAAACCGAGCACGCACGACAGAACAGAAAAGCAACTGCAAATACAGCAAACCGGACAATTGGAATTATTTCGCAGGATTGATTGAGTAGCGGAGAGAAGCAAACGGTGATTCCTGCTTTCCGCCGATTGAATCCTCCCCCGAGAATCAATCCGCAGTTATCAGGAATCACCGCTTGATTGCAAGCATACAGCTTTGCCGCGCTCTGGCTATACTTTGCAAGTAACAATTTGCAACATAACGGTACTCGGATCTGGTAATTGGTGGATCGGGGGAAGCGCAAAAGCAATGGCGATCCCCGCCTTCCGCCGATTGAATCCTCCCCCGAGAATCAACCTGCAGTTAACAGGAACCGCCGATTGTGAGAATACAGGGTTACAGTGCTCTGGCTACAATTTGCAAGTAACAATTAGCGGCATAACGGTACTCGGATCTGGTAATGCTTTAGCGCAGTACTCCCAGGAAAAGCAGATTCCCTACGGGAATGACAGAAAGAAATGCAAAGACGGACAGAAGCAGATTCCTTCGGACATTAGTTCGATGACCGGTGGCTGGAGCAGAATCGCGCGGCGGATTCGCGTACCCATGGGCTTTCTCTTTGCCGTCTTCTTTCTGTGGAGAGCACGGCCGAGCGCAGCTTCATTGGGCTGGAGCCTGCTGCTGGTCGTGCCTGGAATTTTGTTACGCGCCTACGCCTCGGGCTGCGTGAAGAAGAACACGGTGCTCAGCGTCACCGGCGCCTACGCCTATACGCGGAATCCCCTGTACCTCGGCTCGCTCCTGATCGCTTTCGGCTTTGCGGTGGCAGCGCGCAGCATTTTGATCGCTCTTGTGCTGGCGCTACTCTTCGCCATGATTTATGTGCCCACTATCCTTTCCGAGGAGCAATTCCTTCGCTCCACGTTTCCCCAATTTGATGCCTACGCCCGGATGGTGCCGCGCTTGTTTCCCCGGTTCACGCCGGCGCATCTGGGGAATCCTGGCCGGGATGCGGATTCGGGAGGGTTTTCGACTGCCCTATATATGAAGCACCGCGAGTACAATGCACTCTTGGGGGCGTGCGCTATTTATGCCGTTCTGATCGCAGGTCTGTTGCTCCACCGGTAATGCCCATTCCCGAGCCTTCGAGTGAGTTGATATTGATTCAGTATCCAGTACCCAAAAAAATGGGCGCCGTCGCCAAGCTGGCATTCTTCCTGGCAGTGGCGACGCTGACGGGAATAGCGCAGACACCTCCTCCGCTGCTGCCCCCGGAACCGGGCTTTACCTTCCCCGCGAAGCAGACCCTGACCTACGCCGTGGATTGGCGCGTCTTTCCGGCGGGTGTGGCGACCTTCCATCTGGAGCAGGCGGGCGGGTTGGAGAGAGTGACTGCAACCGGCCAATCGATTGGCGCGGTAAATCTGCTCTTTCATGTGAATGACTGGTTTGAATCGTACTTGAACCGGCAGACGGGCTGCTCCACCAGCTTCAACAAGCGGCTCCAGGAGGGACGGCGGCAGATCACCAGCAGCCTGCGCTTTCTATCGAACGAGCGCAAGCAGGTCTTCGACGAGAAGAACCTAGTGACGGGAATTGTCCAGCACAAGGAAGCGCCCATTCCTCCATGCGTGACGGATCTGATGTCGGCTATTTTTTATGGAGGCTCGCAGCGCCTTGAGCCGGGGCAGTCCTTCCACATGCCGGTTGCCGACTCCATGCGCGTGGTGGATGTCACCATGAAAGCCGAAGCGCGCGAACAGGTGGCCACTACGGCGGGAACCTTCCGAACGATTCGCGTACAGCCCATGGCCGACGCGGGCGTAGTGAAGAACCGCGGCAATATCTGGATTTGGTATACAGACGATCAGCGCCGCATCCCGCTACAGATGCGCGCCCGGCTCTTCTGGGGAACGATCACCCTGCGGCTGACCAAGATTGAACAGAAATAGGCCGGCGTGCAAAAGTGCGGCTTGCTTCTTGGTGGCGCTTCAAAGGTAACCGAATCCTGCCATGAAGATAGCTAGGTTCGCTGCCATCGGTGGTGGTATCCCACCCTTGCTTCGCAAGGATGGGGCACCCGAGATCTCTTTGCAAGATGGACCCTAAACTACCACGAATCGAGGGTTCTATAAAGGGGGATGTCAAGAGAAAAAACTTCGGCGCGAGCGTGGCGAGGGGAGTTTCTTTTGACATCCCAGCCCTCCCGGCGAGGCCACGCTGTATGGATCGAAGTGTTGAGTGCGGCGCGATCCGGTCCCGAGTCGAGTTGATAGTAGCCGTCGGCGCTGTGGGAAAGCGGAAATCGCGGAGCGATTTCCGAGGTGGCGTAGCCACCGGCTTTTCCATAGCGCACCAGCTGGCAGCGCCAGCCCGGCTGAATTAGATCAGCATTTCTCATAATGCGACCACAGACGGCCAACAGTACCTTGCACCCATCAAGCAGAGAACGATTGGTCCAACGGAATGGCCAACCATGGTTCTATCTGAGACTCGTGGTCATATAGCTTTTTTCGGTTATCCGAAGGGGGATATGGTGCCCCATGAAACTGCACGCTGTTGGCAATGCGTCTATCCCTCGTTTAGATCCTCACCCTCGAACCGAGAGCGCAAGAACCGATCGCCCTATCGCAGCAGAGAAGCTGAAGACTGGGCCTGGATTCTAAGCGCGCTCAAGCTGCTTGTGTTTGCAATTCTGTTGCGTCGAAGCGTTCTCCTCTCTTCCATAGGATTAAAGCAATCGTTGCTATCTTGCGCGCCAGGGTTAGACGAGCCATCTCCGGCTGCATTCCCTTGGCGATCAGACTCTCGTAATATTCCCGGAATGGCCCGGGACGAATGCTGGCGGTGGTGGCCGCTCCCTTGAAGATGTTCTTCAGCTCGTGATTGTGATGGAAATTCAGTCCGGTGATTTGCACCGGTTTCTTGCTGCGTTGGATCTGGCCCTTGACCATGCGGTAATCCGCACTGCTGCGCGTCTCTAATCCTAATCCGCAGTAGCTCCAGAACTGCCGCTTGGTGCGAAACCGGTAGGGTGTCTGTACGCGTCCGATTAAAATGGCTGCGCGAATTGGCCCCAGGAAGGGGATGCTACGCAGCAGTTCGACGGCCTCGAATTTGCGGCTCTCTGTTATCAGCCCCTGGCGTGCTCGGTGCCGTACTGTGCGCAAGCTGTCGAGTTCTTCAAAAAGATACTCCGCACGCTGTTTCAGAGCGCTGTTCGCCGATAGAAGCTGCAACTGCTCCTCTCGCCGCCGCTGCCCATAAAGCGCCTTGCCCGGCGTGCTCACCACCTGGCCGCGATAGATGGCCTTCAGGCGCGCCATCACACGGGTCGTGTCTTCGGTCAGTACCGTATAAGCACGGCCTAATTCCTTGAGCGCCCGCGCGCTGTTCTGCCCGTGATAAACCGGGGATAACTGGTTGCCGCGCAGCAATTCCGCCAATTTCCTGGCATCCAGTTTGTCGTTCTTGTTGCCCACCTTGAGCAGCGCATTTCTTGCGCGGATTGCAGACCACTACCTTGCTCACATGGGGCTGCAGCAAATCGTACAACCATGCCGATTGGGTCGTCTCTTCCAAGGTGATCTGCACCGTCCCCCGTAATCCCTGCACCAATTCCAGAATCACTGCTCCATCGGTCGGCACAATACACTGGCTCACCTGCCGCCCCTCTTCATTTAAGACCGCGATCGAAACACAATCCCGGTGCACATCCATTCCCACGTACTTGGTGTTAATCTTCTTGGTATTCATCTGGGCGCTCCTTCGCTGTGGGCTTCTGGTTCTTTCCCAAGCAACCAAAGCTTACTCCCGACTGGGCGCCCTTTATTATGCGTGCCCCATCCTTCGCACGGCGCTGTTCCGTGCGAAGGGTGGGAGACCACAAATCTCCATCGCCCGAATCTCCCTCACGGCAGTAGACACTTTGGCACCATCCGGCATCTATCGTATGTATGCCTCAGCATCGCCATGGAGCCGCCTCCATCCTTCCGGATCTATCCAAGGCTCATCCTGAGCTAGATTCCGCGATCTTCTGCACCGTCCGGCTGAATGGCAGGCTCGAAGCTGCCTCGGCTGGCGAGCGTCTGATCGACGTTATCAACCGGGCCAAGGTAAAGCTGCCGCAGGTTTGCTATCACGAGCAGCTTGGACCCATCCAGACCTGCGACACTTGCATGGTTGAAGTGGACGGCAGTCTGGCTCGGGCCTGCGGCACATGGGTGGCGGATGGGATGGAAGTCGCCACCGAGACGCTCAGAGCGGATGCCGCGCAGCGCGACGCCTTCGACCGCATACTGCAGAACCATCTGCTCTATTGCACGGTTTGCGACAACAACAACGGGAATTGCACCATCCATAACACTACTGCTTTGATCGACGTGGAGCACCAGGTACGCCCGTTCCGGCAAAAGCCTTTTGAAAAGGACAACTCCAATCCTTTTTACCGGTACGACCCCGACCAATGCATTCTGTGCGGCCGCTGCGTAGAAGCCTGCCAGAACGTGCAGGTGAATGAAACTCTGAGCATCGATTGGGAAGCAAAGCATCCGCGGGTTCTATGGGATGGCGGTGAGAAGATCGAGGGCTCCAGCTGCGTCTCCTGCGGGCACTGCGTGACGGTCTGTCCCTGCAATGCACTGATGGAAAAGTCCATGCTGGGCCACGCTGGCTATTTTACCGGTCTCCCTGCCAAGGCACTGGAAGACATGATCGACGTGGTCAAAGGGATCGAACCCAATGTCGGTTATGGACCTATCCTCGCGGTCTCGGAGACTGAGGCCGCCATGCGCTCCGGCACAGTCAAGAAGACCAAGACGGTGTGCACCTATTGCGGCGTCGGCTGCAGCTTCGATATTTGGACTAAGGGCCGGCACATCCTGAAGGTTGAACCGGGCGAAGGCCCGGCAAACGGCATCTCCACCTGCATCAAGGGCAAGTTCGCCTGGGATTTCGTCAGTGCATCGGATCGCCTGACGACGCCGCTCATCCGCGAGCAAGACACTTTCCGCGAGACTACTTGGAGCGAGGCGCTCAACCTTATCAAATCGAAGTTCACCGAGATTAAGAACAATCACGGTCCGGATGCGCTGGCATTCATAGCCTCGTCGAAGTGCACCAACGAAGAGAGCTTTCTCATGATGAAGCTGGCACGCGCGGTGATAGGCACGAACAATGTCGACAATTGTTCCCGCTACTGCCAGACGCCCGCGACCATGGGTCTGGCGCGGACCGTGAAGTATGGGGGCGATGCGGGAACGATTGAGGACATCGCCCGGGCCGGACTCGTGCTTTGCATCGGAACCAACACCACGGAAAGCCATCCTGTGCTGGCTACGCGGGTTAAACGCTCGCATAAGCTGCGCGGGCAGAGGCTGATCGTGGCCGACCTGCGGGAGCATGAGATGGCGCGGCGCGCGGATATTTTCTTCCGGCCCAACCCCAGCACCGACATGGTCTGGCTCTCCGCGGTGACGAAATACATCCTCGACAACAATCTTGCCCGGATGGACTTCATCGGGAAATGGGTGAACGGCTTCGATGAATACCGCAAGAGCCTGGAGCCGTTTTCGATGGATTTCGCCTCCCAGCGATGCAACGTTCCCGTCGAGACCCTGGAAACGGTGGCGCGGGAGATTGTGGCCGCGGACGGGGTTTGCATCCTGTGGGCCATGGGCGTGACCCAGCATTGCGGCGGTTCGGATACTTCGACCGCCATCAGCAACCTGCTGCTTGTCACCGGCAACTATATGCGCCACGGCGCGGGCGCCTATCCCTTGCGGGGTCATAACAACGTGCAGGGCGCCAGCGATTTCGGATCCATGCCCAACTATTTCTCCGGCTACCAGGATGTGGCGGACGACGAGATTCGCGCCAAGTTCGAGGCCGCCTGGGGAGTCAAGCTGCCACCCAAGAAGGGCATGGACAACCACGAGATGATGGAAGCCGTCATTAACGGTAAGCTCAAGAGCCTTTACCTGAAGGGCGAAGACATCATTACCTCCGACGCCAATGCAAACTTTGTAGGCGAGGCGCTCTCCAAGCTTGAGTTCTTTGTGGTTCAGGACATCATTTTCAGCGAGACCGCCCATTTTGCGGATGTAGTGCTTCCCGGTTGTCCCAGCCTGGAGAAAGAAGGCACATTTACAAATACTGAGCGCAGAATTCAGAGGCTCTACCAGGCGCTGGACCCGGTCGGCCACAGCAAGCCGGATTGGGAGATCATCCGCGATATCGCGAATGTCATGGGCGCGGAGTGGAGATATGAGCATCCCTCCCAGGTAATGGATGAGGCGGCCAGGCTCACCCCATTGTTTGCCGGCGTCAACTATGAGCGGCTGGAAGGATACAAGTCGCTGCACTGGCCGGTGGCCGCAGACGGCACCGACCGGAGCTGGCGAAAGATCTGGGAATCGAGTCAGGCAGGTGGCTGCGCGTCACTTCGCGGACGGGCAATGTTCGGGTGCAGGCGCTGGTTACGGACCGCGTCTACGGCAAGCAGTTGTACATGCCCATGAACTCTGTCCAGGAGCCGGTGAACCGGCTGACCAGCAGCCACACCGATCGGGCTACGGACACTCCGGCGTTCAAAGAGGCAGCGGTAAGAATTACGGTGCTTCCGGAGATCGGGAGCAATCCCTTGCCGCGGAAGAACTTCCGTTACGGTCATCCCACGCCTCAGGACGGTGTCGAAGTGGAGCGCAAATGGAAGCGCGCCGATTACTACGAGCCGGGGACGGTACGCGACGACCGTCTGGTTCAGATAGAAACAACTTCATCTTGATTGGAGCAGGAACGTGGCGCCACCGATGCAATTCACCCCTAAGCCGCTTGAATTACGCTCAGCTTTGGAAGTTGAGCTGGCTCTAGCTCCGGCAGAGCACGCTGAAGCGCTTATTAACCTGTATCGCCTGTTGCGGGAAGCTCAGGACCACGGCTGGCTAGATGCAGCACGGGGCGCGATCGCGGGCACCGATACTGCGGTAACGCAGCTCGCGAAGTACGCGAATACGCCAGAGGGCATCGCCATGATGCGCAACTTGGTATCGCTGGCGAAGATACTGGGCGCGATCGATCCGGAGGTGTTGCAAGGGCTGAGCGCCGCGGTCGCGAGCGAGCGTGCCGCCAGGCAGAGACCATCCTTCTGGAAGCTATTCAGATTAGCGTTCACGCCCGAGGTGATAACCGGAGCCGCGTTTGCATTGGGCATGGTCGCGGCGCTGGGTAAGGCGCTCAACAAACGATAGCTAAGAAGCGGTCAGCGAGATCTGCTAGGACGCGGGATTACACAGCCTTGAATCCCACGTCCGAAAATCCGGGGCACCCGGTTCTGCACCGGAGTTATTTTCGTGCCGTCCTTGCGGGACCCTCTTGAAGTTTTTCCCTTCAACAAATGATGGGTGCCCCAGGTCCCGATTCTGGGACCTGGGATTCCACAAATCTCGACCGGGCGGGCCTGGTCATTGCGGCTTTGCCTCCAGGGCCAAGAGGAGCAATGAGCGGCCGGTCACGCCGTAGGAGTCGCCGGTCTGGAACTTGCCCTCGGCTTCATTGTCTTCGATATTCGTATCAATGAGCAGCTTCCAGGTATCGCCTCCCGGAGACTCGGGCAAGGTGAACTTGACCAGATCGTCATGACCGTTGATGATCAGCAGCAGAGTCGCCTCCCGTCCGCACTGTCGAATGCCCGTGGTCTGGGCGCGCCCGTCCAGCAACATGCCAAAGCAGCGCATGTTGGCGTCGCCCCAGTTCTTATCCTCCATCTCCGATCCGTTGGCATTGATCCAGGTCACGTCTTTGACTCCCAGCTCTTCGTTGTACTCGCCGGTCAAAAACAAATTACGTCGGAGGATCGGATACTTATGCCGGAAGCCGATCAGGCGCCGCACGAACTGGGTCAGCAGCTTGCCCTTTTCCTCGAGTTGCCAGTTGAGCCAACTAATCTCATTGTCCTGGCAGTAGGCGTTGTTGTTTCCCCTCTGCGTTCGAGCGAACTCGTCGCCTGCCAAGATCATGGGTGTGCCTTGCGAGAGCAGCAGCGTGCCCAGCATGTTGCGCATCATTCTGCCGCGGAGCTTGTTGATCTCCGGATCGTCGGTGGGACCCTCCACGCCGCAATTCCAAGAGTGATTGTTCGAACTGCCATCCTGGTTATTTTCCCCATTGGCTTGGTTGTGCTTCTCGTTATAAGTGACGATGTCGTTGAGGGTGAATCCATCGTGAGCGGTAATGAAGTTGATGCTGGACCAAGGCCTCCGGCCCTGGAAGTTGAACAGCTCGCCGGAAGCGCAGAGCCGCTTGGTCAGATCGGAAGTAGGAGCTTCTCCCTTCCAGAACGCTCGCACCGTGTCGCGAAACTTATCGTTCCACTCAGCCCAGCCGGGAGGAAAGGCGCCTACTTGATAGCCGCCGGGACCGAGGTCCCATGGCTCGGCTATAAGTTTCACCGAGGTGAGCACGGGATCCTGGCTGCACGCTTTCAGAAAACCGCTCTGATTGTCGAAGCCATTGGGCTCGCGGGCCAGGATGGTGCCAAGATCGAATCGGAAGCCATCGACGTGGGTCTGCTCCACCCAATACCGCAGGCTATCCATCACCATCTGCATGACCCGGGCGCAGGTGAGATTCAGAGTGTTTCCGGTGCCGGTATCGTTGATGTAGTACCGCTTTCTATCGGGAAGCAGGCGGTAATAGCTGTAATTGTCGATGCCTCTGAATGACAAGGTCGGTCCGCGCTCATTGCCTTCCGCGGTGTGGTTGTAGACCACGTCCAGGATGACTTCGATACCCGCATCGTGGAACCTGGCAACCATCTCCTTGAACTCGCGCAAGCAATTCATGCAATTAGCGGTATAGCGCGGGTCGGGCGAGAAGAATCCGATGCTGTTGTATCCCCAATAGTTGGTGAGTCCTTTCTCCAGCAAATATTTTTCGGTGATGAAAGTATGAATGGGCAGCAGTTCAACCGAAGTCACGCCCAGGCTCTTGATGTATTTGATGACGGGATCGGAGGCTAGACCCTGGTAAGTGCCGCGGAGCTTTTCCGGCACCTCGGGATGTAGCTTGGTGAAACCCTTGACATGTAGCTCGTAAACGATGGTGTCGTCCCAGGGGACGCGCAACTCCGGGCGAAGGGACACCTGCCCCTTCCAATCAAAGCTTGGATCGGCGACGATGCACTTTGGCATAAAGGGAGCGCTGTCGCGTTCATCGAAGGTGGTGTCGTCCTCCGACTCCACCTTATATCCAAAGACGGCCGGGTCCCACTTGAGCTCACCGATATGCAACACCGCGTATGGGTCGAGCAACAGGTTGTTCGGATTGAAGCGATGTCCCTGGTTCGGGTCGTAGGGACCATGCACGCGATAGCCGTAGACCGTTCCAGGGGTGACATCGGGTAGGCGCGCATGCCAAATCTGATCAGTGTATTCGGGCAGCTCGATGCGATCGCACTCTTTTCCTCCTTCACCGTCGAAGAGGCAGACTTCAACCTTGGTGGCATGAGCGGAGAAGAGAGCGAAGTTAGTTCCTTTTCCATCCCAGGTGGCACCCAAAGGGTGAGGTCTGCCTTCTTCAATGGCCGTAGCTTTTGCTTGTGCCATAAATCTCCGTAAGGTGAGCTATTCTAGTTGCCTGTCTGCATTCGCTTGCCGCGAAAAAACCTTAGCGCAAGCCTTTACATCAGATGCAGAAGCAGAAGATGGCGAAAAGCTCTAAGGGCAGCGACGGAAAAAAATCGAAGCCGCGCGGTTCGGCAGCGGCTGGGGGATCGGCCGGCGTGATCGACCGGCAGCTTGCCCGCTACCGGGAGATGCGCGATTTCGGCGCCACAGCGGAGCCCTCCGGCGGCGATGCGAAATCCCAAGCTGCCTTCAAGGATACGTCCCAGGGCCTTCCATTTGTGATCCAGAAGCATGCGGCCACGCGGCTGCACTACGATTTTCGCCTTGGATTGCACGGAGTCTTGAAAAGCTGGGCAGTCACCAAGGGTCCAAGTTATGTTCCGGCGGACAAGCGTCTGGCCGTCCAGGTAGAAGACCACCCCATCGAATATGGCGGCTTTGAAGGGACAATTCCCAAAGGCCAATATGGCGGCGGCACGGTGATGTTGTGGGATGAGGGCACGTGGGAGCCGGTGGGCGATCCCGACGAGGGGCTGCAACGGGGAAATCTCAAATTTATTCTGCACGGACAGAAGCTGCGCGGCAAATGGGTCCTGGTGCGCATGGGCGGCCGGGCGGCAGGCGAGGCCAAACCAAATTGGCTGCTGATCAAGGAGCACGATGAGTACGAGCGCGGATCCGATGATCCGCCCATTACAGAAGAAGAGCCCAATAGCGTCGCGACCAAGCGCGATCTGGAAGCCATTGCGCGCGACGAAGACCATGTCTGGCAATCGCGGGCATCCGGCGGAGAAGCGCCGAAGAAAAAGCGGGCCGCGCGCGCCATTTCGCGGCCGCGTATTGAACCGCCTGCCTCCGGCGAGCGGGAGAAACTACCCGGCTTTATTCCCCCGCAGCTTGCCTCGCAAGCCTCGCAAACACCCGGCGGAGAGGACTGGATCCACGAGCTCAAGCTGGACGGCTATCGCATTCAGGCGCACATAGAGCGGTCATCCGGTGGGGCGGCCAAGGCACGCCTGTTCACCCGCAGCGGGCTCGATTGGACCCACCGAATGCCGGCCATCGCGCGGGATGTCGCCGAATTGGAGCTCGACGCCGCCATTCTGGATGGCGAGGTGGTCGCGCTTACCAGCTCGGGACAATCCAGTTTTGCCCAGTTGCAGTCCGCCTTCGACGAGCACAAGCCCACCCCGCTGACCTACTTTGTCTTCGATCTGCTGCATTTGAATGGGGTCAATCTGCGCGGCCAGCCGCTGATCGAGCGCAAGCGGCTGTTGGCCGAGCTGCTGGCGAGCTTGCCGCCGGATGCCGACATCCGCCTGAGCCAGCACATCGAGGCCAACGGCCGGGAGATGTTCGCTGAAGCCTGCCGCATGGGAGCGGAGGGAGTGGTCTCCAAGCGCCGCGACGCCCCCTATGTCTCCGGGCGCAGCTCGTCCTGGGTCAAGGTGAAGTGCGTCCGCGGGCAGGAGTTCGTAGTTGGCGGCTTTACGCTGCCGTCGAACGGCTCGCGCGGCGTCGGCGCCCTTCTGCTGGGCTACTACCAGGATGGCAAGCTCCAGTATGCCGGGCGCACCGGCACCGGCTTCACCCAGAGCTCCTCCCGCATAGTGCGCGAGAAGCTGGAGCATCTCCGCCGGGACCGCAGCCCTTTTACCGACATTCCCGCAGAGGCGAAGCGCGGCGCAATTTGGACCGATCCCAAGATGGTGGTGGAGGTTCAATTCACCACCTGGACTGCGGATCACCGCGTGCGCCAGGCCAGCTTCAAAGGCATTCGCGAGGATAAGAAGCCATCGGAGGTAGTGCGCGAAGAACCCGATGCCCGTGAAGAACCCGAGGCCTCGGCATCGCGCGATAAATCCTCCGGTAAGCGCCCAAGCAAAGCCGCGCCCCCAAAACAGGCTCCGGCGATTCGCGTGACCCACCCTGAGAAGGTTATCGATCCGGAGACCAAACTCACCAAACAGGCGCTGATCGACTACTACCTCGCGGTTGCGGAGCACATGCTCCCGCACGTTGCCGGAAGGCCTCTCTCGCTGGTCCGCTGTCCTGAAGGCGCAGGGGAACATTGCTTCTTCCAGAAACATCTCGACAAGGGGATGCCCGCGGGAGTTGAAGGCGTCGAAGTGCCTGACAAAAACGGCAAGGGATCGGAGACGTATGTCACGCTGTCCACGGCAGAGGCATTGGCCGGTCTGGCGCAAATGAACGTACTTGAAATTCATCCCTGGGGATCGAAGAACACAGACCTCGAGCATCCGGACCGGCTGATCTTCGACCTTGACCCCGACGACGCGGTAAGCTGGAGCACGCTCTGCGACAGCGCGCGCGAAGTCCGGGAGCGCCTGATCACAATCCATCTCAAGAGCTTTTTGAAGACTACCGGAGGCAAGGGATTGCATATCGTCGCCCCCTTGCGGCCGGAGCAGGAGTGGAGCGTCGTCAAATCCATCGCCCAGGCTTTTGCCTTCGAGATGGAACGCGGGAACAGCAAGCTCTATATCGGCAAGATGACCAAAGCAGCGCGGAAGAACAAAATCTTCGTCGACTACATGCGGAATGAGCGCGGTGCCACCGCGATCGCTCCCTATTCCTCGCGCGCGCGGCGCGGGCTCACCGCTGCGCTACCGCTTCCGTGGACTGCGCTGGATTCTCCTGAGCGGCCGCGCTTTCCTATCGCCGATTTTGGCGACTGGAAGGCGCGGCTCAGACGCGATCCCTGGAAAGAAATGGCCGAATTGGACCAGCAGCTTCCCGCGGAGCTGCTGGACGCCGCGCGAGTGCGATAGGCAAAGCAGATTCCCTGCGGGAATGACAGAAAGAAAGGCCACTACTAACGGAAAGGGGCAGCCGTCTTTCTGTTCTGGGCAAAGGTTCTGTATTTGCACTTGCTTTTCTTTCTGTCATTCCCGCAGGGAATCTGCTTTGCCTATCCCCGACGGAAAAAACAGAGACCAGTTCTACTACTGGGGCGGCGGCTGCGTATTCTTCTTGCCGCCATCGTCGCCCTTGATGGCGCCGAAGATTTTGCCGAAGAACCCCTTCTTCTTTTTCTTGGGCTGCGGGTCTGAGGCAGGGGTAGCAGCGCCGGTTGGCTGCGGATTGGTTGGCGCGGATGCCACTGGTTGAGAAGCAGGGGCCGCCGTCTGAGGAGAGCCAGGGCCGGCAATGGCTGGGGCGACGGTCGGCTGCTTACCGATCCCAAAGAGCTTTTGGAAGAGGTTCCGCTGATCTCCGTTGGCGTGATCGCAGGTGTCGAGAGGCGCCGTTCCGTCGAGGAAAAAAGCGGAATAATCCACTGGACAATTGGCATCGGCAAGAAGGTTGCTGACTTTATCCAGACGCACCGAGCTGACACCTTGGGGAGGAACAAACTCCTTGGTATCGGAATACTGCGGAAGGCGGACAGCCTGCTTCATGAAATCGGCCCAGATGGGGCCGGCGGTATGCGCGCCCTCTGCGTCCACCCGATTAGAATTAAAATCGAACTTCAGATCCGTATAGTCGTCGTTGCCCACCCATACCACGCAGAGCAGGTTGCTGGTGAAGCCGGCAAACCATCCATCGTGCGAGGTGCCGGTCTTGCCCGCTGCCGGGGCCTCGAAACCCATCCCGCGCACGCCGGCCGCGGTGCCCGCGTTCATCACATTCTCCATGAGCGAAAGGGTGAGAAAGGCTGCGCGGGGATCGAGAACCGGTTTGGATTCGGGCGTGTAATCGGCCACCACATCGCCATTGGCGGAGCGGATGGAAGCCAGAAGCCAGGGATCGATCTTCACTCCGCCATTGGCGAATACGGTGTAGGCGCCGGCCATCTCCAGAGGACTCGCGACATAGGCGCCGAGCGCCAGCGACGGGGTTCCACGTGCTGAGGTGATGCCGGCTTCGCGAGCCAGCGCGGCCACATTGTTGTAGCCCACCATCTGCGCCAGCTCCACCGTAGCATTGTTCAGCGACCACTGCAGCGCAGAGCGGGCGGTCACTTCGCCGGTGCTGTGGGAGCCGTAGTTCCCCGGCGCATAGCCATCCTCAAAGGTCGTAAGCTCATTGTTGAGCGGCGTGATGGCGGTAAATATTCCGCTCTGTTTGCCCGGGTCGGGCGGGGCAGGAGCAGCGGGATCCACTGAAGTCTTCTCGACAACGGGGGTATCGTTGGCCGGCTGGGTGAGGACGGTTCCGGAGATACTGGTGTTGTACGCCGCGGCATAGACGAACGGTTTAAAGATGGAGCCGGTCGGCCGGTGCTGGATCGCATGATCGAATTGACTGGCGCCGTAATTGCGGCCGCCAACCAGGGCCAGGATCTGGCCGGTATGGGGATTGAGCGCCACCAGCGCCACCTGGGGATAGGTGACCGGTGTATCGTCTCCCATCTTGACACGGCGAGCGTGCAGCTTTTCTATCAGCGCATCGATTGTCTTCATGCCCTGATTGACCGCCTCGGTAGCCGCGCGCTGCAGATCGGGATCGAGCGAGGTATAGATGCGCAGCCCTTCGTGGTTGAAATCCGCATCGCCCAGCTTCTGCACCAGCCGGTCGCGCACCAGGTCGACAAAGTAAGGAGCTTCTCCGGCATCGACATTCATCGGCGTGAGCTTGAGCGGCTCGGCCTTGGCCATCTCGGCCTGCTCCGGGGTGATCTTGTGCGTTTCAACCATGGCGTCGAGCACCTGGTTGCGGCGGTGCACGGCCCGATCGGGATGACGATAAGGATTGAGGAAACTCGGGCTCTGGATCATGCCCGCCAGGGTTGCGCATTCGGCAAGATCCAGTTGGCGCACATCTTTGCCGAAATACGCTTCGGCAGCCTGGCCGAAGCCGTTGATGGCGAAGCTGCCAACCTGTCCCAGGGATATTTCATTGGCGTACATCTGGAAGATCTGCTTCTTGCTGAAGCGGTGCTCCAGTTGGAAGGTAATGGCGATCTCGATAACTTTGCGCTTGAGCCTCTTCTCCGGCGTCAAAAAGAAATTTCTCGCCAGTTGCATGGTCAGCGTTGAGCCGCCTTCCCGCCGCCGGCCTGAGCGGAGATCGTCGCGCAGAGCGCCCAGCATCCGCACATAGTCGACGCCTCCATGCTCGAAAAAGCGGCGGTCCTCAATCGAGGTAATCGCGTTCACCATGTTGGAGGGCAGCTCGTCATAGGTGACCAGCCTGCGCTTGGTGCGGTTCTGATCCTCGGAAAGGCCGGTGATGAGCTGCGGTTCCAGATCATAGGCCTGAATCTGCTGGCCGCCGTCGCCGGTAATCTCGGATACGAGCCCCTTGTTGAAGGAGACGGTCGCGCCCTGTTCGGAGTGGTACGACTGCGGACCGGGATGGATGGTAATGCTGGAATCGCCCAGCGAGAAGGTCCCCATCTGCGAACGGTGCTCGTCGCCGTCGCCGCTATAGCCGGCGCTCCGCAACTGGAGGGCGATGCCGTTGGCGCTTAGCTTTTGCCCGACGCGCACTTCTCTAGGTGCGGCATATATCTTCGCGGTTTGGACGAAGAGCGGCTTTTGCAAGCGCTCGTCGACGATGTGCTGATACTTGAAATAGTAATAACTGAAGATCGATCCGCAGATAGCGGCGGTAAGCAGCAGCACGCCGCCCACCGCGATCAGCGCCGCGTTGCGCAGCCCGTGGCCGTTTTTGTTGATATTCGGAAGCTTGATTTTTACCGCCAAAGAAATAACTCCAAACCTGCTACGCCAACCGCGCCACTTGCCTGCCGGTACACTCATCCGTCAGTGACAGGAGCAGCTCCGCCACTTGAGCAATATCCACATCCTGACTACTCGACGTCGAGCGGGTGACCAGCTCCAGCCTGCCATCCGCCACCTTCTTGCCAACGTTGATCCGATAAGGGATCCCCACTAAATCGGCATCCTTGAATTTGACGCCGGCACGCTCGCTCCGGTCATCCAGGAGCACATCGAAACCCGCATCTTCCAGTTGCCCGGCTACCTGCTCACCTGCGGCCGCCAGCATGGCGTCAGCCATATTCGTCACCGTCACCACGACGTCGAACGGCGCAATCGAGCGCGGCATCCAGAAGCCATTGCTATCGTTGTTTTGCTCGATGGCTGAAGTTAGGATGCGTTCCATGCCAATCCCGTAACAGCCCATGATGGGCATGATCTCTTTACCATTGTGATCCAGCACCCGGGCGCCCATGCTCTCCGAGTACCTGCAGCCTAGCTTGAAGATATGCCCCACCTCAACCGCCCTGGCGACCTTGAGCGGAGCATCGCATCTGGGGCAGCCTTCCCCTTCGGCCACGTTGCGGATATCGGCTGCGATGGTCCACTGGAAGTCCCGCTCCGGAACAACGTTGCGGTAGTGGTAGTCCATCTTATTCGCTCCAGCGACCATGTTTATCCGGCCTAGCAGGCCGTTATCCACAATGACTACGACGTCGCCTTCATCGGAGAAGACCTTGGGGATGCTGCCGGGGTTTACCTCTTTTTTGACCTCGAGGCCGATCGGCCCAAGGTAGCCGCCGGGTCCCTTTAAATACAGCTCAAGCTGCTCCGGCCCCATGGGCTCGAGCTCCAAACCGCCGGTCACGGCGAGCAGCTTGGTCTCATTGACGAAATGATCGCCGCGCAGAAACGCAACCACCGGCAGCCACGAGACCTTGCCGGCATCGCCCCGTTTCACCATATACGCCACGGCCTTGATATCTTGCGCCGGCAGAATCCCGAAGAACTCGGCAACATCAGCGATGGCGGCCTTGCCGGGGGTGTGCACCAGTTCGGGCAGGCCATCCCCGGCAGGCGGCAGGTCGGTTATGGGAGCCAGCCGCGACGTGGCTTTTTCAACGTTCGCCGCGTAGCCGCACTCCGGGCAGCTCGCGATCAGGTCCTCGCCGGCATCGCCGTAGACGACAAACTCCTGCGACTGGGAGCCGCCCATGGAGCCCGAATCGGCATCGACGGCGATAAAATTAAGGCCGCAGCGGGTAAAGATCGCGCGGTAAGCCTGGTCATGCTTGCGGTAGCTCTCATCCAGGCCCGCCGCATCGATATCGAAGGAGTAGCTATCCTTCATGATGAACTGGCGCACCCGCAGCAATCCCGACCTGGGCCGCGGTTCATCGCGAAACTTGGTTTGGATCTGGTACCAGATCTGCGGCAACTGCCGATAGCTGCGCAGCTCATGGCGGGCAATGTCGGTCACAACCTCTTCATGGGTCATGCCCAGGGCGATCCACGCGCCCTTGCGGTCCTGCAGCCGGAAGAGATTCTGGCCCATCGCCGTCCAGCGTCCACTTTCTTCCCATAACTCGCGCGGAGTGAGCGCCGGCAGGAGTATTTCCTGGCCGATGCGGTCCATCTCCTCGCGCGTGATTTTGATGATCTTGTTCAGCGACCGCTGCCCTAAAAACAGATAGGAGTAAACGCCCGCGCTGAGCTGGCGCACATAACCGGCGCGCAGCAGGAATTTATGGCTGGCAACCTCGGCGTCGGCCGGAGCCTCGCGCAAGGTAGGGATAAAGAGCTTGGACCAACGATGCATTCGTATCTTGTCTCGAAGTTGTACATAGTAATTCTAAATGGTCGCGGAGCGCCGATTTGACGATCTGGGCCTGCGGCCCATAGGCGCTAAGATAGGCGGAGCTAACCCCTTTATTTCGTGCGGAATCTAATTTGATTACCCCATCCGTAGCGGTTGCAATTAGTGGAATTGCCTCAGCGAAGCCTTAAGTTAGCGCTTATAGGCCTGCGGCCCACCCAAGGGGATGAAAATCGGGACGAGGAAGGCTTGGTTGGCAACCACACCTAACTTTGTCATCTCGACCGGAGCGCAGCGTAGCGGAGAGATCTGCGGTTTCCCACATCTGGTGCAAAAGCGCGCCGGCTATACCCGGCTAGATCAGCTCCAAGCCCCACAAATCGTGCAGGTGGAGGACGCCGGCGATCCGGTGCATTTCGTCGACCACCACCAAAGCGGTGATTTTGTTCTCTTCCATGACGCTCAGGGCGCGGGCGGCAAGCTCTTGCGGCGCAATCGTCTTAGGGGACGGGTTCATGGCCTCTCCTGCGCTTAACTTCAGCGCGTCAGGCCCCTTGCGCTCCAAAAGGCGGCGCAGATCGCCATCGCTGATAAGTCCGGCCAAGGATTCGCCGTCGGCTATGACTGTCATGCCAAGGCCTTTGCGGCTCATCTCGTAGATGACTGCGGGCATTGCGGTCGCGCGCTCCACCTTGGGGATCGCGTCGCCGGAATGCATCAGCTCCCGCACCCGCGCCAGTCTCTTGCCCAGTTTGCCCCCGGGATGAAGGTCGGCGAAGTCCTCCTGGCGAAAGCCCTTCTTCAGGGAAACGGCCACGGCCAGCGCATCGCCCAAGGCAAGCATGGCAGTGGTGGAGGCGGTGGGCGCCAGGCCCATGGCGCAGGCTTCCTGCTCCACCCGTGTATTGAGCGCGACATCGCTGGCCAGGGCCAGAGTCGACCCCATCTCGCAGCAGAAGCCGATCAGGGCATCGCCGATTCGCTTCAGAGTCGGCAACAGGCGCAGGATCTCTTCCGTCTCGCCGCTGGAAGAGAGGGCAATCACCACATCGCCCTTGGCCAGCATGCCCAAATCGCCATGCAGCGCCTCGGCGGGATGGAGGAACAGAGCTGGACTGCCGGTCGAATTCAAAGTCGCGGCGATCTTCTGCGCGATAATGCCGCTCTTGCCCATCCCGGTGACGACCACCCTGCCGCGTCCCTGGCCGCAGTGCACGACCAGACTCCACGGCGCGCGCAAAGTCCTCCGCCATTGCCCCTTCCAGGCGGGCTGCAAGCGCATCCAACGCGCGAGCTTCTATGCGCACAAGTTGTGCCGGAGTCAGGGCTTCCATTGCCTTGTGTTATCATATATCTACGCTCAATTGTTTGGTTGTGAGCCGTTCTCGCCCTCACAAAGCAAGACCTGCCTTGCAGTAATCAACCCCAAGCCCTTCAGCGTGATCGCCGCGTCGTTGCGCGGCGAACTTAGGAAGAGTCGCAGCCGGCGAGTATCTTCGTGCCGGTATAGGGGTCCGCAAACGGCCTGGGCGCTCCAATAGATTTCATTTCTCCTCGAGACGGGCGAAGCCGTCCTGAGTTGAGCAACCCGCTCCCCTCTTCCATGAGGCTGGGGCCAAAGGAATTATTTTGATCGAATTCTCCGCATTACCTATTTCGGCGCCGCTTAAGCAGCGGCTCGCCAAAGCAAACTTTGTCACTGCAACCCCAGTCCAGGCGGGGGCCATTCCCCCGGCGCTGGAAGGCCGGGATGTGCTCGCCACCGCGCAGACCGGCACGGGAAAGACCTTGAGCTTCCTCATTCCCATCATCGAACGGCTGCAAAAGAGCGAACAAAAGACCGCCAACGCACTCATCCTGCTGCCTACCCGCGAGCTTGCCATGCAGGTGGAGCAGGCCTGCGCCCAGCTAACCAATTTTCCCACCGCCCTGGTAGTCGGCGGACTGGCGGAGGAGCCGCAACTGAAGAACATCCGCCGCGGGGCACGAATCATTGTGGCCACGCCCGGCCGCTTGGAAGACTTCCTCAAGCGCAATCTGGTGCGGCTCAACCAGATTGAAATCCTGGTGCTCGATGAAGTGGACCGCATGCTGGACATGGGTTTTCAGCCGGCCATCAAGCGCATCGTCTCTACCCTCCCGGCCACGCGTCAGACTCTCTGCTACTCGGCAACACTGGAGGGATCGGTGCGGCAGGTGGTGAACAGCTACCTGAAAAATCCGGCGCGAGTGGAGATCGGCTCGGTTCTCAAACCGGCGGACAATATCAAGCTGCAGACCTTCGAAGTCACTTCGGAAAACAAACTGGCTCTGCTCGAGCATTTGCTGCGCTCGGAGCTGGGCAGCTTCCTGGTTTTCGTGCGCACCAAGCATGGCGCGGAGCGCGTGGCCAGAAAGCTCTCCCATGCCGGCTGGAAGGCGACCAGCATCCACGGGGACCGCAGCCAGTCGCAACGCAACGCCGCTCTACGCAGCTTTGCCCAGGGCGGCCATCGCGTGCTGGTGGCCACCGACGTAGCCGCGCGCGGCATCGATGTCGATCACGTGGCCCACGTCGTGAATTACGACCTGCCCAAGATCGCGGAGGACTTCGTGCATCGAGTCGGCCGCACCGGACGGGCCTCGCGCAGCGGCATAGCCTCCACCTTTGCAGCGCCCGAAGAGAAGCACGATCTGCGCAAGATCGAGCGCACGCTGCGCATCTCGATGCAGCGCTTTCGGGTCAAAGGCGGTGCGGCCTACGCTTCAGCTTGAGCTAAGAACCGGTCAGCTGCAGAATCCCAGGTCCCAAAAGCGGGACCCTTCGACAAGCTCAGGGTAGGCTGTGGGGGATGAAAATTGGGTTGAGGACGACTGGGTTGGCAGTTACACCTAATTTTGTCATCTCGACCGGAGCGCAGCGAAGTGGAGAGATCTGCGGTTTCCCACATCTGGCGCAAAGAGCGCGCCAGATATGGGGCACCCAAGTTTTGCACCACGATTCTCTAGAGAGCGTTTATGGATTTACGACCCACCTATTGGCACCCAAGATCTCTTTGAGGTATGTCTTTTTAAGACCGACCACAAATCGGGGTGCCCACGTCCGGATTTTCGGGTGTGGGTAAACCACTGGGGTCACCCGCGCGCTCCCGTGCGACAATATACCTAAATATAGCCATGAAACCTGCTTCCTCGAGCGTGGGCCCTGAAGCTCTCTCTTATGCACCCGAGCTTTTAGAACAGCACGGAATCACGCCCGAGGAATACCAGCGCATCATCGAGGCCTTGGGCCGCGCCCCCAGCCTTACCGAGCTGGGCATCTATAGCGTCATGTGGAGCGAGCACTGCTCCTACAAGTCCTCTAGAGTGCATCTCAAGCGCTTGCCCACGCGGAGCGTCCGTGTCGTCCAGGGGCCGGGCGAGAACGCCGGCATCATCGATATTGGAGATGGCTGGGCATGCGCCTTCAAGATCGAATCTCACAATCATCCTTCCTATATTGAGCCTTTCCAAGGCGCAGCCACCGGCGTTGGCGGCATCCTGCGCGATATCTTCACCATGGGAGCGCGGCCGCTGGCGCTGATGGACTCGCTGCGCTTCGGGCCGATTGGCGAAAGCGAGACGGACGACGCTGAAACCTCGCGTGTCGTTCATAGGAATCAGGCGATCATGGAGGGCGTAGTCAGCGGCATCGCGGGCTACGGAAACTGTTTTGGCGTGCCCAACCTGGGCGGCGAGACCCGATTTGAAGCGTGTTATTCGGGTAACCCGCTGGTCAACGCCTTCGCCCTCGGCCTGGTAAGGCGGGATGAGATCTTCTATGCCAAGGCGGCGGGCATCGGCAACCCGGTGATTTACGT
Organism: uncultured Acidobacteriaceae bacterium; assembly: GCA_963705665.1. Classification (GTDB taxonomy): domain Bacteria; phylum Acidobacteriota; class Terriglobia; order Terriglobales; family Acidobacteriaceae; genus PALSA-350. The sequence goes on along the minus strand of CAVPKQ010000055.1, from coordinate 77,248 downwards.
CGGCGCCAAGACCGGGCGGGACGGCATTCACGGGGCCACTATGGCCAGCGAGGAGTTCACCGAGAGCTCGGAGCAGAAGCGCCCCAACGTGCAGGTCGGAGACCCCTTCATGGAGAAACTGCTCCTGGAAGCCTGTATCGAAGCGATGCACAGCGGCGCTGTGGTCGGAATACAGGATATGGGCGCGGCCGGCCTTACCTGTTCCACCTGCGAGATGGGAGCTCGTGGCGGCGTCGGCCTGGAGATCGAATTAGATGACGTTCCGCAGCGCGAATCGGGGATGAGCGGCTACGAGATCATGCTGAGCGAGAGCCAGGAGCGGATGCTGCTGGTGGCGGAAAAAGATCGCGCCGCCGAGGTCCTGAAGATCTTCGCCAAATGGGGGCTGGACGCAGTCATCGTGGGGCAAGTGATTGCGGAGTCCCGGTTGCGCATCCTGCATCACGGCGAGCTGCTGGCGGATATTCCCAACCGCTCCCTTACCGACGATGCGCCGCTCTACCACCGGCCGGTGGGTGAATGGGCGCGCCGGCGCCCGCCGACCCGCCAATGGAAGCCCTGGGACTGCTCAGCTTCTTCGACGACCTTCCGCGCCGCGTCTCCGCTACCAAGTATGCGGATGAGCTTCGCGCCTTGCTTGCCGCCAGCAACATTTCGAGCAAGCGCTGGATCTACGAGCAATACGACTCCATGGTGCAAACCAACACTGTTCAGGGTCCGGGGAGCGAGGCTGGTGTGATGCGGGTGAAGGGCTCAGCCTTGGGATTGGCGATGGCCTTGGCGGGCAATAGCCGCTGGTCGTATCTTGACCCGGAGCTGGGAGCTCGCCATGCGGTAGCCGAGGCGGCGCGCAAGGTCGCCTTGTCGGGAGCGGTGCCCGTGGCGGCTACGAATTGCCTGAATTTCGGCAACCCGGAAAAGCCGGAGATCATGGCCCAGTTGTCGAGCGCTATCGACGGAATCGCCGCCGCATGCATTGCCTTAGGCACGCCGATCACCGGCGGCAACGTTTCTCTCTACAACGAAACCCGCGGCGAGGCCATCTATCCCACTCCGGTGCTGGGCGTCGTGGGTATATTGGAGCCGGTTGAGAGGGCAGTCCCCTCGGACTTCCTGCATTTGGGTGACAGAGTGCTCCTGATTGCGCCGGCATCGCTCCCTCCGCTGGAAGAGCGCATGCGCGAGTTTGGCTCCTCGGAATATGCCAAGACGATTCTCTCCCAATTATGGGGAACTCCGCCACGCCTCGACCTCAACATAGAGGCGAATCTCCACAAGATCCTTGCCCAGCTGGCGCAACGGGGTTTGATCCACTCTGCGCGGGATATTACGGATGGCGGCATCGCGGTTGCGCTCGCGGAAGGCTGCTTCGAATGTGGAATCGGTATTCGCGCCAACCTGGAGAAAGCGCCGGATCTCCCTGTGGAATGGGACCTTTTCGGAGAGACCGCCACCCAGGCGATAGTCACTTGCAGCAAGGCCGCGGCGAGGGAGATCGAGCAGATGGTCGGCCAGAGCGATGGCCTGATGACAGTAATGATTGGAGAAACGGTTGCCGATCTGTTTGAGTTAGCGGTCGACGGACGCGTGGTCATCCGCGAGAAAGTCGCGGGGCTGCGCAATGTCTGGGCTGGAGCGCTCGCCGCCCAGCTCGCGCACGGCATGGCATTGGAAGTTTGACGATAAGAGAAGGGGAATCTGAATTGGTAAAGACTTAGTTTGAGTCCCGCAGGGACGGCGAGAAAATAGCCCGGCACGGCGGTGCTGGGACAGGGTTAGGAGAAACAGGAAAAGTCCCGTAGGGACGACTGAAAAATATAGTCTAAGAACCACATGGAGCGCGCCATCATCGATCACGAGCAAGAGTCTCTCGATCCGACTGCTTTCGACAAACTTCGGGAAGAGTGCGGAGTAGTGGCGATCCATGGACATCCGGATGCTGCGCGCCAAGCCTATCTTGCTCTTTATTCCTTGCAGCATCGCGGCCAGGAGTCGGCAGGCATCGCTACCGCCGACTACTCCAATCTCTTCAACATCAAGGGCATGGGATTGGTAGCCGACATTTTTACCGATGATGTGCTGGCCAAGCTTCCCGGGGAGCTTGCCATCGGGCACACGCGGTATTCGACCACCGGAGACTCCGCGCTCTTGAATGCGCAGCCTATCCGCGTCGATTCGACCCGCGGGCTGATCGCCATCGCGCACAATGGCAACCTGGTGAACCTGGGCAATTTGCGCGCCCGCCTGGAGAGGGACGGAGCATACTTCCAAACCACTAGCGACTCGGAAATTATCGTGCAACTGATCGCGCATTCGCATGCCAACACGATCATCGACGCCATCGGCGACTCGCTGCGCCAGATCGACGGGGCCTTTTCGATTGTCATGATGACGCGCGACCGCATCTTCGCGGCCCGCGATCCGCATGGCTTTCGGCCGCTCTCCATGGGCCGCATTGTCAATCCCGATGGCCCCGACACGATAGTCTTCGCTTCGGAGACCTGCGCCTTCGATCTGCTGCGCGCCAAATATGAGCGCGATGTGCGGCCTGGCGAAGTGGTGATGGTGACCCGTGACGGCGTCTCTTCAGTCGAGTACACGTCGGGTGTAAAGCAATCGAGCTGCATCTTCGAGCATGTCTATTTCGCGCGGCCGGACAGCCGCATCTACGGCCGCTGGGTGCAGGCCAGCCGCGAGCAGATGGGGCGGCGCCTGGCGCAGGAGTCGGGCATCGATGCCGACCTGGTGGTTCCCGTTCCCGACTCCGGAGTCACTGCCGCCTTGGGATATGCCGCCGAAAGCGGAATCCCCTTCAACTTCGGGCTTATTCGTAACCATTATGTAGGACGCACCTTCATCGAGCCGGAGCAGCGGGTGCGCGATTTTGGCGTAAAGCTGAAACTCAATCCGGTGCGCAATCTGCTGGAGGGCAAGCGCATCATCCTGGTGGACGACTCCATCATCCGCGGCACCACCAGCCGCAAGATCGTGCGTATGGTCCGCTCCGCCGGCGCCACGGAAGTCCATCTGCGCATCAGTTGCCCGCCTACTATCTCACCTTGTTATTACGGGGTCGACACTCCGGACAAGAAAGATCTGATCGCAGCCAATTACTCGATCGAAGAGATTCGCCAGTTCATTGAGGCCGATTCCCTGGCCTATCTTTCTCTCGATGGTCTGGAGCGCGCCTGCGACGGCGGTGAAGGCAATAGCTTCTGCACTGCCTGCTACACCGGCATCTATCCTACGCAATGGGTCGATGTCGAAGATATTCTGCCGGCGGTTGTGAGCAGCCGGTAGAGAAGCCAACCCATATCGCTTCTATTGCTTCCCACTCTGGGAGGAACCTATATGCCGGCCAAAAAAAAGTCAGCGGGTAAGAAATCGACCAAAAGCTCGGGTAGAAAATACGGCCCGCGCGCATCGCAATCGGTTGAGCGGGAAATGAAGGCGATGAAAAAGGGCAAGCTCAAGTCCGGCCGGAGCGGACGCAAAGTCACCAACCCGAAGCAGGCCATCGCCATCGGTTTGTCAGAGGCGCGGCGCAAAGGCGCCAAGGCTCCTCCCGCCCCGGCAAAGAAACGCAGCGCGAAGAAGAAGAGCGCGAAGAAGAGCAACAGGGCGTAGCCTGCTGACCCAATAAAGTGGTCATCTCTTCGCTGCGCTTTCTCGAAAATCATCCTGGAAAGCCTGCTGTGCCATTGGTTGGTCGCGGTAGGGATACCAGTCGCCTGGTACCCCCCGCACAGATCCGTACGAGCGCTCATTAGCGCATACGGCTCTTATCGAAGATGAGTAACGGCAGTAATGCTTGCCGCACAGCCGCCCATCGATGGAACACGCTGGTCTCGCTCGGTGTCGAGGCGTGCTCGATTTGCGGTTGTTCTCCCCGATCAGCAGCCTTCCCTCCTCACTCTCCGCCCTCGGTTTCCCGTCTTTGTTCGAGTGATTCATTGGTACTACGCCACTGTCCGACTCCTCGCAGGCGTACATGCGGGCCGTACGGCCTGGGCCTTCTCCCGCCGTCCTGTGGTCGGCTGCAACCGCAGAAGCCTCCGAGGTCTCCCGGTTCTCGTGCATGAAGTGTCTAGGCGTGTCTGGGGTCTACGACTACGCAGGACTGAACAGAGACTCGCGCTTGCGCCTCTGCCCATGTTGCCTTCCGCTAGACCAACAGCGTCGGCATCCTGATTTGGTGTTTTCGAAGCTCGATACCCAGCCCACCTATTCCCCTGTTTACGCTTCGTCTTACACCTCACGGTGCACTACGCAAAACTCGGGGCCGAGTGGTTCGCTACTCCTTCCTCGTAAGAATTTTCCATTCTCTGCTTCATGCCGGTTTATCCCGGCGCACTGGTCTCCCACCCTTGCTACGCAAGGATGGGGCGTCCTAAATCCGTTTCAAGTGGGGTTCCAAAATCACCAGCAATCCAGGGTGCCCCATATCTGGCGCGCTCTTTGCGCCAGATGTGGGAAGCCGCAAATCTCCACTCCGCTTCACTCCGGTCGAGATGACAAGGTCGATGGAGCTGTGGATGAAGTCTTTGCTTTTCTTTCTGTCATTCCCGAAGGGAATCTGCTTTACTGCGGCTGCTCCGTATGCACGATCAGGATCCACCCATTTTTCACCTGCTGCCACACGCTTACCGCCAGCAGCGATTGCATCTTGCCGCCGGGCAAGGAGAGTTGAAGGTTGTAACTCAACGTCATATCCGTGCCGTTTGGCTTGACTGCCATGTTGGAGATCACAAACTCTGCAACCTTCTCCGATTGCAGGTAAGGGACGATCTGGTCGCGGGCTAGAACCCTGCCCTGTACGGCATAGACAACATTGGGAGCTAAAAGAGGAGTGATGTTATCCCACTTGCCGGTGCGCACATTGGCCCAGGTGATGCGCTCGTACTGCTCCGCGCTGGTAGTGCTTTGGAGGGTCGGCGGATTCTTAGAGCCATAGATAGTGCAGCCGCTCAATCCGCAGGCAAGCATGCAGGTGAAAACAGCAAAGGCCGCCATTGCTGGCAGCCTGGCTGTTGGTTTCATTGTGGCGGCGTCCGGCGCCAATCAGTCCCCCATCACCGGTTCTTCTTTTACTTGTTGGACGGTTTGAGCAGACGGTTTGGGCGCCGGGGCAATCAAGCTGTCGACAGGGATAAAGCCGTCCTGCGGCGGCTTTTCACCCAGGACATGCTCCCGGTACAGGCGCGCCATACGGGCATTTTCGGCGTCCTGCCTGAGCTTGGCATCACGCGCCTTCAACTTCTCCTCGCGGGAGTTCTTGGCGATGCCCAGCTTGTCCAGAGTGTCGTTGGCGGCGGCGGTCACGTGCTCCTGATTGAGCACCAGGGTATGCTGGGCATCGCCCATGCCGACCTTCTTACCGCCGGCGAAGATCTCATGACGGCCATGCTCTTCATACCACTTGGTCAGCGTGGAGGTCATGTGCATCTTCTCGATAATGTTGCGCCAGCCCACGCCGGTGTTGTAAGCGCAGAAGGAAATTTCACCCTCCTGGGTCGCGTATGGAATGATGCATTGCTCGGTACGGCGGAAGTCGTAATTGAAGAGGTCCTGAAACCACATGCCGGCGATAAACAGGAAGTTCCAACGATCGGCGCGGCGCTGCTCGATGTCGGCCATGGTGCGGTCGCCGGTGACCTTGCCGTAGTTCCGTCCGGTGGCGCCGAAGCATTTGTCGAACTTGGCCAGCAGGTCGACGATCTTGAAATGCTGGGGCGACTTGGTGGGATCGTAGTTGCGCAACAGCGCCAGCGTCACGCCAACAATGGAGAGAAACTTATTGCGAGCGGCGTCGTTGATCTTGGCAATGTCTTTAGCCAGGCGATCCGCATTCAGGAAGGCGGTTACCGGAACGGCCTCCTTGGTCTCCTTATCGATCATCAGCGCCATGCCGATGCCGCAGTTCGGATGGCAGCCGCAGGAGAGCTGGCCCCAATCCGCGTTAGGACCATGCACCAGGTCGGCCCAGTCGGAGAAGGTGCTCATGAAGCTGATGGGGAACCAATCGCGCTCGGGCACGCCCAAACCGGTCTGGTTCTTCACATCGTGGGCCATGTGACTCAGGGTGTAGCGCTGGGCAGCCCGCCGCTCCTCACTCACGTCTTCGTCGCGTCCGGTGAAGGAAACCGGCTGAAAGCTGAGGAAGTTGATCTTCTTGGGGTTGTCGAGCGCGAACTGGATGATATGCCCGACCTGCTCGTTATTGATGCCGTTGATGATGGTCGTCACCGGGACGATATCCACTCCGGCCTCGTGCAGGTTGTGAATAGCCTGGAGTTTCACGTCAAACAGGTTGCCCACCTTGCGATGGGAGTTGGCTGCATTGCCGATGCCGTCGAACTGGAGATAGGCATAGCGCAGGCCGGCCTCCGCGGCGGCGCGGCAAAGCTCTTTGCTCTTGGCGAACTCAATGCCGTTGGTCGCGGCCTGGACGGAGTTATAACCTACCTTGCGCGAATAGGCGATGGCGTCGAGGAAGTAGGGAGAGAGGGTCGGCTCGCCCCCGGAGAATTGAACCGACATCTGGCGCCGCGGCTTGATGGAGATCGCGTTGTCCAGCATGGTCTTGATCTCTTCCCAGGTCAGCTCATGGACGAAGCCAACTTGGTTGGCGTCCATGAAGCAGGGATCGCACATCATGTTGCAGCGGTTGGTCAGGTCGATGGTCAGAACCGAGCCGCGGCCATGGGTCACCGTCGAGGTGCCATGGTTGTGCAGCTTCTCGTCATTGTGGGCGCGAATGTCCCGGCCGGGGAAAACCTCTTCGAGATGCCGGAAAAAGGCAGTGTCAATGGCCATGACATCTTCAAAGTGGCCATGCTTTGGGCAATCCTTCACCATCAGGATCTTGCCGTCGCGCTCGATAATCTGGGCTTTGATCTCGCCGACTTTTTCGTTCAGAAGAATCTCGTGAGGAAGCTTTCCGTCGATGATCTGCTGCCGGATCTCAGGAACGCACTTGGGACAAAGAGAATCCGTGGTGCGCGGCCAGCCCAAAGGAGGCTTCTCCTTCTGATAAGACTTGAGCAGCGGCTTTTCCGACCATTTCGGCGTAAACGAAGGATTGGGGTTGATCCGGTTGATTCGTTCAAAAACGGACCACGCGCCTTGCGCAACGGCAGTGACGGCTCTCTCCGTATACTTGATAGCTTTCGACATTTGGAATCTCCTGTTTCAATCCCCTAAGATGCGTGACGACTGGGATGCGTGTTCCACCAGCTTCAGACTACGGGGTGGGTGGCGCAAATCAAACCATCTCTCCGCGAACGGGGAAAAACCCAGGCCGGACGGTGATTGGTCTACTTGAACGGAATTGCCGCAGGGCGCTTGTCCAATCGATTGAGACCCGGTCCGGAAAGAGTCCCGCATGGACTCATCCAAGGAGGTAGCGCTCTATTGGCTTCCTACCCCGCCTTCGGCGATAGCCACGCGGTTGATCACCCTCTGCACCAGAACCACGTTGACATTGACGTGGCGGGCCACGTCGGGCAGGAACTCCGCAAGCGCATTGCCGATGGGATTGGTGGCCAGCGCCACGGAAATGCGGGCCGCGCTGGCTCCCCAACTAGTTTGACGGCCGGGGATATAGGCGTTGCCCAATGCGCTGGTGCCGATCGTTCCAAAGACATTGGCGTAGTTGAACATGGGAAGCCCATTGTCGTCCTGCCCGATGAAGCCGGCATCGATCACGTGTATGATCCGCTGGCGCATGGGAAGGTTCGGCACTCGGCGATAGCGGGGATCCTGGTGCGCCAGCGAGGGAATCAGGAAGGCGCCGAGAAACTCCGCAGATATGTCCTGGGTGAGCGATACGCCGGCATATTTGCCGAAGCCGGGAAAGCCGGGACCATAGGCGGTATGCGAATTCGAAGCGATGCTGACGGCCGCTTCACCCCCGATGGTCAGCAAGTTGAAAGGATCGCGAACGCCTCTCCATGCCAGAAGGAACTTGTCCTTAGGCGTGAGCGGACCAGGCCACGAGAACGCGAGAATACGGGCATAAGTATTCAGCCCGGGGTTACAGCACATGCGCCCCTGGGCGGGGCTGCACGAATCCGGCACGCACTCGGAGGTAGCGCCGGGAATTCGAGGACGGGTGGCCAGCGGAACCGGCGCCCTTCCCGGCAGTGGAGATCCCACCGGCGGGAATCCCCGCCTGCGGTTCCTATTCTGCTGGAGATCATTGCTGGGGCCGGAATTCGTTTGCGCCATCTCTTGGGCGCCGGGCACGTCCGATTGCCGGGGCAGAGGCGCATCAGGGAGTTCTGCCGGAGATATCGCCTGCGCTCGAAGAAGCTCCTGCGCGGCGAGAAATAGAATCATCCCCAGGGCGCCACTCAGAACCCTCTTCGTCACAGACTCTAGAACCTCCTCCGCGGGCTATGGCCAGCCGCCGTAGCGATCGATGCCACTGCTGGTAAGAACCCCTTATTTGATCTGAATCTTCTTCAAAAAAGAAACCTTGCGCGCTATATCGGGAAAAAACTCCAACACCAGGTTCCCGCCCGCATCGGTGGCGATGGACGTACCGAAGGTGCTCAGCACGACTCTAGTGGTTTGGCTGACGGGCGGATAGTAAGCCAGGGTAAGCGCTGCCGCGGCCCCGCGGCCGGCAAATCCGGAGAAGTTGACCTGGTTCGAGCCATTGTCACTGCGCCGCACCACCGCCTGCTCGGCGGAAAGCAGGCCGCGGTGAACGATGCTGCCATAGCCAACTCGGTAATAACGCGGATCCTGATGAAAGGCGGCGGCAAAGAGCCCATCCGCAAAGAGGCGGACGCTGCCCGAACGCACCATGGCGGCGCCGAACTTGGCTGCGCCCGCCCCGGAGTCACTCCCATACTTAGGATCGGTCCCACGCGAGCTGCTCGTAGCCGGTGGAATAGAATGCCGGGAGCAAGGTGGTCGGCCGCATGTCCTCCCGCAGCGAAAGAATCATTTTTCCCGTCCCGGAAAGCGGCTGTGCGGTTTGCCCAGGCTCAATCACTTGATCGTATTTGTCAGCCAGAGGTGCAACCCCTTCCGCTAGCTTTCCCTTCTCCGGAGTCGGCGGCTGGGCGTACCGTTGCACCTGGGGCGCATCCGGCAGAGCGGATGCGGCCAGTGTCTGAGTGAAGCCGGCCTGCGCGCAGGTGAACAGAGCGAACGTTACAACGAACCGGCCAAGGCTTTGGGAGTTAATCGCTATTACGATATCGCCTCACTTTAGGAATTCTTCCGGGTTCGCAGCTTCACCCCTTAGCCTACATCACCCTGAGAAAGCCAACGCCCAGGTCTCAGGGCCATGAGCACATGAGCATTTGGATGCAGGGGTTTAGGTTGCAGTAGCGAACGATACCAATCAAGCACCTCCGTCGCGGCCAACCAATTGCCCAGTTGACCGCGAATTGCCGCGCAAGCAAGATGGAGAGAAGGGAGATCCGCTCATGACTGAAGCAGGGAGCGAGAGCAAGTCCGGCGGCCGCTTTGAAGGTTTTGGGCGGCGCGTGGATCGAGGCCTGGGTACGGCGATCCCGCGCATTCAGGAAGAGGTTAAGAAGGTTGTCGATTATTTAAACGACGAAGTAGTTCCGAACCTTCGCCAGGATTCTTCCCAGGCTCTGCGCTCAGCCGCGGAGCGGCTCCAAAAATTAGCCGATCACTTGGATGACAACCGTCCCGGCGGAGGCCGGTAGAGTGAGTGCCAGGCTGTTCGGACCGCGCCTGCTGTTGTTTGCAGCGGTGCTCGCGCTGGCGACAGGATGCCGGCATCAGCAGCGCGCCGCCGCCATTCCGGCTGCTCCTCCGCCCTTGGCGCCGGCGGCTGTGCCCGGTATCCCGTCTCCGGTGATAAGAAACGGGGAACGGGAAACGGTAGCCGACAGCCCTGCGGACGCGGAGTTCGTTCGATCGCACGCCGCCATTTACAGCGAAGAGGGCTTGGCCAGTTGGTATGGTCCTCCTTATGACAAACACCGCGGCGCTAACGGTGAAATCTACGATGAGAATGCCCTCACCGCGGCCCACCGCACTCTGCCCATGAACTCCCTGATCCGGGTGACAAATGTGGCTACCGGCCAATCGGCAATCATGAGAGTTACAGACCGCGGCCCATTCGTTCATAATCGCACGCTCGACCTTTCCCTCGCGTCTGCCAAAGCGGTAGGGGTTTGGAGGCCGGGAGTGGCCCGGGTTCGCGTGGACGTCTACGCGGCCCCCGCGCCTATCGATCAGGGCGGCCGCTGGTGCGTTCAGGTGGGCGCCTTCAAGAGCGGACACCAGGCCATCCAGCTGCGGGACCGCTTGACGCGCAAATACCAAACTGCGAAGGTAATCGAATTCCCAGGACCCACCGGCTATTGGGTACGCATCCGCCCGTGGAAGGACGACAAACTCCGCGCCTCGGAGATTGCGCGCAACCTTAGGCCTAGCGAGGGTGAGGCATATCTGGTTCGTCTGGATTAAGCAGCTAAGAGGCGGTTAGCTAAAAAGCGGATAGCTAAAGAGCGGTCAGCGAGTCGGCGAGTCAGCGAAAATCGGGATGGGACCTGTATGTGGTGTAGAGGCCGGGTGCCCCATATCTGGCGCGCTCTTTGCGCCAGATGTGGGATTCCACAACGGTTAACAACTCGTCTTCGTCTCGACGATGATCTACAGGAGATTTGATGCTTTGGCTTCGCAGGTTGGTCTGCGGGCTTGCACTGGCCGCTCCGCTGGCCATGCTTGCGCCGCCTTTGTTTGCGGCAACCGGCAGCAAGACACTCGTCTATACCTTGTCCCCAGCAAAACTTGCCCGCTCCCGGTCGCTGTATTACTGGCGGACCGCGATCGATTTCGCTTCGTCCCTGTGGAGCATTCTTATGCTCCTGGCGCTGCTCAAGTTGCGACTGATCGCCCGGCTGCGCGATTGGACCGTCTCCATCAGCTCACGAAAATGGCTGCAAGGCCTCTGTTTCCTGCCTGCCCTGTTGCTGCTAGTGGCTTTGCTGTTTCTCCCCTTGGGAGTCATAGCCCACCATGTATCTCTCAAGTATGGCCAATCCATACAGGGCTGGGAAAGCTGGTTCCTGGACTGGACCAAGGCGCTCCTGCTCAACCTGTTCGTTGGAACGCTGGTTCTCTCCGTAGTATTCGCCGTTATTCGCGCGTCGCGGCGCTGGTGGCTTTGGATTTGGCTGCTTTCTCTTCCCGCGCAACTGCTGGTGGTCTTTATCCTGCCGGTGGTGATTGATCCGCTCTTCAATCATTTTGAACCGCTAAGCAAGAGCAACCCCGCACTGGTCGAGCAGCTTGAGCGGGTGGTGGCCAGGACTGGCATGCAGATTCCGTCCTCGCGCATGTACCTGATGAGAGCCAGCGAAAAGGTCACGAGCGCCAATGCTTATGTCACCGGCTTTGGCGCTTCCAAGCGGGTCGTGGTCTGGGATACGGCAATCAAGAGCGCGCCGACGGATGAAATTCTGGTGATCTTCGGCCATGAGCTGGGCCACTACGTGCTCAATCACATTCGCCGGGGATTGATTCTCGGTTCGCTGTTCTCACTCGTTTTTCTATGGATCGGCTTCCACCTTGCGCGCTTCCTGATGTGGCGCTACGGCCCCGCGTGGAATATCGCGTCCCTTGAGGACTGGGGCGCCGCCGCCATTCTGCTGCTGCTGGTCTCGATTCTCAGCTTTGCCGCCGAGCCGCTGGTCAATGCCGTCAGCCGCGCTCAGGAGCATCAGGCAGACGTCTTCGGCGAAGAGGTTGTCCACGGCATTGTCGCCGATCCGCAAAGGGCCGCCGCGAACTCCTTCCAGCGTTTAGGGGAGCAGTCCCTCGACTATCCCTATCCCAATCCCTTGGTGGTTTTCTGGAGCTACAATCACCCAACGATCGCAGCCAGAGAGGCCTTTGCCGCGAACTACGATCCCTGGCGGCCGGCAGAGCAGCCCCGGTATTTCACTCAAGATGGGCGGCTGCGCAAGCGTTCTTTGTTTTGATCTCGATATCCACGTTTTAAGGCGACTTGAAAGGAGGAACTATAGTGAAGTCCCTGGCCGGATTTACATTGTTTTGCATCTCTCTGTTGCCCGTGCTGGGTTTGGCAAAAGACATTGAGAAGATTCGCAACAGCAAGGTGCTTGTTACGCAGGTTGTTCTTGCGCCTGATCGAACGGAGAACGTGGCGGCAGACCACCCGAGTTTAACTGTCTACTGGAAGCCGGCCTTATTTCAAGTTATGCGAGCCGGCGGAGACCGGCAGAGAATCCACGTCACAAAAGGAGAGGCGTTGTTTGCTCCCGCCGAACAACGTTCCATCAGGAATATCGGAAAGACCGAATTACGCTACACGCGTATCGAATTCCTCGGGGCTGGCGCTTCGGAAATCTGGGGAATGACAGGACTCCCGCCAAACTACAAAATGCTCATTGAAAATCGGTATGCGAGGGTATACGACATCCGGATACCGGCCCACTCCGTTGAACCACAGCATACGCATCATGATCGCGTAGTGATCTGTTTTTCGGGAGCTACGTTGAAGCATCGCTATGCCGATGGTCACGAGGAAGTGTCCACGTTGGCCACGGGCGAGACGGTCTGGAGACGCGGAGGAACTCATATCGGGCAGAACCTCGGCGATACGGATCTATGGGCTATCGCGATCGAACCAAAATGACGGTAGGGGCGCCCCAAAAAACCGCAGATCTCTCCACTTCGCTTCGGTGGAGATAACAAGTTGATGTAAGGGTGAGCTGCGGACCCGTCTTTGCCTTTCTTTCTGTCATTCCCGAAGGGAATCTGCTTTTGCTAGAGTATGCCCCGAGAAACCAAAGCAGATTCCCTGCGGGAATGACAGAAAGAAAAGCAAGTGCGAATACGGAGGGACGGAGCATCGTAAATCGCTTGCGAAGGATGGAAAAAGGAAAATAGCCCAGCACTGGCGTGCTGAGCTATTTTCACGTCGTCCCTTGCGAGACTCGCTTCGCAGGCTGCTCCTCTCAGCCGACGGTTCGGTCGACTGCCGCGGCGATGACGCGCAGCTCACCCATCAGCCGTGTGAATTGTTCGGGAAACAGCGATTGCGCCCCGTCGGACAATGCCTTATCCGGGTTGGGGTGCACTTCAATCAGCAGGCCATCGCAGCCGGCCGCGACTGCCGCTCGGGCCATGGGCGCCACTTGCTCCCGCCGTCCGGTGCCGTGCGAAGGATCGCCCAGGATGGGAAGGTGGGAGAGCTTTTTGACTACCGGTATCGCGGAAATATCCATGGTGTTACGGGTGTAGGTTTCAAAGGTCCGGATTCCCCGCTCGCAGAGCATCACATCGTAGTTGCCGCCGGACAAGATGTACTCCGCCGAAAGCAGCAGCTCTTCGATAGTCGCCGCGATGCCGCGCTTCAGCAGGACCGGTTTGCGCACTAGCCCGATCTCGCGCAGCAGATTGAAGTTCTGCATGTTGCGCGCGCCTACCTGCAATACGTCCACATAGGGAAGCATCAATCCGATCTGGGAGATCTCCATCACCTCGCTGATGATCAGGAGGCCGGTTTCCTGGCTGACTTCCCTGAGCAGCTTGAGCCCTTCCAGGCCCATGCCCTGGAAAGAATAGGGAGAGCTTCGCGGTTTGAACGCTCCTCCGCGCAGGAACTTCGCTCCCGCGGCTTTGACCTGCCAGGCGGTCGCGAAGATCTGTTCGCGCGATTCCACCGAGCATGGGCCGGCCATGACGACGACCTCGCCGCCGCCAACCTTCACTCCGTTGGGAAATTCAATGACCGTGCCTTCCGGCCGGAAGTTCCTGCCCGCCAGTTTGTAAGGAGAGGAGATGCGGACCACTTCGGCGACGCCCGGCAGCAGCTCAAAAATTGTGTGGTCGAAGTGCGCGGGCACGCCTACGCCCGCCAAAATCGTCTGCACGGCTCCAGTCGTGCGGTGAACATTGAAGCCCACCTGGACGATGCGCTCAATTACCTCTTGAATCTGCTCCTCGGTTGCTCCGGCCTGCATCGCAACGATCATGATTGCTTTCCTGTCTCCCCTGTTTTGCCCGATTCTGTTTTGCCTGGTTCTGTAATGCCTGGTTTTGTCGCGATTGAATCCGATGGTTCCGCGGCCGAGGTGATCTCGTCTTTTTGTATGGCGCGCATAACGTCGATGATCCGCTCGTAAATATGGGTCAATTCGAAATCCGGGAGCGGCCCCCGGTTTGCCGCGCGAACATTCTCAAAGATCACCCGCTCGCGATTCGGTTCATAGATGGGCATGGACGTCGAACGCTTCAGCTTTCCAATCTCCTGCGCCGCGTGCGCCCTCTGGCTGAGAAGCGAAACAATTCCCCGGTCCAGCTCGTCGATTCGTACTCGCCAACCTGCAATGTCCATGAGTTTCACCTGGTTATGCTTGAAGTCATTTGAATGGATTAAAAGCTCTAGAGTATCGCGCTCAACCGGTTACTCCAAGAGCCGGCCGCAAGCCTTGGATAAACTGCGCAACCGCGGTCGCGGCTGTTCCCGGTTCAGATTGCTCGATCAAGGACACGATCGCGCTGCCGATCACCACCGCATCGGCAAACTCGCCCACCGCGGCAACATGCTCCGGGCGGGAGATTCCGAAGCCTACAGCGATGGGGAGCTGGGTATAAGGGCGCAGCCGCTCGACCAGCTCACGCGTGTCCTGCGCCACATCCTGCCTGGCTCCGGTGATGCCGGTGCGGGAGATGGCGTAAACGAAGCCCTGGGAAACGCCCGCGATCCGCTTCAGCCGGGCATCGGTGCTGGTCGGGGCAACCAGAAAGATGGGCTTCAATCCGTGAGAGAGCGTCTGCTCGAGATACTCGTCCGCCTCTTCAACCGTCAAATCGGTAATCAAGACGCCGTCCACGCCGGAGTCCGCCGCCCGCCGGCAAAACCGCTCCAAGCCCATGCGCAGAATGGGGTTGAAGTAGGAGAAGACGACAAGTCCCGCGTAGGGGCGAAGGCGGCGCAATTCGCCGGCCAGCGCCAGCACGTCCTCGAGACGCACGCCTTGCGCGAGAGCGCGTTCGCTAGCCCGTTGAATAACCGGCCCATCGGCCACCGGATCGCTGAAGGGCACGCCCAGCTCGAGCACGTCCGCGCCGGCATCAATGGCCGCCAGCGCGATCTCCCGGGTTGCGGCGACACTGGGATCTCCTACGGTGAGATAGATGATGAGGCCTGGGTTGAGCGTTGATTTGAAACCCGGCTTGCTGCCTAAATCAATCGGCATTCACTTCCTCGAAGGGGCGCTTGCGGCCCGCGGCGCGGCAGCTTTCCCGGCGCCGGCGAGGCTTAGCTCGCGCGCCATAATCCCCATGTCTTTATCGCCGCGTCCTGAAAGGTTCACCACCAGTATGTCATCGGGGGCGAGCTTTGGCGCGAGTCGCATGCACTCGGCCACCGCGTGCGCACTCTCCAGCGCCGGAACAATGCCTTCTGTGCGAGCCAATCTGACGGCAGCCTGCAAAGCCTCCTCATCGGAAGCGGAAACATACTCGGCCCGGCCGGAGTCGTGCAGCGCGGCATGCTCCGGTCCGATGGACGCATAGTCGAGTCCCGCGGAGACGGAATGGGTGAGCGAAATCTGGCCGGCGTCATCCTGCAATACATAAGAATATGTGCCTTGAAGCACGCCGGGAGAGCCGCCCTGAAACCGGGCGGCATGACTTCCCAACTCTGGCCCGCGGCCGCCCGCCTCGACACCAATTAGCCGCACATTTTTCTCGGGAATGAATTCGTAGAAGGCGCCGATGGCATTCGAGCCTCCTCCCACGCAGGCCACGATCACGGTCGGCAGCCGGGCCTCCTTCTCCAGAATCTGGCGCTTGATCTCCTGCCCGATCACGCGATGAAAGTCGCGCACCATCGTAGGGTAGGGATGAGCGCCCAACACGCTGCCCAGCAGGTAATGAGTAGTGCGCACGCTGGCGACCCAGTCGCGCATGGCCTCGTTGATGGCGTCCTTGAGCGTTCGCGAGCCTGAACTCACGCCGCGCACCTCGGCGCCCAGCAGGCGCATGCGGTAGACATTGAGCTCCTGGCGGCTCATATCTTCCTCGCCCATGTAGACGACGCATTCCATGCCGAAGAGGGCGCAGACCGTGGCCGTGGCTACGCCATGCTGTCCCGCTCCGGTCTCGGCGATGATGCGGCGCTTGCCCATTCTCCGCGCCAGCAATGCCTGTCCCAGACAGTTGTTGATTTTGTGCGCGCCGGTGTGCAGCAGATCTTCGCGTTTGATATAGATTTTGGCGCCACCCAGTTGCGCGGTCAGGCCGGCGGCAAAGTAGAGCGGAGTAGGGCGTCCGGCGTAGTCGTGAAGCAACGCATCAAGCTGGAAATGAAAAGACGGGTCCGCCTGCGCCTCGGCATAGGCGGTTTCCAGTTCCTCCAGCGCGGCCATCAGCGTCTCGGGAACGTAACGGCCGCCATATGCGCCAAAACGGCCGGGGAGTGCGTCGATTATTGTATCCAGCGTGTTCACTGCAGTTTTTCCCTCGCCCGCTCCAATCTACTAGTGTAAGCCAGTTCTTTAGCTTGGGGACAGCACCCAATTTGTCGTCGGAATGAACGTCGGGTGGAGGAAAGCTTGGTTGGCAACTACATCTAACTTTGTCATCTCGACCGGAGCGCAGCGGAGTGGAGCGACTGTCTGTTTTGTCAAGTGTGAATTTTTCCAATCACCTCATTGGGCCGCTGTAGCTCCCAGCATCGCAGGAGTTTTTTAAGGCATGGGAAATCTTTCGCTCTGATGTAGCGTTCAAAACTCCGGGAGGGAGCAAGGCTTGACCTCCCGGAGTCTCATCGTCGCGATGAGTTTCAGCCGAGTATTCCTTGGCGAGTTGCTCTCCAGCAGAGCTCGCCTCCGCTTTGCTCGGATATCCGGATGCTGCAACCAAGCACCCTGGTTTGTCGAGGATTTACTCCACCATCCCTGCGACTGCGGCTAATCTCCCTTTAAATTCCAGCCACAGCCGGCTGGGCAAATTGTTGGCGCACTTCGCGAGCCTTAGCATTGAGCCGCACCAGCAACTTGTGCGCCAAGGCAACGCGGATAACTTTTTTCGGCTTGCCGGCTCGAATCAAGCGCTCGCGGAAGGCGATAAAATCCGGATGATAACGGCCCACTACGCCAGCCACCACGAAGAGGATGTCGCGGATGCTTCTCCGTCCTCCACGCACCGGACGTTTGCCCTGAGTCTGGCCGCTGTCGCAGGCCAGCGGGGCCACGCCGGCCAGTTTGCCAATCTTCTTGTTGGAAAGCATACCTATCTCCGGCAGCTCGGCCATCAGACGAGCGACGGTACGATCAGCCACCCCCTTGATAGTGCGGAAGCTCTCATCCAGCTTGCGCCAGAGAGGATCGATGGCAATCATCTCGGCAATGGCCGCTTCCATGGCGCGGATCTGCGCCCCCAGAAAGGTGAGGGCCTGGCTAAAGGAATCCAACACTGTTGCCTCGGTGACCAGACGGCGCTGGTTGCGCTGCGTGGTCCGCAGGTCGGTAAGCTGACGCAAGCGGATGACCAAAGCCTTCAGCCGTTGCTGCTCGGCCGAGGCCGGCTGACAGGCGATGCATTTTTTGGTCTCTGCAAACCAAGCAATCACCCCGGCATCGATGGCGTCGGTTTTCTCCAAAAAGCCCATGGATTTGGCAAAATCGCGCACCGCCCGAGGGTTGAGGATGGCCACCGGGAGGGCTCGCGCCCAGAGCAGGGCGAAGGGTTGTTTCTCGTATCCTCCGGTGGCCTCCATGGCGACCAGATGCACTTGCTGCCCCTGACAGAATTCGGCCAGCGCGGCAATGCCTTCCGGGGTATTGGCAAAGGAAGCCGCCGGTCCCTGCTGGCCGATGCGAACATCCAGAGAATTCAACGAAACATCCACTCCACAAACCATGCGATTCGCTCCACAATAAAAGAGTAGGTTGCTGAGTCACGGTAACCTGCCTTGTGCGTACGACTGTGCCTCAGGCGACTGTTCGGTTGTACGTGACAGCGGCGGCGGTCCCAAAGCTCCACTGCGGTTGTTGCCGGAGAGATTGCGGGCGCCGTCCACCGCGCGAGAGGGCCGATGGCCATCGGCCCTCTCGCTACGACATTTTCACCAAAAATGCCGCTACCATCTAGATACAAGAGATCTGCGGTTTCCCACATCTGGCGCAAAAGCGTGCCAGATATGGGGCACCTGGGTCTTTACAAGGGGAATGAAAATCCGGTTGAGGAAGGCTTGGTTGGCAACTACACCTAACTTTGTCATCTCGACCGAAGCGAAGCGCAGTGGAGAGATCTGCGGTTTCCCACATTTAGCCCCTGGAGAAACCCAAATAGCACGGAGCGGGATAAATCACAGATTCTGGGTGCCCCAGGTCCCGATTCTGGGACCTGGGATTCCACAAATTTGTCATCTCGACCGGAGCGCAGCGGAGTGGAGAGATCTGCTGAATCCCAGGTCCGAGAATCGGGACCTGGGGCACCCGCGGCGGGTTGAAGAATGGACCTCAAAACTAGCTAATTCGTCTTGTAATCCTCACGCAAGGGAGTGAAAACATCCAGAACCTCCGATGATTCCACGGCGGACGCCTGGTGCTCGACCCCGCCGTCCACTACCACGCTATCCCCGGCACGCATATCGAAGAGCTTTCCACCCACATCGAGGCGGATTGCCCCTCTAGCTACATAGAGCAGCTGGTGATGGGGATGACTGTGACGCGCACCCACCCAGCCCTGCTCGAGATAATGCCGCACCAGCATGAGCTGATCGTTATAAGCCAGCACCTGCCGCTTCATCCCCGGCTCAGGGGTGGAACTCTTCGCATCTTCCGTCTTGACTAAGCTCATCTCTACTCCTCGCGACCGCTCAGATCACCTTAAACCAATAGGCGTAGACCAGCACTTCGAAGCCAACCAGCGTGGCCAGAATGATGCTGTGCTTGAGGGTAAAGCGAAGCAGCTTCGATTGTTGCGTGACCGTGATTCCGGTAGCCGCCGCCGCAACTGCGATCGATTGCAGGCTGATCATCTTGCCCATCACCCCGCCTGCGGAGTTCGCCGCGGCGATCAGATTGTGGCTGAATCCCAGCCTCCCCGCGGTCACCACCTGCAGGCTTCCGAAGAGGGCGTTGGACGAGGTATCGGATCCGGTCAGGAAAACGCCCAGCCAGCCGAGGAATGGGCTGAAGAACGGAAAAGCGGCGCCGGTGGCGGCAAACGCCAAGCCGAGGGTTCCCGTCGCTCCGGAGTAGTTCATGACGAACGCCATGGAGAGAACCGCGGAGATGGTGAGGATGGGAAACCTCAATTGGTGCGCCGAGGCGAGCACCACTTTGAGGAAGGCGCCCGGAGACATTCTCAAGAAAATCGCCGCCAGCACGCTGGCGAACATGCACGACGTTCCGGAAGCGGATAACAGGTTCAGATTAAAAACCGCCGGATACAGGGAGGCGGTTGGCAGCACCGGAGGAGTGCGGCGAATCAGATTGTGCAGCGCCGGCCAGTGAATAGGGAAAGTAGCCACGTTCAGGATAGCTTGAAAAGGCTTGTATCCCCACAGCAGCACGAGGATGACGAGAAAGATATAGGGCATCCAGCCGGCGAGGATCTGCCCCGGCGTATGGGTAGGCGTCATCGTTGCTTTTGTAGAAGCCGGCGCGCAAAGCTCGAACGGACCGGATTCATCCGGCTCGGCGCCCTTAATGCGCTTTAGCGCGGCCTTCGATTTAGGCTGCCAGACCCGCAGCAGGAGCACCAGGGCTCCCATGGCGGCGATAGAGCTCAGGATGACCGTGAGCTGCACCCCGATGTAATTAGAGACAAAGAATTGGACCGCGGCAAATGTGATGCCGGCCAACGCAAGCGCCGGCCACACTTCCAGGGTGCAGCCCAGACCGCCCATGGTCAGGATCATATAAGCGGGCAGGATGATGGAAATGGGCGCGCAGAGTGTTCCAACTGCACCACTCAGTTTGTCTAGGGGAAGCCCGGTGATGCCAGCCAATGTGATCACCGGCAAGCCGATCGATCCAAACGCGACCGGCGCCGTATTGGCCAGCAGGCAGAGGGCCGCGGCATAGTAGGGGGAGAATCCCAGCCCCACCATCATGGCCCCCGCCACCGCGACCGGAGTTCCAAATCCGGCTGCACCTTCGATGAATGCGCCGAAGCCGAAGGCAATGATGATCGCCTGCACCCGCAAATCGGGAGTCAGCGATCCAACCGAATCCTTAATAATGGCAAATTTGCCCGTCTCGACTGTCACGTTGTACAGCACGATGGCCCAGAAAACGATCCAGGAGATGGGGAAGAGGCCGAATGCCGCGCCATAGGCCGCCGAGCTGAAGGTGAGCGCCGCGGGCATGTGGTATCCGGCTAAGGCAATCACCAAGGTCGCGCCCAGACCGGCCAGACCGGCGATCCATGCGGGTTTTCGCTTCACTCCCAGCAGGTAAAGCAATACCAGAATCGGTATGGAGGCTATAGCCGCCGAGACCGGCAGGTTTTGCCCCCAGATGTAATAGCCCTGCTCCCAGACTGTTCTCATGGTTTCGTTCGCCCTTTGGCTCCATCAGGCAACGCGCTCAATGGAGAGGAGTTCATGCCCTTTGCATGCGCACGCGAGGCGCCGCCGCAATTTCCCGTATGTTGAGATTTCGGATCACAGTGCAGAGGCTCCAAATCTATGAAATCACAGGGCATGTGTCAAGCGGGCAGAAATCTTCATGAAATTCGTCCGAAATAGTGAGATATCAGTTTGTGACCAAAGATACCTTTTTTGACTTGACAGTGATTCAAATTGCCAACTACCATCATCAGCGGCTTGGTCTTGTATCGCGAGACGGTGATTTATTCCGCCCGCCCGAAGCCTGCAAATCGTCCTATGGAGGCAATCGATGTTGAAGCGAGCAACCGTTCTGATTGGCTTGGCGGTTTTAGCCTGCACCGCTGCGCTGGCGCAATTTGAGGCAGGATCGGTGGTAGGCGTAGTGAAAGATCAGTCCGGGTCGCTCATCCCCAACGCCACCGTCGAAATAAAAAACGCGGCGACCAATGTGGCTCGTCAATCCACTACCTCCGCCGACGGCGTCTTCGATTTTGTCGCCGTGCCTCCAGGGCAATACTCGATCACCGTCAAGCAGCAGGGCTTTAAAGAGCTGAACCAGAGCTTTGAGCTGGTGGTCGGACAGCGGCTGGAGTTGAATCTCACCCTGCAGATCGGATCGGCCACCCAGAGCGTTACCGTCACTGGCAACGTCGAGACCATCGAGACCGCCTCATCCGAGGTGAGCAATCTGCGCACCAGCCAGCAGGTGGTGGACTTGCCGCTGAATGCGCGTAACTTTACCCAGTTGGTGCAGCTCGCCCCGGGCGTAAACAACCACGGGGGCAATGCTTCCAACTCCATTCAGCAGGGCTACACCAGCGGACGAGGAACCAACGGGGCGGTCATCAACGGCAACCCGGCTGAGGATACCGTCTATATGTTCGACGGCATCCTGAGCACGGAGAACGACGCCGGCGATATCTTCTTTTTCCCTCCGGTCGATTCCATCCAGGAATTCAAGGTCCAGACCAGCAGCGCGCCGGCCGCCTATGGCGGCAATCCGACCATGATCAACGTCACCTTCCGCTCCGGGACGAACAATTTTCATGGCGTGTTCTATGAGTTTCTTCGCAACTCCGATTTTGACGCCAAGAACTACTTCGACCTGAAGGCCAAGCCGATTCCGCCCTTCCACTTGAACCAGTTCGGCGCCAATGTGGGCGGTCCGATCATCATTCCACATTTATTCAACGGCAAGGACAGGCTCTTCTTTTTTGCGGATTATGAAGGCAAGCGCCAGAGCCAGGCGCAAACCTACGTGAGCACAGTGCCTACTCCGCTGATGCACAGCGGCAACTTCAGCGAGCTTCTGACACAAACCAATCCCATTGTCGTAAGAGTGCCCGGCACAAACACTCCTCTCCCCAATAACACCGTGCAGCACATCGATCCGACATCCGCCCAACTAATGGCCTTATTTCCTGCGCCAAACATTCCTGGCGCGGGCACTATTAATAATTTCCTGTACAACGGCTCGGTGCAGAACACCATCAATCAGGGCGACATACGGATCGACTATAAGACTGAGAAGACCAGCATCTTCGGCCGCTTCAGCAAAGAGAACCCGAATACCATCACGCCAGGTTACCTACCCCCTCCGGCGATTGGCGGCGGTCCCTCGCGTCCGGGCCAGACCCCCATTCCGGCCAACCAGGTTGTCCTCGGCTACGGCCGCTCCATAGGGACAAGCAAGTACTACGAGGCTCGCCTGGGATACTCCCGCCTGCATGAATTCATTATCGATGAGGACACCACGCGGGGCGACCTGTCGCAGCAGCTTGGCATTCCGAACGCCAATCTCGGCGGCGCGAAAGGCCTGACCCATATCGTCATTGGCGCGCCGAATGTCGGCTTGGGCGATGGTTCCGGAAGCCTGGAGAAGATCAACAATAACTGGGAGGTCGATCAGGCGTTCAGTTGGGTGCGAGGCAACCATGAGCTGAAGGCCGGCTTCAACTGGCGGAGTTTACGCTTTGCCTTCTACTCTCCCGGTTATCCGGTGGGAACCTTCTCCTTTAGCGGAGCCTATACCAACTACGGCTTAGCCGACTTTCTGTACGGAAAACCCATCACCTCGGAGCTTGATGTTACCCAGTTTTTCGGAATGCTGCGCTTTCAACCCAGCGCCTATATCCAGGATAACTGGCGTATTACTCCGAGGCTGACTCTGAACATAGGGCTGCGCAACGATTTAGTGACTCCCTGGGTGGAGCGTCACAACCGCCTCTCCGGCTTTGTGCCTGTCAATGGAGGAACCCTGGTGCTGGTCGGAACTCCGCCCTACTATGGGAATACCATCACGCGAGGCCGCTACACCAATTGGGGACCGCGCTTTGGCTTCGCCTATAGTCTCGACCCTAAGACCGTGATCCGCGGCGGCGGCGGTATCTTCTACGCGTTTGAAAACAACAATTCAAATCCCCAGGTGAAGAACGCACCATACAATGGCTCCATCATTCAGACCAATAGCACGGGCACGGCAGGCTTCGCCGCGGCTTCCCCCATCTCAGCGGGTTTCCCCGCCGATCGGCCATCGCTTTTCCCTATCGCCGGATCGACCTTTAGCGTCTTCTCGCGCCGGTACCCGAATCCATCGGCCAACGAATGGAACCTGAACTTTCAACGGCAGCTGACCAGCCACGATGTGTTTTCGATAGCCTATGTCGGCCAGACCGGCGCTCACATTCTGCTGACGTATAACCTGAACCAGGCATATCCGGGGCAGGGTGCGGTCGCGCCGCGCAGGCCCTATCCCAACCTGTCCGATGGCTCCAACAATTGCATGTGCGCCAACTCGGTCTTCAATTCTCTTCAGGTGACTTATCAAAACCGCCTCTCCAACGGCTTCGATTTCCAGGGCGCCTATACTTGGGGACATAGTATCGATAATTCCAGTGGGCAGGGAACCCTGGTCGCTCCGCAAAACCCCCTGAACCTGCGGGCCTCCCGCGGGAATTCGGATTTCGATACCCGGCAGAGCGCCGTCCTGAGCTGGTCGTATGCCTTGCCCTTCGGCCGCGGTAAAAGGTTTGCCGGCGGCGCGCACGGCCTCAAGCAAGCCGCAGTCGGCGGATGGCAGTTGAACAGCATCGATACCTTCCAGACCGGGTCGCCATTCACTCCCGTGATGGCGACCAGTCTACTGAACGCCGGCAACGCGGTGCAGTGGCCGAACCGCATAGGGCCGGGAAGATTGACAAACCCGACGGTGGAAGAATGGTTCAATCCGGGAGATTTTCGGTCGCCCGGCGCGCCTCAGCCGAACCAGCCGCCTCCTTTTGGAAACTCGGGACGCAACATCCTCTTCGGGCCGGGTACCAAGCAATTCGACGCATCGCTGTTCAAAGATATAGACCTCAATAGCGATGGAAGCCGCCGTCTGCAATTCCGCGCCGAGACCTTCAACATCTTCAACACGCCGCAGTTCAACAATCCCAATGCGTCCATCGGGAGCAATGCCGCCGGAACCATTAGCAGCGCCGGCGCGCCCCTGCTCTTCCAGCGGACGTCGCGGGAGATTCAGCTTGCAATGAAGTTATATTGGTAGCCGGGAGATTTACGTGAGATTACACGTGTCAAAATCAGAGCATTTCCATTTCGGGTTCAGCATCCCAGTCCCCGTACGTTGCATGTTGGCTCTTTTTATTTTCTCCATGCTCACCGGGCAGGCATACGCGAAAGTCCATCATTACCTCTACGCGGCTGTTCCCGGCGTGAGGAATTACCTGGAGGACGGCGGCATCGGCATCGTCGTCTTCGACATGGACAACGGATATAAGTTTGTCAAAAGGATTCCGACATGGCCGGTGATTCCAGGAAAGCCCGCGGAAAACGTGAAAGGCATCGCGGCCGACGCCAAGGCCGGCAGGCTGTATATCACGACGATTAACCGGATTGCTGCTTTTGATATCGTTAGCGGCAAGAAGATCTGGGAGAAGACCTATGAAGGAGGCTTCGACCGTCTCGCCATCTCGCCCGATGGCAAGACATTGTATGTTCCGTCTCTGGAAGGCCCTTTCTGGGATGTCATAAAGGCCTCGAACGGAGATCTGATCACCAAGGTTCAGACCAACTCCGGGTCGCATAACACCATTTATGCCGCCGACGGAAGCCGGGTCTATCTGGCCGGCTTGCATTACAACTATCTCCTGGTGGCCAATCCTTCCACCAATAAAGTGGTCGAAAAAATCGGCCCGTTCTCCAATTCCATTCGCCCGTTCACGGTGGATGGCAGCAATTCACGCTGCTATGTCAACGTCAACGGACTGCTTGGGTTTGAAGTTGGCGATATTAAGACGGGAAAACAACTGTATAAAGTCACAGTCAAGGGATTCGATCCGGGACCGGTCAAGCGCCACGGCTGCCCAAGCCACGGTATTGCGCTGTCGCCCGATGAAAAAGAGCTTTGGGTATCGGACGGACACAATAACTACGTTCATGTATTCGACGCGACAGTAATGCCCCCAAAGCAGATCGCAGACATTAAGTTGACTGAGATGCCCGGCTGGATTTTCATGACCACGGATGGAAGATACGTAATCCCATCGAGCGGCGATGTCATCGACCGCAAGACGAGAAAAATCGTCTATACCTTGCACGATGAGAACGGCACCCAGCTACAAAGCGAGAAACTGGTCGAAATTGACTTCAACAATGGAAAGCCGGTAAGCAACAACGACCAATTCGGCGTTGGCCAAAAGCGATAGAGATCTTCGGACCCGGGATCTAACGATCCAAACCTTTCCACCGATCTAGGGTGCCCCATATCTGGCGCGCTCTTTGCGCCAGATGTGGGAAACCACAAACCTCCGCAGCGGGACGGCCTATTTTCAGAGCAGGTCATGGCTCTAGCCATCCCGCAGAGTTGCTCAGCGGCTAAAGCCGATCAATTTTCGTTCGTTAACGGCACGATTAAAGTCGTGCCCTGATACAGGGTATAAACCGGGCACATACTTTAGTCGTGCCATTAGTGGTCAAAAATCGGTCGGCTTTAGCCGCTGAGGGAACCGCGCGGCGGCAGCTAAAGCCGTATCCTGTTACGAAGCATATGGTGGCCGCAGGTTGGAGAGTATAGCGGAGAGCAAAGTCCCGGAAGGGCATCGAGCGGCAGTCATAGCCGGCTTTTCCGGATGGCTGCTGGACGCCTTCGATTTCTTTCTCGTAACCTTCTGCCTGACGGCCATGGCGCGGGACTTTCATAAGTCCGATGCGCAGATCGCCTTGATCATCACCATGACGCTTGCCTTTCGACCGGTGGGAGGATTCGTCTTCGGGCTGATGGCGGATCGCTATGGACGCCGCTTACCGCTGATGATCAATATAGGATTCTTCGCCGTAGCGGAGATCCTTACCGGCCTGGCGCCGAGCTACGCCGTACTCTTGATCGTGCGCGCTCTTTTTGGCGTGGTGATGGGCGGCCAATGGGGAGTAGGCAGTCTCGCTGGCCATGGAGAAGGCGCCGGCCCGCAGGCGAGGCATGCTCTCCGGACTGCTCCAGCAGGGCTACGCGGCGGGTAACGTGGCCGCGGCCATCTGTTATTTCTCTCTTTATGGCCGAATGGGCTGGCGCCCGCTTTTCTTCATAGGCAGCCTGCCCGCTGTTCTATTGGTTCTATTCATTCGCTTCCGCGTCAGGGAATCGGAAGTATGGCAAAAGACGCAAAAACAGAAGATAAGCTGGCAGCAGCACACGCGCGAAATCGCCTCCCATTGGAAGCTCTTCTTCTATCTGCTCGCCTTCATGACCATGATGCTCTTTGCCTCCCACGGCACGCTGGATATGTATCCCACATTCCTGCAGCGGGAATGGCATTTTTCTCCCGCTCGCCGCTCGGCTATCACGGCATTTTCCGCCATCGGGGCTATCTTCGGAGGAGTAGTTGTCGGGCATCTCTCCGATAAGTGGGGACGCCGGCGCGCCATCATCGTCGCCTTCATACTGGGCGTCCTGTTGATTCCGCTCTGGGCCTATGCCCCGAATCAATTCCTGCTGATCGCGAGCGCCTTTCTGATGCAGTTCATGGTTCAGGGAGCGTGGGGAGTGATTCCGGCTCACCTGGCCGAACTCTCGCCCAATACAGTGCGCGCATTTCTGCCCGGATTCGCTTATCAGAGCGCCGGAACGCTCGCCAGCTCGGTGGTGTACATCGAGGCTGTCTACGCCGAGAAGACCAGCTATGCCACTGCCATGGCGCTGACCGCGGTTAGCGTCTTTATCCTGGCCGCTGTTATGGCGGCTATCGGCCGCGAGCGCCGCGGGCATATATTAGGCTCTTAGATCGAGATGACAAAGTTATTATCGCTCCCTCTCCTGGTTTGTTTGGCTGCTGCCGGGCTCTCCGGCGGTCGTTGCGTGGCGCAGCATACGGAATCGAAAGACGCCGCCTTTTTCGACGGCCGCGTGGCGCCGATTCTCTGTGGGCATTGCACTCTCTGCCATAACGACCAGATGCAGGCCAGCGACCTGTCGTTTCGCACCCGGAAGGACTTGCTCGTCGGAGGCGATCGCGGCCCGGCCATCGTTCCCTTTAAGCCTGAGCAAAGCATCCTGATTCATGCCATCCGCCGGGATGGCGGACTAATGAAATCCCCGGTGATGATGCCGCCGGGCCCCAAACTTTCCGATCAGGACATCGCCACCTTGACCGAATGGGTGAAGCGCGGCGCTCCATGGGGACACGCAAAACTTGCCTGCGCGGCAGGCAGCCCCCCGCCCCCGTTGCAGTAATGCCTACGACTTCCAAAACGGCGAAGGACCAACCAACTCCATTTCGTATCGCCCCATGAACGCCGCATCTCCCGCGGACGCCTTAGCCTTTTCAGCATCGCGGAAGTGCTGCTCCATTTTGCCGGCAGGACAGAACGCGATCAGCAGCCGGTTGGGCGTCGTACCAACGGAGGAAAACGTGTGCGGCACGCGGCGCGGAGCGAGTACCGATTCTCCCGCATGGAGCTGCAGCCTTTGCTCTCCTACCTGGAAGGCCACTTCCCCCTCCATTACGTAGAACCATTCCTCCTGATTCAGGTGCAGGTGCAGGGGCGGCCCACCCGGGAGGAGATGGATATGCTCTATGACAAAGAGGCCGCCGGCGGTTTCACTGGTGGGCACCTTGAATAGCATTGAGCTGAATCCTAATGAGTGGGGATGGCCGAAGCGGTCCTCCCCGGCTCCAACTACATGCAGTGCGCCTGAGGATGGCGCGGCAAGGGTCTGGGCGCGCGCCTGATTGGCGAGAAAAGTTTGCAGACCGGCGGCAGGCGCCGCAGCGACAACTTTGAGAAACGAACGGCGTCGCATGGCGCCTCCTTCCCATGTGCAGACAGAGAAACTGGCAAACCATAGCGGATCGGGAGGCCCTAGGCAAGCTGAAATCCCATCTCATTTTGCGCGGTCTGTCTAGCTCTAACCGCTCGATTTGTCATCTCGACCGGAGTTTTCATGGGCCTGCGGCTCACCCAAGAGGATGAAAATCGGGTTTGAGGAAGGCTTGGTTGGCAACTACACCTAACTTTGTCATCTCGACCGGAGCGCAGCGGAGTGGAGAGATCTGCGGTTTTAAAGCGCGCCAGATGTGGGGCACCGCAGGTCTTTGCAAGGGGATAAAAATCGGGTTTGAGGAAGGCTTGGTTGGTAACTACACCCAACTTTGTCATCTCGACCGGAGCGCAGCGGAGTGGAGAGATCTGCGGTTCATGTGTGTGTCACCGCGAAATCCTCTTCACTCCGCTTACTCTCACTCGGATGTGGAAAACCGCGGATCTCTCCACTCCACTCCACTCCACTCCGCTGCGCTCCGGTCGAGATGACAAAGAAGTTATGGTAGGGGCTAGACGAGCGTCTTTTTGGTGGAAGCCCCTGGTTTTCACCGCCTATTCCTAGCCCCGGGTGCCTGGGTGCCCCAGGTCCCGATTCTGGGACCTGGGATTCCACAGAGCTCGATGGACTGGTCTTCCCAAGCAATAAATCTTGCTAACAACTGACATTCCAATTTATCGTTGATCTATGCAGCCGGATCCGAGTCATCCTCGGTCGAGCGCCTTGAAAGTCTATTTGGCGCGCTCGTTCCCTGCCTTGTTGGAAGCCAGAATTCATGAGCGCTACCACGTCGCCAGAAATCCTTCAGGATGCGCCATGAACGCCGAGCAGTTGGCGAGCAATGCCGGGGATTGCGCCTATCTATTCGTCTCCGCTACTGAAAGCGTATCGCGGCTGGTATTCGAGAGGCTTGCGAAAACATTGAAAGCAGTCGCTACTCTCTCCGTCGGCTTCAATCATGTGGATCTGGATGCGGCTCGCGAGCACCACGTAGCCGTCTTCAATTCGCCGGGAGTTCTCACCGACGCCTGCGCCGAAATCGCCATGCTGCTGATCCTCAATGCCGCGCGCCGCGGCCATGAAGCGGATTCCCTGGTCCGCTCCGGTAAGTGGCCCGGCTGGGCGCCTACTCAACTGCTAGGGATCGGCTTGACCGGCAAGCGGCTGGGTATTTTAGGAATGGGCCGGATCGGCCAGGCGGTCGCCGGCCGCGCGCGAAGCTTTGGCTTACAGATTCACTACCACAACCGCAAGCGTCTGCCGGCCGAGTTTGAAGAAGCCTCCGTTTATCATCCCTCGCCAGAGGGGTTACTTGCTGTGAGCGACATTTTTCTCATAACCGCCCCAGCGACCCCGGATCTAGCCGGCTTCCTCAATCGCGAGCGCATCGCGCTCCTGCCGCCCAATTGCATCGTAATCAATGTGGCGCGAGGAGAGATGATCGATGACGATACATTGATCGAGGCGCTTACGGAGAAGAAAGTATTTGCCGCGGGCCTGGACGTCTTCGACCACGAGCCTGCGGTAGATCCTCGATACTTCACTTTGCAGAATGTCTTCCTCACCTCTCATATCGGCAGCGCGACCGAAGATACCCGCAACGCCATGGGTTTTCTACTACTAGATGGCCTGCACGCGCTTGAAACAGGCCGGACTGCGAGCAACCGCTTATGTTAACTACAGCCGTTTTGAATCGAGCTTTGAATCGAACCGGGATGCAGATCAAGGACGACAGTCTCTTCCGGCAACAGTGCTATGTCGATGGCTCCTGGCTTGACGCCGACGATGGCGGTGTATTCACCGTCAACAATCCCGCCGACAACAGTGTGCTGGGCACGGTTCCGCGCTTCGGCGCCGCCGAGACCCGCCGCGCCATAGAGGCCGCGCAAGCGGCTTTCCCGGGCTGGGCCGCCAGGACGGGTAAGGAAAGATCCCAGATCCTTCGCCGCTGGTTCGATCTGTGCATGCAAAATCAGGACGATCTGGCAACCATCCTCACTCTGGAACAGGGCAAGCCGCTGGCCGAGGCCCGGGGCGAGATCGCCTACGGCTCCTCTTTCATCGAATGGTTTGCCGAAGAGGCGAAACGCGTTTATGGCGACGTGATTCCGGCCACTACGCGGGACCGGCGCATCGTGGTGATCAAGCAGCCCGTGGGCGTCGTCGCCGCGATCACTCCCTGGAATTTCCCCAACGCCATGATCACGCGCAAAGCGGGTGCGGCGCTGGCCGCCGGGTGCTCCATTGTGGTCAAGCCCGCCGCCTACACGCCCTACTCCGCGCTCGCTCTCTGCGAGCTGGCTGAGCGCGCAGGCGTGCCTAAGGGAGTTCTCAATATCATCACTGGACCTTCGGGCGCGGTGGGCGGGGAGCTTACTTCGAACCCGATCGTGCGCAAGCTGTCGTTTACCGGCTCGACCGAAGTGGGACGCAAGCTGCTTGAACAATGCGCCGGCACAATCAAGAAGGTTTCGATGGAGTTAGGCGGCAACGCGCCGTTTATCATCTTCGCCGACGCCGACCTCGACAAGGCTGTGGCCGGCGTAATGATCTCAAAGTTCCGCAACGGCGGCCAGACCTGCGTCTGCGCTAACCGCATCTTCGTTGAGGACGGAATCTATGACGTCTTTGCCGCGAAGCTGCTGGACGCCGTTCGCCGTCAGGTGGTCGGCGACGGCTTCACCTCCGGAGTAACCATCGGCCCCCTCATCGATGAGAAGGCGGTCGAGAAAGCCGAGGAGCACATCGCCGACGCGGTGGAGCATGGCGCCAAAATCTACTGCGGCGGCAAACGTCATGCATTAGGCGGCACCTTCTTCGAACCCACCATCCTGCTCGATGTGCCTTCCGGAACCAAGCTGATGAAAGAGGAGACGTTTGGCCCGGTAGCTCCTTTGACCCGCTTCTCATCCGAGCAGGAGGTCGTCGCCATGAGCAACGATACCGAGTTCGGCCTCGCCTCCTATTTCTATACCCGCGATATAGGACGGGTGTGGCGCGTCGCGGAAGCCCTGGAGTATGGAATCGTCGGTATCAACGAGGGCCTGATCTCAACCGAGGTCGCCCCCTTCGGGGGAGTCAAGGAGTCGGGAATCGGGAGAGAAGGATCGAAATACGGTATTGAGGATTACATAGAAGTGAAGTATCTCTGCATGGGCGGAATCTGAGGCATCGATCGAATCGAGCGACCCACTAGAGTCGATAGAAAGGAACAATGAAACTCCAAGATCGTATCGCCATCGTCACGGGAGCCGGAAGCGGATTCGGCGAAGGCATCGCAAAGCATTTCGCCCAACTTGGGGCTAAGATCGTGGCCGCGGACATTCGCGGCCACGAGGCTGAGAGAGTCGCCAGGGAAATCACGGCCTGCGGAGGTCAAGCCGTGGCTGCGCATACCGATGTCACCAAGAACGCGGAAGTCGCCGGCATGGTGGAGCTCGCGGTGAGCTCCTTCGGCAGGCTCGACATTCTGGTGAACAACGCTGGAACCACCCATAAGAACCAACCCATGCTGGACGTCGATGAGGCAACCTTCGATCGCGTCTATGCGGTGAACGTCAAAAGTATCTATCTCGGCGCCATACACGCGGTTCCTTTGTTCCGGCGCCAGGGCTCGGGCGCGATTATCAATGTTGCCTCCACCGCGGGGGTTCGTCCACGTCCCGGACTAACCTGGTACAACGGCTCCAAAGGGGCTGCCATTCTCCTGACCAAATCCATGGCGGTCGAATTGGCCCCCGATGGAATCCGCGTCAACGCTGTCAATCCGGTGATGGGAGAGACCGGGCTGCTGGCGCATTTTCTGCCCGCCGGCGATGCCGAGGCCGCGCGCCAGAAGGTTGTGGGCACAATTCCTCTGGGACGCCTGAGCCGGCCCATCGATATCGCAAAGGCCTGCGCATTCCTGGCCAGCGACGACGCGGAATTTATCACTGGAGTATGTCTGGAAGTCGATGGCGGCCGCTGTGTTTAGAGGCTGGCCGCGACTGGCGGGACGATGAAGAGCTACACGCTCGCCGTGATCCCCGGCGATGGAATTGGCAAAGAAGTCGTGCCCGAAGGCCTCCGGGTTCTGGAGGCTGTGGGGGCCAAATTCGGCATCGGCTTTCGCTTCCGGCATTTCGATTGGAGCTGCGAAAGCTATAAGTCGACCGGCCGCATGATGCCGGAGGACGGCATCGCCCGGCTGCGCGATCACGATGCCATCTTTCTCGGCGCGGTGGGCTTCCCCGGAGTGCCGGACCATGTCTCTTTGTGGGGTCTGCTGATCCCCATCCGGCGTGAGTTCGACCAGTATGTCAACCTCCGCCCGGTGCGCCTGCTGCCCGGCATCGTTCCGCCGCTTCGCGATCGGGTTCCCGGCGACATAGACATGTGGATCGTGCGCGAGAACACCGAGGGAGAGTATTCCCAGGTAGGCGGCTGCTTTCACGCCGGAACGGAGCATGAGACCGTCGTTCAGGAGGCGATCTTCACCCGCCGGGGAACCGACCGCATCCTTCGCTATGCCTTCGATCTGGCGCGGCGGCTGGGGCGCGATCACGTCACCTCGGCCACCAAGTCCAATGGCATCTTTCATTCCATGCCCTTCTGGGACGAGCGCTTTAAGGTCATCTCCGCCGAATATCCGGAGATTCGGGCCGATCAATATCACATCGATATCCTGGCCGCCCGCTTTGTTCTATCGCCTGAGCGTTTCTCGGTGGTCGTGGCCAGCAATCTCTTTGGCGATATCCTCTCCGATCTCGGCCCAGGCGTGACCGGAACCATCGCCATTGCGCCTTCCGCGAACATCAACCCGGAACGGATATTTCCCTCCATGTTCGAGCCGGTTCACGGCTCAGCCCCGGATATTGCGGGCAAAGGAATTGCCAATCCTATCGGCCAGATCTGGTCGGCAGCCATGATGCTGGAGCATCTCGGAGAGCCGGAAGCGGGCAGAAACATCTTGCAGGCGATTGAAGCGGTGCTAACCTCGACTGACCGGCAACTGACTCCGGACCTGGGCGGCAACGCGTCTACCAGCGAACTGGGAAAGGCTATCGTGAGCGCACTATGAATAAAGTGGCACAACTTCCGATTCAAGCTCGTGCAGCGGATACGAAGAACGACGCGAGGGCCGATACCAGGCTGACTCAGATCGCTTATGAACGAATCCTCAAGGCCATCGTTTACGGACGGCTGGATTTGGGCGAGCCGCTTTCGGAGAACGATTTAGCCAAAGCCTTGGGGGTGAGTAAAGCCCCGGTGCGTCAAAGCCTGCACGAGTTGCGCCTGAAAGGATTGGTGGTGGTAATTCCTCAGTCCGGCAGCTATGTCTTCAGCCCCACACGCGAAGAGATCGAAGAACTCTGCGATTTTCGTCTTCTGCTCGAAGAGCGGGCCCTGCGCATCTCTATGGAACGCGACGCCCGCGCCTTATTGAGCGCGCTCAAAAAAATCGTCGAGGAGATGAAGAGGGCTTACCGCACGGCCGACTTATTCCAAAGCAAAGTGCTGGATACCGAGTTCCATCAAACATTTCTTAAGTTCAGTGACAATCGGTACCTGATTCAGTCCTACGCGAATATAGGACACAGCGTCGAGGCGCTGCGCTACCGGTTCATGGATACTGCCGTCTACCGCAACCGGGCATTCGACGAGCACCAGAAGATTCTGGAATTGCTGGGGGCGGGAAACGTGGCCAAGGCCGCCGATATCCTCGGCGATCATATCTCGCGCACCAAGCACTTCCAGGCCCGGGTGAACTGGTCGCCCGGCCGCTCCCACCGCAAGGACTACAGATTCCGCGATTACTCAGAAGTCTTCGCCGATTAAGAACGGCAGAAGCAGATTCCCTACGGGAATGACAGAAAGAAAGGCAAAGGCGGAGTGTATTCGCAGTTGCTTTTCTTTCTGTCATTCCCGCAGGGGAATCTGCTTCTAATCCGTATACAAGCCCGTTTCGTGCTTTCCCCGGCCGCTGCGGTAGCCTAGCGAAGCCGAGATGCGCGCGGCAATTCTCATTACCGCCGCGGAGAGACTGGGAACCCGCTCGTCTCCGATCCGGAAGACCGGACCGGCTATGCTGATCGCCGCCACAACTTCCCCGGCGCTGTCCCAAAGCGGAGCGCCGATGCAGCGCAGCCCCTGCTCGCGTTCCTCGTTGTCGATCGCGTATCCCCGCTTGCGAATGGCGCGTAACTCCGCCTTGAAGCGCGATGCGGAAGTAATGGTCCGCGGCGTATAGGACTCGAGCTTTCGTCCCTGCAGGAACTCATCGATATGCTCCTGGGTGGCAAACGCCAGCATGGCCTTTCCCAGCGAGGTGCAATGGGCCGGTGTTCGAGTGCCGACAGTAGCCGGAGTACGCAATGTCTGGCTGCTCTCGACGTT
This sequence comes from uncultured Acidobacteriaceae bacterium, assembly GCA_963705665.1. Taxonomy (GTDB): domain Bacteria; phylum Acidobacteriota; class Terriglobia; order Terriglobales; family Acidobacteriaceae; genus PALSA-350. Next base: position 42,965 of record CAVPKQ010000055.1, on the reverse strand, counting down.
CACCAGCGAGACTACCTGGCCCTCGCGCAATACCGCAAGATGCGCCGTCTCGCCGGTCTCTTTTACCAAGGTCCGAAGATGGGGGCCTGCGACTTCATAGACATCCAGCCGGGATACCGCGGACAATCCCAGCTCCATGAGCCGCGAGCCGAGATGGTACTTACCGGTGACTGTGTTCTTCTCGACGAAGCGGCTCAACTCCAGCACCATGATCAGGCGATGCGCGGTGCTCTTGTGCAGCTTGAGCCGCTCGGCGATTTCCATAAGCCCGGCGCCGGACTTCTCGTCTGCCAGTAAATTGAGGATCTGGAATGCTCGATCCAGCACCTGGACCCTGTAGATATGGGGCTTTTTGGCCTTGGTGCGGGCGCTCATGCGGGTTTTGCCATGCAATAGGACATTTTGTGGTGACACTCGCCTTACCTCAGCACGTTCTGATGCGAACCAAATATATCACGCGCTCTTTCATTGGTCTTCCCGGAAAACTTCGCATATTCTTCTCTCATAGAATTATGAGGACTCCTTCAATGAAGAGATTTCATGTTGCTGGTCTTGCCCTTGCCGCGGGTTTGGCATTGGCGCCATCCACCGTTAGGGCGCAGACGGTCGACACTTATTCGCCTCAACAACTGATGCAGGATGCCAAATCGCTGAAGCAACAAGCGGATCAGGCAAACGGCTTGGCAAGCAAGATCCTGGAAAAATATCCGGATCATTACACCATGCTTGCTTTTCGCGAGAAAAACGGACAGGCCGAGCTGCATAAGGACTCGGCAGACGTTATGTTTGTGCTCGAGGGCAACGCCACTCTGGTTACCGGAGGCAGCGTGCTCAATCCTAAAACGACCGGGCCCGGTGAAGTGCGAGGCGACTCGGTCCAAGGCGGTACGTCGGTGAAATTGAGCAAAGGATCAGTAGCCCATATCCCTGCGAATGTTCCTCACCAATTGCTGATCCCCGCCGGCCATACCTTTACCTATTTCATCGTCAAGGTGGATACCTCCAAATAGAGCAGCCAGCCTAAGGTTACTGATAACCTCTCCTTGACATCTCGACCGGAGTGTTCATGGGCCTGTGTGGCCCACCCAAGGGATGAAAATCGGGTTGAGGAAGCCTTGGTTGGCAACTACAACTAACTTTGTCATCTCGACCGGAGCGAAGCGAAGTGGAGAGATCCGCGGTTTCCCACATCTGGCGCAAAGGGCGCGCCAGATATGGGGCACGCCTCGATTCGTGGCCATTTTGGATCCATACTTCAAGCAGATTTAGGGTGCCCCATCCTTGCGTAGCAAGGGTGGGAGACCACGACTGCTGGCCCGATTCTGGGACCTGGGATTCCGCAAATCTTTCTAATGAATAGTCCGCATCTTGCGTGACATGTAATCCATCAGCAGATATTCGCCCAACGTATCCGGAGTCGTGAAGTAAGCCTTGCCGCGGCACATCTTGGTCACTGTCTGGACGAATTGGACCAGGCCGAATTCCGAGGCCAGCATGAAAGTATTGATTATCACGTTGGAGCGCTTGCACCGCGCCACTTCCTCCAGAGTCTCGCTTACCACCAGCGGATCGAGGCCGAAGGCATTCTTGTAAATGCGCCCGTCCGGCAGGGTCAGCGCCGACGGCTTGCCGTCGGTAATCATGACGATCTGTTTCATATCCTTGCGCTGGCGTTCAAGGATCCTCTGCGCCACGCGCAAGCCCTCCCGCGTATTGGTGTAATATGGCCCCACCTTTACCCTGGCAAGCTGGGAGATAGGCATCTCCTCGGCCGAGTCGTGAAATAGAACCAGCGAGAGGGAGTCGCCGGGATACTGCGTGCGAATGAGATGCGAGAGCGCCATCGCGACCTTTTTCGCCGGCGTGAAGCGATCCTCGCCGTAGAGGATCATGGAGTGGGAACAATCCAGCATCACTACCGTGGCGCACGAGCTTTGGTACTCGCACTGGTGTACCTGCAGGTCGGAATATTCAAGGTTGAGCGGCAGGTGAAGTCCTTCGCGGGCAATCGCTGCGCTCAATGTCGCAGTGGTGTCGAGGTTCAAGGTATCCCCGAACTCGTAAGCCTTTGAAGCCCCGCTAGCTTCGATGCCAGTCGCCCAGTGGCGCGTGTCATGCCTTCCATAGCTCGATTTTCCCAGTGAGCCAAGCAGGTCGCGCAGAGTCTTGAAGCCCAGGAAATCGAGGCTCTTGTCGGTGACCTCGAAGCGCACCTCGCCCTGCTGGCCGCCGATCTGGCCGCCGGTCTGTGATGGTTGCGAGGGATCCTGCCCGTTTTCGACGGAGATGTAGTTCTCCCGCTCCATGCGCTCGATCAACTGCTCGATCAATTGATCCAGCTCGCCGTTCTCCGCCATCTGGTCGATGCGCTGCTGCATCTGCTCATCGAAAAGATCGCCGGCTTCCAAAGCCTGGCGCAGCGCCTCGCGCAGGTTTTCCATGGTGTGTTCGCCGTCCAGCTCGGCGAAGCGCGAAAAGGGATCTGAGAAACCGGAGTCAAGCAGGTACTCGGACAAGGCCTTGAGCAGGTCTTCGAGGCTCATGTCGGAAGCTGGGTCGCCGGTATATTTCGTGTAGCGAACGCGTTTCATTGAACGCCCTCCTTAGGCCAGACGCGAGCGGAAATCTCCCCACCAAAGTTAAGAAAGCGGCGTCCCAAACCCTGCCGGCCAACCCTCAGTTGAAGCCACGCCGCGAGCGCCGCTCCTGGTACTCGTCGTACTCGCGCTCCTGCTCCTGCCGCTCGGGCTTGCGCTGCACCTTCTCCTGGGCAGTGAAGCCCCTTTCTTCGCTTCGGCTCAAGCGCTTGTGCGCGTACATGCCTTCCAGCAGAAACTCCGCCGCGGCCACCGCGCTCTCCGGCGCGGAGGAAGCCTTTATCTCCAGCGGAGACAGCTTTTCAAACAGGCCTTGAATCTGCTTCAGCTCCTCCAGGATGGCCTCCGACGATTGATCGTCGTCGATTTTGACCGTGCCTCCCAGATTGAACCATTGTTCGATCTGCTGGGTGTTGGCGCCGGCAAAGTACTTATCGAAGACTTTGCCGATGGCGGCGCGGATGAGGTCGCGCACCACTACATCCGCTCCACGCATCTCGCCTTCGTACTCGAGCTCGAGCTTGCCCGTGATGCCGGGCAGCGCGGCGTAGATGTCACCCACCCTGGGCAACACCAGCTTCTCCGCGTGGAGCAGCGCCCGGCGCTCGGCATTCGAAACTACCAGCTCCAGGGTGGAGATCGGCAGGCGCTGGCTTACCCCGCTGCGCTTGTCCACTTTCTTATCTTCGCGCGCGGAGAAAGCTACCTGTTCGATGATCTCGCGCAGGTATTGCGGTATTTCGATCCGGGCAACGCCGCGGTCGCTCCATGCTTCCTGGGCGGTGATGGCGATGCCTTCTTCCAGGGTCGCCGGGTAATGGGTGCGAATCTCCGATCCTATGCGGTCCTTCAGAGGGGTTACGATCTTGCCCCGGGCGGTGTAGTCTTCCGGGTTGGCGCTGAAGACCAGGGCGACGTCGAGCTCCAGCCGCACCGGATAGCCCTTAATCTGCACATCGCCTTCCTGCATGATGTTGAACAGCGCCACCTGAATCTTGCCCGCAAGGTCGGGCAGCTCGTTGATGGCGAAGATTCCCCGATTGGCCCGGGGAAGCAACCCATAGTGCATGGTCAGCTCGTTCGACAGATCCTGTCCTCCCCTGGCGGCTTTGATGGGATCCAGATCGCCTACCAAATCCGCTACCGTTACGTCCGGCGTAGCCAGCTTCTCCACGTAGCGGTCGGAACGCTGCAAGTAAGCAATAGGCGTGGCGTCGCCTTCTTGGGCAATCAAATCGCGGCATCGCTTGCACAAAGGATGATACGGATTGTCGCGAATCTCGCAACCCGCGATATAGGGCAGCCGCTCATCGAGAATATCCGCCAAGGCGCGGAGAATCCGGCTCTTAGCCTGTCCCCGTAAGCCCAAAAGGATGAAGTTCTGCTTGGAGAGCACGGCATTGACGATCTGCGGGATTACCGTATCCTCAAATCCAACAATGCCGGGGAAGATCGCCTCCCGCTTCCGCAGGCGCGCAATCAGGTTCTCCCGCAGCTCCTCTTTGACGCTGCGCCGCTTGACGCGGCCTTCACCGAACTCTTTGCTCTTTTTGAGATCAGCCAGATTTTGCGGTAAGCCGTTCGACGAGGTCATCGATTACTCCTTGAAGGCTGCAGGCGGAGATCAGCCGGCTCGAAGCTTAAATGAACGGGGAAGACCGCCTGCTTCTACTGTAAACGAGTGGAAGGCTCTTCCGGTTTGTCTCAATCTTTGAAAGTTTTCCGCTTTTTTCAGCGGCAGACAAGTCTACATCACGTGACCATTGCCGCTGGCGACTTTGCTGGCTTGAACTCCGCGCCTCAACTTGGGCAACATCGCTTCATAGAAAGCAAGCAGATGCTCGGTGCGTTCACCGTCGGACCTCAGCCCAAGCAGCTCCTGCTTGAAACCCAACCCGGAGGGGGCCGCGGCCGCCAATTGAAAGGAGATCGGCTGGTCAAGATCAATGCGCAAGTTCACGTTATCTCCGCCCAAGAGTTCCATCGCCTCAAAATGCAGCGCGGCGCACTGCTCTCGCAGAGCGCGGTCCGCTACTGCGCCTTCGTCGCTGAAAAAGTCAACCTCGGCCTGCAGAAAGCTGCGGGAGTTATCCAGGTTTTCGATTTCAAATCGATCCGATCCCTGGCAAAGAATGTCCAGCCGTCCGTCGTTGTATCTCTCCAGTATGCGCACGATCCTCGCCGTGCAGCCGATCACCGCCAGCCCTTCGCGCTGCGCCCGCACCACTCCAAATGCGCTTTTCTGCGCGAGACACTCCCCGATCATCTCCTTGTACCGGCCTTCAAAAATGTGCAGTGGCAGCGGCGTGCTCGGAAACAGCACCACATCCAATGGGAACAAGGGTATCTTCATGTTGCCCTCATTCTGCGCACTTGGGCGCATCCAAACCCGGAATCCGTAGATAATTGGGCGCCATCCGCGCGGCTCTTTTGAAACTTGCCTTTCACCAATCTCAGGTTGTGAGCAGCAGTTGGAGAAATGCTCTAGCTATTAAAGCAGCTTGCCATTGCTTAGAGGTTTTCTTTGGGAGTTCTTGTTCAAGCCATGAATATCCGGTGGGCTACTCCAGTTCCTCAAGCAGCGCCTGCATTTCGCTCATCGCGTGCTGATTGCCCGTCCTCTGCGCGCTGGCGATACCCGCATTGAGCGTAGTCTTTGCCTCATCTTCGCGGCCGGCTTTGATCATGGTCTGCGCGGCCATCAGATATCCCGCCGTGTAATCGGGATGAACACTGAGCAATTGTTGAAACTCGGCCAAGGAGGACTCGGTCTGTCCCTGGTTGGCGTATTCGATAGCCAGGCCGTAACGCGCGAAGGCGTCCGTTGGGTTCGCGGTCAAAATCTCGCTAAGCATTGCTATCTTATCCATGGCGCTCTCTTTAAAAACCTCTAGTCTTCAACCGCTTGAATGCAATCAATAAGCGAGCTTTACAGGCTGGGGAAAGACTATGGTTCTGTATCAGGGCACGACTTCAGTCGTGCCGCAAATGACTGAAATTCGATCGGCTTTAGCCGCTGAGGGATTGCTTTTGCGCACTCTTCGACTCTTTTCCGCAGCCTGTTCAGCCCATGCTGACTTTCTTTACCCGCCAGGGGCTAAAGCCCGATTCCTTTCAGTAATTCTGCGGCACGGCTAAAGCCATGCCCTGATACAAAGCCAAACCTTTCGAGCAATTCATGCGTCATCCTCTTCACGACCTCTTTCCTCCGCCCGCAAGGGGCGATTTGCTTTCAATCACGCAATTGTCCAAACTTGAATAAGGCTCCAAGCAAGATCAATGCAGATTTTACTCGCACTCCTGCTCCATGAGGTCCCACGTGGTTCTTGAAAGCCATTCCGTACGGCCGCGCAGCGCGAGCGATTCGCGTTCCGAAATGACCGAGCTGATTCTGCCCAACGACGCCAATACTCTGGGCAATCTGCAGGGCGGCCGGCTGATGCACTTTATCGATCTCGTAGGCGCCATGGCGGCCTATCGCCACGCGCGCACCCACGTGGTTACAGCATCGATGGACCACATCGATTTTATCGCGCCCGTTCACGTTGGCGATTTGCTGATCCTAAAGGCGACTCTCAATCGAGCCTTTAGAACTTCGATGGAAGTTGGCGTCAAAGTGTGGGTGGAGAATGCGATCGTGGAGACCTCCCGTCACGTCGCCTCCGCCTATCTCACCTTTGTTGCCGTCGACGCGCAAGGCCTCAGAGTGCCCGTGCCTCCGCTTGCGCCGGAGTCGGAAGAGGAGAAGCGCCGCTACGAAGATGCGGGCCACCGCCGCGAATATCGCCAACGCGAGCTGGCGCGCAGGCGCCGCTCGCAATCGGACAATTTTTCCATTGCCGGCCGAGAGCGCGCCGGCGACTCTTAAGGAGTTTGTTATGGCCCATCCGCATACACCGCAACCTCCACAACCGCTTCCCGGAGTGGCCAACATCGTAGCCATCGGCTCCGGCAAAGGCGGAGTCGGCAAGACCACTCTTGCCGTCAACCTCGCCGTAGCCATGGCCAAGCTGGGTTACCGTGTCGGCTTGCTGGACGCCGACATTTACGGACCCAATGTTCCGCTCATGATGGGCGTCGGCCAGCCGCCGCGCGTGCTCGAAAATAATCAAATCGAGCCCTTGTCTGCCCACGGCGTGAAAGTCATCTCAGTCGGCCTGATCTCGCCAGGGGACAAGCCTTTGGTGATGCGCGGCCCCATGCTGCACCAGATCATTCGCCAGTTTCTGCAGCAGGTCCAGTGGGGTGAGCTGGATTTCCTGCTTATCGATCTGCCGCCGGGCACCGGCGATGTCGTCATTTCATTGGTGCAGACGGTTCCGCTCACCGGCGCGGTGGTTGTTTCCACTCCGTCCGATGTTTCCCTGGAGGATGCCCGCAAGGCGCTCGAAATGTTTCACCAAGTGAATGTCGAGGTTCTTGGCATCGTCGAGAACATGAGCCAGTTCACCTGTCCTCATTGCCACCACGTCATCGATATCTTCTCCACCGGTGGCGTCGAGCGAACCGCACAACGCTTCAAGCTCGAGTTTCTCGGCGCAATCGAGCTCGATCCGGAGATCCGCCACGGTGGCGATCACGGCTTGCCCATTGTGCTGGCCGGGGAAGCCAATCAGCATGCCCGGCAATTTTTCGATGTGGCGCGCAAGGTTGCCGAACGCGCCCAGGCTCAAAGCGCGAAAAACGAGAACATCCTGGAAATCAGCTAAGACGAAAGCTCGGAGCATCGGAACTTTGTCATCTCGACCGGAGCGTGGCGGCGTGGAGGACATCTCTTACCCGCACCTCCACCCTATTTGTCATCTCGACCGGAGCGCAGCGGAGTGGAGCGACTGTCTGTTTTGTCAAGTGTGAATTTTTCCAATCACCTCATTGGGCCGCTGTAGCTCCCAGCATCGCAGGAGTTTTTTAAGGCATGGGAAATCTTTCGCTCTGATGTAGCGTTCAAAACTCCGGGAGGGAGCCAGGCTTGACCTCCCGGAGTCTCATCGTCGCGATGAGTTTCAGCCGAGTATTCCTTGGCGAGTTGCTCTCCAGCAGAGCTCGCCTCCGCTTTGCTCGGATATCCGGATGCTGCAACCAAGCACCCTGGTTTGTCGAGGATTTACTCCACCATCCCTGCGACTGCGGCTAATCTCCCTTTAAATTCCAGCCACAGCCGGCTGGGCAAATTGTTGGCGCACTTCGCGAGCCTTAGCATTGAGCCGCACCAGCAACTTGTGCGCCAAGGCAACGCGGATAACTTTTTTCGGCTTGCCGGCTCGAATCAAGCGCTCGCGGAAGGCGATAAAATCCGGATGATAACGGCCCACTACGCCAGCCACCACGAAGAGGATGTCGCGGATGCTTCTCCGTCCTCCACGCACCGGACGTTTGCCCTGAGTCTGGCCGCTGTCGCAGGCCAGCGGGGCCACGCCGGCCAGTTTGCCAATCTTCTTGTTGGAAAGCATACCTATCTCCGGCAGCTCGGCCATCAGACGAGCGACGGTACGATCAGCCACCCCCTTGATGGTGCGGAAGCTCTCATCCAGTTTGCGCCAGAGAGGATCGATGGCAATCATCTCGGCAATGGCCGCTTCCATGGCGCGGATCTGCGCCCCCAGAAAGGTGAGGGCCTGGCTAAAGGAATCCAACACTGTTGCCTCGGTGACCAGACGGCGCTGGTTGCGCTGCGTGGTCCGCAGGTCGGTAAGCTGACGCAAGCGGATGACCAAAGCCTTCAGCCGTTGCTGCTCGGCCGAGGCCGGCTGACAGGCGATGCATTTTTTGGTCTCTGCAAACCAAGCAATCACCCCGGCATCGATGGCGTCGGTTTTCTCCAAAAAGCCCATGGATTTGGCAAAATCGCGCACCGCCCGAGGGTTGAGGATGGCCACCGGGAGGGCTCGCGCCCAGAGCAGGGCGAAGGGTTGTTTCTCGTATCCTCCGGTGGCCTCCATGGCGACCAGATGCACTTGCTGCCCCTGACAGAATTCGGCCAGCGCGGCAATGCCTTCCGGGGTATTGGCAAAGGAAGCCGCCGGTCCCTGCTGGCCGATGCGAACATCCAGAGAATTCAACGAAACATCCACTCCACAAACCATGCGATTCGCTCCACAATAAAAGAGTAGGTTGCTGAGTCACGGTAACCTGCCTTGTGCGTACGACTGTGCCTCAGGCGACTGTTCGGTTGTACGTGACAGCGGCGGCGGTCCCAAAGCTCCACTGCGGTTGTTGCCGGAGAGATTGCGGGCGCCGTCCACCGCGTGGGAGAGCCGATGGCCATCGGCCCTCCCACTACGACATTTTCACCAAAAATGCCGCTACCATCTAGATACAAGAGATCTGCGGTTCAATCCCCCCGCGCCTTTGCTAGCCGCTGGTGACGATCCTTGACAATAGCCCGCTAACATTCTTAAAATGAGATATGCATTATAGCCGTTATTCCGGGGTCAACAGGCGCGGAATGAACAATTTATACCAGTTCTCCTGGGATGGCGCCTCGGCGGGATTTTCGCAGTCTTATGTTAGGTCCTATATAGGGGAAGTGGTTTAAGGGCAGGTGGACCATGTCTCCCGACCTTCGGATCAGCCCGCGCGAACGGCTGGTGCTCAATGCCATCGTCGAAACCTATATCGCGACCGGAGAGCCGGTCGCCTCGCAGGTTGTGGCTCGCCTCTTTGATAACAAAGACGGTATGAGTTCGGCGACCATTCGCAATGTCATGGCCAGTTTGGGCGACTCGGGGCTGCTGGAGCAGCCGCACACCAGCGCGGGCCGCATTCCCACTGCCCGGGCGTTCCGCTTTTATGTGGAGCAATTTACCAGCGCCCCGCGCATGGCGCCAAACGCGCTGGGCCAGGAGCGCCGCGAGCAGATCGAAGATAGTTTTGCCGGAGTGAACAGCCGGCAGCAGTTTCTGGAGAGAACCTCCCATGTCCTGGCGCTGATTTCGAGTGGAGTGGGTTTGGCCGTGGCCGCGAACGTGCAAACCCATTCGCTGGAACATATTTATTTTTCCCGGCTATCCACCGGCCGCGTCCTGGCAGTCGTCGTCACCAGAAGCGGCATGGTGCTGGATCGCGTCTTGAGCCTGGACCAGGATCTCTCGATTGGGGAGTTGGAGGCTGCTGCCGCCTACCTGAACCAGAACTTTCGCGGTTGGTCGATCGAGCGCGTGCGCAGCGAAATTGCCAGCCGCCTGGAACAAGAACGCAATGAGTACGACCGGCTCATGCGCTCCATCCGGGAGCTCTGCCGCAAAGGCGCTTTGGCGCAAGATAGCGTGGAGCAATCCGTCTTTATCGAAGGGGTGGCAAACCTGATCGCCGGAGAAATCGATGGCGACCGCCTGCGCCAACTGGTGAGCGCGCTTGAAGCTAAACAGCGGCTCATCGAGCTGCTCGACGCTTACGTGGATACACGCCAGCAGACGGTTCGCGTGGTGGTCGGTCTTGAAGAGACTATTCCGGAGATGCGCAATCTTGTCCTGATCGGCGCGCCGGCGCTCCTGGGCACGCAAAACCTGGGGACAGTAGCCGTGATCGGGTCTACCCGCATTCAGTATCAGGAGACGATCAACGCCGTTTCTTTTATCGCCCAACTCTCGGAGCGGATTCTGCAATCTCCGCAATAAACTTCCCGGGAGACAAAACGCAAAATGACAGATATGCAATCGCAGTTCATCGGTCCCTGATTCGCTTTGAGGGATCTACTTCAGGAAAAGGTTTCTTAGGATTCGCCATGGCAAGTTCACAAAAATCTACTGACGCCCTCGTTGATGCACAACAAAATTCCAATCCCCCAAACCCGGCGCAGGATGGCGAGGAAGACTCTGCCCGGACCAATTCGCTTCCTCAGGCGGCGAGTGGCGTTTCGCTGGAAGAGTTTGAATCTCTCAAGGCCGACCGGGATCAACTCTTCGATAGACTCTCTCGTCTTCAGGCCGAATTCGAGAATGCCCGTAAACGGGAAGCTCGCGAACGCGCCGACTTCCGCGATTTCGCCGTAGCCAATGCTGTTGAACAGTTCCTTCCCGTGCTCGACAATTTTCAACTCGCGCTTGGGTCCTCGGGTTCAACTGAGCAATTGCGCGCCGGCGTGGGACTGATCGTAAAGCAGATGGAGGAAGTTCTCCGCTCGCTCAACGTTCAACCCGTAGAAGCCGCGGGCGTGAAATTCGATCCCCGCGTGCATGAAGCTCTGGAGACAGTAGAGCGCAACGATCTTCCCGACAACCAGGTGCTGGACGAGGTCCGCCGCGGATATCGCATCCGTGAGCGGCTTCTTCGCCCCGCGCTTGTCCGTGTCGTGAACAACCCGGAACAGAAAAGAGCATGAGTCAATCATCCAAAGTGGAAAAAGTCGATTACTACGAGTTGCTAAATGTACAGCGTGACTGCAGCGATCAGGACTTGAAGACCGCCTACCGGCGTCTTGCCATGCAGCACCACCCTGACCGCAATCCGGGGGATCCGGCGGCGGAAGAGAAGTTCAAACAGGCAAGCGAGGCTTACCAGGTCCTCTCCGACCCACAGAAGCGAGCCGCTTACGATCGCTACGGCCATGCCGGCCTTAACGGCGGCGGTGGCTCCGGCTTCGAGGGTTTCACCGGCTCCGATATCGGCGACATCTTTGGCGACATCTTCGGCGAGATGTTCAACGTGGGCGGAAGCCGCCGCACAGGGCGGACTTCGCGCGCGCAACGCGGCCGTGATGTGCAGTACGACCTGCACCTGAATTTTGAAGAAGCTGTCTTTGGCAAACAGACGGAGATTGAGATCCGCCGCGCAGAAATCTGTGCCGAATGCCGGGGCACGGGAGCCGCGTCGGGACGCGGTCCGGTGACCTGCCAACAATGCGGCGGCCGGGGACAGGTGCGCTACCAGCAGGGTTTTTTCTCGATCGCGCGCACTTGCTCGGTCTGCAATGGCGCCGGCCAGGTCGTGGTCGATCCTTGCCCGGTCTGCAAAGCCGACGGACGTGTCGATCGCCGGCACACCATTACTGTCAACGTGCCTGCGGGGGTGGAGGACGGCACCCGCATCCGCTATCAGGGCGAAGGCGATTCGGGACGCTTTGGCGGACCCAGCGGCGACCTCTACGTCGTCTTGAGCGTTCGCGAGCACGAACTCTTCGAGCGCGAGGGCGACGATCTCCACTGCGTCGTATTCGTCTCCTTTCCCCAGGCTTCGCTGGGCGCGGAGATTGAAGTTACCACTCTCGACGGAAAGGCCACTTTGAAAGTTCCCGAAGGCACGCAGAGCGGCAAGGAGTTCCGCTTGCGCGGCAAGGGCGTGCCCCATTTGAATGAACACGGCCGGGGTGATCTGGTGGTGCAGACCATCGTGCAGACCCCCAAGAAGCTCTCCAAGGCGCAGCGCGAGCTGATGCAACAACTTGGAGAGACGATGCAGGTGGACAACAGAGCGACCTCGCGCAGCCTGCTGGGTAAGATGAAGGATTTCTTCAACTAGGGTTGAGATTAGAGCGAGTCAGCAAGTCAGCGATACTCCATCCTTTGTGGTTTCCCATATCTGGCGCAAAGAGCGCGCCAGATATGGGGCACCCGGGCTTCGTTGCACTCCAAGATTGTTGGACGTCGGACATTTCGCTGACTCGCTGACTCGCTTCAGTCTTTGCCTTTCTCCAGCTAATCAAACAGAGACGCGACCACGGCAAGAGCGGCGATCCCCGCCGTCTCCGCCCGCAAGATGCGCGGACCCAAACTCACCGGCTTCCAGCCCTCCGCCGCGAACAGCGATTCTTCTTCCGCCGTCCATCCGCCTTCCGGTCCCACCGCTAAACGCACCGGCGGTCTTCGATCGACGCTTTCTTCGATCGCCATCTCCATCACCGCGCGCAAGGTGGTCGATCTCTCCTGCTCCGCCAGAAGCAGACGGAGCTGACCCTGGCCTCTATCGCGAGCTGCATCCTTCAACCCGGCTACGCTCTCGATCAGGGGCATATCCGAGCGCCGCGATTGTTTCGACGCCTCGCGGGCAATGCGGCGCCAGCGCTCGACCCGCGCCTGGGCAGTTTGGGCAAGGTGCTTCTCGCTGCGCCGCGCAATTATGGGAACGATCCTCTCCACCCCCAGTTCGGTCGCTTTCTCGATGACCCACTCCATGCGATCGAACTTAAAAATGGAAAGCAACAGAGTCACAGGAAGCGCGCGGTCCGCTTCCACCTCCGACAGCAGCGTCAACAACGCCGCATCGCCGCTGATGCCGGTGAACGCCGCCCGCCATACTCGATCCCCGGCGACGATCTCAAATTCTGTTCCGGCCCGGGCCCGCAGGACGCGAATCAAATGCGCCGCCTGCTCTCCCTTGAGGGAGGCGGTTGTTTGGTCCCAGCTATCGGCAATCCAGCGGCGGCGTGTCATCCTTCACTATTGTCCTGCTTCTTCTTCGGCTTGTTTGCTTCGCCGGGCAAAAACACTTCGGGGGGCGCTTTTGGCGCCCCCGAATGTGTTGCCTGTTACGTTGCCTGCTTACTTCTTCTTAGCGGCCTTCTTGGCTGCCTTCTTCGCTGGCTTCTTCGCTGCTGCTTTTTTAGTTGCCATTGTTCTATTCTCCCTTTTTCGATTCTGACATCGACCTGCAATAGAAAGCTTGCAGTTAACGAATGTATAGAGTTCTACAAAAACAGTGTCAAGAGAAAAATTACAAATGATGGCAGAGAGTTTGATGTTTGGAATCGCCGCGGTCAACCTTCGACTTGGAAGCGTCTCATTTTGCGCCGAAGTGAACGGCATAATGCCGCAGCAAAACCAGCGCCGCGCCGCTCACCGAATCGTGCCAGACGTGCGCCATCATTCCCGTCCGCAGTCCTCTGCGAAACAGCGCGAGCACGCCAAACATCGCGCCATACGCGGCGATCAGCAACACTCCGGAAATTCCTTCATAGCCGTGCGCGGCGCCGAAGGCCAGCGCTGCGAGCGCCACGCCTACCCAGACGCGTCCTCCGATGCGGGTGAACTGCTGTTGCAGATAGCCGCGAAACACAAACTCCTCGCAGATTCCGGCGGAGATACTGAGAATCAAGAACAACACCATCTCCATGCCGCTGACTGGGGCTAATCTCTGTGTCACCTCGGCGATCTTCCGCGGATCGATGCGCGAACCGAAGCTATGTTGCAGCACTCGGGCTATTACCGAGAGCAGCATCAGGGCAACCACCCAGAAAACCAGCGCCGCGCCGAAATCGGCCAGCCATCCGCGCGCCGCCGGCCGCCACTTGCCGATCAATTGCCGCAGTGGAACTTTGCGCAGATGAATTCCCCACCACGCCAACCCGGCTAGAATCCACTCATACGCAATGGTCATAAGGTAATTGGGAACAAGCCGCAACGGCCGGCCCGCGGAGCTATGCATTTGCCGCGCTCCAAGCACCGAGAGGCCGACAATCAACAGAATCATCAGCGCCGTATGCCACCAAGGTGCTATGAGCGAGTCTTCCGCTTTTCCCGCGGGCTCTTCCGCCCCGGTTGCATTCGTCATTTCATTCATCGCATCCTTCGCCTCGATCGCATCCCTCAATCGCATCATCCTATGATGGATTGCTCGCCCCTTCTGAACTGATCGCCGTGCCGCTTACCGCGGTGCAAGAATTATGAATGAGTTTGCGGCAACGCGGCCCTCTTCAGTATCTAATGCGAGGGGGTTTGTCTATGGAAGACGTCGTCATTGTCTCCGGGGTGCGCACCCCGGTGGGGAAATTTCAAGGTTCCTTGTCGGCCTTCTCCGCTCCGCAGCTCGGCGCTCTGGTGGTTCGCGAAGCTGTTCGCCGCGCACGGATCGATCCCGCGGATGTGGACGAGTGCATCATGGGCAACGTCGTCTCCGCGGGACTGGGGCAGAATCCCGCGCGCCAGGCTGCCCTCTTCGGCGGACTCTCCGCTCAAGTTAGCGCGATGACCATCAACAAAGTGTGCGGCTCGGGATTGAAAGCCGTCGCCCTTGCCGTGCAGGCTATCCAAACCGGCAATGCCTCAATTGTTGTAGCCGGCGGCATGGAGTCGATGACCAATGCGCCCTACCTTTTGCCTCAGGGCCGCGGCGGCTTCCGCATGGGCGACTCAGTGGTGGTCGATTCCATGGTGCACGATGGTCTTTGGGATGTCTTCAACAACTATCACATGGGCGTCACCGGAGAGAACGTCGCCGAGAAGCATGGGATCACCCGCGAGGAGCAGGATCAGTATGCGCTCGACTCGCATCGCAAGGCCGCCGCTGCCTGGCGCGATGGCCGCTTCCAGGCTCAGGTGCTGCCGGTTGAAATCCCCGCCAATAAGAAAGGCCAGCCTTCGATTCTTTTCGACCGGGATGAATCGGTGCGCGCCGATGCCAGCCTTGAGGCCCTGCGCGCGCTGAAGCCCGCATTCAAAAAAGACGGTACGGTCACCGCCGGCAATGCTCCCGGAGTGAACGACGCCGCCGCCGCGGTGGTCGTCATGACCGCGGCGAAGGCAGCGTCGCTTGGCCTGCGTCCCCTGGTCTCGGTGCGCGCGCAAGCAACCAGCGGAATCGATCCGCAGTGGGTGATGCTGGCGCCGGTTGAAGGCATCGAGCGTGTGCTCCGCAAAGCCGGGTGGTCGAAGGACGATCCGGATCTCTATGAATTGAATGAAGCCTTCGCCGTGCAGGCGCTCGGCGTCATCAAGGAGCTTGGCCTCGATCGTGCAAAGGTGAATGTCAACGGAGGAGCAGTCGCGATCGGCCATCCCATCGGCGCAAGCGGCGCGCGCATTCTGGTTGATTTGATTTATGAGATGATGCGCCGCCGCGCTCGCCGCGGAGTAGCGGCGTTGTGTCTCGGCGGCGGCAACTCTGTAGCCATGGCCGTAGAACGATAGCGTTCTGTATTTGCCTTTGCTTTTCTTTCTGTCATTCCCGCAGGGAATCTGCTTCTGGTCTCTCGGGCATAAAGCAGATTCCCTGCGGGAATGACAGAAAGAAAAGCAAAGGCGCCAGACCCATCCAGCCCCATAAGGTGTATCGCGGCGCGCAGATCCTCCTGCTATACTCCGAGTTCGATCGGATCCTGGAATGCTATTCAAGGCTCTCAGCGCAGCGGTCTATGGCATCGATGCGCACATCATCGATGTGGAAGTGGACTACTCCGGCATCAAGACTTTGGAGGACCGCTTTCACACCGTAGGTCTGCCCGACGCCGCGGTGCGCGAGAGCCGCGACCGCGTCCGCGCCGCCATTAAAAATTCCGGGTTTGATATTCCGCCTACGCAGATCACGATCAACCTGGCTCCGGCCGACCTAAAAAAGAAGGCGCGGGATTCGACCTGCCCATGGCCATCGGCATCCTCGGCGCCTACGGCGCACTCCAGTTGCGCGACCTCAACCAGTTTCTGCTGGTAGGAGAATTGGGATTGGATGGCGCGCTTCGCTCCGTTCCTGGCGTGCTGTCCATCGCTGTCGCCGCGCGCGCCCGAGGCATTGCCAATCTCATCGTGCCTCATACCAATGCACCCGAGGCCGCAGTCGTTGAGGGCTTGAATGTCTATTCCGTCCATTCCCTCAACCAGGTGCGCGAGCTGCTCAACTCTGCGGCCAACGGCGGCATCCATGCGCAGCCGCTGCGCGTCGATACCCAAGCTCTTCTCGGCGAGCTGCGGCACTTCTCATTGGACTTCAAGGATGTTCGCGGGCAGCACACCGCCAAGCGCGCTTTGGAGGTATCGGCAGCCGGCGGCCATAACATTCTCATGATTGGTCCGCCCGGCTCAGGCAAGACCATGTTGGCCAAGCGGCTGCCCTCGATTCTCGCGCCCCTCAGATTCGAGGAAGCGCTGGAGACCACCAAGATTCATTCTGTGGCCGGCGTTCTCGACGCGGAAGCAGGTCTAGTCACCCATAGGCCTTTCCGCTCGCCGCATCACACCATCTCCGATGCCGGTTTGATCGGCGGCGGCTCGGTCCCTCGTCCAGGTGAAGTCTCGCTCGCCCATAATGGTGTTCTTTTTTTGGATGAGCTGCCTGAGTTTCCGCGCAATGTGCTCGAAGTGATGCGCCAGCCGCTGGAAGATGGCACCGTGACCATTGCCCGCGCCTCCATGTCGCTCAGCTTTCCTGCGCGCTTCATGCTCGCTGCGGCGATGAACCCATGTCCTTGCGGATACTTCAACGACAAGTCACGCGAATGTCTCTGCACTCCGCCCATGATGCAGCGCTATGTATCCAAAGTCTCCGGACCGCTGCTGGATCGCATCGACATCCATATTGAAGTTCCCGCGGTGCAGTACCGGGAGCTGCGCGGAGGCGCCGCGAGCGAGGGTTCGGAACAGATTCGCGAACGCGTGCTGGCGGCGCGCGAGCGCCAGCATACGCGCTTCGCCGCGGATCGTATTCATGCCAACACCCAGATGAGCACCCGCCAGATCCGAACTTACTGCGAGCTTTCATCCGACGCCGAAGGCCTCCTGGAGCGGGCCATGCAGCAGCAAGGCTTAAGCGCCCGCGCGCACGATCGCATCCTGAAAGTGGCGCGCACCATCGCCGACCTCGAAGCCCGGCCGGATATCGCCATAGGCCACATCGCCGAAGCTATCCAATACCGCACCCTCGACCGCAGCTATTGGAGCTGAGTGCGGTTTCGTTTTTTGAAGTTCACCCTTCAACAGATCCTGGGTGCCCCATATCTGGCGCGCTCTTTGCGCCAGATGTGGGATTCCACCAATCTCAATCGAGGGTTCGGTCCCCTAGGCGTGATCGTCCACTCGCCACAACCTCCGCAGCGCGCCGGACTTTCCGCTTACCGGATCGGAAGCGGGAAAGGGTAAGTGCTCCATGCGCTTGCTATCCGCCGCGGAAGGCGCACTGCGGCAGATATCCGAGGCTTGATCCGGCGGATAAGCGCCCACCACCAAGAAATCCGCGGTCGCCTTTAACTTGCAATGGCCGGTGCCGGTTGGCAGCACAGCTACATCCCCGGCCCGCACCGTGACCTCGGTTCCGTTTTCTCCGCCGAGCATCACCAAAGCGCGGCCGATGGCAATGCCCAGCACTTCGTGCGCTGTCGAGTGATAGTGGTGGAAGTCATAGATCCCATTGCGCCATTGAGGCGGCCATCCGTTGCGTCCGAATTGCGCCTCAAACACAGACGCCGGATCTTCGACCGGCTCGGGAAGAACAGACCTGTAGAGCAGGACCGGCAGCCGCGGATTATTCGGCATCCACCCGTTGCGCGAGAGCCGGAGGATCTCAGGCTCAGGAGCAGTAGGTCCTCCCGCCATCGCCTGGCTTGCTGGGGAGAGGCTAAGCGCGGCGAGAACCGCATTGAAGCGCCGGCGATTCATCATTGTCATAAGCGGCTCATCAATGGGATGCAGGTTTCGCAGCCGCCGGATGCGTTTACTTGCGGGGCTCGGCCGAAGTTGTTTCTGCCCGCTGGCGCAGGGCATGAACAACCACCCGCAACATCTCATCTTCAGGCGCCGGCTTTCCCGTCCAGATTTCAAACTGCCGCGCGCCTTGCTGGACGAACATCTCGATACCGGTGATGACGTGAATCCCTTTTTCCCGCGCCATGCGAATCAGCGGAGTATCCACCGGGTTATACACCAGGTCAAAGACCAGCCGGGCATTGATCTCTTTCGCTTCAAGAATGTGCTGCGGTTTCACTCCGTACATGCCGACCGGGGTCGCGTTCACGATAACGTCGAAGCTGGACTTGGCCACCTGGTCGCGCCGGATGGTCTTGGCCTTGGCTTCGCGCGCCAGCTTTTGCGCGGTCTGCGGCGTGCGGTTCAGCACCACTACTTCGGCGCCTCTGCGGCTCAACCCGAAAACCGCTGCGCGCGCAGCTCCGCCCGCCCCTAGCACCAACACTTTGGCTCCCTTAAGCGCCAGCCGCCTTTCCAGCGGGCGCACGATCCCGCCCTCGTCCGTGTTGAAGCCATACAGCTTGCCATCCTGCGAGCGGACAATGGTGTTGCAGGAACCGATCTCCGCCGACACCGGGTCGGTATTCTCCAGATGCTTCATCACTTCCTGCTTCAGCGGCATGGTCACGCTTAAGCCGTGCAACGGCACTTCCCGCACCAGCTTGAGCAGGTCGCTGAGCTTGGTGGTTTGCAACGCCAGGTAAACCCCATTCACAGTTTCACGGCGAAAGGCGGTGTTCATCATGATCGGCGAAAGCGAGTGTTTGATCGGGTTGCCGCAGACGCCGTAGACCTTGGTAGCAGCATCGATCTGCCCTATCCGGTAGGTCTCAAGCAGGGTGCGCGCGGCGATCTGCCCCGATCCTGTCTCTTCGCCTTCCGCGGCCGAGGCGAAGGTGAAGACGCTGCCCGCGCGAATTCCCAGCACCCTGCTGACCAGTCCCTGCTCCCCCATGCAAATGCCGATCAGGTTGGCCATGTCATGAGCGCGCTCCAGAAAGTGCATCATTACTATGTTGTCAGAGAGCGATTTGGCGGTGGAGACGATCTTGATGAACTCCGGCTCATAAGGCCGGATGCGTTCGAAGATTCCATCCAAATCCTTGGTTGCTTGAAAGTCATGGTGGGAGATGATCAAAGCCGCCCCGCGCGTGCGCAGCTTTTCCATTTCCGTCGCCTTGATAGCTTCCGCGGACTGCAATTCCAAGTCGATTAGATGGAATCCACTGGAAGCGGCCTTCTGCAGCACCTCCAGCTCGGCTGCAACCGTTCCTTGGAACTTACCCCCTCCGGCAGCTCGCCGGCAGGTCGCTATAGCTGTGACCTCTCCATGTTCCGCCAGGAATTGCTTCAATTTGGGCATCGCGGCCAGAGGTTTGGCCAGGTAATCCAGCCGGAACTCCAAGAATGGATTCTCGCGCGCCGCCGCGCTCGCCCGATCCAGCATTTCTACCGGCGTAGACCCGGTAATCGCGACACATACCTTGCCTATGCGTGAGCGCAAGAACTGAGGGGAGAAAGCTGTAGCGGCAGAATGCATACAATGGTTCGAATCTTAACAGGCTTAGCATGCAATAGAACCAGCTGGCCGTGTAGATTCACCGTTTACCTTACATCAAAGGAGGCAACAGGTGAGCGCCGGCTCATAACTCCCTGGTTTACCCATCCTGGTCTACCCCTCTGGGTTTACCCTGGAGACTTAAGAGGAAATATGCCAAAAGCGCCTGACTTTGCCACGGAAGAGACCAAAGCTATAACTCCACCGGAACTCCCATTGAATCCCTGGGTCGAGCCAAATGGCGGCCAATTGACTGCGGCGGCCTTGGAAGCCTGGGTCAACGCCAAGCTTGAAGGGCAGCGGAAACGCATCGAGCAGTTGATCTCCGCCGCCGGGCCGCGGACCGTCGAAAATACTCTCCGCCTTTACGATGATGCCGTGGCTGCCTTGAGCGCCGCAGGTTCGCAGGCATCGCTCCTGGATAGCGTCTATCCGGAGAAAGAGGTTCGGGACAAAGCCCGTGAGCTGACCCAGAGAGTTGCCGAAGCGGCCACCGCGCTTTCCCTCAATCAGGATGTTTTCCATGCCATAGAGGCCATGGATCTCTCCCCTGCCGACGCTGCCACCCGGCACTATGTCTCCCAAACCCTGTTGAACTATCGTTTAGCCGGAGTCGATAAGGATGAGCCCACGCGTCTGCGTGTGCGCCAGCTCTTCGACCGGGCGACCGAGCTATCTCTGGCCTTCAGCAATAACGTGCAAGAGAACGTAAACCTCGTGGAGGTGCGGCCGGCGTCCGAGCTCGATGGGCTACCGCCTGACTACATCAAGAACCATCCCCCGGATGAGCACGGCGTCATCACCCTCACCACCGACTATCCCGACATGCAGCCGGTGATGACCTTTGCCAAGAGCGACGACCTGCGGCTGCGCATGTTTCGCGCATACAACACCAGGGCTTACCCGGTGAATCGCCAAGTGCTCTTGCACCTGCTCCAGGTGCGGGAGCAGATAGCTTCTATCCTGGGTTTCACCTCGTGGGCGGATCTGGCGACGGCAAATCAATTGATCGCGTCGGCCGCGAACATGAAAACCTTTATCGCCGAGCTGGAGCGAGCCTCACGCGGCGGAGCCGAGCGCGAATACGGCATGGTTCTCCAGTTCGCCCGCCAACAGCAGCCCGGACTGAGCGCGCTCAAGAGCAGCGACCGGGGATACTGGTACGAACAGTACCGGCGCACGGCCTTCGATTTCGATTCTCAGTCGGTGCGGCCCTATTTCCCCTACGAACAGGTGGAGAAGGGCGTGCTCGCGACCGCGGAAAAGCTCTTCCACGTTCATTTCGAGCCGGCGAAAGAGGCCCAGGTCTGGGAGCCGTCAGTAACTGCCTGGGACGTCTATGACCGCGGCCAGCTGGTCGGCCGGTTCTATCTCGATATGCACCCGCGCGAGGGCAAGGACAAGTGGTTCAGCGCCGCTCCGCTTATTCCCGGAATTCGCGGCCGCCAGCAGCCCCAAGCAGCGCTGATCTGCAATTTTCCCGGCGGCAAACCGGGCGAACCGGGACTGATGCAATACAGCGACGTGGTGACCTTCTTTCACGAATTCGGACACTTGATGCACGCCATCCTGGGCGGGCAGCAGCATTGGGCGGGGGTGAGCGGGATCGCCACCGAAGGCGATTTCGTGGAAGTGCCGTCGCAGATGCTGGAGGAGTTCTTCCATGACGCCAAGCTGCTGGCCACCTTTGCCCGGCATTATCAGACTGGCGAGCCGATCCCCGAGGAGTTGGTTGAGCGGATGAACCGGGCCAGCGCTTTCGGACGCGCAGATGGAGTGCGTACCCAGCTCTTCTACACCAGCTATTCGCTCGAGCTGCACAACCGGCCCTCCGCCGGCCTCGATCCGGACGTGCTGCTGGAGCAGGGTTATAAGCGCCTGCTGCCCTATGAATGGGTCGATGGCAATCGCATGTATGCGAGCTTTACCCACCTCACCGGATACTCCTCCAACTACTACGCCTATATGTTCGACAAGGTCATCGCGCTTGATTTCTTCAATCAATTCGACCGCTCGAATCTGCTCGAAGGGCCCACGGCGATGCGTTATCGCCAGGCGATTCTCGAACCCGGAGGATCGAAGCCGGGACGCGAGCTGATCCAGGACTTCCTCGGCCGCCAACAGACCATGGATGCCTTTGAACACTGGATCGGAGAAGAATTCGAGACCCAGTCCCTCAGCGGCTAAACAAGCTACCTATTTGTCATCTCGACCGGAGCGTTCATGGTCCTGCTGCCGACCCAAGGAGATGAAAATCGGGTTGAGGAAGGCTTGGTTGGCAATTACACCTAACTTTGTCATCCCCTTGCCGGAGTGCTCATGGGCCTGTGGCCCACCCAAAGGGATGAAAGTCGGGTTTAGAAAGGCTTGGTTGGCAATTACACCTTCCTTTGTCATCTCGACCGGAGCGAAGCGCAGTGGAGAGATTTGCGGTTTCCCACATCTGAGTGAGACTAAAGCGGAGTGACGGGATCCGCAGTGACACACAAACCGCAGATCTCTCCACTGCGCTTCACTCCGGTCGAGATGACAAATTTATGGAACGGCTAGAAGCTGCTGATCAGGCAGCACCCCTGCCATTCGAGTCCCGCAGGGACCGTATCACCCAAAAATAGGAGAAAAGCCATGGCATCAACGATTGTGCGCAATAGATGGCAGAGCAAGTGGGCACTGGTAACCGGCGCCAGCGCAGGAATCGGTGAAGCAATTGCCGTCGAGCTTGCGGCCGCAGGGGTCAATCTTATCCTGACCGCACGCCGAGGCGACCGGCTGGAGGCATTAGGAGAACGCCTGCGCCGCGAGCATTCCATTCAGACCCAGGAGATTGTCGCCGACCTCTCCCTGCCGGAAGCTCCGCGGCGTATATTCGACGCAACCGAGGGAGCCGGCATCCCTGTCGATCTGCTGGTCAACAATGCCGGTTTCGGCGAATACGGCGAGTTCCTTCGCTCCAACCTCGAAAATCAACTCAAGATGGTCGAGGTCAATTGCACTGCCGTAGTCCATCTGACGCGCCTCTTCCTTCCCGCCATGGTGGACCGCCGGCGCGGAGACATGATGATCGTGGCCTCGACCGCCTCGTTTCAGCCTGTGCCCTATATGGCGACCTATGCGGCCACCAAAGTCTTCGACCGCTTTCTGGCAGAGGCCCTGGCCGAGGAAGTAAAACGCTATGGGGTGCTGGTGAGCGCGCTCAGTCCCGGCCCGACCGAGTCTGAGTTCAGTCAGATTGCGGGGTCCCGGCCCGAGGAGAACCGCAAATATCAATCATCCAAGGAAGTTGCGCAGCGCGGCCTGGAAGGCCTGGCCCGGGGCAAGCGCTGGGTTATTCCTTATCGAAGCGGCCGGATACAGGTCTTTGCTCAGAGATTCGTGCCTCGTCTAACCGTGAGTAGGGCAGTCGAGCGGCTTTTTCGACCGGATACAGTCAAATGATGCCGGCTTTCTGTGGAAAAAAACCCAAACTTCGGGGAATGTGGAACAACTCCGCAGGCAAAAATGCATCTTAACCAAGCAGACTAGAGGCTACTTCTGACACTCACCCCACCCTAGAAGTGACATCCATCTCTATCTGAAGCTCCGCCATGGCGGGCTCTCATCCTCGAAAATCCCCAGGTTATCCCATCCTTTGAAGCCTCTTGAGCGGGCCCGCGGGAAGGCGGGCCCATCCGCTCCCTAGCAGCAGTCTTGCGCCCGGGCAAACGTACAATGGACTTGTTCATGACCCTCCGCCACCATTGCAAATCCACGCTTGAGGAGATCGACAGGCTATTGGCTGAGAGCGGCGCGCGCCAGAGTTCGCGCTCGCTCGAGGTAATTCAGGTTCCTGGCTGGACCGCCGATCCGAACCTCGGCTGGCTGATTCATGGCTTTAGCACCCGCACAGGCGGAAAGACCAAGGTTTACCATCCTGGATCTGAGCGTGGTTCCGACCTGAATCTAGGCTTTACCGCCGCGGATCAAGTGGAGATCGTCACTGCCAACCGCAAGCTCTTTCTGAAGGCGGTATGCGCAGCCGACCAAGAGCTTGTGCTGGTCACCATCAAGCAGATCCATTCCTCGCTTGTCCATAGGGTAGACGGATGCGTTGAGCCGGCGATTCTTAAAGGGGACGGCCTGATGACCGCCACGCCTGGAGTGCTTTTGGGAATCCAGACAGCGGACTGTCTCCCGGTCCTGTTGGCCGACCGCAAGCGGCGCGTGGTGGCGGCCTATCACGCGGGGTGGCGGGGCACTTTGGCGCGCATCGTTGAAAACGGCGTCGGCCGTATGCGCCTGGAATTTGGCTCCAAGCCGAAGGATTTGGTGGCCGCCATCGGGCCCGGCATTGGGCAATGCTGCTATGCCGTGGGCGAAGAGGTATGTGATCAGTTCGAGTCACAGTTCGCCTACGCTTCGGAATTGTTCCGGGAAGTCTCCGATTCCGATGCGGTTAAACAGAAATATCCGCTTCTCTTCATGACCGCGCGGGCGCCGGGGCACGGCAGCCTGGGACCGGCCTTGCATCTGGATCTGGCCGAAGCGAACCGGCGGCAGTTGCTGGCCGCGGGCCTCACACCCGCCGCCATCTTTGTCGCCGGGCAATGCACCGCCTGCCAGACAGAACGCTTCTTCTCTCACCGCAAAGAACAGGGATTCACCGGCCGCATGCTGAGCGTAATCGGAATTAAACCCTGACCAGGATTGCGGCGGGTTTCCTTCAACCTATCTTGGGTGCCTGGGATTCCACAGATCTCAATGAACGGTGTCGTTGCTCTTGCCGTGCAAAGGATTATCTGTAGTGCAGAAAAAAAGACCCAGGCTAGCTCAAGGCTAGCTCCGCGAGCCTGGGGCACCCGGCTCTGTACCAGAAACGAAAGATCTATTTCTCGTTTGGACAACCCCGCACGCGTGAGGGACCTTCCCCTCAAAAAAATCAGGCGGCGTTGTGGCCCTCGCCTTTGGCCTCCGCCGCGGCATCCGGCTCGGTTTCCGGGCCGCCGCCCTTGGGGTTCACCAAATCGCGCAACTCCTTGCTTGGCTTGAAGTAAGGAACGCGCTTCGCGGGGACGTCCACCTTGGCGCCTGTTTTGGGATTGCGCCCGGTCCGCGGCTGGCGCTGCCGTATGCGGAAGCTTCCGAAACCGCGGATCTCAATCTTGTCACCCGAGCGCAGCGCATGGATCACGGAGTCAAAAATCGTGTCGACAATCGTCTCTCCGTCGCGGCGCGTCAGATCGCCAAGATGCGTGACTTCCTCAACCAGGTCTGCTTTGGTCATGGTCGATGTGCTCCAGGAATAGGTTAACCCTTGTTAACCATAGTAGATGCAGCAAATCGACCGTATATGGGAAGAAAATCCGAGGCGCCCTCCCGCAGCCGGGTGACGGGATCAACAAATCGCCCCGCTCTGCGTCTAAATAACTGTTCCCACACGTCTAAACAGCCGGTCTGCCGTAGTAGACGCGGTCAGACCGGGCGTATCATTGAAGGATTCATCTGTAAAGCTCATCGCTAGAGTCCATTCCCCCGAAAAAACTCATTTGCGGGCAGACCAGGTGGTGGGCAAGAAAAGTTTATGGCAGAACCCCTTTATAGCATTGTGATCCCGGCATACAACGAGGGCGCCCGCATCGGGAATGCGCTGCTTGAGGTTTTGCGCTGCATTCATGAGCGCGGCTGGCCGGCCGAGGTTTTGGTGGTCAATGACGGTTCCAGCGACGCCACTGCCGCCATCGTTCGCGCCTTCGCCGTGCTCCATCCCGAGGTTCGGCTGCTGGAAAACCAGCAAAACCGGGGCAAGGGCTTCAGCGTACGCCACGGAGTACTGAGCGCCCGCGGTGAAATCGTGATGTTTACCGATGCCGATCTCTCCGCGCCCATGGAGGAAGCCGAGCACCTCTTCGCCGCGCTGCGCCAGGGAGCCGATATCGCTATCGGATCGCGCTGGCTGGAGCGCGGACGCCAGACTTTGCAGCAGCCGCTGTACCGGCAGTTTTTTGGGCGATGCTTCAATGCAGTTACCCGTCTGATCATGGGACTGCCCTTTGCGGATACGCAATGTGGATTCAAGGCCTTTCGCCGGCCCGTCGCGCAAACCGTTTTTCAACTGCAGCGAATCGACCGCTGGGGCTTCGATCCGGAGCTGCTCTTTATCGCTCTCAAGCGCGGATACACAGTGCGCGAGGTGCCCGTGACCTGGGGCCACGATGAACGTTCACGGCTCAGCTACTTGAAGGATGGGTGGAAGATGCTTCAGGATATCGCCTACATCCGCTGGCAGGCGCTGATGGGAGCCTATGATCGTGAGGTTGTGGAGTGGGTCCCCCAGTTGCCTACCATCAAGAGCTGACCTCAAGCAATCCGTATCAGGCGGACAGCGCCTCAGGCGGTTTGGCTATGACGCGGACGCTGTTGTCGCCGGCCTTCTCCATGCGAAAGGCCTCGGAACACGGCCCACAGAGCCAGAAATGCTCTAGCCGGCGAGCCAAACTGCCTCTCTTGGAAGGCAAAGCCGCCGGGTCCCGGAGCTCAAAGACATAGATTTTTCCCTCGCGCAGGTACAGCAGGGGTTTTCGGCACTTCGGATTGAAACAGTGACTGACCACGAGAGATTCTCCACGTCACTTATTTACGTCCTTATCTGAGAGAAACCTTCACTGAAGGAAATGGTTGACTCCGCAAAAAAATAGCCCACCATCAACTACTGGACGCAAGTCCAAGTCCACTCGCTCGGCATCGAGCGAGTAAACCCGGCCTGGCAACCGAGTGTGCCTGACAGAACAGAAGCAGATTCCCGAAAGGGAATCTGCTTCCATCACAAATCTCGTGCCACAGCTTCTGTTGCAGTGCGGAATCTAGTTCATCGACACATGGGCGCCGGCCAGAGAAACGATGGCCTCGCCTGTTTGCGGTTGGATGGAAACATTCTTGCCCGTCACCTCGGCATAGCCGACGGTCATTCCCTTCGCCGCATGGATCGAAACGTTCTTTAGAATCACACCCCGAACCGGCGATTCGGGAAGCCCGATGATGACGCCCGCGGTCTCGCTACCGGCAGCCGTGAGGTTTTCGATAACAAAGTCATGGAAGTGCGGGGTCAGCCTGGTGACCGGGGCGGCGGCAACCGTTCCTTCAGGCATGGCCTTGGGATAGTACTCACTGATCAGGATCGCCGTCTTCACCCCTTGCATGTCGATGTCGCGGAATAGCAGATGGCTGACATCGTTGCCGCGGTCGCGGTTTGCCTTGATGCGGATGCCGTTCGTCGTTCCCTTGAAGTGAATGCGCTCCGCGGTGATATTCTGCGCGCCTCCCGCGATCTCGCTGCCCACAGAAAGACCGTGACCGTGCAGGAAGGTCGCATCGGAGATGTGGATGTCTCTGCTGGGTTGGTCGCCGCCGGGTGAATTGATAGCCCCGGACTTGATCGCGATATTGTCATCGCCTACATCCGCATAGACGTGATCGATGGTTACGTTGCTGGAGGAGAAAGGATCGATGGCGTCGGTGTTGGGAGAATCGGCGGGAGCCAACACCCTGATATTGCGGATGACGACGTCGTCGGAGTAATACGGCACTAGCTGCCAGAACGCTGCATTCTGGAGCGTTACACCCTCCACCCGGATGTGCTTGCAAATGGTCGAAGACCACCAGCCGCGGGCGTGGATGGCCGGATCCCATGATGCCGGTATCCTTGAAGCGGCGCGCCATCCTCCACCAGCTCTCGCCCGCTCCGTCGATCACGCCCTGGCCCATGATCGAAACATTGCCGGCGTTGGTTGCGCTCACCAGCGGCTGCAATGCCGGCTCGCGAAACTCCATCTTGGGCGGATAGTCGCCGTGATCGGAGGAACCGAGCAGGGTCGAGCCTTTATCCACTTCGAGTGTGATGTTGCTCTTGAGACTCAATAGGACCGCTGAGGAAGGTGCCGCCGCTCAGCTTGACGATTCCTCCGCCCTTCCGTGCACAGTCATCGATAGCCGATTGAATCGCACGAGTGTCCTTGGTCGCGCCGTCGGCCTTGGCGCCAAAGTCGCGCGGATCGCAAACCCTGGTCTCTCCCCGGGCATGCAAGCTGCCCCCAAACACACATACATACAAAGCGATAACCGTGAGGAATCTGCTCATTTCGATGTAACCCTTTCTACCATCAATCAACTGATATGCCGGCATTTTTAGAATTTGTACTCCCTCGGCCAATCCTGGGTGAGACTCTGCCTTGCAAGCTCTCCCTTCGACCAATCCTGGGTGCCGCAAATGCCCGGAGCGCTGAAGCGCTCCTACCCCCACGCATAAATGCGGAAGGCTTCCACAGCCGCTATCGCCGCCTGACAACCGCTTCAATATTGTCATAAGATAGTTCTGCAGAAAGACTTGCTGCACCGGACCATCCCCCCTCCCCCCAATTCCCCGAAAAGTGTAGGCAAGCCGCTGCGTGAGCTTCGGAGCGTAGACCTTCAATGTGGAACATGGGGCAGCTAATTCCCGGCGGCAGCCAAGCGAATCGCGCGCAGCTTCTCGAGCTGCGCACTGAGACCGGACCCGTCTACCTCTTTCCGTCATGGTGGCAACGCATTCGTCTTGGCTGGACATTCCGCCACTTTCACGTTCTTCCTCCTCAGGTTTTGAGCCGCCGCGACCGCCGACTGATTGAGAAGCTGTCCCGGTCGGCGATCGTAAAGCCGACTCTGCCGGTCGCAAGCAATACAGTTTTCGGAGTCGTAGAGAACATGGGCTCGAAGCCGGCGGCCTCCGCCCATCAAGCAACCGTGTTGACAATGGAACCGGCAGCGCCGCGAGCGTCTTCGCCGAAGTTGGAGGTTCCAGATTTCCCCGTCCGGCAATGGGCCGCCTGGGGCGCGCTGCTTGCCGTTTGCGCCGCGGTGATGCTGATATCGCTCTTTCCAAGAGGACAGAGAAAGAGTCCCCAAACGGTATCGGCGCCAGTAAGGCAGGCTGCGAACGAGATCAAGTCACCAACCAGCCCCCTTCCGGCTTCCCCGACGCCCGCTCGCTTACCCAAGACTCCTCGACCGGCGCACTTGGCCGCACCTCCGCCGGTTCAGCCCGCGCTCGCTTCTCGGAATACATTGCCGCCTGCCGCATCGGTGCATCTTCCTGCCGGCGCGTCCCAACGGCTCTTTGTCTCCGAACTTCCGCAGGGGCATTTTGCTTATCCTGTCGTTTCCCAACGCAACCTGGTTGGCGAGTTGCAACTCAGGGCATTGGTGGGCGCCGACGGCTCGGTCAAAGACGTAACCGTATTGAGCGGCAACCCCCGATTGGCGGAGGCTGGAATGCGCGCGGTCCGCCAGTGGCGCTTCAGTCCCTATCAAAGTAGCGGCGGCCCGGTTGAAGTGGAGACCGAGATCAAGATGAGCTTCTTTGGCCGGGATGCAGTCTCGATCGCTTCAGTGGCCCCCGCCTCCAACCATCAATAGCCCCATCAGTAACCGATGTGATGGAGATACATCACCGCCGCCGAAGCCACCAAACAATAGATGCCGAAGAGATACCACCAGCCGCCCTCGAGCCAGCGGCTCAGCCATTTCAGCGCCAGCAGTCCGGCGAGAAATGCGAAGACTGCGCCCAGGAGGCTGGGAAGCGCGGCGGAGGTCAGGTCCGCCGCTCCGCTGAGGTGTTTTGCATGTACCAGCCGCATGGCCTCGCGTATGACTACCGGCGGAGTGAGAACGACAGCCAGAGCAAAGCTGAAGGTCTCCGCCTGAGACTTCCTCACGCCGGAAAGTATGCCTGCGGAAATGGTCGCGCCGGAGCGTGAAAAACCGCGGAAGGGAAGGCAGAGTCCTTGTACCGCCCCGATGATCCCCGCCTGGTTCAGGCTCAAACCTGTTGCTTCGGCATTGCGCTTCTCCCGGTGCTGTCTTTCAAAGATGCCGGCAATCAGAATCAGCACTCCGGCCACTGCCAAAGCCGGAGCGACGATCTCCAGATGGCTGAACAGATCTTCGATCTGCGCGTGCGGCACGTCCCGGAAATAGGTCTTCTCGATAATTTTGATGATGATTTCGCCGATGATTGCCGTCAGCGCAGTCGCCAGAATCACCCTTCCGGCAAACTTCTTGAACGCCTCCGCGCTCTCAAAATACGCCTCCCGCCATTGCCGCCAGAAATAAACAATCACGGCGAACATGGTGCCGGTATGCAGCATGACCAGTAAGAGAGTCATGGCAGGCGAAGACGGGTCCAGGCCCATCAGTTTCTCCGCCACCACCACATGCGCCGAACTCGAAACCGGGAGCAGCTCCGCCAAGCCTTGCACTACGGCAAGGACGATTACCTTTAAGAGTGACATGCTGTCATCTTAAACAGGCCGCGCCTGCTGATCTGCAGAAGCCGGTCAATTCTCCAACTCTTCAACAAATCCTGGGTGCCCCAGGTCCGATTCTGGGACCTGGGATTCCACAAATTCTCAATCCAGAATTTTTCCGCAACACTTTCTAAACCGGCGGCGGATTCAGTTGAAGAAACTGACGCTGATGCCAATACGGATAGGCCGGAGTAACATTGCTGGCCGCATCCAGCTTGGCCACCTGGTCCGCGTCCAGATTCCATCCAGCGGCGGCAAGGTTTTGCTTGAGCTGCTCTTCATTGCGGGCGCCGATGATGATGCTGGCTACGGTTGGGCGTTGCAGAAGCCAGTTCAGAGCCACCTGGGGAACAGTCTTCCCCGTCTCCTTGGCAACCTGCTCTAGGGCATCGACCACAGTGTAGAGATACTCATCGTCGACCGGCGGCCCGTTCTCGGCGGTTTTGTGCAGACGGCTTTTTTCTGGCAGCGGATGGCCGCGGCGGATCTTCCCCGTCAAGCGCCCCCAACCCAGCGGACTCCAGATAAGCGCGGAAACATGCTGGTCCAGGCCCAGCGGCATCAACTCCCACTCGTAGTCACGGCCGACCAGGGAATAGTAAACCTGGTGCGCGACATAGCGCTCCCACCCGTATTGTTTCGATATGGCGAGCGACTTCATCAGGTGCCACCCAGAGAAATTCGAGCACGCGATGTAGCGCACTTTTCCCTGGCGAACGAATGTAGTGAGCGTATCCAGCGTCTCTTCGATAGGTGTGGTCGCATCGAAGCCATGCATGTGATAGATGTCGATGTAGTCCGTGCCCAGGCGGCGCAGACTCGCCTCCACCTGTTGTGTCAGGTGGCTGCGCGACGATCCGAGTTCGTTCGGGCCGTCGCCCATGGGGAAGGTGGCTTTCGTGGAGATCAGAAGCTTATCCCTGCGCCCGTGAATTGCCTTGCCTAGGATCTCCTCTGACAGCCCTTGGGAATATACGTTGGCTGTGTCGAAGAGGTTGAGGCCGGCATCCAGGCAGATGCTGACAATGCGGGTCGCTTCCGCTACATCGGTCTCGCCCCATGCCTTGAAAAATTCGTTGCCGCCGCCAAAGGTAGCCGCGCCGAAGCTGAGCGCAGGGACCTTCAATCCAGAATAGCCAAGCTGTCTATATTCCATGCTGGAAGGATGCAGGAAGAGGAGAATCGGTTTCAACCTTCTAGGCCCGCGGCCCACCCGAGGAGATGAAAATTGGGTTGAGAAAGGTTGGGTTGGCAGCAAAACCTAACTTTGTCATCTCGACCCGGAGCGTTGATGGGCCCGCGGCCCACGCAAGAGGATGAAAATTGGGTTGAGGAAGGCTTGGTTGGCAATTACACCTACTTTGTCATCTCGACCGGAGCGCAGCGGAGTGGAGAGATCTGCGGTTTTCCCACATCTAGCGCAAAGAGCGCGCCAGATATGGGGCACCCAGGTTTTGCAGGACGATTTTCGACACAGCGAAGCGTAGTGGAGAGATGACAACATTTTATTCGGTCTACGCTACAGTGAAAACCCCGCTAATTTTGCGGTTCGTTGCTTCCCGGAGCGGGCGCCGGCTGGCTGCTGGATGGACCTTTGTAAATAAGGGGAATATGAAACGGGAGGGAGGCGCTGCTGCTGGACTTCGGCGCGGCTTTGGACTTGGCTGCTGCGATGGCTTTCCCTCTCTCCGCCACCACCGTCTGCTGGGAGTTAAGGCAGAGCCAGCCTCCGCCTCGACGCTCGAAGACATGCAGGTAAATGCCTTGCTCATCCAACGGCCCTTTGTCCAGCTTCCAATGCTTGACGTAGGTGCCGTTCACGATGGCCACATCGCCGATGAATCTGGTGCTGATGACCTTCTGCTCAATCGAGACCGGCTCTTCGCCCTTTATGAAAAGTCTGCCAATCTGCTGATCGCGGGTGGTCACATCTCCGCTTGCTGAAACCCCAATGAATTGCGGAGCCAGCACCAGCTCCAGTCCATATTGGTCGCGCTTGTTTATCGCGTCGGTCCAGCGATCCTCCACCGCCTGCATCTCCCGGACCTCTGGCGGCACTTGGGTGCCGTTGGTCACCGCCGGCCGGGTCTGTGCTTGGGCGCCCCTGCCGGCCGCTAAGCTAGCGGCGCAAAACAGAACGGCGATCCGCCATCCGGATGCACGCGCAGACTGGTCTTTGATAAAAGCTCGCATCGCAAGGATCTCTCAGCTAATTATCGCCGAAATATCCACAGTGAAGACCCTGATTCCCACGGGCAAGCTTTCCGCGCCGGCGATTTTTCATGGCCTACACTAATCCTTGAAAACCTTTGGAGACGTGATGGCTGCGACTGCCGACCTTTCATTCGAGCGCGGGCTTCCCGCCAGTATCGAGGCGGAGCGCGCCATCCTGGGCGCCATCCTGCTCGACAATCACAGCTTCAACGAAGCGGCGGAAAGGATCTCCGCCGACGACTTCCTGCTGGATTCGCACCGCCGCATCTACAGCCGGATGGCCGAGCTGATCGAGGCCGGACGCGCCGTCGATATCGTAACTCTGGCTGAGGAGTTATCTCGCCGTAAGGAGGTGGAGTCGATCGGCGGCGTCGCCTATCTGGCCTCGCTCACCGAGGGCTTGCCGCGCCGCGTCAGCATCGAGGAATACGTCCGCATCGTCAAAGACAAGTCGCTGGGGCGGCAGCTCATCGGCATCTGCACCACCGCGATCACCCAAGCGGTCGACCAGAGCGATGACGCTCTGATGGTTCTCGATACAGCCGAGTCCGGACTGCTCGCCGTCTCCGAACGCGGTATCACCCGCGGCTTCGTCGGCATACCGGAGATTGTTCGCGATTCCTTTGGCACCATTGACAACCTGTATGCGCAGCAGCGGGAAGTCACCGGGCTGGCCACCCACTATCAGGCATTCGACAAAATGACCAGCGGATTGCAGGCCTCCGACCTGATCATCATCGCCGCCCGCCCCAGCATGGGCAAGACGGCCTGGGCCATCAACATCGCCGAGAATGCGGCGGTGCATGATGGCAAGGTGGTCGCCATCTTCTCGCTGGAAATGTCGAAGGAATCGCTGCTGCGCCGCATGCTGGCCTCGCAGGCGATGGTCTCCATGCAGAAGATTCAGACCGGATTCATTCCCCGGCAAGATCGCGATAAGTTGACCACCGCGCTCGAAAAGCTTGCCGAATCGAAGATATTCGTCGACGACACTCCCGGCATCTCGCTTTCGGAGATGCGGGCCAAAGCGCGGCGCCTGCAGCGGGCGCAGAGCAGACTGGACTTGGTCGTCGTCGACTATCTGCAGTTGATGAGCGCAACTGTCCTCGGCGCCGGCGGCCGCCGCTACGAGAACCGCACTCAGGAGGTCTCGGCCATCTCGCGAGGGCTGAAGGCCCTGGCCAAGGAGTTGCGCGTGCCCGTAGTCGCTCTCTCTCAGCTCAGCCGCGCCTCGGAGCAGCGCGGCGGCGACAAGAAGCCCATGCTCTCCGATCTTCGCGAGTCCGGCTCCATCGAACAAGATGCCGATGTAGTCGCCTTTATCCATCGCGATAGCTACTACAACAGAGACGAAAACGGCGAAGAAGATCCTGAAGCCAGGAACAAGGCCGAGATCATCATCGCCAAGCAGCGCAACGGACCGACCGGGGTCGTCCACCTGGCATATTTCGCGGAGTGCACTCGCTTCGAGAACCTGGCCTTCGGCGCCGGTCCCGATGGTTATTAGTTTAGCGAGTCGGCCAGTCAGCAAGTCAGCGAAAAGACCCATGGTGACAGATGTCGCCGACTCGCTGCCTTCTCGCTAACTCGCTGAGTTGCTAGCATAACAATCATCCCCTATGCCAACGCGTCCCCTATGGGTTGAGATCTCACTGAGCCGGCTGTCCAGGAACTATGAGAGTCTGCGCCATGCCCGGCCCGGATGCAGAGAACTGCTGCCGGTAGTCAAGGCCAACGCCTACGGACACGACGTACTCCTCTGCGCCCCAGCCCTGGTCGATGCGGGAGCGCATTGGCTGGGTGTGACCGGAACAGAGGAAGGCGTGCAGGTACGCGCGGTTTGTCCCTCGCCGCGGATTCTGCTGATGTCGGGAATCTGGCCCGGCGAGGCAGAAACGGTTATCGAGCGCAAACTGACTCCGGTAATTTGGGAGCACGCCCACCTGGATATGCTCGAAGGGGCCGGTGCCCGCCGCGGCATGCTTCCCGCGACTATTCCTGTCCACCTGGAGATCGATACCGGTATGTCGCGCCAAGGCGTACGGACCGCTTCCGGAAGCGGCGAGCTGCGATCTCTCCTGGCCCGCTTTCATGCCCGGTCCTGCCTCAAGCTGGAGGGCGTGATGACGCATTTCAGCGCGCCTGGCAAACTCTCTTCCGTGCTTGAGAACCCTCAACTTAAAATCCTTTCTGCGGCGCTCGACCTCGTCTTGGCCAGCGGGCATCGGCCGGAGTGGCTTCACGCGGGCAACTCGACCACCATCATCGCCGGACCGGACCGGGAGAAGCTTATCGCGATGGCTTCACGGCTGGGCGCGCGCCTGATGCTGCGTCCGGGTTTGGCTCTCTATGGCTATCTCGATCGCGTTACCTGCGATGGCAAGCCGTCCCGTGCAGGCAGCGCGCCAAAATTCGAGCCGGTCCTTGCCTGGAAAACCCGAGTGGCTTCGCTGAGGACCATCCAACCCGGCGAGACCGCGGGCTACGACAATACCTTTACCGCCCATCGCCTCACCCGTCTGGCCTTGCTACCCGCCGGATACGCGGACGGAGTCAACCGCGCGCTCTCCAATCGCGGTCAGGTTCTCATCCGCGGAGAATATGCACCCATCGCCGGCCGCGTCTCCATGGACCAGACGGTGGTGGACGTAACCGATATTGCCGGAGTCTCGATCGGCGATGAGGCGGTGCTGATCGGCAGCCAAAGCAGCCGTTCCATCACCGCTTGGGATATAGCCGATCTTATTGGAACCATCCCCTGGGAAGTACTTTGCGCCATCAGCGCGAGAGTCCCACGCCAAGCCGTACCTTAGCTCGCGCCCTTCTTCTTTGTCCTTGCCAGATCTGCGGTTTTTTCAAACATAAGCCACAGATCCTGGGTGCCCCAGGTCCCGATTCTCGGACCTGGGATTCTACAAATCTCAAACATGCCGATGGATAGAACGCGTCGCAACCGCACCTAATTTGTCATCTCGACCGGAGCGTAGCGGAGTGGAGATCTGCGGTTTCTTTCTCCAGCTTCGGGTGCAAGCGAGTAGATCAAGCCTCGCCCATCCTGGTTTGGGGCTGCCCCCCAATAACCTGCTGCGAATTTACAAACGTCGAGTGGACATCCGCGAACAGCGGAGCCAGGATCGATGCGATCGTCTGGGTAAGCCTGATCACATCGGAGCTCCGAGGCGGAAGCGGAAGACCGCGTTCCCTGTAATACCTGCCGATTTCCTGCTGCAGCTTGGCGGCGGATTCCTGGATCTTCGGCGCTGGCTCCGCAACCTGAGCGTTGACCTCATCCGCTATCACCCGCAGCATACTGGCAGTGTCCTTCTCAAATGCGATGAAGGCCTGAGCAACAGGCTCGGGCAGCTCGTTGAGCGGCGCCTGCAATTGGTACTGCCAGGATGTGATCTCGACCAGCAGGAGAGTGCGAAGAGGGGGCTGCCATCGCTTGATATCGTCGCGGATTTTCATCTTTCGTCGACGTGAAGGGCCAAACTCGAAGAGGACGGCGTCGGCTTGCGCGTTCACCTCCGGAAAGCCGGCGTTGATTTGATCGCGCAACCGGCGAATGCTCCTGAGAGATTGGTCGCGGTCCGGATTGGCTAACTGCTCGGCGAGCTGGGCCAGCCGTTCCAGGTTCCGCGAGAAGACGGCCTGCATCTCGTCAACCGCATTCCTGACTCCCAGGCGATCGAAGAGCAGCCACATGGACATCAGGCCAAGCAGAACTCCAAAAACGCGGTCGCGGGCGATGGCCAGCGAGGTCTGAATCGTGAACTCCTGCAAGTTGATCAGGTAAAAAGCAAGAGCGAGCTGGACGCCAAGGTAGGAGAGCCTGGGACTTGCGGTCGCAATCCATGCCGAGATAGCCGTGACCAGGGCAAACACGACTGTGAATCCGGCAATGGAATCCAGGTAAGGAAGCACGAACACCTGTGCTCCCATTCCGAAAACGAAACCGCCGATGAGCGCTCCTCCAAGGCGGAGAACCTGCTTCTGCCGCGAGGAGCCGATGGTGGATAGCGCAGTGATGATGGAGGTTGCGATCGAAGTGCTCAGGCCGGGCCAGTCGGCTGCCGTGTAGACGACATAGCAGGTGGACGCCGCCAGCATGCCCCGTAGTGCGAAGTGCAGGTGAGCCGGATTGGAGAAGGCGTCGGGAACAATCATGCTTTCTCGGGTCTGCTCATCGACCGGCGCCGGGATAAATCCCTCCAGGGGCTCCGAGCCGGCAACCGCTTTGGGTATAAGCACGGCTGTACGTTCCATCGTAGGCAGGAAAGGCAGGTTGGACGGTTCCCCTTGCAGGGGAAGATCGATAGCGCGCGGCGCTTTGCGTTCTTCTAAATCCCGCCGCAAGCCCAAAATTTCGTCCGCGAGGCGAAGGCACCGCTCCCGGTCTGCCGGGTCGACAACGACTCCCTCGCCCATCGAAGAGAGCTGCAGGCTCGCGGCAAGATCGACCAGGCGGCCCAACAGGGCCACGCCCGCGTTCATCCGCGCGATGAATTGAGAACTGTATCCGGAGCGGTGCAGCAGTCTTCGCAGCCTGGAGGTTCCGGCGCTGGCATAAAACGAAATGGTTTTCCCCGCCTGCATATCGTGAGGAGGATTGGCGCCGAGATCTCTCAGAACCTGCTCGACTGCCTGCAGGCGGGTCTCGATGCCCTCGGTCAGATCTGTTGTGGGATGCAATCTGCGGAAAACATACTCGACTGAAATCGTCACCGCCGCGCCAACGAGCACGGAAAACGCCAGCCAGAGCGTATTCTCGAGGCGCGTATTGACGTT
Organism: uncultured Acidobacteriaceae bacterium; assembly: GCA_963705665.1. Lineage (GTDB taxonomy): Bacteria > Acidobacteriota > Terriglobia > Terriglobales > Acidobacteriaceae > PALSA-350. Next base: position 6,112 of record CAVPKQ010000055.1, on the reverse strand, counting down.
GAGGGTGGTCTCGTCCCACAGTGGAATCACGCCCGCGGTCATGAAGCCGAAGCCTACAGCGGTGCCGTAGTCGGGAATGATCCGAATCAGATAAAACGCGATGAAGAGGGTAATTACGATCCATAGGAAGTGAGTCAGCGGATCGGCGACCATGGTCATGACTCCCACCACGCTGTAAGCGGTGGCAATCGCAAATACAATCACTATTCGAACTCCGGCGCGCAGCGTCGCCGTGGGATTTTCCCGGCTGAGAAAGAGCGTGTAAATACCCCCAAGGAACCCATAGGGAAGCCGGAAGGTCATGACTATAAGCATGACGATGGTGGCGGCTATCGTCATGCGCCCAACCACCCAGGCGCGCCCGGGATAGGGGGAGAGTTCGACTTTGAGAAAATTCCAGAACCATCTGCCGGCCTGGTCGATGGCCTCCAAGGGTTCGGACTCGGGCAGAGCTTGGCTTCGCGAGGCCATGGTTACCGCACTCTTCCCCGGGGGAACCCTCGAATCACCACTACCGCGGATTCACTGAGCCGGAAGGGTTCGGACTCGGGAGCATTGATGCGCACACGAACCGGATAGCGTGTGGCCAGGTGCACCCAGTTGAGGGAGCGCTGGACATCCGGCAGGCCGGATGAAAACGAGCCTACCAGTGTCGTGTCCGGCTGTACGCCAAATCCCACGCTATCCACCACGCCGTCATATTTCACGGTTGGCCGGGAGAGGACGTAGACATCGGCATGCATGCCGGGCAGAATGTGGCGCAGTTGGGTCTCGCGAAAGTTGGCCACCGCCCACCATGTGCGGGCATCGATCAGAGTAAAAACCTGCTGGCCGGTGTGGGCGTAAGCGCCCTGAGAAATCGTCAGATTGGTCACCCGCGCATCGAACGGCGAATAGACCCTGCAATTGTTCAAGTTATATTCGGCGTTGCGAATGGCGGCCTCCCGCCCTTGACGCTGGGCGGTAAACGGTTCGATGGTCAACACGCTGTGTTGCGACTGCCCCAGTTTGGCATGGCTTTGCCGCACCGCCGCCTTTGCCTGCTCATATTGTGCGTCGGCGGTTTGCACCTGCGCCTCCGCCAGAACCAGCTGAGAGCGCGCCTGATGCACCGCCTGTTCCCGCGCCGTGACCGCCGTCCTGGCCTGGTCCACCTGGTCTACGGTGACGAATTGCTTGGCCAGCAGCGGCTCAATGCGGTGAAAATTGTTGGTTTGGTAAAGCAGCTCAGCCACTGCGCTGTCGAGTGCCGCCTTTGCATTCGCGACATTTGCCTTGGCTTCGTTCACTCCCGAGGCTGCGCGGTCAAGGTTTGCCGCGGCGCTGCCGGTATTCGCCTGGGCGGCTCCTACCGCGCTCACCTGCGAGGCGATCGTCCTGCGCTGGTCGGTAATCTGGCCTTCAAGAGAGCTCAGGTCGGAGCGTGCCTTCTCGAGCGCATACTGATAAGGCCGCGGATCGATCTCGAAGAGCAGCTTCCCCTGTTTGACGAATGCGTTGTCCGCCACCGCTAGCTGCGTGATCGGGCCGTCGACCTGCGGAGCGATGCCTATGAAGTTGGCGAATACCTCCGCGTCATCCGTGCGCGGGTATTTGTTGGTTTGGTCTACCACCAGCAGACCGGTGATCAGGGCGCCGGCGACGATGGAAAAAGTAACAATTCTGCCCAGACGTCTGCGCCGCGCGGCGGTGTCGCTTTCAGGCATCACATCTCCTCTCCGTATCAACCGGATCAACGGAAGAACAGCAGCCACAGCGCAAATGTGAAAAATGCAGCTAAGCAGGGATACACAACCACCAGCGGCGAAAGGTCCTGCTCGAACTTCAGGCGTACAAAAAGCAGCCGCACCGCGGCCGTGAGCAAAATGCCTGCCAATCCACAGACGATCCACGCGGGAAAAAACGATCCCAGGATATTGAACGATGGCGCGCGCGAGCATCCGGCGGCCAACGGCAGGGCCGCGGACGGCAGCGCGGCCGCCATAGCCCGGAGAATCTGCGGCCCACTCGAGGTTCTCGATCTTCCGCTCATCTCACGGTACTTTCGCATGCAAGAGATCGCCCGTCTCGAAAGCCAAATCAGCCACGCCGGTCAACAGTTGTGTGCGCGCGCTTACATCCGCGGTGCGCGCCTGAGCCAGAGTGCGTTGCGCCGATACTACGTCAATCTGGGTGCGCACGCCGTAGGTGTAGGACTCGAGCGCCGCGTTGTAGGATTCGGTCGCCGCAGCCAAAAGCGCGGCTGCCGCCTTCTGCTGGCGAAGTGCAGTCTGCGCGGTCGAGTAGGCTGCCCAGACCTGGTTCTCCACTTGATCGCGAATCTCATCTACCTGGGCGGCGGCCTGCTTCTGCTCCGCTTTCGCCCTGGCCACGCGGTTTTCCCGCTCCAATCCGTCAAACAAGGTCCAGGTCAGGCTAAGCCTCGCGTTCCAGAACTCTTCAGTGGGCGAATAGATTCCGGGTGTCAGATTCTGTACGCCGTAGCTCCGGGCCAGGCCGCCGGTGCCGTCGAGGCTCAGCGTAGGAAGATAGGCCGAGTGAGCCTCCTTGATCTCTGCCGCCGCGGCGCGCAGTTCCGCTACGCGCTTCATTAGATCGGGCCGCTGGGCCAGCGCCTTGTCGATCGACGCCTCCACAGTATCGCTGAGGTTCTGCGGAATGGTCAGGCTCTGAATACTCTCTACCTGGAACTGGATGGCGGGAGGAACGCCCAGAGCGGTCGCCAGGTCGCCATGCGCGATCTCCGTCGCCCCGATCGCCGCCTGCAGATCGTAATTCGCTTGTGCGGCCGCGCTGCGCGCCTCCAACACATCCGGCAGTGTCGCCAAGCCCAGCTGCAGGCGCGCCTCGGCGTTCTGCTGCACGGTGTCTGCGTTCTTCAGGTTCGCTTCGGCCGCGTCTTCCTGTCCCTTGGTGTCGAGCAGCCGGTAGTATGCCCGCATGACCTCAAAGATAATCCGGCGATGAGTATCGTTGAACCCAAAGTTGGCGGCCAGGAGATTGCTCCTTGCGATGGATATCTCCTGCCCCCGCCTGCCGAAGTCGAAGATGATGTAATCCAGAGCAAAAGCGGGAGAGAAGCTCTCTACTGTCTGCCGGTAATAACTGGGCGCGAAGAAGATGTTGTTACGCGAACTCTGCGCCAGCACCGCCGCGGCCAAGGTGGGATAAAGCGCGGCCTTGGCGATGCCCAGGTCGGCGGCGCGCGCCTTGGCATTCTCCCATGCGACGCGCGTCTCGGGATTGTTCCGCTCGGCCAGGTTGACCAGATCGGAGAGCGTATAGAACTTCGCAGGATCGGGAGTGAAGGCAGGAGTTAGCGGCGCCGGCGGCTTCAACTGCTGCCGTCCGGAAGGCGCATTCCAAGGCTGCTCGGGAACAGGAGGCGCCTTTTGCCCGCAGGCCACCCCTCCCGCAACCAACATGACAAGCATGATGACTGATGGCGCACGAAATTGAGCCATTCGCAAACCACTGCACCGTCCCGGCGGACCGGTCCCGAAGCAGTTGATAATACCACGCAGCCAGCAGCATCAATGATCGCCCTGTTTGATCGTATACGTCGTAAACGCGACGAGGTGTTCTATGGCATCACGCTTATCAGCGACACCGAAGCCCCAAGAAGCCGTTGTCAAATGCCGAAGGATATCTGGGACTTGTTCAGGCCGATGTCAAAAGAAGAATGTCCTGACCATGCGTTTCCCGCCTTCTCGCGAGCCAGAACAATGCCTGAATGACTTCATCGAATTGGCTCTGTGCCTTCATTCAAGATCGAGAGATAGCCTTCGTAGACGAAGAGCCTGTGCCGTTCCCGGCCCGTCACCTCGCGCAGAATGCCAAGTTTTCTCATGTGATCCAACGACTTCGCCACCGTCGGCGCTGATATACCGATCTTTTTAGCTGTGGTTGGAATTGTAACAATTGGATTTCGCTGCATATGCCGAAAGAGGCGCAGCACGGAAACAGCGGGGCGGCCAAGCGTCTCGATTTTCTTTTGATCTTCCTCGAACAGCGCAATAATACGCCGTGCGGCGCTCGCGGCCTGGTCCGCGGTCTCTCTGACGCCGATGAGAAAAAAGTCTAGCCATGTCTCCCATTCCCCTCTTGTGCGAACCCGATCAAGCAGCTCGTAGTAGGCGGCTCGGTTCGCCTTTAGGTAGAGACTGAGATAGAGGATTGGCTCGCGGATAACTTCTTTGGCACAGAGGAGAAACGTGATGAGCAAGCGTCCAAGTCTGCCGTTGCCGTCCAAGAAGGGATGAATGGTCTCGAACTGTACATGTACGAGACCGGCTTTGATCAGGATTGGGATCTCCGGGCGTTCATCATGCAGAAATTGTTCAAGACTGTCCATGGATTCGAGAACCAACTCGGGCGGCGGGGGGACAAAGGCGGCATTCCCGGGACGGCTGCCGCCAATCCAATTTTGGCTCCGCCTGAACTCTCCCGGCTGTTTCCCGCTGCCTCGCCCCTTTGATAGAAGAATTTCATGAATTTCACGAATGAGCCGGAGGGAGAGTGGGAATCCCGCACGCATCCGATCCAAACCGTGATTCATCGCCGCCACGTAGTTCGACACTTCCTGCACATCCTCGATCGGCACTCCCGGCGCCTCTTCGTTCTCGAAGAGCAGCAGGTCCGAGAGGGAGGACTGGGTTCCTTCAATCTGCGATGAGAGCACAGCCTCTTTGCGGACGTATGTGTAGATAAAGAGCGACAGGTCGGGAAGAATGGAGGCAAGTCCGTCGAGACGCCCGACGGCTTGATTTGCCTCTTCCAGAGTTTTCTGGAGTCTATCCAGGCGAAGAGGCGGATCGGGAGGAAGCGAGGGCGGAACGAACGCCCGCACGCTCTCGTCGGCGTAGGTTTTTCTGATGTAGCGTCCCAGACGACTCGCGGCTTCCGCTACCAATCTAGAATCCTTTCGTTAGGAATTGGCTAACGAAAGGATAAGCCGATTTCGTTTCGTTGGCTACATCGCATCCTAATCACCCAGAGGCAGAACCTCGATCAGCTTGTCCTTCTCGCTTCTCACCTGTAGAGGATTGCGCAAAGGCCGCCCAAACCCATTGAATTGCACTTCCATGACATCACTGTCCCGGAGCTCGATGCCCTGCCCGAAGCTCAGCGAGTGCGCTCCCAGAAAATGGACGTGCACGTCTCCCGGACGCCGGTGCAGTTCGAACTTGAAGTGATGATGCTCCAGGTTGCGCAGGCTATGCGACATCTCCTCTTCGCCGGTCGCGATCGGCTGCGACCAGAATTCCTGTCCGTCGCGCTCGATCGCTACTCTTCCCGGAACCAACCGAAAATCGGGATCGATGGTGATCTCCGGCCCCAGCGAGCAGGTGCGCAGCTTCGATCCCGCCAGGTTGAGATAGTTCGTCTTCTCGAAGACATGGTCGGAGAATTCGTTCCCCGGAGTCATTCCCACCCGGTACGGCTGGCCATTCGGACCGATCACGTAGGCCACGGCGATCTCCGCCTCTTCTCCTCCGTCCTCCGCATAGGTGGGTACTTCCAACGGCTCACCGTGAGCATGCACCATCAAGCCATTGCCTTTGTAAAACCACTCCGGAGCAACGCCAATAGCATGCGGCTGAGGACGGCCCCCTTCCATGCCCCAATGAAACATCTTCATGCTATCGGTCAGCTCCTGCTCACTCACCAAGGGGGTAGCATGGCCCACGTGCATACTGTCGCGGTCGCGAGCGCTGCCCAAGTGCGTCAGCCCGGTGCCGGATACCACGAACCGGGCTGGTTCTTCAGGATGATCGATGGGAGGCAACAGCTTCCACTTGGCGGCTCCCCGGTAAATCGCATCGTAGTCCAGGGACTCATCCGTAAGATGACTGGCGACCAGCGCCGGCAGCTTCCTGCCGCTCTCTATCGCCTCCTGCGCCAGGCTATAGACCGACGAGCAGCCGCGAATCAAACGCAGCACCGGCTCCTCGACCAGGGCCACCCGGCGCATGTTGTCCGCCTTTAATTGCACTAATCGCATCTTGCCTCCGCCCTTTTATTCGATGACTTGAAATTGCCCCATTCTCTTTTCATTGATCGTCAATCCCAAGCCGGGCAACTGGTCGTCGAGATCGATAAAGCCGTCCTT
>CAVPKQ010000054.1:0-50864 GCA_963705665.1 uncultured Acidobacteriaceae bacterium | reverse complement strand
ACCCGGGTCTTTTTCGAGGTCTGTGGAATCCCAGGTCCCAGAATCGGGACCTGGGGCACCCAGGATATGCTGAAAGGACGAGCTTCAAGTTTTCACGCCTTCCCCGCTCTATTCCTCATTAGCCATGGGAACAGCCGGTCTTCTGGTCAGATGGCGCAGCACGGAAAAATCGAGCATGCTGGTCATGAAGCTGCTTAGATTATCCTCGAGCAGGCGCAGGCTTTCGCGCAGGACGTAGAGTGCGGTGATCAGATCGCCTACGGTCAGAGCAATGGCCGCGCCGCGCAGCCTGAGTTCGGGAACATGCATCAGCGCCCACGACAGGGCCAGCGCCAGCAAGGTCGCCGCCAACATTACCCGGGCCACACCTTGATGCTTGTTGATGGCCATCGGCACCACCAGGCTGGTGAACCAAAACGCCGAGACCAGCATCTGCCCCAGAAAAATATACAAAAGAACCGGATCGGTCGGGACTCTGCCCACCGTCCAAATCTTCCAAATCCAATTGCCGAAGAGCGTGATTCCCACGGTGATACTCAGGCATAGCAGCAGGGAAAGCTGGCATGCCCGGCGGTGCAGCTTGCGCGCGAGGTCCATATCTCCCAAACCGAAGGCGGCGGACATCTCCGGCCAAACCGAATTGTTGATCAGGTTCATCCCCTGGGCCGCGCTGCGGGAGATGGTCCGCGCAGTATTGAAGGTCACCACGGCGATGGGGCCCAGCACATATCCAACTACGACCAGAATGCCTTGCAGGTTGAGGGCGTTGACCAGAGGAAAGCTCATGAAGGAAAGAGCCGGATTGGTGAGGCGGCGGATAGTCGCCCAACGTGCATGCTCAATGCCGAACCGAATCCAGCGCACTTCCCGTCTTAGCAACACCCAGAGCGCAAGCACACCGGCGACATTGGTCACGACATAGAAAATCGTGACCCCGACCGGTGACATGCCCATCAATACTCCCACCATAGTGCTCAGGAAGGCAGCCAATACCACCAGGCTCTTGGCCATTGTCCCTAGAGGATATTTCCCGACGCAGCGGAAGGCCTGCTGAAACAGGTTCTCTTGCATGCCGAGGAGAATGGCGAGTCCTAAGAGGAGCACGATCAGGCGGACATCGTGGGTGCTAAGCACGTAGATGTGCAGCCATCGGTCCAGAGGGACGAACCAGATGGCCCCTAACAGCGTGAGGCCGACAGCCACGGAAATCACCGTGGTCAGCACCCAGACGCTTTGAAAGACGATCAGCGCCTCATCGAGCTTCCCAGCCGCCGCCAGCATGGTCATCTCATTACCGGCTACGCTGCCAAAGCCGACGTCACTTAAGCCGAGGTAGCTGGGAATGGCGTTCAGCAGAATCCATTCACCATAGAGATGGGTTCCCCAATGAGTCAGAAAGATGGGGACGGAGAAAATCTGGGTCAGGGTGGTCGAGAGCCGGCTGAAAGTGTTAGCGCCGAAGCCTGCAATCAGCCTGCGTTTGATGCTGCGTGTACTCATTCCTAGAATGAGTATCGAACAAATTCGGGTTTGGTCAATTCAGGAGCTTCGGCGGATGCGTCCCGCCGCCGGGCGGCGCAGCCGCCTTGAGCCCGTCGAGCTCGCCGCGAACGAGGTTCAACCCGTAAATGCAGGCTTCAAAGGAGCTTGCCAGACGGGCGAAAAATGCTGCTTCGCGCGTATTCGAAGAGGTCGAACTGGGAAACGATGTAGTAACTCTCCTTGCCCGCCCGGACCATCTGGAATAGCTCCCTTCCGGCCCCTGCCGCCGCTCGATGGAACCGGGATACATGCCGGTGAGGAAGAGGGCATAGTCGCCAATGTGCTTGCGGATCTCCCGTTCTTCGTCGAAAGAGGCCGCGCCGCCGTGGACGGGATCGGCGGCCAGCAACATCTCTCCCACCTCTTGCAGCGGATTTCCCCAGACGTCGCGGACGCGATAAACATTCTCTGTGCGGCAGAACTCGGTCAGCACATCCGCAACATAGGTGGAAATTTCTCGTCGTGCATACCCAGACGCGATTCGTAGCAATCCGAGACCACGTCGTGGAAGAGTTGGCGGAGAGAATGCTCTTGCGGAATCAAATCCAACCTCCTGTTGAGGGAAGGGGTTTGCTCCGGTTCGAACTGATACCGGCGACAAGTTTTAGATATGTAATTGGGATATTAACTGAAAGGTTACCGATCACAAAGAGATCAATTTAGTGATGGCAAAAACTTCTTAGCACTCATGAGTATTGATTGCGAACGGCGGCGCTCGCCGTCATATAGCCGTCATATATCTGTTGTAGACGATCAACCCCACTGCCAACGCCATGTAGGCGATCAGCTCGGAGAAGATGCGTATTTCGACGATCACGCCCAGCAGCATCATCGCCGCGAACCATACCGCCAGCAAATAGACCTCTCTCTCCATAGCGGCATTTCTCATCCACTTGCGCCAGGCCAGGGTCAGCGGCAAGGTAAACCCAAAGACACTGAGCAGCACCGGCCACTGCTGTGGCTTGACCAGCTTCGTGCAGGTTGTAGCTCAATTTGTAGTAGAAATGCTCGCTGCCGGCTTCAATCGGATTTCCCGCGAAGATGTGCCGCAGATAAAGCTTGATCCCCAGCCACAGCGCGGCTTGAGCGAGAACATGGCCGGCCAGCGCGGCCGTCTCTCGCCGCCTGCCGTGTGGGCGCCAGCGCCAGAGCGCTAAAAAAAGCGTCGCCATGCAGATCGTCTCACGATTGAGAGTGCCCAGGACAAAGCACACGTAGAAGAAAGGCATCCGCCTGGAGATCACGCCGTAGATGCACCCGCAGAAGAAAAGAAGGCTGGGCAGATCGTAGGGAAGCAGATAAGCGGCTCCGAAAACCAGGGAAACTCGAAATAAGCCATGTAGACGACCAGCAGCGATGCCCAGCGGCTGTACTCTTCGTCCTTGGTCAGCAAGGTCAGGGAGCGCCAGGTGAGAAGAACCGAGCCTGCCAGGCTGACCCAGGATGTTCCGAATAGCAACAGAATGCGGGGATCGCTCAAAGGCCCAGGGCAATGCGCGGCGATGCTGCGCAGATAGGGCAATCTCAATCCCAACCGCAGCACCCAGACCATCAGCAGACGATACTGATAGGGCAGCTTGGCGCGGCCTTGCATGTATTGGTCCAGATCGAGGAAGGAGTGGTCGTTCTGCACATAGACCAGGCAGAAGTGTGTACAGATCAGCAACAGTAACAGCCACCATGCGAACTTTCCCCTGGCGCTTTCCGGCAAGCCTTCCTCCCTGATCGAATGGCCCCTAAACCAATTACATCTTATTTGTCATCCCGGCCCGCGAGAGAAATCGTGAAAATGCTCCGGCACGCGGATACACTCTCCCTATGGCTTACCCAAGAGTGGCCTACTTCCCTGACAGCTTTCACGAGATCAATGGCGTCGCCCATACCAGCCGGCACTTTGAAGAGTTTGCGGCGAAGAGAAATCTGCCTTTCTTTTGTCTTCGGCCGGGCAAGCGCGGGAGCGCGATCGAGTACGCGGCCAAGGGTGAACTGACTACGCTTCAGATTCCCCGCGGCAGCCCCATTGCCTTTCGATTGGAGCAAGACCTTAGCTTCGATCCCGTCTTGTTACGCCACGGGCCTCTCATCGCTCGCCATCTGCGGCAGTTTCGTCCCGACATTCTGCACATCACCGGCCCCAGTGAGCCGGGCATCCTGGGCGCTTGGCTGGCGTGGAGGATGAAGGTGCCGCTGGTCGCCTCATGGCACACCAACCTGCATGAATATGTCGCGCGGCGTTCTCACCGGCTGTTGCGCATGCTTCCCAAAAGCAAAGCTCCGGCGGTGGAAAAATTTATCGAAGAGACCGCGCTTCTGGGCTGCGCTCAGTTTTATCAGCGGGCGGAGATTCTACTCGCGCCGAATGCCGTCCTATGCCGTTTGCTCGAGCGGGCGACGGACCGGCCCTGCTCTCTCATGCCCCGCGGCGTGGATACAACCCTGTTTTCGCCTGACTTCCGCGAGCGCGGCAATGCGAACGGCGAATTCGTTCTCGGTTTCTGCGGGCGGCTCTCCGTCGAGAAGAATGTCTTTTTGCTGGCTCGCATCCGGGAGGAGGTCCTCGCTCGCGGCATCGCCGGTTTTCGCTTTCTCATCGTCGGTCATGGCAAGGAGGAGGGCTGGCTCCGGCAACACCTGCCCAATGCCGAGTTCACCGGCGTGCTTCGTGGCCGCGATCTGGCGCGCGCATACGCAAATATGGACCTCTTCGTCTTTCCTTCGCATACCGACACCTTCGGCAACGTGGTTCTGGAAGCGCTCGCCTCCGGAGTGCCGGCGATTGTCACGCCAGATGGCGGTCCGCCTTCCATCGTGAGCGACGGAGATACGGGTTTTATTGCCGAAGACGAGGATTTTGCAGACGCCATTGCGCGCGTGATTCTCGATCGCGCCCTGCATGCCCGGATGCGCTTAGCCGCCCGCCGGTATGCGCAGTCCGCCTCATGGGACTCGGTTTTCGAGGGCGTCTATCGCGGTTACGACGCCCTGCTCACCGCCCGCGCCGCCGGTTTGAAGCTCACGCTGCAATCCCAGTTGCAATAATCGGGAAGCTCCTCCTGCAACCAGTCCTGGGAATCCCGGGATTTTCTCGGAGGTGGGATTCCGCAAATCTCGCCGAAGGGAATCTGCTTTTCGTATGCCGGACAGACCAGAAGCAGATTCCCTGCGGGAATGACAGATCAGAAAGGCAACTGCAAATACAAAAGCCCAGAGCGTCGCAACCTTGTCATCTCGACCGGAGCGAAGCGAAGTGGAGAGACCTGCGGTTTCCGAAGCAAACAGACCCAGGTTAGCTTCGCGAACCTGGGGCACCCGCTTTCGTCGCTAACGGAATCGAAGTGGCGCGGGGAAGAATCAACGGCGGATCTCTCCACTTCACTTCGCTCCGGTCGAGGTGACAAAGTTAGATGCAGTTGTCGATGAGGCTTTCGCAGGCCCATCGACACGCCGGTCGAGATGACAAATTTGGTTTTGCTCTCGCTGACCGCTTTTTAGCTGACCGGATTTTAGCTATCCGGTTTTGAGCTGACCGCTTTATCAGCTTCCCTTCAGTCCGTGGCGAGGGTTATGGGAGAGAAGCCGAGGGTCTTGTTTTTGCGCTCCACCCATAGGAAGGTTAGCGGCGACTTTTGCCCGTTGACCTGGACGCCCACAACTACGCCCGAGCCGACGGTCTTGGCCATGACGATCTTGTGGGTCTTGATGTCGCCCCAGTCGCTTGCGTGTCCCCAGTCAACTTCGAAGCGGCCGTAAGGGTAGGCGGCATACTTCTGCGGGTGCTGCTGCCAATCGGGATCGTGGTTCCAGATGCCGAAGGCCTTAGGCATGTTTCCTGATTCAATGGTGGCGAAGAACTGGTTTACCAGGTGCTCCTGGGGCCAATCCCAGAAGTACCAGGCAAAACCGGCAATCACCAGGCAGGCGATCAACGCTGTGATGAGAACATTGCGGCGCTTGCGCCCTTTGGCGGCATCGTACTGCGGTGCATCGAGTAAGGTCATCGGTTCAGGCTCCTCCCCTTTTGCTTCAGCGGGGCCTCTCCGCGTTGAGATGCCACCCCAATTGTATTGGACACCGCGGAGCGGGCGTGGTTCCCACCCCTGCCAGCTTCAGCGGGAATAGGATGTGTCTTCCTTTTCCGCATGCCGCTCCAAGGCCAGCTCGATCAGCCTGGAAATCAGATCGCGGTACTTGATCCCCGAGGCTTCCCACAATTTCGGGTACATGCTGATCGAGGTAAAGCCCGGCATGGTGTTGATCTCGTTCAGATAGAGCCGCCCCGAGGCTCCCGGCTCGAGCAGGAAATCGACGCGCGCCAGGCCGGCGCAATCGCACGCCCGGAATGCGGCGACGGCCATTTTCCGCGCCTGCTCGGCCAACCCCTTGCTGATCCTGGCGGGAATGACAGCTTCGGATCCCTCGCTGAGATATTTGGCCTCATAGTCGTAGAACTCCTTGACGGGAACGATCTCCCCGACGACGGAGGCTTGGGGAGTGTCGTTGCCCAGAACGGCCACCTCGAGCTCGCGCGCCTTGGCTGCTCCACGGCGGTTGCGGCCGCATACTGCCTGCTCCACCACGATCTTGCGATCGAAGCCGGCCGCTTGATCGATGGCTGGAGTGAGCTGCTTGCGGTCATGCGCCTTGCTGATGCCGACCGAGGAACCGAGATTGGCCGGCTTGACGAAGAGCGGATACTTGAGCGCCGCCTCAAGCTTGGCGATGATTTTTTTGGGACTCTGCTTCCACTCCTGGCGCAGGAAGGTCAGGTGCTTGGGTATGGGAAGCTTGGCGGCGAGGAAGAGGCGCTTCATCACGTCCTTGTCCATGCCGGTGGCCGAGCCGGCCACGCCCGAGCCGACATAGGCTATCCCCGCCAGCTCGAAGAGCCCTTGAATGGTTCCGTCTTCACCAAAGGTCCCATGGAGCACGGGGAAGATGACGTCCAGGCGCAAGATTTCGGCGCCGGAATGGGCGGCTGTGGCGTCGCTTTCGAAGGGTACCAGCGTGCCGGTCTTTCCGGTGGCGGGCATGGGCGGAACGATGACGCCTTCTCCCTTCGCCAGCAGCGCCGCGGTTGGGGTGGCTTGAGGATCGCCTGCGCGCAAGCTGCGGCCCTGCGCAGCCTCGCCCGCCAGCAGCCGTTCGGCGTCACGGGATGAGACCCAACGGCCTTGCTTGGTAATCCCGATGGGGACCACATCATACTCGGCCGGATCGATTGCCTTAAGAACCGAGGCGGCGGAGAGCAGCGAGACTTCATGCTCGCCGCTGCGGCCGCCAAAGAGCACACCCACGCGGAGCTTCTTGGTCATTTCGCCTTTACTGGATTGGACAAGCTTCCGATCCCGTCTATTTCAACAACTACTTCGTCGCCGTCCTTGAGGAAGATAGGAGGCTTGCGCGCGAAGCCCACGCCCTGCGGGGTGCCGGTGGTGATGAGGTCTCCCGGATGGAGCGTAATGCCGCGGCTGATGAAAGCGATCAACTCGCGGATGCTGAAGATCATGTCGCTGGTAGTTGAGTCTTGCAAGCGCTGCCCATTTACGGTGCAACGGATGCCCAATGCCTGAGGATCAGTGAGCTCGTCGCTGGTGACCAGATAGGGGCCGACGGGGCCAAAAGTATCCTGGCTCTTGGCGCGGACCCATTGCTTATCGTTGCGCTGAAAGTCACGCGCGCTCACGTCGTTCATGCAGGTATAGCCGGCAACGTAGTCGAGCGCCCGCTCAGCGGAGACATCGTGGCATTTCTGCCCGATGACCACGGCGAGCTCCGCCTCATAGTCGACCTCCTGGGTGTCAGGCGGCAGCACGATGGCATCGCCCGGCCCAATCACCGAGGTGGTCCACTTGGCGAAGAGCATGGGCTGCTCGGGAAGAGGCAGGTTGCTCTCCTTGGCGTGTTCACGGTAGTTAAGCCCGACGCAGATGACATTGGTGGGCAGAAAGGGCCGGGCAATCTTCACCTCGTTCTCGGGAACGATGAATTTCGCCGCCTCGGAGTTGTCGATCAGGGCCTGTAAATGGGGAAGAAGGCGCTTGAGGCCGCCTTTTCCGCTCAGTGCTGCATGCAAGGTGAAGGGGAGGGTCTTCCCGGGCAAGAGTCCGTTTGCCTGGCTGAAAACAAGAATGCCTGAAGGGATTTTGGCCGCTAAGCGTGGCCCTTTCGCAGTCACGACTGACAAAAGCTTCATCGATCGAATTCTCCTCGTCGATTAGTGTAAACCCCTGTCATGGAAAGCCATGCGATAGAGCATTTTCACAGTCGATGTAGACGAGAGCCACTCACTCGACGCAGGCATTCCATCAAGAATGCCTGCACAGAGCGAAACCTCACCAGATCCAGATAACTGTGAAAAGCTCTAGTTAAGAGTCAAACTGCTATGGGAGGGGAATATGTGGCGGATTCATCTGGGGATTCATCCCTGGCTAGCGCTGGGAGTACTCGTATCCACCGCGGTGACGGATGCGGTCTATGTGATGTTCAATGCCGCCGTCTCCGCGGGACGGCGGACGCCGGCGGCGACCTGGAGCAGCCTGTGGTATCTGCTCTCGGCATTCGCGGTCATCAGCTATACCAAGAACTGGGTCTATGTGTGCTTCGCGGCCGCCGGATCATGGATCGGAGCCTATCTGTCGATGACTTTGCTGCGCAAGCCGCCTAAGGTCGAGCCCAGGATTCCTGGGGCGGTGTAAGGTTAGGCGCCCGGACAAGAGATGGTCTCTCAGCGCCTTTGCCTTTCTTTCTGTCATTCCCGAAGGGAATCTGCTTTTCGAACCGAGTATGCCCGAAAGCGCAAAAGCAGATTCCCTTCGGCAATGACAGAAAGAAGGGCAGAAGCTCAGGTGTATAGCTTGGCGGGGACGATCTCCGGCTCGGGTTCTCCGGAGGCTACGATCATCTTTTTGAGCTCGTCCCGCAGCTCGTCCGCCTGCTTGCGGTATTCCTTGCGCGCGGCAAGATTGATGATCTCGCTGGGGTCGCCGCGCTCGTCGTAGAAGAGGTACTCGCGATACCGGGAGCTGGATTTATCGGTCCTTGGGTTGGCATCCGGATCGGCAACGCAGTAGCACCAATCCGCGGTTCGGATGGCCCGGCCAACCATCGCCTCGCTAATCTGAATCAGCTCCTTGTTCGGCCACTCCGCTCGCGCTTTGGGATCCGTAAGCAGCGGCAATAAGCTTTTTCCCTTTACCGACGAGGGCACCTCGACACCCGCGGCCTCGAGCAAGGTCGGCATTACATTAATATTTCCGGCGATCTCGTCCAGGCGCTGTGAGCCGTTGAAGCCGGGACCTTCAATGATTAACGGAATGCGAATCGATCCGTTTTGCGGGCTGCGCTTGTACTCCTCATTGCGGGTCATGAAGTGGCATCCATGATCGCTGATGAAGACGAAGATAGTGTTATCGGCGAGATGCTCCTCCTGAAGGATCTGCCGCACTCTGCCTACCGATTTATCGATTGCCTCGCAACATCCGTAATAATCCGGCAATTGCGATTGCCAGTTGCCGGGGAATGCTTTGAGACCGGGCGGGACAAATGGATCCTGAAAACGCTCCGCCGCACCCTTAGGCGCCACAAAGCGCTTAAGGTCATTCTGGAAATGCGGCTCCAGCTGCGAGATGAACAACAGGAAGGGCTTGTCATGCGGCTGGCGCAGGAATTTTTCGGCGCGATCGGTCACGAAGTCGACGCGGTACTCGTCTTTGAAGCTAATCTCCTTCCCGTCTCGATCATAGATGGTGCCTTCGTAGGGATGGGTGGTGAACTCGAATTCATTGGCCCCCTCCCACAGATCGAGAAAGCCGCCGCGATACTCAGGCTTGACGTAGCCCCGGCCGCCCCCTAACGCCTCAGTAGGGGGAGCCAGGTGCCACTTGCCCAGGAGATTGGCCGTATACCCCGCTTTGCGGAGCTCGCCCGCGAGCGTGGGCAGCGCGGGATTGATGGGCATTGCATTGTGCCAGACTCCGGTCTCGGTCGCGTAGCGGCTGGTGAGCATGACCGAACGCGAGGGTGAACAGACCGGCTGGTTGGTCACCGCGTGGGTGAACAGGGTCCCGTGCTCCGCCATGGCGTCCAGGTTAGGAGTATTGGTCGAGCAGTTGAGACGGTTGGCGCCAACAAAGTCCCAGCGAAACTGGTCGGCAAGATAAAGAACGATGTTTGGCTTTTGTTTTTGTGGCTGCGGCGCTGCGGCTGCCATAGTCGCGCTAGCGGCCGCGGCAACTGTTCCCAACATGAACTCACGTCGATTGGTGGGCAATGCGATACTCCCTTCGCTACGGTTCTCAGAAGTAATATTTCAAACTGAACTGCAGTTCGCGCGGGTCATTCGGATTGTCCCGTGTCGCACTGATGGATGCGAATGTGGCAGTGTTGGTAAAGTTCAAAGTTCCCGTTCCTGGCTGCCCGAAGTTGGGCGTGTTGGTCAGGTTAAACGCCTCAGCGCGAAATTCGAAATAGGTCTCCCGCACTGCCGGAAACTGGCGGACGATAGACAGGTTCAAGCGGCGGAACGGAGGGCCGGTTACCTGGGTTGGCCTGCCACCCAGGTTAGCCGGCGAGGCCGAGATAGTGGTCGCCGCCGGGGGGTTGGCGAAGGCTCCCGGATTGAGAAACTGGGCCGCGTTATGGTGTCCGGCGTAGGGGTTCTGCCCGGAAACAAGCAAGGCATTGCAACCCAAGCCCGCAGCATTGGTGGTGGAGCAAGGGATGGTGAACGGCTGTCCGTCCTGGGTGAAGAAGATCCAATTGGTGGACCACCCACCCAACACCCAGGCGCCGGCGCCGGAAGTAAGGAATTGCTTGTTCCTTCCGAAAGGCAACTCATAGGTTCCACTCACGTGGGCAATCTGCCGGACATCGATATCGCAGAGTGCGTAGTCGGCGCTGATGCCCATACCCGGGACGTAGGGAGCGCGATAGCTGCCGATGCCGTTGTCCAGCATATCGTGCGCATCGCCCAGGCACCTGGAGAATGTGTAGTTGGCGAGCAAGCTGAAGCCTTCGGAGAAACGGTGCTCCACGTTCACTTGAACGGCATTGTAGTTAGTTGCCGCGGCGCGCGCGATGAACGTTCCGTTGGTTGCGAATCCGGGAAAGAAGGAATTGGTGTTGGCGTTGGCACTGGGCGGCAGGATGCTGCCTACCGTATTGGAAGGTTCACCACTCTGCAGATGCCTGGAGTTGGTTCCCACATAGGCCACTTCGGCTACCGTGTTGGGACTAAGCTGATATTGAAATTGCAGATGGTAGGCCTGCGAGTACGAAGTTTTGGCATGATACGGCTCTCCATATAACCCCAGGCTGGTGGTCGACGAGCCGGCCGCGGCGGCCGCGGTCAAGGGCACATTGAGAAGTCCGTTCTGGAGCACGCCAACCGAGTTATTGGCAGTGAGTGGAGTAGTTGAGTTCCCGGCAGTGTAATTGGAGCTTACCTGGAAGGGAAAATTGATGAAATTGCTGATGCTCAGGCCGTGGTCCTCGTTGCCCTGAAAGAAAAGGCCATAACCGCCGCGGGCCACGAGTTTAGGCGAGATCTGATAGGCAAAGCCGATCCGCGGAGCGAAATTCGTCTTCTGCGCCAGGGCCAGGCCGTTGCCATCGATGGGAGTGAAGACAATCCCATTCTTTGCCAACAAAGCCTGGAAGGCCGCCGGCTCATTGGCTACCTGCGACCGCGGGATGTAGAACCTCGATACTCCATCGGAGGTCAGCCCGCTCTGTGCGGGGACGAAGTTGGCGAAGCGGCCATTGCTCTCAATCTGGGCGCCGATAAACTCCCATCGCATTCCCAGGTTCAGGGTCAGGTTTGTGGTGGCCCGCCAATCATCCTGAATATAGGCTCCAAAATATGGCCGCACCAGGTGAAAGGAGGGCGGGAAATTGGTGGCCTGGAGGGTGTTGGCGCCTCCGACGTTGTTGATCCCGTTTGGAACCGTGGCCGCTTCAGGATTGAGCACGAACTGTGCGCGATCGGTGGTGGGGTCGGTACTGTTGACGATCGAGGTGTAGATTCCATTGTTGGTGAAGCTTCCGCGGGAGGCGGTGGGCGTCAGCGTGGGAGCGACTATGTGCTGGAATTCAGTGCCCACGCGAACCTGGTTGCGTCCGCGGTCGATGGAGAGGTTCTCAGTGATCTGCAAAATATCGCTCGCTTTGTCGCTAGGCAGAGTGGTGCCGGCACCAAGATTGCTGAGAGTGTTGAAGATGAAGAGCGGCAAGCCGCCGTTGGTCGGAATCTGCGGAACACCGGGAATGCCGTACTGGGCTGGAATTCCCAGGACGCTGGCATCGTTCTGCCGCCGTTCATCGGCCACGCGGCTATAACCGGCGCGCGCCTCTAACACCAGCTTTGGGGAGAAGATATGCGTCTCGCTCACGGCAATGTTCTGCGACTCCGTATGCCCTGTTCCGGGCCGAGTGGGGCCGCCGTCGGCAACACCGGGAAGAGGACTGGGCTGGAATTGGTTGTTGTAGACAAAGCTATAGCGGACGAAGGCCGAATCCTTGTCGCTGAAAACCTGGTCCAGGCGAACATCGGTGCTGTCGATACTTGTGGTTGCCGCGGGATTGGTGGTGTAGTTGTTCGCGAGCGCCGGCGAAGTCGGCAAAGGATACAGCTTCAACAGAGCAACTGCAGCCTGATTGAGACGCCCTGCTGGAAGTTGGTTCAGCAGCGCCTCGTTCGCAGCAGTCGTAAAGTTGGTTACGCCCAACAGACTGCCCTGATAGAAAGGGTCACGCACCTGGCCGCTGGCGGCGGCTAGAAGTCCGGAGACCGAATCCACCCTGCCCGCCGTGATGTTGCGCGAGGTCGCCGGATCAAAAACTGTTCCGCTGGGGAATACGCGGCCCAGGGCATCGGTCTTCGTTCCCTTCTGCAATGAGACCAGGTCCTGAAGATTGGTGAATCCGCTGCCGTTCTCGGCGGCAGTAGGCACAGTCTCGGTATAGGTCTTGCCCTGCACGATGCGTGTGCCCTGATAATCCATAAAGAAGAATGTCTTATTGCGGCCGTCATAGAAATGAGGGATGACGACCGGGCCGCCCAGCGTCCCGCCAAACTGGTTCTGCCGGAACTCCGGCTTGCGCTGCGTCTTCAAGACGAAGTAATCCTTGGAGTCTACGTAGTCGTTGCGCAGGAACTCCCACAGATCGCCGTGGAAAGAGTTGGTGCCGGACTTGGTCGTCAGGTTTAAGACCGCGCCGGCGGCATGCCCGAATTCGGCGGAGTAATCGTTGGTTTGCACAGTGAACTCGCGCAGAGCGTCGGGGGGTGGGAGAACGACATATTGCGATTGGTTCACCAGGTCGCCCACGGCCACGTTGTCGTCCATGCCGTCGAGGAGGTAGTCATTCTGGGTACGGCGGAGGCCGTTGGCGGTAAAGGAGCCGCTGGCCTGCAAGCCCCGGCTGTCATTCTGCGCGATGGTCACACCCGGAGATAGTTGCGCTAGAAAAACTGCGTTGCGCCCATTGAGCGGCAGGTTGTTGATCGCCCGCTGGGCCACCAACTGTTGAAGGGACGAGCTCTGCGTCTCCAGGACCGGCCCGCTCGAAGTTACCTGGATATTCTGCGAGACCGATCCGACCTCAAGCTTGGGATTGATCTCGAGGCGCGCCTGAATCGTGACTTGAATATGCTGCTGCGTCGTAGTTTTGAAGCCTTGCTTTTCAGCCGTCAGCGTGTAGGTCCCCAGCTTCAACGGACTGATGATGTAACTGCCATCGGACGCGGTCTGCACTATCCTTCTCCGGCCGGTTCCCTCTTCTGTTACGGTGACGGTTGCGTTAGGGATGCTTGCGCCGGAGGAATCCACGACTGTGCCGACGATGGCTCCGGTATCGACCTGGGCATGGGAGATCGGGTGGCCCAGCCCCAGGCAGAGCAGTGAAAGAGCTACAACCTCTACTATGAAAGTGCGGTGGCGGCTTTCCTGGCCGGTAGATACGGGCTCCTTGCCGCGCACGGTAACTAGATTTTGTATGTTCATCGTTCAGTGCCTCCAAATGACCCTTAACTTTTGTCTTTGTGACCCTGATTATGGCTGCTCCCATTAAATTCCAATCAACCTATAGACCGAGGTAGGCGATGTCAAGCGGTTTGCGGGAGTCGATTTGACGGGAAGAACGCGCCGGATACGAAAATACAGACCCAAAAACCACCACGAATCCAGGGTGCCCGATATCTGGCGCGCTCTCTGCGCCAGATGTGGAAAACCGCAGATCTCTCCACTCCGCTGCGCTCCGGTCGAGATGACAAAGTTAGGTGTAATTGCCAACCAAGCTTTCCTCAAGCTGATCCCCTTGGATGGTCTTTGCCTTTCTTTCTGTCATTCCCGAAGGGAATCTGCTTCTGGGCCTCTCCGGGAATGAAGGGAAAGCAGATTCCCTTCGGGAATGACAGACAAGAAAAACAACTGCTTTCCTTACCGCAAAACCTGGGTGCCCCATATCTGGCGCGCTCTTTGCGCCAGATGTGGGAAACCGGTTAGAGAGGCCATTTCCAGCCGCTGGTTTCCACGCTGTCCACGCCGTAGGTGTAGGCATAGTTCACGCTTTGGATGATTTGGTTCTTGAGCCATTCCTTAGTGTGGGCGCCGCGCGTCGCCAGGGACGGCACCCGGTCGATGACATCGATGGCTATGTCGTAACGGTCGATCTGGTTGCGGATGGCCAGTTCCATGGGAGTGTCGATATTGCCCTTCTCCTTGTATCCCCGCACATGAAGGTTGTCGTGATTGGTGTGCCGATAGGTGAGCTTGTGGATGAGCGTGGCATAGCCGTGGAAGTTGAAGATGATCGGCTTGTCCTTAGTGAAAAGGCTATCGAAATCGCGGGCCGAGAGTCCGTGGGGGTGTTCCGAATCGGGCATCAGCTTGAACAGATCCACCACATTGACATAGCGGATCTTCAGATCGGGGAAGTGCTGGCGCAGGATTGAGACCGCGGCCACCGCCTCCATGGTGGGAATATCTCCGGCGCTGGCGATCACCACATCGGGCTCTGCCCCTTGATCGTTGCTGACCCAGTCCCAGATACCGATTCCCTTGGTGCAATGGTCGATTGCCTCCTCCATGTTGAGATACTGCAGATGCGGCTGCTTATCGGCAACAATTACATTTACATAATCCTTGCTGCGCAGGCAGTGGTCGGCCACGCTCAGCAGGCAGTTGGCGTCGGGAGGCAGGTAGATGCGCGTCACCTCGGGGCTTTTGTTGGTGACGATATCGAGAAAGCCCGGATCCTGATGGGAAAGCCGTTGTGATCCTGGCGCCAAACCAGGGAGGTGATGAGCAGATTGATGGAGGCAACCGGGGCGCGCCAATCCACTTCGAGCTTTGACTTCTCCAGCCACTTGGCGTGCTGGTTGAACATGGAGTCGATGATGTGAACAAAAGCTTCATAGGAGCTGAAGAAGCCGTGGCGGCCGGTCAGCACATAGCCTTCGAACCAGCCCTCAAGCGTGTGTTCGCTCAGCATCTCCATTACCCGCCCGTCGGGCGCCAGTTCACCGCCGTCGGCATCCTCAGGCTTGAAGTCGCCGAGCCAGGTTTTCTTGCTGGCCTCATAGATGGCCTGGAGCCGGTTGGAGGCCGTCTCATCCGGGCCGAAGACGCGGAAGTTGGTCATGTTTCGCCGCATCACATCGCGCAGAAATGCGGCGAGTACTTCGGTGGGGAGAATCTCGGTGTTTGCCGGGCGGTCGAACTGCACCGCGTAATCCCTGAAGTCAGGGAGCGATAGCGGCTTTAGCAAACGGCCGCCGTTGGCATGGGGGTTTGCGGTCATGCGGCGCTCACCGGTGGGAGCCAGTTCCTTGAGCTCCGGCAAAAGGCTGCCACGCTCGTCGAAGAGCTCTTCCGGCTTATAGCTGCGCATCCATTTTTCGACAATCGCCAGGTGTCCGGCATTGCTCTGCACATCGAGCACCGGCACCTGATGCGCCCGCCAGAAGCCCTCCACTTTGTGGCCGTCGACTTCCTTGGGGCAGGTCCATCCCTTAGGCGTGCGCAGGATAATCATCGGCCAGCGCGGGCGCTCGGGATTGCCGCTGGCACGGGCCTGCTGCTGAATCTGGCGGATCTCGAGTATCGCCTTCTCCAGAGTCTCCGCCATGACCTGATGCATAATAGCCGGGTCGTCGCCTTCGACCACATATGGGGTCCAGCCATAGCCGCTGAAGAGGTTCTGCAGCTCCTCGGGAGAGATGCGCGCCAGAACCGTGGGATTGGCGATCTTGTACCCGTTCAGATGGAGGATGGGGAGCACCGCTCCGTCGCGGATGGGATTGAGGAATTTGTTGGCGTGCCAGGAGGTAGCCAGCGGCCCGGTCTCCGCTTCACCGTCGCCTATAACCACGCTGGCAATCAGATCGGGATTGTCAAAAGCTGCGCCAAAAGCGTGAGAGAGGCTGTAACCCAGCTCCCCGCCCTCATGAATCGAGCCCGGCAGCTCCGGGGTGCAATGGCTGCCGAGCTGGCCGGGAAACGAGAAGGCGCGGAAGAGGTTGAGCATGCCCTGTTCATCCGGGCTCTTCTCCGGGTAAATCTCGGAGTAGGTGCCTTCCAGATAGCAATTGGAGAGCATCGCCGGCGCGCCATGCCCGGGGCCGGCGAGATAGATCATGTTCAGGTCGTATTTGCGGATCAAGCGGTTGAGGTGCACCCAGACGAAGGTCTGGCCCGGATCGGATCCCCAATGTCCCAGCAGGCGTCTTTTGCAGTGCCGGGCGAGCAGGGGCTCGCGGAGCAGAGGATTGTCGTGCAGGTAGATCATCCCCGCGCAGAGGTAATTGCAGGCACGCCAGTAGGCGTCTATCTTTCGCTGCTCGTCTTCGGAGAGGACGGGGGAGGAGAGGACGGTATCGGTCATCGACGGTGAAGACATGGATAGCTCCCGTAATCAGAAATTAATGGAGGGGACCCGGCGGAGCGGCGCTGCTGGAAAGTTGATTCCCTCGGCGGCTAAAGCCGGGTGAATTTTCAAATGTTTGCGTACCTTCAAAGATCCCGAGGTTTTCCGCGGCTTGTGAAGCCGATCGAGTTTCTAGTCAATTGCGGCAGTCCGGGTTGGAAGCCCCGACCTACCAGTCGTCGTGCCCTGCTCTGAGAATAGCCCGTCCCGCTGCTGAGGTTTTGTGGTTTCCCACATCTGGCGCAAAGAACGCGCCAGATATGGGAAACCCTGGATTGGTGGAGAGGATTGGATCCATAAATCCCACATCCAAAATCCGAACGTGGGGAACTTCTACCGCTTATGCCGCCATCCAGCCGCCATCGATGGGTAAGACGGCTCCATTCACAAACTCAGCCTCACGAGAGCAGAGGTAGCGGACCATGGAAGCAACCTCCTCCGGCTTGCCCATGCGTCCGATGGGCTGCCGGGCGTGCAATTCGGCGCGAACCTTGTCTTTCTCGTGAGCATGGAACTTCTCCAGGTAGCCTTCGACGAATGGCGTGTCAACGGTGCCGGGACAAATACAGTTGATGCGCAATTGCTGCGGGTAGTCCACCGCGATCTGCCGGGTCATGGCGATCACCGCTCCCTTGCTGGTGCAATAGGCCAAACGGTGTTTGACGCCAATCAAGCCGGCCACCGAGCCTATATTTACGATGCAGCCATGGCTTTCGAGGATCAGCGGAAGGGCGGCGCGGGTGACTAAATAGACGGATTTTACGTTCACATCCAGGATGCGGGAGAAATCCTCGGGTTCGGTATGAGCCAGGTCGCCGACCAGCCCGATGCCTGCATTGTTGACCAGAATGTCCAGTTGAGGCACCTGCGCGAGGCCAGCGGCAATAGACCCTGCTTCGGTGACATTCATTCCGAGCGCACGGGCGCGGCCCAATTCCGCGGCTAGCTCCGTGGCCCGTCCCAGATCGAGATCGGCGATATAAACAAAGGCGCCCGCGGAAACCAATTGACGGCAGGTTTCTTTACCGATACCGCTGGCGCCGCCCGTAACCAGTGCATGCTTGCCGTCCAGGCGAAATGGCTCTGCCGCCGGTCTATCGCTCATCTTTTCTTTTCTCCTCTGCTTCGCTGACTCCAAAGCGGCCCAGGCACTGAGGTGCTGGGCTATTTTCAGGCCGTCCCTGCGGGACTCATTCCAAGCTTACCTGCTCTGGGTATGGATGATGCGAATCTCCGGGAGTTGCTGGTTCCAGTCGGGGGGAAGAGTGTCGAAGATCAAGCGGAAGTCTCGGCGGTCGCCAGGCTTTAAGGGGGCGGCGGAGACGGGTTCAGTATCGACGTAGGGTTGACGAGTACGGATGAGGGTGAGCGGACTCATCGATCTTTCAGCGAATTGACTGAGATCGTTGCGGAAACCGACCTGGACGGTGATGGCGGTGATGGTTTGATTTCCAGTGTTGGCGATCTGGCCATCGATGTAAGTTACTTTGGCCCCGGAGAAGGTATCGGCTTCGCTCATCTGAATGCCTGAAATGGGCAGATTGGCGGCATAAGGCGCGGGGGCAGCCATTCCCGTCCCGCCGGATTCCTGGACTGGATTGGAACGGCGGCCAAGCAGGGTGAGCGCCACCAGCACTAAAACCACAACCGCGCAGGAGACGATCCAGGGCAGCCAAGGCCTGGGTTCAGTCCTTTGATGCGCGGAGAGGAATTCGCCTTCCGGGTTTGCATCCGGCTTGGGGTTGGGAGCGGCCATCAGCGGAATTGTACTGCCTTTCCCTTAAAGGTAAAGGTAACGGCCATGGAAGGTGATGGAATCGCCGCAGCCGCCGAAAGAAGTTAACAAGAGAGCAACGAAAGTGAAAAATAATCGGAACCAGCGCGCATCCTCGGGCGTCTAAATGGGTACATGTATATAACGAAATTATTGCAGGGCGGAGGCGACGCATGGCGCCACAAAATTCTGGAGGATGTCCGCAAGGTTCAAAGACCCAAGCCAAAGGCTGGAAGTATCTTCATTCACTGGCCGTGATCGTTGGCGTCCTTCTGCTGATCATGATGGCCGCAGTTTAATATCCAGCAAGCGGCTCAACCGAAGCGGGCCTTTTTAACGCTCTGGCGTAAATCGTCACCGTGCATCTCCACTTCGACGCACATTTCAGCCAGCCGGGAGCGCATGCGATCGCCGATCCGGTCACCCAGGGTCTCCTCTAGAGCAGCACTCTCCAACTGCCGTTGCGCGGCGGACTTTATTTGGTTTTTTTCCGGCCGCGCTCCGGCCGACGGCTGGTTGGGATAATTGGTCGTAATTAAAGTGGTCCGCTTTTCGTTGTAGCGCGTGTTCAAGACCAGTGCGACCGTGTCCCACACCCAATCGGTTGGCTTTTGCGCGCCCAGCTCATCCAACACCAGCACTTCGGCCTCAAAGACCGGGGCCAGGATCTGCAACTCGGTAGTGTCTACGCGCGGGTTGTAGGACTCTTGAATGCGCTTGAGCAGCTCGCGGTAGTCGCAGAAGAGCCCGTGGGCCCCTCGCTCCAGGATGAGAGCTTGCAGGATGCCGACAGCCAGGTGCGTTTTTCCCACGCCTACGCTTCCGGTCAAGAGCAAGCCGCGGCCTTCGGTGGTCACCGGATATCCGCTCACAAAACTGCGCGCCATCATGCGGGCGTTTACCAGGGATTGATTTCGCGGGTCGTAGATATCGAAGCTGTCCAGGATGCAGTGCTCGTAGCGCTTGGGGATAGCTGCGCGGCGGAGCAGGCGTTCCGAACGCAGGCGCAGCTTGCACTCGCAGTCCTCGGCAAACCGCTCCCCATTGGGCCGGACAGTGAGCTTGAGTCCGGTGTCTCCGCAGATGGGGCATTGCTCAGCCATGGATATGCTCAAAGTACCGGAATGCGGGCTCCGACGCCAGAGAGGCTGGAGAAAAACGCCAGGAAGGACGGCCAGAAAACAGACCAGCATGCCAATGCCGGATCTGCCTGGGTGCCCAGGCCTTCCTCATCCGTTGGGTGGGCGCCCGTGGCAGGATGAGAGCGGCGGAGCGAACGCTGGAAAATGGGGCATAAATCGCTTAAAATAGAAGGATCATGCCTAAGCAAGGGATACATCCAAGCTACAACGAGATCCGGGTGCAGTGCGCCTGCGGCAACGGATTCTCGACTCGTTCCACCCATAAAGGCGATATCCACGTTGAAATCTGCTCGGCCTGTCATCCGTTCTTTACCGGCAAGCAGAAGCTGGTGGACACTGCGGGGCGCGTGGAGCGCTTCCGCCGCAAGTATGCCAAGGTTGGCGCTCCGGCTTAAAGCATTCCGTTTACCGCTCACAAAAAGGCCTCCGAGCGCGGAGGCCTTTTTTGTGAAGCTATGAAGAAGTTTTATGAAGAAGGCCTGGGACAATCCGCGGGAGAACGCCATGCCGGCGGAGGTGCGCGTCCCGGCCGAGGTTGCGATCGGCGGAGTGCGGGTGGCTCCGGCAACGGTGCTCGCGCCGATGGCGGGGGTGACGGATACAGTTTTTCGCCGGTTCATTCGCAATGCCAGCGTCTTTACGGCAAGCGCTGCTCACGGCGCAGAGGAGAATGCCTTCGATCGGGTCGAGGCCCCCATCAGCAACCAGCAATCCGGCTGCGGCTTGATCATGACGGAGTTCACCTCGGCCGATGGCCTCGCCCGCATGCGAGAGACAAAGCGCAAACGCTATCTTACTTTTTACGAGGATGAGCACCCGATCTCCGCGCAGCTCTTCGGCTCCGATCCGCGGACGCTTTCCGAAGCCGCCAGGATCGTTGAAGATGCCGGCTTTGACATGGCCGATCTCAATCTGGGATGCCCGGCCAAGCGCGTCGTGAGTTGCAATGGCGGCAGCGGTCTCCTGCGCGATCTCCCACTCATCGCCGCGATCTTTCGTGAGGTCCGCGCGGCGGTGCGCATTCCTTTTACCGTAAAATTCCGTCTGGGCTGGAATGAGCAGCATATCGTTTGCGTGGAACTGGCCCGCCTGGCCCAAGAGAGCGGCCTCAATGCGGTGGCTCTGCACGCGCGCACACGGGAGCAGGGCTATTCCGGGCAGGCGCGCTGGGAGTACATTGCCGCAATTAAAAGCGCGGTGCGCATCCCGGTGATCGGCAATGGCGACATCCGGACCCCGGAGGATGCTTGCGCCATGGTGGCCGAGACGGGTTGCGATGCGGTGATGATCGGTCGCGCCGCCCCGGCCAATCCCTGGATCTTTCGCCAGATCGCGCAGTATACCGCCTTCGGTATGTATGACCAGCCGAGCGGGATGGACCGCTATCGCATGATCCGCACTTACTTTGTCATGTTGATGGAGGAGGGAAATCCCAACGGAAGCGCCGAAACCAGCGGCAAGATGAAGCAATTCGCCTCCTGGTTCACCCATGGAGTTCCCGGCGGAGCGGTGCTGCGCAAGCGCATCTATGAAGCCAGGAGCAGTGCTCAGGTGTTGGATGCCGTGGATGCGTTTTTCGAGCGGCAGGAAGCGCAGGAGTTAGAGGCGGAGATTGTTGCCAGCTGAGATCCTGCTGCCAGCGGTTGAATCTGCTTGAAGTATGGATTCAAAACCGCCACCAATCGAGGGTTCTATAAAGGGGGATGTCAAGAGAAAAAACTTCAGCGCGAGCGCGGCGAGGGGAGTTTCTTTTGACATCCCAGCCCTCCCGGCGAGGCCACGCTGTATGGATCGAAGTGTTGAGTGCGGCGCGATCCGGTCCCGAGTCGAGTTGATAGTAGCCGTCGGCGCTGTGGGAAAGCGGAAATCGCGGAGCGATTTCCGAGGTGGCGTAGCCACCGGCTTTTCCATAGCGCACCAGTTGGCAGCGCCAGCCCGGCTGAATTAGATCAGCATTTCTCATAATGCGACCACAGACGGCCAACAGTACCTTGCACCCATCAAGCAGAGAACGATTGGTCCAACGGAATGGCCAACCATGGTTCTATCTGAGACTCGTGGTCATATAGCTTTTTTCGGTTATCCGAAGGGGGATATGGTGCCCCATGAAACTGCACGCTGTTGGCAATGCGTCTATCCCTCGTTTAGATCCTCACCCTCGAACCGAGAGCGCAAGAACCGATCGCCCTATCGCAGCAGAGAAGCTGAAGACTGGGCCTGGATTCTAATCGCAATGGGGTCTCTCTTAGGATAAAATCGGCCCAGAATGCACGTGTTGGCAATGCGTCTATCCCTCTTTAATCCTCACCCTCGAACCGAGAGCGCAAGAACCGATCGCCCTATCGCAGCAGAGAAGCTGAAGACTGGGCCTGGATTCTAAGCGCGCTCAAGCTGCTTGTGTTTGCAATTCTGTTGCGTCGAAGCGTTCTCCTCTCTTCCATAGGATTAAAGCAATCGTTGCTATCTTGCGCGCCAGGGTTAGGCGAGCCATCTCCGGCTGCATTCCCTTGGCGATCAGGCTCTCGTAATATTCCCGGAATGGCCCGGGACGAATGCTGGCGGTGGTGGCCGCTCCCTTGAAGATGTTCTTCAGCTCGTGATTGTGATGGAAATTCAGTCCGGTGATTTGCACCGGTTTCTTGCTGCGTTGGATCTGGCCCTTGACCATGCGGTAATCCGCACTGCTGCGCGTCTCTAATCCTAATCCGCAGTAGCTCCAGAACTGCCGCTTGGTGCGAAACCGGTAGGGTGTCTGTACGCGTCCGATTAAAATGGCTGCGCGAATTGGCCCCAGGAAGGGGATGCTACGCAGCAGTTCGACGGCCTCGAATTTGCGGCTCTCTGTTATCAGCCCCTGGCGTGCTCGGTGCCGTACTGTGCGCAAGCTGTCGAGTTCTTCAAAAAGATACTCCGCACGCTGTTTCAGAGCGCTGTTCGCCGATAGAAGCTGCAACTGCTCCTCTCGCCGCCGCTGCCCATAAAGCGCCTTGCCCGGCGTGCTCACCACCTGGCCGCGATAGATGGCCTTCAGGCGCGCCATCACACGGGTCGTGTCTTCGGTCAGTACCGTATAAGCACGGCCTAATTCCTTGAGCGCCCGCGCGCTGTTCTGCCCGTGATAAACCGGGGATAACTGGTTGCCGCGCAGCAATTCCGCCAATTTCCTGGCATCCAGTTTGTCGTTCTTGTTGCCCACCTTGAGCAGCGCATTTCTTGCGCGGATTGCAGACCACTACCTTGCTCACATGGGGCTGCAGCAAATCGTACAACCATGCCGATTGGGTCGTCTCTTCCAAGGTGATCTGCACCGTCCCCCGTAATCCCTGCACCAATTCCAGAATCACTGCTCCATCGGTCGGCACAATACACTGGCTCACCTGCCGCCCCTCTTCATTTAAGACCGCGATCGAAACACAATCCCGGTGCACATCCATTCCCACGTACTTGGTGTTAATCTTCTTGGTATTCATCTGGGCGCTCCTTCGCTGTGGGCTTCTGGTTCTTTCCCAAGCAACCAAAGCTTACTCCCGACTGGGCGCCCTTTATTATGCGTGCCCCATATCTGGCGCCCTCTTTGCGCAAGATGTGGGAAACCGCAGATCTCCCGGTCCAGTCGAGATGACAAACATTTCAGAGATGCTTGTGTTTTAAAAGCATGGTCAAGATGGCGATTGGCGAATCGAATAGGTCTGTGATCTCGTAGCTGAGAAGAAACATCGCACCGGCCAATATCCCCGGGTAGCGGCTCCAGCCTCGCGCCGCCCACTTCCAGACGAAGTTCCGATAGACAGGAATAGTAGCGGCGGCAGCAAGCGCCGTACCTAAAGCCATTCCCACGAGCACATCCGTCGGCCAGTGGATCCCCAAATAGAGACGCGGGCCGATGATGAAGAGAACCACATAAGAGATTGCCAGCGCCCCCAGGCGGCGGGAGGCGAAGAAGACCCCAACGGCCAAGGTCGTGAAGAGTATCGCGTGATCGCTGGGGAACGAACTCCACCTGTAGAGACTGGCTATGGCATGGGGAGCCTGGAAGTGCAGAGCAGCGGTTCGGAAAGGCCTTTCGCGAAAGGGCAGGATGATGGCGAGAGCCCTCGCCAAAATCACCCCGGCGATCGCCAGTGGAATGACGCTGATGAGTTTGGCGCGGTTCTCGAAAGAATCATCCCCAGGGCGCCTCTTTTCAAAAAAGGCAGCCCAGCACAGGAAGACGATTGGAGCGCCTTTAATCAAGTTATGCTCGGCAAGCAGCGAAATCGCCAAATCAAACCGCGGCCAGCGGCCAGCCAAGCGGTTCAAGTGCGATTCGATGGACGTATCGAACGAGTTGCTCCAATCGAATTGGAGATTGTCAGCGGCGATGCTGTGCCGCGCCGCAAACACACAGATGATGAGCGCCAAGGCGGACGATATGAGAATGAGAGAGAACCCTAGGCTCCTAGAGAAAGGCCTGGATAAGGCCAAACGATTCGGAAGAGTTGACACTGACGTTACCCCCGCGGTCGGCGGGGATCCCGAGCGCCATCAAGAACCAGCTATTCTCGGAGGAAGGTAGAAGGACGTTAACATAAAATTCATAATCGCAGATAGATCAGCTGAAAAGGATTGTTTATCCCCTCAAAATGATGAATCATATACGCGACAGAGGGCTCAGAATTGAATTTGCTTGGTCGAACCGTCGTATTCGACTGTGCGGCCGTCAAGACTAACTCCTTCTCCTATTCCTTTGGTTGGGTCGACCACGACAATGGAGAATTCCCGCTGCGCCGGCATTCCCGGAAATTGACCCTGCCGGGCGCCCAACGTGAGCACCCTCGCCTGATCGTCCCAGTGCATCGGAATCCTGGTGTATTGTCCCTTCTCGTAGTCATAGGAAGAGCCATCGTCCTCGTAGAGGCTGAAGGAGGCATCCGCTCCGGGATAGATGCGCAGCTCCAAGGGAGCATCGGGATGCTGGCCGGCGTATTGGGATTCCGGGCCGAGTGGAAGGATGCTGCCGGCGCGCACGTAGAGGGGCAGAATCGACAGCGGGGTTGCGCGATCCAGATCCCTTCCTCCAAAGGTAAGTTCTCCCGTCCAGAAGTCGTACCAATTCGCGCCGGAGGGCAGATAAACCTTGCGCGAGGAAACTCCCGGATCGGTGACCGGCGCTACCAGGAGCGACGGACCGAACATGAACTCATCTCCCACATCCAGAGCCTTGGAATCGTGGCGGAAGTCGAAGGCTAAGGCCCGCATCGGGGTGTATCCATTGAAGGTGGTCCGTGCGGCGGCGGTATAGATGTAGGGCATGAGCCGGTAGCGCAGCCGGTCATAGAGGGTAAGAATCTCCTGCGCCTGAGGTCCGTAGGACCACAGCTCGTTCTCATTGTTGGTGCGCACGCCATGCACGCGAAAGATCGGGCAAAAAGCGCCGTACTGAAACCAGCGGACGAAAAGCTCACGATAGGCCGGATCGTTGGTGTCGCCGCCGAGGAAACCGCCGATGTCGGTGGTCCAATAGGGCAACCCGGTCATCGAGTAATTGAGGCCCGCGGGAATCTCGCGCTTGAGGGTGGTGAAATCGGCGGCAATGTCTCCCGACCATACCGCAGCGGCATTGTGCTGCTGCCCGGCGAAGGCGGAGCGGGCGAGAGTGAAAACGCGCTTGCGATCGGTGACGCTGCGCTGGCCGTCATAGATGCCCAAGGTCGCCATGAAGGGATAGAGATTCGCATATTGAGAGCCGTTTCCCCACGCGGTGCGGGCGCCGGCGAGCATCGAACCGCGCTCTTCGCCATAGAAATCGGAAGGCTCGGTCGAGTCCATCCAGAAAGCATCGACGCCAAGGTCGTAGAGAGCCTTCTTGACTTGCTGCCAATAGACGCTGCGTGCCCGCGCATTGAAGGCGTCATAGAGGCGGGTACCGGGGAAATAGGCGGGAAAGCTGTAACTTCCCAGGCGGACGAAGAATCCTCCCGCCGACATAGCGGCGAAATTCTCACTACCCGGCGCGTAGAGCGGCCAAATCGAGGCCATCAGGTGAACATGCTCGCGATGGAGCGTATCGACCATCTCCCTCGGATTGGGAAACTTGGCCGTGAACCGGCGCGAACCCAGCTCGGTTTCCCACCCTGCGTCCAGAACGATATTGTCCAGGGGGATTTGAAGGCTGCGATATTTGGCGGCGACGGCCAGGAGTTCGGGCTGATTCTTATAAGCAAGTTTCGATTGCCAGTATCCGTAGGCCCATAGGGGAAACAGGGGAGCATTGCCGGTGAGTTTGCGGTATCCGGCGAGAATGGTGTCGAACTCCGGTCCGTAGATGAAGTAATAGTCTACGGAGGACGCCGGCTCGGAGCTTAGGGAGAGGACCGGCAAAAAGCGATTGTCCCAGTGAGTTACCGCTGAAGTGTTCCAAAAGACTCCGTAGCCCTTGGAAGAGAGAAAGAAGGGAATGGATATGTTGGTGTTGTCCTGGGAAAGCTCCATTTGCAGGCCGCGCTGATTGAGCAGCCCATTCTGATGCTGGCCCAGGCCGTAGAGCCTCTCCTCCGGCGTCAACCCAAACCAGACCGTGGCGCGGCCATCCGTGGGCTCAAGCCGCCTAGGCGCGGGCCAATCGGTCTCACGCAGCAGGGTGGCCCCGCTCAGGTCTTGAAATACCAGAGCGCCGGTGATCCGGTTGACCACGATGGTCAGATTGGCGGTATCGATCAGCACCTCCTTGTCGTCGATCCCCCTACCCAGGGTGAAGGGGATGGGCGCGCAGGCAGCGGGAAAGAGGTAGGGGCGGCGGGGCTCGCGCATCGGCTCGGCGAGCGAGTAGGTGATGCGGGCCATATTGCCGGCGCAAGGCTGGATGCGCAGAAGGCCTCGCGGCAGGCGAATGGTAACCGCGGTAGAGTCTTTTTTAGCGCCCAGGACTACCTGGCCGGGGCGGTGAAGCTGATTCTGGCCGGCCGCCAGCGAAGCCAGCAGCAGGCCGAGACAAAGCGCGGAGAGACGGGGCCGTGGTGGCGGTCTGAAAACAATCTGCGATCTCGACATAGTAATAGAAAATTCGCTCTGCGGCGCCCAAGTACCTTTGAAGTATAGGCGAAAAAGACCCAGGTTAGCTTCGCGAACCTGGGGCGCTCTCTTTTCGTGGCCCATAGGAACTCTTATTGTTACGTAATTGGGAGATTTGTGGAATCCCACATCTGACGCAAAGAACGCGTCAGATATGGGCGCCCAGAAATTGTTTAAAGGAGGAGCGTCGGATCGCATCTAACAGGTTATGCCAATCGTGCTGGCGTTCAATCCGGGCAGCAATTCCCTGAAGTTCGACATCGTCGATGTCTCGGCGGGACAGCGCTACGCGAGCGAGGGCAAAAAGCTTCTGAGCGGGGTTATCGACGATATCGGCAAGCGCACCGAGCCCAAGTTGACTAAGGGCGGTAAGGCGGTGGCCAGCGAAGCGGTGGACGCCAAGGATTTTTCCGCGGCGACAGAGCGAGTGCTCGATGCGCTCGAGTCAACCAAACATGCCGACATGCCGAAGCTGAAAGATGTCGAACTGGCCGGAGTGCGGGTAGTCCATGGGGGAGATGCTTTCAGCTCCGCGGTTCGGCTGAGCGGCCCGGTGCGCAAGGAGATTGAACGAAGAGAGCCTTTAGCGCCGCTGCATAATGCCAACTCGCTGCGCATCATCGACGTTGCGCGGAAAAGGCTGCCCGGGCTTGCCTTCGCGGTGGCGTTCGGTACCGCGTTCCACCACACCATTCCGGAGCACGCCTGGCGATACCCGATTCCTCCCAGCCTCGCGGACCGTTATGGAATACGGCGCTTCGGCTTTCATGGCCTGTCCCACCGCTACATGCTGGAGCGGTATGCCCAGCTTGTCTCTCAGCCGCCGGAAGCGATCTCCGTGGTTACGCTGCACCTGGAGAGCGGAGCGTCGGCGGCCGCAATCGGCAATGGCAAGTCGCTCGATACCTCGATGGGATTGACTCCGCTGGAAGGGCTGATGATGGGGACCCGCAGCGGCAGCGTCGATCCGGCTCTAGTCCCCACGCTCATGCGCGAGGCATCGATGAGTATCGAAGACGTTATGAATGTACTGGAGAAGAAATCGGGATTGCTCGGCGTCTCAGGGATCACACTGGACACACGCGTCCTGCGCAAGCGGGAGGATGACGCTTCCCAGCTCGCTCTTAAGATGTTCGCTTACCGGGTGCTCCATTTCGTGGGAGCCTATCTGGCAATCCTGGGCCACGCGCAGGCTGTTATCTTCGGCGGCGGAATCGGCGAGAACACGCCCGAGGTTCGTACCCAAGTTTGTGCCGGGTTAGGCGGTTGGGGACTGGACCTTGATGCCGAGGCGAATTTGCGGACATATGACGGCGACGCGCGGATTACCCGGGATAACTCGCGCCTGGCAGCCTGGGTTATCCATGTGGAAGAGGGCATGCAGTTGGCCCACGAATGCGCGAAGCTCTAGAGAGCTGAAAGACAAACCGCAGATCTCTCCACTGCGCTTCGCTCCGGTCGAGATGACAAATGGGGAGTTGTGGAATCCCAGGTCCCAGAATCGGGACCTGGGGCACCCCGAGATCTCTTTGAAATATGCCCGAGTGACAGGGAATCTGCTTTTTGGTCTCGCATTTCGTGGTGGCTCAGTAGCGGAGGCCGAGTCTCTGGGGAAATTCCTCCTCTTCCTCGTCGACATCGAGCAGGCCGGCATGTTCGGCCACAATCTTTCGATGGACGGCCTGCAAGGCAAGGTGGGCCGAAGCGATTAGCAAGGCGGCAATCGCCAGATGTCCCGCGCCCGCTTCAATCCAGGAGATGCAACTGAGCGTCACCACGATCAGCGTGGGAAAGAGTCCAAAATACAGTACGATCCCAAATACAAGATTTGTGCGTGAAGGGAAGAATGTCCCGGTGAAGGGTATGATTTTCACGGTCAGGAAGAAAGCGTCTGTCAGCAGCAGGCAGAGGCCCACGGCAACCAGCAATTGACCTGCTATGGTTATTGGCCTGCCCCTTGAGCTGACTAGCTGCAATGCCGCAACCGTGGTCAGGGTGAGCGCCATGCTCGACAGCAGCACCCATAGCCTGGGAGGGGTCAGCTGATCCAGTCCCGGCCGGCCGCGGATGAGGCGAAAAATCCAACTTCCTCTTCGGTCCGCCGGAGATACAAATGCGGTGCGCAATCCGGCAACGGTCCAGAAAGCCACGATCGGAATGGCGGCCTCGAGTCCCTCGGGCGAAAACGCGAGTCGGATGCGGTGATGGCCAACTTCCAGTCCCACAGCGCCCGCTATGACTAAAGCGATCCCTGTGCCGCCATACATCGCCAGGTACGCACGATGGCGTTCGGTCCGGGGCAGCGTTTGGCTGATGAAGTGATAGACCGCGCGCCGTACCGGCAGGCGCAAAACTGTGGCATGCAACAGCCATGCAATCGGTCTGAGATCCCGGTTCTGTTTGCCGCCGGTGGCGGAACCCTCCATCAACTCACGTGTTCTACGGCGGTAGGCAAGCGGGTAGACCAGGACCGCCAGGGCAACCGCCGCCATGGTTGCCAGGCAGCCCGTCCGCGCGAGTGCGCCGAAGATGGGCAAGGTCGATGGACCTCTTAGAACCCGTTCGTAAATTCCCAAAAACCAGAATGGAGGAAAATAGCGCGCGGCTTTACCGCCCGAATTCATCAATGCCGGTAGAAAGCGGGATAAGACCGGAAACAGGAAGAGGACTGTGGCCACCATTATGGTGGAAAGCCCCTGTAAGAAGGGCGAAATCCAACGGAAGAGACGGCCACCCAGAATCGCCAGCGCTACTCCCGGCAGCGCGAGGAACAGGGCAGCCGCAAATATGCCGCTTGTACTCACCGCCAACAGGTGAGCCGCAAAGTGCCGCGCGCCTTCGGGCAGGTCGGATGCAGCGGGAAGGAATACTATGCCGAGGAAATTGGCGCCGAAGAGAAAGGCGCCAAGAAAGATAGAAACGGCCGTGATCCTGGCCAGAAACAGCTTCCGGTTCCGGACCGGCATGCTGGAGAGCACATAGACGTCGAGCAGATCGGGGAAGAACGAGTTCCATTCAAAAATCGTGACTATCCCCATTGCCACCCACGAATACATCACGTAGAAATATTGATCCCTAACCTGAGACCAAAAAGGCCGGCCACCCGGAAAATGGTAGGAGGGGAACAAGTACATCGCCAGGAACAGCCCTGGCAGGCCAATCGCACACGCGATTTGAATGAGACGGGCCCTGGCTTCAACCTCCGCTGAAACCATTTCGTTGTTGAAGAAACGATCCAGGAAGAGGCGGACCAGAACTCCGAATTGCTCCCGTTTCTCGGGTTCGGCGCGAGCCATGCCGGCCTGGACTTCGAGCGAAAGAACGGCGTGCTCCGGCGGCGCGAAGATGCGCAGGAGGCTAGGCATACGTAGCTTTCATAGCCTCCACCAGCTCGCGCGCCAATGCTTTAGTGTCCTGCTGCTGAACCAGTTGCGCGAAGACGCTTTCGAGATTCTCGAGCCGCATCAGCTGGGTTAATTCGGACGGCGGAGCATCGGCCAGGATCTTTCCTTTCGCGATTACGATCACCCGGCTGCAGATTTGCTCCACTACCTCAAGAACATGCGAGATGTACAGAATGGCCTTGCCTTGCGCCGCCAGCTCTTCGACCAGATCCTTGAACAGCCGCGAGGACACGACATCCAATCCGGAGAGAGGCTCATCGAAGACCAGCAGCTTGGGGTCATGCATCAGCGCAGCGGCAATCAGCACGCGCTGCTTCATGCCCTTGGAATAAGACGAAATCGGCGAATGCCGCCAGGACTGCAAAGCCATGAGCTTCGAGCAGCCTGTTCGCTTTTAATTGAATGAGCCTTTCGCCCATGCCGCGCAGCCTGCCTGTCAGCTGCAGATATTCGAGGCTCGACAGATAGGTGTATAGATGCGCTTCTTCCGGAACGTAGCCAAGCTGGGCGCGGAAGCCGGCCAGATTATCGCGGATATTGTTCTCTTCAAAGAGAACCCGGCCATCGTTGGGCTGCAGCATTCCGGTAATGATCTTCACTGTAGTGGATTTGCCCGAGCCGTTAGGCCCGAGATATCCGACCACTTCGCCAGCCCCCACACAGAAACTCACATTCTCGATAGCTGGAATGCCACGGTAGCTTCGGGATAGATTCTGCAATTCAAGCATGGGCTTGGCAATTACTCCCTTATTAAATGATGTTCCCGCTTGCTCGTCGCCAATTCTCCTAGCGGCCAAAGTGGGGAAACCGCAGATCTCTCCACTTCGCTCCGCTCCGGTCGAGATGACAAAGGAAGGTGTGACTGCCAACCAAGCCTTCCTCAACCTATGTAGCAAACTACTCTATCACTGTCAAGTAGCTTGCTACATAGGGTACAATCCTTGCCATGGCGGCCGAGCGAAAACTATCCCACACCGCGGCCATGATTCTCCAGGCCATCCATGCAGGCCATGTCTATGGCTTCAGCGTGATGGAGATGACAGGTCTGCCCAGCGGAACGGTCTATCCGGCAATGCGGCGTCTGGAGCGGGACGATCTGATCGTCTCCCGATGGGAACAGCAGTCGATCGCCGACGCCGAGCAGAGGCCGCCGCGAAAGTATTACAAACTCACGCGAGGCGGCAGAACGACCCTTGAGGCTCTGTACAAACGCTATCCACTGCTCTCGAAGTTGATTCCGTCTCCTGAGGTCGAGAACGCATGAGCTTGCGGAGTTTGGTCCATTCGCTTCCCGTATCTCTCGCCATTCTTCGGACAGCCGCCTGGGTGGCTCCGAGCCATCAGCGGGCGGAGTGGCTCTCGGAATGGAGAGCGGAGCTTTGGCACGTATCGAAGGCATGCAGTGGGGCGCGCAATGGGGCATGCAACGACGGATCCCCCGCTTCATCCCATGGCAAGCAAGAGATAACAGCCTTCTGTCTGGGCGCATTTCAGGATGCGCTCTGGCTCAGGCGGAACGATCCAAGATTGGGGCTGGGAGACTGGACTGCGGGGCGTGTTCCAGTTAGGGTCTCCATCGCGGTGCGGATTGTTTCTAGCCATTCTGGCGACAGCCGCTATGCTGCTCGCCTATCTCCTCCCTGGGGCACGGAAAGCAATCCTTCCATTGCCATATCGCGATGCGCAGAGCCTAATCCTGATTTCGTCCAGTGGATACCAGTCAGCGCCCTTCCCTACGATCCCTGTCGCCCAGTACCGGTCGTGGACCAGGACTACACATCATCTGTTTACCGGAATCGCCTTTTACCAGCCGGTATTGAAGCAAGTGAAGATTGCGCGGCATCGCTCGGAAAGGCTCTCCATTGCCCGGGGGAGCAATAATTTATTCGATTTGTTAGGAATACCGGTCTCCTCCGAAGCGTCGGATCTGGCAAAGCGGGAAGATGCGGCAGAGTTGATCCTGAGTCACGCGGCATGGCTGAAGTATTTCAAGGGCAATCCTAAAATCCAGGGGCGTATTTTCAATGTCACCGGAGAGCGAGCCATTGTGGTGGGCGTGCTTGGCGAAGATTTTTGGCGGCTTCCGGGCGAGCAAGACGCATGGCTGTTGGAAGATGAACAACAGTTGGCTCTGCTGCCGGCAAGGTCGAAAGGGTTTGTCGTGGCCGCTCTAAGGACGTCGACACTTACCAATCCGCATGATGGGCAGTGGCAGATGGTGGCGCCGGATCGGAAGGGTGGCGCCGACAGATACGATTGCGTGTCACTGGCCGAGCGAAGCAAACAAACCTGTCTGGTGTTTCTCTTTGCGCTCATCCTTGCCTGTCTGGCATTACCGGCGACTACATCCCTGCCGCTAGGTGAGTACCCGGCGAGCAGCAATCGGCTTCCCTTGGGAACGAAATTTCGCCGCTGGATTTTTCTCGCCGCCAAGATTGCGTTGATCCTACCCGTTGTGTATTACGGGTCAGTCGATCTGGCGCACTTCAACCGCTCGATCGATCCCTTGTGGTCCCAATACGTTCAGCTGGGGAGTTCATTTTCAGGTTTGCTCTTCGCCTTTCGCTGGGCCTTGCGGGACCA
Source organism: uncultured Acidobacteriaceae bacterium (assembly GCA_963705665.1). Classification (GTDB taxonomy): domain Bacteria; phylum Acidobacteriota; class Terriglobia; order Terriglobales; family Acidobacteriaceae; genus PALSA-350. The sequence goes on along the minus strand of CAVPKQ010000054.1, from coordinate 18,444 downwards.
GCGAAAACGTTGTCCTGTATGTCTTCGGCTGCTTACGAATCCAGCCCGGGTGGGACAATCCTCGCGAAACTTTCTGGCTTGGAACGGCACCGAGCTGATGTGTACGGGAGGACATGGATTGCTGCATGTTCCCGACATGCCCACCAGTTGGTTCAGCACGCAACGCTGGCTCTATCTGGACCCCTCATGGAGGAGCCTCTTTTCGGATGCATATCTGGGATCCCTTTGATGAGAGGTTATATAGATTTGTGGAATCCCAGGTCCCAGAATCGGGACCTGGGGCACCCTCGATTTGTTGATAGTGTGGGTCTAAAACGCAGATCTCTCCACTCCGCTGCGCTCCGGTCGAGATGACAGAAAGAAAGGCCAAGGCGGACGACCACGTGTGGCGTCTATTTCGACTGGTACTGGGGCTCGTATTGCAGAGATTCGGTACGGACGCTTTGGGGTCCCTCGGGTAGTAATACGCTTTTTCTTACCAAGGTGACCGCGCCATCATCCGCGAAGGCGAAGTCGAGCGTCTGGTGGCAATCGCCGCAGAGCCAGAAATGTTCAACCTTGAGACGGCCGGCCTCGCTGTGGACCGCCCTGACGATGCGGCCGCTCCGCAGGTATCGAAGTTCCGCGTGGCAGTCGGGATTGAAGCACCCATGGAGCATCGCACGAACACTCCAAACTAACTTTGATTGGAAGGGATGGAAAGCCGCAGGGTTGTATCCTACCTTTCAGCCGCCTGTGCGTGGTACAAATTGAAGCCTGCAAGCATATCCGGCTTTTCGGGCGCAGTGTTCTTCTAGAGGAATCGCGTTGCGAATGCACGAGTTGAGAGAGCGCAGTTTTAGCGGTATTCGCCGGACACAATGACCGCCGCAAATGCCGGAGGACGAGGCTCGCCAAGCCTGCCTGCCCTGGCGAAAGAGGGACATCTGCTTGCCTGGCTGGCCAGGGCCATGCTTGGGCCGGTGCTCCTGGCTGCGGCCTCTGCCGGGTGGCAGGCTGGCGCGGATTCGGCAGCGCCTTCGAAGTACGATGCCGAGGCCGCCTACCTTTGCAATTTCGGCAAATTTACCCACTGGCCGGCAAACGCGCGCCGCCGGCCGATGTACATCTGTATTCTTGGGCAGGATCCTTTCGGCCACACCATCGACGATATCGCCTCCGGCGAAAAGATCGACGGACGTCCTGAGTTGGTCGACCGTCTGGCAGATGTCGCCGGCGTACAAAATTGTTCCATACTTTTCCTTGGGGCCGCAGGCTCGGCGGGGGCCTCCGGCGAAGCGCGCTCCGATACTGCCGTCGATCGCGTGATCGCCTCTGTAGCGGGAAAGCCGATCCTGACGGTAAGCGACTTGCCGGACTTTCTCGACCGCGGCGGCGAGATTCAGTTCATCTTAGAGAATGGCCGTGTTCGCTTTGCCGTGAATTTGAATGCGGTCAACCGAAATGGGCTTACCCTCGAGTCCGAACTACTCAAGGTAGCCATCAAAGTAATAGGAGAGCCGGGGCTGGGGAGTGCGCGATGAAGACCATTTTCCGCGATACTTCTATCTCCGCCCGCCTCATGCGGATGAATCTGCTGGTGAGCGGAAGCGTCCTGTTGTTGGCCGGCCTGGCATTCTTTTCCTACGATCTGATCTCCTTTCGCCAGGCGCTTATCCGGAATCTCGACGCAGAAGCCCGCATCGTCGCCGCGAATAGCGTCTCCGCCCTGCTCTTCAACGACCCGCAAAGCGCGGCAAAGACCCTGAGAGCGCTGCGCAGCTCTCCGGATATTCTTGCCGCCGCCATCCTGGCCAATAATGGCGAGGTCTTCGCCAGATACCAGCGGCCTGGGGTGGTCAAGCCATTGCTTACCCTACCGCTTCCTCCGGGAACCAAGCTGGCGCACTGGACCAGCGGCGCCCAGACCACCCTTGCCTATCGGATCGTCTTCCAGGGAAGGCCGGCTGGAGTCGTCTACATCTCGGCGCGGCTGGCTGAGATAGGCCAGCGGGCGCTGAATTATCTGCTGATCGGAAGCATCATTTTCATCCTTTGCATGGGCGCAGTCCTGCTCATCGGCGGGATCTTCCGCCGGCTGGTCGCACAACCGATCGTCCGCCTAGCGGAAACGGCCCACCTGGTGTCGCGCGAGAAGGACTACTCCATGCGGGCGGAGGCTGTTCCCGGCCATTCCGAAACATCCGTGCTGGTGGACGCGTTCAATGAAATGCTGGCGCAGATTCAGAGCCGCGATACCGCCCTGCTGCAGGCTCGCAACCAACTCGAGCAGCGGGTGCAGGAACGCACCGCGGAGCTGAAGGCCGCCAACCGCGAGCTGGAGGCCTTCTCCTATACGGTCGCGCACGATTTGCGCGCACCTCTGGAAACCATCAGCGGCCTGACCTATATCTTGCAGCACGCCTATCAGGGGTCCCTCGACGGAGAAGGGGGGCAGATGCTGGCCCAGTTGCGCGACTGCTCCGAGAATATGGGGCGGCTGATCGACGATCTGCTCAACCTATCCCGCGCGACGACATCCCCGCTTCAGCGCACCACCGTGGATTTAAGCGGAATCGCCCGCTCGATTGCGAATAATCTCAAGCTCGGCGATCCCGGGCGCGATGTGGAGGTGGTAATTGCCGCCGCGGTCAACGTGAATGCCGACGAGGGATTGATGCGCCTGGCGATGGACAACCTGCTGCGCAATGCCTGGAAATATACTTCGCGGCATGAGAAGGCCAGGATCGAGTTCGGCCGGCTGGAACCGAACGGCCAAATCGTCTATTTCGTTCGCGACGACGGCGCCGGATTCGACCCCACTCAGATCGAGCGCCTCTTTCAGCCTTTCCAGCGGCTGCACACCTCCGGCGAGTTTCCCGGAACCGGAATCGGCCTCGCGACCGTGCAGCGCATCTTCGCCAGACACAACGGCAAAATTTGGGCTGAGGGGTCGATCGAACAAGGAGCGACGTTCTATTTCACGCTCTAGAAGAACTGTGTCATCCCGAAGGGAATCTGCTTTCCCTTCATTCCTGGAGAGGCCAGAAACAGATTCCCTGCGGGAATGACAGAAAGAAAAACAACTGCTTTCCCCATCGCAAAACCTGGGTGCCCCATATCTGGCGCGCTCTTTGCGCCAGATGTGGGAAACCGCAGATCTCTCCACTCCGCTTCGCTCCGGTCGAGATGACAAAGGTAGGTGTCATTGCCATCGTAGGCTTCTTTAACCCATTTTCATCCCCTCGGATGGGCCGCAGGCCCATCGACGCTTCGGCGGCGATGCTGACTTCTGTTTGACACCCCTATTCTTCTATGGCTATTCTCAATCATCCGCGGGGAGGCTTGACGAGCATTGGCGAAGAACGATCTTCAAGGGTCTCTCGACCTGCTGGTCCTCAAGACGCTCTCGCAAATCGGCGAGATGCATGGCTACGGCATTGCCTTGCATATTCAGAGAGCATCGGATGAGTTGCTGAATGTCGAAGAAGGTTCTTTGTATCCCGCGCTGCATCGCATGGAACACAGCGGGTGGATCAGTTCATCCTGGGCGCTCAGCGAAACCGGACGCAGAGCAAGATACTACCGGTTGACCTCCGCCGGCCGGAAGCAGTTACAGGAAGCTGAAAAGAGCTTTGAGCAGCTTATCAAGGGCATCCGAGCTATCCAGCGATATGCATGATATCTTTTCGCCGCATCGCCGCGCTGTTTCGCCGCCTGCGAATCGATCGAGAGAATCGCGATGAGATTCAATCGCATATCGAAATGCGGGCTGAGGCAAACATGGCCGCCGGCATGTCCCAGGAAGAGGCCTATCGAGATGCCGTTCTGCGCTTTGGCAATCCCGCTCTTATTCGAGAACACATGGCGGCGGAGGATATTGCCTTGATATTAGAAACGCTGGCCTTCGATATCCGCTACGCTCTTCGTCAATTTGCCTCGAATCGAGCGTTTGCCGTCAGCGTGGTGCTTACGATTTCGCTCGGCATCGGCCTGAACACGGCAATGTTTTCCGTCATCCGCGCGGTGTTGTTAGAGCCGCTTCGCTATCATGACCCGGACCGGCTGGTGCTGCTTTCGAACTCGGCCACGCCGATTCGTTTCGATGAGATGCTCTCCTCTGCCCGCTCCTATGATGGGCTAGGAGCCTTTGGCGGCGGCAGTGAGGACTTAGCTCTCTCCGGCGACGGCCAGCCGGAGGTGCTCAGGGGCTCACGAGTCTCCAGCAATTTTCTCGATATTCTCGCAGTCCATCCGCTGCTGGGCCGGAGCTTCGTTCCTGCCGAAGACAAGCCAGGCGCGCCGGCAGTGGCGATGATCAGCGCGGAGCTCTGGCAGCGCCGATTCCATGGATCACCCTCCATTATCGGCCGATCAGTAACGTTGGCGGATACTGCTTACACCATCGTCGGCGTGGTTCCCTCGAATTTTCAGTTTCCCCGAGCCAAGACGGATGTGTGGCTGACCAGACCGTCGGAATGGGCGGCTATCGAGCCGGCGTCAAGACGCATCAGTCCACTTCTGCATATCTTTGGCAGGCTGAAGCCGGGTGTCGATATTGAAGCGGCGAATGCGGAGCTTACTGTAATTGACAATCAATATGCCGCCGCGCATCCGGCGATGATCGATACCAACAAAGCCCTTGCCCGGTTATGGAATCGAGCCCCCGATCATCTTGAATTGCTGAAGGACAATCTGGTTTCCGATGTCCGTCCCAAGCTATGGCTGCTCTTCGGCGCAGTGGGAGTTGTGCTGTTGATTATGTGCGCGAATATTGCCAGTCTGTTGCTGGCGCGCTCAAAGGCCCGCTCGCGTGAATTTGCCGTACGGGCGGCAATCGGAGCCGGGTGGCGGAGGATCGTTGGACAGCTCCTCACGGAAAGCATCCTGCTGGCCTTGATTGGCGGGGCTTTGGGTGTGGCTCTGGCCCAGTTGACCGTGAGCAGCGTCCGCGGCATGACGGCGCTCGACCTTCCGCGGTCAGGTGAAATCAGGATCGACGGAACGGTCCTCGTGTTTGCGGCGATCTTATCGCTGCTCACCGGGCTACTGTTCGGATTACTGCCCGCGGTCTCTGCGTCACGGCCCGATCTGGCCTCTGTATTAAGAGGAAGCGGAGAGGATGCGAGCACTACCGGCTCGAAGCCAACCCTCCTGCGTATCAATCCGCGCAGCCTTTTGGTTCTCGGGCAGGTGGCGCTCTCCACCATTCTGCTGATCGGCGCGGCGCTATTGATCGAAAGCCTGGCGCATGCTTATCGCGTCGATCCCGGGTTTCAGGTCTCCAACCTGCTCACGATGGATATTACCTTGCCCACAGCGCGCTACGGCAGCGACGAGAAGCGAGCTGCGTTCTACAAGGAGCTGTTGGCAAAGGTTGAGGCTCTGCCCGGGGTAAAGAGCGCCGCGATTGCAAGGACACTTCCCATGACTGGATATGCGGCTGCGCCAATCGAAGTTTCAGGCAGAGCGGAGACTAGGCTGAACGAACGCCCATTCGCCACCATCCAGAATATTTCGCCTCAATACTTTCACACCATGAAGATCCCGCTCAGGAGGGGCCGGGAATTCACGGCCCACGACGATGCGGGAGCACCGCCGGTGGTAATCATCGATGAAAGCATGGCGCGACGCTTCTGGCCGCAATACCCTGCCGGCCCAAACCCCATCGGCGAGCGGATCCTCATTGGCTCGCACTCTCGCCCAACGGAAGTAGTGGGAATTGCCGCCGACATCAGAGAAGGAGGCCTGACCCAACAGCCAAAGCCCAGTGTCTATCTTTCCGCCGCCCAGCAGCCTCTGGAGTCCGTCGTATTAGCTCTCCGCACTGAAGGCGAGCCGCTCTCCTTGGCCAACGCTGTCCGCAATCGGATATTCACCCTGGACCGTGACCAGCCGGTTTCAGAGATCGCTTCCATGAACCAGGTCGTCGATGCTTCGGAAGGCCAGCTCCGGGTCATGATGGCGCTGCTCGGGGTATTTGCCGCCACGGCGACAATCATTGCGATCGTCGGCCTTTACGGGGTTATTGCCTACTCGGTCGCGCAGCGGACAAAAGAAATTGGAATCCGCAGGGCTCTAGGAGCACAACCGGGAAGCATCCTCGCGCTCATCGTAGGACAGGGACTGCGTCTTGCTTTGGGCGGCGTGTTGCTCGGTATCTGCGGGGCCTTCGCTCTGACGCGCGTATTGCACGGGTTGCTGTTTCAGGTCAGCCCTACCGATCCAACAACCTTCATTGGAATCGCATTGCTGTTCGTCTTGATCGCATTGCTGGCAAGCTACTTCCCCGCCCGCCGCGCGGCGAGTGTCGATCCCCTGGCGACGCTGAGACTTTAGCGGAGCACAGAAGGGGATGAAAATTGGGTTGAGGAAGGCTTGGTTGACAGTTACATCTACTTTGTCATCTCGACCGGAGCGAAGCGGAGTGGAGAGATCTGCGGTTTCCCACATCTGACTGAGGATAAATCGAAGTGAAGGGGATCCGCGGTTACGCAGATAAACCACAGATCCCTCCACTACGCATCGCTCTTTCGAAAATCATCCTGGGAAGCCTACTCTGCCAGCAGTTGTGGTCTCCCACCCTTGCTACGCAAGGATGGGGCCCCCTAAATCTGCTGAAGTATGAATCCAAAATGGCCACCAATCGAGGGTGCCCCACATCTGGCGCGCCCTTTGCGCCAGATGTGGGAAACCGCAGATCTCTCCACTTCGCTGCGCTCCGATCGAGATGACAAATTAGGCGGCGGGTTCATGAGCACTCTGTCGCGGAACTTCAGGTGACCTAAAGCTAAGCTGGGTCTTCAGTCAGCAAGCGGATTGGGTCGAATTTGGAAATGGACTACTTTGGGGTTCGTGCCTTTTCCCGTCTCGCTATGGAACGGCGCGCGGGTACCCCAGGTGGTCCAAACTCCCTTTCCCTTCCAGCCTGCTTGCGGATCGTCGAAGCGGCCATCCATGCCCTTGGCATAGAAGCCCATCGGATAAGGAACACGGAGTATGGTGAACTTGCCGTTCACCAGGGCGAGAAGCGAATCCGAGCCATTGCCGGTAATGATCGGCGTGTTCTCTCCTAGTCCCAGAGTGTTGAACTGATCCACCCAGACGTAGTAATGAGAGTCGGCGCTGCCGGAGAGTGTCACATTCTTGAACTTCGGCCCCGGCGTCTGATAGAGCGTCCACCCTTCGGGACACTGGCGGCCCGTCGCCTTGGGCCCGTTGAGCGGACCTTTACACTTGCTTCGGTCGAAGCTCGCCAGGTGCCCGCTGGCCAGCGCTACCCAGACGACGCCGTTGCCGTCGATATCCATTCCCCGTGGCGAAAAGCCCCACACCGGAGCCTTGGGGTCCTTCCACGGCACTTCGTAGTATTCCGCCAGGGTTGTCTGCGGAGGATTGGTTCCCGGATTCAGGCGCACGTTCCCGCCGGGGAAGCCCAGCACCGTGCCCCAAACCATTCCGTCCCTGCCGACGGCAATGCCATAGAACACCGCGTTCAGCCGGGTGTCCTTGGTGGGGTCGGCCGCTGCATTGAGAGCGGACGAGGCGCCCAGACTTTCCCCACTGGGCGCGGTAGCTACCTTCTGCTCGCCTTCAACATAGGCGTCCCGCTTGCCGTTGCCGTTGGTGTCCAGCACCAGGGCCGTCCAGCCTTGCGATTTCGCTGCGTCGTGTGTCTGGTCCCACATCTTCGTATTCAACCAGCCTACGACTCCGCCGCCACCGCCGCTGCTGGTCCACAGAGTGTTGTTAGCATCGCCGGCGAAGACCAGGTGGTGCGTGCCGTAGCAGGTGTCGATCATTGAAATCTGTTTGGTCGCCGGATCGTACATCTCTAGTTGCCGTCCGGAGGTGTCGACGGGAGTGAGCTTTGCCGAAAGCAAAGTGGACCCTGTCTTACAAAATGCCGGGTTGTCCCTGGCGCGAATTCGAGCTGTGAACCACAAACGCCCGCGCTGATCGAACATTGGATTATGCACTGTGGTATGGCTGTCCCAGATCGCCTCATCGCCCCATATCGGAGATGAGTTCAGCGGCTGTGGCTGGCCAGGAGTATCCGGATCGCGATACTGAACCTTCAGCCTGCCGATGGCGTTGTGCACCGGATCGAGTACAGGCAAATAGTCGCGGCTCTCCTCCGGCGCGCCGTAGAGCGGGCCGTTGGCGTTTACGTTTGGGCTGCGCTTGTCGGTGGAGATCGAGTCGTGCAGGTAAGCCTTGGGGTCGGCCCAATCCCACTGTGTGATTACCAGATTGCGCTCGATGCCCTGCGGCCGCGGAGGCGCCTCCGCCGGTAATTCGCCCTTGGCGATCCGCGTCGTCCAATCGCCGAAGAGTTCGGTCGCGCGCCCGGGGCCGAGCTGCGAGAGCCCGCCCACCATGGAGGGGCCGGCCTGCCCGGACTGCACCCGGCGCATCCATGCCTGTGCCGGCTCGAGGTTGCTGAACATTGACGGAATGGTCCGCGTATATTGGTTGCCGAGCTGGTGGCAGGACTCACAGCTATCGGTCTTGATCAGGTGGATCCACTGGGCCTGGCTCTTGATGTTGGTTGAAATGCCGTTCCCGTCCGGGCCGGTGCCGGGAAATTCGTTTTCCCCAGGCACCTCCAACAGGGAGTACCAATAGTTTCCGGGATAGTAGTGCGCGGCGACCCTGGCATCCGGCGCCAAGCCAGGTTTGAGATCGGCCCGTTTTCCGGGCTCGGCCTGCACTTTGGGCGAATCCACCAATCCGTAACCGCGCGCCCAAACCGTGTACCTGGCCTTGGGCAGGCTGGGTATCAGGTAGCGGCCGTTATCGTCGGTGACCACTTCCTTGATATAGCGCGTGGGCAGGTCGGTGGTTTCCGCAATGACCCACACTCCTGCTTCCGGTCCCTTGGGGCTGGTGACTGTTCCACCAATGTTGTCGCCGCTTATAGGGATTCCGTTCTGCCCTGCTCTCCTGGTGCTGAGGGCGATGACGAGCAATACAGCGACCAGCACGGCGACGCCGAGCGCTACCTTGCCGGAGGACGAGATTCCGGGCATCGTTCTGACCTCCCAGTGGAAGTTGCTAAATACCGCCGGAAAAAGCCTGGGTTGCCGGTTGGCGGACAATATACGCTTGGCCGCCTATAGAGGCAATGCGAGGGCGCTTTTTGTATTTGCAGTTGCTTTTCTGGTCTCTGGGGTCGGGTTTGTTTTTCTTTCTGTCATTCCCGCAGGGAATCTGCTTTCCCTCTCGCCCGGGCGCAAACGATCGAACTCTTATGCCGCGAGAGACCAGCAGCAGATTCCCTGCGGGAATGACAGAAAGAAAAACAAAGACGGACAATAAAACGCAGTTGCGCCCTTCGACATGACGGACTATGACTGGGAGCAGTACATGCACTTTCTCGACCTCTATCTTTGACGTACGTATGCTTGACTCGCATTCTCCGATTTCCCATTCCCCCTTTCCATTCCTATGACCGCTGACATCCAAATACCGGCCTCACCAAGCAGCAGCCCGATACGCCAGCGCCCCATTGCGCCGGCGCCGAGCCGCCTCTACGATTCGCACCAGATCAATCCGGACAGCTCGATTACCTTTCGGCTCGATGCGCCGAATGCGCAGAGCGTCGATCTGGTCAGCGACATCAGCGGCGCGATACTTCCGCTCACGCGGGGCGGCGACGGCCTCTGGAGCGTCACCACCGCGCGGCTTGCGCCGGCGCTCTATGCCTACGCTTTCTCCGTGGACGGAGTCGACCAGGCCGACCCGCGCAATCCTTTGCTAAAGCCCAATCTGATTTCGAACGCCTCGATGGTGCTCGTCCCAGGCTCGCCCGCCCAGCCGTGGGAAGCGGCCGATATTGCGCACGGGACATTGCACCATCATGTCTACACCTCAACCGCAGCAGAAGGCCTGCCGGCCAACCAGTCGCGATATGTCGTGTACACGCCGCCAGACTATGCCTGGCGACCGGAGGCCAGGTATCCCGTCCTCTATCTTTTGCATGGCTGGTCGGACTGCGAGACTTCCTGGACCCAGGTTGGCCAGGCGCACCTGATCTTCGACTCCCTGATCGCTTCCGGCAAGGTGAAGCCACTGGTCGCTGTGATGCCGCTCGGCTACGGGCAGATGAAATTTGTCCGTAGCGGCTTTGATGTCTGGCAGGATCCGTCTGCGGTCGCAGAGAACGTGAGCCACTTTCAAAGGGCTCTGCTCAATGAAATCCTCTCCCAAGTGGAGGCCGGCTATAACGTGCGCCGGGATCGCGAGGGCCGCGCCATCGCCGGAAACTCAATGGGCGGCCTTCAGTCTCTCCTGATCGGCTTGAGCCATACGGATCAGTTCGCAGGTCAGTTTTCATCGATCGGAGGCTTCAGCTCGGCGTTGACTCACTTCCTCTCGCCACAGGCGCCGCTGTCTCCGCCCCGCCGCAATGCCAACGCGGCGGATTTGCAGCTTGTGTGGATGGCGTGCGGCGGCGAAGATCCGCTGCTGGAGTCGAACCGAAGAGCGGCAGCCTGGCTGGAACAACAGGGCCTGCCTGTCACCCTGGTGGAAACGCCCGGTGGCCATACCTGGCCGGTTTGGCGAAACAACCTCGTTCAATTCGCGCCGCTGCTTTTTCAGGAAACGCTGGTGTAACGGTGGCAGCGAAAAGTCTCACACACCCCTCCGTACTTCAGTACGTGTTCGTAAGAGATAAATTTAGAAGTTCCAGGAGAGCCATGCATGAAGCTACCTGTCCAGCAACTTTTGATCACCTACTCCGCTGTTCTGAGTACAACATTCGCCGTTGTGTTGCTGATGGGTGGGAAGTCTCATCGCAGTGAGGCTTTTGACGAGATCCAGGTCCACCGCATTAACGTTGTCGATCCGGACGGGACTTTACGAATGGTGATCTCCGATCGTGACCGGATGCCCGGAGTCATCGTGAAGGGTAAGGAATCTCCCAAGGTAGACAGGCCGGAGGCCGGAATGCTTTTCTACAATGACGAAGGAACAGAAAATGGCGCCTTGATTTTTGGCGGTCATCGTAATGAAAAAGGAGAGGTCGTCAATTCGGGCGCCAGCCTCTCATTCGATCCATACGGCGAGAGCCAGCAGATGGTGCAGCTTGCGGGCGTGGAGGACAAGGATAACCGCATTGTGGGACTTGCAGTGAATGAACCAAAGAACCATGCAAGAAACCGTCGAATCTGGGTGGGGCGCGGAGCCGATGACGCATCGGTTGTGTCGCTTATGGATGGCAATGGCAGAAAGCGCATCGTGATGCAGGTGGCTGCAGATGGAACGGCAAGCCTGGATTTTCTTGATGCCGAGGGACACGTTGTTCGGCGCTTTATTCCTGGCAATTAGTCCTAATGAAACTGATCCACTGCCCTCCAGGCTCAAAGATTGACAATCCGAAAAACTTATGCAAGCATCCGGAACGTTACGGCAAGCCGTCCTAAGGAGACCGATTCGATGAAGAAACTAGCGATAGCCGCGGGTTGTCTGTTCGCGTCGTTGAGCATTTTTGCCCAGGGCTCGCAGACATATACGGGCGAGATCATGGACAGCCAGTGCGCCGCTTTGGGCGGGCACCAGATCATGGCGAAAAAGGGTGAAAGCGCGAAGGATTGCACCGTCCGCTGCGTAAACCTTGGTGGAAAGTACACGCTCTTCGATCCGGCAACCAAGAACGTCTATCAGCTCGATGACCAGAAGAAGCCTGCCATGTTTCCCGGCGCAAAGGTGAAAGTAACCGGGACGCTCGACGCGACGACCAAGACGATTCATGTGACAGCCATCAAGGCTGCGTCTTAACAAATAGTCCTGGCCTAAGAGGTCCCGGAGGATCGCTTCACTTGCGAGGCTCCGGCTTGCCGGAGGCGTCTCTCCAGTTCCGGTTGGGAGTTTTCCGGCGGCTCGGCAACGCCTACCAGTATCTTTCCCGTCCCGATCTCGGGATCCGTAATCCCGCCCTTGAAATTCGGCAGCCTCGCGCCAATGAGCAGATTCACCAGCGTGGTGAGGATGGCTCCCAGCATGGTCAATTCGTAAATGATGATGCCGTTGGTCCACACGGGAGTAAGGGACATGCCGCCAGTGTGAATCGGATAGGATTTCTGCGTAAGCGTGGTAAGCAAATAGCCAAGCGTAGCGCCAACGGCAGCGCCGAGCACCGCCCAGCGGAACGGACGCCGCGTGGCGTGCTCGTCGGCAAATGGGTAGCCCTCATAGGGCTCACCGGAGACGATGACGATCTGCTGCGCGTCGAACTTAAGTTCAGAGCTGGCGGCGCGCAAAGAGTCGACAGCGCGCTGCGCTGCCTCGGGATCGGCGTAGAGACCATAAAGGGCTTTCATTCCGCCACGTCCGTGGGCAGCGGCCCTTGCAGCACAAAGCCATGCTGCTTATCATCGGCCGCGACGGCCGACGGAACCCCACTGTGGGGCTGGAGTCCGACCTTCAATTCCCAGATGGAAATCATAGGCACGACTTTCGAAAAGAGCAGGTAGAGCAGCGCCATGAAGCCAAAGCTCGAAGCCATCAGCGTATCTTCCACCCAGGTGGGCCGGTAGCTGCCCCAAGAGTACGGCAAAAACTTGTGCTCGAGCGAGGGGACGATGATCAGGAAGCGCTCGAGCCACATACCCACGACGACGGTGCACGATGCGATAACCGTTCCAGTAATAGTACGCAGGCGCTTGATAGAGAGAATGGGCACAGGAATGATGAAGTTACAGAACACCATGGTCCAGAACAGCGGCGCGAACCGCAGGCGAATGCTTTGCCAGAAGACAGCCATCTCCGGCGGGGCGTTGCCGTACCAGGTGGTCAGCCGTTCGGCGAAGACGAAGTAAAACCAGAGCAAGCTCATGGTCAGGAGCAGCTTGCCTAGATTTTCGAAGTGGATGGGCTTGAGATATTCCTCTAAGTGCAGAACCCTTCGCAGCAGCGCCATGGCGATGATCAGGGCGCCGATACCGCTGAAGATCGCGCCGGCGACGAAATACGGTCCGAAGATGGAGGAGTGCCACAAGGGCACCGGCGTCATGGCGAAGTCCCAGGAGACGATGGTGTGCACCGAGACTGCAACCGGCACAATCACGATGGTCATGATGTGCATGGCGGTTTCGAGGCGCTGCCATTGACGTGGAGTGCCCTGCCATCCCAGCGATAACACGCGGTAGACCTTCTTGCGCAAGCCGGTGGCGGTGTCGCGGATGGCGGCGAAGTCTGGGATGGTCGGCAAGTACAGGAAGGTGGTGCTGCCGGTGAGATAGGTTGCAATCGCGAAGAAGTCCCAGAGGAGTGGCGAGCGGAAATTGGGCCAGATTCCGCGCTCGCTGGGATAAGGGATCATCCAGTAACCAAGCCACGGGCGCCCAATGTGGCAGAGCGGAATGATGGCGCCGATCAAGAGCGCGAAGACGGTGATGGCCTCCGCGCAGCGAGTAACCGGGCGGCGCCAGGTGGCATTGGCAAGACGCAGAATCGCGGAGATCAGCGTGCCGGCGTGGCTGATGCCGATCCAGAAGACGAAATTGGTGATGTCGAAGGCCCAAAACACCGGGGAGTTGAGACCCCAGACGCCAATCCCTGCATACAACTGGTAACCAAAGGCAGCCACGCCGGCGAGAACGAGACTGGATGCAAGCGCCACGGCGATCCAATACTTCCGGCTACTATGGAAGATCGGCCACAGCAGATCGTGCTGGATTTGTTCAGCCGTTCTTTGCATCTTGCCAGGCGCCTCGTTCGAGATAGGTCACGTTGGGCTTGGTGCCGAGCTCGCCCAACAGCTTGGTTCCGCGATTGGAGCGCGCGAGCCGCGAGACCTCGCTATTGGGATCGTTCAGATCGCCGAAGACCATCGCCTTGGGCGCGCAGGATTGCACGCAAGCGGGATTGAATTCGCCGTCCTTCAGATCGCGCTTTTCCGCTTCGGCCTGAATCTCGGCGGATTTGATGCGCTGCACACAGAAGGTGCACTTCTCCATGACGCCAACGGTGCGCACGGAGACGTCGGGATTGAGTTGCAGTTGCAGCGGCATATCCCATTTCGGATTGTAGTAATTGAAGAAGCGTACGTTGTACGGGCAGGCATTGGCGCAAAAGCGGGTGCCGATGCAACGGTTGTAAACCTGTGCGTTCAGCCCTTCGGGGGTGTGATAGCTGGCATAGGTTGGGCAAACGGGCTCGCAGGGCGCTTCATCGCATTGCTGGCAGAGGACCGGCTGAAAGCGGATTCGCGGGTTGGGGAAGTCGCCCTCCCAGTAACGCTCGACGCGAATCCAGTGTTTAGCCCGGCCGCGGGCGGCCTGATCCGCGCCCGCCGTGGGGATATTGTTTTCCGCATGACACGCGACCACGCACGCTTCGCATCCGGTGCAGCGGTCCAGATCCACCGTCATGGCCCACTTGTGAGGCATAGAATTTAGCCGTCCCTTCTCTCCGCCTTAGACGGAGCATTCCTCAATGAAAAAACTAGCGCGGCTCTTCTTTGTGGGGAAAGCCGTTCATTCCTCCTGCGAACAATACGAGCTTGGCCTGCTCGGGTCCTCCCGCGCGCGCGAGCTTGACCCGGGTCGCGGCCCAAGCGAGCGACCCGGTTTCGTGTTCGGTGAGCGGCGCGAGAATGGAGAGCGGGTTCGCGCCACGACCGCTGGCGAAGCGGCCAAAATTCTCGTGCCCCTGGCCGACGGGCATGGCCACCATGTCGGGAGCGATACCGGGGGAAAGCACCGCGGCAGCGCGCACGCTCCCCTGCTGCGAAGCGACTTCCACCAGATCGCCTTGCTGAATGCCCAACCGCTCGCCGGTATTGGGATTGATCTCGACCCAGCTCGACCACATGGCCGAGGTGAGCACGTCGGGCAGCTCCTGCATCCAAGGCAGATGCGCGAGCGAACCATCGCCAAACGACTGCGAGACGTAGGGCAGGAAATAGAAAGGAAAATCACCCGCGGCGCCGGCAAATTCCGGCTCGGCCAGCGCCATGGGAACGTGCTTGGCCGCCAGCAAGGAGAGGCACTCTGCGGTCCGGCGGTATTCGCTGTGGAGGGGACGCTCCACCAGCCGCCTTGCTGCTGTGCAGCTGCCCAGAATTCGTCATCCGTTTTTGCGTTGATGGAGCCGCTGCGCGCGCGGAGCGGAACGAACGCGGCACGCAGCATGGCGTCGAAAGTTGGCCACGGAAGGGCCTTGGCAACGTCGCCACCAAGCTGATGCGCGAGGCCAAGCAGCACGTCGGGCATGGGGCGCGTATCGTGCAGCGGAGCAACAGCGGGAGGCGCGAGGCTGACCACTGCTTGCAATGAGCCCGACTCGGGAATGCTGTCGAGCCAGGACTCGAGCGGCGCGTGGTCGGGCAAGATCAGATCGGCCTGGGCGCTGGTTTCGTCGATGAAGCTGCCGAAGCTGGCGATGTAAGGAATTTTGGCGATGGCTTCGCGGATTCGCACCCCCGGCGGCGCCGAGAAAATCGGATTGGCGTCGTAAAGCAGCAGCATCTGCGGCGCGTGCGGCTGGCCTGTCAGCGCGGATTGCGCCAACGCGTTGAGGCTCGCCAGGCTCGCCTGCATCGGTGGGTCGCCGAGCGGCGGCTCGGGCGTGAGGCCCGCGAAGCCCGTGAAACCCAGGATAGCTCCCCGGTCGCGGCCTGTGTCCACCAACGATTCCAAGGCATTGACGGCCAGCGCGCTGAACAACCCGTTGGTGTGAGCGAGTGGCGCTCCGCCCATGATGGCGGTCGCCGATCCGCTCTGCGTGATCTCATGCGCGAGACGCGTGATGACCGCGGCGCTCACTCCGGTCTGCTTCTCCACCGCTTGTGGCGCGAAGTCCGGCAGGCCCGCGGACCAGCCAGCGATAAGCGATCCGGCTCGCGATCCCGCACCCTGAGGCGCGAGCTTTTCGCTCAAAATGACGTGCGCAATGCCCAGCGCCAGCGCGCCTTCAGTTCCGGGGCGGCACGGAATCCACTCGTCGGTGTTGGCGCCGGTCTGCGACATACGCGATTCGACCTGCACGAATTTTGCGCGGCGTCCGGGGCGGCCCTGGCGCATCTCGCCGTAACCTATTGATTGCGCGACCGGAGAGTTCCATGTGCCGAGGAAATCGGCGCCGAAGGAGATCACATAATCGGCGCGGCCGAGATCGAAGGTCGGCAGCGCGGCATGGCCGAAGCTCAGCAGATTTGCCTGGCGCAGCACGGCTTCATCGAAAGGTTCGTACCAGACCGCCGGCGGCGCGCCGAAAGCTTTCAGAAACCGCTCAATCAATTCATGGCGCTGGCCGCGCTGGGGCCGCGCAAGGAAGGCCAACGAGTCCGCGGACTTGGATGATTGCAGCGTGGTCAGGTGCGAGGCCAATTCCTTCAGCGCATCGTCCCAGGTTATTTGCTGGAATTCCCCGGAGCCGCGCGAACCGGTGCGCCTGATCGGGTGGGTGATGCGGTCGGGATGGTAGAGCACCTGAAGCCCCGCTTGGCCGCGCGCGCATAGCTTTCCGAGATTGACGGGATGCTGGGGGTTGCCTTCTAGCTTTTTCGCCAAGCCCATCTTAATCAGGCCGTGCTGGCCGCGGCGCACAACTTCGGCGTCGCCTTCCATAACGCGCACCAGCAGGCCGCAGCCGGCGGAGCATAGAGTGCAGACACCCGGCTTCCAAGTCGCGATGCCGGGAATCAGCTCTTCCTCCGGAACGAAACGGATGAGCTGTTTCTCCGGACTGCGGCAGGCTTCGAGCGTGGCCATGGCGCCGGAGAGAGCCGAGATCTTGATAAAATCACGCCGTTCCATAGAGTTCGCCGGCACTCCGATCCTTTAGTAGTGGCAGGTCTCGCAATCGATCGAGACCTGCTTTTGTCTGTGGCATTTGATACAAAAGCCCATGTTCATATCCACTTTGCGTTCGGCCGTGGTCTGCTTAGTCATATCGCTGTGGCAAGTGGAGCAGTCCACCTGGGCGCGGATATGCGGCGCGTGATTGAATCTTACGTGCGCCGATTCGCTGTAGTTGTATACGCGCACCCAGGGAATTTCTTCACCGCGCGCCTTGTAGGCGGCGATCTTCTTGATTTCGGGGCGGTCGGTGGCAATCACTTGGTGACAGGTCATGCAGACGGTCACGCCGGGAATGCGCGCCTCGGGTCCTGATCCACGCCGACATGGCAGAACGTACATTGCAACCCCTTAGCGAGATGCACGGTGTGAGTGTAGGCGATGGGCTGCACCGGATGTTCCGGATGTATGTCGAGAAAATCCTTTACCGCCGCGAATGCGGTGGGATGCGCGGTGGTGAAAACACCGGTGGTCACGTATGCAGGCGGCCCCGATGCGTGCGTTGCCTGAGAGGGTAGCGCGATTTTCACTAACGCCCACGCGAGGCGCAGGCCACAATCGTCAGCAACCACTTTCGCCAACCCATCGGGATTCGCATAGAGAGGCAAGTCTTCGCGTGCAACTGTGGATCGGCGCGAGACTGGTGATGCTACACGACTGCCTGCGCTGTTGTAAACCCCGGAGTGCTTAACACCGGGTCTTTTGCTGGACACCGTCCATCGAGATTTGTGGAATCCCACATCTGACGCAAAGAACGCGTCAGATATGGGGCACCCTGGATTTGTTGAAAGAACGAGCTTCAAGGATGTAGACAATCTATCCCCTTGGACGTAGAATGTCTCTCGCATGAGTATTCTCTCCAGGCTGTTTGCGGATCGCAAGGGCGAACTGGAGGAGGAAATCCAGGCTCATCTGCGGATGGCCGCCGAGGATTGCCGGGAGTGGGGTGATTGGCGGACAGGCGCGGAGGTGGGGTTGCGGGAGTTTGGGAATATCCCACTGGTTAAGGAAGTGACCAGTCAGACGGATCTGGGTTTGGCTGGAGCGTTTTCTTCAGCACCTGAAATACGCTTTGAGGCAGTTGCGGAGTTCCCCAGGCTTCACCTGTGCCGTCATAGGACCGCTGGCGCCGGGCCTGGCAGCCACCGCTGCAATGTTCACCGCCGTCTACCGGCGCGCCGCTGCGGCCACTCCCCGATGAAGACCCAGGCCGGCTGCTCGACATCCAGGAAGCAGGCAAGGGAGGGGCGGTTCCGTATGGGGCTCCGGTTCTCGATATCAAACAGTGGCAGGAGCGCAGCCGCACGCTGGACGGAATTGCATACTATAACCCTAATAACGATCTCGGGCATCGCTCGTTCCTGGAGGGTGATACAGGAGCAGCGACGCAAGTCAACGCCCCCAATATCAGCGCCAACCTATTCGGGATATTAGGCGTGCATCCGGCTATAGGCCGCGCTTTTGAGGGCCGCCGGGACAATGGGTCCGCTCAGCCCGGAGATGCGCACTCCATCATCTTGAGCGATGCGGTGTGGAGGACTCTCTATGGCGGCGATGCGAAGATCCTGGGCAAGGCCGTAAAGCTGAATGGGGAATCCTGCATCGTAGTGGGCGTGATGCCGCGCGGCTTCACCTTTCCGTTTGGCGGATCGAGCTC
>CAVPKQ010000053.1:130000-256483 GCA_963705665.1 uncultured Acidobacteriaceae bacterium | reverse complement strand
ACATCGGCAGGCAGGTAAAGAGAAGAAAAACATCTCCCTGCAGCAATGACAGACCCCGCTCTGCGAGCAAATCCGGCAGCCAAGTAGCCAGGCCCCAGGTGCTGAACGTGAAAGAAGTATTCACGGCAAATTGCAACAGTGTGGGGCCAAGAAGACTTCCTTCCAACAGGTGCCGAAACTGAGCGCGTTCATAGCTGTCGACGTACAGCTCGGTGTCCGCAGGCAGGGAACTCGACCCACGCGAAATCCAGAGAATGCTCCGGCGGGCGATATCCTGCAGGCCTTCTGCGGATGTCCAGTAGGGAGACTCCGGAACGTTGAACTGCACGACGAAAGCCCAGAGTCCGGCAAGAGAACTGATTCCTAGAATCACGTGCCATCCCAGTCCTCGCAGACTATGGACGACCAATATTGCCAGCAGCAATCCCACCGGCCACCCGGCGGCCAGGCAAACGGCTCCGCGTCCGCGATAGCGAACCGGCAGCAGTTCTTCGAGCAAGATGAATGGCGCGACCATCACGCCGGAGAGGGCAACACCGGAGATGAAGCGGGTCCACCAAAGCATTCCATAGCTCATGGACAAGGCGCTCAACAGAGAAAGGACACCATAGGACGCGAGACTCACGACAATCACACGCTTACGCCCAACCTTATCCGCGATCTTGCCCCAGATGAGGCATCCGGGAATCATGCCGACGTAGAGTGAGCTGAGCAGCGCTCCAAGTTCGGTTTTCGAAAGATGCAGCTCGGAGGAAATCATGCTGCCGCACAGTACAAGCACCATCATTTCCCAAGCCTCAATGACAAAGGCAATGAAAAGCGCTGCCCCGAGACGCCAATGGCGCCGGGTAAGCTGCATGTTCTGGAATACTTCACCGACGGCCAGTCGATGAGCGAAGCCTTTACCATCATCGGCTTGTAAGGTTTGATCCTGCATCGGGCTATGGTTCACGGAAGAAGCATGAGCCGCTTATTTCGCCGTCGCCCGCAATCGCTGCGTCGCGTCAACATCAACCGAGCACCGCGCATCGAGCACAACGCGATAGATCTCGTGTGCCTGTTCGATGGTGAGATAGCCATCTGCGACATCGCGCGCGACCAGGGCGGGATCGCGTTCGGCCGCCAAGCCGTATCCCGCTCCTCCACCGGTGCGGATGCTCACAACATCATCCTTAAGCAGTGGATGGGAAAGGATCTTCCGTACACGTTTGAGAGTTTTTCCGCCGCGCTCGAGAAACATGCCGTTAAGCGTTCCGCAGTCACCGCCAGCCAATCCCCATGGAGCCACGACTGCGCGATTGATGTCGGTTGTGAACTCCGCCTCCTTGTTCAGCATGCGATAGTCCTTGACGATTCCCAGACCGCCGCGGAACTTTCCGTGACCGAATCCACCTTCCACGTTCAAAGCATAGCGATCGACTCGGATCGGATAACGAGTCTCGATAATCTCCACACTGGCGGCGTAGGTTTCTCCGTCGGCGAAGCAGACAAGTGCGCTCTCTCCATCCTGGTCGTAGGCCGCTCCCCAGCCTCCGGGATTTGGTTCTACCAGGGCAAAGGGCTCCTGGTTGTCGTCGCGAATGCCGGCCACGATGTCGGCAACGACACTCAAGAAGTGCCCCGCTCCCAGGCGATCCGGGACATGGGGCGCCAGCGCCTTCCACACCAGGTCGGCAGCATAGGTGAGGGCCTCCCAATACACCGAAGTCGCTGCCGGCCGCTTTGCATGGAAAACGGTACCCTCTTCTGTTATCACCTTGAGAGGCGCGATCAGGCCCTGGTTGTAGCGCTCGTGGGGAGCGACCAAGGCCATGTAGACAACGCGAACGGCGGCGACCGTGCCCGGATATGTTGTATTCAGCGAAAAGGGCAGTTGCGGCGAGTTTCCGCGAAAATCGACGCGAAACTCGTCCTCGGTGATGTCGATTTCAACGTGTACCGGCAAAGGCTGATCCTCCGGTCCACCTTCGTCCAGAAAGTCTTGGCTGGAAAAGTGGCCCTTCGGCAGTTCTTGCAAGCCGGCCTTGGCCAGCGAGGCGCCGCTTTTCAAGATGTAGTCCAGCGCCTCTCTGTAACTTTGCAATCCATATTTGCGAATGATCTCCTGCACCCGCTTTTCAGCCGCGCGTAGCCCGGCGACCTGGGCTTCCATGTCGCCGATGGACATCTCGGGAAGCCTCGAGTTGTAGCGGATAATTTCAACCAGGTCCTCGTTCCGCACGCCTTCGGCATAAAGCCGGCACGGGGGGAGTTGTAGCCCCTCTTGATAGATCTCCGTGCGTCCCGGCCCCCAACTTCCAAAGCTCATGCCCCCGATGTCGTTCCAGTGTCCCTTGCTTGCGGCAAAGCCGACGAGTATGCCCTCGCTATGGATCGGCATTACGATGGCGACATCGTTGAGATGGCTGCCGCTCACAAAAGGGTCGTTCAGAATGATCGCATCGCCCGGCTTTAGGCTGGCTCCGAATCGCTCGAGCACAACCTTGACGTTGAAGTCGAGCATGCCGATGAAAGCCGGTGTGGCCACTGCCTGGGCCACAACATTTCCTAGGGGGTCTGTGACGGCCGTAGAAAAGTCGAGCACGTCATAGATGATCGGGCTCTGGGCCGTGCGCGCCGTCACCACGAACATCTCCTCGCTGGCGGCGATGATGGCATTGCGGATGATGCTCAGGGTAAAGGTATCTGTAAGCGTGGAGGCCTCTATCATATTTGTGCATCCTCTTCGAGCACCAGGTTATAGTGCTCATCGACGGTGGCTCGGAAGCCGGGCGGAACAACCACCGTTGTTGTGCGCTCCTCTAGAATTGCGGGACCGGAGATACTTTCGCCCGCGGCAAGGCTGGAGCGTTGGATGACCGGCGTGGATCTTTCACCCTCGCCTCGCCAGAACACCAGGCGAGACGAAGCGGTCGATACGTCATTCGCCTGCTCGATAGCGCGATCGCTCTGGAAGGCCGGCTTGCCTACACTGGCCGTCCCGATCACTACCGCGTTGACCAATTCGACCCGCGCTTCAAGAGTAAATCCGTAGTCCTTGGCGTGGTATTCGTGGAACGTGGCGCTGAGCCGATTCAAGCTCTCCATCGTTACCGCACCTGAACCAGTCGGCACGCGGATGGTGTGTTCCTGGCCGTAGTAGCGCAGGTCGGCAAAACGATCGAGCGAGATGTTTTCCCTGACTCCCTCTTGCGCAAAGAGTGATGTCACTTCGGCTTCAAGCCCTGCGAAGACTTCCCCGATTTCAAGAGCAATCTCCTGCCTATCCAGGCGGCGAATGAGCGTGCGGGTCGCAGTATGCTTCAGGTCGCTCATGAGCAGTCCCCAGGCGGAGAAATTGCCTGGAGGAATTGCAGGAATCAGCACCCGCGGAATTTCCAACTCGCGTGCGATGAAGGCCGCGAGCATGGGCCCGGAACCGCCGTAGGTTAGTAGGCAGAAGTCACGCGGGTCATGCCCGCGTTGCACCGAGATAAGCCGCAACATCTGCGAAGCGTTGTCCGCAGCGATACGTACGATCGCAGCCGCGGTTTCCGAAACTGTTTTCCCAAAGCTCTTGGCAATCGCTCCAATTGCCCGATCCGCCAGTTTCTTGTTGACCGGCAGACTTCCGCCCAGTAGATAGAGGGGATTCATCAGCCCCAGGCTAAGAAAGGCGTCGGTCAGGGTCGGTTCTGTTCCTCCCCGGCCATAGGCTACCGGTCCCAGCGTGCCACCGGCATTCCGCGGGCCGACTTTGAGCTCACCCAGGTGGTCGATCCACGCCAGGCTATTTCCACCTACTCCGATCTCGACTACGTCGGCGACGGGAACCTTGATTGGATAGCCCGGATGATGTTCATTGCGCTCGATCGCATAGTCGCTCATGTAGTTGATCCGGCCATCCTGGATCAAGCTGGCTTTGGTG
Source organism: uncultured Acidobacteriaceae bacterium (assembly GCA_963705665.1). Lineage (GTDB taxonomy): Bacteria > Acidobacteriota > Terriglobia > Terriglobales > Acidobacteriaceae > PALSA-350. The sequence continues at coordinate 252,576 of CAVPKQ010000053.1, read as the reverse complement.
GTGGTGCCGCCTCCATCGAGCGCGATTAAGTTGCGTTCGCCGATCCACTCTCCCAGCCGAGCTGCGCCGACGATGCCGGCTACGGGCCCGGACTCCACGGTTTCGATAGGTCTGCGCGCAGAGTACTCAAAGGACGCCACGCCGCCATTGGAAAGCATCATGTAGAGCGTGCCTGGAATCCCCACTGACCGAAGTTGGCGGCTGAGGCCGGTGACATACCGCTCCATCAACGGCATCACGTAAGCGTTCAATACGGCCGTGTTGGTCCGCTCATACTCGCGCCATTCGCGGCATACATCCGACGAAACGGTTAAATACGGCTTCTTGATCTCGGGATGGGCAGCGAAGAACTCTTCCAGAATCTGGAAGCTGCGGCGCTCATTTGCCGGATTGGCATAACTATTGATGTAACAAATGGCGATGGCATCCACGGATTGGGCGAGTAGGCTCTGACATGCCGCCAGCAAATCCTCGCGCCCAACCTCCGCCAGAATTTCCCCCGACGCCGAGACACGTTCCTCAACTTCGCAGCGGAGGTTGCGCGGCACGAAGGGTTCCGGCTTGTGATAACGGAGGTTGAATATGTCGCGCCGATTCGCCCGCTGCAACTGCAGCACATCGCGAAAGCCTTTCGTGGTGATGAGACCGACTTTTGCTCCGTTGCGTTGCAGGATCGAGTTGATCACCAGGGTTTGGCCGTGCAGCAGTTGGTCAACTGACTGCGGCTCAATCCGGCTTAGCCGAAAGACCTCGTTGACGCACGTTCGCAAGTCCTCTGGGGTAGTGTCGGTTTTTGACCAGAACATTTCGCCGGAAACGAGATCGATGGCGGCGAGATCTGCAAATCCGCCGCCGATATCGATGGCGAGGCGAGTCGACATCTTGGCCCTCTTCCTTTGCTGTCAGGTACATATCATGAGCCGCCGGCCAAGGCGGCCTGCGTCAGGTTATTATGACGCTCGCGTTAGAAATCGAGACGCAGGGCCGCCTGTACTACCCGCGGCAGATAGTTCACATCCGTGCTGAGGATTCGTCCAAATACTGAGGAGCTCACCGTGTTTTGCGGAAGGCCGAAATTGACTACGTTGAAGAGATTGAAGGCCTGAGCCGAGAATCCAAGGTTCAATCTCTCCGTCAGCGGAAAGGTTTTGCGGAGAGCGAAGTCCACGTCTTTGAAACCCGGACCAGTGAACTCATTGCGTGTTGTCGCGGCATTCGTGGTCTCAGAGGTGATAATTGTTCCCACTGCTGCCGGATTAAGGTACTGCTGCTTACCCAGTCCGTGGGCATAGATCTGGCTCACATTGTTCGAGAGCAGGAAGGCCCGGTCATTCACCAGTCCGTCGCCGTTATTATCTATGCCGCTGAGTAAGCTGAAGTCTTGTCCGCTGTGAACGCTTACGATTGTGCTGGCCTGCCAGTTTCCTAGCACCCAGCATTGCACGCTCCGGGTGCAGCTGAACCTCCTGCCGCCGCCATACGGCAGATCGTAAATAGCGCTGACGACGAAGAGATGTTTGAAGTTGAAGTCCGAAGGACCGTATTCTCCACGGCGGTTGAACTCATCTACCGGGAAGTTCGCGATGCCGTAGTCCTCCGTCGAACCTGAAGAGTCGTCGAGTGACTTCGACCAGGTATAGGAGCCTTGAAGAAAGAAGCCGTGGCTATAATTCTTGCTCAATTCGAAGACCAGTCCGTTGAAGTTGGAAGTGGCATTCGCATTGATTTGGGTAATGGTCGAATACTTCGCATTAGGGCGAGCGCCTATATACCCCGGTCCCTCATTAAGATATCCGATGGTGTAGAGATGATTCCCCTTATTGCCAAGATAAATTACCTGGAAGAGTGTAGTCGGCGTCAGGCTTTGCTGCAGATTCAGATTCCAATACTGGACGTAAGGGTTGGTAGCGGCGGGATTGAGTCCAAACAGGGCCGGAGTGCTTGCTGAAGCGGGTGAGGCTACAGTGCCAAAGGGAACATTTTGGAGCAAGCTCGAGACCACGTAAGGCACGTTGAAGCCCGTAGATGTGATGTTTTCAAAGAATGGCCGCTCATAGGCGATGGAGTAACCGGCGCTGAGGACGGATTGCCCGTTACCCCGGACATCCCAGTTCGCGCCCACATTAGGGGCAAAGTCGGTCCAGATTTTCTTTGAGAAGGGGAGCCGGCCGGAGCCGGATCCTACCGGCGCCAGAGTGATCTCTGCCACGTTCGAGAAATCGACAGTGGCGTTTGGCAACGGGTTTCCAGCCGCGTTCGCCGCGTAGAGATTGTTCCAATAGCCATGCGCCTCGCTGAGCGGTGTGTTGTATACCCAGCGCAGCCCCACATCCATGGTAAGTCGCGGGAAGGCCCGGTAATTGTCGTGCACGTAGAGCGAGTATTCCTTCTGGCGGAGCCCGCGTTCGGCAGTCGGCGGAGTGACAAAAAGATTTTGAGTCTGCGAGAAAATATTCGCCGTGGTCAGCCCGTTCACCGAGTTGTCGAAAGGTGCGCCGAATCCAACGAAGGTGATGTCGGGCCGAACGTCCAGCCCGAGATGCATGTTGCTCTCGTTATTCAGGAACTGGCCGCCGAAGGCAACTGCATGTTTCCCGAGCTGCCAGGCAAAGTTATCGGCTGCCTCGAACGAGTCCTCGTCCCGTGTCCGGGGAACAAAGGAAGCAGGTCCAACGGAACTCAATCCGGTTCCGGTGAAGGTGATTGTCGGCAGGGCCTTGTCGGGATTGCTGTAGCTGTCGGGCGAAGGAGCGAAGCCCAGCGCCACCAGTGACGTCGGAGTTGGTTCGCCGGGAAACCCATCCGTGCCGTAATCAATCGATGAATGGAATTCATTGACTTTGGTATTCGAGACGGTGGTGGTTAACCGCACCAGGCCATTGTTTCCCGTCCAAGCCTGGCCAACGTTTCCGCCAGGTACTCCGGTGGCCACGACAGCTCCATAGCCCTCGGTCCCTGAAACTTGCATGTAACGCAGCGTCAACAGCGTTTTCCAGGGAAGCTGAGCGTCTATTCGGCCTGAACCCATGTTGCGCCGGTTGCCGTTGTCATAGCTGCTCTGTGCTGGCGCAACCAGAGCATTGGCAGGATATCCCGGGATCGGTGCCGGATAAGTATTTTCCAGGATCTCTTTCAAGTAGCCGTGGGCCGCTCCCCCCGGCACTTGGGCCAGCAACGTTGGAGTGGGCACAACCGGATCGATGCTGATCGGCTGTACCGAGCGAAAGCCCTCGTAGCTGCCGAAAAAGTAGATCTGCTTTTTTCTGGATACGGGCCCTCCTAGGGTGCCGCCGAACTGATTTTGATGGTAGGGCTGCTTCCTGGTGTCGAAGAAAGCCTTGGCATCGAGGACAGTGTTGCGCAGGTATTCGAAGGCGCTGCCGTGCAGAGCGTCGCCGCCGCTTTTTGTGGTGATGGCAATAAGCGCGCCGGATTTTCCACCCGCATCCGGCGGCTTGTTGCTGGTGAACACTCGGAATTCGCGCACCGCGTCGAGACTGATGCCGCCATTCGTGGTCGTGGCCCATACCGCTTGCGGCCAGGTTGGCTGCATCGCGTTGCCGCCGTCTACTGTGTAATTGTTATCGAAGGAACGCTGTCCGACCACAAACCCGCCGGCGTTGACGTTGGGCGCTGAATCGCCGGTAACAATTCCGCCTGGGGCCACCGCGGGCTCGAGCTCGGTCAGTGACGCAAAGCTGCGCACGTTGAGCGGTAAGTCATGCACTTGTTGAGCATTGATCAGGCCGCTTACCACGGCATCCGCCGTGTTCAAGCTCTGCGTTCCCGCATTCACGCTGACGCTCTGGGACACATCGCCAACCTGCAGTTGAATGTTCATCTGGTTCACGATGCCGGTGCTAACAGTGACTCCCGTGCGGGTCTCGGACTTGAACCCGGTTGCGCTGACGGCGACCGTGTACTCTCCCGGTTCCACATTGGGGAAGTTGAAGACTCCGTCGCTGTTAGTGGTCGTCTTTTGTTGAATCCCCGTCATCCGATTGGTGATCGTCAGGCTGGCGCTGGGGATTGCCGCGGAAGATGGGTCCTGTACCAATCCTCTGAGAGCTGCCATTGCCTTTTGTGCGTGGGCGGGCACGCCTAGGCAGAGAGGTATGAAGGAAAGGATGCATAGAGACACTGCCAGCCTGCGGCCATAGGCTTTCATATAACTCACCTCCCAAATTGGTAATCTCAGGGCCCGCTGGCCAAACGAAAAATGCTGCTAAAAGACCACGCCTGCGCGAGTGCGCAGACGATCGAGGTCTTCCTTGTTTAAGATCACCATCGGCCGGCCTACATGCGGAAGCTGTCGAATACGCTCATCCAAGTGATCCCAAATACGATTGCCAATCAGCACCCGCTGAAATTCTTTCGAATCAAGAATCGGATCGAGCTCCTCCAGCACGCGGATCGAGGTTGATACGACTGTCTTCCGCGAATCGCCAAGGGCTTTACGGAGGTCGTTTGCAAACATCTGACCGTTGTGAACGTAATCCTCTTCGTAGAAAACCAGGAGCACCTTTGCCCCCGAGGGCAATTGAGCGATTGGTTCGAGCGTCTCCGGGCTCCAGCGAGTGCTCATCATGAATACCGGCACTTGGAGGGGCCTTGCCCAAACTGCCAGCCCGGTAAACCAAAAGGTCGTGATCACGCAGCGGGCCTCGGCCATCTGCTCGGCGCGCGATAGAAGGTCCGACAGCAGCACCGGGCGGGCATACACCCCCCAAGCTTCACCCAATTGCCTGGCAAAGTCCTCGGCGAGCATCCTCGAGTCATCCACTACCAGCAAAGGATGATGCTCCGCCTCCACCTCGCGCGCCCGGCTGTCGAGATATCGGATGAAGGATGAGAGCACGAAGCCGCGACGGTGAATCTGATCCAGAATACTGCGGCTAAGCTCCTCGCATTCCAGGGCGCGTTTCGCGACTCCTCTTGACCTGCTCTCCGTGGGAACAATTCGCGCCAAGCTGCCACGGCTCAACGTGATTATTCCTGAATCTTGAAGTTCCTGATAGGCGGCCCAGATAATACTTCGACCTACTCCGAGCTGCCGCTCGAGTTCGCGAATGGATGGCAGCTGGTCACCGGGCGCGAGCCGGCCCATCATCAACCAGATACGAATCTGATCGACAATCTGAGTTTGCGCCGGCACTGGACTAAAGGGATCAAGCGCGAATTCCAGTTCTACATCCCGCTCAAGTTCCAAAAGCCCTCTCGGCCACCCGCTGCGTTTCTCTGTCAGAAATATCTGACAGCTCAGTGGAAAAATAATCACATGCTTTTGAAGGAGTGTCAATCAAAAAGTAATACGAAAATGTATTTTTAAATGTATTTATCGAACAGTGCAGCACTGGCGGGTGCTCCACGTCCGGATTTTCCGGCATCAATCGTGCCGCAGCCACTCACAAATCGATCGACTTTATCGCGGCAGCGCCTTTGCTTTTCTTTCTGTCATTCCCGAAGGGAATCTGCTTTTGTTCCCTCAGGCATACCAGGTTTCTGGAGTCGGGTTTATTCGCTCGATGAGCTTTATCTTCTGCGCCCGAAGTCCTCATGGATTGGCCCCCCTCCATTGGACGACCAGATCCTGTGCGGCCTGAGGCCACGTTGGGTATTTGAATTGAAAGCCGGCGTCGAGCAAGCGGCCAGGAACAACCTGACGGCTCTTGAGGATCAGTTCGGATTCGGTACGCAGCAGAAAAGTGCCCAGCTCCAGCATCCATCTTGTAGTCGGCAGACCAAAACGCATGCCCCACGCTTTTCGAAGAATGCTAAGGAACTCGCGGTTCGGCAGCGGATGTGGGGAGGCCAAGTTTACTGCCCCAGTGAGATCTTTCCTATTGATGAGGAACTCAACCGAGCGAATAAAGTCGACCTCATGAATCCACGAGACAAATTGAGTGCCAGGCCGCGTGGTTCCACCAAGACCGTAGCGAACAAGATTCAGAAATACATCGAATACGCCGCCTCGATCAGCGCTTAAGGTCATGGCGCTCCGGAGGGCAACCTTTCTGATTCCAGGAGTCTGATTGTCGAAGAAAGCCTGTTCCCAAGCTTTCGCAACCTGAATCGAAAAGTTCCAGGTGTCGGGAGCTCCTGCCTCGTCACCGCCAAACTCCCCGGTCGCTTCATCCATCGGCCGGTCAAGGGCATGGCGGTAAATGGTTGCTGTACTAGCATTGAGCCAAACGGCAGGTGGGTTTTCGATTGTGGCAATCGCTCGATCGAGGATCCGCGTAGATAGCACACGCGAATCAACAATTGCCCGGCGATTGTTCTGGGTATAGCGGCAATTAACGCTTCGACCTGCGAGGTTGATCAAAACATTGCTGCAATCGAGTTCGTGGAGCCACGGACCCAACCTGGAGCCATCCCAATGGACCACACGCCAGGGCGCCTTTTGCAATTTACGGCTAAGAACAACCACACTATGCCCGTTGTGGTCGAAGTGCCGAGCTAGCATGGTTCCAACTTGGCCTGTTCCCCCTGCAATAATGATTTTCATATCGCAGCGTCCTTTCCCCGCTGCGAAGTGCTCGGTAGATAATGTTCCCACTCCGAAGATTCCGCAACGCGCTTGATAACAGCGTTGCGTTCAACCAGCAGAGCCAGCATGTACCGTCGCAGGAAAAGAGCCTCGGCAAGCGGGCCGAGCAGCGGTAGAGGAGCACAAATCGAGAAAATGTCTTTCATCTCAGTTCCGCCCGATTCCAGGCTCTCAAATAGGTGATCCGCCTGCATAAAGCGGAAAATTCCGCGAACCATCGTGACCTGGAAGTAGCAGGGCGATTCCAACGCGGTGACCTTGCTGGTCAGGTTCTGCCAGATGCCGAAGTGTTTGGCACGCCAGGTGACCTCTTCGGACAAATCGACGAGGCCGGATGTAACGCCTCCGATCGCTAGCGCTTGTTCTCGAGAATGAACGTTTGAGAGCAGATGCACTTCGACACTACGAGATAGGTCGAAGCAACGTTCAATTGGGGCTTCAATTATTGTGGTCTCTTCGAGTCGAATCACGGGTTGCCATCACTCTCCGGCAAAAGGTCTGCCTGTCGCAAAAGCAGAAGAACCTTGGTTCTGATTGGCTTCAAAACTGCCAGCTTTGCAACTCCTAGCAACTTCAGAGTAAGGTCGAGTGCTCCATCTGCCATGCGCCGTGTTCGACGTTGATTTTCTGAAGAGTCATAGAGAAACATGACCAGGAGCCCCATCTGGAGCGCCCATAACGCAACCGGCAGCAACTCCCTGAGGTCATTGGGTAGCTTCTCTTCAGCAATCGCATTGCGGAAGACCTGCGTACTGCGGCGACGAATGTCCGCTGTCCCCCGTCCGAGGCAGGAAAGGGGATGTTCCGGCTCACCGGTATACCGGAATACCACTCCGAGCAGGTTACGATCATCCTTTGCCAAGTCGAATTTCGAGTGAAGGGCCGCCGCTAAGCGAGTCTTCAGTCCCTTAGTTTCAGTGAAGACTTCTTCGCACACTCGCTCCTGCTCTGATTGCACAGTTTCGTAGTAGGCCTGGACAATCGCTTCTTTGCTGGGAAAGTAGTAGTAAGCGGCGCTCTTGACCACCATGGCATGTTTGGCGATATCTTGCATAGTCGTGGACTCGAAGCCCCGTTCTCTGAATAGCTGTAGAGCACTTTTGAAGATCTGCTTTCGAGTCTGCTCGCCCTTGTCAGTAGTCGGGTCATTTTTGACCATGGTCAAATCATGCGCGCTGCGAAGTGCTCCCGTCAAGAGATATTTGACCGGGGTCAAATCAAAGGGTTATCTGTCAAAATCAGAGCATCGGTCTGCGAAAACTTTTGGTTCTTGAAGCCTCTCATTTCAACAAATCCTGGGTGCCCCATATCTGACGCGTTCTCTGCGTCAGATGTGGGATTCCACAAATCTCGATGGAGAGAGCTCTAATCACGCCGGCTGCGCCAAGAATTGCTTGTAGCTCGGGAAAAAAGACCCAGGCTATCCGCCAATCTTTCTATCCGTTCCCCCGTTCGCCAAAGGCATCGATAAGTTCCGCCAGGCGCTCGCATCCATTTTGCCAATTGGTCTGCAAAGCAGATTCGGTGCGGTCCGCATCGCCCGAGATAATCGCCGCGATGATCTTGTCGTGCTCCGCCACCGAAAGATGCAGATTGCTAAGGATAGCGCTTGCGTAGAGACGCCAATAGCGCTCCGCTTGCGGCTCGATCGCTCGATGAAGCGCGAGCAATCGCGGACCCGATCCCGCCTCAATGATGGTCCGGTGGAAACTCCTGTCCAGATCGAATATCGCCGTCGGACGAGGCGGTTTCGACCCGGGAATTGCCCGTAGCTGCTCATTGATGGCCTTCAGCTTCCCGGCCACTTGCGCGCGTTCCGCCTTCCGCAAAGATGCTGTTCGCCTCCCGGCAAGACCTTCGACGTGCCCGATGATAGAGTAAAGTTCGCCGGCGTCTTCCTTGGTCAGGGGCGCAACTGCCATACGCGACTTGCTCACATTTTTGTGCTCAACAACATACCCTTCGCGCTGCAGCCATTGGATCGCACTGCGGATTGGGGTGCGGCTCATGCCGAGCTTCTCTGCGAGATCGCCCTCGACGAGCCAGGTTCCTGGAGACAGCCTTCCATGGACGATCAATTCACGGATTTCCTGGAAAGCAATGCGGAGACTTGTCCCGTGCTCCGCTTTCAATTTGGCTGAGGATTTCGTAGCGGCATTCATCGGTATCGACTGTCAGAATATACGCGGCGGCGCCGCCATGAAAAGGAAGTGTACACAACGGCACACTCACGTGTATCGTCTATATCGGTAAGGTAGTATCCAATTTTGTAGACATTTTTGTTAACCTTGATTTCATATGCATTTCGATCGTGTTTCTGTCATCGATTCTCACACTGCCGGGGAGCCCACTCGAGTCATTTTGTCCGGGGGACCCGTTTTGGAACAGGGATCGCTTCTGAAATATCGTGAGCGTCTTCGAAGCAGATACGATTGCTTCCGCTCTGCCGTTGTTACTGAACCTCGCGGTTCCGACGTCATGGTGGGTGCATTGCTTTGCGAACCCTCCGACCAGTCATGCACTGCTGGAGTCATTTTCTTTAACAATGTCGGATATTTGGGGATGTGTGGACATGGCGCGATCGGAGTAATCGCCACACTGGCCCACTTGGAAAGGATCGGACCGGGACAACACAAGCTCGAAACGCCGGTTGGAGTCGTGGAGGGCACATTGCATCCCTCAGGCCAGGTCACGATCGCGAATGTAGCAAGCTATCGCAGCCAACATCGCGTCAGTCTTCAGGTACCTGGCTTTGGGACATTCTGTGGTGATGTGGCCTGGGGTGGGAACTGGTTTTTTCTTATTGACGAGCATGGCTTCCAATTAACTTTTGACAACGTAGACTCGCTCACCGATTTCTCCTGGGCTGTCAGGTCGGCGCTTGCAGCGAACGGTATCACTGGTGAGAACGGCGCAGTCATCGACCACATCGAGCTCGCGGCGCCGCCATCTAACCGTCACGCGGACAGCAGGAACTTCGTCCTTTGTCCTGGTAAAGCCTACGACCGGTCTCCTTGTGGCACGGGAACAAGCGCCAAGATGGCCTGTCTCTACGCCGACGGAAAGTTGACTCCAGGCCAGGTATGGCGCCAGGAAGGAATCCTGGGCACGGTCTTTGAAGGTGTTATTCAAGTTGAGGCAGGCCGGGTGCTCCCCTCCATTACGGGTTCTGCATACATTACGGCAGAATCTACGCTTATCTTCGATGCCAGAGACCCTTTCCGCTACGGCACCTGTCATGATACCCGGCTATGATGCGGTTGTTATAGGTGCGGGAATAGTAGGCGCAGCCTGCGCATGGGAACTCTCCCGGATGGGCATGCATATCGCCGTGGTCGAGCGGGATGTCATAGGTGGCGGAGCAACCGCCGCGGGCATGGGACATATCGTTGTTATGGACGATTCTCCGGCGCAACTCGCGCTCACCCGGTTCTCCCAACTGCTTTGGGCTGAGCTTTCACCGGAACTGCCTGGCAATGTTGAGCATGATAGCTGCGGCACGCTTTGGATTGCAGCTGATGACGAGGAGATGGAGGAGGTTCAGCGCAAGCACGCCCTCTATGCCGGCGCCGGCATTTCAACCGAAGTTCTGGGTAGCAGCGCCCTGGCGGAGGCAGAGCCGTGGCTATGCCAAGGGCCCGCCGGCGCTTTGCGAGCGCCCTCCGACTCCGTCTTGTATGCGCCGGCGGCTGCCGCATACTTGATTGCCCGTGCGCAACAACTCGGAGCCACGCTGATCCTGGGCCGCACAGTCACGTTTGCTGGCGGCGGCCGGTTGCAGCTGGACGACGGAGCCGAATTGCGTTCTCCTCGAATCGTGCACGCAACCGGTTGCGCAGCGCCGGAACTCTGTTCCGGATTGCAGATTAAGAAGAGGAAAGGTCATCTCGTGATTACTGACCGGTATCCGGGGAAAATTCGGCATCAGCTGGTGGAACTCGGCTACCTGAAGAGCGCGCATTCCATCACTGCCGATTCGGTCGCCTTCAATGTCCAGCCACGCCGCACGGGACAACTGCTCATCGGCTCTTCACGTCAATATGACGTCGCCGATCGCGCAATCGATCAGCCTATTCTTTCGAAGATGCTGAATCGGGCATGCTGGTACCTCCCGGCGCTGCGCACAGCCTCTGCTATCCGCGCTTGGACCGGGTTCCGCGCGTCGACGCCGGATAACCTGCCGTTGATCGGGCCCACAGTCGATCCCACCGTGTTTCTAGCAACCGGACATGAGGGGCTGGGGATTACGACTTCTCTCGGAACCGCGCGGCTTCTGGCCGACTATTTTGCGGACCGGGAGTCCGCAGTACCATTGGCTCCTTACCTCCCTTCACGCTTCGCTTGGGAGACATCGCGTGCCTGAGCAGTTCGCCATCACGGTCAATGGGCGCGAGGTTGTGACAGATCACCAGACCAGTGTTGCCGTAGCCATTCTGCGAGTCGGCGACTTTATAAGGATCTCGGTAAGCGGCAAACCTCGTGGCCCACTTTGCGCCATCGGCGTCTGTTTCGAATGCCGCGCCACGGTGAATGGCATTGAGCACCAGCGTACCTGCCAGATGCTATGTGAACCTGGAATGGATGTGCGCCGCCAATGACAACGAAATGGGAAATCCTGGTTGTGGGCGCCGGACCCGCGGGCATTGCAGCAGCCGTGTGCGCGGCCGAACAGGGGAAGAGCGTCTGCATCGTCGACGATAATCCGAATATTGGTGGGCAGATTTGGCGTGGAGAGCATGGCAACACACTCGCTTCGGCGTGGTATGGCAGACTCGACGCCGCCTCCGTTGTTCGCCTCTCAGGCTGGCGTATCTTTGCGCAACCGGGACCTGGCATGTTACGTGCGGAGAAATCCGGAAAGCACGTTGATCTCGCGTATGGCAAACTCATCTTGGCAACTGGAGCACGTGAGCCTGTTTCTGCCATTTCCCGGGTGGACTTTACCCAATGTCGTTGGCGCCGGCGCTCTCCAGGCGCTGGTGAAGTCCGGTCTTCCCATTGCAGATAAGCGCGTGGCCATCGCCGGTAGCGGCCCTTTGCTCCTGGCCGTCGCCGCCTATCTCAAGCGGCGCGGCGCGCGGATCGTCGCACTCTGCGAGCAGGCGACGCTTTCGCGGCTATTGCGTTTCGCTACCTCGATCGTCTCCAACAAAGAGAAACTCCAGCAAGCCATACGGCTCAGTGGGCCGATCTTTGCAGTTCCTCTTCGTACCGGCTGCTGGCCAATCGCCGCAAACGGACAAGATAAGGTCACCTCCGTCACGTTCCGCAAAGGAACGCGCACATGGACCGTAGGCTGCGATTATTTCGCGTGCGGTTTTCATCTTGTGCCGAATACCGAGCTTGCCGAACTGCTGGGTTGTCTCATCCGTCAAGGCAAACTCGTGGTCGACGACATGCAGCAAACATCCGTAGCAGATATCTATTGCGCTGGCGAGCCGACCGGTGTGGGTGGTCTCGAGGCCGCACTGGTAGATGGCCGGATTGCCGGGTATTCGAGTGCAGGGAACCTGGAGAAGGCCGGAGCTCTGTTCGCGCAGCGCGAGTCCAACCGGCGATTCACTTCCACTATGGCCGATACGTTTCGACTGCACCCGGCTTTGCGCGAACTCGCGGCTCCGGATACGACAATTTGCCGATGCGAGGATGTTCCTCTCCAGGCTCTGCTGGAATATGGAAGTTGGCGCGCCGCCAAGCTGCACACTCGTTGCGGTATGGGGCCATGTCAGGGACGCGTCTGCGGACCCGTGAGCAAATTCCTATTAGGCTGGACCCCGGATTCCGTGCGTCCTCCGATTTTTCCGGCAACAATCTCCAGCCTGAGTGCGCCTACTATTCAACCAGAACAAGACACGGCTTTGAAGGAGAACTAATGAATTGGTCCGGTGTAATGCCCGCAATGACTACCGCCTTTGACGCGCAGATGAAGGTCGATCACACCTTCATGGCAAGTCACGCCCGTTGGCTAATCGAAAATGGTTGCGCAGGCATCGTCTCCCTCGGCTCTCTGGGAGAAGGCGGCTCCCTCACCTTCAGCGAGAAAATCGCGGTCTTCAAGAACGTCTCCGCAGCCGCCGGCAAAGTGCCGGTGGTCGCTGCGGTCTCGGCGATCTCTACCAGCGAGGCTGTGGATATTGCAAAGGGCGCGGCGGACGCCGGCTGCTCCGGCTTGATGGTGTTGCCGCCATATCTGTATCGGGGTGACTGGGGGGAGATGAAAGCCCATGTGACAGCAGTATTTGAAGCGACACCGCTGTCCTGCATGCTCTACAACAATCCGGTCGCTTACGGTACGGATTTTCTGCCCGGTCAGATTGCGGAATTAGCAACAGAATATGGCACATTTCAGGCGGTGAAGGAGTCGAGTGCGGATGTACGCCGCATCTCCTCTATTCGTGCCTTGCTCGACGATCGTCTGCAACTGTTCGCGGGCGTCGATGACGCCATCGTCGAGTCGATCGGGGTGGGAGTAACCGGATGGATCGCAGGTCTGGCGAATGCTTTGCCTGCGGAGTCCGTCGCGCTCTTCAACCTTGCTCTGTCTCAGAAGCACGATGAGGCGTTTAAGCTCTATCGCTGGTTTCTACCCCTGTTGCGGTTGGATACGGTTCCAAAATTTGTGCAACTAATTAAGCTTGTACAGCAGGAGTTGGGAGTGGGTAGTATGCGAGTCCGTCCACCCCGGCTCGTACTCACCGGCGAAGAACTGGTTGAAACAGAGAGATTGGTCAAAGATGAGCTCAAAACCCGGCCTAAAATGTCGGAAACACCTTTAGCCCTTCCTCAAGGCTAGGGTTTAACGGTGAACGAGCGGGTTTGTGGCGTTGCGGCAGCATAGTTGGTCTGTTGTGGGTAAGCAACCACAACCTGATGTTTTCCAACCGCTGGCTGGGTAATGGTAAATTGCGCATTGCCGCCGCTGAGCGGCACACTTACGGCTGCACCGCCGTCGAAGCTATACGTAATCGCCCCCTGGGCCGAGCCGGCGTTGGAACTCACGTTCACTGTGCACTGGTAGTTGGCTCCATAGGCGAACGACGCATTCCAGCAGGAAACGCTCATCTTCACTGGCACTGGAGCCACGTTGACGGTGTTCGAGGCCGAGGTTCCGGAAGGATTGTTCTTGTCGCCCGAGTAGACGGCAGTGAGCACATGCGTGCCGGCGGTCAAGCCGGGGGAGATATACCAGTATGCGCAGCCGTTACCTTGCAGCGTTTGCGTGGTCAGCAGGGTGGCCCCATCCAATATTTTCACCGTACCGGTGGCGGTTCCATTCTTGGCCGGATCGATGCAAACGGTAACGTTAGTCGCGCCGGGATAGACCAGTTGGTTCTTGGAAAGCTCCAAGCTGATCGAGGCATCGTAGACGTTTAGCGTCAGGCTGGCAGAGCTGGGCAGATGATTTCCGTCTCCCTGATACTGTGCCGTAACCGCCACAGGGCCTGAAGCCGAAGGTGTAAAGCTGCAGGTTGCCACCCCGCTGGAGTTCAACGTCGCCGTGCAGAATGGTGTCCCACCGGCATTGAAGATGACCGTGCCGGTTGGCGTGCTTCCGCTGCCGCTGACTGTCGCGGTCAGCGTAACCGCAGACCCGGCTGGGGGCGAATCATTCGACGAGCCAAGGCCACCGACGATGGTGTGCTGGTTTGCGCACCCAGTACCAGCGGCCCCATCAGCGAAGGATTGCTCCATGTGCTGTCTACTGTTGCCCACCATGCAAGCTTACCCAGACGATTCCCCGGGCTTGTCGCATCGTCCAGCATGACGTCCAAGCCATACTGCTGGCCCGCAACAGGAGTTGTTCCCAGCGTAGTCCAGGGAAGAGCTATGGCCATCTGGTAGCCACCCACAATGTTCTGTTGCCCCAGTATCACGCCGGTGACCGCATTGTGATCCGCCTCTGTCACCACGGCTCCGCCGTTCCCGTATGGGAAGGCGTATTGGAAATCGGTTGGACCATAGGTAGTGCTCGTGGTGTCAGTTCCGGAGAAATACACCTCTACCGTGTCCCCGCTCCAAACGTTCGCTTCCGTTGGAGCAGTCAATGTACTGTCCTCAACAGAAACCAGCAGATAGAGATAGTTGGCATCCCACAGTGTCTTGTAGGAGGCCGTATCGGGTGAGCTTCCGGAGAAGTAGTGGGTTAGAGGTGTGGAAGCGACGTTCGCCCAGGCTCCGGTATTGGATCCATCGAGCGGCGGCGGCGTGGCGGTCATCGCTGAGTTTTCAACATTCGGCGTCGCGCTTGCCTGGGGTGAGTAGGGGCTGGCGCCGCCTGAATTGGTAGCGGTCACTACATAGTAGTAGAGCGTCCCGTTCTTGACCGAAGTGTCGGTGTAAGCAATCTGGCTGGTCGTGGCGATCGAAGTATAGGGACCGCCGCTTGCGTTCCGCGCAGAACGTTATAGCCTGTTGCGCCGTTTGCCGCGGCCCATGTCAAGCGTTACCTCGTTATTGCCCGCGGACGCAGAAAGGCTCGCCGGGGCGCGGGAGCAGGCACGTTGTTATTCCATGCGCCGGTCATGGGCACCTGGAAGAGATACATCGATCCAGGGGGCATATTGAAGGTGTAATTCGCGGTGACAGCCGCCTGCTCGCTGCCGATGGGGATATTCATTGCAGAGTTGTTGTCGAGCCGTGGATTTCCAGTGAGCGTATAAAGTTGCGCGCTGCCGGTTGGCGTTGCCGGGAAATGGAGCGTGACAGGAGTCTGGTTGTTGAGGTCGCGCGAAAGCACTACGACATCGGCCTGATTTGCTACATTTGCGTCCCGGAACGTATATACCGCAATGAGAGGATAGTTATTTCCGTCGGTGCTGGTCGGAACGCTGTTTGTGTCGGTCAGGACCATCGGGCCATTGCAATAGTTGTTGCGCATTTGCAGGGCCTCCCATATTGGGTGCGGGCGGAAGCCATTGGCAAAGTTTGTGTGAGAGGTGAACGATCCCGTGCCCAATTGATACATGTAAAGGTTCTGCGGTCCGAAACCGTTCTGCGACGCATACAGGTTGACGTCGATGGCTCCGATTGCGGCGGCCAGCGAGTTGTCTCCGCCGGACGGACTCCCCGAATCCGCCCCTGGACCTTCCTCATAGGCGGCGAGACCGTATACTCTGCCATGCGCCGCATCCAATTGCTGCTGCGCGGCGATAGTATTGATGATTGGGCCGTTGGTCGCAGGCACCTGAACCAGATCGGATTGATAGTAGGCATCTCCGCTCAGCGCAGTATTGCCGCTGGAGTAAAGTGCGTAGTCGACGATAGAAGCTTCAGGCGCCGCTGCTATGGCGGCGGAGCCGGAGGACGGTTGCAGATAGAAGCCGTTGACGATGAACTTGACCTTGGTGGCGTCAAAGTAGCTCTTGTTGGCGATCGCCTGGCTGATTACGAAGTGCGCCCACTGACCGTAGGCGGCATCGGCCGGCACCCGCTGCGTGCCCCATTCCTCATTGCCTACTTCAAGATAGATGGTATTGAAGTCCGTAGTGTACGGTCCGGGATGATCGGCAGGGCGCTTGGCGGCATAGCCGACACCCGCCGGAGCGCTCAAATAATCGATGAGTTCGCCCCACTCTGTCTCCGACAAGGCCATGTTGACGATCAGCCATGGGTTTGCGCCCACTGCTTTCACGTTAGCCAACGCATCGGGCAGATGCTCCAACTCCGCGGGCACCTCATACTCATTGCCGATGCCGGGAGTGTTGCGCGTCTTGATCTCCGGCGTAACCCAGCTGTCCAGGCTGAGGAAGGAATAGTTCTGGGTCGAGTTCCCAAAGTTGCTCCAGACGCGGATGGTTCCCGGATGAAAGTCGGCCCACGCCTGCAATACCTGCGGGATTCACGGTGTTCGGAGCCCAGCCGGCATCGTAAAGCTGGAAGTTATCCACATACAGTCGTGCCCGGCGCATTGAAATCCAGGTGGGCGCTGGGTTGGACTGAATTCACGCGAAGCCCGCGACCGCGGGGAATGTCCAGGTAAAGTGCTGCCAGTCTCCGGTAACGCCGGTAAACGTGTGCGTGATATTCATGCCGCTCAGGGTGAAGGTAACACTTCCGTCGCCTATCGCCGGATTGCTTCAGCCAGACGTCGACTTCATAGGTGTGACCCGGCTGAAACTGCTCATATGCAGGTCCAACAAATGCGTACTGGATGTATTGCCAGATCCCGTTAGTCTCCGTATTTGTGTCGGTAAGCTCCAGGCTAAGTCCCCCGGGATCCGATGAAGGAACGTCCGTGCTCAAGATATACGGCCATGGAGCGGTCGGCGCCGCGATTCATCCCCCGTTGTGACTCAGTCGACCAGTTGGGATAATAAATCGTAAACCGCGGATCGAGCTGCGAGATGTTTGGCACGGCGGCAACGCTGTCCAAATCGAGCCAGGTGATATCTCCGGATAGGATTTGCGGCCCGGAGCTGGCAAAGGTGATCGTATTGTCGGCCGGAGCGGTGCTGGTCGAGTTGGCGGTGTATCCACTTACTGTATCTGTGCGCAGCAATGACCACGCGCCGTTGCGGTAACGGTAGGTTAGGGCGGTTGCTCCTACAAAATAGCCGGAGACAATGCTCGAATAGAAGGAAGTGCCGCCTCCACCGGTCGCGACAAAGGTAGTCGCCGTACCATCCTGGCTGGCAGTAAAGCTCATGCGGGCGTCGTAAGGAGAAAAGCCCCCATCCGCCAGCCACGAGTTTTCCGTGAGGTTCGTTCCCGGCGCGGGTTGCATGTTGAAGCCGGCCGGAACCGGATTGGGCGCAACAACCTGGGAATAAATACTGAAATCTGCCGGTGCGTTGGTTCCATTAACAGGCGCGGCGGGCGTAGCGCTTGCTTCGTTTGAGACCGGACTGGTGCCGTGTGTATTGACGGCTGCGACCGTGAAGTAATAGGCCGTTCCATCCGTCAGGCCGGTCACCGTATAGGCGGTCGCGGTAACCCCCGCGGCAATCGCCGTCGCGTCTTCCCCTCCCGGCGTCGCGCCCTGGTAGACGTTGTAGGTGCTCGCTCCCGGAACTGCCGCCCAGGATAATGTTACCTGTGCGTCGCCGCCAGCCGCGGTCAGGCCGGTGGGAGCCACAGGAATTGCCGCGCTGGCCGTGGGTGTCACGCTGGCTTCGGTGGAAAAGGCGCCCACGCCGGCGGAATTTGCCGCTGCAACGATAAAGTAATATGTCGATTCGTTGGTTAAATTCTGGGCCGTATAGGTGGCGCCGGTGATTCCCGTGGCCACCGGGGTTGATCCTTCTCCGCCTGGCGTCGTGCCCTGGTAGACATCGTAGGAAGCCGCTCCTGAAACTGCGGTCCAGGACAAAGTGGCTTGCCCGCTGCCGGCAGTTGCAGTGAGATTCGTCGGGGACACAGGCAGGGTTACCGGAGCAGCAGAAGTGACGGCGGCAAAGCTCGAGCCGACGCGAATCTCGTCCAACGAACTCTCATTGGCTCTGTCGCCGCCATAGTATGCCAGGCTCTGAAAAGCCAGACTATTCGTGGTCGAAAATTGAGCATTCGCCGTGCTCGGAGCCGCGCCGCCCAGCGAAGTGGGATTGACGTACAGGTTGACCTGATTTTGCGCCCCGCTCGCGCCGAACGCTACCTCCAGCACCAGCAGCGCGGGCTGGCCCACAACCAATGGCACGTTCGACTGAACCGTAGTCCCGTTGTATTGCAGGCTCCAGAAGAGATTGCCGCTGGCATTATTCGAGCTGGCCCCAAAATAACCAACCGCAATATTAGGGTTCTGAACCCACCAACTCAGGTCGCCGCCATTTGCGTTTAGGGTCAAAGAATTGGTTTGCCCATCACTCGCATCCTTGCGCAACAGGAAGCTCAGCCAGATCGTCTGCCCGGGCGCTCCGATCAGACCGCCGGAGAGATAAGAACTGAACGGACCGCTCGTGCTTACATCAAGAGTCCGCCCCGAGGTTACGTAGTTATCCCCGCCAACCGCATAGCTCCCATTCGTACCCAGGCCGGCGTAGGCCAACGGAGTTGTCGAAGCGATGTTATAGCCGGGCACATCGGTCGGGATTGTTCTGCACAACCCAGGCGGAACTCCAGCCGCCGTCTCCTCCGCCGCTAACGCCGCTCAGCGGTCCCGCCGGCTCTCCAAAAGGTTCATAGGCCAGAAGACCGCTTCCAGGTCCCGGCAGCAGAAGGCGTCACCGTGGCTTCATTGGAGGACGCGCCGGTACCGAAGGAATTTACCGCGGCAACGACAAAATAATAAGTAGCGCCGTTGGTAAGATTCTGTGCAACGTAGGACGTGGCGGTGATCCCTGTAGCAATCGGAGTTGAGCTCTCCCCGCCTGCGGTGGCGCCCTGGTAGACGTTGTAGGAGGCTGCTCCCGCAGGGGCCGTCCAGGTAAGGGTAGCTTGTCCACTGCCAGCCGTCGCCATTAGAGTTGGGGCCGATGGAGCGGCGGCCTGAGGAGTCGCGCTCGCCTCATTCGAAGGCGCGCTCTCACCCGCACTGTTCACCCCAGTGACTACATAGTAGTAAGTAGTCCCGTTGGTGACGGCGGTGTCCGAATATGTAGTGGAAGAGCCGGTGGCTAGAGTTGTGTAAGGGCCGCCCGAGACCAAAGCGCGTTTCACGTTGTAATTCGCCGCACCCGGAACGGCCTTCCAGCTCAACGCCACCGTCTGGTTTCCGCCGTTAGCGATCAAGTCCCCGGGAGCAAAGGGCACTCCTCCTTGTGTGTATCCTGTCAGGTTCACAAGGGCGTTGTATTTGGCCGTCGACAGGTTGCGATAGTCGTCCGTCGCACCGTAGTCTCCGTAGCGGCTATAGGGCCCCGACAACTGAAAATAGCCGAAGCTGCTGCCGCCCTGGGCAAACCAGTTGTCGCGGATGTGGTTCTGCACCAGGGTATCCATCCCGGGGTCGCGATTGGCGAGGATTTGCACCCCAACGTTGGTGGTGCTTTGGGTGCCGCCGTTGCTGTTGTCCGGGCCGCCCTCATAGACATAGAGCGGAAGTCCATACTGTTTGGCCGTGGCCAGGTTCTGCTGCACGTAGGTTACGCTGGCGTTGCTCGATGCCTGCATGTCGGATAGAACTTCGGGGATAGTGGTGTCGTTGGCGTAGTTCGTAGCAGTGAAGTAGTCTCCCTGGGCCATGGCATAGAAATAGTTGCTTGGAGCACCGTAGGTCTTCTCAAACCATGCCAGGGCATTGGCGGCGTTGGAACCCGGAGCCCTCATCGATCTGCCACCAGGCATAGACCGGGCGGATGGTCGTATTCAACGAGCCTTGTCCAAAGACCGACTGAAAGATCTGTCGCGATCTCATACAGCCGCTTGATGTGCCGGCGATAGGCCCAGTCATACTGATTGGTATCCCCGTCGTTGTTGAGCACCGAGTTGCCCTGGCTCACCTCATCCTCGGCCGCCAGTAAATTCCATGTGTACTGGAGAAAGCTCGGGTTCCAGACCTCGTTGCTGTGCTCGATATAGATGTGCAAACCTGGATTCAAACCCTTATTGCCTGTGAATGCATCCCCGTTCTTAAGGAGGTAGGCCAGATTGTAGATGTAGCTGGAATTGTCTGGCGAAGCAACGTATGTGGGATCCAGGGGATCGGAGCCTCCGGTCGCGCTAATGGGAATGTTGATCCAGATGTCCTTGTTGGTGGCGTTCGCCAGCAGGATGACGTATTCCCAGGAGATGCCCCAAGCGCCCGCTTTCACGTTGGTGTTCGTAGAGATGTTGATGCCGATACCCTGATAGAAGTCGGTCGGAAGACTGCGCGAGGCCCAGGTGAGCAGATGATGTCCCGAATCGCCATAGTAGCCGGGACTGGCGTTCGTTCCCAGCCAACCCATGAAGCGGAGATAGCCGAAGGGAGCAAATGCATTCGTGAATGCGGGGTCGAAGATCTGTGTCGCATTGAACCCCGGCCGGATGGCCTGGAGCCCAGCTGATTCCCGGTATTGGTCCCGCTGGTGGGCGTCAGCTGGGTATTTGTGAAACTGATCTCCATCAGTGATGGTTGGCCCGATGGCAAAGTCACGTTTACCGTGGTGGTATTGGTTGCCGCGTTGTAGGTCTGGTTGGCAAAGGTAAGCGCAGGGGCGCCTGCGACGTTGGACAGTGTCGCCTGTCCTTGAAATGAGACCGAGTAGGTGCCGCTGCAGTCTGGCTGGTAAGCGGCGGGGTCATCGGAATAGCCCAACCATTCGGGGACGGCGCGATCGTCAAAGACCACCGCAATGCCGTCCGAGAGGGGATTGCCATTCGCATCCGTGGGCACGGGATTGCCGCTGGAATCGATGAAGAGCCTGCCCTGGTTTTTAAAGGCGTCCACGAAGCCGGTTGGGCGGTCTGCTACCTCTACGCCGATCTGGCCTGGAAAGGTGGTCTGGCTCCAAAGAATGGAAGAGCCTGCCAGGGCGGTAAACGCTAATAGGACAAAACATGCGGCGCTGCTCAGCTTGGCGGCCGCTCGGATTCCTGCTATGCCGATCTGTTTCATATGCGCCCCAGGAGCAACATTCGCTGACGAGCAGCGGCTCCAATTTAAGATGGATAATCTGTCAATCTATAGCTCGACTTAGTAGCGGACTAGGATTAACCAAACTCGCCATAATGAGAATCTTTGTCTCATTTCAGGCGATAGAAGTCTCCCAGGGAACGATGAATCGGTAGCTCGCTCCAATTCGTATTGCGTGTTGTCGTGTAGCGTGGCTTATAGCCGCAATGACTGGATAACCGACCTAGAAGTGAAACCTAGCTTGAAGTTGTGATAGTCCTCGGATGATATAGGGTTGAGCTTCCATAAGAGTTGTGCCGCCAAGCTCGTTGTTGTTGTCTGTAATCGTTCAAAGTTGGCGCGGTTCAATGAGTTGAGCATATCCCGTATTCGTGCTCTCCAACTGCATTGCTGACCGAGCCTCACACGCGCGCACTAAACCGCGCGTAGCCGAAAGTAACTAAGCTAAAAAAAGCAACTATCATCGGGACTCATGGCGGACTCTCAAGATGGAGCCTCACTGTGCGTCTGGAGGACAGTATGGTCTTCCTTGGGCATAAGAAATAGCCCGCCCACTATCTTCTTCGGATCATCTCCGGAGAGACAGTGACGGTTCCACTCCTTCCCAAGATTGCGTTGTGATCCAGCAACACACGGTAATGTGCTCTCGCAAACAGTGTCAAGAGAAATCGTGAAATTGATTTATGTCCTTAGTAAATGTCTCAAGGGAGGTTACTGGTCTCTCCAAATGTAATTTGAGCTAGCTACTGTGCTCTATGCCGGCGGCGCGAGGATGTAGTTCATTTTCTGATGGATGAGGCCGCTCCCCGTGGGCCATCAACTACCGGGGCCGGAATATTCCGAGGGGAGATGCAGATTACTAAAGTTTAGTGGAGGAGAACGCAAAACTCTGAAGCATATAGCCGGCCTCCGATGCCAAGAGCAGGTAGTTGTCCTCTAGCATCTGAATCAAGAAGCACAGCATGAGAGCATGCGGTTGCGTTACGGTCGAATACGGTAGCCGAACCAATTGCTGGCCCAGGACAAATCGTTATCCTCACCATGGCTGCCGGCTTCAAATCCGCGTCCAAACTCTTGAACCTTATTTCCATCCTCCGCAGAGTGCAGTGTAGAGCTGCACGAGCGAAGCCGCTTCCAGCTCCTGCGCTTAGGCAAGCCGAAGCCGTGCATCATAGAGGTCTGTATCAGTCGTCAGAAGTTCGAGGCGTTGCAGAATCGCGTCCTCAAAGATCGCCATCCACTGCTCATCTGCAATGGATGAGTTGTCAGTGGAAGGAGAGATTTCCGGAGCCATTTTGCCGCGATATTCCGTGGGAGTATCTACGACGGGTCTTTCGTAAGCCGGTCCGACTCTGCAGCCGACGATGACGAGAACTAACAGCAGGATGAAAAAGAGCTTCGTCAACTCGTTTGAATGGATCGAACGACTTTTCGCAATTGCTTCCAATCATCGCGCACCTCATCGAATCTGCACATCTTGCCCGTCATGAAGCAGGTCGCTTGGATTCGCAACGAGAGAGTCGCTAGCATGGATGCCGTTCAGCACCTCGACCTGCGTTCCCATATCTTTTCCGATGACAACGGGGATGAAGCGAATCTTGTCGTTTTGAACGGTCACAACGTGCGGGCCGTTGTGGTCGATGACCAGCGAACTAGTCGGAATGACTAGCGAGGCGCGCTGTTCGGGAAGTGTGAACTTGACCTGGGCGTACATTCCAGGAAGAAGCGATCCATCCCGGTTGTCCACCTGAACCTCGGTGAGCATGGTGCGCGCCGCACTATCGAGCGCATCTACGCTGCGTACAACCGTTCCCGTGTACTCTCTTCCGATCTGCTCCTTGACTGTGATCTCCGCCTTTTGCCCGTCCTTCACATTGACGGACTTAGATTGTGGTACATCGACTTGAATCCGTAGCGCTCTGCTTTGGGCTATAGCAAATAGCGGCTTGCCCGCGCCTGCGCTGCCCGTTGTGACCAGATCGCCTTGCTCCACATTCCTTTCCGTGATCACTCCGTCAAATGGTGCGATCACTCGCTCGAATCCTTGCATCTGCTGCAGGCGTCCCACATTAGCTTGGTTTGCTGTCATGCTCGCCTGAGCTGCCGTGATATTTGCCACAGCGGCAGCCACATCTGCGACCCGCGCGTCGTAAGCCTGCACCGCGTTATCGACCATTTGCTGGGAGACGGCATGCTGCTGGCCGAGCGGGAGGTCTCGATCCTTAGTAATCTCGAAAAGAAGGAACTGACGTGAAAGAGATGATGCGCCTCAATGCACATACTGCGGCTCTCTCAGCCGTCCCAGAGGGTTTCTGTCTATCGATCCCCGCACTTCCAGAACTGGTCGCCGGTCGTTGTCTTGATGTCTGAAGAGGCGCAACCAAAGAATCCCAGGAGCCCGGGTTGGTCCACCATGATCCGGCGTCACGCGAATGGCGCGAAATGGCGTTGTTTAGTTCTGTGTCTTCATAAACTCACGTACCAGCGCCGAAATCTCATCTGCTTTGGTATCCAGCGCGAAGTGCCCTGCGTCGAGCACGTAGATCTGAGCGGTCGGTACGTCCTTGCGATAGCGTTCCGGCTCGCCGGGATCGAACGAGAGATCGTGCTTGCCCCAGAGGACCAAAAGCTTTGGCTGCATCTTCTGTAGCCATGCCTGCCACTTTGGATAAGCATCGACGTTGGTGCGGTAGTCATAGAAGAGATCGCTTTGAATCTGCGCCTGCCCTGGCGCGTTCAGAAACGCGTACTCATCCGTCCAGAGATCCGGGTCATAGAGCTCAATCTTCGGATCGTTTCCGATATGGCGCGTCTGCGTAGTTGCAAGCGAAAGCAGGTTCTTGCGCAAGGCTTCTTCATGAGCAGGCCGGTCCGCCCAGAATGCCCGCCGAGTTGCCCAGTTCGCCCCAAGGCCTTCGTTGTGAGCGACCGCATCCTGGACGATGAGAGCCTTGATCGGCTCCGGGTGCGCCAATGCCATGCGAAAGCCCACCGGGCCGCCGTAGTCCTGCATATAAAGCGTGTAGCGCGACAAACCCAGCGCCTGGGTGAAGCCTTCCATCATCGAAGCGATGCGGTCGAAGGTATAATTCCACCGCTTCGGGTCGGGCCAGTCGCTATGTCCGTAGCCCGGGTAGTCGGGCGCGACCAGATGGTAATTGTCTGCCAGCCGCGTCAGCAGCGGCTGAAACATGCGCGACGACGACGGAAGACCATGCAGGAAAAGAATGGCGGGAGCGTCTTTCGGCCCTGCTTCCCGGTAAAAGATGGAGAGTTCATCGACCTTCACTGTGCGATACAACACCTGCTGTTCCATTCCTTTGTCCTTTCTCGGGGATCAATGCCCAAGCTCACCCGCTAGTCCCCGCTTACTTGATGGGGACCCGGCTCTCCGCCGACTTCTCGGAAGTCATGACCGTTTGGGCGGCCGCGCAAACTCTCGAGTACCGGCGTCAGACGCTCAGCACGGGAAACGGTGAATCGCGAACCATAGCGTACGTCAGGTCCCGCATGCGGCCATGGGCGCCCGGCCGCGGGCTTCTGCCGATTATAAGCACATCGGCATCGGATCGCCGGGCGGCCTCAAGAAGCGCGTCTTTGACTGAACCGACTGCAATGTGAACCGGCGCATTGGAACCCGCATTGGAACCAACCATCCGCTGAAGGTCAGCTATGCGCCGGCTCGCTGCCTGCTTTTCAACAGCTTGAAATTGCTCTTCGAGTCCCAGTCCAATCGGCAGTTCCGGATCTCCGGCTTGCACCGCATGAATAATAGACAATTTGGCGTGCACTTCCGCCGCTCCTTGGCTGGCAAAGCGAAGCACCCTTTCCGAATTGGACCTCAAGCCAATCGCGCACAGCCATATCCGGTGTTCCAGAGGCCTCGGGGTGATTGTTTGAGCATGTCTGCTGGTCAACACCGGGCAGTCTGCGTCGTTAAGAACCTTGGCCGTTGTTGAGCCAAGCAGCATTTGCCTGAACATGCCGGCGTGCGTGGGCATGATTACGAGGTCGAATCCGCCGTCTCTCGCAACTTGAGCGATCTCTGTCGCTGCGTCCCCAGAAGTCAGAATTCTCGGCCACTGGGCGGCAGGAAATTCCGTCGCGAGAAATGAGTGGAGGCTGTTCCGCCCGATGATGCGATGCTCTTCAGCAATCTCTGGACTCGGCCTCAGATAGAGTTCGAAGCCGTTACGGCTGGCAAGGTCGACCACGTGAATCAACGATACCCTGGCGTTGAACTGGATGGCGGCTCTCTTGACATAAGGCGCCATGGCAAGACAGGAAGGCGAGAAGTCCACGGGAAAGAGAATGTTTGCGATCAAGGCCATAATGCGCCCCGGAAGATTAGATTCGCTACGAGTGCCGGGCGGCGCAATTTCGCCTTCTCAAAGCGCTGTTCGAAAACTATCGAACGGAGTGTCTGAACGAATCGCCGGGACTCATCGGATTAGATCTTTTCCGCATCCCGCTCGCGCTCCAGCCTGGCGACCAGGAGAGCCGCGGAGTCTTCGTCGATTCCGGCGCAAACACTTCCTATATACCGCTTAGCCACCTCATGGACCGCCTTAGGTTCAACTTCCTGGAATTCGGCTACCTGGTCCCCATTGGGGTCGACTACGACAACCTGGTTTCCAAGCCGTCTCTCCTTCAAGAGGACAGCAGCGAGTGTGATCCCTATGCCGATGATTTCATCAGCGGCATAGCCGTGCTGGTGCGTCAGGGCGAGTACTTTTTCGGATAGAGTGGAATCGAGATTTATCTTCATATTGGCGGCCACCGGCTACGAATTGACCCTCCTCACCTCTACTTGCGAGACTCGTACGGTTATTTGCTATTTCATCTGCTACGTTTCGCTTCTGAAATGCAACTTCTGGGCAAGAAGGATTACACATAGGGTGCGGCGCTATCGGGACAAAGAGAACCCGTTGTTCTCCCCTTATTGCGTCTTCGAGGCGCCGAATCAAAATGTCAAAACAAGGAGAGAAATGGCTATGTATAGGTAAGCAGCAGACGACTTATGCGGCCCCATCGATTCTGCGGGACATGCAAACGTTTTTCCCGGTACTTGCCGACTGGCAGGCCGCCTCGACGATCTCCATCGCTGCCTGGCCCAGTGTCGCCGGAGACAGATTGAGCGATGAATCGAGGATAGAGTCGATCAGATTCCGGGCTGGTGCTCTGTCTGGATAAATGTCTTCCGATGCCATATCCGGATAGGGATGCCTCTCGCCTGACATGGCCACAAACTCCATGTGACCTCCCCAGAGATCGAGGAACAGCATACCGTCGGTTCCGTAGATACGGATCTCGTGATCTTTGCGGGTGGTGCTGGTGGCGCCGGTGCTGGCAATTGATACCAGGGAACTGTCTGACATCTTCAGGTTGATGACGTCGTATAGATCAACAGCTTCACCATCGTTGTGGAAGCGCGCGAAGACCTCAGCAGGCAGAGCACCGGTGAGAAAACTCAGATATGAAGCAACATGGCACACCTGGGCATAGATCTGGCCGCCGCCAGCGATGCGGGGATCGCTATACGTGCCGATTTCGGGATCCATATAGGGTTTGCCGTGAGTGACCCGTGTACTTGAGCCACGGAGCAGATGGCTGATCGGATTGGTCATCAACACACTGATCATTCGCAACTGGCCGAGATGTCCTTCGCGCACCAGGCGCTGAGCTTCTGCCGCATGACTGGTGTAATGCCAGGGACAACTGATCAGGAACTGAACATCGCGTTCGCGCGCCAGGCTGACCAGCCTGGCGGCCTCTGCCGCAGTTATGGTCATGGGCTTTTCGATCAGTACATGTTTGCCCAAATCCAACGCGGCGTATGCATGCTCGTAATGCAGATTGGGGCTGCTGCTTACCACCACGGCTTGCAGGCCTTTGATCGCCAGCAGGTCCGAGACGGCCGTGCATGCTACGGGTACGCCAAAATCATCCGCAACTTTACGCGACCGGCCGCGATCGCGCGTCTGAATTGCCACCAGTTGGGCCGCAGGATGTGTGAGCAGCGCAGGGATATGAGCGTAGGTGGCCCACCATCCCGCGCCGATCACGCCACATTGGATTCGTTCAGGCAACAAGTCACCTCTACAGTTGAGACCTTGAATGGACATTCAGATGGCGGCGCGCCCTATCTCATAACGTGTACCAGTCAAAATGGAGCTTGCCGGGCGATGCAATGCGCAAATGCATCCTCTAAATAAATTGCGTAAATCGCAATAATTAGCTTGACCCGGCCATGCTCCAGAGGCGTCCTCCGGTGCTAGAATCGCGTCGTGTTCACAGACGGGAAAGATAATTCGCTCGCCAGGCGGCCCGGCTACAAGCTACAAACGGTGTCTCGTGCCTGCGCCCTGCTGCGCGAGCTCAACGATGAAGGGCAGGCGCTGACTCTCAGCGAGATTGTCGAACGCACGGGGATCGAGCGAACCATATGTTTCCGGCTGCTTCGGACACTTGAGGACGAGGGCTTCCTGCGGAGGGCCGAGCGCCATAAATACGCTTCTAACTTGAGGGTCCTTAGCGGCAAACGATTTCGGATTGGCTATGCCGCGCAAGGTCATGACTCTTTTTCGGTCGCCGTGGGGCAAGGTCTTCGCTGGGCTGCGAATGAGCATCAGGTGGATCTCATTGAATTGGATAACCAGTACAGCCAGAAAAGTGCGCTGCGAAACGCCGAGGTAATGGTACAGCAGAAGGTGGATTTGGCAATCGAATTTCAGGTTTACGAACGTATCGCATGCAAAATTTCCAATCTTTTCGAGCAAGCCCGCATTCCAGTCATTGCGCTCGAAATCCCGCAGCCTGGCGCGGCATTTTTCGGCGTGGATAACCATAAAGTGGGTTTGCTAGCCGGGAAAGCTCTTCTGCGAGCCGCGCAAAAGGAATGGAATGGCGAGTGGGACGAATTGCTGCTGCTCGATTTGGAAATTGCCGGCTCACTGCCCCACATGCGCATTTCCAGCGCTCAATCCGTGCTGCGAAAAAATGCAGCGGGGAGCTGGCCCACCACGAACCTAGAGTCACACGGCGAATTCATCCGGGCCTTTGAACTCACCCGCAAACACTTGCAGTCCGTACCGAAGAGGCGAACGCTGCTGACCGGTATAAACGATTTTGCCGTGCTGGGCGCACTGCGCGCCTTTGAAGAGGCTGGCCGGAGCCGGCTTTGTCTGGCGGTCGGACTGGGTGCGATTCCGGAGGCGCGTCGCGAACTGCGGCTACCCAATACTCGGCTATTTGGCTCCGTGGCCTTTTTCCCGGAGCGCTACGGTGAGAGGGTGCTCAAACTCGCACTGGACATTCTGCACCACAGAGTCATTCCGCCGGCCATCTATGCGCCGGTACAGTTGGTTACTCCCAAGAACGTCGATCAGTTCTATCCCAAAGATATTTTTGGAAAATCCGACATCGATCTAGCCTCGTGCTGAGCTGATGCGAAGGTCCTGCGATTCCGGGTAACTATTTGCGCATATCGCAAATAGCGGGATACCGGTATTTTGCCTTTGCTACGCCCCATCCCAATGAATACGTTCCGGGTCGGGGTCAAGGGCCACGATTCCCCGCGCCAGACAATGGCGGCCAGAAATACAGCTACCAGGGAGCAGTTCACTCGGCAGCGAAATTGGGAGGCTTTGTCGCATGAATAGGAAATCGACTTTGATGGAGCAGGGGACTGGTGCGAGTCATAAAATCCAGGAGGGAAGGACGCATTACCCATGGAACAATTGGAACCTATGGGTGATACTGATTGTGCTTTGTGCCTTTCCCGCTCGCGCACAGAAATACTTAGGCAGCTTGACCGGGCAAGTTGTCGACACTACTGGCGCAAAGATCGTCGGCGCCACCGTCACGGCCACCGACACCACGACAGACTTCTCAACCAAAGCCGTTTCCAATAGCACCGGCGGCTATTCGATTCCCTTTCTTACCCCTGATACCTACGACCTCTCCGTCACATCTCCGGACTTCCGCACCGAGACCCGCATGGGGATTGTCCTTACCGCGGGCGCCGATGTGGAGACCGACTTCACTCTCAGTGTCGGCAGCGCGAGTCAGACGGTAACTGTCACCGCTGCTGGCGCGCTTCTGGATACGACGACGGCGAGTCTGGGAACAACATTTACAACGAAGCAAGTAACCGACCTTCCCAATCTGGGCAGAGTTCCAGCCATGGTCGCGGCGCTCGCGGCCGGCGCCTACGACAGCGCATACATAACGGGTAAGACCGATTCCACCCTCGTCCCTTGGGGCGGTGGTCCCACCGCCACCTCTGGAAACGGCGTTGGCGGCTTTACGCGACCCACGATTGACGGTATGCCGGACGATGCTCTCGAGCGCAGCGGCACTTCCCAGACTGGACCCTATACGGCATTCACACCTTCGCCAGAGGCCGTACAAGAGGTCAAAGTCCAGACCGCTCTCTACGACGCCGAGTACGGGCACGGCAGCGGAACGGTTACCAACACAGTCCTGCGCAGCGGCACAAATGCCTTCCACGGCGCTGTGTACTATGTTTTTCGCAATACTTACCTCGACGCCAACACATATGAGCGCGTTCCGAATCAGTATGGCTCCATCAATCCTGCCTCACCCACGCGTCGCATCAACTCAACCTGGAACCAACCCGGTTTCGTCCTTGACGGCCCCGTCCGAATTCCCCATATCTATAACGGACGCGACAAGACATTCTTTATGGTTGCCTACGAACGCATCCAACTGCGTGGCGCTACAGGTAATAGCGGCGGTGCTGGAGTGACTGAGTTAGTTCCTACCGCCGCCCAGGACCAGGGCGACTTTTCCGCCCTTTGCCCGGGAGGGTTCAACTCCAGCGGCATCTGCAATCCCGGAGGCGGTATTCAGATCTACGATCCGCTCACCCTCGACGCCAACAACAACCGTACTGCATTCCGGAATAACCAGATCCCGGCCAGCCGCTTCAACCCCACCGGCACAGCATTGTTGAAGTACTATCCCGCACCCAATGCCAGCGTATCGCCGGTGGTAAACTACATCTCCAACGACGTCGCGATACCCGAAACTTATTACTCCGTCATCACCCGTGTCGACCATTCCATCAATGAAAACAACAAGTGGAGCGCAGTCTTTTACAATCAAATCCTCAATCAGAAGATAACCAACCAGGGTTATCCAACCGCAATCGGACCTACCGGAACAGACAATGATGTCTATCGCAATAATCATGGCGGCAGCCTGGATTATGTGAGTGTGCTGCCGCGTGACTGGGTGCTCGACGCCCGCATCGGCGTCAACTATCACCCCTTCGGCGTAATCTATAAGGGCAGTCCGTTCAATCTCTCCAGTCTCGGCATCAGCAGCAATGGCTTGGCCTACCCAACCTTCCCCGGCCTCTCCATGTCCGACAGCTACACTGGCCTCCAGGCCGCGTCAGGCAGCCAGGTCAGCGAGGACACATATGTTTCCAGCGCCGTGATCGTCTCAAAAATTATTGGCATGCATAATCTGCGCTTTGGCTTTGAGGGTGAACTTCACCGCTATAACGCGCAAAATCCGTTCAGCGGCCTGGGCACTTTCTCCTTCGACCGCCAGTTCACGCAGAAGAACTCCGTCAATACCGCCGTCGGCAAAGACGCCTCCTCTGGAAACCCCATCGCCTCACTCCTGCTGGGATATCCCTCCGCTTCCTCTACTGGGAACTACAGCAACCAGGTCGCCTTCGCCACTCAGCAGCCCTACCAGGCGTACTTCGTTCAGGACAATTGGCGCGCCACCCAAAAGCTGACATTCAACCTGGGGTTGCGCTGGGAATATGAAGCGCCCTACACCGAGCGCTACAATCGGTTGAACACCGGTTTCTGCACCACCTGCACCAATCCGCTCCAGAGTTCCGTATCCGGCCTCACCTTGCCGGGCGGTCTGGAATTCGCATCTTCCTCCAATCGCCACTATTATCAGCCGCAATATAACGAATTTCAGCCGCGCTTTGGAGTCTCCTACGAGCTTAACCCGCGTATAGTGCTGCATAGCGGCGCCGGACTCATTTACCTCAACTCAATCGAAGGCCCTATCGGTCAGGGATTCAGCGCTGCAACGAACTACGTTGCGACCAATGACAACACTCATCCTGCCACCAATTTCTCCAATCCTTTCCCCGCGGGAGTGAATCAGCCTAGTGGTAGCTCTCTCGGTCTTTCTACCCAAATAGGACAGAACATTAGCGCCATTGCTCCCAATCACACAAATCCTAGAATACTGCTATGGACCGTCAGCACGCAGACCCAACTGCCGGCGAACATGGTTCTACAGCTCGCCTATGCGGGCAACAAGACCTGGGATTGGGGCAATAGCAACAACATCAACGCGCTCCCGGCCCAGTACCATAACCAGGGTCCGGCTGGCATCACATATTTGCAGACCGCCGTTCCTAATCCTATGGCTGGCAAAATTCCAACCAATTCAACACTGAATGGGGCCACGATCCAGCGGCAGTTTCTTTTTCTTCCATTCCCGGAGTTTGGAACCGTGATGGAGGTCGATATACCGTCGGGGGAAGCGCTGTACAATGCGCTACAGGTAACCCTCACCAAGCGTATGAGCCACCATCTGAGCGTTCTCGGAAGTTTCACCTGGTCGCATATGATGGAATCGTTTCAATACCTCAACCCGACGGACAGTGCCCCGGAGCGCTACGAGGATGGAAATCCTACCCTGATGGGGAATTTAGCCGTCATCTATGAACTGCCGAGTTTTTCCAGTAGGCCGCTCTATCAGCGGTCTATCCTTGGCGGCTGGCAGCTCAACGGCATACTCCGAGCCTACAATGGCCCGCTCTTCTCAAATCCAAGCGGCGTTACCCAGCTAGCGGATCCCCATATTGCCAACCCTACCTATCAAAGATTCTTCAACACCTGCTACCTGAATGCCGCGGGACAAAAGGTCATGACAACTCCCTCCGCCCCTGGGTGTGATAGCCCGTCATCTACACCGGCCTTCCAACAGCAGTACAATTTCACTCTGAACAGTATCGGTCCGCGTATGGAGTCCGTCCGGACGCGTGTGCATCCCCTCATGGATGTTTCTCTCTTCAAGACATTCCCAATCCATGAGAGCGCCACCTTCGAGATTCGCGGCGAGTTCTTCAACGCTCTCAATACGCCGAACTTTTCTGGTCCC
The DNA here is from genome assembly GCA_963705665.1 of uncultured Acidobacteriaceae bacterium. Taxonomy (GTDB): domain Bacteria; phylum Acidobacteriota; class Terriglobia; order Terriglobales; family Acidobacteriaceae; genus PALSA-350. The sequence continues at coordinate 220,372 of CAVPKQ010000053.1, read as the reverse complement.
AACACTACCCCTGGCAGCGCCAACTACGGTGAAGTGACCCTGAGCCAGGCAAACGATCCGCGTATTGCTCAGCTCACTGCGCGTTTTAATTTCTAGCCCTCGATCAACCGTGCCGTGGGCGCCCGCAACCACGGCGCTCACCGCACGGTTGGTTCCTTCCAATAATGATGCCTCGTCATATCTATCAGCGAGCCTGTTAGGCGCTAAAGGAGACTCTACTTCTACGTATGGATAGGCGCAAATTGTTGCAGCAGATAGCTGTCGGCGGGTCTTTGACGTTGGCTTCTCCGCTGATTGCCGAAGTCATTCTGAATGCCGGCGATAATAACGGCAAGTCTGGAGAATCACCGGTTGGCCTTCGAGTCTCGACTCAGCGCGACGCTGCAGAACTGGATCTGCTCCAGCCGGAATTGTCGCAGGGCTTTGCCAAACCGCCGGAGTCTGCTGCGCCGTGGGTTTTTTGGATGTGGGTGGCCGTGGATACTACGCCTGCCGCGATCACTTATGACCTGGAGCAGATGAAAGCAAAGGGCATTGCAGGTTTCGTCCTTTACAGCGTCACTGCCGGCGACATGCCTCGCCATATCCCTAAGAGGGTCCTGGTCAATAAGGACAACCACTTCGAATACGAATTCATCAAAAGTGACGATTACGACGATTTTCACACTACGCCCATCCCACTCCCTCCATTGCAGACCTGGACGCCGCTCTGGCGCGAACGCATCCGCTACGTTGCCAAAGAAGCCGCCCGCCTGGGCCTCAAGTTTTGCCTGACACTTGGGTTGGCCGGCACCTCGGGACATATCTCCGAGGAATACGGCAACCAGAAATTGATCTGGACTGAGACAATGGTCAATGGAGCTGGGAGTTTCGATGGAGTCTTGCCGGTCATAGCTGCGGAGGAACCTCCACCGGGCTACCGCCGCGACGTCGCCGCATTGGCGGTTCCAGAGACCGCTGATTTCTCAGCTAGTCAGGTCATCGATCTCACGTCAAAGGTGGACGCCTCCGGCCATCTAATCTGGAACACACCCGCTGGGAGATGGAAAATCCTGCGTTTTTCGCAAGTTGCCACAGGACATCGCAACATCTATGGATATTTCTCCGACGCGATGAGCACCGAAGCCCTTGACCGTGTCTGGGAAGTCACCATGGCTCCAGTGCTCAAGGAAATGTCCTCGGAAGAACGCAAGGGAATCATTGGCATCGAGGATGACAGTTGGGAGGGAGGAGATTTCACTTGGACAAAGAAATTTCCTGAAGAATTCAAAAAACGCCGTGGATATGATTTGACTCCTTACTTACCGGTACTCGCAGGAGCCAATTTAGCCGATGCAACAACCCGCCAGCGTGTTCAGCGCGATTACAAGCTGACCATCAGCGATTTGATGGCTGACTACCATTACGGCCATCTCGAAAGATTGTGCAAAAAAAACGGCTTGGTTTTCTATTCTGAAGCCGCTGGCCCCAATTTACACACGGCCGACCTACTCAAAAACATCAGCCGGGTGGACCTGCCAATGGCTGAGTTCTGGGTTCCATGCTTTCATCGGCCAACACCAAAAGCCCGGTTTTTTGTGCGCAATGCCGCATGCGCCAGCCACATTTACGGAATGCCAATCAATATGGACGAGGCATTCACAAGCATGGGGCCGGAATGGGAAGAATCGCCTTTCGACATGAAGCCCGTGGGCGATCAGGCGTTCTGTGACGGGGTCAATCGTATCTGCGTTCATAACTTCAGCCACTCCCCATCCCCGACAGCGAAGCCAGGCTACGTTTACGCTCCCGGCACGCATTACGACCCTCGAATAACCTGGTGGGAACAGGTCCCAGCTTTCAACAGCTACCTTGCGCGATGCTCCTATATGTTACAGCAGGGAAAGTTTGTTGCGGATGCGATCTTCTATAAGGGCGACAACCTAGGAGATGGTGAGCCGATGAAGATTGTTCATCCCACCCTGGGCGATGGTTACGATTACGACTGTTCCAATGCGGATGTCCTGCTCACCAGGATGAGCGTTAACGATGGGCGCATCGTCCTGACAGATGGCATGAGTTATCGAGTGCTTATATTGCCGGACAATCAGCCAATGGCATTAGACGCGTTACAAAGAGTGTCCCATTTGATTGAAGCGGGCGCGACTGTCATCGGGCCGCCTCCGACTAGTCTCGCCGGAATGCCACTGCAACCAGACGAAGAGCAAGAGTTCAATGCCCTCGTCACGCGATTATGGGGCAGTCACCGCGATAATCCGATCGCGAGCAAGCGGCATATTGGCGCCGGATATCTGGTCTCAGGGCAGTCTGCCAGGCAAACTTTACAGGATGCTGGAATCCCACCCGATTTTGAGCAAACGGGCATGAGTCCCGCTGGCGAAATCCATTGGATCCATCGAAAGATGGATGAGACCGACATCTATTTCATCGCCAGTCATTGGCAACCAGTAGAAAAGCTGGAGTGTTTATTCCGTGTGTCAGGGAAACAGCCGGAGTTATGGGATCCGGTCACCGGCACGGTGCGCGACGCTGTAGCTTTTCGTCAGAAGGGAGGCCGGACGGTCATTCCTCTGGAATTCAACCCTTGCGGCTCCACGTTTGTCGTCTTTCGCAAACCAATTCGCGAAAACGCCGCCGGAACAGCAACGACGAACTACCCCCGTGCTGAACAAATCCGCCTCATGCTTTCAGGCCCTTGGGATGTGAGCTTCGACCCCAAGTGGGGCGGCCCGAAAAAGGTGGTCTTCAATCAACTCGACGACTGGACAGCACTGCCCGAACCCGGTATCAAATACTATTCCGGAACCGCCGTGTATCGAAAGAAGTTTGATCTCACGAGCATCCCGGCGAAAGATACACCATTGCTGCTCGACTTAGGCGAATTGCATGAGGTCGGTTCCGTGCGTCTGAACGGTCGCGATTTAGGTACCATTTGGACCAAGCCCGCCCGAGTAAACATCACCGGCCTCCTGAGGAAGACTGGCAACGATCTCGAGGTAACTGTAGTGAACCTTTGGCCGAACCGGTTGATTGGAGACGCGGGCTTGCCAAAGGAATCGCAACTCACCACGACCAATGTACACAAATTCAGTTCCCGCTCGCCCCTCCTGCCCTCTGGATTGATCGGCCCGGTCAGGATTCTGTCGGCGAAAGAACCTGAGTAGCGCTTCGAAATATGCCCCTCCGCCTTACAGGGAGGAAGTTCCAAACTGCCTTCTGCTGCTACGATCGGAGGGTTGACAGACAGGAGAGATGCAACGCATGTCACCAAGGTATAAGGAATAATTGAATGAATCGCTTTTCCGTACCCTTCCTGCTTCTGTTCTTTTCTATCGTCCCAGGCTCTGCCCAGACAAAGACGGTTTGGAAAATTGGAAACTACGACCAATCGTCGAGGGAATTTCAGGCTAAACCACGCTCTCATGTGTTGTACCAAGTAGGGAAGAGCGATTGGGCACAAGACTGGCCCGGCGAGCAAAGAACAGAATCTTCCTACGAGATCCAGTTCAATCTCGATACTGCTCCCCATGGTGTCTTTCTGTTAAAGGCTTCTATTCTTACCTTCTATCCGAGAATTCCCGCTCTGCAGGTAGAAATCAATGGCCATAGCGGCCTTTACTATTTGCACCCAAAGATTGTGTATTCGACTGAAAATTATCAGTCTGCGGATGTAGTGACGATCGCATTTCCAGCGGAGTATTTGCACAAGGGACAGAACGGACTCACTCTGTCGTGTGTCAATGCCCTGCCTGCCCTTGCGCGGCCAGCTCCGCCTTCCGGTGTAATAGACTATGATTCAATCACTTTTACAAATGACCTAAAGGCCACATATAACCGCAAATCTATCCACGCCGATGTTATTCCGACGATCTTTTACCGGCGGAGAGCAGGTCATTTGGTCGAGGTCGTCGATGCATTTCTGCGGTTCGGGCAAGCGGTTCCGGCCGGCACTGCGGCCCTCACGATCAATGGACAACACCACGCGGCGAACGTCGTTGCCATGAAAGACCCCGGAGAGGAACGAGTGGAATTTGAGGTCCCGGAGTGGGCAGGGACAACCCCCGCACGCCTGAAAATTAGCACTGGCAGATCTGCCACCTTTAATATGGCCCTCACGGCCGCGCGCAAGTGGACGGTGTTTGTAGTTCCACATACGCATGTCGATATTGGCTATACCGATTACCAGGGTAAGGTCGCAGAGGCCCAGGCGCGCAATCTTGATGAAGCGGCCGGCCTGATCGAAGAACACCCAACATTCCGGTTCGCGACCGATGGCTCCTGGAATATGGAGCAATTTCTGAATACGCGGTCCGAGGAAAGCCGCGAGAAGGTTCTTAAGCTCGTTCGAGACGGTAAGATCGGCGTCCCGGCGGATTATGCAAATTTGCTCACCGGATATGCTTCTCTGGAAACGCTATACCGCTCTCTGTACTATTCCAAGTGGCTATCGCGTAAATATAATCTTCCATTTAACTATGCGACCACTACCGATGTGCCAACCTATGCCGGTGCATATCCTTCGATTCTGGCAAGCGCTGGAATCAAATATTGGGCCGTAGGCGGAAATGGCGATCGGGCTCCTATCTTGGCTTATGAGCAGTGGGACGAGAGGTCTCCCTTTTGGTGGGAAGGGCCGGACGGAGAGAAGGTTTTATTCTGGTATTCGCGAGGGTACGCGCAAATACGGCATTTATTTGGCATTCCGCCCCAACAGGCCTCCGTTTATGACTCTTTGCCCATCTTTCTTCAAGCATATTCGAGGCCGGATTACAAGCCGGATGTTGCGTTGATTTATGGCGCACAATTTGAAAATTCAGGTTTGTATCCGGAAATAGCCACTTTTGCCAGCACGTGGAATCAGACCTATGCTTATCCCAAACTGCAATACAGCCTCTTCCAGGATTTCTTCCGGTATGTCGACGAGCACTATGGGAAAGAACTGGCAACTTATGAGGGCGACATGGGGCCGTACTGGGAAGATGGCATCGGTTCCGATGCGTTCTACGCTGCGCAAGACAGACAAAATCAGAGCAATGTGCTTGCAGCCGAAATTGCCTCCACGGTATCTCATGTCATCAATCCGAATCTGCATCCGCCACAAGAAGAACTCCAGGATGCCTGGAACAACATCATTCTCTTCGCCGAGCATACCTGGACCTCTGGGAATTCGATAAGTCAGCCGGATAGCGATGAAGCGGTGAAGCAATTGGCCGTCAAAGACAACCGGGCGACGCAGGCTAAGTTTGAGGTGGAAGATATTGCAAACCGTGCAATGGACCAACTGGGCGATCAAATCCACATTCCGGCTGGAACGCTGGTTGTATTCAACACGTTGAATTGGAAGCGAGACGCGCTTGTAGAGACGGATTTGCGTGAAGATGAGGAGCTAGTCGATTTAACAACGGATCAAAACGTTCCGTTGGAAGTTCTTTCGGATAAGGAACACGTCGCGCACGTGCGCTTTCTAGCCGGCGATCTGCCCCCCGTAGGGTACAAATGCTTTCAAATCCGCTCTCGTTCCAATTTCTCGCCCGTCAAACCAATCATCAGCAAGAATCCCGTGATCGAGAACAAGTATTACCGGGTCACAGTAGATCCTCATAGTGGATCGATCAAGAGTATTTTCGACAAGCAGCTTCAGCGCGAGTTGGTCGACAGCCGCAGTCCGTATAGATTTGGCCAGTTTCTGTATGTAACTGGCGGCGATGGGCAAACGAGGATGATTCATCCATATAAAACCCTTCCTCTAGGAGAATTGACAATCCATCCTGCTGCCAACGGTGAGTATCTTGGCGCGCAAGCGACGCCATGGGGCGATTGCATTCGCCTGCGCAGCTCGGACGTGAACACGCCCGCGGTCAATTTGGAAGTACTCTTATTCAATGACCAGAAAAAGATCGAATTGCGTTATGGTGTGCAAAAGGACTATACGACGGCGAAGGAGGGGGTCTATCTTGCTTTTCCAATTGCCGTGGCGTCTCCAAAATTCGCATATGCAACCCAGCAAGGTTGGATAGATCCGGCGAAGGACATGCTTAAAGGAGCAAGCCTGGAATGGTTCAGCATTCAGAAGTGGATGGCTGCTGACGATGCCAATGTAGCAGTGGGCATTGTGCCGGTCGATGCATCGCTGGCAAGTTTTGGCGACATAAACCGTGGAGAATGGCCAGAGGAATTTCACCCCAAAACATCTACAATCTTCTCTTATGTAATGAATAATTATTGGCACACGAACTATCGTGCCGGGCAAGGTGGAAACTTTGCCTTCCGCTATGTATTGACAAGCGCGGAGCATCTCGACCTGGCAGCACTTACGCGCCTGGGTTGGGAAAGCATGGAAGCGCCGCAGTTGGACCATGTTATCCACAACGATAAGGTTGACGATCCGGAGAGGCCGTTGCCGGCGGTAGGGGCCAGCTTTCTCCGGATCGACGCTCCAAACATCGTGCTGACCGATTGGAAGCTTGCAGAAGACGGCAAGGGGACGATCCTCCGCCTCCAGGAAACTGCCGGGCGTCAGACGATGGCTACGATCAGTCTCCCGCGTTCGCCTATCCGCTCCGCAAGTCTTTGCAATGCCGTCGAGGATAACTTGCGAACGCTGGATGTGACCGGGAATGGAGTTCGATTAGCTTTCAATCCACACGAGGTGCTGACGGTTCGCCTGCACCTGAATTCCGGGCACTGAGTTGGAGATTATCTATATATGAATGAGGGGTCATCGAAGTTACGAAGACGTGATTTCCTGAAGGGGTGCGCCACGGCCGCTGGCTTGGCGATACCCGTCTGCGGCGTCTTCGAGAAATACCATGCAGCGGCCGCGCAAATCGTCTCACCCGGCCAAAAGCATTCCAGCCCAAGACCGATCGATGACGTGTGGCCGATAATCGGCACCGGCTGGCACGGGCATATGTTTCCCGGGGCTGTGGCGCCTTTTGGGCTGGTGCAACTGAGTCCGGATACGAGTGGGCCGCCAGACCGCAGAAGGGGCGCAGAGCGGGACAATTACGGATGGGATCATTGTTCGGGCTACCACTATACGGATAATGTAGTGGCGGGTTTCAGCCACACCCATGTCCAGGGAACCGGCGGCGTAGATCTTGGCGACGTTCTGGTGATGCCCCTGGTAGAAGGACGGAACTGGAGCTGGGATGCCGGCATTCCAACCGATCAGGGCGAGGCGCAGACCGAGGCCATCGGATTGGACTCGGGATGGGTTTTCAGCGGATCGGAACCAGGGTATCGCTCTTTCTTCTCACATCAGCGAGAAACTGTCCGGGCAGGTTATTACGGCGTACACCTGGAAACACCGGATGTGCAGGCCGAGCTTACCGCGACGACGCGCTGCGGCATGCACCGGTATCGTTACCCCGCATTGGCGGACCACACGCGACAGGGAATAATAGTGGATTTGGTTCATAGCCTGGGCGCCGCGGCCTACCACGCAGAATTGAACATTGAAAGCAATTCGCGAGTCAGCGGCAGCCGCTCGACCCACGGATGGGCACATGACAGGCAGGTCTATTTTGTCATGGAGTTCTCGCGCCCGGCTGCGTCCGTGCAGGTCAACGTGGACGGCAAGATCAGCTCTGCCACGGCTGGAGGCAAGTTCACAGGCGAGCAAATTAAAGCCATCTTCAGCCAGGCGCCGGGGCCGGAGCCGCTAACAATTCGTGTGGGAATATCCGGCGCCAGCATCGACGGAGCCAGGAAGAACCTGGCTGCAGAGATTCCCCACTGGGATTTTGACGCGGTGGCTCGCGAGAGCGAGCAGGTCTGGAACCGGGCGTTGGCCGTTTTGGATGCGGATTTTTCGGACAAAGTGCTGACCCAAGCCTTCTATACAGGCGCTTACCATGGCCTGGTCGCACCTGCGGCTTTCAGCGATGTGGATGGAACCTATCGGGGACAGGACCGTCAGAATCATCCGAATCCTGGATTCACCAAATACACCTCGCTTTCTATATGGGATATCTATCGCGGCGAATTTCCCTTCATCATGCTGATGCAGCCACATCGGACCCGTGACATTATCCGCACATTATTGGCCGACTATCAACAGCTTGATCAGCACTCGCTGCCTTTTTGGCCGTTGTGGGGAAATGAAACATGGAGTATGGATGGATTCCATGCCACGGGCATGATCGTCGGAGCCTATGTGCGGGGATTCCGCGACTTTGATGTCCAGGCGGCTTACGCAGCCATCAAGGATACGGCCCTGGTGGGCGCGACCGTCAAAGACCACCGGGAAATGCAGGAACAGTTCCGTCGCTACGGCTACGTGCCCACTGCCCCGAAACATCAGACAGTATCGTGCACGCTGGATTTCGCCTACGATTACTGGTGCGCGGGAGCCATGGCCGAATTATTGGGCAAGCGCGATGATGCCGCCATGTTTTACAAGCTGGGCCAAAACTACAAAAACCTTTTTGATCCCCAAACCGGCTTCATGCGAGCGAAAACGGAAGATGGCGCATGGCGGGAGCCGTTCCGTCCCGATCAGGAATACTTGGATTACGTTGAAACCGATGCCTGGCAGGCCAGCTTCAATGTCATGCAGGATGTGCGGGGCTTGATCGATTTGTATGGCGGAGACGAGCCGTTTATCGCCAAGCTTGATGCCTTGTTTACCGCTCCATCCCAAGTAATTGATGCCCCGCCGGACATCAGCGGAATGGTGGGGCAAGACGCGCAGGGGAATGAACCCAGCAACCACATTCCGTATCTCTATTCGTTTGCGGGCGCGGCATGGAAGACTCAATATTGGGTTCGCAAGGTGGCCGCGCTGTATAACAATACCCCAGCGGGCATTCCCGGCAACGACGATTGCGGTCAGTTGTCGAGCTGGTTTGTTTTCGCGGCTTTAGGTTTTTATCCAGTCAATGCCGCCACAGGAGTGTATGTAATCGGAAGCCCGATTGTGAATCGAGCCAGGATCAATAACCCTGCCACGAGTACCACGTTTGCCATCGTCGCCGAGAATAACTCGCCGGAAAACGTCTATATCCAAAGCGCGGAACTGAACGGCAACGGATTGACCCGTTCCTGGTTTACCCACGCCGATATTGTCGCCGGCGGCGAACTGCATTTTCGCATGGGCAATAATCCCAATAAAGAGTGGGCTTCCGCTGCGGCAGACCGTCCTCCATCAGGATTGGTTAAAGCAGTTTAGGAAATACTGTGGTCTTTTCCAATTTGCTCGAGGCCGCCGCTCCCTGCTGGTCGCGTTGGCTTGGCAGTAGTGGCTTCGGTCTACACAATTTCCTAAACTACCGTAGCGGCTGATCGGCGTTCAGGAATTCCGCTGAAGCCGGCTTATCTGCCGCGCGGATGCTCTGCTCGATTCCGATGATCCGAATCTGGCGTTGGCCCGCTATTTGATCTTGAGTTCGACGCGCGACCGGCCGTCTGTCGCCGTCGCCGTGAGGTTGCTCGCTAGGAACACATGGGCCGGATCGACTTTGCCGTCAGCGAGCAAGGCATTGCGGATGGCCTGACCGCGCGCCGTGCCAAGAGCGGCGAGTTGCGTACTCGACGGCGCGAAAGCCGTTCGCAGTTGCGTGCGAAGCCATTGAGTTTCGAGACTCTGGCTGCGGTGGTCATCATTCAAACCAGGCTTGTTGCTTATAGCCTTGGGCGTCGCGTTAGGGGTGAAATCGGGATACGCGGGTTTCTTCCCTAGTTTCGACTTATAGAGGGCTACAAGGCGATCGTGCTGGTCGTTCGCGTCGAGTGCCGCGAACCCGCCTTTCTTGGCGTCATCGCCCATCGCCTGCCTGTCAATCTCAGCATCTGCGATGGCGAAGGCGTCCTCGTGGATTGCCGGCGCAGCGGGAATATCAACCTCCAGTTCGGGGCGGGCCGTCATTGTCTTGGCGAGCGCACTTAGCCCGTCCCTCGATTCGGCGGGCAAGTCGGCAGACCCGGGAGAGAAGTCCACATACTGCGCCTTGTCCGCGCCAGCGAATAGAGAGCCCATGAGGCGGAAGGGCGAGGCGGCGGCCTTTTTGATGACATTGCCGAGGATCTGCCGGACGACCGGCCAGACGCTGAAGTGGGGATCGTCCAGCGAGCCGGTGACGGGTAAATCCAGGTCGATCACGCCATTCTTGTCCTTAAGCAGCGCTGTCGCAAGACGGATGGGCAGCGGCACGGCTTGCTTGCTGTCGGTGGCCTGGCCCCATTTCAACTGGTCGATGATGATGTGGTGGTCGGCGTGGAGAGCACGGTTCACGATCTTGTAGTGGAGCTCGGTGGTGAGCTTGCCTTTGGCGATGGCATACCCGGCGTAACGGCCGGAATAGGGATTGAACACCGGCAGATCGATATTGCGGAATGTCAGGTGCATATCGGTCTGCTGGTCATAGCTCAGCAGGTTCATCGAGCCGTTAATGGTGACAGGAGAATATTGGTCGATTACCTGACCCTTGAGGTCGATGGTGGCGACCTCGCTGGGCAGATTGGAGATGTTGGTGATCGCGCCTTGCAGCGCGTTGATGTTTGCCTCGAAGTTCGGCTGGATGGAATAGTCCGCAAAGCTTATCGTGCCGTCGGCAATATCGAGCTGCTTCATGCGGATTTGCACTGCCGGCGGCGGAACCGCTGCGGCGGCGCCGGAAGCTGCTGTAGTCTTGACAGGTGTCCGGACTGGAGCCTGCTTCTCGGACGCGTTCTTGGCGGTCAAGGACTGGAAGTTGAAGGTGCGGTTGGGATGGACCGCGATCCGGCCGAAGGGATGGGAGAGGCGGGCATTGTCAATGGTGAGATGCTTGGTGCGATAGTTGATATGGTTGAAGGCGAAGGTCTGCCAGGCGAACAGTTGGCTGTTTCCGCTTGTCTCATAGAGGCTGAAGTCATTCAGCGCGGCATCGCCCGCGAACTGCATCGCCGCCAGGTTGCTCCCTCGGACGCGCAGTTTGCCGGAAGCGTCGACACTGCCGGATTTGATATCCAGGCCCTGGTGCGGCGGCAGATAGGCGGCAAACGGTCGCAGCGCGAAATTGGCGAGCTTGAAATTCACGTCAGCCGCACCGCTTGCCGGCTTCACTGTGCCGTGCGCGGCGATGCTGGCGCGGCCGTCGATCTTCGCGCGGAACTTGATGGAAACCGGTACGCTGAAGTCCGAGTCTGCGCCCGTTACCGAGAGAGTGATGGGAGTGACGCTGACGTGAGCTATGGGGGATACCGCCCGATCCTCGAACCGCAGCGTCGCATTGTCGAGCGTGAAAGCCGCAAGATGGATCTTCCAGGCGGGAATCTGTGGTGCAGGCGAGGCTTGCGATGCGGGAGCAGCTGACTTCTTTGGCAGCAGCGCCATGAGGCTGATACGGCCATCGTGTTCGCGGCGTAGCGGCAGGTTCGCTCCGCTCAAGGCCAGGCTGCCGATAGAGAGCTTGCGGGTTTGGTTATCGAGCGCTGCATCCTTCAGGGTGGCGCTCGCCAGCTTGATCATCCGGCCGGCGCCATTCCCGGATGGGGCGATGCGGAGGCCCTCGATCGTCGCTTGTGGGACGGTTGTGCGCAACAGCGTGATGCCATTGTCCGCATCGGCGAGCTGGAACTGGCCGATCCCTGTACGGAATTTGTCGAGTTGGGCCGTGCCATGGAACAGGCTCTTGCCGTCCATCGCCAAATTGGTGAGCGTGAGGGCGGGCGCGCGCATGGCGAGGCGCAGGCCGTCCTTGCCATAGGACAAATCGTAGCGCAGGTCGAAGCTGATAGCGCCACCCGTCAAGGCGATCGGGAGGTATTCGCCGGCGAATTGCTGGATCGTGGCGCCTTGCAGCCCGATGACGGCGATGTGACCTTGCGAGGAGAGCGGCGCGACCGAAAGATCGCCCGTCCATGCAAATCCTTCGCCACGCTCGCTTTTGGCGTTGAGGGTGAAGGCGCCGCCCTCGGCCCGGTTAGTCTGGAAATCCGTAAGTGTGAAGGTAACGGGAGTGAGGGTCTTTTCCGGGCGCTGTGTCTGGCTATGATCGGCGTAGACGATTCTGCCTTGCGCCACGGAGAGCACACCGATCCGCACTGCTGGACTCGGCCCGCTACTGTGCGTGCGCGGCGTGCGCGGTTCCAATTCGATCAGGTTCAGTGAATGGTCGGGCCGCAACACGGCGCGCACAAAGGGGCGATCCAGGCGCACCTCGCGGAAATAATAGGCATGTTGGAACAGCGACAGGATCGAGAAGCCAATCCGCAGATGGCCAATAGCAACCATAGGCGCGGCGCCCCCCGGTATGGCGAGATCGCTCACATCGAGGGTAAAGGTGAGAGGATTGAACTTGATCTTACCCAGGGCGAGAGGCTTGTCCAGGTTGGTCTTGACCCAGGCCGTCGCCTGGGAGCGGATCAGTCGCGGAGCAAGATAGAAACCCGCCAGGATATAGGAAACTGCCAGCAGAACCAGAACAAGCCCACCCCAGACCCATTTGCCGGGTCGCCAGCGCTGCTCACCCTCAACCTGCGGATCGCTGTTCCTGAAGTTTGGCGCCATCTTCTTTCACCGATTTCGTGTCACGGAGGTATAACGTTGCCCTGCCCAAATGCTTTGTGCCAGTGAAGAGTTAGTGCCTGGTTTTGTTTTACCGGAATCGGCTTTAGTCTGTGAACCGTTCAGGTTGTAGTCAGATCGAAGATTTCAGACAGACTATTTTAGTCGGTTATCGTAAACGTATCGTAAACAGGTGATCAAAGCGCCTCACCCTTCGCAGAGGGAGCCGTTCGGGGCAGAGGACTCTCGCCGGAGATGTGACTCGGCGATTTTCGCTCGTTGAGAAAGATTGTCTGTTGCGCGAGGTTATGTACACATAACTACTCCAAGGTGAGAGTTCTAGTTCGTACACGCACATTTCGAAAGATTACACCTGCAACATTCGATGTCATATCCGGGAAGCTGGCAAAGCGGTCACGGAGGGCAGTCGTCATTCTGTGGTTCGCGGCGGTTTTTCGTTTACAACGTTTGCCTACGCGCAATCCCCCGGCGCGCGGGGGAATGAACCGAGCAATCATATTCGCTATCTCTATTCGTTTGCGGGCGCGGCATGGAAGACTCAGTATTGGGTTCGCAAGGTGGGTGCGCTGTATAACGATACGCCGGCGGCCGTTCCGCGCAACGACGATTGCGGTCAGTCGTCGAGCTGGTTTATTTTCGCGGCTTTAGACTTTTATCCAGTCAATGCCGCTACGTGGGTGTATGTGATCGGCAGCCCAATGGTGAATCGAGCCAGGATCAATAATCCTGCTACGGGTACCGCGTTTGCCATCGCCGCCGAGAATAACTCCCGGCAAAACATCTATATCCAAAGCGCGGAACTGAACGGCAAGCAGTTGAATTGCTCCTGGTTTACCCATGCTGATATTGTCGCCGCCGGCGAACTGCATTTTCGCATGGGCAGTAAGCCCAATAAAGAGTGGGCTTCCGCTGTGGCAGACGGCCCTCCATCAGGACTGGTTTAGCGGCTGACCGGAGAGGCCGGAAAGGCAAATCGACTGTAGAGCGCGTTTCATAAACATCGTCCGAGGGTGATGAGGAGGCAGGCGATGTTATGAAACACGCTCTAGGCTCCGCGATGGCTTGGCTCCGAACGCGCACCGGAGCGCACCGAAGTTGCTGCAATCGAGATTCGCTTACTACGGGACTTCTTAGCCGGTAAGAGTTCGATCTCCTCCGGCTTCAGTAAGCGACCGTCGTTCGCCCGTACTTCGAGCAGCCTCAGCGGTTGGTGAAACGCCTTATCGACAAGCGTGGCGTGGGGCTCGCCAGGCCGGAAGAGATGGCGCTCGCCCCATTGCCGCAGGGCCACCAGCGAGGGAGCGAGGGCCTTGCCTCTCTGCGTCAAAACATATTCTCGATAAGCGCTGCCATCGGAGGCCGGCACGACTTCCAGAATTCCATAGGCGACGAGTTTGCGCAGACGCGCGCTCAAGACATTCCGGGCAAGTCCCAAGCTTCTTTGAAAGTCTGTAAATCGCGTCGTGCCTGCAAAGGCATCCCGAAGAATCAAGAGCGTCCACCACTCTCCGATTAGGTCTAGCGAACGCGCGATGGGACAACTCGCGGATTCCATACTCTTGCGTTGCATCTTACGGTCTCCCTCTCCCCGGTGCGGTCTGTTGGATCGGCGTGGCTGCGTTTCCATCGCCTCTCGCTATCCGGTTGCATTATTATACCGAGTGTGCCATGCTGCTCTTGTGGTTGCTTTACTAAACCAGTCATCCGCTTTGCATCGCGAGGCAAAAGACTAAATGAGAGACACTACAGCGCTCGATCAGATTCGGGCATTTCATCGAGAGTTGACAGAGATTCGGCACGACATTCATGCCCATCCGGAGATCGGCTTCGAGGAGCGTCGTACCGCAGTGCTGGTAGCGGCGAAGTCTCCGCGAGTGGGGCGTTGAAGTGACCGAAGGCATTGGCTTGACTGGAGTCGTGAGTACGATCCGGGGTAATCGGCCAGGTGCGCGTTCTATCGGCCTTCGCGCGGACATGGACGCGCTCCCGATCCAGGAATTGACGGAGTTGCCTTACGCGTCAAGGATGGAGGGCAAGATGCACGCGTGCGGGCATGACGGCCATACGACCCTGCTTCTAGGCGCGGCCCGTTATCTCTCGCAAAATCGGAACTTCGCCGGTACGGTACATTTCATCTTCCAACCGGCTGAGGAGGGCCTCGGCGGCGCACCGGCCATGTTGAAGGACGGTCTATTTGAGCGTTTTCCTTGCGACGCCGTCTACGGCTTGCATAACGTTCCAGGCTTGCCGGCGGGGATGTTCGCCACGATGGCGGGACCTCTTATGGCCGGAGTTGGCCGGTTTGAGGTGACCTTTAAGGGTACCGGAGGGCATGGCGGCCTCTCGCCCAGCTCAACGACCGATCTGACGATTGTTCAGGCAAAGTATGTCCTGGGTCTTCAGACCGTTCTCGAGCGTGAGGTTCCGGCTCAGGAGGCGGCGGTTCTTCGTCTCGGCTATATCTCAGGCGGTCAGCGCACGGCTCTTGCCGTTATGCCTTCAGAACTATCTGTGGGCGGTACCACGCGTGTCTTCACCCCCGAGATTCAGGCGCTGCTCGAACGCCGGATTGAAGACCTTGCGCATGCTTTGGCTGCCGAGCACGGCGCCACGGCAGACGTAAAACTCTGGCGGACCAGCCCACCGCTGGTCAACGCTGTCGAGCAGACGAATGTCGCTGTGGAAGCCGCGCGGGCCGTAGTTGGGACAGAAAAGGTAATCACAACGGGTAAGCGGGTGAATGCGGGCGAAGACTTTGCCTTCATGTTGGAAGCGCGTCCGGGTGCATTCATCTTTCTCGGCAACGGGGCTGCCCCAGACGGCAGTTTCCACTCAATTCATACTCCGCACTACGATTTCAACGATGCGGTCATACCAACCGGCGTCGCTTACTGGGTAAGTTTGGTTCAACAGCAACTCACTTCCGAAACGATCCCCAATCCCTAGCGGGATTGGCTGCGCAAATTAGCCGCCAGCGACGCTATGAAGACAGCACAAAGCTCCGACGATACAAACGACGCTGGATCGTAGAATGCACCAACGCTTGGCTCGGACAGTTCCGCAGACTCCTCGTCCGACACGAGCACCTGATCACTACCTACAAAGCCCTCTTCCACATCGCCTGCCTCCTCATCACTCTCAGGCGATGTTTATGAAACACGCTCTAGTCGTTTCAACTGGCGACTTGCCACCCGGGCCGGATGTAATGACAGGTGTATCCGTTCGGATAGCGCTCAAGGTAGTCCTGGTGTTCCGGTTCGGCCTCCCAGAAAGCGCCTGCTGGGGCAATCTCTGTGACGATCTTGCCCGGCCATAGTCCAGATGCCTCTATCGCCGAGATCGTTCGTTCGGCGACCTGTTTCTGTTGATCGTTGGTGTAAAAGATGGCTGAGCGATAACTCATGCCTCGGTCGTTGCCCTGTTGATTGAGGGTTGTAGGATCGTGAATTTGGAAGAAGAATTCGAGAAGCTTGCGATAACTCAGGATCTTGGGATCGAAGACGATCTCGATGGCTTCTGCATGTGTTCCGTGGTTCCGGTAAGTGGCGTTCGCCACGTCGCCGCCCGTATATCCGACCCGCGTCGAAATGACACCTGGATAGCGGCGCAGAAGATCCTGCATACCCCAAAAACAACCACCGGCAAGGATCGCGGTTTCCGTAGATTGGCTCATATTGTTACTCACTTTCTTTCTGCGATTCGAAGAGCTTGCGGTACTGTCCATAACCTTCGCTCTCGAGTTCATCGAGATGGATGAACCGAAGAGACGCTGAGTTGATGCAATATCTCAGGCCGCCTGCGTCGCGAGGACCATCGGGAAAGACATGTCCTAGATGGCTGTCCCCGTGCGTGGAACGAACCTCTGTGCGGGACATGCCCTGGCTCGTATCAGTATTTTCGATAACATTCTCGGGATCGAGGGGCTTTGTGAAGCTAGGCCACCCGGAAGCGCTATCGAATTTGTCTGTCGAGGCGAACAGCGGTTCGCCGGACACAATGTCAACGTAAATGCCCGGCTCCTTGTTGTCCCAGTACTCGTTCGCAAATGGCCGTTCGGTTCCATCGCGCTGCGTTACCCGATACTGTTCCGGCGATAGTCCGGACAACGCTTCCGGATTCTTACGATATTCAGGCATATTTCTTCTCCCTACATTCCAAATTATCGCGGGACCTTTTGATGTTGGCAAACTCGCTTCGATGCATCGCCAAACCCGCCTGTCTGCGGGCAGGACGTTGCCAGCTGACAGACGAGCGCGTTCATGACCGATCGGAAGAGGTCGGCGCTATTTGAAATCACCCGTTGTGTACACCTCTTCACAAAGAGCAGGACTCGACGACTCAACCAGCGGGCGCAGCCGGGCGATCTGCTGCCGGAGAGCCTCGCTCTGATGAATCTCCTTATGGGCTTCGACCGATTCGTAGTGGCTCACCCGCACGGCCGATCTGCCATCCAGGCTCCTGTACAAGCGGCTGCCGATCAGGCCTTTCGGCAGAGTAGCGGACGCAATGTAGCTCCGGTCCGTTTCGAAGAATTCGTCGATTTTTTCGGGTTTGATCGAAAGGAAATTGATCTGTGTTACGGGTTTCATAAGTTCCTCCTTGGGTTGGATTGCTGTTGACAATAGAGAAGAGCGATGCTCACCGTCGTGGCCGCCGCACGAAGATCGGAACAGCGAAAATCTCGGTACCGGATACACAAGGGCGCTCGACTGTCATTTCGTCTTCTTCGTGTATGCAATGCCCACAACCCGCCGGATGTGAGCAGGTTGCTCGACCTCGTCGAGCATGAAGTGGGCCACATCGGCCCGGCTTACCGTTGCCGCCCCACCTGCACCGGGCGGCAGGTGATCGTTGGCGACGCCGTAATGCTCCGTCCGCGTTCCATTCGTCAGCCGCGGCGGGCGCACAATCGTCCAATCGAGTTCGCTCGCCTTGACGATGCCCTCCATCTCGGCAGAGTCCTTGGCGATGTTGCGCATGAATGTGTTTCGAAGGGCGCGACCGAGCAGTCCACTGTTAGGGAAGAGCATCGGGACGCCGACAATCACAAGCCGGCGCGTGCCGGTGGCTCTCATTGCCGCCGTCGCTTGTGCAGCGTCGCTGGTTATGTTGGAGCGTCCCGGCCCGGGAGGCCCGATCGTCGAGAGCACCGCGTCGTGGCCCGCAAGTGCAGCGGCAAGCGCTTCCGCGTCAAGCAGGTTGCCCTGAATCACAGTCAGGCGCTCGCGCGGAGGTCCGAGCTTCTGGGGCGTCCGAACGAATGCAGTGACGCGGTGGGGACGCTTCAGGGCCTGGTCGACGAGTTTCTGACCAATGCCGCCGGTTGCACCCAGGATGCAAAGACGCATTGATTCCTTAGCTGTTGTGGCCATGAATCGCCCTCCGTGAAAGGGTCATTTCTGCATCCCTGCAGTTCGCGTAGACGGGCAGAGCAGGCCGACGCGGACAAGAGGGCAAGTGTGAAGTTTCTGCGATCCATTCTCGAGCCTCGCATATCCGATAGAGATAACTCTATTGAATAAAAGTTGCTACAATTTTGCGAATGCCGAAAACAGGAAGGCGTTCCTACAAATCGCCGGTTCGCCAGCGTCAGGCTGGCGAGACCCGCCGCCGCATTGTCGAGGCCACGCGGCAGCTTCTCGAAACCGAGGGCTACGCCGCAATGACCATTGAAGCTGTCGCGCGGCAGGCCGAAGTGTCCGTGCAGACCGTCTATGCCGTCTTCGGGTCGAAGACGGGCATCCTTGCCGAACTTCTCAACCAAGCCACTTTTGGGGCCGATTACGAGGACACTGTTCGGCGAGCCCTGGAGGAAAGGGACCCGGAAACCCGCCTCCGGGGAGCGGCCCGGATCGCCCGGAAAATTCACGATGCGCAGAGGGCGGGCTTCGATCTGTTGCGCGGCGCGGGCGTGGTTGCGCCGGAACTGGCGCGACTGGAACAGGAGCGGGAGAGCATTCGCTACGAGAGGCAGGAACAGATGATCGTTTCTCTGCGTGGCGCGAAGAGGCTTCGTCCGGAACTGAGCTACCGGACCGCTCGGGATATCCTATGGACACTGACCGGCAGCGACATGTACCGGATGTTGGTGCGCGAGCGCGGATGGAGTTCTCAAAAGTACCAGGATTGGTTGGCTGATACCCTGGTTCGCTCCCTGCTCGACTTGACACCCTGAAGCCGAGGGAAGTGAGTTGACGCCACTTTTCGGCAACCCATTAATTTGCAGACGTGATGCGCAGCCAAGACGAACAGAATCGAAGAGTCAACTAACGAGAACGCCTCAGGCTCAGATATCCGTCTGTTACAGGCAGCGCTGCGTGACTATACTCGCAAATGAGCGTACTCATGATCGAATTGCACAGCAAGACGGGGACGAGACCCTCAAGGCGCGAGCGTAGCAAGGCTGACAAGATGCGGCGAATCCTGGCCGCAGGCGAGAAGCTGTTTTCACACCAGGGATTCGACGGGACGACGGTGCAGCAGATCGCAGACGAGGCGGACGTTGCGGTTGGCACTCTCTTCCTTTACATCTCTGACAAGAGTGAGCTTCTACTGAAGCTGTTTCACACCGCCATGGATCTCGAGCTTCAACAAGCCGTAAGGCGCTTGAAGAAAGACAAGAGATTCATGCCGGCAGTCAAGCGTTTCCTGACAGATTTGATGGTTCCTTATGAAAGGGACCGGGAGCTCGCCAAGGTCTTTTGGCGGGAATTCTTGTTTCACAAGGGAAAGGTGAGAAACGAATTAGATCAACAGACCAAGGAGGTGTTGCGCGCCTTGGAAGAGAAAATTGTCACAGCTCAAACGAAGGGTGAGATTGACGAGCATGTCGATGCACCCGTCGGTGCGTTACATCTCTACGGAATCTACCATGCGACACTTGCGTTTAGTCTCGCAGACTGCCTGCCTGGAACATCACCTGGTCTTACGCTGGATTCACTTCTTCAATCGGCATGGCGTGGCATGGCGCCGCGGACCGAGGCGGTACGTGGCGGCAAGATCGGAGATTGACTCGGGGCATCAATCTGAAATGTATCGCTGTATGCGCCGTTCAACCCCGGTAAACTTGGCGATCACAAAGGCCAGTCGTAGGACCAGTTTCTGGAGTGGGAGCGGAGGCAAAAGGAGAAATCCCTGAGCGATCCCAATAAACCGCAGTCGTACAAGAGGATTTTTGGGTAATCCATCTCTCGCTGCTCCGCCATCGTTTGCGACTCCATATGCAAGCTGAAAGGCTTTCACCACGCTCCCAGCCGGACGGGTTTCAACCGTCATGGTGCAGGGCTCGTCCGAATTGTTCGCAAATGTGTGAAGCTGCCCGATCTGTGCTGTCACGCTTTCGCCGGAAGTCAAGCGAACGTGCTTTCGTTCCCGTCCCAAATACATATCCAGGGTTCCGTCCAGAGCGGTGAAGGTTTCGGTGAACGCTAGGTGATAATGCAAAGGAGGACTCGGACGATGCGGGGGAAGATGTACACGGTATAGTTGCAGCGTACCGTCGTTATCTTCTTCACTTGCGAGCATGGTGAGGGTCTCACCCGTCTGCCGATTGCCAACGGTCTGCCCTTTTTTCATCGATCATCTCCTCATCGATAGAAGCCCTGCATTGCTCCGAACTGGGGCCATAAAGCGGCTTGGAGATTGCGGTTGATGTGATTGAGATGATTCAGATCGTGGTATACCCACTCGTTCAGCAGTTCAAGGACACTAATTGTACCGGGCTTTGGATGGATTCCCACACCATCAAGAGCATCTCGCGGCAATGAATTCACAAAGGCGGCGCCCTGCGTTCGTATGGCGACGAACTCATCCAGAAGGTCTGGGAACTCTTTCTTGCAGTCTTCACGCAGACAGGCCACCGCATCCTGATCATTGATTTTGAGCTGCGGTTTGCTCTGGTCCAGTATCATCCGTATCCGTCCAGTGAAATCGCGAGCGTCTTCCTCAATCAGATGCCCGACAATCTCTTTTACACACCAACTCCCGGGACGAGGATGAAACGCAAGGTGGTCGCTCTCTATGTCCGCCAGTTGCCTGAGGGAAGAGATCGAACCAAGCAGTCTCCTGGAAATTGCCGCGAGTGAAAGAGCATTCAGTTCCTCCGATATTCCGTCCGGCATATAGCCTCCTATGCGTACGATGAACTCCGAACCTAAATCACCGGAATTCATTCGCCGCTGTCGTCCAGATCGCCCGGTGGTATTACGAAGCTGGAGGTCGTTCAGGTCCGGATCTTGTCTTCACGAAAGCAATGATGAAAAGGATCGCCAGCGCGAGATCCGTTGTCGATGGGAGCGCTTGAGAAGTTGACATGCTGTGGTTCGCCAAGAGCGTAAGATTTGCTAGGACGTAGGAACACTTCTCGACAATTGCCGGGATGATGATCGCTCGATATCGAGCAGGATTCGTTCCAATGAGCAGGAAAACGAACTGCCATGTAAAGGTGACACCGACAAACCCGTAGTAAAACTCAGGATGGGTTATCGCCGGTGGGCTACGTCGCCCAATGTAGTCGTACGAGAAGTAGAGAGGCAATGTAACCAAGATGCCCCAGATTCCGGCAATGGCAAAAACGACCTTGGCAAATTTCACTTCTGTCCCTTCTTTGCGTGTGCGTGCGGCCGTTGATGACTTCGCTCATTTATGAGTATACTCATGTAAGGGAACGCCGCGAACGGCTCCGATTAAAATTTCCTCCGCATTAACCGATGCCTGTAGAGGAGGTAGCCCGATGATTGCGCTGACGAGTCAAGACCTTCTCTGATGGAATGAGGGCACAACGAGCATTTGGAGAGAGCATTTGAAGTTATGGCGTACTCGGTCTCTCACAACGTCAATGCGGTGTGACAAAAGAGACTGCTTCGCCACACCGCACCAAATCGATTTCGACCAATTTAAAAGTTGATCCGGCCGGTTAACTGCAGATTACGCGGCGCGTCCAGCATCCCTGTTGGGATGCCGAAAGTGGAGCCGTTCGGGTCAAGGCCAGGCAGGGCAAAGCTGTGCCGGTTGAACGCATTCAACGCCTCGATCTTCAGCTGGACTACCAGGTTTTCCCGGACAGGCACACTTTTGATGAGGCTGAAGTCCTCATGCAGGTAGGCCGGCATACGGTACTCACTTTCCACACGCGGCATATCTCCGAAAGCGAACGCTCCCCCATTCCGGTATTGTGGGAGGTTCTTGTCAATGAACGCGGCGTTTCCGGATTCACCAATCGCCGCGGCACGGTCGGTGGGCAGATTGAACATGCTGTTGATCTCCGGATCGGACCCGTAACTGGGAATATTGAACGGGTTGATATTTCCGCCGCGCATCGCCGAACTCTTGATAGGCGCCTGACGGTTACGGCTGAACCGGACGGTCGCGCCGTAGCCTGGAATGGCGCTCGCCCCCAGGAACGAGACCGGCTGGCCGGACATGTAGCGCTGCACGCCGCCAATCCTCCAGCCTCCCGCCAGATAGCTTGCCAGCCCATGGTTCAAGAACCGCTCGTTCTTGCCGAAAGGCAACTGATAGAGCCAACTCACCACGAAATTGCTGGGGATGTCCTGGACACTGATCGATTTCTCGTGATGGAGGACAGGGCTCCTTGTTGTCCCAGTACTCGTTCGCAAATGGCCGTTCGGTTCCATCGCGCTGCGTTACCCGATACCGTTCCGGCGATAGTCCGGACAACGCTTCCGGATTCTTACGATATTCAGGCGTATCTCTCTCCTACATTCCAAATTATCGCGCGGTCTATTGATGCCGGCGAAGTCGCTCCGATGCATTTCTACAGAAAGTGACGTCTCTGCCGGTGCAGGCCCGGCGATCCGCGGTCCTCCCCGCCGGCTGGTCATCCCGCCATTGGAGCTTGAATTGGGTGCCCCGGAAATTCTCTCGGACATGGGATTCCGCAAATCTCGATGGACAGTTCCGTCGTCAACGCTTGGTGTGCAAAGGATTGCCTCCAGTCTAGAACGAGAGCACCCCGCCGATCTGTATCTCTCTCGGATCGTGCTGCGTGGAAGAGACCTGGCCGAAGGTATTTCCGACCACGCCGCTATTGGGATTGGCGAACTGCGCGTGGTTCCATGTATTGAAGAATTCACCTCGGAGCTGGAAGTTAATCGCCTCGTGGATGGGAAATGTCTTGTGCACGCCGGTATCCCAGTTATTGAGGCCGGGGCCGGTGAGGATGTCGAATCCGGAGTTTCCAAACGCCCATGCAGTGCCGCTGGTGTTGGCCGGATCGGTAGCCGGATTCACGAAGCACGACTTCTGAAGCCACAAGAGGCCGTTCGTCCTCAGATTTTTGTTTTGCAGTTCGTTTCGTCCATTGCATTTGCGATCGGCGCGGGTCTGTGCGGGTGACCAGGGCGTGTTGTTTGGGGCGGTGACGGTGAAGGGATTGCCCTTCCGCATAGTGACGATCGCGTCCACGCTCCAGCCGCCGATCACGGCGTCCTCCAATCGATTCAGGTTTCCGCCGAAGCGCCTGCCACGCCCGACCGGCACATTGGCCACCGTACTGATCACTAGAGACTGCGGCACGTTGAACGCCGCCATGCCCCAGTCGCAGCGGAAGCAGCTCTTGTTCTGGCCCAGCGTGCCGATGTTGCCCTCGTTGCCGTCAGAAAGCGCCTTCGACCAGGTGTAGTTCGCGAGCACGCTGATGCCGTTCACGAACTGCCTCTGGAATTTAAGGATGAACGCGTTATAGCTTCCGTCCCCTGTAGAGCCGCTCTGTTGCATATAGCTGTACTTGCCGTAGTAGGGATTGTTGCGGGCAGGGTTGCAGACCTGCGAGTCCGGCTGGGAACAATCCCACGGGTTCCAGTTCCTGGCGAGATGATGAGCTTCGTTCCCAATGTAAGCCAGGTCCAGCATGTAAGCCGAGCCGAACGTGTGTTGGATATCTAGGTTCCACTGCGAGATCATAGGCGAGCGCTGGTGCGCATCCAAATACTGTATGGCGCCGGTGATGGTTGGGACCTGCGCCGCAGTAATCTGACCCACGGTGACAGACGGCATCACGTTCACGCCCATGACGTAAGTAGGATTCGGCGAAGTCGCGGAGTTACTGACGTTGTTGTTGACGGTGATGATCTGCGACACGACCGCGTACTGAGCATTTAGATCCATCTGCGTGGTGTAATACAGGCCCCATCCGGCGCGGATAACAGAATTTTTAGAGAAGCCTGGCTGATAGCTGAATCCGATTCGCGGCGCGAAGTTGGTCTGGGTCATCGGAAAGGACTCCGGGCTGGTCTGTCCTAGCGCGGCGAAGGTTTCCAGGCCGGTATTGAAATCGAAGGAGTGGATCAGGTTTTTGTCCGGACCGGAAGGATTGGGTGACGTGTTCCCATACCAGGCGAGCGCCAGGTTCGCGGTGAGGTTGTGCCGGATCTTCCAGGAGTCCTGGATGTAAGGCTCCATGGTGGTCCAGCGATAATGGGTACGCCGCATGCCAATCGATTGTCCAGTGGCCAGGTCGCCGAGCAGGAAATCGGCGAAGGCGCTGCCGGTACCCGGCACCTGCTTCACAGAGCCGTTACTGCCCGGCGCGCTTTGCGCGGTGAAAATGTCGTTGAAGTTGAAAACACCACGTGCGTTGGCGTTGGCGCTGGACTGCACGGAGCGCGTGTAATTGAGATCGCCGCCGATTTTGATGGAATGGTTGCCGTGGAGCCAGTTAAAGCCTTCGTGGATCTGGTAGACGTTATCGATGTCGCCCAGAAGGCCGGTGGAGGTTCCGAAACCGGAGAAGCCCGCGATGTTGATGCCTGGTACTCCGTTCGGATCGGCGGTGCCGGTGATGTTCAGCTTGCCCTGGATATCGTTGACCGATCGGCCCTGGTCATAAACGGAGTCGCGCACCACCCCGAGGCGGAGCGAACTGACCTTGCTGGGGCCGAGCGTCCAAGTCCAGCCCAAAGCGACCAGTCTCCGTGTCCAGCGGGTAGGCCGTGCCCTGCGAAGGGAACAGCCCCGGCTGATTCGCGGGAGCGTTCAGCCAGGAGCCCTGCGCGAAGATCTGGTTGCGGTCGTTGAGATTGTCGTCGAATCGTCCTGTGAACTGATCGGAATTGAGCGTATTGGCAGGCGTTCCACCTACATTATTCGGGGTCGCGCTGAGACTCGAGCCGGGCAAATAGAAGGCGAGCAGTTGCTTCGAGGTGCCGTTAATCCGGCTCGGCGGAATGATATTGCCGGCGAATTGCTGACGCTGGCCCGTGGTGGGATTGTAGGTAGTGGGATCATAGATGGGCGTGGACAGCGCAGAGAAGTCGCCGTTGAACATGGCCTGGATCGGCGCATAAGCGCCGACGAACGCGGACTGGCTTTGGCGGTACCCCTCGTAATTGGCGAACCAGAAAAGCCTGTTGTGCAGTATGGGACCGCCTGCATCGAACCCAAACTGGTTCTGGTGGTACGGGCCGGGAGGCACATTGGCGAAGTAGTCGCGCGCCTCCATCTGATTGGTGCGCACAAATTCATACAGCCCACCGTGGATCTGGTTCGTGCCCGATTTCGTGATCACATCCACGATACCCGGATTCGTTCCCTCGTCCGGCATAAAGAAGCCGTAGTGCACTTCAAACTGATCGATGGCCGAAACGGAGAGGTTTAGCGACGTGTTGCCAGCGCGCGTGCCGATGGTCTGAATACCGTTCACCAGATACATGGTGTAATCTGGCTCATTCCCCGCGATGTTGATCGAAACTCCCGGATGGCCCGTCTGCGAGATCGCACCGTTGGAGGGCCCGGCGTTGGTCTGTGACGCTCCCGACAGCAACCCAAGCTGAAGATAGTTTCTACCGTTGAGCGGCAACTGGGCCACACTCTGCGGCCCAATCACAGTGCCGAGGTCGTTGGAGTCGGTCTGCAGCAGGTTCGAAAGCCCCTGAGCGTCAACCGCGACGGACTGCGACGTGGCAGAGACGTTCAGCGTCGCATTCTCCGTTTCGTGCTGGCCGACGATCACGTTGAAGCTGGCAATCGAGTACTGGGCGAAGCCGTCTTTGGTGACTTTCAGCGAGTAGATGCCCGGCTGGATCGATGGAAAGGCGTAATTGCCAGCCTCATCGGTTTGTGTCCTTAACGCCACGCCGGTTTGCGCGTTGGTGAGCACGACGGCTGCGTTGGGCACCACAGCGCCCGACGAATCGGCGACCGTTCCTTGCACCGCTGAGCTGACACTCTGGGCTATGAGGCAGCAAGAGCTGCCAGCGAGCAGCAGGGCAGCTGCAAGAGTGGCGCGTACTCGGAATTTCGCGATCATCTTTGACCTCCAAATTGAAAATCAGGGAAACCCCCAGTCGAATATGTCTTCTTGTGAGAAAATCCGGGCCGATGTAAAGCTTTACATTAAGGGCGAATGTAATGCTTTACATTCCAGGCAAGAATTTAGTCCCGCACAGATTCCGCTGTCAAGTCATTTCCACAAGGGCAGACCGTCCTTCCCGACCGGGGCGACCCTGGGAGGGAGTCTCACGCAGCAGGTATTTCCGTTACAGCCGATCCCTCAGCAGATACCCAGGCGAGGGCATCGCGCCCTCGCGGATCGCGCCCTGCGGGGTCTCCGGCATGGGCCACGGTTGAACGCCGACGCGCTTCGCCCAGGCCGCGTAATCGGCCGCCATCTTCTTCGCCTGTTCAGGATGCTGCTCCGCCAGATCGTGCATTTCCCTGCGATCCGCCTGCATATCGTACAGCTCCCAGGTATCGGGGAAGCGCGAAACCAGCTTCCATCGTCCTTCACGGACCGCGCTGTTTCCCTCGTGCTCCCAGAAAAGCGAGCGCTCCACCAGTTGGCCGCCCTCGAACACTGGAACCAGGCTTTTACCTTCAAGCGCCGCGGGCATTGTGCCGGCCTTTGTCGTTTTTGGCAACGGCACTCCGGCAACTTTCAGGCAGGTCGGCATCACATCGATCTCGTGACCAATGGCATCCACCAGGCCCTTGCGTTTGACGCCCCCTGGCCAGTGCACGATGAAGGGCGTTGCGGTGCCCCCTTCATGCGCGTAATGCTTGTATAGGCGAAACGGCGTGTTGCTGACGTTACCCCATGGAATCCCATAGCTCGCAAACGTGGTCGGCGGCCCCGGCATGATGGAAGGATCATTGCCCGGTTCAATATCCAGCCCATCCTTCGTCTTATACGGCATGAAGATGGGACGCGGATGGCCGACGGGAACGCGGCCCATCTCTTCGTAGTTGCCGCCATTGTCAGACATGAAGCAGATCATCGTGTTGTCGAGCATGCCCAGTTCACGCAGCTTGCTGATGATTTTCCCGACGTTCTGATCGAGCTTGTCGATCTGCGCAGCATAGACCTCCATGCGGCGCTGCTCCCATTCCTTGAATGAAGCGCGGCCCCATGCCGGAACCCGCGCATCGCGGCGCGTGATGCCCCACTCTGCCTGAACCACTCCGTTGGCCAGTTGCTTTCGATGGCGCTCGGCGCGCAGCGCGTCCCATCCACTCGCGTAGCGGCCCCTGTATTTGGCGATCGTCTCTTCCGGAGCCATCAGCGGCCAGTGACCCGCGGTGAAAGCAGCGTAGAGGAAGAACGGCTTCCGGGTGCGCGCCGCGTCGTCAATAAATCGCACGGAGTAATCGCCAATCGCGTCGGTGAGATAGTAATCCTTATCGTTCCTGTTTACGGCGATGGGCAGATTGTCCTGCGTGAGCGACTCCGGGTCGAAGTAGCTGGCGGCTCCGTTCAGAATGCCGTAATAGCGGTCGAATCCGCGCTGCAAAGGATAGTTATGGGGTCCCACGGTGACCGGAGTCAAGTGCCACTTGCCGGTCATCAGCGTGGTATATCCGCCCGCTTTGAGTGCCTCTGCAATAGTGACGCAGCTCTGGCTCAAATCGCCGGCGTAGGCGGGGTAGGGATAGCGTCCGTAATCCGACGTCATCATACCCATGCACGCCTGATGGGAATACATCCCGGTCAGCAGAGCCGCGCGCGACGGGCAGCAGCGCGGGCTGTTGTGGAAGTCGGTGAATTGCAAACCGTTCTTCGCCAGCGCATCGATGTTCGGTGTGTCGATCTCCGATCCATAGCAGCCGAGATCGGAGAAGCCCATGTCGTCGGCGAGGATAAACACAATGTTTGGCCGCGAACGGGCAGCCTGAGATTGCTGTGCTGCGCCTTCTAACGTATGGTCGGGCAGAAGCGCCGCCGCGCCGGCATACAGGCTGGTCTGCAGGAATTCTCTTCGAGTTTTCATCTGCCTCCTTCGAATACCACGTTAGGAATCGGGCGTGGTGAAGAGCTGCATGTCCCCTTGGGATTTCGGCAAGTCGTGATAGCGCGCGATGCGAAACTCTGCCCAGTAACCCACCCATCGCGGATCCGACGAAAGCGCCGCCCCCAGCCGCAGGATGAGTTCTCTGCGGATGCCGCTGTGAGCCGGATCGTCGATGAGGTTGACGGCGTCATTGTTGTCGAGGTCAAACAACTCGTCGACTTGCGAGGTGCAATTGTACGAGTAG
This sequence comes from uncultured Acidobacteriaceae bacterium, assembly GCA_963705665.1. Taxonomy (GTDB): domain Bacteria; phylum Acidobacteriota; class Terriglobia; order Terriglobales; family Acidobacteriaceae; genus PALSA-350. The sequence continues at coordinate 192,372 of CAVPKQ010000053.1, read as the reverse complement.
AGATAGCGGTGGCCGTTGGCTGCGCGCCGCTGGATGCCGCAGTCGAAATTCACGCCGACATGCCAGCCGCCGAAGAATAGCAGCGTACGATCTTCATCGCCATGCCCAGTGGCCATAGCCGGCAAAAGGGAGATGCCGTCGAATTTCGCTTCGGGACGGATTCCGGCAGCCTCAAACAGCGTTTGCGACAAGTCGAGAAGGGAGGCCGGGCTTTCCACCACCGCGTGCTGCCGCGGCGCACCGGCCGGCATTTTGATAATCAGCGGGACACGAACGATATCGGGATATAGATAGACGCCTTTGTCCACAATGGCGCGGCGCCCGTTCATTTCGCCATGGTCGGAGATGAACACGATCAGCGTGTTGTCATACAAGCCCAGCTCTTTGAGCTTCGCAATCACCATGCCGATCACGTGGTCGACCAGCTCCATCTGGAGGGCATAGGCCACGCGATAGTCGATGAGACTCTGGGGATCATAAATCCCCCAGTACCGGCGGTAAATATCGATAATCTCGGGCTCGTCGGGAGCGCGGCGAAAGTCGCGTGCCTGCGCTGCGCGATACGACTCAGGCAAGCTCATCACCGCTCGCAGTTCCTTCTCGCGCTCCTCAAAGCCCGCAGGAATTGAGAACGGCTGGTGGGGGTCAAAAATGTCGAGCTGGAGATACATGGGGTGGTGCGCGATCGAGCCGTTGCTCACCAGGCTCTCGACGGTCTCAATGGCTTTCCTCCCGAGGTAGTAGCTGTATTGCGCCTCCATCGGGAAGGGCTTTCCGTCCTCCTGCACGATCCAGCCGCCGGTCGAATTCCCCGGGGTCTTGCGATCCTGCATTTTGAAAACGATTTCGCGCGAATATTTCTGCGGCTTGACGTGCAGACGGCGCTGGTACGCCAGGAAGTCGTCGTCGTCGAAGACCGGGGGCGACCACCTGTCCCACGGCTGATCGTTATCGCCAAACGCATCGATGAATTTATCCGCGCCAACGTGGCACTTTCCAATTTGCCGCGTGACGTAACCCGCGGCTCGCAGGTACTCCGGAAAGATGATATCGTCGGGCCGCAACTGCGACTCGAGGCCCTCCGGAGCCCGTTCACTGTTGCCCTGGATGTAGCTGTAGCGGCCGGTGAGGTACGAAGCCCGCGAGGGCGCGCAAAGCGGCACCGTGCAGAATGCGTTGGAGAAGAAGGTGCCATCCTGCATCAGAGAGCGGATCGAAGGGAGTCTCACGTGCTTCGAAAACGGGCGCGAGGGATGGTAGAGGTCCGGTCCGACCATGTCAGCGCTGATGAGCAGAATGTGCGGCGGTTTGCCACCGCTTCGCGCGAAGGGTCCTTGCCCGGTTCGCTCCTGGGTAAAGCGGAGTTTGTCCTCCCGCCGCTGCCCGGAGGAATCATCGCCGAACAGGCCTCCGCCGAAAATTGCTCCGGCCGTCAGGCCGACAAATGATCTCCGGTCCACAATCCTCCCCGCGTCATTCCTGAAGTAGTCGAGACAAACCATACACTCAGGCGCTCCTTCCTGTAAAGGATTACATCTTCGCCTCTAAAGAGAAGACGACTGGGGATGAAAATCTGGACCATCGCGTTTTTTGCCGAAAGTGCAACAGATCCTGGGGCAATGTCCAAAAACCCGACCAATCTTGGGTGCCCCACGTCCGGATTCTCGGACGTGGGATTCTGCAAATCTCAACGGTGTTGTCACGAAGGATGAGTCGATCGATTTGTGAGTAGCTTGCGGGACGACTGAAGATCGTGCCCTGCTCTCAAATAGGTTGTCGCGCCGCGGAACTTTGTGGTTTCCCACATCTGGCGCAAAGAGCGCGCCAGATATGGGGCACCCAGCTCTGCACCTGAAACGAAAGATCCCTAGTTTGGACAAGCCTTGCCTTGACATCCTCGGACCAACATCGGTACGGTCTCCTTCTGTAATCCATTACAGCAATCAGGAGCTGAATCCATGGCTTGCCGTCCCTGCCTGCTAATTCTCGCGGCCACGCTGCTTGGCCTCGCTGCTGCCGCCCAAGTCACTTCCGGCAAGCCCATGCCCCAAGTCGTCTCCGTCCATGTAGATTCGCATGGAGATCTGGGCGCCGTTCCAGACCGCGTCTTCGGCGCCTTCATTGAGCCCATCGACAATTCGGTGAACAATGGAGTCATCGCGGAAGTCCTGGTGAATGGCAGCCTGGAAAGCGGCTTGTGGAACCATGCCATGCTGGAGCAGATGTTTCGGGATCAGCCCGCACTGATCACCTCCAGCGACACTACAGGCATTCCCCTCCCCTGGCAGCCGCTCGATCCGGCGGCCGGCAACCGCTTCGAGTTGCATGTCGGCGATGCCGCGAACAGTTGGCAATCGCTGGAAATTATGGGTGTTTCCGGCCAGCCCACCGGCATCATGCAGCGCGTCTATCTGCCCGTGCAGCGCACCTGGCGATATAAAGTCTCTCTATACGCGAAGCACGTCAGCGGTCCGGCGGCCCTGCACCTTTCCATTCGTCAGCGGGACACGGGCAAGGTGCTGGCCGGCGCGGATGTGAGCGCCGATGCCGCCGGCTGGTCAAAATACACCGCCAGCCTGCAGCTCCCGCGGGGCTCCATGCGCCGTCTTGAGCCCGTCGATTTTGCCGTTTCCGTCGAAGGAAACGAGCGCGTCGACGTCGACGAGATCTCGCTCATGCCCGACGACGCCATCGGGACCTTCGATCCGGACGTCGTGCACATGGCGGCCTCGATGAACATGACAGAGCTGCGCCTCGGCGGAAATTTCAGCAGTTACTATAACTGGCGCGACGGCATCGGTCCGCTCGATAAGCGTGTGACGATGAAGAACATCGCGTGGGGCATTCCGGAATACAACAACTTTGGCACCGATGAATTCCTGTCTTTCTGCCGTCTTGTTCACGCGCAACCGCAATTCGATCTGAACATGGGCAGCGGCTCGCCCCAGCAGGCAGCCGATTGGGTGAAGTACATCGGAGCTAAATATCACGGCCCACTGATTCTCGAGATGGGCAACGAGCTCTACGGCAAATGGCAGGTCGGGTATGTTCCTGTGGGTGATATCGCGGCTCGGACCCTCGCCTTCAGTCAAGCAGTCCGGCCGCTCGCACCCGATGCCACACTGATGGCGACGGGGGAAACGCCGGCGCACTTCGAAACGTGGAATCGCAACCAGCTGACCAACCCCCCAGGAACCTTCGATCTGCTGACCACGCACTTCATTGTCGGAACGAATCACGTTCGGCTTAACGCCTGGACTCCCGGCTTCATGGCGGCCGCCGCTTACGCGGTCCCCTACGCGGTCGGCGCGGATTTCGATCGCATGCAGGCACAGATCGATGACACGCCCGGCTACAAGGGCAAGGCGCACCTTGCCATCACCGAATGGCTCTTCAACAGCAAGGGCGCGGGGGAGCGCAACTTCACCAATGAGAGCCCCAGTTCCAGAAATGAAGGCGGCGCAGTGATGATAGCCGCCTCCTTCAACACGTTCTTCCGCCACAGCAGCGAAATCAAACTGGTCGACATGACCGGGCTGATGGAGTTCGCCGGCATCTGGAAAAGGCGCGAGCAGGTCTTTGCCTCCCCGGCGTACTACGTATTCCGCTTGTACTCACAAGCCAAAGGCGAGACGGTGCTGCCCGTAAGTTCCGACACCGGAACCTATGACGTGCGGAACGGCGCGCCCGGCTTCGCCGATGTGCAAGACGTCCCGTATATCGACGTCGCCGCAACCCTCAGCCGCGATGGCCGGCGATTGACGCTTTTTTGCGTCAATCGTTCGTTGACAGAGGACATTCCAACCCGCGTGGATCTCGGGGGATTTCATGCCACTCCCACAGCCATCGTCGAGCAGATCAGTGCTGTCTCTCGCTACGTGATCAATGACGAGGTCGAGCCGGAGCGGGTGGTCCCGAAGTTCTCGAGCATCGCCGTACCTGTTGGGCGGCCGCTCGAGACGATTCTGCCCCACGAAAGCGTGACGGTGGTTCGGCTGCAGGCTCGTTAGCAGCCAAATCTCTCGGCGTCTTCGGGTCACGCGCGAGAGCGTGATCGTTCCAGCGGTTACATTTCGTTACATTGCGGAAATCTGCCAGATACATAAGCCGGCGACACTAAGGCTGCGCCCCACGGAGGACGCGGCATGAGGAAGATGGTTTTCGCCGGCATCGTCCTTGGAGCGGTTGCCATCGCGGCGGTTGTATGGACGCGGATGGAACGGGAGCGGAAGCAGGAGAGTCTTCGCGGCACAGAGGTCATTCGTGTGAGTCGCCGCGATATTGGCACAGCGGTCAAGGCTACGGGCGTCATCAAGCCCATGGTGGGCGCACAGGTGAACGTGGGCTCCAGTGCTTCGGGCGTCGTCGAACACCTCTACGTCCGCATTGGAGACAGGGTTCAGAAGGGGCAACTTCTTGCGCTGTTGGACAGCCGCGAACTGACGGCACGGCGAGATGCGGACACTGCCGCGCTACAGTTGGCGCGAGCCAACCTGGACTACGCCAAGACCGATCTTCGACGTAAACAGGAACTGAACGCTGCACAAATCATCGCGTCCAGTGTCTTGGATGTTGCTACGCAGGCCTATGCCGTAGCCGAGCAGCAGCGTAACCAAGCGCAAGCCAACCTGCAGGATGCAAATACGCAGCTTGGTTACACGCAGATATTCGCGCCCATCGCGGGTGTCGTCTCCGCAGTTTCAACGCAAGAGGGCGAGACGGCTACGGCGGGCTTCGCCACGCCGAACTTTGTGACCCTCCTCGATCTCTCGCGGCTGGAGGTTTGGGCGTATGTGGATGAAATGGATATTGGCCGGATCAAGATCGGACAGCGCGCAGCCCTCACCGTAGACACATATGGCGACCACGAATTTGAAGGCCAGGTGAGCGCCATCCACCCCGAGCCCGAAATCCGCAACAACGTCGTCGATTACGTAACCGTTATACGGTTTAAGACGCCCCAGCAATACATCTTGCGCCCGGAGATGACAACAACGGTCAGCATCGATCTCGCGAGACATAAAGGCGTGTTAGTCCTGCCCCTTCGAGCCATGCGCTCGGAAGGAGGCCGCCACTTTGTCATTTGCCGTAACGGGAGCGCGAATGAACGTCGGTGGGTGACCACAGGTTTGAGAGACGACAGCTATTGGGAAATCACCAGTGGCGTTCAAGAAGGCGAGCAGGTTGTCGTCGTCGGCCCAAGCACTCAATGAGAGCGGGTATCCATGATTGAATTACGAGGCGTTGGCAAGACGTATACGCGACCCACCGGAGAGGCAATTCGCGCCCTGGTGGACATCACGTTCCGCATCGAACGCGGAGAGTTCATCGCCATTGTCGGGACTTCCGGTTCCGGTAAGTCCACGATGATGAACATTCTTGGACTGCTGGACAAGCCAAGCGCCGGAACTTACTTGCTCAATGGCCAGGATGTCTCGGGCTTGGGCGTAAACGATCAAGCCCGCGTTCGAAACAAGAAAGTTGGCTTCGTTTTCCAGACGTTCCACCTGCTGCCAAGAACCAGCGCTATGGAGAACGTGGAGTTGCCGCTGCTCTATTCCGACCGCGCCTCCATCGAGGGTCTTGGCCGGCAGGCGCTGGAGACTGTCAAACTTGCCGACCGAATCCATCACCGTCCGTCCGAACTATCCGGCGGCCAACAACAGCGTGTTGCTATCGCGCGCGCTTTGGTCAACGAGCCCGACCTGTTGCTTGCCGATGAGCCAACCGGAAATCTTGATACGCGTTCGGCTCGGGAAGTGTTGGCAATCTTTCAGGCCCTGAACAGGTCCGGGCGAACGATTGTGCTGGTAACGCACGATAACGAAATCGCTGCGCATTGCAATCGGATTGCGAGGATCGAAGGCGGCCGCATCGTATCGGACGAATCGGTTGTGCAACCCAAGGACGCTCTCAAATCCGCACTGCCAGAGGCGCAATGAGCACAGTTCGTTTAGTCCGGCACAGCTTAAGAACCATGAACCGTTACAAGCTGCGTACGGGGTTCATGATGTTGGGCAGCCTCGTCGGCGTCGCCGCACTGACGCTGGTGATTTCGGTTGGGCAAGCCTTTGAGGGCAAGATGATCACCATGTTCGGCCGGATATTCGGCGACTCGGCGATCATGATTAGCGACGGTGGCGGCAGGATGATGGGTAGACCTCATCAGCCTGGACCGGGGACCAGATTGAAAATCGACGATATCGAAGCGATCGCAAAGGAACTTCCTGGCATTCAAGTCTGGGATCCTCAGCAACAGGTTTCAGCTTTGGACTTGAAGCATGGCTCCGCCACTGACAGCGCTGCGAGCATACAGGGAGATTCCGAGCGCTTCGCTTTCGTTGGGGGACGGGGACTGGCAGAGGGCGAATACTTCGACGCAACAGCAGTTCTTGGCTCTGCGCGGGTAGCGGTCATCGGCGAAACTGTTGCGAAGGAGCTTTACCCGGACCAGGACCCTATCGGCGCCGACCTCCAGATAGGATCCGTTCCCTTCCGCGTGATCGGGGTCCTGGAACCTTGGGGCACGAATCCCCATGGCATGGATCAAGACAATGTAGTGGTCGTTCCCATCACAACACTTATGCGCCGGCTCACAAACGTCGATGCCATCTCAGCGGCAAAGCTGATCATGAGCGACCCTAGCCAGGCGAGTCAGCTTTCCGATGAGATTCGGCGAATTCTGCGACAACGTCACGGCCTTGCCAGGGGTCAGCCGGACGATTTCACGATCCTCACACCGATCGAAGTCCAAAAGGAGATTGGGGCCATAAAAGAGGGTGCTCTTTCTTTACTTACCCCTGGTGGCGAGTATCTCCCTGTTGGTCGGCGGTATCGTTGCGGCTAGCCTGATGCTCGCTTCGGTGAATGAGCGAGTGGGCGAGATCGGATTGCGCCGCGCTGTAGGTGCGCGCCCTGGCGATATCCGGTTGCAATTCCTGATTGAAACGGCCGCGACGACGCTTGCCGGCGGTTTGGCGGGTATTGCGCTGGGTTATCTGGGCGCGCGGATAGGGGCGAGCAAGATGCATCTTGAGAACATCCTGGTATGGAACGCGGCATTTCTGGGAATTGCGGCATCGATGGTGACAGGCCTTTTGGCTGGCTTGGCGCCGGCTCTGCGGGCTGCGCGGCTGAATCCGGCGGATGCTCTGCGATGATGCAGCTTTGGCACGAATCTTCCGGAGCCCTCGTATCTTGCCCCGGCTAGGAGTTCAAGGCACGTCGAGAATCCGGGAACAGGGTAACGAGAGCTTCGCGCGAATGACACGGACGTCAAGGTGCATTGGATGAACCTGGTCGGTTTTCGTAGACTGTTGCCGTCGATTCGAGGGCTGTTGGCACATAAAGTGCGGGCGTCACTCGCCCTCTCCAGCGTGGCTGCCGGAGTAATGGCAGTCGTTCTTACCAGTGCGGTCGGTACAGGTGCAGAACGGGAGGTTTTAGGGGAAACCGCAAAAATGGGGTCTAATTTGCTGGCGGTGAGGCCGGCGCAAGTGAACGGCACCGCCGCCCGCAAGGAGTTAAGCGGAGTCGTGACCACTCTCGATATGGGAGACTACGAAGCAATCACGGAACTTCCGGACGTAGCGGAAGCGGCGCCTGGGGCCGAGGCCACATTGACTGTGAGAGTGGGGGACGGAACGATGTCGGCCCTAGTGCTCGGTACCACTCCGAATTACATGAAACTTGGGAACTTTCAACTCCGCGAAGGCCGCTTTCTGGACGCGGACGATAACCAAGCCGCACTGCGCGTTGCCGTCCTTGGAGCGCGCATCGACCAGACACTCTTCGGCGAGGACGATCCGATTGGCTGCGATATTAGGATACGCGGCGATTCCTTCAAAGTGATTGGCGTGCTGGATGCCAAGGGCATTCTGGCGGACGGCTCAGATGAAGACAACCTCGTGCTTATCCCTATTCGCACTGCTCTTCGCCGCGTATTCAACTCCACGTGGCTCAATCCCGTCTTTATCAGTGTGCGGCGACCGCAAGAGATGGATGCAGCTGTGGCGCAGATAGCCAACGTGTTAAGAATCCGGCATCGGCTTGCCCAACAGGGAAAAGTTGATGACTTTTCCATTCAAGATCCTTCGAAAACTTTGGCTACACAGAAGCAAGTTGCCGACTCGCTCAACCTGCTCAGCACAGGTTTGGCAGGCGGAGCACTCGTGGTCGGCGGGATTGGAATTCTGGCAATCATGCTCATGTCGGTGAAAGAACGCACCAGCGAAATCGGGCTGCGGATCGCGGTTGGGGCGACGCCCAAGGATATTCTCACTCAATTTCTGCTGGAGGCAACGGCTCTGTCTTTGGGAGGCTGGCTGCTAGGGATGGCGTTGAGCGCGGTTGGAGCAGTCGCTATCGCGTGGGGCACAAGCTGGAGGATCGCCGCGCCGGTGAATGCAATTCTTGCGTCCCTGGCCATGGCAATTATCATGGGGTTGGGGTTCGGCGCTTATCCTGCCCGGAAAGCCTCTTTGATACCGCCGATACAGGCGCTGCTGGTGGAATAATGAGCCCGACAGAAGAGTCTGGTATGCCTCGTCCGAACCCTATCGCGAGGGTTCTAGTTGTCGATGACGACGAACGCCTGAATGCGCTTCTGACGAAGTATCTAGGTCAATTCGGCTTCTCGGTTCGTTCCGTCGTACACCCGGACGCAGGACTGAATTCGCTTAGGGCCGATTTACCCGATATCGTCGTTCTGGATGTCATGCTTCCGGATATGGACGGATTTGCTGTGTGCCGCACAATGCGCGAACACAGTCGGGTTCCTATCATCATGCTGACGGCTAGGGGAGAGGTCGCGGACCGGATTGTCGGACTCGAGATGGGTGCGGATGACTACTTGGCGAAACCGTTTGAACCGCGCGAGCTGGTCGCCCGTATACAGGCTGTGTTGCGCCGTGGCACAAAGACAAACGAGGAAGAAGTCCTGCAGATTGGTGCGCTCAATCTCAACTGGGGAACGCGCTCGGCTCTTTTGAACGGACACGATCTTGAATTGACGGCGGCGGAGTTCGCACTGCTCGGGCTTCTTGTGAGGAATCGTGGACGAGTCCTTACTCGTGATCGAATCATGAACGAGCTGCACGGCGTTGACTGTGCACCATACGATCGCTCGATCGATGTTCACGTGAACCGCTTGCGGCAAAAACTTGGCGATGATGCCAGACATTCGACAATCATCCGCACCATACGTGGAACAGGCTACAGTTTCATCGGAGGCCGGAATGGCAAAGCATGAATGGCGGCCCCACCGCCGAGCATCGGTATTCGCAAAACTTGTCGCCATCATGCTCGCCATGGCCTCTTGCCTGCTAGTCATGGTGGCGGGTTTCTTCTGGTTGATCGTGAGTCCAAATTTCACCTTCTCAGTAGATCATCTTGCTCGTCAGTATGCGGCCGCAATCTCGACAACTGCCCCTAATCGTGACGCGGCAATGCAGATACGAAACGATCTCGATGTATTGATCCGTTATGAAGGCCCAGGTGGTAATTGGTCCACGGACAAGGACCTGCCTTCGATTGCGGAAGTTCGTGCGGGTTCCGCGCACCGTTCGCCTCATGGGCGCGATTACTATCTCGTGCCTGCGCCCAACGGAGGAACCTATCTCTTCGCTTGGAATCTAATCCAGCCCATGCGCGCTGTGCATCTCAGGCTCCTGCTCCTGTTGTTGTTTCTGATGCTGGTTGTGCTTTTGTCCGCCCATGCCGTGCTGAAGCTTCTCTTGCGCCCGGTTCGTTGGCTGGGCGAAGGAGTTGAGCAGTTGAGTAACGGACAACTGGATGTCGTGGTGCCCGTCCGGACGAGGGACGAATTCGGCGCCCTAACGGATACCTTCAACCGGATGGTTCGCCGGGTGCGGGAGATGATTCAAGCTCGCGATCAGTTGCTACTCGATGTCAGCCACGAACTTCGGTCGCCGTTGACGCGCATGAAAGTGGCCCTCGAACTCCTGCCGGAGAGCGAGAACAAAGAGCTCTTGGCTGCCGACGTCTGCGAAATGGAGATGTTGGTTGCCGAACTACTGGAGATGGAACGGTTGCGCGATGGTCGGGGGCTAACTACGTCCCTCCAGGACCTCGCTCCGATTCTGCGCGAGATGGCAGTCCGCTTCAAGAACCGGCGTCCCGGAGTGCGTACCATCGCGGCTTTGGAGGAGATTCTCCTGGAAATTGACGGGGATAAGGTTCGAGCCGTCCTTCGTAATCTTCTCGAAAATGCCTGCAAGTATTCTTTGCCCGACAGCGGGCCAATCGAGATTTCCGCGGAGCGAGCCGATGGGTGCGTTTTGATTCGTATCAGCGACGACGGCCCGGGGATTCCAATTGAGTATGCTGACAGAATCTTTGAACCGTTTTTTCGCGTCGACCGATCGCGATCCAAGAAGACGGGTGGCTACGGTCTGGGATTGAGCATCTGCAAGCGAATCATGGAAGCCCATGGGGGCGACATCATTTTTCAGAACAATCCAGTCCGGGAACATCGTTCGTTCTGACCCTTCCCAAGTCCGCATTAAAGGTCGCCAGGGACCTTCAAGGGCCGTCGCCGCATTCAAAAAGGTCCCCGGTGCCGTTATCGGGAATACAGGAGTGAAGGAAAAACTGAGGCATGTTCTCGATACTTAAAAACGGCATCTCTGGGTTTACGGTCCATCGGTTCGTGCAGGGGCGTCGGTGCCGCCGCCTCATCGACTAAGAAAATTCAAAAGCTGTGCAGGAGAAAATCTCTTGCGCTCGCCAGCACTTTCTCTCGCGTCGCGGGCTCCGATAGGATGCGAGCAATTGCAACTGCTCCGATCATTGTTGAAAAGATCGCAAAGAATGCGCGCTCTTTATCGGCAGTCCGCCGGCCGGGCATAAAGGGAAGCATTCGATTCTTGTATTTGATCAGCTCCTCAAGGATCGGGGCCTTCATCGCCTTGTCGGCCCGCGCCAACTCGGGCGCAAGTGCCGCCAACGGGCACCCACACTGGGTGTGATCGCAGTGTTCCGGGCTTAGGTAGATCGTCACAATCGCCTTCCACGCTGCCTCGGGGTGCGAGTGTTCCGCGGCGCGAACCAGAGTATCGCCGATCTCCCGGAAGGCCTCGTGGAGGGACTCCAGGAGCAGGTCGTTCTTGCTCTCGAAGTGCTTGTAAAAACCCCCGTGTGTCAGACCAGTGTCGCGCATGACGGTCGCAACCGCTGCGCCGGTTAGACCTTCGGTGCGAACGCGCCGCGAGGCGTCTTTCACAATCTTCTGATGGACTTCCGATTTATGTTCGGGCCGGTAACGCATGGCTCATTATAGGATGCTCGAGATCATCTCACGCTGTAATCGGCCGCGCCGGGCCTAAAAAAAATCTCATCCATAGGATGATCTACATCATCCTATGCGAAGAAAGGACTTCCAATGTCTCACCCGATTCTGATCACGGGCGCAACCGGTGGTACCCAGGGATCAACCGGACGCCTCGTCGCGGGTCTCCTGCTCAAGCAGGGCGTTCCCGTTCGCGCTTTTGTCCATAAACTCGATGCCCGGTCCGACGAACTCCGCCAACAAGGTGCGGAAATCATCGAGGGCGATCTCCTCAACCCAGCCTCAGTTCAAGCGGCAATGAAAGAAGTGAAGCGCGCTTACTTCACCTACCCGGTGGCCGATGGGCTGCTTGAGGCAGCCACCATCTTTGCTGCAACGGCTCGCGATGCAGGCCTGAAATTGGTGGTGAACAATTCGCAGTTCCAGGGCACGCCCGATAGTCCCGCATTTCGAGATCTCCAAGGCGCTCCCTCCTTCCGCAATTTGCAGCATCGGTTGGCCGATCGTATCTTCGACTGGGCGCAGGTCGGCGCCGTTCATCTTCAGGCGCCTCCTTATTACGAAAATGTGCGCGCTCTTGTCGGCCGGAGCGTGGTCGAACAAAATGCCGCCTTCCTGCCGTGGGGCGATGATAAGACCGTCATTCCGCTCGCCGGTGCGGAAGACGTATCCCGCGTAGCCGCAACTCTTTTGGCTAACTCCGGCATGCCGTCGCAAAATGCATACCCTCTGGTGAGCGAAACTCCAACAGTGCGGGAAATTGTCGAAACCCTCGGAAGAGCGATCGGGCGGCCAATTCGATACGTTGCGATCACTGACGAGCAGTGGGCTGAGGCAGTGAAGGAGCGAATCAATCCTCACGCGCTCGATCACCTGACTCATCTTTGGCAATACTTCCGGAAAGGTGGGGAACGCTTCCAGAGCACCGACACGGTTCGTGTGGTAACCGGCCGGACTCCGCAAACGTTGGAGGAATTCTTTCGAGAGAATGCCAATTCTATCGGCGCCAAGAAAAACTGAATCGCATGGGATGATATATATCATCCTACACGGAATAGGAGATCAAAATGTCGCCCGAAATCATCTTCCAACTGCATCTCGTTTTAGGCTATGTCGCCTGGTTGCTTTGCTTCGGCGTGTACATCCTGCCCAGGCTCAGGGCGATGGGCCGGTTCGAAGCACACCGCGCCATCGCTACTCTGCATAGCTTCCGCTTCTTCGGGCTCGTCTTTATACTTCCAGGCGTCGTTGGCCCCCATCTGCCCGCCGGCTTCGCCGCGTTTGCCGCCTATGGCGACTTCGCAACCGGGGTGTTGGCCCTGCTCGCGCTTCTCACGGTAAGGATACGTCCGCTCTTCTGGTCCTTGGTCGTCGCCTTCAATCTGGTGGGGACGGGCGATATCATCCTCGACTATTACCACGCCGTCCAGATTGGTCTTCCTGCGATGGCTGGGGAGTTGCGCTCCACCTATGCGATCCCGATCATCTACGTGCCTCTGCTGATGATCACTCACGTCCTCGCTTTCTATTTGCTGGTGCGGCCTCGGCGCAACGCGGATCGAGCCCTCGCCACCGATGCAGCCGCGGCTTAGGTCAGATCAACCGCTCGTAATCAAGAACATTGCCTTGAGAACTGTTATGACCGATACCACCACGAAAGTGCACGAGCACTATAACGCCACAGCCCTCACCAGCCGGATCAAATCGGCGCTCCTGACGATCGTGCCCGAAGCTCAGACATTGACCGTCGCTCAGCTCGCTCCGCTCGACCAGTTCCATACCCGGGGCATCCTCGCCACCGCTGAATTGGCCAGTGCCGCTGGGATCGAGCCATCGAATCGCGTACTGGATATAGGTTGTGGCATCGGTGGCCCGGCGCGCTACCTCGCCGCTACCTTCGGCTGTAAGGTGACAGGCGTCGACCTAAGCCCCGGTTTCATTGATGCGGCCACTTATCTGACGGCGCGCTGCGGGCTGTCCGATCGTGTCACGTTCCAGGTCGGCGACGCCCTGCATCTGCCTTTCGAGGACGCGTCCTTCGATGTGGTGTTCCTCCAGCACGTGGCGATGAACATCGAGGACCGCAATGCCCTCTATGCCGAGGTGCGTCGGCTCCTGACGCCGGACGGCCGATTCGTCTCCTACGACCTGGTGCTTCGCGACGGGGATGTCGTGTATCCCGCCCCATGGGCACGCGACGCTTCTACCAGCTTCCTGCTCAGCGAGGGCGATACGCGCACGGCGCTTGAACAAGCCGGGTTCAATGCGGTCCTCTGGCGCGACGACACGCAGACCGCGCTCGACTGGTTCAAGGTGGCAATGGCCGGCGCGCGTCCGAGCGGACTGAATCTTGGTGTAGTGATGGGTCCGGATTTCCCGGCCATAGCCAGCAACCTGGCCCGAAATATCCGCGAGAACCGCCTTGGCGTGCTGTCCGCCGTCTTGAGCCGCGACTGAAGCCAATTGTCGCCCACGGCTGTTAAGAGAGGCAAGGCTAATGCGGCGCTGGATACGCAATCCGGTAAAGTGCTCGGCAAGACCGCCGGCCGCCACACCAGCCAGGAGTTTGTGGAGTTCCTCAAAGAGGTGGTCGAGCTGGCTCCGGCGCGGGAGGTCCACATCATTTTGGACAATCTGTCGGCGCACAAGAGTCAGGTGGTTCGCGATTTTTTGGCGACGCCTCTGAACGTGCATTTCCACTTCACGCCGACGTATTCGTCGTGGCTGAATCAAGTCGAGATTTGGTTTTCCAAGGTCGAGCGCGACGTGATTGCTCGCGGAATCTTTACCAGCGTAAAGGATCTGGCCCACAAGCTTCGCCGCTATATCAACGCCTACTCAGCGAACGCCAAGCCGATCCAGTGGACATATTCTGATTCGACCCGCCGCATCCGCAGTAACGTTGTCTCTGCCACATGCCACTAGCAGTTCTCAAATTGTCATCGTCACGCGTCAAATGAGTGGCACCTAGCCCTGAAGCGAGCTACCTTGCTCGTCTACCCCATCGGAAGTACTCTTGCGGAATGCGACCCTTTGGTATTTCATCAACGTCACATTGGACGGGTGCTGCGAATCATCGAGCGATGATCGCGGACAAAGACTTGCATTGTCATGCGGCATCAGCGCCGGGTTTGCCTTTCGTCCGGAAACGGCCATACCGATGCACGAACTTGCGCACATCCTGCTGCACGAGCCGGGCAGTCTTACGCCCGGCGAGCGCGAGCTGATTGCTGCGTATGTTTCTTCGCAAAATGATTGTTACTTCTGCCAGACCAGTCATGGCGCTGCCGCCGCATGCCACCTGAAGAACCAGGAAACGGTGAAGCAGGTCAAGGCGGACTTCCAGAGTGCGCCGGTTTCTCTGAAGCTGAAGGCGTTGCTCGCAATTGCCGGGAAAGTCCAGCGCGGAGGCAAGAATGTGACCTCGGCAGACATCGCGGAGGCCCGCAGCCAGGGAGCGACCGATCTCGAAATCCACGATATTGTGCTGATCGCAGCTGCCTTCTGCATGTACAACCGCTACGTCGATGGATTGGCCACCTGGCAGCCCTTGTGATGAGTCGATGTATGCCGAGATGGGCCGGCATCTGGCCGAGCACGGCTACATCAAGCCATCGCGCTAGGGCAAGCAAGCTCCTCCGTGTCAGAGACGTACCAACCGCAAAACCGCGATTGGGGAACGAGTTATCCGATCACCTCAAGCACCGGGGCCTCCTGCTCGATCGCCAGCAGCAGGCCCTGAAACTCAGCCATGGTTTCTACCACGTGCGACTCGACGAAGACCTTTGCATCGTCTTCGGTGGCATCAGGAAAGAAGCGGCGGTACAACTCACATTTCTGCGATTCGTCAGCCTCTCCGAGATACAGCTTGTAATCGATCCGACCCGGCCGGAGCAGTGCCGGGTCGAGAGTATCAATAGCATTCGTGGTCATGACAAAGACAACGTTCGAGGGCGCATGAAAACCGTCGAGCACGTTGAGCAGACCCGAAAGAGAAACAACACCGCGATCCGGAGCCGCGCCTGCATCTCCGGGTGCGGTTACTAGCTGCGCCGCCTTCGCCGAGGGCAGCCCCGGTCGGCGGTTTCCGGCCTTCATGCAGTCGATGTCCTCGAAGAGAATGATAGACTCCTCCGGCACGGAGTTCATCGCGCTCTTCAGCGTGCGGTCGTTCATCTCGGTCAGGTTGACGACATAGATTGACATGCCGAACCTCTCTCCGATGGCGGAAACCAGCGAGGTTTTGCCAGTGCCAGGAGCCTCCGTAAAGCAGATATCCGCGGTGGTACGGCACCCCGAGGCGGCAGTAGCGGCTCCGCGAGTCGCGGAAACGCTGCAAATCCTCGAGAAGGTGCTCCTTCTCACCCGGTTTCAGCAGGACCGATTCTAGCGAACGCGGCGAGTAGGCGGAGACGTAGTCCCATCCGTCGTCGAAAACATAGAGGTAGGAGGCCGAACACCGTTTCCGGCGGTGGCAGGCCACCACCTCATCCACGAAGGCCTTGAGTACGTTCTGATCCCGACCGATCGTTTCAAAGGTCAGCGACTCCATCCGTCGCTGGCTGGTGCCTTTTGACTCAGGACTGCGATAGAACAAAACCCAGAAGGGGCGACCTGCTCGCCAGAACCAGTGGCGTCCCGGTGCGGGAATCAGGGCCAGTTCCGCTCCGCGAAGCGTAGTGTCGAGATCGACCCGGCGGACGCGTTTTAGAAACTCCTGATCGAGAAACCACTCTTTCACCCAGACAAAAGCGTCGTCTTCGTCTTTGACGGTCACGGTCATGGTGGTCTGGGAGACGATCCACGACCAGAACTGTTGCGGCAGCGAGCGCAGAAAGACCCCGATGCTGCCCAGAATCATGAGCAGCAGACCACCGGAGGCGAACTGATTCTGGCCATCCAGAACGTGTTTTAGAAATTCGGGCATTGCTTGGTTTTCTAACCAGTACGAGACCGGTGATTGAATGCTGCATTGTTTTCACTGCCCGTCCCATTCGACGGCGTCCATGATCGGGTTGGGATCTCTCCCTGCAGCAAGCGACATTCGTTTGCCGGCGAAGACAGAATGCTGCGTTCGCATGCACGCAATGCATACGCGCAAACCTGCGGGCCGTCAGCAGTCGTCATCATGCCCCGATGGGCAGACGCACGGGTGCTAACAACCGGACTAAGAAGTTGTGCGGGGTGGATCGAAGAGCCGGATTACCGCGGCTGAAGCGACGCCCCGCAGGTCAGCCGCTGAATCGGCCGACGCTGTTGGTTGCGCGACTTATTCTCGAGAACCGTCATTCGGGCGTCCTTTCGTAAGAATCTGTATCAAGATGCCATGCTTTGAAGAAATATGCAATGGTCAACGCGTTGAGAAGACCGGCCCGGAACTAAGACGTTCGGTCAAAGATGATAAGTAGCCTCGGAACGTCGCATGTGGTTCGGAGGTCAAACATGCTTGCTGCCGGGGAACAATGCGCGCTCCAACTCACCAATCTTGCGCCAGCAGATCGTGAGCGGCACCGCTCCAAGAACTCCAAAGCTGCAATCGATGAGGCGCCATCCAAAGGGAATGCCGCGGATGTGCCCGGCAATCAGAGCAAGGGGAAGGACGGCGGCACAGGCAATCAGGCCCCATGCGATGACTCACTTGTTACGGACAGGATCGATCCAAGGGCCGATGAAAGCTGCCGCGATGACCAGATGAGCGAAGGCCAGCCAATCTGTGCCGTAGGCAAGGAAGGGATATTGCGCATTGGTACGGAAAAGACCATTTTCAACCCGATCGATCCAGGGCAGCAGTCTGGTCGACTCGCCAATCGGCTCCAGCGATTTTGAATGAAGAAGCGCATCGACGCCCCGGAGTTCGCTCCCGAGAGGAAATGCGGTGACGCCACTGACGACCAGGCCGGCAATGAAAAGCGCCAGCCAGAAACGGATACGAGAAGCAGAGCCTGGATGCACCATAGGAAATACAGAGTAGCTAATTCCTTGCTGCCACGCTGATCGACTCGTCAGGATCCGCTGCGAGACCACCGAAACGGCGTTGGCGACGACTGAATTCTGCCAGCGCGGTGTCGAGATCGGATTCAGCGAAATCCGGCCACATGCGATCCGTGAACCACAACTCAGCATAGGCGGATTCCCAGAGCAGGAAATCCGAGAGACGTTTTTCTCCGCCGGTTCGAATGAGCAGATCGACGTCGCCGCCATTCGTGGACAGCGACTCCGTCAGCCGCAGCTTCAGATGATCTACAGAGGGCGGTTTCTGTTCCGGCAGATCGGCGGCAGCGCCGACCGCGGCGTGTGCGATTGCGTCGCGTGCCGAGTAATCGATGGCGACGCAGAGCTGGAGCTGAGAGCCGCGGGCCGTCACCCATTCCGCTCTTTCGATGCTGCGCAGCACCGCCGGCGCAAGGCGATCGCGTCGTCCGATCACCCGCAGCCGCGCACCCCGCTGTCGGAGCCGCTCGGTTTCCAGACGCAGGAAGGCCCGCAACAGCCAGAAGATACTCTGCACCTCGGTTGCGGGGCGCCGCCAGTTATCGGAAGAGAAGGCATAGAGCGTAAGCCGGCCAATAGCGGAATCGAGGGAGCGCTCTATGACGCGACGGGCAGCGGCTACTCCGGCGCGATGCCCGGCGACGCGGGGCAGGCCGCGCCTCTCTGCCCATCGCCCGTTCCCATCCATGATGATGGCCACATGGATGCCTTGTATGGGCTCATCGGGCATTGTCGGCTCCGGTAGCGGCCTGGAGGCTCGCGGACGCGCGGCGCTCCGCTGTCGGGAAGGGGCTGTACCAGTCGATTGCACGCGTGCAATACATGGCGGCCGCTACAGCCGTAAAGCTGGCGATCGCGCCGATCAGGAGCGCATTGTCTTCCATCCGCAGCAGCATATAAATCAGCAGATAAAGCATGGTGAAAATCACCAGTGCCCGAATACCCTGAAGCCGGCTGGCAAAGACCCAACAGGCGTTGGCGGAGAGCAGACCAACCGTAGCCACTCCCGCAATCAGAAAGCCGAAGTCGAATCCGATTCGCTCGGCGAAGGAAAGAAGCAGCAGATAGAAGATGATTTGAGCAACGCCAACGAGAATGTATTGCGCGGGATGAACACGTCTGCCTGTTGTTACTTCGAAGATGAAGTAACTAAGGAATACGAGTCCAAGGAAGAGGGGTGCATACTTCAGAGAACGACTGACCGACTGATACGGATCAGCTACCGTGACGAAGGAAACTCCGAGGGCAGTCGCATCCAATCCTGTTATAGAGTCGCTCGGACCCTCAGCCCGGACGCCCCGCGCAATATATGGAACGGACCATTCAGCCGAGAAACCATCGCGGGTCACAGTCCGGGTCTCCGGCAGAAATCCTCCGTCGAAGCCCGGACTGGGCCAGTCGCCCTGCATCGACAGGTGCATCGTCCTGCCGTAGGCAAGAACAGCAATCCGCTGAGCGCCGGAGAAGCGCAGCGCAGAGCTAACGCTGAATTGCCCACCTGGCCTCGGTAGGTCGCCGATTCCGGTTCCGAAGAGCGTCAAATTCAGCGGTGGATTCTGGTTGCCACCCAGCAGCATATCGCCCGCGACCCCGGCTGGGGCCATCGTCAACGCTCTACCCGATACGGTCAGGACCGCATCTGCCAATGCGCCGCGTGCATCGCTAACGCCGATCAGAACCTGCGCCCGGCTCCAGTCGAGTTCGGCGCCCTGTGGCGCTGCAGCGGGCACTCCAGTCAGATCGAATGCCGCATCCAACTTCAGATTATTGATCCGGCCTATAAGTAATGGATCTATTCTGAGATGGAAACATCTGTAGTGTATGGAACGAGTGGATACGCGGAGTTTGCCGATAGAGGCGATCAATGAGCGGCGGCGGCGAGCGGTGAAGTTGCGGCTGGGAGGTGCAACGGTGCGCGAGACAGCCAGGCAGTGCGAAATGGCGATCGGTACGGTGATCAAGGCGCACAAGGCTTATCTGGCAGGGGGATGGAAAGCGGTAGGGGTGAAGCGTGGGCATCGCCCGGTGGGCTCGGGCAGAAGGCTCAGCGCGGAACAGGAAGCGGAGGTGCGGCGCATCATCCGCGACCATACCCCGGACCAACTCAAGATGGCTTACGCGTTGTGGACCCGGCAGGCAGTGAGCGAATGGATTGCCGGACGCTGGCAGATCAAGCTGCAGGTTCGCACCATGGGCAAGTATCTAGCGCGCTGGGGCTTTACCCCGCAGAAACCGCTCAAGAAGGCTTTTGAACAATCCCCCGCTGCAGTGGGCAAGTGGCTCACCGAGCAATATCCAGCGATCGCCGAGCGAGCCAGAAACGAGGGTGCCGAGATCCAGTGGGGCGATGAAACCGGTCTGCGCACCAACGATGTGCGCGGCCGCGGCTACGCGTTGAAAGGGGAAACGCCGCGGGTGCGTATCAAGAGCAAGCATGAATCGCTCAGCATCATTTCCACCGTCACCAATAAGGGCCAGATGCGCTGGCGCATCTTTTCCGGGGCGCTCAATGCCCGCATCCTTATCGATTTTTTAAAACGGCTGATCCACCATGCCGGACGGAAGATTTTTCTGATCCTGGATAATCTCAGAGTCCATCACGGCAAGCTGGTCAAACAATGGCTGGCCCTCCATGGTGAGCAAATCGAAATCTTTTACCTGCCCAGTTACTCGCCGGAGTTGAACCCCGATGAGTTGCTCAATGCCGATTTGAAACGGGCCGTCACCACCAGAGCGCCCATGCGAACCAAACAGGCTCTCACCCACACCGCATCCCGGACTATGCGCAGCATCCAGAAACAACCCGCTCGCGTCCGCAAATACTTCGCTCAGAAAGATGTCGTCTATGCGGCTTGACTCCATTGCTTATAGGCCGGATCAATAGCTTGAAATACTGGCACCTTAAAGAGCGATCGCCGCCGCTCTTCCGTGACGGTCCTCACAACCGCCGATGCGCGCGCGGGAAATACGAGGTACATGCCTTGCTTCGTTGTGTACGCAGGCGGCTGTGTGGGGGTAGTCCAGGGAATTGCCAGGATCGGGCCGAGAAATGTCTGCTGCCCGCCCACGTGCTCGCTGATCTCCCGAATGACATCCGACTTGCGTTGCGTGCGTTCGCTGATGAGCGCACAGACGAACAGCGCCGGGATGATCATGAGGAGTGCCAGACCGCACACCACGATCAGCTTCAGGCCCACGGAGAGGGACCGAAGTTTTGATGACAAAGACGACGTTAAGCTTGATAGTTCGCTCACAGCAGCCTCCCTCATGCAAAGTACTTTGTGATGCAAAGTTAAACGGCAAAAAAAACTATACGCGTGACGGGGTCAATCTCCGCACCAGGCTGTCAACAGGAGCGTTTTCGGCCGCTTTGGCGGCATCCAGAACGACCTGCTCCAGTATCTTCAGATATTCCAGATAGCGTTTGCGTCCGGAAGCGGTAACCCTGCAAACCGTCAGAGAACGATTCCGGTCATGCCCTTTCAGAATCTCTACCATGCCATCCTTTTCGAGCACGCTCAGATGGCGGCTCAGGTTGCCATCGGTGAGCGAGCACAGCTGCTTCAGTTCATTGAAAGTTAATCCTTTCGGATTCGTGATCAGCGACGTGAGAACACTGAGCCGGGCACGCTCGTGAATGACGCGATCCAAACCTTCGTAGGCGAACCGCCCTTCACCGGAAGCTGCTTTAGCTCTCATCGCCGGCCTCCTTTGAAGCCTGGAGCAGAATCGCGGCCACAAGCAATTGCCCGGCTCCGAACGGGATTCCCATCGCCCAGGGAGACAGGGCGCGGCCGCCGGCAAAACCGATGCAGATCAATCCAGTCAACAGGTACCACATACCCGCGGCGACGATGGTTCGGGGAAGGAATCGGCACGATGAGAAGATCCCCAGACTGAAGATGACCTGCCACAATCCGGGCAGCATCCAAACCGATCCTGGTACTGCGCGAAGGAGAACAATCGTCAGCAACAGTCCCGCGCCGGCCGCCGGCAGAAACTGCTCCACCGCCATGTGAATCATCTCGTCGGACAAACCGGAATGAATGCGCCGGCTGCGTGTGTACATCTGCATCCCTGTAAGGGCAGCCGAAAGAATCGCCGTCGAGATCCAGACGACGAGGTAGCTGCCGACATGAAGCGCTGGATCAGGTACAAAGAGCGACTGGATGCCGGCAGCACCGATCGCAAACAGACTCGTTGCGGCGAGCGTCGCCGGCCCATACCCGCGGAACTCCGTACTGCGGGCGACCTGCCTGCGGATGCTGCTGATGTCTCCAAGCGCCTTGTTGAGGTCATCCATCGCGAGATCTCGCTTTACACTGCAAAGTAGCGCAGCCGGAACCCGTTGTCAACTCTCTCATAGACACGGCCTTGGTACGGTTCTTGGAGTTGGAGACCGTATCCGGTTCACTGCGCCTGAGAACCTGAGGAGGGGTTGAAGGTTGGATTATTTTGGGTCTGTTCCTGTTTTTTTTAGGACACCTTGGTTTATTCGCATTGGCCGTAGATTGACGAGCAGGCTTGGAAACATCAGGGTGACTGAAAATATGGTGGAGGCGGCGGGAGTCGAACCCGCGTCCGAAATCGTAGTCAGTACAGAGACTCCATGCTCAGTCGAGTTCAGAAGGTTTCGCATTGCGCGCTTAGAATCGACAAGATGCGTGCAATGCTAGTCCGATGATCTTATTCTTACCGCTCGGACCGCGCCGTAAGAACCAGCCTGCTGAATGACGTTCTTCCGCAACCCGCAGGCAAAGTCGCGGAGAACGGCTACTTATTTAATTAAGCAGCAAG
Organism: uncultured Acidobacteriaceae bacterium; assembly: GCA_963705665.1. Taxonomy (GTDB): domain Bacteria; phylum Acidobacteriota; class Terriglobia; order Terriglobales; family Acidobacteriaceae; genus PALSA-350. The sequence goes on along the minus strand of CAVPKQ010000053.1, from coordinate 170,276 downwards.
TGCCAGTTGATTGTTGGCAATTGTAGTGTTCCAGGCGATTACGGGTGCCCAGACCCCGGCATGCCTCAGTACTGCAATCGATCCCGTCGAAACCGTGACGCCCCCTTCTTTCGTTTTTTCACACCGGCCGAAGCCCGGCGGCTACATCCCGATCGAGTTCAAGTCGATCTTTTCGAAATCCTTATGCATCACGCCAGCGCGAATCTGTTGCACGGATTTGCCCTGCATCGCCATTTTGTAGGCATAATAGCCCTCCTTGGCGCAGGTCGAACACTCGGCTCCATGAAGTCCCTCAAAGCAACTGTGCAGGCTGGTGTGGCCGAGCGCCCGGTCGCACCGGCAGTAGCAGGGAAGCTGGTACAGCACGTTCTGCACTTTCGCGACGTCCCGGTAAACAGCCTTCTGCCAAGGGTAAACGAAATTCGGTCCCGTCAATTGCTTGCCTGAAAGGATGGGAGGTAATACGGTTCCGCGGGCAGGCGCAGTCGCATGGTACGCCGGGATATCGTCTGTCGGATTGGACCATTGCGCATAGGCCGCAATCGTCATCAGTCCCAGTGCTACTGATACTAGGATCTTCTTCATCACCACCCTCACAACTATTTCATTTTTCTAGATTACTTATTGGTTGTCGAGCGCGCCTGAGACGAAAATACAAAAAAAAGGCGGCACGAACGGTAAATTGTCCGTGCCGGGAGGCCAGTGACGCAACTCAATCTTTTTATCGCCGTAAGAGCTGAGCTTCGATTACGGCTCACTCATCTAACATATCAGATATAGCCCGAAGCGTAACGCCTCAAAATATTAATTTTTACCACCCGCGGTCAATATCCTGAAATCTGGAACCGTCGAATTCTGTTTATCATACCCTATCGGGGCGGCTATGTACAACCTTCTTATTGGATTAGACGCAACTCTTTTGAAAATGTTTCGCGGCGGCGATTATTCCCATCGCTCTTCCGACCAGGACGATGAGTCCCTCAAGCAGATCATCTCCAGGCTATTATGAGCCATGAATGCACAGAATGAACAACTTGAACCCATGGGACCAGCTCGGGGAGACGGCGGAAAATCGACGGTTGGAAGTTTCTGGGGAGGTTTCTGGCGTCGAGGACTGTTGCTGACCACCTCGGCCGCGCTGGGCGGAATTGCCGTGGCCATTTGGAATCGCAGATCTTTGGCCCGCATGCGGCAAGGGAGTGAAACCGCCACGGCTCGACCGGCGCGAGACGAGCAAGACACCTTCGAATAGAGGATTTACAGCGTATTCAGCGCCTGAGCCATCTTGATATCACGTTCGGTTATCCCTCCAGAATCGTGTGAGGTTAACGCCAGGCGTACTTTGTTGTAGCGTATGTCGATGTCAGGGTGATGTCCGGCCGACTCCGCTTTTTCCGCCACCAGGTTGACAAACCGGAGCGCTGCCTTGAAGTCGGAGAATTCAAATTGCCGCACGATCTCCTCCTGCTCAAGCTCCCACCCGGGCAGGGATTTCAATCTCTCCCTCACGTTTTCGGCGTTTAGAACATTCACGATTACCCCCTCCGATCACCAATGCATGACCTGGCCGCCATCGACGTTGATGGTCTGGCCGGTTACCTGCGCGGCCCGGGCCGACGATAGGAACGCCACCATATCCGCCACATCGGTGGGCTCCTGCCAGCGGCCGAGCGGCGCTACGGCGCGTACCTTGTCGCCTGCCCAGTCTTCGTACGAACGCTGCCGATGCCGAGGCTGCAGATCGTTCCACGCTTGCCAGACCCGCCGGTTGAGCGGCGTTCGCACCATCCCGGGATTCACGACATTGACGCGAATGCCATGTGGCGCCAAATCCTTTGCCAGGCACTGCGCGAAGTTGATGTTGGCCGCTTTGCTCGCGCTGTATGGCGGATCGGTCTGGGATCCAATTTGCCCGGCAACCGACCCGATGTACACCATGGTCCCATTCTTGCGGGAAACCATCCCAGGCGCTACGGCTTGCGCGACATGAACCATTCCCAGCACGTTGACATTCAGGACGCGAGGCCAATCCTCCGGCTTCAGATTGGTAAAGGGAAAACCGAATTTTCCCGAACCCACGGCTGCTGCGTGGACCAGATGAGAGACCGGCCCCAATCCAGCTTCGGTTTCCCGCAATGCCGATGCGACTGCCGCGAAATCGCCGATATCGACGGTTAAGCCCGCCGATGGGAGGTCAAACTCCTTGGTGAGCGTAGCAGCTATATCTTTGACCTTATCGGAGAGGTCCCACAAGGCTACATGACACCCTTCGCCAGCCAACCGGCGGCCACAGGCCAAGCCGATCCCGCTGGCTCCCCCGGTGACTACCGCAACTGCTCCATCAAGTTCCAGGTCCATGCGTTGTTTTCTCGTGCTAGTCCCTTGCCGCGTCACTCATAATACTCTGCCATGCCCGGCGCAGCAGTCTCCCCCGGGAGCAGTCAACTCGTATACCAGCCTCCGTTGACATTGATGGTTTGACCGGTGATATAGCCGTTTCTGGCCAGCAGTACCGCTATATCTGAGACTTCGTCGACGGAACCGAACCGGCCAACCGGGATGTTCCCGACGGATGCTCTGAGGTTTGACGCTATCATTTCGGTTTCAATCAGCGCGGGCGCGATGGAATTCACCGTGATGCCTTCGACTGCAAGGTATCGCGCATAATAATGCGTCAACCCAAGCATTCCAGCCTTAGAAGCTGCATAGTGCGGGCCGACCACGCCTCCGAGCTGCGCAGCGACCGAAGATACATTCACAATGCGGCCCCATCTGTGGGACCGCATGCTGGGCAGAACCGCTTGGGTGACCAAAAAACAGGATTTCAGGTTTGCTGCGATCAACTCGTCCCAATCCCGCTCGGTGATCTCCTCAATCGGTTGCGGACGGGAGATGCCTGCGTTGTTCACCAGGATGTCGATCGGCCCCAGCTTGGCTTGCGCGTTAGAAACGAGCCGCTGCACTTCGCCGGCAACTGACACGTCAGCCCGGATGCTTACACACGGCCGGCCCAGCTCGAGAATCTGCGACTCGACAGTTTGAGCTTCGTCAAACCGGGTCAAAAAATTAAGCGCTACACCGGCTCCGGCGCGGGCAAATGCTAAGGCGATCGCGCGGCCAATCCCCCGGCTCGAACCGGTGACGAGGGCCACCTTCCCCTTGAGATCATCCATTAGACAAAGTTACACGTCTAGCCGAATGGATTTCGCAGTTTGTTTGCGGCGAAGGCGAAAGGTGAGAAGCGTTTCGCGTGGTGCGTGATCTCTCCTCGCAGGTCTTCCCATATTCTGTCCGGTAAGCTCAGGTACGCCTGCACCACCTTGGGATCAAACTGCGTGCCGGAACACCGGCTGATCTCACCACGCGCCGCGGCAAAGCTCTTTGCCTTGCGGTAGGGCCGATCTGAGGTAATTGCATCCAAGGTGTCGGCGATAGCAAAAATTCTGGAGCCAAGGGGGATCTCGTCGCCCCGTAATCCTCTGGGGTAGCCCGACCCATCGAAGTGCTCCTGATGGCTGTAGACAATTTCCGCCGCCTCTTGCAGGAAAGGAATCTTACGTAACATCTGGTAGCCGCGGCTGCAATGCTCGCGCATCACTTTTTGCTCATCCGATTGCAGTCCTCCGGGCTTCAATAGAATGGCGTCGGGAATCGCCATCTTCCCAATGTCGTGAAGGAAGGCGCCGCGGGCGATCACCCGGATCTGGGGCAAGGGAATTCCCATTCCGCGAGCCAGCGCGATGGTAAAAGCCGTCACCCGCTTGGAGTGGCCCTCTGTCTCGGCATCCTTCAGATCCAACGCGTCGCCCAAAGCCTCCAGCGTAATGTCGTAGGATCGCTCGAGGTCGCTGACGGCCTGATTCAGCATCTCTGTCCGGGCGTTTACGATCTGTTCGAAATTTTGCCGGTAGGTTGCGTTTTGCTGCACCAGTCTGCGATATTCCACTGCGCGCTTGACCGTGTTCAGCAACTGTTCCTTGGCAAAGGGCTTCAGCAGGAAGTCATACGCCCCTTTGTGCATCGCGGAGATGGCCAGCGATGCGTTGCCGGTACCCGTCACCATCACCATGGGCGTGTCCGGTTGCACCTCCTGTATCCGTTCGAGCAGGACTATCCCATCTGATCCGCGAACCGGCACCTCGGAGAGGACAAGGTCGTATGGCGGATCGCACTCAATGTGCTGGATGGCCTCACGGCCGCTGCCGGAGAGAATAGTAGAGTATTCCGTCCGTTCAAGCATGGCCGCCACCACGGACCGAACCTGAATCTCGTCATCGACTACCAGGATGCGCGCAGATGCCATTCATATCCTACGGCCGGCGAGATCGTCGCCGGCCCACAGTGCCTAGTGCCTGCCTTCAGGGCCTGCCTGCTTGAATTGGAAACAGCGTGGGTCTGGGAAATTGAGCGGAAGTAGATTGTGTCTCTAAATATATGCTTCTGTTGGGATGATCTCGGCTCGCGCGACTCCCCCTGTACAGAGTTTATCGTCCGCGGCAGCTCTCGGCCAGACCTGTTCCGGGAATCTCGTTGGCTGAACAAACTGTTATACTCAACTTCAGTAACCTTGCTGCCATTACTCTTGTGGCAGATGGAGCAGTCTTACAGTTTGGGCGGATTTACCACTTTCAAAGCTTCTCTACGTCATAAACAGGTTAGAAACCTGGATCGAGGTAGCATTGTTCAACTTCGAAAGTGAGTTTTCAAAGCACAAGCCCGGTCTCGTCGCTACCCAGGCGGCTAAGCAATCGGCGGAGGAGCGCCAGCGGGACGTTTTTGAGAGCCATCGTCACCGTACATTTGCTCTGGCCTTTTACATGACCGGCAATGAATTGGAGGCGGAAGAAATCCTCTCCAATACCTTCATTCACGTTTTTCAGCATAGCCAGGAGCCGGATGCTTTTGTGGTCGATTCGGCGCTGATCAGTGAACTCAGCGAACGGTTTTCGTTGAGACAAGAGCAACCTGCCGCAGTCGTCTCGCAGAACACAAGCCTGGGACAACGTAATGTTCGCCGGTCCGACCTTGAGATTGCGCTGCAAAGCCTTCCTGCCAGTGAACGGCTGCTCTTCCTTTTGCGCGATGTCGAAGGCTACTCTCCCGCAGCCATCGCGAAGCTGCTTAAAATCCCACCGGAGCAAGTGCAACGGTCTTTGTTTTCTGCGCGGCTTCGTCTTTGCCAGAGGCTCGCGGCGACTGCCCGCCCGGCCTCGGAAGCTGCCTGAATACATCTAGCTTCCTCTTCTTTTCTTTCTGTCCCGCAGGGAATCTGTTTTCTCTGTCCGCAGTGCTGTTACCATGCCGTCCCTATGAATGCCGCCTCCGGGTCCAAACCCTGTCCAGCCGCCACTACATCCGCAGCTCGATGGGCAAAAGCAGGCCGCGGAAAAACTCTGTAGAAGGGGTTTGGTGGAAGCCCCCCTGTTAGCAGGGGGAAGCTGGACTTCAGTCCAGCGGAAAAGCGGTTGATCTGAAGATGGGCTTTAAAGCCCGTGGATTTACCGGTGCCAGCGCTAAAGCGCATCATGATCAGGAGCCGAACTTCCCGGAGCGCTGAAGGTGGACAAGTAATTGCTAACTGAGTAGTTCATTTTCGGGGCGGTCGCGTTTTGACCCAACCTTGCTTGACCGTCTGTCTGGACCGCGCCAAAGCCAAAGCGTCTTCAGGAACATCGTCCGTAATGCACGATCCCGCCGCAACATACGATCCGCTCCCCAGCGTGACCGGCGCCACCAAGGTCGAATCGCTTCCTACAAAAACGCGATCGCCAATTGTGGTCGTGTTCTTAGTAACACCATCGTAGTTACATGTTATTACACCCGCCCCGATGTTTACTTCAGCGCCAATCTCCGCGTCTCCCAGGTAGGTCAGGTGGTTGGCCTTTGAGCCATTGCCCAGTCTCACCTTCTTGGTCTCGACAAAGTTGCCTACATGAGCGCCCTCGCCAATTTCGCTCTCCGGCCGAAGATGAGCGTAGGGTCCGATCACTGCGCCATCGTGAACCTGCGATTCGGCGATGATGCACCCATGGCGAACCAGAACCTTGTTGCCCAGCTTTGCATTTTCAAGCACGGAGTAGGAACGGATCCGGCAGTTCTCGCCTATTTCGCTTCGGCCCAAAAGCTGCACGAAGGGTTCGATGATGGAGTCTGCCCCAACTGTAACGCCGGCATCGATCACTGTCGTTTCCGGCCGGAAGATGGTCACCCCTTGATCCATCAGGCGGCGCGCGCTCCGCAGCCGCAGTCTCGCGTCTAAATCCATCATTTCCGCAATCGTATTCGCCCCCAGAACCTCGTCTTTGTCCTGCGCCTCCATGGCCACAACCCGCTTACCGGCGCCTATTAAAATGCGCGCCATATCCGTCAGGTAAAACTCGGCGTGAGCATTGTTGGTTTCAAGCTCGCCGATGTGCTCGTACAGCGGCTCACGGGTGAAGGCGTAGATTCCCGAATTAATCTCCCGCACCTGAGCCTGCTCCGGCGTGAGTGCCCGCTCCTCGACGATGGCCTGCACCGCCTCAGAATTCGATGGATTACGAATCACCCGGCCATAGCCAGACGGGTTTTCCACAGTCGCAGTCAGCACGGTCATCGCCGCTTTATGCTCCAGATGGAAGTCGCGGATTGCGGCAATCGTTTCCGGCCGGATCAAGGGCGCGTCACCGGAAAGCACGATCAGGTTTTCATAGCCGTTCACAGCTTGGCCGGCTTGCTGGATGGCGTGGCCGGTACCCCGCTGCTCGGTTTGTTCGACAAAATTTCCTTCCCAGCCGGGAAAAGCGGCCTTCACTTGCTCCGCCTGGTGCCCCACGATCACGTAAATATCCCGAGGCAGAACAATTTGCTGCGCGGCGTCGACAACATGGCAAATCAAAGCTTTCCCGCCGGCCTCGTGAAGCACCTTGGCGCGCTTAGATTTCAGCCGGGTTCCTTTACCTGCTGCCATGATGACGATGGCGATTTGCATCGGCGTCTCCTCCTATCCATAGTAAGGCCCCGAAAACGTTTAAGTTTTGCCATCGCGGAGCCGGGCCTATAGCGTTTTCACAATCGGTGTATCCCAAGAAACAACACTCCACGCAGGCGTTCCATCAAAGAACGCCTGCACATAGCCAACTCTCACCAGGACACAGTAATTGTGAAAACGCTATAATTGCGGTCCGATGGGCAGGGAAGCAAGCTACAGAAAAGAATGGCGAGAGAAGCGGATTCTCTCGCCACGATGAGCAGACAGGATGCCCAGATTTATTGTTCCGGCGCCCGCTTCAATACCGGCCCGTTGCCGTTGGGGTTGGAGTTCCAACCTGCGACCTTCGAAGTCGTAATGCTCACCGGTGTCTGAAGATTGAAATTAACCAATGTTTCGGAGGGGATTTGCACCTGCTGGCCGCGTGTGACTCCGTTGGTGCCGGCGCCGATTCCACCCCCCGTGGCCGCCCCGATGGCTGCCCCTTTGCCACCGCCGGCGAGAGCGCCGATCAAAGCCCCGATCGCTGCGCCACCGCCCGTCTTCATTGCCGTATTCTTGCCCCGTGCGGCTCCTTTTTTGCTGTAGGTATCCGTGACCAGGGGTATCTCGCGGTTTTGCACCCGGATTTGGGTCAATTCAATCGCCAGTTCAGAGCTGCCGGAGAAATGAGTTGCATCTTTGGCAGTGACTACCCGGCCGGTTACCGCCGCTCCTCGCGGCGCCGCCACCATACCGTCCACAATCAGGTCCGCAGCCAGGGAGCCGTGGAAGACCGAATCCGTTTCCGTAGTCTTGCTATCTAGCGTGTCAGTCATGCGAACTGGAATCACGGTGCCGGCGTGCAAAGTCACAGTCTTCACCACCGGCGGAGGAGGTGGAGGCGGCGGTGGTATGGTTCGCACGGCCTCCGGCTGGGGAGGCGGAGGCGGTGGAGGTACAGCCGCAGGCGCAGGGGGTGGCGCCACTTCGGCGGTTTCCTTGTGATGCGGCCGAATTCTCTTGGCAGGTTTGGATTCTACCTTGGCGACAGGCTTGGGCCGCTCGACGGTCAAGTTGTTGATCACCGTCCTTACGCCATTCACCGAGCCGCTATCAGCGGCGGCGAGCGAGCGGGAGGCGTCGTTGATCACCGAGCCGGTCAGGGTGGCCACTCCACTGGCCACGCTTACTTCAATCTTCTGCCCATTCAAAGCCGATTCGCCATCGATCTTGGCCTGAATCTGGCTGGAAATCTGCTGGTCGCTGGGAGGTTGTGGAGCAGGGTTCGCCGTTGCCGTGTTTGGTGTCTCGTGGGGGCTGTTGTTCTGCTTGCACCCGGTGTTCAGCAGCAACAATCCACATAGGGCTCCCAAGAGGAGCAGATGTCGAGAATGTGTTTTCATATGCAATCCTTTGCCCGCTGAATTTCTGCCTGTAGGCCGGACACTATCTATCATTCGACGGATGAAATGCAAATCCGGGATGAACCGGCTGGGTTAAAATGCGCCGCCCCATGCCTGCTCTTCCTCCTGGCCATTCCTCGAGCTAGCTAGATCTCTATCTTAGAGGTTCCAGAAGGAATTCCCCCAGCCGGGCGGCATACTTGGTATTAAAGGCATCTACACAGGCAAGAGTAAATTTGCCGGGGAAGAATTCATTTGTTACTATCCGATTCTCCGGTGACTGCAACAAATTTAAGGAGATAACGAAATGACAGAAGAAAGACAGGGCAGTGGTTTTGGCTGGTTTTTGCTTGGACTCGGCGTGGGCGCGGCGGTGGGTGTACTGTACGCTCCTAAGGCGGGAAGTGAAATGCGTGACGATCTGCTCGAACAAGCGCGCGGGAGTGGCGAATATCTCAAGCAGAAGTCGCGCGCGGCTGCCGACCAAGTGAATAACCTGGTCGATGTGGGCAAAGATCAAGTAAGCGAATACGTGGACCGGGGTAAGCAGGCGGTCGAGCGCGGCCGCTCCCAATGGGAAGATGTTGTCGGCCGCGGACGCCAAGTGATCAACGAGCAAGCGGGGAAGGTCTCCGCCGCGGTCGACGCGGGCAAGAGCGCCTACCAGGCAACTACCGCGAAGAAAGAAACCATTTAACAGAGGTATTACAGGGGTGCTCTGGGCGCCTGATCAATTGACCGGATCTGGATAGACAATGGATCAAACAACGCAGACTGTATTTATCGTTTTCACCATCGCCATTGCGGTCAGCGTGTTCATCCAGACGATCACGATCATCGCTATGGGTTTGGCGGCCCGCAGGCTGCGGGCAAAGATATATACGACCATCGAGGAATTCCGCGTCCACGCGCTTCCCGCCGTTAGCTCGTCGCGGGCGATGATCGAGGACTTCGCTCCCAAGCTCAAGATCATCAGCGCCAATTTAGTGGAGAGCAGCGAGAAGTTGAGAACCGTGGTAGGAGAGGTGGGCAGCGCGGTGGGAGACGTGGCTGAACGCACTCGAACCCAGGCGGCCCACGTAGAAGGGATGGTCCAGGGGACATTGGACCACGTCACCCAGGCAAGCTATACCATCCAACATGGTATCGCTGTTCCGGTGCGCCAGCTTACAGGCATCGTCAACGGCTTTCGAGCAGCGATCAACGTAATGTGTAGCAAATCACCGCACCCGGACAGCGAAATGCAGAGCGATCTCTTTATCTGATTTTCGCAGCTCCACCAAACCCGCAAATTAGCCCCGCTTTACAGGTCGCGGAAAACTATGGCTTTGTATCAGGGCACGACTTCAGTCGTGCCATAACTGCTTGAAAAATCGATCGGCTTTAGCCGCTGAGGGACCGCCTTCGTGCCCTGCTACTCGATCCAGCCGCCGCCCACAATTTCATCCGCAGAATAGAAAACCGCAGCCTGGCCTGGCGTGATAGCGCGGACCCCCTGCGCAAACGACACCGCGACCTCATTGTCGCCGACTGCTTGAATCTCCGCCCAGGCGGGTTCGTGCCGGTGGCGAATCTTTACTTGAACCCGCATTGTGCCGTTGAGCCGGGGAATCGAGATCCAATTCAGATCGCGCACGCGCATGGAAGAGCGCATGAGTTCGCTCTCCGAGCCTACGGCCACCTGCTTGCTTTGGGGGTCTATGGAGATCACATAGAGGGGAGCAGGAGAGGCCACTCCCAGCCCCTTGCGCTGCCCGACGGTAAAGTTGTGGATTCCCTCATGCCGGCCTCTGATCTCGCCGCCGGCTGAAACCAACTCGCCTCCGCTGTCGGGCAGGGTTTCTCCCTGCTCCTCAAGATAGGCATCGATGAAGCGCTTGTAGTCTCCACCCGGAATAAAACATATCTCCTGGGAATCCGGCTTATCCGCTAGCCCGAGTCCATAGCCTCGCGCCAGTTCGCGAACTTCCGGCTTGGTGTAGCCTCCAAGAGGGAAAATCGTGTGCGCCAATTGCTCCTGTGTCAGGCCAAAGAGAAAGTATGTCTGATCCTTGCTTAGGTCCGCCGGACGTCTCAGAATCCATCGCCCGCGCGCCGGATCGTATTCATTGCGCGCATAATGGCCGGTCGCAATCATCTCCGCTCCAATCTGCCGGGCGGTCATGAGCAGTTGGTCGAACTTGAGATGGTTGTTGCACAGGCTGCAGGGAATTGGAGTCCTTCCTGAGAGGTACTCGTCGACGAAGGGACGCACCACATCGCGCTCGAACCGCTCCTGGTGGTTGACCACGTAGTAGGGGATCTCCAGGGTCTCCGCAACCCGGCGGGCGTCGTAGACGTCCTCGATCGAGCAGCAGCGCCCCTGCACCTGCTCCGGCATGCCTTCCTTGCCGGCCAGCCGGCGCTGGTTCCACAATTGCATGGTCAGCCCGACGATCGAATAGCCGCCGGCCTTGAGCATAGCCGCGGCCGCGGAGGAGTCCACTCCACCCGACATTGCTACTGCGATCGTCTTGAGCTGTTGCGTAGTCACACTCATCCTTTGTGCTTTTGTCCCACAATTTAACAGTGGAAAGCTCTATCGGGCGCTCACCGCCGGTTCCTTCTCTTCTCGCCTACCGTATACAGGCGAAAGCTCGCGCAGCCGGCTCACCTCCGATGGCACAAGCTGGAGCGTGTGCTCAATCTCTTCCTCGGTGGTCTGCTTCTGCAGGCTCAAACGCACGCTGGTGCGTGCGCGCTCCACGGAAACGCCCATGGCGAGCAGTACATGGGAGGGCTCAGTGGACCCGGAGGCACAGGCTGCGCCTCCGGAAACAGCAAGCCCTTTGAGATCGAGCGCGATCACCAGAGCTTCTCCCTCCAGATGATCGAACCAGAGATTGGTAGTGTTGGGGACCCGTGGCGCTCCGCCGCCGTTGATGCCGGACTCATCCACTCGCGAGAGCAGTCCGCGTTCCAGCCGGTCGCGCAGCGCCGCCATCCGATCAGGTGCTCCGCTGCGCAAGCCCTCGGCTGCGAGCTCGGCTGCCTTCCCCAAGCCTACAATTCCGGGGACATTTTCCGTTCCGGCACGCCGTTGCCGTTCGTGCGCTCCGCCAAAAAACAAGGGCTCAAGCGGTGTGCCGCGCCGCACAAAGAGCGCTCCCACTCCCTGAGGTGCGTGTATCTTATGTCCGGAGATGGTCATCAAATCGCAGCCATCGGCCCGCACGTCCAAGGGCACCTTGCCTGCCGCCTGTACGGCGTCGGTATGAAAGTAGACGTCAGCCTCGGCGGCCATCCGGCCGATTTCCTGTACCGGCTGCAGCACCCCAGTTTCATTATTAGCCGTCATTACGCTGATAAGTTTGGTTTGGGGGCGCAGCGCCTTCCGAACCTCATCCGGGTCGAGGACACCTTGGCTGTCGACCGGGAGGAAGCTCACCTCGACTCCGCGCCGCCTCAGTTCCTCGGCAGAATTCAGCACAGCATGATGCTCAATCATGCTGGTGATTAGATGGTCGCCCGGCTTAAGCAGCCCAAATAAGGCCTGGTTGTCCCCCTCCGTTCCTCCACTGGTGAAGACGATCTCCGCCGGACGGCAGCCCAGGAGACCGGCGACTTTTGCCCGTGCGCGCTCCACCGCCGAGCGCGCCTGCTGGCCTCTCAAGTGGATGGAGGACGCGTTCCCGAACTGTTCAAGGAAATATGGCCGCATGGCCTCCAACACCTCGGGCAGAAGAGGTGTCGTGGCATTCGCATCCAGGTATACACGCCGCATAGCAGACTCCTGCTTTTATTTTACGGGAAGACGAGGGATAGGACTTTATGGGATGGATATACTTGCAGGGCGCGCGCCGGGGATGCTCTGCCTCACGCGAAGCGTATATCTGCAAGCAAGAACGGCTTAGGAGGATCCTATGAAAATCAAGCTCTGGTGTACCGCTCTGACAACCCTCGCTGTGGGCGTTCTGCTCAGCTTAGCCATGCCAGCGGCCACCGCACAGACCGCCGCCGCGAACGTGGGCTCGCAAGCCACCCCTGCGGCGGTTTATGGAAAGCTCCTCAAGAACCAGGAATCGGAGATCGTCGGCGCCGCTGAAGCCATGCCCGCGGAGAAATACGATTTCGCTCCCACCAATGGCAACTTCCAGGGGGTTCGTACCTTCGCGAGCCAAGTGAAACATCTCGCCCAAGCCAACTACCATCTCTTCGGACAGATTGGGCCCAAACCCACCGCCGACCTAAAGGCTATCGGCAACCTCACAACCAAGGACGAAATCGTCAAGGCCCTCAAAGACTCCTATGCCTTTGGACAGCAAGCCATCGATACCATCACGGCGGAAAATGCTTTCACTGTAATGGATGCGCACGGGACCACGCGCGCCGGATTGGCTACTTATGCGCTTGTCCACGCCAACGACCACTATGGGCAAATGGTCGAATACTTGCGCATGAACGGGATCATTCCCCCAGCCAGCCGCAAATAGTACAGGCAAATTTGGTCGCGGTAGGGATACCAGTCGCCTGGTACCCCCCGCACAGATCCGTACGAGCGCTCATTAGCGCATACGGCTCTTATCGAAGATGAGTAACGGCAGTAATGCTTGCCGCACAGCCGCCCATCGATGGAACACGCTGGTCTCGCTCGGTGTCGAGGCGTGCTCGATTTGCGGTTGTTCTCCCCGATCAGCAGCCTTCCCTCCTCACTCTCCGCCCTCGGTTTCCCGTCTTTGTTCGAGTGATTCATTGGTACTACGCCACTGTCCGACTCCTCGCAGGCGTACATGCGGGCCGTACGGCCTGGGCCTTCTCCCGCCGTCCTGTGGTCGGCTGCAACCGCAGAAGCCTCCGAGGTCTCCCGGTTCTCGTGCATGAAGTGTCTAGGCGTGTCTGGGGTCTACGACTACGCAGGACTGAACAGAGACTCGCGCTTGCGCCTCTGCCCATGTTGCCTTCCGCTAGACCAACAGCGTCGGCATCCTGATTTGGTGTTTTCGAAGCTCGATACCCAGCCCACCTATTCCCCTGTTTACGCTTCGTCTTACACCTCACGGTGCACTACGCAAAACTCGGGGCCGAGTGGTTCGCTACTCCTTCCTCGTAAGAATTTTCCATTCTCTGCTTCATGCCGGTTTATCCCGGCGCACTGGTCTCCCACCCTTCGCACGGAACAGCGCCGTGCGAAGGATGGGGCACCCTCAATTGGTGGCGTCCTTGGATTCACCATCTTTGCTTCTTCTTTTCTTTCTGTCATTCCCGAAGGGAATCTGCTTTTCGTACTGGCGCGGGGCACCCGCGAAATCGAGCGGCCGGACGATTTAGCGGCTTTCGATCGGTGTGTACTTGGCCGGATACTCCACGCCAATATACTCGGCGCGGGGGCGGATAAGGCGATTGTCGTCGAGCTGCTCAATGACGTGCGCCGCCCAGCCGGCCATGCGGCTGATGGCGAAAATCGGAGTAAATAGATCCAGGTCGATCCCCAGCGTCGTGTAGGTCGAAGCGGAGTAGAAATCTACGTTCGCGTTGAGCTTCTTTTCCGACAGAACGTACTTTTCGATCGCCTGCGACATGTCGAACCACTTGGTATTTCCGGAAGACTTGCCCAGCTCCTCCGACATCTTGCGCAGGTGCGTCGCTCTCGGATCCTCTGTGTGGTAGACCCGGTGGCCGAAGCCCGAGATCTTCTTTTTTTCCGCCAGCATCTGCTTCACGTACTCGACCGGATCGGCGCCTTGCTTATCGATCGTGAAGAGCATGTGCATGACCGCCTCATTCGCGCCTCCATGCAGTGGTCCCTTGAGCGCGCCGATGGCTCCGGTGATCGCGGAATGAATGTCCGACAAGGTCGCGGCGATCACCCGGGCGGCAAAAGTGGAGGCATTTAGTTCATGGTCGGCGTGCAAGATGAGCGCGACATCGAGGCTCTTGGTCGCCGTCGCGGAGGGTTTTTCTCCATTCAGCATCCACAGGAAATTCGCCGCGTGACTTAGGGTCAAATCCGGTTCTATCAGGGGTTTGTTCTTGCGCAGCCGGTCGTAGATGGCCACGATCATCGGGATCTGCGCGGTCAGGCGAAAGCTCTTGCGCAGATTGGCGTCATGATCGTTGTTGCTCTCATCCCGATCATAAAAGCTCAATGCGGAAACCGCCGTGCGCAGGACCTCCATCGGCGCGGCATTGCGGGGAAAGGAGCTGAGCAGCTCCATCATCTTAGGGTCGAGCGAGCGGGCTTCCACCAATTTCTTGCAGAAGTCGTCGAGCTCCGCGCGTTTGGGAAGACGCCCAAGCCAGAGGAGGCAGGCGGTTTCCTCGAAGGTCGATTTATCCGCGAGCTGATGAATGTCAACGCCACGATAGGCTAGTACCCCGGCATCGCCATCAATCCAGCAAATCCCTGAATTGGCCGCCACTACGCCTTCAAGTCCCTTTCCCGCCACAGCCGTCGACATACCTGCGTACCTACCCTCTATCCAAAGTTATAGCGCAGCGTTCAGAACATTGTCACTTGAAAGCCCCGCGATCGTCTGCTGGGGCAGCATCAGCAGCCGGCCGACGCTCCGGGGCGAATGTATCCAGGGGGATCTCGGTGCTTTTCCCTCCAGCAGTTGACGCACGACCAGTCCGGTGGCGGGAGCCAGGAGGATGCCATTACGGAAGTGTCCCGTGGCTAGCCAACAGTTAGCCGCATTTGTGCTTCCGATCAGCGGCAGGTCGTCCCATGTTCCAGGACGGAGGCCGGCCCAGCTCTCGACGATCCGCGCACGGCCGGCGGGCGCCCACAGGTGAGCTGCCCGGGCAAGCAGGCTCTCCACGGCAGCCGGCTCGACTTGCCGGTCGAATCCAACCTGTTCCAGAGTGGCCCCGATCACGATTTGTCTCTCTCCGCGTGGAACCAGGTAAATTTCGGGTGCCCGCAGCACATGCCGGAGTTGGGCCGGTTCTTCTAAAACTACTTTGATCATCTGTCCCTTCCGCGGGACGACCAATGGGGGAGAGTGCAGACTTGGGGAGCCTGTCGAGGTTTGGAGCGAATCCGTTATAGCGCCTGCCCATGCTCCACAACAGTTCACAAAAGCGCCGGCGCTTACTGGACCACGGGAGGTATTCACCGTTACCGAGTCCGCTCGCGCTTCGACGGCCAGGACTTCCGTCTTCTCCTCGATCACAACGCCGGCCGATGTGGCAGCTAGAGGCAATGCGGCACAAAGATCCCGCGGATCCAGGCTCGATTCTTCCAGCCACAAAAAGGATCGCTCCCCGGAGTTCAGTCCGGCAATCCGCTGCTCCGCTTCTTCCGCGGTAATGGGCGACCGTGTCCTGGTCGCGCTCAAATGAAACCTGCCGCCTGGTCTGGTCGCTTGCAGAGTGTTCCGGGTGCGCAGCGGAACCAGGCGCGCTGACAACCCCTCCACCGTGTGGAGGTATTCCGGGTAGAGATCCCTGCTCAGCGCCGCGAACCGGGTCATCTCCGGAGGATTTTCCGGATCTTCCCAGGCCAGCATCCCGGCCGCCGCCGAGGACGCCTCCCCCATAGGGTGTCCCCGCTCCATCAGCCGTACCCGAAAGCCGCTGCGCGACAACTCCAGCGCAACCGTCAGTCCGATAATCCCTCCGCCACCGATGACGATGTCTGCAGTCTCCACGCGTCCATTGTAGGATGGGGAGCGTCTAAACTGGACGGGGTGGTATTTGCACATACCGTCTTTAGGAAAGGCAGCGCCATGAGCGACGAATTAGATAAGGTTGAAAGAACACACTCGGGTCTCTTTGTGGGACTCCTCGGCTTCGCGGTTTTGGCATCTCTCGTCGGGCTGATCTGGAGTTTTACGCTACAGAGCCGGGTGCAAAAAACGAGCGCCCTGCTGGCCGCCGCGCAGCAGCAAAACCAGAAGCTGGTTGCCGAGCTCGATGACACCAATGCTCGCTTGAGCGTTACCTCGGAGGCCTTGGGCAAGAGTGTGGGCCTGACGCAGCGGCAGCTGGAACTCCGCGCGAAGGACTTGCTCCGGAGACAACAAGCGGATTCTGCCCGCCTGGAGCATGAGCAGGCGGAGGCCCAAGCCGCATCTCAGAAACAAATCGGCGCGGTTTCAGGTGAAGTCTCCAGCGTGAAGACGGATGTCGGAGGAGTGAAGACCGACGTTGCCCAGACCAGGACCGAGCTGCAGGGCGCGGAGGCCCGGCTGCAGAGCGCGATCGGCGATCTGGGGGTACAGAGCGGTCTGATCGCGACCAACGGCAAAGAACTCGAAATTTTGAAGCACAAAGGCGATCGCAACTATTACGAGTTCAACTTGAAGAAGGGCGGAAAGCCGACGCCTCTTTCAGGAGTCAGCCTGGCCCTCAAGAAAGCAGACCCAAAGCACGCGCGCTACACGCTTGTGGTCGAGGCGGACGACAAGAAGATCGAGAAAAAAGACAAGGGACTCAACGAGCCGGTGCAGTTCTATACCGGCAAAAACAACCTTCTGTATGAGCTAGTGGTGAATAACATCAATAAGAATCAGGTTGCCGGCTACCTCTCCACTCCCAAAGGCGCGCCCCAGCCATTGACGCCATAAGCGAGACCGCGGAATCCCAGGTCCCGGAATCGAGACCTGGGGCACCCAGCGGGTTGAGGAAGCCAATTACACCTAACTTTGTCATCTCGACCGGAGCGCAGCGGAGTGGATAAATCTGCGGTTCACGCAAGCGATTGAATCAACCACAGAATCCCTCCAAGCCGGTTGCCTCTAGTGGGGGAAGCTCATCAAGAGATTTTTTTGATGGGCGAAGGAGACTACAACGTCCCCGCTCTTCCGCGAATCCCATTGCTGTTGGGTGAAAGGGAAGCTGAAGATGGCGAGACCTTCGGTGCTCTGGCCGGGAGCGACCGTCGCGCTGCGATCGAAGGGCGCCGAGCGTAGCGAACTTAGCGTCGGAAATGCCTGAAACACCCGTTCAAAATCCCTTGAACCGGCTCCGATGCTGGATTCAGTTGAGCCATCCGGCATGGTCACGGTGGCCGCAATATCCTCGAGGAACAGCGGGATATTGGTCTGGTTACGAACTCGCACTTTGGTCAGGATCAGCAATTGATCGTACGATTGGTTGCCGCCTTGCATACCGCCCGCGCCACCCGCTCCAGTGACAGTGGAGTGCACTGGATAGTAGTTCACCGCCAGGATCTCGCCCGCGGATGGCGGAGGCCGGCGCACGAAATAAACGAATATCGCAATGGCCAGAGTTATCAGGACGGCTGCGGCCAGGAAGGTCTTCCACGCGCTCTTGAAGGGATGGGGCGGGTCAACCTGCTCCAGGTGGAAGTCGGGGGAATTGGGGTTTTCCGCTGATGGACTCACAGTGCAGGCATTCTAGACCATTTCTTCGCCGGATGTAACACCCCGGCTGGGGCATGCGGGAGCAGTCCTCTACACTACCCGGAGAGATCTATGCGAACACTGGTTATTGGAAAAGACGGGCAGGTGGGACATGAACTCTCGCGTATGTCTTGGCCGGGAGACGACTTGGTTTCCGTTGGAAGGGAAGCCTGCGATTTGAGCAACCAGCAGTCCATCCGCGATCTGGTTCGGCGGGTGGCGCCGGAAATTATTGTGAACGCCGCCGCATACACCGCCGTAGATAAGGCTGAAACCGAACGCGACCGCTGTTTTGCCGTCAACGCTACCGCTCCGCGCGTTCTCGCCGAGGAGGCGGCTCAGCTCGATGCGCTCCTCATCCACTATTCGACGGACTATGTTTTCAATGGGGAGAAGTCGGAACCTTACCTGGAAAACGATACGCTGGACCCTCTCAGTGTGTATGGCGCGTCGAAAGCGGCGGGGGAGGCGGGCGTAGCCGGCGCCGCAAGCCGCTATCTGTTGCTGCGCACAACCTGGGTATACGGCGCACGGGGCAAGAATTTTCTACTCACCATGCTCCGTCTGGCGCAAGACCGGCCGGAGTTGCGGGTGGTCGACGACCAGATCGGCTCGCCTACTTCGGCCGGCGCCATTGCCGCCGCTACCTCGCGTCTGATTGGGCAATATTCCGGAAGTGCCGCCGCAGTTCCATCTGGGGTCTATCACATGACGGCCGGCGGCGCGACCTCCTGGTGCGGCTTTGCCCGTGCTATTTTCAGCGCGGGCGACGGTCCAAAACCGAATGTGCTGCCGATCACCACGGCCGAATATCCTACTCCCGCCAAACGGCCGAGAAACTCGGTTCTATCGAATGAAAAATTCGAGAGAACATTCGGTTTCCGCTTGACACCGTGGCAGACACAAATCGCCGATGTTTTATCCGCGATGGATCCGCGGTTGGGTTGAGAGAAACAAACCTGAGATGATCCAATGGAGTCATTGTCTGGTTCTTATCTTTGCTGGAGAATGAAACAAATGAATGAAGTTCCTACCAGGATACCGGCCGTCAAGTTAATCGAGCCGAAGGTATTTATCGATAGCCGCGGGTTATTTTTCGAAAGCTACAACCAGCGCACGCTGGCGCAGTTTGGAATCCTGGATGCTTTTGTCCAGGACAACCAATCCCAATCGCAGCACGGAGTATTGCGCGGGCTTCACTACCAGATCGAGCAGCCTCAAGGAAAATTGATCCGCTGCCTGCGGGGTGAAATCTTCGACGTCGCCGTCGACCTGCGAAAGAGTTCGCCTACCTTCGGCCAATGGGTGGGAGTGGAGCTGAGCGGTGAGAACCGGCGCATGCTCTGGATCCCGAGCGGCTTTGCGCATGGTTTCCTAGTGCTTTCAGAAACTGCCGATGTGCTCTATAAGACGACGGATTTTTATGCTCCGAAGCATGAGCGCACGATCCTTTGGAACGATCCGACAATCCATATCCATTGGCCGATCGATACCACTCCGATTCTTTCCGGTAAGGATCTGGCCGGTCACACCTTCGACCAGGCGCAGGTTTATAGCTAGGGATCAGGCAGGTGGACTTGCGGATGGAGCCCTTGTGGCTCCGCTCCTTAGCCTTTTTTGCTTTTCTTCCTGTCATTCCCGGAGGGAATCTGCTCCTCGTAGTCGCAGCCATTGCGGGTTGAAGCGCTTATGCCACGTTCTTAAAAAAGATCGTTTAACGCTCTAGCCGTAGCCGTCATTTCATATCGTGAGCGGAAACAGCGCCTGCCGTTCTCCGCCATGCGCTGACGCTCTTCCAGGGTCATACTGAGAAAAGTTGTCATGGATAGATACGTGCCTTCGACTGTATCTTCATTCACAATCCCTGCGCCGTCTTCGACCACGTCGGGCCAGATATTGATCTTATTCGAGAGCAGCACTGGGAGCCCCGAGGCTAGCGCCTCCACCGCGGCGACGCAAAAGTTCTCCTGGTGGGAGGGAAGAACAAAGGCGTCGGCGGCATGGATGGCGCCCCATTTCAACCCACCTTGGAGCATGCCGGTCCAATGCAGCCGATGATCCACCCGGAGAGCGCGAGCCTGCTCCTCGAACTTGCACCGCAAACCCTCTTCATCCGGTCCGGCAATCACTAAATCCCATTCCGGCTCGGCCTGCGCCAGGCGCGCGAAGGCGTGAATAGCAAGATCGCAGCCTTTCTTAGTATGGATCCTGGAGAGAAAGAGAAAGAATCGGCGTTCAGCGAGCTGAGGAAATCGATCCAGGAAGCTCCTGCGCTGCAGAGCCTGGTCTCCGTTGGGGGCTGCGGCCCCGAAAGAGACGACCACCGGATTCCAGCGATGCGGCCACATAGTGTGGAGAGCGCAATCGCGTTCTAGGGGCGTTGTGAAGCAGACCGCGTTTGCATCGCGTAGAACACGGTATTCCCTGGCAAGCCAATAGATCTGCTTCCTGATGTGCTTCAGAGGAAACGCCCGCTTAAAGTACGGGTCGAGCATGCCGTGGGGAAAGATGGCATATGGCGCCCGGTCGCGGATAACGCGGTAAGCGCCATAGCTGTGATATTGCCACAGGCCGTGGATCACCACTCCATCGAAGCGCGGCAGATTTGCCTTTAACCACTCCGTGAGCCTTGGCGTGTAGCCGTAATGACCTTGCGCCGGACCGAGCGCGTGGACCGGACATGCTTGCTTTCCGACGAACTCCTCCGCCGGATCATCCAGGCAAACCAATTCCATCCCGCCTTCCCCGCCGCTCACCTCGGCCAGGGTCCGTATGCCCTCCGTTGTCCCACCCGCCTGCGGAGCAATCGACCGGATGACGTGCAGTAAACGCTTATTGAGCGCCGGCCTCCGCTGTGGCGGGTCTGTCTCTTCGAGGAGATGCTGTGAGTTTTGTGGCGTCATGGTTCGGCGTCATGGTCCTGCGTCATGGTCCCTGATTGTGATCCCTGGTTGTGATCCTCGATCAATTCTAGAGCCTGGAGGCGCCAAGCTTATATGGGAACCGGAATGATACCCTCCGGTTGCTGCCCCCTGTCATAGAATAGGGACACTACTTGGAGCATCGCTTGAAAAAAGCCTTGATTACCGGCATTACGGGACAGGACGGCGCCTATCTCGCCGAGCTTCTTTGAAGAAGGGATATGAGGTGCACGGCATCAAGCGCCGGACTTCATTGTTGAACACCAACCGGATTGATCATCTGTATGAGGACCCGCACGAAGTAGGACGCCGCCTCATTCTGCACTACGGTGACATGACCGATTCGTCGAGCCTAGTTCATGTCGTCCAGCAGGTTCAGCCGGATGAGATCTACAATCTCGCGGCTCAGAGTCACGTAGCGGTCTCGTTTGAAGAGCCAGAGTATACGGCCAATTCCGACGCCCTCGGCCCGCTCCGCCTGCTCGAAGCCATCCGTATCCTGGGTCTGGGGAATAAGACCCGCTTTTATCAGGCTTCCACTTCAGAGATGTACGGCTTGGTGCAGGAGACACCTCAATCGGAGAAGACACCTTTTTATCCCCGCTCCCCGTATGGTGTTGCCAAGCTCTATGCCTACTGGATCACCGTAAATTACCGCGAGTCCTATGGTATCTATGCCTGCAACGGGATTTTGTTTAATCACGAGTCGCCCACACGCGGAGAGACGTTCGTTACCCGAAAGATCACCCGCGCCCTTGCCCGTATCAAACTGGGATTGCAGCAGAGGCTTTATCTGGGCAATCTCAACTCCAAGCGCGACTGGGGACACGCGCGCGATTATGTAGAAATGCAGTGGTTGATGCTGCAGCAAAAGCAGGCAGCGGACTACGTCATCGCCACCGGTGCGCAGTACAGCGTTCGTGATTTCGTCACCCTGGCGGCCGGATGCCTGGATATCCATCTTCGCTGGGATGGCGAAGGGCTAACCGAGCGGGCCTATGACCAGCATGGTGACTCCATCGTAGCCGTAGATCCACGGTATTTCCGTCCCGCCGAGGTCGAGACCCTATTAGGTGATGCGAGCAAGGCGCGCGACGAGCTTGGCTGGTCTCCCCGGACTGACTTCCGGACATTAGTGGAAGAGATGGTGCGCGAAGACCTAAAGGCAGCGGAGCGGGATGCCCTGGTGCAGCAACATGGGTTTGCGGCTTATAACCATCATGAATCCTAACAACTCGTGATCTCCGGGAAGAGAGTTTGTGGAAAAGAACAGCCGCATCTACATCGCAGGTCACCGTGGCCTGGTCGGCTCGGCCATACGGCGCGCGCTCGAGCGTCAAGGATACCGTCACCTGCTTTTGCGCACTCGCGCCGAGCTCGACTTGACCGATAGCGCGGCGGTCGAGCATTTTTTCGAGAGCGAACGTCCCGAGCATGTGTTTCTTGCTGCCGCCAAAGTCGGCGGCATCCAGGCGAATAATACTTACCCGGCGGATTTTATCCGGGTAAATCTGGTGATTCAAAATAACCTGATTCACTCGAGCTATCGCAACCAAGTCGATCGGCTGCTTTTCCTCGGCTCCAGTTGCATCTACCCCAAGCTTTGCCCCCAGCCCATCAAGGAAGAGTATCTGCTCACCGGCCCGCTGGAACCGACCAACCAGGCTTACGCGTTAGCCAAGATCGCCGGCATCGAGATGTGCCGTTCCTACAACCAGCAGTATGGGACCCGGTACCTTGCTGCGATGCCGACGAATCTCTATGGACCGGGGGACAATTTCGATCTGGAGAACTCTCATGTGCTCCCCGCCCTGATGCGCAAGGTCATTGAGGCCAAGGCTTCAGGACAGAAACAGATCGTCGTTTGGGGGACCGGCACGCCGCGCCGTGAACTGCTGTTCAGCGAGGATCTCGCTGAGGCATGCGTTTTCCTCATGAACCTGCCGGAAGCCGCGTATTCTGAGTTGCTGACTGGAGACAAGCAGCCGCTGATCAACGTTGGCGCGGGCAAAGATTTGACCGTCCGGGAACTGGCCGCCACCATCTGCCAGGTGCTCGGCTTTACTGGCGATCTGGTCTTCGATACGGCCCGGCCGGATGGCACGCCGCAGAAGCTTCTTGACGTGAGCCGGATGGAGAAGCTTGGCTGGCGCGCCAAAACCCAACTTGACGAAGGCATCCGCCTGACCTACCAGGCGCACTGGCCCTCCCTCGCAGCGAGCTCAGCGAGTTAGCGTTAGATCATAAAAATGGGGCGAGGAAGGTTGGGTTGGCAACTACATCAACATTTGTTATCTCGACCGAAAGCGTTCATGCGCTTGCGGCCCACCCAAGGAATGAAAATCGGGGGCACATACATTGGTGGTCTCCCACCCTTCGCACGAAACAGCGCCGTGCGAAGGATGGGGCACGCATAATAAAGGGCGCCCAGTCGGGAGTAAGCTTTGGTTGCTTGGGAAAGAACCAGAAGCCCACAGCGAAGGAGCGCCCAGATGAATACCAAGAAGATTAACACCAAGTACGTGGGAATGGATGTGCACCGGGATTGTGTTTCGATCGCGGTCTTAAACGAAGAGGGGCGGCAGGTGAGCCAGTGTATTGTGCCGACCGATGGAGCAGTGATTCTGGAATTGGTGCAGGGATTACGGGGGACGGTGCAGATCACCTTGGAAGAGACGACCCAATCGGCATGGTTGTACGATTTGCTGCAGCCCCATGTGAGCAAGGTAGTGGTCTGCAATCCGCGCAAGAATGCGCTGCTCAAGGTGGGCAACAAGAACGACAAACTGGATGCCAGGAAATTGGCGGAATTGCTGCGCGGCAACCAGTTATCCCCGGTTTATCACGGGCAGAACAGCGCGCGGGCGCTCAAGGAATTAGGCCGTGCTTATACGGTACTGACCGAAGACACGACCCGTGTGATGGCGCGCCTGAAGGCCATCTATCGCGGCCAGGTGGTGAGCACGCCGGGCAAGGCGCTTTATGGGCAGCGGCGGCGAGAGGAGCAGTTGCAGCTTCTATCGGCGAACAGCGCTCTGAAACAGCGTGCGGAGTATCTTTTTGAAGAACTCGACAGCTTGCGCACAGTACGGCACCGAGCACGCCAGGGGCTGATAACAGAGAGCCGCAAATTCGAGGCCGTCGAACTGCTGCGTAGCATCCCCTTCCTGGGGCCAATTCGCGCAGCCATTTTAATCGGACGCGTACAGACACCCTACCGGTTTCGCACCAAGCGGCAGTTCTGGAGCTACTGCGGATTAGGATTAGAGACGCGCAGCAGTGCGGATTACCGCATGGTCAAGGGCCAGATCCAACGCAGCAAGAAACCGGTGCAAATCACCGGACTGAATTTCCATCACAATCACGAGCTGAAGAACATCTTCAAGGGAGCGGCCACCACCGCCAGCATTCGTCCCGGGCCATTCCGGGAATATTACGAGAGTCTGATCGCCAAGGGAATGCAGCCGGAGATGGCTCGTCTAACCCTGGCGCGCAAGATAGCAACGATTGCTTTAATCCTATGGAAGAGAGGAGAACGCTTCGACGCAACAGAATTGCAAACACAAGCAGCTTGAGCGCGCTTAGAATCCAGGCCCAGTCTTCAGCTTCTCTGCTGCGATAGGGCGATCGGTTCTTGCGCTCTCGGTTCGAGGGTGAGGATCTAAACGAGGGATAGACGCATTGCCAACAGCGTGCAGTTTCATGGGGCACCATATCCCCCTTCGGATAACCGAAAAAAGCTATATGACCACGAGTCTCAGATAGAACCATGGTTGGCCATTCCGTTGGACCAATCGTTCTCTGCTTGATGGGTGCAAGGTACTGTTGGCCGTCTGTGATCGCATTATGAGAAATGCTGATCTAATTCAGCCGGGCTGGCGCTGCCAGCTGGTGCGCTATGGAAAAGCCGGTGGCTACGCCACCTCGGAAATCGCTCCGCGATTTCCGCTTTCCCACAGCGCCTACGGCTACTATCAACTCGACTCGGGACCGGATCGCGCCGCACTCAACACTTCGATCCATACAGCGCGGCCTCGCCGGGAGGGCTGGGATGTCAAAAGAAACTCCCCTCGCCGCGCTCGCGCCGAAGTTTTTTCTCTTGACATCCCCCTTTATAGAACATCCCCCTTTATAGAACCCTCGATTAGTGGCGGTCTTTGATCTAGACTCCGGCGGGCGGCCTCAAACGTTCAGGCAAGCATCTTTAATCCGTATTTCTGCACGATCGCCAATAACTTGAGTGCCATGCCGCTGGGCCTCTTGACACCCGTCTCCCATTTCTCCACCGTGGATTCGCTCGTGTTGAGATAGCGGGCAAAAACCGGCTGACTGACATGCTGGCTCTCGCGAATCTGCCTTATCTGGTGGGGTTCTATCGCAGCGGGAACAGAGATACACGACTCGTCAAAACTGCGCATGGTGGCCTTGTCGATAGCGCCCACCTTGAATAGCGCGGAGGCCGAGGAATGAATGGCCTGAAAAGCATCGCTTTTGAACTTACGCTTCGCCGTCATTGCATATCTCCATCCATGAGTTGTTCTGTATCAGTCGATCGATCTGGCGCTCCGCCAGTGTCTCGTAAAGCTTAGCGAGCTTCCGAAATTGGGTCAGTTTCGTCGTCTTCGATATTGTCCCGGTCCTTCTTTGCGAACAGATATTCATAGATCCGATAATGCCTGCCTTTAGCAAGGATGATGGAGCGGTGCGTATTTTTGCTCAAACGCTTCTTGAATACTCCGCCGCCCAAATCATCGGCTTGCCCCAGCATCACTTGCCGGATAGCTGAATAAAGCTCTTCATCCGGGATGTGTGCCTTCCTCGCTGCTTTGGAAAACCAAGCTGTTTTGAAAATTCGTTCTGATCTGGCCACCAGGTCTCCCACGCTTAAAGTGTAGCACCTGGTGCTATCGCTATCTCCGAGACCCAGACTTTTCACTTGAGCTGAGAAGTACCCTCAGCGAAAAACAGGGCTACTTGTTCGGGTTGCGGCGGCGGAGTCAATGCGCTCACACACACCAGGCATAAGGCCGCCACAATAAGCGCAGGGAAGATGGCATCGCGCTCGGCGAGAACGGCAGGCAAATGCCGCTTGACAATGTCAGAGTCCCAAAAGACCGTGACGAAGGTGCCGGCGGCAATAGCGCTCACTGCTCCATGCGCATTGGCGCGGCGAGAGTAGAAGGCGGCCAGAATCACAGGCGTCAGCGCTGCCGCGTAGATCGTATAGGCGTACAGCGTTTTTGCCAGGACAGACTGAGTGTTGAGCGCCTGATAGAGCGCCCAGATACCGAGAAAGACCACCACCAGCCGGGAGACGATGAGAATTCGCCGGTTAGAGGCTTCGGGCGCGATGTAGCGGGTGAAGACATCGTTGACCAGATTCGTCGCCGGAGAGAAGAGATAGTTGTTCGCGGTGGAGACGATTTTGGCGAAGACAGCGCCCATCAAGAGTGCACCCAGCCAAACGGGCAACCCGTGCAGTGCCGTATAAGCGATGATCTCTCGCGGCCTCCCGTGGACCTCGCCTGCGGGAAAGAGCACGGATCCAAAAACAGCCAGGGCCACAATAACGGTTTCAAGAATTATCGTGCCGATCACCCAGCCGACGACCGCATGGCGAGCATCTTTCTCCGACTTGGCGGAGAAGAACTTCTGGTACATGGACTGATTGCCCAGCATCAGCAGCATGGTGGGAAGGAAGAGTTCCAGCGCTTGAAGGATGTTGAAGTCGCCCAGCACCTCGAAATGCGTAGCCGGCAAAGCGTGGGTGACACCGCTCCAGCCGCCCGCGCCGTCGAGCACAAACGGGAGCGCCATTATGAGAGTAATGGTGGCGAGCAAGCCGATCACGACATCCATATAAGCCACCGAGGCCATGCCGGCGATTGCCGTGAAGACGATGACAAAGACCGCGATAATATATTTCCCTAAATCGGCCGTGATGACGGAAGGGAAAACCAGGTGCAGGATGTCGCCGCCGCCGATGATCTGGTAGCTGGTGATCGCGGTATAGGCAAAGAGAATGGCGATTACGCCGAGGACGCGGGCGGTCTGGTTATAGCGCGCTTCCAGCAGGTCGGGAATGGTGAATTGGGCGAATCTGCGCGCTCTGGGCGCGATGAAGTAGATGAGCAGCAGGCCCGCCCATCCGCCGGCTGCTTGCCACAGCGCGGCGAAGCCATGTTGGTAGGCATTCTCGGCGCCGGCCAGCAGCGATCCTGAACCGATCCAGGAAGACAGCAAAGTAAAGATAAGGACGAAGGTTGGGAGCGAGCGGCCGGCAACCAAGTAGTCGGCCTTGGTCTTCGTCTTGCTCAGCCGGGAGAGCGAGACCGTGAGCAGGGCGAGCACGATACCGCCCAACACCCAAGCATAAAGAGAGGAACTGGAGGCATGAAGATTTCCCATGAGCTATGCCGTAAGCATCTGTGCGCCTTTCGGGGTGACAAAGATAGTCTGCTCATAATGCGCCGCGAGCGAATGATCCTGCGTGCGCATGGTCCAGCCATCGCGCTCCAGATCCACCCTCGGTCCACCCGCGGCGATGATCGGTTCGATGGTGAAAACCAGGCCCGGCGTAAGTTTGGTCCGGCACGATAGGTCGCGATGATTGGGAATGACGGGCGGCTCGTGAATGGTGCGGCCGATGCCGTGTCCGGCAAGGCCGTGCACCACGGAGAAACCGTGCGCGGTCACTTCACGGTGAATCGACTCGCCAATTTCCAGGGCGATGGCGCCGGAGCGCACCCGATGGAGGCCCCTTTCAAAGGCAGAGCGGGCGCAATCAATGAGCCGCTGCTGTTCAATGCCGATAGGCGGGACGGCGACCGTCTCACATGCGTCGGCCATATATCCGCCAGCCTCGACTGTCACGTCCAGCTTGACCAGATCGCCAGGTGCGAGACGGCGGCTGCCGGGAATTCCGTGGACCGCTTCGTCATTTACGCTAATGCAGGTGTTTCCGGGGAAGCCGTAGACCCGCTTAGGCGCCGAATGCGCGCCATATTGGAGCAGCACGCTGCCGGCGATGCGATCGATCTCCAACGTGGTAATTCCCGGACGAACGGCTGCCTGCATCGCGCGCAGCACCGCACGGGTGACTGCTCCTGCACGCTTGAGCCCGGCCAAATCTGCTGGTGATTCGATAGACATCTTCTTCCTCAGGGGTTCAACAATCGATTGGACGACCAGTTGTTTTCATTCACGTCCTCAGGCGGGGCTGATGGGAGGGCGAGCCCCGAAGAGGGCGGTTCCGATGCGGATTTGGGTTGCGCCTTCCTCGACGGCGACGGCAAAGTCATGTGACATACCCATGGAGAGATGAACCAGGCCGAGA
This sequence comes from uncultured Acidobacteriaceae bacterium, assembly GCA_963705665.1. Classification (GTDB taxonomy): domain Bacteria; phylum Acidobacteriota; class Terriglobia; order Terriglobales; family Acidobacteriaceae; genus PALSA-350. The sequence continues at coordinate 142,317 of CAVPKQ010000053.1, read as the reverse complement.
AGTGGATGCGCGGCGGCGAACCGGTCGCGCAGAGCACGCAATCGGATGAAGTATGGCCGCGCCGCTTCCGGATCGTCGAGATAGGGAGGCACGGTCATCAATCCGCGTGGTTGGAGAGCCGTCAGATCCGGCAGCCGGTCGAGAAGGTCGCGCAACTCGGCCGATTCGGGGTCGAATCCACTCTTCGCTTCTTCCCGGCTAAGCTTGATTTCGAGCAATACCGGCAAGCGACGCTCGAGACGGGCCGCCGCATCGTTGAGCCGCTCTGCCAGGTGGAGCGAGTCCACGGAATCGATGGAGGAGAACAACTCGGCCGCGCGCGCAGCCTTGTTCGATTGCAGATGGCCGATCAGGTGAAACTCCGCTTTCAGCAGGGACCCGCCTTTCTTTGGGCTGGCCGGGTTTTCGCCGCCTATATCGGGCAACGCATCACCCATCTGGGAGATCTCCGCGCGCTTCTGTTGAAATTCCTGAACCCGGTTTTCCCCAAAGACGGTAATCCCGAGATCCGCAGCCTGGAGAATTGCCGATACTGGATGGGTTTTAGTCACCGCCATCAGAGTAACTTCGGAACGCTGGCGGCCGGCCCTGACGCAGGCAGCGGTGATTTCGGTTTCGATGCGCGATAGATTCTTGCTGATCGAAGAGAGGTCGATTGCCATTGAAATCTTCGTCTTTTGCATGCTTTTGAACAGAGAAATCGGTCGCCCGCACCTCTTGAATCTGAGTCGAAAGCTGTCTTCCCGGTCTCTAAATAGAAAACAGTTGCGCAATGGTTAGAATACATCCTGCCGCATATGGCCTAAGGCGATTACGACGTCAGGTGAGGGGAAAAGAGCGTGCCGGAAAGCAATTCGTTGGTAGCGGTCGAGGAGAGAGAGGCAAGATCCTCTTCTGCGCCCCTATCGAGTGCAACAGTTTGGTTCATGGCCATCTGCGTGGGTGCGATCGTTGCGAATATCTATTATGCGCAGCCTCTGCTCGCCGATATCGCGCGCAGCTTTCGCCTGACGGTGACCGAAGCGGGAGCAGTGGCGATGTTGAGCCAAGCCGGCTCGGCGCTGGGTATGCTGCTCTTCGTTCCGTTGGGCGATACGCGGGAGCGGCGGTCTTTGATTACCATGCTGCTGGTTGGAGCGGCAGTGTCGCTGCTCCTGGTCGCTACGGCGGCCAATGCAAGCTGGCTTGTTCTGGCCACCGTCGCCGTGGGCGCGGCCTCGGCCGTGGTCCATGTGTTTCTTCCCTTTGCCGCTCATCTGGCTCCCCCGGAGCGGCGGGGCAGAGTAGTTGGGACAGTGTTGAGCGGATTGCTGGTCGGGATATTGCTGGCACGCACATTCAGCGGCTTTCTGGGTGCCCGGTTTGGCTGGCGCGCCGTTTATTCGATTGCCGCAGCGATCATGTTAGTCCTGGTTGTCCTGGTGCAGTTTTTTCTGCCGCGCAGCGAGCCTACGGTCAAGCTCTCCTATCCAGGTCTACTCAGGTCGATTGCCCACCTTTTTCGCCAGCATCGTGAGCTTCGCGAGTCGGCCTTGCTGGGCGCGATCTTCTTCTGCGCCTTCAGCGCTTTTTGGACAACGCTGGTTTTTCTTCTGGAGACGCCTCCTTACCACTACGGCAGCCGCGTTGCCGGGCTCTTTGGATTGGTAGGAATGGCCGGAGCCTTGGGGGCGCCGATGGTTGGCCGCGTGGCCGATCGATATGGACCGCGCCCGGCCATAGGAGTAGCGCTTGCGCTGGTCTTTGCCGCCTACCTGCTGCTGGGCGCCTTTGGCAGAACCATGACCGGCCTGGTCGCCGGAGTGGTTCTGCTCGACTTTGCGGTACAGTCAGGTCACGTCTCCAATCAGACGCGCATCTACGGGCTTCAACCGGAGGCGCGGAGCCGGCTGAACACCGTATACATGGTGTGCTATTTTGCCGGCGGCGCGCTGGGCTCGGTGCTGGGCGCGTGGTGCTGGCGGCTTGTCGGATGGATCGGGGTCTGCAGCTTTGGGGCCGTGGTGAGCTCGCTTGGGTTGATTGTCTTTGCGGCCTCCGGATGGATCGCGCGAGTGCGAAGCCAGGCCCCATCCCTCGTCGAGGGATGCGAGGGATAGGGCGGTCTCATAGCTATCTGCGGTCTACACCCATAATAGGAACGGTTTAACGGCCGTGCTCCTCCAGGTATCTTTCCACCTCCAGCGCTGCCATGCAGCCGGAGCCCGCAGCGGTAATTGCCTGGCGGTATTTGCGGTCCTGTACGTCCCCGCAGGCGAAGACGCCGGGAACGCGCGTGAAGACCTGATCGTGCGTCTTAATGTAGCCGTCGTCATCCAGATCGATCAGCCCGGTGAACATCTTGGTGTTGGGCTCATGGCCAATTCCCAAAAACATCGCGCTGACATCGAGCACAGAGCTTTCTCCGGAGACGGTGTTGCGCAGCCGCAGCCCGGTTACTTCCTTCTGCTCCACCCCCAGCACTTCTTCAATCGCCGTATTGGTGAGGAACTGGATTTTTCCGTGCGCCATGGCGCGTTCCAACATGATGCGCGAGGCGCGAAACTGCTCCCGGCGATGGATTAGCGTGACCTTGGTGGCGAACCGGGTGAGGAAGAGCGCTTCTTCCATGGCGGAATCGCCGCCCCCTACTACGGCAATCTCCTTACCGGTGAAGAAAAAGCCGTCGCAGGTGGCGCACGAGCTTACGCCATGTCCGATGAGAGCGTGTTCGCTGGCCAGTCCCAACCAACGGGCCGAAGCGCCGCTGGCGATGATCAGGGTTCGCGTGTCGACTGTGTCCTTGCCCAGATTGAGACGGAAGGGGCGCCGGGAAAGGTCCACGGAAACCATGTGGCCCATCTGCACATCGGCTCCGAAGCGGGAAGCCTGCAGGCGCATGTTCTCGACCAGTTGGGGACCCTGGATTCCATCCGGCCAGCCAGGAAAATTCTCGACCAAGGTTGTGATCGAGAGCTGGCCTCCCGGCTCATGACCTTCCAGAACCAGCGGCTTGAGGTTGGCGCGGGCGGTATAGATGGCGGCAGTAAGGCCAGCACAACCAGAACCCAGAATGACGGTATCGCGGACGGTATCTGACATATAGGTTTTCAACCTTTGATTCTACTCAAGAGCAAAAGAAGCAACTCGGCCCCCGCCCCCTGCGAAGCGAAAGAAGGCCGGAAATTGAGAAACGCTCTAAGATGGCGGCATGGCAGACTTAACACTCATCTACGGCTTGCGGCTGCTTCCCGCCGAGGAAGTGGCCGAAGTGGGCGATGCGCCCGTGACGCTTAAGAACGGCAAAGAAGCGCGGGTAACCATGCACGTTCTGGAGGGCAGCCGGGAACAGATTGAGAAGCAGCTACGGCAGAGCATCGAGGCATTCTTCGAGTTCTATCCGGAGATTTAGTGATCTTGGATTCAAATCTCCGCATCTTTCAGGTAACGGCAATTTGCTGCTGGAGGAAGACGCCTGATGACGCCAAATGACTTCCCGAACTTGAATGACACGGCGCCGCCCGCGGCCGCGATTCCACACCGGCGCCCAAGAGTGCTGATCGTGGGCGGGGGATTTGCCGGTCTGCATGCAGCCGGGGCGTTGGCCAAGATGCCGGTGGATGTGACCTTGATCGACCGCCGCAATCATCACACATTCCAGCCTCTGCTCTATCAAGTGGCTCTGGCAGTGCTGTCTCCGGCCGATATTGCGCAGCCCATCCGCTCCATCCTGGCGAAGAGTCCGAATGTAGAAGTCTTGATGGACGAAGTCGTGGGATTCGACGTGGATGGCCGGCGAGCATTCCTGCGCAGCGGTTCAGAGGTTGTTTATGACTATATGGTTTTGGCCACCGGCGCCACTCACTCCTATTTCGGCAACGAGGAGTGGGCGCAATCGGCTCCGGGACTGAAGTCGATAGAGGATGCGATCGAGATTCGCAGGCGCGTGCTATTGGCCTTCGAGCTGGCCGAGCGTGAAATGGCGGAGACCGGGGTTCACCCGGAGATGAACTTCATCATTATCGGCGGCGGCCCGACAGGGGTGGAGTTGGCCGGCGCCATTAGCGATATCTCAAAGCTTTATATGCGCCATGATTTCCGGCACATCGATCCGGCCAAGGCGCGGGTGACGGTTATCGAAGGCGGCCCGCGCATCCTTTCCACGTATCCCCAAGACCTGTCGGACAAGGCGGTCCAGCAGTTGAACAAGCTGGGCGTGGAGGTGCGCCTGAACCAGCCAGTGACCGACGTGCAGCCAGGTTACGTGATAGCCGGAGGCGTCAGAATCGATTCGGTGGTGACGCTTTGGGCGGCCGGCGTGGCCGCGTCCCCGCTGGGGAAAATGCTGGGCACGCCCACGGACCGCGGAGGCTCTACCATAGTCGACCGCTATTTGAATCCTCCGGGACATCCGGAGATCTTTGTATGCGGCGATCTGGCCCATGTGGAGGAAAACGGGCGGCGGCTTCCCGGGGTGGCCCAGCCGGCGATGCAGATGGGGGATCATGCCGCGCGCATGATCGGTCAAGATATGGCGGGAAAACCGAGGACCCCCTTCCACTACTTTGACAAAGGCGATATGTCGACCATCGGCCGCCATGCCGCGGTGGCGAACGTGGTCTGGCCATTCAAGGCCCATTGGGACGGCTTTCTCGCCTGGGCAGCCTGGCTGGTCGTACACATCTATTTCCTGATCGGCTTTCGCAACCGGCTGGCGGTCTTCAGCCAGTGGGCCTGGACTTATTTCACCCTCAAACGCGGAGCGGGCTTGATCACAGGGAGCCAGGCCCTGCCCGGCTGGGGCCATCAGCCGGGCGCCCGGCCGCAGGGGCTGCGCGCATCAGCGGATCCTACTTCGCCGACGGTCTCCCTCGACACCAACTGCTCTCCTGCACCGGCAGAGGCGCCGGGGAAATCGCCCGCCTTCTAGAGCATGAGTACCAGTAACGTGTCGGCGATCTTCGATTGCCAACTATTGCCAATGTGTTTACTCTAAAGTCGGGGAGCCTCAAATTATGCCGACGCGCAACATTAACCTCACACCGGAAATGGATCAATTCGTGGACACAAAGATCCAGAGTGGCCAATATGCCAATGCCAGCGAAGTCCTTCGTGCAGGTTTGCGGGCCTTGGAGGAAGACGATAAGGAAAATCAAGCCAAGCTTGAGGCCCTCCGCACGTCCATCCAGGGTGGTATCGACAGCGGAATTGCAGACGGCGATGTCATTGAGAGAATCCGTGCCCGGATTCGGAGGCGAGCCGAAGTTACTGGAAGCCCGACTGGGTGAGCGGGTACCGGCTTTCAGCCTTAGCCGAACTTGATCTCGCCGATATCGCTGACTACACGACCGACGTGTGGGGCGGACCGCAGGCTAATCTTTATCTGGACAGTCTTGTTGAATGTTTTGTTCGCATCGCTCAGAGGCCCGGTCTTGGAAGGCCATGCGGTTTGGTCCACCCAGGTTTTCGCCGGGTAAAGCAAGGCAAGCATGTCATCTTCTATAAACCCGGCAAGAGTGGGGTCTTCATCAGCAGAATTCTTCATCAAAGCATGCTTCCGGCGAGGCATGAGCTCATGGAAGGCGGGTCTTGAGCGCGAGACTCACCTCACGCAGGATATTGTTCGGTTCCGGCGCGCCACATTTCGAGAGAGCCGCATCTTCGCATTCGCGGGTCACAGAGATCACTGTGTTGTGCAGTTGGGCGGATAGAATCTTTCCGTCGCGAGTATCCACCTTGATGCGCACTTCGAATCCTTCTTCTCCTACCTGCGCGAGGTATTTGTCTCCTGATTTCTCTACCTGGATCCAATTGTTGGTCCCATTCCCAACTGGAGCTTTCATCCACTTTGCGGGCAAGTGCACCTGCGAATGTTGAGGAGGCACATGGCGAATCGAGAGTGTAGCCGTGTGTTGCAGGGTATTCTCATTCAGCAACCTTAAATCGAAATCTATCGAATCCTGTCCGATAAGAACGTGTTTCCCATCAGCCCAAGAGTTTGGTTTCCCATATTGAAAATAAGTATGTTGGCCAATCCGGGTGAGCTTCAATTGCTTGGCCAGAAACAAGTCGCTATAGATGGTCAGCATATCCGTAATCGGGCCGATCAACATTGGTTGAACCTTGCTGAGGTTCGGAATCGCCAAATAGGTTTTCGACTCCAACTATAGAGTTTGGCGAAATTCGAGACTAGGCGGGGACAATCTCAGGGGAGCGTTGGAGCGCAGATTCGACCAGCCAATCTGTTCGTAGAACACACCTTCAGGATCTTTCTTCACCAGGTCGTTTGCTTGAATCTGGTATTCCCAGCCATGGTTACTCCCCTTCATTTCATAGCTGAGAGTTTCGCTAAGCTTATATTTGCGCTCCAGAATCACTGAGGCCGGCCTGGAGGAGCGGGACGAGGCGCCTTGAGCCATCAGTTGGCTATAGAAAAGTAGAACGGAACCCAGCAGAATGAACCGGCAGCCAATCGAATTTCGCGTCGGAAATTTTCGCATGGTTGTGGATTCAATCTAGGCAGGTGGCCTGTCGCGGTGAGAACGTTACACTGAAAGCGGAAAAACTCAATTCGGTCCTTTCATGAAATCGGGAAGTGGTGGCATTTCAGTCTTTCGGAAGATTAATCGCATAACGCGCGTGCTTGCGTTCGCCAGTACGGACGAGCGCACCCTTTTCCGTGAGGTCCGCTAAATCGCGGGTTGTCGTAGCCGGAGAGGCTCCCGTGATCGTGCTGTAATTGCCTGCACTCAGACCCCCCTTGAATCCTTTGGGGCCCTCCTGGAACATTCGAAGCAGCGCCTTCTGCTGCCTTTCGTTGATGTGACCGCGCAGCCGGTCCAGCAACTTCGTTTTGGCAATAATGAATTCCACTTCTGCAATGGTTCGGCGCTGCGCTTCCAACGCCATTTCCGCAAACCAAATGAGCCATTCGGTGATCTCGTTCCGTCGATTGGCCTTTTCAAGCGCCTGGTAGTAGTTCTTTTGATGAGCCAGAATTGTCGTAGCCAAAGCGACGAGTACAGGCTCGCCAAAGCCCTGCGTCAGCGCTTTTTCTGCGACAGCACGCCCGATCCGTCCATTACCATCTTCAAAGGGATGGATTGACTCGAAATACAGATGGGCTGCGGCCGCTCGCGTGATAGCCGGCAAAGGCTCAGAGCCCTGCGGCGCGGTCCGGTTGAACCATGAGACGAACCGTTTCATCTCGGATGGGACTTGTTTCGAGGGCGGAGCCTCAAAATGTAACCGCGCAGCGCCAATTGGTCCGGAGACGACCTGCATTGGCTCGCGGCTTGTACGGTATCTCCCGATGTCAATGAGGTCCTTCCTGCCAGCAGTCACCATTTTGTGCCAGCCGAACAGCATTTCGTGCGAAACAGGTTGAGCGAATGACCGATAGAAATCGACCATCATCTCGGCAATACCCTCTTCCGCGGGCATGGCGCGCCGCTTATCGGGGGACGCCAATCCGAGCCGGCGCTGGATGGACGATTGCACACTCGCCCGGTTGAGGACTTCGCCCTCAATCGCGGATGTGGTCAATGCCTCTCCGCTCATCGCCTCCACGAGGAGTTGAGTGTGTTGGTCTTCACCTAGATGCTTAACTGTGCCGATGACAATGCCCGCGCCGACAAGGAACTGCTCTTCGGCGGCGGAGATCCGAGAGTGATCCCACTTGAAATTGGGCCAATCGGGGTTTTGCCAGTTCCATGCCATGAGCGATAGCCGAGCCTATATCGCTCATAATATCTGCATTTCATGATCGATACAAGCTGCGCTTATCGCTCATGCTACTCATTCGCACAAGCTGCCGCGTTAAAACGTTTGGTCGCAACTCATGCTTTCTGAAAGGAAGCTGAAGTAGCCGCGACGAACTTACAAACCCAGTTGCTGAGAAGACTAAATCCACGTCCTTCGCTGCCGGCATCAAGCCGGGCTATGGATTGCTTGCCGGTAGCAACCGTTGAATCGCGTGGCCCTTGGCGTCAAGGAAGATGAGGCTTGGGCTTCCGTCCGCGGTAACCTGCATCACAATGCGCTTCCGGCCCTCTGCGTCCATCAGAGATACACTGGCAGTACCATCGTCAGTCCTTCCTACCCAGACGCGCCGGTCGCGATTGCGTCCGCGGTACTCGTTAACAGCAAGGCCTGGACGCGCTCTTTACGCCAGATGTGGGAAACCGCAGATCTCTCCACTCCGCTTCGCCCCGGTCGAGATGACAAATAAGGTGCGGTTGTCAACTAAGTCTTCGTCATTCTATTTTCAACCCCATCGGTAGGCCGCAAGCCCATGAACGCTCTCTCGAAAATCATCCTGCAAAACCTGGGTGCCCCATATCTGGCGCGCTCTTTGCGCCAGATGTGGGAAACCGCAGATCTCTCCACTTCGCTGCGCTCCGGTCGAGATGACAAAGGCAGGTGTAGTTGCCGACCAAGCCTTCCTCAACCCGATTTTCATCCTCTTGGGTGGGCCGCAGGCCCATGAACACTCTGTCGAAAATCATCCTCGGGAGGGCTGCTCTGCCGAACGATTGTGGTCTCCCACCCTTGCTGCGCAAGGATGGGGCACCCTGAATCTGTTCGAAGTATGGATGCAAAACCGCCACCAATCGAGGGTTCTATAAAGGGGGATGTCAAGAGAAAAAACTTCGGCGCGAGCGCGGTGAGGGGAGTTTCTTTTGACATCCCAGCCCTCCCGGCGAGGCCACGCTGTATGGATCGAAGTGTTGAGTGCGGCGCGATCCGGTCCCGAGTCGAGTTGATAGTAGCCGTCGGCGCTGTGGGAAAGCGGAAATCGCGGAGCGATTTCCGAGGTGGCGTAGCCACCGGCTTTTCCATAGTGCACCAGCTGGCAGCGCCAGCCCGGCTGAATTAGATCAGCATTTCTCATAATGCGATCACAGACGGCCAACAGTACCTTGCACCCATCAAGCAGAGAACGATTGGTCCAACGGAATGGCCAACCATGGTTCTATCTGAGACTCGTGGTCATATAGCTTTTTTCGGTTATCCGAAGGGGGATATGGTGCCCCATGAAACTGCACGCTGTTGGCAATGCGTCTATCCCTCGTTTAGATCCTCACCCTCGAACCGAGAGCGCAAGAACCGATCGCCCTATCGCAGCAGAGAAGCTGAAGACTGGGCCTGGATTCTAAGCGCGCTCAAGCTGCTTGTGTTTGCAATTCTGTTGCGTCGAAGCGTTCTCCTCTCTTCCATAGGATTAAAGCAATCGTTGCTATCTTGCGCGCCAGGGTTAGACGAGCCATCTCCGGCTGCATTCCCTTGGCGATCAGGCTCTCGTAATATTCCCGGAATGGCCCGGGACGAATGCTGGCGGTGGTGGCCGCTCCCTTGAAGATGTTCTTCAGCTCGTGATTGTGATGGAAATTCAGTCCGGTGATTTGCACCGGTTTCTTGCTGCGTTGGATCTGGCCCTTGACCATGCCGTGAAGTTCCTTCGCCGCTTCGACAGCGGCCCTGGAGTGCTTGCCCGCGATCAACTGGTGTACGTGCGCCGCTGCCTCCGGAGGGACGCCTGCAAACCCGGCTGCGCCGTTTTTACCAGCTTCGGCATTGCGGTGATTGCCGGTCGGGACGGACGGCAATGGACGAGCTGCCTTATTGCGCTTCTTTGACATTGCAGCCGTTCTTTATCAAACCACTCTATATGATCCATATGTCGAGGGAGCGCTGCGCAGCGTGTGGAAAACCGGGCATTCTATAGCGTTTTCACAATTGCTGCGTCCTGGTGAGAGTTGGCTATGTGCAGGCGTTCTTTGATGGAACGCCTGCGTGGAGTGTTGTTTCTTGGGATACACCGATTGTGAAAACGCTATAAGAGGCGCATCCCGCCTCCTTCGGCCGGGATGGCATCGAGCGTTACCAGCGGCTTCCGGGTGAAGTCGACGTTAAATCAAACGCAAAGAATTTGATGCCCCGCATCCGACGCGGCGTTTTGCGCCAGGTGCGGGACCCAGGAATCTCCATGGGCTAGACCGAAACGGGCTGCTCGGCGCTTACCTTGATCGGCGTTAGCCAGTTGAAGCGGTCCGCACGGAGGCCATTCGCGATGCCCAGGAACTCCTCGGAGAGCTGCCGGGTGATCGGCCCAACGCCGCCGTCCGCGACCGTGATGCGGTCTACCGAACGAATCGGGGTTATCTCCGCCGCCGTGCCGGTGAAGAATACTTCGTCGGCGATATAAAGAAGTTCGCGCGGCATGGGTTGTTCTACCACCGGGATAGCAAAATGCCGAGCCAGGGTGAGCACTGAATCCCGCGTGATGCCGGAGAGCACGGAGTTGGCCAGCGGTGAGGTGAAGAGCACACCATTGCGAACGATAAAGAGATTTTCTCCCGAACCCTCGGAAAGATTCCCGTTCACATCCAAGGCGATCCCTTCCGAATAGCCGTTGATATCCGCTTCCATGCGGATGAGCTGGGAATTCAGATAGTTGCCGCCCGCCTTGGCCAGTGAAGGCAAGGTGTTGGGCGCCATGCGGTTCCAGGAGGAGATGCAGACATCCGCGCCGCCCTCTCCGGTTACATATTTGCCCCAAGGAAAGTTGGCGACATAAACCTCAGTCGGTACGCCCTTGGGATTGACGCCCAGCTCACCATAGCCGCGAAATGCGATAGGCCGGATATAGCAGGGCGCGACACCGTTGCTCTCCACCAGATCGATGACCGCGTTCGAAAGCTGATCGAGCGAATAGGGCATCGGCATGCGATAGATCTTGGCCGAATCGATCATCCGCTGCATGTGTTCGGGAAGGCGGAAAATAGCCGCGCCTTGGGGTTGCGCATAGCAGCGCAGGCCTTCAAAGACCGACGAGCCATAATGCACGACGTGGCTGAGCACGTGAATCTGGGCTTTCTCCCAGGGAATCAAGTTTCCGTTGTGCCAGATTTTGGCGGTGGGCTGGATAGGCATCGACAGCAGCTCCTTTTGTTCAAAACCCCTGGTGGTTCCAAATCGCTAGAACTCATGATTATACGTGGCGGAAAGGCCTTGGCAGGCTGTGCATTGCTGGCAACCGCAAAAGCCATCGCAGAGGGTGTGGGGCGGGGCAATTTTGACCAGGTTTTCAACAGACTGTCACTTGCGATTGGGGGAAGAGATTGATAATATCGGTTTTGCGCTGAACAAGATCGCTTCGGCGAAGGCGCAGATGAGATTGAAGGCAGTGGTCAGGATGAAGGCTTCGCGCGGGGTGGATTGAAAGACCCATACGGTAGATAGAGCGAAGCAGCCGTTTACGGATTAAAGCAGCGAACGGCAATTATTTCAATACCTTCCTAGACAATCCATTGCGTTGTTTTAGCCAGGGCATTATTGCCCGCCAGCAATCACGCGTGGGCGGAATTGCTGGACCGATCTTTTAGACATTGATGTTGCTGCGAGTGGGCGCACTCGGGATGAAACCAGGGAGTTGGGGAACCAATGAAACTGGGGACTGAAATTGGGGACGAAGAGCCAAGTGAAATCGCGGATAAAAGCGATTTCTATTGACAAACGCTCTTCACTTTAGTAATCTTGAAAAGTTGCGCTTAAAGATGCCAAGGTGATGCGGTTGTTACCGCAGCCGAGGCAAAAGCAGCACAACAAGTTCGGGGACCGGCAGCCAAATGGCTGCGGACTCGATCCAAAGCGGACCGCTCAGGCGGAACCCGGCGAGGATCTTTGAAAATCCAAGTTGAACATGCCAGTCGTGAGATAACGATGAAGTTTGGTTTGATCATTATTCTCACAATGTAATGCTTCGCAGGCTTTCGAGCCCTGCGAGGCTTGGTTCTCCTTCCGGACCTCCGTCCTGGAATCTGGAGAACCATCAGGTTTCAAACGAGAGTTTGATCCTGGCTCAGAATCAACGCTGGCGGCGTGCCTAACACATGCAAGTCGAACGAGAAAGTGGAGCAATCCATGAGTAAAGTGGCGCACGGGTGAGTAACACGTGACTAACCTACCCTTGAGTGGGGGATAACCTAGGGAAACCTGGGCTAATACCGCATAATACCTTCGGGTCAAAGGAGCAATTCGCTTAAGCGAGGGGGTCGCGGCCGATTAGTTAGTTGGCGGGGTAATGGCCCACCAAGACGATGATCGGTATCCGGCCTGAGAGGGCGCACGGACACACTGGAACTGAAACACGGTCCAGACTCCTACGGGAGGCAGCAGTGGGGAATTTTGCGCAATGGGGGAAACCCTGACGCAGCAACGCCGCGTGGAGGATGAAGTCCCTTGGGACGTAAACTCCTTTCGACCGGGACGATTATGACGGTACCGGAAGAAGAAGCCCCGGCTAACTTCGTGCCAGCAGCCGCGGTAATACGAGG
>CAVPKQ010000053.1:0-127500 GCA_963705665.1 uncultured Acidobacteriaceae bacterium | reverse complement strand
CCTGAAACCGTGTGCCTACAAGCAGTGGGAGGGCTATGCCCGCAAGGGAATGCCTGACCGCGTGCCTATTGCATAATGAGCCGGCTAGTTATTCTTGTCAGCAAGGTTAAGCGTAAGCGAGCCGTAGCGAAAGCGAGTCTGAATAGGGCGAATCAGTTGGCAGGAATAGACGCGAAGCGGGATGATCTACCCTTGGCCAGGTTGAAGGTGAGGTAACACTCACTGGAGGACCGAACCGGTGTTTGTTGAAAAAAGCTCGGATGAGCTGAGGGTAGGGGTGAAAGGCTAATCAAATTCCGTGATAGCTCGTTCTCTCCGAAATAGCTTTAGGGCTAGCGTCGGGTGATTTGCACTGGTGGTAGAGATCTGAATGGACTAGGGGGCTTTCCGGCTTACTGAATCCAACCAAACTTCGAATGCCAGTGACAACCAGCCCGGCAGTCAGACTGTGGGGGCTAAGCTTCACAGTCGAGAGGGAAACAGCCCAGACCGCCTGCTAAGGTCCCAAAGTTACAGTTAAGTGGGAAAGGAAGTCGGAACGCCCAGACAGCCAGGAGGTTGGCTTAGAAGCAGCCATCCTTTAAAGAAAGCGTAATAGCTCACTGGTCAAGCGGTCCGGTGCCGACAATATAACGGGGCTAAAACTGTACACCGAAGCAGCGGATGCGCACTCTTAGGAGTGCGCGTGGTAGGAGAGCATTCTCAACAGCGGTGAAGCCAGACTGAGAAGACTGGTGGAGCGTTGCGAAGAGACCCTGCCGGCATAAGTAGCGATAACGGAGGTGAGAACCCTCCGCGCCGAAAGTCTAAGGTTTCCTGAGGAAGGTTAATCCGCTCAGGGTTAGGCGGTCCCTAAGGTGAGGCCGAAAGGCGTAGCTGATGGACATCCGGTTAATATTCCGGACCTCCCATACTCTCGTTTGACGATGGGGAGACGCAGAAGGATAAGCAGGACCTCCTATGGCTATGGGGTTCGATGCGCGTAAGCTGGTTCACCTAGGCAAATCCGGGTGAGCTTAACAGTGAGGCGCAAAGCAGTAGGCCGTATGGCCGAAAGCTGCTGATTCCACGCTGCCGAGAAAATCCTCTAAGGAGAGGGAATGGGAACCGTACCACAAACCGACACAGGTAGACGAGGAGAATATCCAAAGGCGCTCGAGTGAAAGCTTGTTAAGGAACTCGGCAAATTGGCTCCGTAACTTCGGGAGAAGGAGCGCCCCGGTAGAGTGCAAGCTCGAGGGGGCCGCAGTGAAGCGCGTACGGCGACTGTTTAACAAAAACACAGGTCTCTGCTAAGTCGAAAACGACGTATAGGGGCTGACGCCTGCCCGGTGCCGGAAGGTTAAAGGGAGAGGTTAGCCGCAAGGCGAAGCTTTGAACTGAAGCCCCGGTGAACGGCGGCCGTAACTATAACGGTCCTAAGGTAGCGAAATTCCTTGTCGGGTAAGTTCCGACCTGCACGAATGGCGTAACGATCGTACGACTGTCTTAACGAGTTGCTCGGCGAACTTGTAGTACCGGTGAAGATGCCGGTTACCCGCAGCTAGACGGAAAGACCCCGTGCACCTTTACTACACCTTTACTATGAATTATGACTCTTGCTGCGCAGGATAGGTGGGAGGCTTTGATTCCAGGTTCTCGGACTTGGAGGAGCCACCGGTGAGATACCACCCTGCGAGTGTTGTGGTTCTAACCTACTCCCGTGATCCGGGAGAGGGACATAGTAAGGCGGGTAGTTTGACTGGGGCGGTCGCCTCCTAAATTGTAACGGAGGCGCGCGAAGCTACACTCAGGCTGTTTGGAAATCAGCCGTCGAGTGCAAAGGCATAAGTGTGGTTAACTGTGAGACCTACAAGTCGAGCAGATGCGAAAGCAGGCCTTAGTGATCCGGTGGTTCTGTATGGAAGGGCCATCGCTCAACGGATAAAAGGTACGCCGGGGATAACAGGCTGATCGGAGCCAAGAGTTCATATCGACGCTCCGGTTTGGCACCTCGATGTCGGCTCATCGCATCCTGGAGCTGTAGAAGGTTCCAAGGGTTAGGCTGTTCGCCTATTAAAGCGGTACGTGAGCTGGGTTCAGAACGTCGCGAGACAGTTCGGTCCCTATCTGCTGTGGGCGTAGGAGATTTGCGGGGGGCTGTCCTTAGTACGAGAGGACCGGGATGGACGAACCTCTTGTGTTCCAGTTGTCCTGCCAAGGGCACGGCTGGGTAGCGAAGTTCGGTTGTGATAACCGCTGAATGCATATAAGCGGGAAGCACGCCCCAAGATGAGATCTCCCAACCCAAAAGGGTCAAGAAGGGCCCAGGAAGACCACCTGGTTGATAGGCTGGAGGTTGAAGCGCAGTAATGCGTGTAGCTTACCAGTACTAATCGCCCGTTCGGCTTGTCCATAGAATTAACTCTGCGCAGCACCATTGCCGCGGAAAGACATTCAACAAGCCTTCTAATTGACATACCCAATCGGTTTCGTGATTGAAAGCACATTCAATGGCGCCAGTTTGCCGTTTGCTCTCGGAGAGAAAAAGCTCGATTGCACATGCGGCTGCGGGGAAACCCGCCAAGCGCCCCTCAAGCTTAAAGGCGTGCGCATAAAGCTCCACGCCTCGGTTTGCCGGTGACCATACCGCGAGGGTCACACCCGTTCCCATCCCGAACACGGAAGTTAAGCCTCGCTGGGCCGATGGTACTGCACGCGAAAGTGTGTGGGAGCGTAGGTGATTGCCGGCATAAATTTTTAGACCCGCCAAGGTTCAGCCCTTGGCGGGTTTTTTTATTTGGCGCCGGTTCAGTGGTTCAGTCCTCAGAAGCAGCTTGCGCTCAAAATCCAAGTGCAGCAGATATTGTTTCCCTATACGGTGTAAGTTGCTTTTGCCATGCCAGCACAGCCACCGGATATGTAAGCTTGATTACCCCCTCTTCGCGCCGGGCAGAGACACCGAGGCGATTTGTTCGGGCCAGGATGTCTTCTTCAAAGAGAGTTCGGATCCGATCGGTGTCCCCCGGCTTGGGAAATGAGCCTGCCAGCAGGCTTTCGAGTTCCGACACCAGATCGAAAGCCGCCTTGCGGAGAAGCTTCACGCCTGCGCAGTCGCCAAGTGCTTCCATCTCCGGCCGTGTCAGCGCGCGGACATGGGACGGATCACGCAAAATCTCCCACTCATTGAAGCTGTTCTGCGTTTCTGCCGACGGGGCAACGTCGGCCAGCACAAGCGTTCCCCCGGGCGCGCAGACTCGCTTCATCTCCAGCAGCGCAGCCTCCGGCGCCAGATAGTGGTGAAAAGAAAAGCGGGTTATGACACAACGAAATGTGTTGTCCGGAAAGGGAAGAGCCGTAGCCTGACCCAGCTTCCACTCGATATTGTGCAGCTGTTTGTCTGCTTGCAACCGCTTGGCGCGTTCCAGCATGGCTGGAACCATGTCCAGCCCCGGTGACATGGCTGACGCGACTGGCAAAGAAGCACGAGACGATTCCGGGACCGCAGGCGATGTCGAGCAGCGTATCCTCCCGGCAGGGCCTGGCGCATTCCATCATCGACTCCAGCAGGGCGATGTTGCTGTGCTGGTGGCGTCGGACGAATGGCTCGACCTGCCTTGTAAATTGATCGAGTATCTGGGCGTCATGACCGGTATCGCTCATAGAAGATATTATGACCTGCTTGCAAGCTGAGGGTGCTCGGGCGATTTATTCCGCCGAGGCAGATTTTTCAGTGCGAAATAGATAAGAAAAAGCGATCAGGCTGGCCGCCAGCAGCGTCGGAACGCTGTCAGCCACCCAGGGAAGAAGGTGTATCGGGACAAGACGAACCGCGTATAACCAGCATTCAGCGCCAGTCACGACGCCGTAAAGCAACACACCCGTCATCCTCATTTCGAGCACCAGGGATAAAAAGGAACAGCCCACTATATCTCCGAACAAAATGCACGAGAACCATGCGCTTATGCGCTTCATCATTTCGAGTTCGATTACGGATGGGAGGAGATAGAGGCAAACGAACATCGATAGGATTAACAGCAGTATTTGTGCCTTATCCAAAAAACCGGTCTTTCCAAAGAAATATCGGGGGCGGCTCGTGGCCGGCGGGTAAGCGATCGTTTTCGGGCTTCGACCGCCTTCATCCGGCGGCTGAGGAATCTCAGGGCCCGATTTTCTCGCACAAATATGAGCGGCTTCGATCAGCTTGGCTTCGGCGGAATTCTTGGTGCGGCCCAAAGCCGAGAAACATCGCGTGCAAATCGTCTCGCAACTGCCGTTTGCATCGTAGCGGTGATAGTAGTCCATCGTCCCTGAACTCCTAGCCGTGTCACCGTTCATGCCGTGGCCATCGGCTGAGCCCTTCTATTCAACCACGGTTTCAATTAATTGCGAAATCCCAGTTCGTTGGGGGCGAGGAGTCCCGGGTCGAAGGTGGCGGTGCTTCGACTTTCTGCCGATAAATGCGTTGACATCATGATGCTCGTTTGAGAGCATCGTGATGTGCGAACCACGCTCACTCTCGATGACGATGTCGCCAGTCTTCTGCAAAAGGAAGTCCGGCGCTCCGGTACTTCTTTCAAGGCAGCGGTAAACCACTTTCTTCGACTGGGATTGATGACCTCCAAGCAGCAGGCTCCCGGGCGATTTGTAGTAACTCCGCGCCGGATGGGCTTGCCTCCCGGAGAGAGCTATGACGACATTGAACATCTACTAGAGACGTTGGAAGGCGAGCGTCACAATTGATCGTTCTCGACGCCAATCTTCTCCTCTACGCCTACGATAGTGCGTCGAATCACCACGGGGAGGCGCGTAGCTGGTTCGAGCGCGTCTTATCCGATCCAGCGCCGCTGGGCTTGCCATGGCAAACAGTGCTCGCATTTCTGCGTATCGTCACTAATCGCAGGCTGCCGGGAGAGCGGTTCACAGTAAAGGAAGCCGCGGAAATCGTGGATCAATGGTTGGGTCAACCCAATGTGCGGCTGCTTGCGCCCGGAGAATCTCACTGGCCCCTCTTCCGGCAGACAATTCTTGATGGCCACGCACCGGGCCCTCTGGTGAACGACGCCGCGCTTGCCGCTCTTACCATTGAATATGGCGGTACCCTTTACACGACGGACCGCGATTTTGCGCGCTTTCCCGGGCTTCGGTGGGAAAACCCGTTGATCCAATCATGACGAGGCTGACTCCCCTCCACGGGCTTGTGGCGCTTTTCCTGTTGGTTGAACACTGCGGGAGCGCCACAGTCAAAAAGCCGCCGGTCTCCGTGCCTGTCTGCCATGGTGTCACGCTCTCGGCAAGATATCTGGCTGAGATTGGGCCGGAGAAGGCGCCGGGCTTTCAATTCTCTTTAAAGAATGACACTGCCCGGGAGATCCGGCTGGTTGAGCCGGTGCCTTCCAGCTCCCATTGGTACGCACGCACCCATGGACGCTGGTTATGGAGGTCATCGAACGGAGCCGGCGGAAGCCTGCTCGATGCAACCAACGAACGGAGCCCGCTGGTTGTCTATAAGCCGGCGGCCGGCGTCCCGGAGCAGTCCTTCACCGTCAAACCACATCAGACGAGGGAATGGGTGGAAAGCGAACTGCAAAACCCAGTCCTCGCCTATCAGCCGGGATGTCCCATTTGTTCCTATCCGGGGGAAAGCGAGTATCAGGTGGTTTTCGCCTACGCCTATCTATCAGGCGAGCAGCAGGCGAAGGGAGTAGGATTATTGGCTTGCGGGTTACGCTCGAAACCGGTTCCCATGCCGCCCAAGCCGTAAAGAGAAAGTCGCCCCAACCATCAAAGGGTAAATGCAGTTTTTACAATTCGTTACAAATCCGCGCAGCAACATGAATCTGCATCCGGTGTTCCTACAGCAGTGGAGGAGATACTCCGATGAGAAAGCACATTTACCGTATCGCACTCAGCGGCGTCTTAGCAGCGGGTCTAACTCTCTGCGGCGCTCAGGCTTTTGCCCAAGATAATCAACCCCCAGATACGGCCGCCGGGCCTGCTGCTCAAGGGCCGGGCGGCGGAATGGGCCGTCGTCGCGGGATGGACCCCGATCAGATGTTGGCCCAGATGACCAAGCGCTACAAGCTGTCCGCGGATCAACAGAACCAGATCAAGCCGATTCTGGCAGACCAGCAGCAACAAATGCAGGCTCTGCGCGGTGATTCAACCATGTCTCGCGAAGACAGGATGACCAAGATGCAAAGCATGCGCAGCGACACGAACTCCAAGATCGAAGCTGTCTTGAACGATGATCAGAAGAAAAAGTTCGAGGCGGATCAGCAGCGCAGAGAACAACGGATGCAGGAGAGAATGCAACAGGGCGGTGGAGCAGGACAAGGTGCTCCTCCTCCGCCGCAGTAATGCCGTGGGCCCGCATCTGGCGAAAGCCGCTCGCCAGATGCGGGTCCCGCAAAATCTATGCCTGCTCCCGGCCTATGGCTATGACAAAATAATTCGCCGGCGCGTCCCCTACATTTTTCAGCCCGTGCATCACCTCTGAAGCCGCAAAGATCACCCCGCCAGGGCCGACCCGTTCAAACTTACCGTTATTATTAAATTCCACCGTACCTTCGCGGATCATCATGAACTCTGAATGCCGATGCCGGTGCGGCGGATGTGGCATCTGTCCCGGCGGCAACGTCGTCTCGTGAAGTTCAACCGATTCACCCGTTGGCAGCACGCCGTGAATCACGGGACGGCTTACCCCACCATTTGCTGAATGGTGCGCCGGCAACTGATCGAATCTGAAGGCTTCTGAATGCGAAAGCACCGGCTCCCGCGGCTCTTTTGAGGGCGCCGGGTTTTGCGCTTCCGCGGTTCTGCCGCTGAGCGCCACAAATGCGGAAAGAGCAACACACAAGTCACGGCGATTTAGATTTTTCATGCAGCCATGCTACCGGAAGGACGGCCGGTTTGGCAGCTTCGAAGGTGCTTGCCAAGCTGCCGCTGCGTTATTAGAGTTGTAATAACTGCGATGATTGAACTTAAGCTGCGTAGATTCGGGAACTCACTCGGCGTGGTCTTGCCGAAGGAAGTCATCGAGCGTTTACATGCCGGGTGAGGGTGAAGCCCTGTTTCTGGTCGAGGCGCCGGACGGTGGCTACCGGCTCACGCCCTACGATCCTGCCTTCGAGGAAAAGATGGCGAAGGCTGACGACCTTGCCCGACATGAATCCGCCCCTGAGTAGCCAGAAATGCCTACGGGTGCCCCACGGTCGGAGTTTGGGACGTTGGCTTCAATACAAGTCCTCGGAAAAGGAATGGATGGAGACCAAAAAATCAAATATATTCGGGTCGCCTTAGAGCGCCTAGTTCGGCTATGGTGACGACGAGCATCATCGGTTGACCTGGACATTCCTCGAAACCGAGGGCGATATAGAACTTTCGGGCTTGCTCCGAAATTGCGTGAACTACTATACCGCGAAGACCGATCGTATCCGCGGCCTGAATGACGCGTTGCGCGGCATCTCGAAAGAGGCCGCGGCCAATACCGCGCCCCTGCCAAGTTTGATCCACAGCCAGCCTTGTCAGGATCACCATAGGAATCGGATTGGGCATGTTGCGCCGAAAACGGCCTGGCGCGGTTTCTTCTGTAATCGCCCCTGACGCAAGCGCATAGTAGCCAATTACTCTAGCTTCTTCACAGGCTACATAGGTGCGGGACGCGCCACTTACCTGATTGGCGCGGGCGCGCCGTTTCAGCCAGTTGTCCAGTGAGTCCTCGCCTGAGACGAAGCTCTCAAGCTGATGAGAATCAGCCAGCAGCGCCGGCGCGGAGAGCGCCATACTTATTCCCAGGGTGCGGGGGTCTGCAGGCTGCGCCGCAGCCTTTTATTTGGCTGGGGTGGCGCATCAAGGCGCGCTAGAAACTCCGCATGCGCCTTGGGGGACATAGTCAGGACGGTGCGGTCCAGCAGTGTGTTCTCAGCGGCCTGCCGGGCCGCGTCGAGGACAAAGTCTGTCCGGTTTTTTCCGGCGAGCGCAGCCGCGCGATCGATCAATCCACGCACCTCCGGCTTGATGCGGAGGTTCAGCGTCCCACGTTTGGCGTTTTCTTTGCCCAGGACGACCACAGAAATTCCCTCAAACAAGAACATGGCACATCGTAATGACGACGTCATTACGATATCTCTAGCCCACCAACTCCTCGACCGGCCGCCATTCTTTGCCTTGGGATTGGGCCACGGCTTTGTAGGTGAGATGGCCTGCAAAAGTGTTCACGCCCTCGCGCATGCCCTCATTGGCGCGGATGGCTGCGCCTGCTCCGTGCTGCGCCAGCTTGAGGACATAGGGAAACGTGGCGTTGGTGAGAGCCAGAGTGGAGGTATTCGGAACGGCCGCCGGCATGTTTGTCACGCAATAATGCACCACGCCATCCACCAGGAAGGCCGGGTTGCTGAAGGTGGTGGGGTGCGCGGTTTCGACGCAGCCTCCCTGGTCGATGGCAACGTCGACTACCACCGCGCCCTTCTTCATCTGCGCGACCATCTCGCGGGTGACGATCTTGGGCGCCGCGGCGCCGGGAATCAGTACACCGCCAATCACCAGATCGGCCTCACGCACCGCCTTGCCTACATTGTAGGAGTTTGAGGCGAGGGTAAAGACGCGGCCGTTGAAGATATCATCGAGCTCGCGGAGGCGGTTCAAATTAAGATCCACGATGGTTACATTTGCCCCCATGCCCAGCGCGACCTTCGCGGCATTGGTGCCGACGATTCCTCCGCCAATGATGCATACTCTTGCCGGCGGCACTCCAGGGACGCCGCCCAGCAGCAGCCCGCGGCCTCCTCTTTCCTTTTCCAGATAAGCGGCGCCTACCTGGACCGACATCCTCCCCGCCACCTCCGACATCGGCGTCAGCAGGGGAAGAGCGCCGGAGCGATCGCGAATGGTCTCATACGCAATCCCGGTCATCTTCATGGCCAGCAGCTTCTCAGTCAGAGCCGGCAGCGGAGCAAGATGGAGGTAGGTGAAGAGCACCAGGCTGTCGCGGAAGAAGGCATATTCCTTCTCCACCGGTTCTTTTACCTTTACGATCATCTCCGCGAGGCCCCAGACGTTATGCGCCGAGCCAACGATCTCAGCTCCGGCCGCCTGGTAGTCGTCATCGGTGAACGCAGACATTTCGCCCGCCTTGGTCTCGACCAGAACTTTGTGTCCAGCCTCCTGCAACGCCTTCACCCCAGCGGGCGTAATGCCGACCCGGCTCTCGTGGTCTTTAACTTCCTTAGGCACGCCGATGATCATTTCGATGTCCTTATTTGAGGGGAGAACTACCTATCGTACCTCACTCGTTCATTGGCGCATTTTGCGCGCCTGGTGAGCGCGAATGGATCGCGCGCCCGTCGCTTATAATTTGTCGAATGAGCGAACTTGCGTTGCCGGCAGACGATCTGCTGACCTGGGTGGACAAGACGGCGCAGAACTGGAAGAAGCTTATTGTGGAGCATCCGGAGTCGCTGCGGCTGTCGTGCGATGTTGCGGGCGTAAAGAGCGCAGGCGAACTGCTGCAGCACATCGTTGCCGTGGAGTTGAGATACGCGGAGCGGCTGGCCGGAGTGGACGAGACTCCTTACGAGAAGGTTCCCTTTGACTCGGCCGAGAAAATCTACCTGACGCACGACCGGGCGATGGCAATGCTCCGCGAGCTGCTGGCGGATGGCGCCGATGATTGGTCGCAAGAGCTGGAATTTAATACGCGCAGCCTTGGCCGGCTGAAGGCGTCGCGTAGCGGGATTCTGTTTCATGCGCTGCTGCATAGCGTTCGGCACTATGCACAACTGGCAACGCTAGTCAGGCAGAACGGGATTAAGCCGGACTGGCCGATGGATTATCTGTTTATGGCGGCGCGTAGGATAGAGGGATAAACTCCGTTATCGTGGGGCTTGCTCCTCGCAGGCTTTTCTTGTGGGGATGACAAAGGTCATTCTCCAGTATCGATTTGAGCCCGCTGCAAGCGATCCGAGTAATCCACGTACACCGACTTCCATGAGGTGTAAAAATCCAGCGCGCCTGTTCCTCCTTCGCGATGGCCGTTTCCGGTATGTTTGACTCCGCCAAAGGGCAGGTGGACCTCGGCGCCGATGGTCGGCGCATTGATGTAGGTAATCCCGGCTTCGAGGTCGCGCACCGCCTTAAGCGCACGATTCACATCTTTAGAGTAGAGAGCTGTCGAAAGTCCATACTCGATTCCATTGGCTATTTCGATCGCCTGCTCAAAACTGGCGCATTCGAGAAGGCTGACTACCGGGCCAAAGATCTCCTCCCGGGCAATGCGCATCTCTGGCCTGTACGCCGGCAAAGATCGTCGGCGCGAAGAAGTAACCGCCGCTAAAGGGATCGCCGGTCAGACGCTGGCCGCCGGTGATCAGTTGCGCGCCTTCCCCAAGTCCGATCTCAACGTACTTCTCCGAGGTCTCGATCTGCTGCCGATTGATCTGAGGCCCCATATCGATAGACTCGTCCAGCCCATTGCCGACGCGGAGCGCCTGGGCGCGAGAGACGAGTTTAGCGGTGAATTCCTCGGCGATGGATTGATGCAGGATGATGCGGCTGGTTGCGGTACAACGCTGCCCGGTGGTGCCGAACGATCCCCAGATAGCCCCATCGAGAGCCAGCTCGAGGATTGCATCCTCGAGCACGATCATGGCGTTCTTGCCGCCCATTTCGAGAGAACAGGGCTTGAAGTTGGCGGCTGCGGTCTGCCCAATGATCCGTCCTACTTCGCTCGATCCGGTAAAAGAAATCGCATCGATGCCGGGATGGGAGACCAACGGCGCGCCCGCGTCCGGGCCAAAGCCGGTCACTACATTGACCACGCCGTCGGGCAGGCCGGCTTCGAGCAGGGCCTCGACCAGGTTCAGAGTGGAGAGTGGAGTATCTTCCGCCGGTTTGATTACGCAGGTGTTTCCGCAGACCAGCGCCGGGAATAGCTTCCACGAGGGGATGGCCATGGGGAAGTTCCACGGCGCAATCATGCCGCAGACCCCCACCGGCATGCGCACCGACATGGCGAACTTGTCGCGCAGCTCGGAAGGGGTGGTCTGGCCGAAGAGCCTGCGTCCTTCACCCGCCATATAGAAGGCTGTGTCGATCGCCTCCTGCACATCCCCACGCGTCTCGTTGAGCACTTTACCCATCTCGCGGGTCATCTGGCGAGCGAATTCCTCCTTCCTCTTGAGCAGGATCTCGCCCGTGCGATAGAGAATCTCGGCACGTTTCGGCGCGGAACCAGCCGCCAGGCCTTGAAGGCCGTGCGGGCTTCGCGGACCGCGTCGGTTACGTCTTCCCGGCCGGAAGATTGAAACTCTCCCACCACATCGTCTGGCTTAGCCGGATTTAGATTGAGGAAAGTCTTGCCGGTTCTCGCGCTCACCCACCGGCCGCCAATCAGGTTCTTGTATATCTTGGTCTGCATTTCACCCGCTTCCGCCGAACTCCCGAGGATACCGCATAGCGAGAATGCCGAAAATGCCAGGCATGCAGCGCGTCCCCAAAAGGTGGTGTTATTAATGACTCAAAAGAGTAGCGATGCAGGAAGGCAACCATGGCCTTACAATAGGGTCGAGTCATCGAGAAAAGTCCAGCCTCCATGTCATCCAACGGTTTCCAGTCGCGTTCGTCGCGGGCGCATGGCCTGCGTTCGCTGTTCAGCTTCTTTTCAAGCGACCTTGCCATCGATTTGGGTACCGCAAACACCCTGGTCTACGCCCGGGGCAAGGGCATTGTGGTGAACGAGCCCTCAATTGTCGCCATTAACAAAAACACCGGCGAAGTCGAGGCGGTGGGCAAGGAAGCCAAGGAGATGCTGGGCCGCACTCCGGGGAACATTGTGGCCATCAAGCCGATGAAGGACGGCGTCATAGCCGACTTCAAGATCACCGAGAAAATGCTGAACTACTTCATTCAAAAGGCTCATAATCGCAAGATGCTGGTGCACCCCCGAATCGTGATTGGGGTGCCGTCGGAGATTACGCAGGTAGAAAAGCGCGCGGTAGAGGACTCCGCCTACCGCGCCAAGGCCAGTGAAGTCTTCCTGGTGGAGCAGGCCATGGTGGCAGCCATTGGCGCCGGCTTGCCCATTACCGAGCCGAGCGGCAATATGGTCGTCGATATCGGTGGGGGAACCACGGATATCGCTGTGATTTCGCTCTCCGGCATCGTCTATTCACGTTCTGTTCGCATGGCCGGTAACCAGATGGACGAGGCCATCATGAACTACCTCAAGCGCAAGTACAACCTGCTCATCGGCGAGCGGACGGCGGAACAGATCAAGATCGACATCGGTTCGGCCTATCCGCTGGACAAACCGCTCACCATGGAGATCAAGGGGCGCAATCTTATCGAAGGCGTGCCTAAAACGATTACAATTGACGACGGCGAGATCCGCGAAGCGCTTACCGAGTGCATTTCGACCATAATGAATGCCATTCGCGTCGCACTGGAGCGCACGCCTCCCGAACTGAGCGCGGATATCAGCGACCGCGGCATCGTCCTGACCGGCGGCGGCGCTCTGATCAAGAATCTTGATAAGCGCATCCGCGAGGAAACGGGATTGCCCGTTTCGGTCGCGGATGATCCCCTGGCCAGCGTGGTGCTCGGAACAGGCAAGATGCTGAGCGATTTTCGCTTGCTGCGCAAGATCAAGATTGACTAGGGCCCTGTCGACAGGCCCAAGGGCTTGGCTCTCGAGCGAGTGGTAGCCATGGATTCCTTTCTATACCGGTACAAGAACCTGCTGGTTCTGGTCAGCGTTCTGGTCGCACAGATCATCGGTCTGGCGGTGCAGATTCGGCGGCCCGATTCCCATGCCCAAGACGGATCGAGCGTACGCCTGATTCGCTCCTGGACTGTCGGCGTGATGACCCCGCCGGAAAGGGCTTTGCACGGCATGGGCAGCGGTATTCGCGGCCTGTGGTCCAATTACCTGAATCTGCGCCAGGTTCGGCAACAGAACCAGGATCTGCGGGCGCAAATGAGCCGCCTTCAACTGGAGCAGGCGGCGCTGCTCGAAGATGCCCGCCAGGGACAGCGCCTGCAACAATTGCTGGGGTTTCGCGAGCATTACATCTACAGCACCTTGCCCGCGCAGGTAATCGGAACCGCGGGCACGGATCAGTCGCGAGTCCTTTATATCGACAAGGGCGCCAAAGACGGAGTCAAGCCGGACATGGCGGTCATTACCCCGGATGGGATTGTGGGCAAGATCAAGGACGTATTTAGGACTACGGCGCAGGTACTGGAGATCTCCGATCAGACCAGTGGAGCCGGGGTTTTGCTCGAATCCACCCGTCTGCGGGGTGTGTTGCGGGGGAATGCATTTGGCCAGCCGCAGGTCATCAACCTGATGCCGGATGAACGGGTCAAGCCTGGAGAACGGGTCATAACCAGCGGCGGCGATCAGATTTTTCCTCGCGGGCTTCCCGTCGGCGTGGTCGACCATGTAGCGCCGGACACGCAAAATCCGCCTTACGTCGACGTCATCGTTAAGCCAGCAGCGAATCTGGGCCATTTGGAAGAGGTGCTGATAATTACTGCGACCGGCAGTCAGATGCCGGCTGACCAAAAGATCGATCTGGTGCAAAGTTCGGCCGCTGCCGGCGCCCAGAGAGCTGCCGACATCCTGTCCCAGAGGCTTCCTGGCTTGGATCAGCCGGAGACGGCTAGCGACAAAGCGAACGCCGACTTCAATCCTCTCAATCCTCCGCCGCTGAGGCCTCCGCCGCCGCTGCACCCGGATCGCTTTACTCCAAATGCAACCCCTCCGGCTGCGGGCCTGGTTCCGGGAAAGGATTTTACGGTCAGCGACTCCGTCGTTCTGCCGGATAGGCCGCGAACTGCAGCTAAACCCACCATCAAGCCGACGGCTGCGGATCACTCCGGCAGGTCAACCGATGCGGGCCAGCCTGGGGAATCGCCTGTTCATAAGCACTTAACACACCCCGCCGCGCCCGCTGAAAAGCCAGCGGCTCCCAAATCAAAGCCGCCATCTCCCCCGGAGCAGCCCCAATAATGGCGATGTTAGCCTCAGCAGCGCGGCGGGAGCTGGATGTTCAGCGCTATTCGTTGATCTTTGTTCTGTTGACGCCACTGTTGGCGATCTTCCTGCAGGCCTATGTCCCGCGGTTCATTCCCAAATTCGACGTAATCGATCTCCCTCTACTGGTGGTCATTTATTTCGCCGTGGGCTGGCGTAATCCCATTGCCGGGACTATTACCGGCGCAGTGGTTGGATTAGTTCAGGACGCGCTCACCAATCACCCGCTGGGGATCAATGGAATCGCCAAGAGCGTGGTCGGGTTTTGCGCGGCGTCGGTGGGAGTCAAGATAGACGTCGAGAACCCGGGCACGCGGCTGTTGATGAACTTTACCTTTACCATGTTGAGCGCCGCAATCTACTTGTTCATCATGCATCGCCTGCTCGCGCTCGATCTTAAGACCAGCTGGCTGCACGAGGTGATCAAGGCTGTCATTAACGCGATTGTGGGTGTATTCGTCTTCGACGTCCTGGACCGCTTCAGGCGCCGGGAATAGATGGGGGAAAGAATCAGGAGCTCGCTCCAGGGTCTTATGATTAATGCTAGGGGGAGGAGTAACTCGGGAATTCTGTCCATCGAGATTCGCGAAATCCCACATGTGACGCAAAGAAAACGCGTCAGATAGGGGCTCCCAGCAGAGGCTTTTATAGAAAGTCGTCATCATGATCAACCGGGAAGAAAAACTACCAGCGTTCAAGCTCTCGATCGTGCAGTACAGCATCGTGGCTGTTTTGCTTGTACTGCTCTCCGGTCTGTGGCGGCTGCAGGTGCTGGGCGCGCAAAACTACCGTAATCTGGCGGAGCAGAACCGCATTCGCAAGGTGCCCATCCTCGCTCCGCGCGGTAAGCTCTTCGACCGCGATGGCCGGCTGCTGGTGGACAATTACCCTTCGGTCTCCTGTTTCCTGGTTCGTGAGCAGGGTCGAGATATCCGTGCCGATTTTCCCTTGATTGCGCGCGGCCTCAACATGACCATCGATCAATTGGATAAGGCGCTCGAGCGCTACCGGACGGCTCCCAAATATCAGCCAATTCCACTGAAGCAGGACATTACTCCGGATGAAGAGGAGTTCATTGAGGCGCACCGCAATGAACTGCCTGAACTGGAGACGATTGACGAGGAGCGCCGCCTCTATCCGCGGGATGGTTTTGCCGCCAACCTGATCGGCTATGTCGGCGAGGTAAGCGACGACATGCTGAACCAGGCGCGCTACGCCTATTATGAGCCGGGTGACGTCGTCGGCCAATCCGGTGTGGAACAATCCTACGATTCCTTGTTGCGTGGACAGGACGGGTCCCAGGACCTCATCGTGGATAGCCATGGCCGCGAAGTTGGCGTTCTCGGCCGGGAGCCCGCAGTACCCGGGCAGGCGCTGCGATTAACCATCGATTTGGATATTCAACGCGCAGCCGAAATGGCCATGGGCGACCGCAACGGCGCTCTGGTCGCCATGGACCCGCACACAGGAGAGATCCTCGCCCTGGTCAGCCATCCCAGCTTTGACCCCAACAAGTTCTCCGTGCGCATCGGACGAAGCGATTGGAATAAACTGGTCACCGATCCCGAGCACCCGCTGCTGGACAAGGCGATCCAGGCGCAGCTTGCGCCGGGATCCACCTTCAAGATCGTCATGTCTGTCGCCGGGTTGCAGGAGAAGGTTGCGCAAACTCTCAACGTAGACTGCCAGGGCGGCGCCAATTTCTACGGCCGGTTCTTCGCTTGTGATGAGCGGCATGGGCATGTCGATATTCGCACCGCCCTTCCCCTGTCCTGCGATACCTACTACTACTATCTCGCGCAAAAACTTGGAATCGAGAAGATTGCCTATTGGGCGCACAAAATGGGCCTGGGCGAGAAGACAGGCATTGACCTGCCTGGCGAGCAGAGTGGAACGGTGCCTTCAGAAGAGTGGAAAATGAGGAACTTCCACGAGAAGTGGTACGCGGGCGAGACCATTTCCGTTGGCATCGGACAAGGCTCGGTAGCTGTAACGCCGATCCAGTTGGCTCGTACCGTTGGAGGCATAGCCTCCGGCGGCGCATTCAAGAGACCGCATGTGGTCGATCCGGCGCAATTGCCGGAGGATTATCGCAAGGCCATGTACGACTCCTTTCCCGGCTCCGGCGATGAGACGGTTCCCATCGACCCGGCGAACTGGGAGATCATCACCGACGGCATGGCGGCTGCCACCATTAACGGCACGGCGCGTGCGGCGCATCTGGATAACATCGACTTTGCCGGCAAAACCGGCACGGCGCAGGTAGTCAACCACAGCGCCGGTATGAAAAGCATTGCCAAAGATATCGCAGAAAGACCGAATGCGTGGTTCGTAGGAATCGCGCCCAGAAGGAATCCGGATATTGTGGTTGTGGTTTTGTGGCAGCACGGCGGCTGGGGAGCGGGCTCGGCGCACATAGCCGCCCAGGTGATCGAAGCCTATGTGGACAAGCAGCGCCGCCTTGCCCATAACCTGCAGGAGGCCGAGGCCCCTGCAGCGGCTAAAACTTCTGCCAGCGTTGATGTGGGCGCCGTCTGGTCGGCCCCGCAGCCGATCAATGATAAGAAGGCGGATAAGCAAGGAGATAAGCAAGGAGCCGAGACGGCGGCCGCCATGCAGGGAGGCCATTTTACCTTGAATATCCCCGCGAAGATTCCTGCTCCAGCCGGCCGCCGGGACCAGGTAGCGGTCCTGCCGCGCTCACCAGGAACAGACTGAAATGCGACGATCGATTTCCTTTCACGATTTTGACTGGTTGCTGCTGAGCCTGGTCTTGCTGCTCTCGGTCATCAGTATCTTTGAAATCTACAGCGCCACGCTGCATACCAAGTTCGTCGGCTTCCATACCAAACAGATATTCTGGGTGGTTGGCGGGCTGGTCGCCATGTTTATTCTTTCGTTCGTCGACTACCACCGGCTCATCGACATAGTGCATTGGATATACGCGTTTTGCCTGCTGTCACTGGTTGCCGTTCTTTTAGTAGGGCAGCGGGTTATGGGCGGACGGCGCTGGATCAGGTTCCCCGGCGGCATTCATTTCCAGCCTTCCGAATGGGTCAAGCTGGTGCTGATCGTCGCCATCGCCCGCTACTTCTCCAATCTCGCCGGAAAGGATCTCACCTGGGGGGACATCGCGAAAGCCGGCCTGATGGTGGGCATCCCTATGCTGCTGGTTCTCAAACAGCCTGATCTAGGCACTTCGCTGACTTACATTCCGGTCTTGCTCATAGGCCTTTTTCTCGGGGGCCTGCGATGGAAGCAGGCGCTCATCCTGCTGGTCGGCGCCGCCGTTCTCATTGTTCCGGTTTGGGCCAAGGTTCTTAAGCCGTATCAGAAGCAGAGGCTGACCAGTTTTCTGAATCCTGACACCGACCCGCGCGGCAGTGGCTATCAGTTGAAGCAGTCACTCATCGCCGTCGGAGATGGCGGGTTGCTGGGCCGCGGCGCGACGAAAGGCACGCAGACCCAGGGCGACTTCCTGCCCATTCCATATACTGACTTCATTTTCGCGGCATTTGCCGAGGAGCATGGCTTTGTCGGCGCTGTTTTTGTACTACTGATATACTTTCTTATATTGATGCGTTTGATTCAAAACGCTCAAACAGCCGCGGATCTCCCCGGTACGTTTCTCATCATGGGGGTGGTCGCGGTGCTGATTTTCCAGATTGCCGTCAATGTAGGGATGGTGATCGGATTAATGCCTGTGACAGGAATCCCATTGCCCTTAATGAGTTATGGCGGTTCCTCAGTATTGTTTACGTTCTTGGCTCTGGGCATGGTGATGAATGTCCGGATGAACCGATTCGTAAACTAGAGTTGATTCGATACTGGTTTTTAGAAGGGCATGGGTCTAGCCATGCCGCTGAGCCAAGTGTTTTAGAGAATTTAAGTAAGCCGGCCAGGTGAATCACCGGGCTGGGCAGGATTTGGGAATGAGCGCGCAAAGACGGGTAACGACCCGGCCTGAAGGCAGGGCTGAAGTGGTCACAAACTCTTTGCGCCCGGATAGCCGGGAAATCTCAGCCAGTCTAAATATTTCAGCCGATCCTTTCAGTGAGCCTCCGCGCGTTTTTAAGTTCGGCGGTATGCATCCCCTCTCAAAGAAGGAATCTCGCCTGACCGTGTTCAATTTAGACCGGGCTTTTAGCTCCAGGCTCTCTCTTCGTCTGACCTGATCCTCTCCGGTATCCCCGGGAGCGGATCGCTTCCGCTCCGATCCTCCGCGCCGGCGTCCGCCAGGATAATCCTGCCGGCAGGAGAGATACGCATGTCCAAGGAAATTTGCATTTCGAGCACGCCGCACGAGACGCGGCTTGCCATCATCGAAGACGAACAACTTACTGAGGTTTACTACGAGCGCGAGAACGAATACACGCTCGCCGGCTCGATTTACAAAGGCCGGGTCACTCGCGTCCTTCCCGGGATGCAGTCGGCATTTGTCGATGTGGGACTGGAGCGCGACGCGTTTTTGTACGTCACCGACTTCCTGGAGGAACAGGAAGACTCGGCCGAGTTCGAGCGTCTGCCTGGAAATGGCGGACAGGAGCGTAGCCGGGAGCAGCCAGGCCGCGTGCAGCCGGCTAAAGGCTCATCCTCCAGCCGGGAGCCGCGGGAAGCGCGCGCCGCGTATTCCGATGGGGCAAGCTCTGTCCAGGAAGACAGCGCCTCCGCACCTTCGGAGGAATTTGAGTCAGGGACTCGGCGTTGGCGGGGCCGGCGGGGCCGCCGCAACAGAGGTGGCCTGCGCCCGACGGTCGCGCGGCCAGCACAGCAAGACGAGCTACGCGCCGAGGCGGCTCCCGAGCCGGCGGCCGCCAGCCGGCAAGAGCCCTTATCCCCGCCTCCCGACGCGCCCTCCTATCTGCCGTCTTATTTACCGGGAGAATCGCTCTCGAAGTATGGCGCTCAAGCATCCGGCGCCCCGCAACCAAAAGAGAATTCCCGGCCCGCGGAAGCTTCTCCAGTCCAGCAGCGCACCACGTTCATTCCCGCCAAGCCCTCGACGCTGATCGAGACGCCGCTGCAATGGAGTGGGGCCGGCCTGCTTGCCGGCGAATCCATTTCGCGCTATCGCGAGGGAGTGACGAATCCGCCCGCCGCGGTATCCGGTCAAAGCGAGCCCGCAGATACACGGGAAGAGGCTTTCCATGAGGAAGAAGCTGAATCCGCCACCCTGCCCTGGCAGCCATCCGAGCTATCTCCGCCAGAGGTGCCTTTTCCTTCAACCTCGCTCTCAGAAGAGGAGCCTCGCGCCGCCGAAGCGCCTCTTGATTTTGAACCCGAAGAAGCCTCGGCAGTCTATCGTGTCGCTCCATCTGCGCCGAGTGAATTCCGCGTGGCCGCTCCTCCCCCAGCGGGAGTTGAGGCGGAGCCTCTTGAGGAGGCGGAGCCGTTTCCCGCAATAGCAGAGATCGAGCGCCACTTCCGCCAGGAACAAGAGGAAGAACGGGAAGAAGAGCGAGAAGAAAAGTCAGCCGCGCGGTCCGAGAGCGAGCAAGCAGCCGGCGTTGCCGCAGCGGAGAGAGAGGACGACTCCGAACAGGACTTCGACGATTCCGGCCACGAGCTTTATGGCGCGGCCGCCTCAGGCTTGCTCGAAGAGGAAGAGGTCGCCGAGGAGGAGGAGTACGATTTCACGCCTCTCTACTCCCACTCCGAGGATCACGATCTCGAAGATATGGAAGAGGAGACGC
Organism: uncultured Acidobacteriaceae bacterium; assembly: GCA_963705665.1. Classification (GTDB taxonomy): domain Bacteria; phylum Acidobacteriota; class Terriglobia; order Terriglobales; family Acidobacteriaceae; genus PALSA-350. The sequence continues at coordinate 107,793 of CAVPKQ010000053.1, read as the reverse complement.
TTGAGCAGCAGGCGATGGCGGGCGCTGAGATTGACGACCTGGTGCGCGATACCCATATCGAGCAGAGGGTTGGCGCGGAGGCTTCGGGGCTGACCATCGATGAGGAAGAGAGCGGCGATGAGTTTGCAGAATTAGAGCCGGAGGCGGAGGAGTCTCCAGCGGTTTCAGCCGCGGGTCAGCCCGCCCGCCGCGATCGCCATGACCACCGCCGCGACGGGCGGGGCGGCCGTCACGATAACCGCCGCCGCCATAATGGCCGCCGGCAAACCGCTCAGATGAGCGAGCTGCCGATCATTAGTGAACTCTTAAAGCAAGGGCAGGAGATCCTGGTCCAGATCGCCAAGGAGCCTATTGCCAAGAAGGGCGCCCGCATCACCAGCCACATCGCACTTCCGGGACGCTTCCTGGTCTTCATGCCGACGGTGAATCACGTTGGCGTATCGCGCAAAATTTCCTCTGACGAAGAGCGCCAGCGGCTGAAGCGGATTCTCAACAGTGAGAAAGGGACAGGCGGCGGAGGTTTCATCGTTCGCACCGCGGCCGACGGCGCCAGCGAAGACGATCTGCGCGCGGATATTCGCTTCCTGATCAGCCTGTGGACGGAGATTAAGCAGAGGGCCGACGCGGCAAAGGCTCCGGCGTTGATCTATCACGATCTGAACCTTGTCGAACGGATCCTGCGCGATCAGGTCAGCGACAATTTCTCCACCATCTGGGTGGATAATGAGGTTGAATACGAGCGCACCGTTCGCTTTCTCAATCGCTTTCAGCCATCGCTTGTCCGGCGCGTCCGCCTCTACACCAAGGAAACCCCGCTCTTTGAGCAGTTCGGCATTCAGGAAGAGATTAGCAAGGCTCTCAAATCCAAGGTGTGGCTGAAATCCGGCGGGTCCATCGTGATCAACCAGACAGAAGCTCTGGTGGCCATCGATATCAATACCGGCAAGTATGTCGGCAAGACGGCTCGCCTGGAAGACACCATTCTCAAGACGAATCTCGACGCTATCCCCGAAATCGTTCGCCAGATCCGGCTGCGCGATCTGGGCGGGATCATCGTGATCGATTTCATCGATATGGATGAGCGCAAGAATCGCCACAAGGTGATGCAGGCTCTGGAGGAGGCGTTGAAATCGGATCGCGCGCCATCCAAGGTCCTGCAGTTTAATGATTTTGGACTGGTGGCGATCACGCGCAAGCGTGTGAAACAATCGTTGGAGCGAACTCTATGCGTGCAATGCACGATTTGCGCGGGTACGGGCATGACCAAGAGCCCGACCACTGTGTGCAATGAAATCTATGTTGAGATGCGCAAGATGCAATTGAATCTTGAGCGCCAGGACGTGCTCCTCCGGGTACATCCGGAGGTGGTCAAGACCCTGAAGGCCAACAATGCGCGCTGGATTACGGAGCTTGAAGAGATGAGCGGCAAGACGGTCATCGTCAAGAGCGATCCGGCCCTTCATCCGGAGCAATTCGATATCCACTAAAAACGTCGCTACAAGCTATTTAGCAAAGCAGATAAATGCTTGTAGAGCATCCTTCAGCGAGTCAAAAGCGTCTGTTAAGTGTTAAAGAACGCAGGGCCCTCATTTGAGGGCCTCAAATTCCTATTGCATGGGTGATCCAAGAATGCCTCGGAATTGTAATTTTCACGGCTCATTCGCCGCGCGGCTGGGAGTTTTTGTGGCCGCGCTGTCCGCTTGTCTGATTCTCCCCTCTGCCTCGGCCCAGGAGTACAGCTCGAGCGCGCAGTACCACCAGCAGGTCGAGACTCTGATCCAGGACCAGACTCCCAATCAGGGCGGCTATTCGCGGCAAGGATACAATGCCTATCACGAGAACACTTTAATGAGCCATATTGCGATCGAAGCTGGCGGAGGCTTCAATAGGCCGCTGGGATATTCGAGATCCTTCGCCACATGGGGCGGCAATATCACGCTCGGAGGTGGTTGGAGATTCAACAAGTGGTTCGAGCACCCTAGCTGAATGGCAGTTGCTTGACAACAAGATACCCGGCGCTTATCTGGCGAATGTCGGCGTTCCCGGCGGCCACATCCACACTTGGGGTCTAACCATTGAGCCCACCTTCGACTACCAGACCAGCGGCGCACTAGGGGCATACGTGATTGGCGGAGGAGGGTTCTATCGCCGGGTCACGACTTTCACTGTCCCCGAACTGCAGGAAGTGTGCTACTACTTCTGCTATGAGGAAACGGTCAATGTGCCCATCGCCCATTACTCCAGCAATCAAGGCGGACTGAATATTGGAGCGGGCGTGACCTATAAGGCATTTGGCGAGGACAATAATGGCAGGCTCTTCGCGGAAGTTCGTTATGTCTGGGTGAATTCTCCAAAAACAAACGTGTTTGGCACGCCGGATGGGACGGAATCGTTTCTTCCAGTTACCGTTGGGTTCCGATGGTAGAGATGTTCTTGTTGTAGCGGAAGATCGATGTGGTAGTGAAGTCAAGGGCTCCGGGCTTAGCCGGAGCCCTTGATCGTTTTGGCGTTTTGGCCGTCTTTGCCTTTCTTTCTATCCCAGCCGCTGTCACGATGCCGCACTGCCACCCCGAAAGGCTACTAGACCCCGACCGGAAATGGCTTTGGAGAGGACTCTTCAGAGTTCGGCGCCATTCTGAATCGCTCGAAGCTACCCTGGAGCAAGGATAGTAAACCGGTGTACCAATAGCCGACCAGGAAGAGGACCAGGAAGGGAACCGTAATATAGTTTTCATTGGCCATGGCGTACCAGATGGTCAGCGCGAAATAGCCTCCGATGAGCAGCTCGATCCAGGGGACCAGGCCCAACCTCTTACGGTACTTAGCGGCCTGCGATCTCTGCCCGCGCTTTTCAACGCGATATTTGGGAGTGCGTTTGAAAGCGCTCTTGATGCCGAAGAGAGCCTCCATCACGGCTTTAGTGTTAGTCACCGTTAGCCCTATTCCAAGAGCCATGAGACAGGGTATATACAGCAAGACGCGATACCATCTTCCCGGAAACAACTCTCTCTGAGAAACCAGATAGAACGATGAGATGGAAAAGGTTGACGCCAGGAACAGCGGAAAGTCGATCAGCAGCATTTGAAACCATCCCTGATAGAAGCGGATGATCATCGCCGGCATCAACAGCGTAGACAGCACAACCATCAGCGGGTAGCTGAGATTGGCCGTAAGGTGGTAGAAGGCTTCTCTCTTCACCTTGAATGGCACGCTGCTCTTAAATAGCTGGGGAAGGATCTTCTTGGATGTCTGGATGAGGCCCTTAGCCCAGCGGGCCTGCTGCGTCTTGAACGCAGTCATCTCGATTGGCAGCTCGGCCGGACATTCCACGTGCTGCAAGTAGCGAAACTTCCAGCCTTTCATTTGCGCGCGATAGCTCAGGTCGGTATCTTCGGTGAGGGTATCGTGCTGCCATCCTCCGGCATCGTCGATTGCCGTCCGGCGCCACATGCCGGCGGTTCCGTTGAAATTGAAGAAGACGCCCATGCGCGATCGTGCTCCATGTTCCAGCACAAAATGGCCGTCCAGAAGAATGGCTTCCACTTGAGTGAGAAAGCTGTAGTCGCGATTGAGGTGCGTCCAACGGGTCTGCACCATGCCGATCGCCGGATCGGAGAGGTGGTGTACGACGCGCAGGAGCCAATCGGTTGGCGGCACAAAATCCGCATCGAAGATGGCGATGAGCTCGCCGGTTGCCGTGCGCAGGCCCTCATCGAGAGCCCCAGCCTTGAAGCCATGGCGATCGGTCCGATGGATGTGGAGTATGTTATGGCCGATTGCCTGATATCTTTCGACGATTGCCTGAGCGGCCACTTTGGTTTCGTCGGTCGAATCATCCAGGACCTGAATCTCAAGCTTTTCCCGGGGATATTCAAGGTTGCAGCAAGCCTGGATCAGCCGGTCGACCACGAACTGCTCATTGTAGATGGGCAACTGTACGGTGATCCTGGGAAGCTCCGCGAAGTGCGACGCGGGCTCTCTGACTGCGTTCTTGCGGTACTTATAGTACTGGTACACCAGTTGATACCGGTGCATGCCATAAAAGGCGAGAATCACCATCACCGCGAAGTAAGGAATCAGCAGAGCCGTATCGAAGGGGTTCCAGCGATAGAGACCTTGAAAGGTGTGATCGGCGTAGTGGGTTCTGAAATAGTGCTGCAATCCGTGCTGTGACGCGAAGAAATACATGGCCGCGTCCCATAGGAATGTGGGCCGAGCCGCGAAAATATAGCCGGTAAGTCTGTCCGCAATCATTGCCAGCAGGAGGGCGTCTCCGCGGAAAGCGTGTTTGCTATAGGTCTATTGTACGTGATCTCCAATGGCGGCAATGCACGGGTCTTAAAGGAAGCGGGCGCCCGAACCCTACCTCATAACTTTGTCATCTCGACCGGAGCGATCATGGGCCGCAGGCCCATGAACCCTCCGGTCGAGATGACAAATCAGCCAATCAAGCCTTCACCGTCAGATGCCACATCTGCTTTACTCGCCCTCCATTTTAACCGCCGGCAAATAAACAATATTTCTATTGACACCTGCTTCCACGATACCGTAAATTTCTGCACGTGGTCGGACCAGATGGTTTAGGAGCGGCCAAACGAGCCCGTGTGCATTCTTTTGGGAGGCTGTATGAAATCAGTCGAATTGATCGGGAAGAGAACCGGGTGCAGCAGAGGTAGGGCAACCATTCTCCGATTCGTCCTGGGGTCAATCCTTTGCCTAGGATGGGCCGTCATGCCGGCTCCGGCGCAAACCGCCGGTGAAGGCACGATCAAAGGTCTTGTAACCGACGCCAGCGGCGCCGCAATCCAAGGCGCGAGAGTCACCGCCACCAACATCGGCACAAACGCGTCGACGCAACGCACGTCCTCCTCAGCGGGTTACTACGTCATTGCTCCTCTGCCTCCCGGAACCTATTCCATCGTGGTCGAGGCTTCCGGATTCAAGACTTTGAAGCAGGAGAACCTGGTCGTGAATGCCCTGGGGGTACTGAGCTTCAACGCCGTATTGAGCCTGGGGGAGACCTCCCAGACGGTAGTCGTGACAGCCGCGCCTCCGGTGCTTCATACCGCCGATGCCACGCTGGGCCTGACCATGCAAAACGAGACCTACTCCAATCTGCCGATACAGATGAATAACGCGCAGCGGGATCCCACGGCGTTTGGGGCTCTGGCGCCGGGCACACAAGGCGGGACCCGCCTTCCGGTCGTGGGCGGCACCGGGAATTACCTCGGCCAGCTTTACCTGGAGGGACTCCCGGCTGAAACGATCAGCCAGCAGGGCGACAACCGGCTGGTTTCGCAGGCCGTGGACCTGGACGCAGTCGATCAGTTCCAGGTGGTGACCAGCACGCCTCCGGCGGAATATCAGGGCGCCGGCGCGATGAACTTCACCATGAAATCGGGCACGGCGCAATATCACGGTCAGGCGTCGGAATTTGTTCGCAATACAATCTTCGATGCATGGTCTTTCACCGCCAAAGCCGCGACGATCAAGAGCGCCGCGGGCCAGACCGTTCCAGCTCCAAAGCCCATTGAGCACCAAAACGAGCTGTCCTTATCCGTCGGCGGCCCGGTCCCTCATACCGGACGCAAGCTCTTTTTCTTTGTCGCCTATGATAAGTTCCATTCTCGCCGGGGCGCCGTCCCTACCCTGTACACCATTCCCACCAAGTTGATGCAGACCGGGGACTTTACCGAACTGGGCAGCACGCCCATCCTCTACGATCCGCTCACCACCAAGTGCGTCGGCAGCGTCTGCACCCGGCAGCCATTCCAGGGAATGAAGAATGGCGTGCCGACTTACAACGTGATTCCCACCAGCCGTCTTTCGCCCATCGCGCAAAAAATGCAGTCGTTTCTTCCGGATCCTTCCAACAGCAACTTAACCAACAACTATCTCGGCGGCCTGCCTAGCGGTTTCGACAACCATGTCGTCAATTACCGGGTGGACTACGATCTGAGCGCGAAGCAGCGGCTCTCCGCCTTCGGCGCGCTCGGAACTGTGAATTACTTGAACAATTTCTCCAATAGCACCGCGACGGTTGGCGGCGTTCCCTACCCTTACGGCTTCCTGCCACTACCATATACAGGCGGTGACCTGGCGAATATCTTTCCCAAAGTATTCGGCGTCGAGGACACGTATACGATCAACTCAAAGATGGTGAATCAGCTTAAGTACGGCTTCACCCGTTTCTTCCAGAACATCCACAACGCCACCCAGGGGGTCGCGGCGTGGGAGGCTTCCACGATGGGCATCACCAACCTGCCTCCCGGACAGGCCGCAGAGGAGTTCCCCGGCGCCGTATTTCAAACAACTCCGCAATTCGGCACTCCATACGCAGCGTGGACCAGCTACGGCAATGCAATCTCCACGCAGCTCACCACGCCGAATAACTATACGATCGTGGATAACCTGCAGTGGCTCAAGGGCAGGCATTCCCTGACCTTCGGCATTGCCGTGCAGTGGCAGCAGATCAACAACGCCAACCCTGCCACTTACACCGGTGTTCTCGATCTTCCGTATGACGGATTCCCCACCGCTAACTTTGGGTCAAATTCGAATGCCCTTTCCACCGCCACGACCGGCCAGTCTTATGCCAGCTACCTGCTGGGCGCGGTGGGCGGCACGCCCTCGATCGGGCTGCAGCCGGTCAGTGAAGTGGGCGGGCGGTACCGTCCGATCTCGCCCTATGTTGAAGACAGCTTCAAGGTTTCGTCGAAGCTGACGCTGGATCTTGGCCTGCGCTGGGATTATCTGCCGCCCTATCACGAAGTCAAGGACCGCTGGACCTTCCTGAATCCGAACCTCACCAATGGGGCCACGGGGACGCCGGGCGCCTTGCAGTTCGCGGGTAGCTACGGCGGCCCGGGCGTGAGCTGCGGGTGCAGAACGCCGGTTCACACCTACTGGAAGAACTGGGGTCCGCGAATTGGGCTGGCGTTTTCGCCCGACGAGCATACGGTATTCCGGCTCGGCACTGGCGTAGTCTTTTCCGTGGCCGGCGGCGTGGGCGGACGCGGCGGCGCCTTCAACGGCACCGGGCAGACCGGCTTCAACGTGACCGCCACCGGACCACCGGGGCGGCGGCAGGACCGTCCTTTTACCTGGACAGCGGTAACTCGTCGCTCTTCGGACCAGGCTACGTCTATCCCACCGCTCCCACTCCCGGCCCGGCGTCTCAGATTCTGAATACGGGCTACTACGCGAACGGTGCGGGCAAGTTTGTGACCGCGAGCGGCGTTTCCTATGCGGACCCATATCTCTCCGGTCGCGCGCCGGAGCTCATCTTCTACAACGTCGGCATCGAGCGGGCGATGACCAAGGACATGACGTTGGCGGCCTACTACGTGGGCAATGAGAGCCACTTCCTGGTCAACGCCGGGGGTAATCTCGGCTCGGGCGCAACCGCAGGGAACGCGCGCGGATACTGGACGAATCAGTTGAACCCCATTTATCTCGCCGGTCTGGGCAATGTCACCAACGCGGCCGGTAACGCGCCGGTTCTGACTTCGCCGGCGACTCCGGCAAACGTAGCCAAAGCGCAGGCGGCGATGCCCGGCATCTCGATTCCTGCCTTTTTCCAGCAGGCCGCTGCCCTGAACTCATCCGCTACGATCGCCCAGGGGCTGGTCGCATTTCCGCAGTACAGCGGAGTCACCGACACTTGGGGCAACGTGGGCAACTTCAGCTATAGCTCACTGCAGATCACGCTGGAGCAGCGTCTCAGCAAGGGCCTCACCTTCAATGTGAACTATACCTACTCCAAGAACATCGGCGACGACGGCACCTTCCGCAGCGGCTTCGACATTCCGGCGGCCGCCATTTCCGGCGGGGGTAAGAACTGGCACCAGGACCGGATCGATCGCTCCTGGACGACGATCTCCGCGCCGCAGTCCGTACACGCCTTCGGTGTTTACCAACTGCCTTTTGGCAGAGGACATATCGGCAACAACTCGTTCCTGGCGCGGACGCTGGCCGGCGGATGGCAGTTGTCGGGCATCTATACTTATTCTTCCGGTACGCCTATGGCGGTTACCTGGAGCGGCTGCAATGCAAACAACTTTCCCAACCAAGGGCAGTGCATGCCGGATGTGAATCCCGCGTACTCGCGCAATACCGCCCGCATCAACGGAAGCTACGGAACCGGTCCGAAAGGGACGACGACAGCCAATCTCGGCGCCATCAAGTATGTCGATTCCACTGCATTCCAGACTCCGCAACACTTTGCGACCGGAATCTATCAGATCGGAAATGCACCCCGGACCAAGGCCTTCAACCTCAGCAGCCCCCGGCACGCAGGATCTCGATGCCTCGCTGCGCCGCAGTTTCCCTCTTCCGCGAGAGATGTCGGTCGTGGTCGAAGCGGATTGCCTCAATGTCTGGAACAAGGTGACTTTCAGTAGTCCGAACGCAACCTGGTCTCCCGGGTCGTCCTCGTTCGGGACCATCTCGGGTACGGCCAGCACTTACTTCCCGCGCGATTGGCAGTTCGCCGGACATTTCAACTTCTAAACCTGGATTCCGAAGTTGAGCCGTCGATATAGGCTCTCTCCGAGGCGCATCGTTTTTTAAGAGAGAGATTTGTCGTCTGTCTGTCAGTCTTGCTTTTCTTTCTGTCATTCCCGCATGGAATCTGCTTTTCCTATCGCGGCGCTGTTACCACGCCCCCCGGTGAATACCACTTCGCCAGAGACAGGAAGCAGATTCGCCGCGGGAATGACAGAAAGAAAAACAAGAAAGCCTGAAGCAGAATCCGCGAATCTACTTGTCATTAGGAGTGGGCATGGGATTGGCCGGTGAGAATTGCGCGGCTAGCTCAGGAGTGGAGTGAATATCGGAGGCTTGAACATCGGTGGCCTTCCCGACCTCGACTGCGAAGACATAGCTGGGGCCGAACATGTTGCTGGTGAAGATGACGAGCTTCTTGTCCGGGGAGAAGCGCACGTTGGGTTCCAGGCGATAGTTGTGGTGAGCCATGTTGACCAGATGTTCGGAGTCGAAGACGCCAGGCTGCCAGAAATCCGGCTGGTTGATTCCGGTAATCTTGAGCATCCGCGGATGGAAGAGCTCGATCCACTCGCCATTGGGCGCCTTGGCTACCTGGCCGGGGTCGCCGCCATCGCCGGTGAAGAGATCCGCATCTTGGGTGACGTTGAAGTGGATGGACCACTCGTTTCGCTGCATATGATAAGCGGTGCGTTCGTGTGTTTCCACGTTGTAGCCGGCGAGAAAGAAATCCTCGCCCTTGGGAAACTGCCAGTCGTACCAGATGGTCTTGCCATGCAAGCCCCAGAACTCATGCCCGGCGATCTCCATCGCCATGGTGCGCTTGTGGATCAGCGTGTTTTGGCTGCCGTCGGTGCGCATGGTCCAAATGCGATCGACCTTCTGCCAGGGACCCTCATGGCAATACATCAGCAAAGTAGGGTCGGTGGGCGAGAAGAGCATATGACCGATCCAGTCAGTGGAGTGAAGTAGGGCCGTGACTTTGCCGCTTTCGAGATTGATGGTGTAGAGCACGACCGGAATATGCGCTGCAAGGCGGCGTTCCATCATCGCACCTTTGCCTTCGGGCTGAACAAGACTGCCGGCTTGCGGGCGCGCTCCGGCAGCGGATGAAGATGAAGACGGCGCCGGGCGATTGCGTCCATACTCCCGCGCCGCGTCGGCCGGATTTTCGTCGTAGGTACCCACGCCAAGCGTCTCGTCGGCATTGATGCTGGCCAGGCTTGCGCGCGGGGGCAAGGTCACCAGCTTCTTCACCGCCCCGGTGTACATATCCGCTTTGTAGACCCAGTTGGATTGGCTGCCGGAGTCGTACCGCGTGAAGAAGACGCTGTTGGTCTTTCGCCCCACGACCACCGCATGGACGCCACTACGGAAATAGCCTCTGTTTACAGGGGCGGCGGCCTCCCGCGGCGGATTCGGGACCAGCAGCCTGGTCTTACGCGTCGCCAGATCAAGCACGTGAATCCCGTCCGGGGCAACGTAGGCCATCAGCTTGCCGTCCGGCGAGTAGGCATTTACGTTGAAATAAAAGCCTGAAGAGCCGGGTTCCGGAGTAAGGCGTATTACCCGGTGTCCGGTGTCTTTGTCTACCCAGGAGGTTGGCGGCTCCGCTGCCTGAGCTAATGGAAGAGTGACTATGGATGGGATGACAATACTTAGGATAAGAAGAAAAAGACGGGCCATTGAGACATGCTCCTCCAGAACATCCGGGCAAAACTTTGATTAGAAATTCGGACAATAACTGAATCAGCAGAAAATGTTTCCATCTGGGAGGGGCGCTGTCAATAAGAAAACAGTTTCGTGGCGGGATTCCCATCCACTCTGTCGAAAATCCGGCTGGGAAGCCTGGGTGCTCCCATATCCGGCGTGCTTTTGCGCCAGATGTGGGAAACCGCAGATCTCTCCACTCCGCTTCCCACCCCAACAAGCTTCGCTTGCCGGGGACCCCGGTTTCGCTCCGGTCGAGATGAAAAAGGTAGGTGTAGTTTCCAACCAAGCCGGGTGCCCCAGGTCCCGATTCTGGGACCTGGGATTCCACAGATTCTCGATGGACGGTGCCGGCATCAGTTCAGAAAGCAGGTGGTGTATAGGGTGTCGCGCTGTGCCGGTTTGAATCCCGCGTCGCGGATCACCTGCCGTAACTGTTCCTCGTTGGTAGAGTTGGCAGTCTCCTCGAGCAGCACCGAACCGGCATCGTTGCTGCCAAAACGCAGCGCGAGCTGCAGCACTTTCAAGCCCTGCGCAGCCCAATTGGACTGCACATTCTCTATATTGTCTAGATAGAGCCGCGAGATCGCCAGCACTTTCAGATATTCGACCGCCGTTGCCTCGTCCCACGCTTCGACCTTGGCGTTCTTCGCCCGATAGCTCCAGGGAAAGAAAGCGGTAAATCCTCCCGTGGCTTCCTGCACCCGCCGGACCTCTTCGAGATAGTTGATGAGTTGATCGCATGTCTCGCCGGCGCCAAACATCATCGCGGCGGTGGTTCGTATCTTGAGCTGGTGGGCGGATTGATGGACGCGCACCCAATTTTCCGTGGAGCACCGCGGCTGCTCCGCATTACCAGGCGCACCATGGTCGAGGATCATCGCTCCATCGCCGGCAATCGAGTCCAAGCCGGCATCGCGTAACCTGGCAAGCGTATCCCGCAAGGGCAGGTTGCTCGATTGCGCAATGGATAAAATCTCCGGAGCTGAAAAGCAATCCAGCCAAATCTGCGGAAATCTCCGCTTAAGGCCGCTGAGCAGTCCTTCGAACCATTCGATCGTGCGGCCGGAATGCGTGCCACCCTGTATCAGCACTCCGGTTCCTCCCATTTCGACAGTCTCTGCTACCTGAGCGTAGATGGTTTCGATATCCACAAGGTAGGGTTCGGAGGTGATCTTGCCCGAGAGAGGACGATAAAACGCGCAAGAGCTGGAAGATTCGCCGCCAAAATCTGTAAAGCGAATGTTGCGATCGAGCAGGTAGGTGACCACGTCTTCGGGATGCAGCCGGCAGCGGCAGGCATCTGCTTCCATACCCAAGCCGATCAAGTCGTCGGATCGGAAGTAGTCGAAAGCCTGGAGTTTGGTTATCGACATGCTCTTGATTCTACGGGGAAACACGGCTGACAATCCAGCGATGAAGACTTAGAATGATGCCTAGCCGCTCAGGGCTTCGTAGGCCGGGGTGGCGTAATACCGCAAACTTCCTGGGATTACCATCGGCAATTCATCTGTTTTTCTGCAATACCCAGGACGCATACGCACCTCAAGTCGTTACGCATAACGGATCAATCTTTCATTTGAGCATTTTCAATTGATGCAGAAATCCTGTTGGAGCAAAGAAGGGTACTTTATGTCCAATTCGAAATATGCTGGCCGTTCTTCGCTTTTCCGTCGATTCACTTCGCTGGTCTTAGGGCTTGCCGCTTGCTCTCTGGTGTTCGCGCTTCCCGCGCGTGCGCAGAGTAAGTCCGCGCCGGCTCCGGATGTCATTGTCTTTACCAATGGCGATAAGCTTACCGGCAAATTGTTGCGTGAGGTCGGTGGGACCGTCACCTTCCATAGCGACGTCGCCGGGGACATCAACGTGACCTGGGACAAGATCAAATCTCTGCAAACATCGCAAAATTTCGCTGTCGTTCGGCAGGGACAGGAGGTTTCCCGGAAGACCCCGGAGAGCGAGGTGCCCAAAGGGAAAGTTTCCGTTCAGGATCAGCAGGTTCAGGTAAACGGAGCGGCCGCCATGCCGGCAAAGAATGCGCAGTACCTTATCGATGAAGATACGTATACCAACGAGGTACGAGGGAATCCGAGCTGGCGGCGCGATTGGGTTGGGTCGGTAACCGCGGGAGCGGCATTAGTCCAGGCTACGCAGAACAGCCGCTCGTTCACTGGGTCGGCGACTGCGGTGAGAACGATACCCAACGTGACCTGGCTCGATCCTCGCGACCGCACCACGCTCGATTTCAACGCAGCCTATGGATCGCTCTCGCAACCCAGCGGCACGACTACCATAACGACGAAGACGAACATCATCCACGGGGACGCCGAGCATGATTGGTATATATCCCGGCGGTTTTATTTCCTGGTGGATGCATCGTGGGATCACAATTATTCCCAGGGGTTGAGTTTACAGCAAATCTACGGGGTGGGAGCCGGATACACGCTCATCAAGACTCCAAAAGAGCAGCTTGATCTTAAAGCTGACATTCACTATGAGCGACAGCACTTCGGCTACACGCCGGGCATTTTCCCGCTCGTCATCACGCCTGACAAAGATCTGATCGGGGCCAGTTTTGGGGACACTTACCTTCTAAAACTGCCTCATGGGCTGCTTTTCAATCAGGGACTGGTGGTCACCCCTGCCTTCAACCAAGTCAAAGCCTTCTCTGCCATCTTCACCGCGGGTTTAGTATTTCCCGTCTACAAACGCATCGCCTTCACGGTGGGAACAGTGGATGACTATCTGAATGATCCGGCTGTAGGAAGCAACAAGAACTCTTTCCAGTTCACGGGAGGATTGACCTATACCTTCTAAATTTGTCGTATCGACCCGAGCGAAACCGGGGTCCCCGGCAAGCGAAGCTTGTTGGGGAAGCGGAGTGGAGAGATCTGCGGTTTCCCACATCTGGCGCAGAGAGCGCGCCAGATATGGAACCCTCGATTGGTGGCGGTTTTGGATCCATTCTTCAAACAGATCGAGGGTGCCCCATCCTTCGCACGGCGCTGTTTCGTGCGAAGGGCTCCTACCGCGCTTTGCGGGGCCTCGTCCCTTCCTCTTCTTCACCAGCCGCTTTTGCCCTGACTTGAGCCAGTAAGGGCATATCCAGTGGAGGCCTGGGCATGCGCGATCGCGACTATCGGTACCCACCGTTCAAGCTTGTGATGCCCGGTCGCGTGGAACATGTAAGCGACAGCGAGGTTCAATCCCACACCTCCGCCGTATCGGTAAACAGCTCCCCATCCGTAACCGTAGGACTCAAAATGTTTTTCATAAGGGTCGAGGGTTCGACCGCGCGCCTCTAGAGCGCCAGTACAAGGTGGCTTGGCGCACCGAGCCATCTCACCTCCGTTGTCATGGGACTGGATAGCAAGCAGGGATAGCGTCTCGGATACCACGTTAACACCCTGTAACCTAAGATTAGTCCGATCAACGAACCTGTGAGGTATCGGCATTTTGTCGTCTCCCTGCAACCGGTAAGGTCCAGGATGCTCTTGGGCTATGGCAGCCAAAGGCAAGGCGGTCAAAAACATAAATATGCAACTTCTCAGTCTCATGAGGGAGTTTCTTCTCGACCGTCGTTCACGTCGAGGGACTTGGTTTGCATCGTTGCGATCTGTGAGTTCGCGTGGTATTTTGCGTCCGCAAAACCGGACTAAGCGCCATACGATTGCTGTATCTGTGCGATTCCCAAGGCTGTACAAAGAACTCCAAAGACTACTGTTTGCCGATTTCATTTTTTCTGCCTCTTCAACTCTGGCCGCAGACTAGCAGTCCTATGACTAGCGCCTACAACTATCTGGTCACGTCCTCATGTCGAAATGGTCATGTACTTTAGGCGTACCTTCGTGTTGCGCTCTTGTTGCGCCCATTCGAGCAGCCGGTCTCCGCCGGAATTTCCGTTTTGCCGTCAAGGCACGCGTCTACTCCAGCGTGTCGAGTTAGGGATGGAGGATGTTCGCATCGCGGGATATGAGCGCGGTTAATTGACGTTACAGCCGCTCGCAGCACATCCTCTAGCTACCGTAAGAAAGTCGATCGGCTTTAAAGGCTGCGGAAAAACTCTGTAGAAGGGTTTGGTGAATCCCCCTGCTTTGGCAGGGGGAAGCTGGACTTCAGTCCAGCGGAAAAGCGCTCCAACTTAAAATGGGCTTTTAGCCCTGGATTTACAATGCCAGCGCTAAAGCGCCTCATGATGAGAGTCGAACTTCCCGGAGCGCTGAAGAAAGAACAGAAGCAGATTCCCTTCGGGAATGACAGAAAGAAAAGCAACTGCGAATACGAAACGACCGGAGGGCCGCAGGCCTTCTTGTCTGTCTTTGCTTTTCTTTCTGTCATTCCCGAAGGGAATCTGCTTTTCGGAGCGCTGAAGCGGTCCAACCCCCGCGTAGTATCTCCATTCGCTATTGGGTCTGCGTATCGAAGGTGAGCGGCTGCTTAATCAGCGTAAGCACGTTGGGCGGGAGCGGCTTATCGGCGTTCGCCAGCAGTAGCGAGACCTGCCACATCTGAGTGTCATTCAATGTCTTGCGGAAAGCTGGCATTCCACTTAGACGGATGCCGTTGGCTACCTTCCAATATGTTTCCCCTGGAGGATCGTCGCTAACGCCTACCACGCCATTACGATGGGGCTGCCAGAGCTGAGGCGCGTGTGGGAACATCCCTTTGGCGAATCCGGAGGGAAGTCCATAGAGTCCATGGCAGGCGGCGCACTGCTCGCGATAAATGTGCGCGCCGGTCTCCAGATTGGTTTCGCTCGCTTCCAATGGGACGGTCTTTGGCATCTCGTTGTCAATGCGCCGGTGCAGCGGCCGGCTCACGAGCGCGGCTTCAAAGGGAAACGGCGCGTCGCCGGTGGCAACCGGCGGCTGGCCGAAGTCAAGATACATCCAAATACCGATTGGCACGGCGATCAAGCCAATGACCAGACCCAACAGGAAAAGCTTCATCTGTCAAACCTCATCGGGATGCTGAGAATGCTTATATCCGCCGCTCTATAAGCGGCAAGTTTCCGAAGCCCAGTGTGGAAGGCTGCAGGGTTGGCCGTTTCAGGATGCTGTCCAGGCTATTGAATCACATCGTCAGCGAATGTTTCTCCAGGAAAGCAGGGCCGCAGCGAGGATGCAAGTGCTTTAATACTAAGGAGGACATAATCTTTTTTTTTCGCCCCAGGGCGAGACGTAGCAGTGGAGGCTTTCAGGTTCATGCATTTTAGCCAGCGTTTCGGATGCCTTGTGCATCCGCTCGTCCTTTTTGTCTTTTTCGCGGCGCCAGGGTTGCTTGCCCAGAGTTCCACCAGCACTCCACCGACGGCTCAACCGCAGAGCCAACAACAGCCCGAGAACCCGCAGCAGAATCAGGTGCGAATGGCCGAGGAGGCGCAAGCGCGAATACGGGCGCGCCGGCAGCAACTGGTCAATCGAGTCGTGCAGGACACCTACAGCCACAAATACGAGGTTTACGGCGGCGGAGGTTATCTTCGCTTCCGGCCGGGTAAATCTCTCCAGCAGATCAATGAGGGAGCCTGGAACGGCGGCATGACAGATTATTTCCGGCCTCGCCTCGGGGTAACCGTGGATTTTCGCGGCTATTACGGCACTGCCTTCGTTGGAATCAACGAGTTCAATATCTTTAAGCCGAGTGTCAGCGAATACAGCTTCATGGCCGGCCCGCAGTACCGGATCGTGAGACGTATCCATTGGGCCATCAGTGCGCAGGGCCTCATCGGCGCGACCAAGGGCATCTTCAACGCCACCAGCGGCCAATTGCCGGGCACGCTCGTCGGACTGTGGCCAAATGGCACAAACCTGGCCTTCGACGCGGGCGTTCCCATCGACTACAACCTTGGGCCGGCCCTGGCCGTTCGCATCAACCCCAACTACTTGTTCACCACCTACGGCAGCTTCGTACAGACCAAGGGCCTGGGGTTTACCACCGGGATCGTTTACCGGTTTGGCCGGCGGTAGGTTTTTCGCCAGATAGGGAAAGCAGATTCCCTTCGGGAATGACAGCAAGAAAGGCAAAGGCAGACAAGCAGGGCTCGAGTATATCTAACCGTGCTTGCCTCTTCTTTTCTTTCTGTCATTCCCGAAGGGAATCTGCTTTCGCAATGTTTTTTAAGCGTTCACTCGCTTGTCACGCTGCTTTGCCGCTTCCAACGGATACTGCGGCTCGGTCATGTTGACCGGGTCTAGAATCTCGGCAATCTCCTCTTCTGTCAGTAGCTTTTTTGCTCGCGCAATAGCGATGATGGATTCTCCGGTGGCTACCGATTGCTTTACAATCTCCGCCGCCTTGGCATAGCCGATGTATGGATTGAGCGCGGTGGCCAGCGAGACCGTGCTTTGCGCATAAGACTGACAGCGATCCGCGTTGGCGGTAATTCCCGCCACGCAGCGATGGTCGAACTGGCGCAGCATGTTTCCCAGGATAGCGATACTCTGGAGAACGCTGTGCGCCATGGTAGGCATCATCACGTTCAGCTCCAGTTGGCCGGCTTGTACGGCATAAGCTACGGCGGTATCGTTGCCAATCACTTGAAAGCTGACCATGGCGGCCAGCTCCGGTAGAACCGGGTTGATTTTTCCGGGCATGATGGAAGAACCCGGCTGCAAGCTGGGCAGGGAAATCTCCGCCAAGCCGGTATTCGGTCCGGAGGAAAGCAATCGAATGTCGTTTGCAATCCGGATGATTTCCAATGCCAATCCGCGCAGAGCGGCGCTGACCTCCGCCATGCAGGCGGTCGATTGCATGGCCCAGCGCATGTCGGCGGCGGGGATTAGCTCCTGCCCGGAGATGCGGGCCAGATTGGCTACCGCCTTCGCGCGATAATCCGGATGGGTATTGATGCCCGTTCCCACGGCGCTGCCCCCAAGGCCCAGTTCGCGCAGCGAATTGGCGGCCAGCGTAATGAACTTCTTGCTCTTTTCGATGGCCACTCCATAAGCGGCGAATTCCTGGCCGAGGCGGATCGGAACCGCATCCTGCATGTGCGTCCGTCCCGACTTCATAATGTCGTGGAACTCACGCCCTTTGGCGGCAAAGGTTGAAGCCAGTTCGTCCAGCACCGGGTAAAGATCGTCCAGGGCGAGCAGCGCTCCCAGGCGCATGGCTGTGGGGAAAACGTCGTTGGTCGATTGCCCGTAGTTCACGTGATCGTTGGGGTGGACGTGGGCATACTCGCCTAATTTGCCACCCAAAATCTCATTGGCCCGGTTGGCGATCACTTCGTTGGTGTTCATGTGAAGGCTAACGCCCGCACCTGCCTGGAATACATCGACCACGAACTCCGGATTCCACTTGCCGTCGATAACTTCCTGGGCTGCCTGAAGGGTGGCATTGGCGCGCTTTTCCTCGACCAGCCCGAGCTCCTTATTCGCCTCCGCCGCGGCGCGCTTTACCATGCCCAAGGCGCGAATGAGCTGCGGATGAGCTCGCATGCCGGAGATGGGATAGTTCTCCACTGCCCGAGCGGTTTGAGCACCATAGTAGGCACGCGCCGGAACTTCTACGTAACCCAGCGAATCCTTTTCCTTCCGTGAATCGGACATACGCTCCTCTATTTCAAGACATTCCCAACTCTTGAGTATATAGCGTGGTGGAGACCTCCGGCCCGGCCGGCCGCCGAGTGCACAAGCGGAGGAGAGGCTCTATGCTAGAAGCATGGAAGCGGCCGCCTTTATAGCAAGCGAGTCTTTCGATGTCCTGGTAGTGGGCGCAGGCCCCACCGGCCTGGCATGTGCCATCGAGGTTCAGAGAGCCGGCTTCACCGTGGTGTGCGTGGACAAGGGCTGCCTTTGCAACTCTCTCTTCCACTATCCCTCGAATATGACTTTTTTCACCACCCCGGAACTGCTGGAGATCGGAGACATGCCTTTCTCAAGCCCCAACCAGAAGCCGAGCCGGAACGAAGCCCTGGAGTATTACCGCAAGGTGACTGAGCATTACCGGCTGACCCTTCGTCAATACCAGACGGTTGAAAGCATTACCGGCGAGGATGGGAATTTTGCGATTACCACCCTGGACACTCTGGGCCGCCGCCGGCGGTATGCTGCGCGCAAGGTGATTCTTGCTACCGGCTACTACGACCTGCCTAATTACCTCGGCCTGCCCGGGGAGCAGTTGGCCAAGGTCCTGCATTATTACCACGATCCCCATCCGTACTACGACCAGGAGGTGCTTGTCATTGGCGGAAAGAACTCGGCGGCGATCGCGGCTCTCGATCTCTGGCGCCACGGCGCTCACGTCACTCTCGTGCACCGCGGCCCAGCCATGCACCACCACGTCAAGTATTGGATCCTTCCCGACATCAACAACCGCATCAAGAACGGCGAGGTTAAGGCCTATTTCTCCAGCACTGTCACGGAAATTGGCGAAGATTCAGTTGAATTGCAAACGCCGGAGGGGCCGGTGCGGCTCAAGAATGACTATGTCTTTGCTTTGACGGGATACCATCCCGACTTCGATTTCCTAGCCTCTCTGGGAGTGCGGCTGGAGGGGAAGGATCGCCTGCCGGCGTGCGACGCGCAATGTCTGGAGAGCAACGTGCCGGGACTGTATCTGGCCGGGGTGATTGTGGCCGGAATGAGGACCAACGAGATATTCATCGAGAACGGCCGCTTCCATGGACGGCTGATCGCGCAGGATCTTGAGCGTAAGCTGGTGGGGCAGCCTGCCGCGAGCAGCCGCTGAAAGACTGACCCCGGGCGGGAAAATGCTTTAAACTGGTCAGAAATCCGTAATGTCGCAGACGTCAAAAGAAGGCGGCATTTCATCGGTAGTTGGTAGTCTTTAGGAAGGAACCTCTTCTGCCTTATGAGTTGGCTCAAACCTCGTTCGATACGAGGGCAGCTCATCTTTGGTCTCATTCTCCTCGAAGGCCTCCTGGTGCTGGTCTTTGCCACGCTACTTGTGCGCGAACAGGCCTCTGAGATTCACGAGCGCGCTCGCCTGCGTCTGGAATCGGAGGTAAATCTCCTGGCTCTGCAGACCCAGGAATCGCTGGGGCAGGGCGAGAGTGTTTACCTGCAGCCGATCGTCCGGGCGATGCTGAACTCGCCCAACATTCACGCGGCGATGGTCACCAGCCCGGATGGCCGAATCATTGCCAGCAGCGATTCTTCCATGGACGGCAAGGACGCGCTCACACGTTTTGAGAAGAAGTACCTTGTGCCTGTTGCGCACGGCTCCATCTTCCGGGCGCCCGGTGGAGCGCGCGAATCCGTCGTTCCGGTTTACGTCCACGGTCAACTTACCGCTTACGCCTGGGTCTATGAAAATGCGACCGCCGAGAGGCAGCAGATCTATTCGTTGGTTCGCATCACCGCCTTTTTTGCCATCCTGGGTGCGATTGGCACTGCGATCATCGCCAGCTTCCTTGCCCGTTCAATCACACGGCCGCTCAATAGCCTTCTAGCGGCTACCCGAAAACTCATTCGCGACCCGGAAACCAAGGAAGGATTTCCTCTCGAGGTCACCTCCGCCAACGAGGCCGCGGACCTCACGCGCGCCTTTAACCTGATGGTGACATCGATGGAGGAGCAAAGAGGGGGACTCAATGACACGCTTGCGCTTCTCGATTCGATGCTGGAGAACGCACCAATCGGCTTTGCTTTTTTCGACCGGAGATTTCGCTATGTGCGGGTCAATCAGTTTTTGGCGGACATGAATAAAATGCCGATCAGCCGGCACCTTGGCCGAACTATCGCCGAGCTGCTGCCGGGCCCGGCCGCCGCGTTGCTGCAGGATTGCGTACAAAATGTCTTTGAGACCGGGCAGCCGGTGCGCGACTTCGAGCTGAGTTCAAAGCTGCCCGCGGACTCCGGCCAGCTGCGCAGCTGGCTGATCAATGTCTATCCCGTCAAGACGTCATCGCAGACAGTGCGGTGGGTGGGAGCGATTATCGTCGAGACAACGCAGCGGAAGCATTCCGAAGAGACTCTGCGCAAGACCGAAAAGCTTGCCGCTGCCGGCCGGCTGGCCGCTTCGATCGCGCATGAGATCAACAATCCGCTCGAAGCAATCACTAATCTTCTCTATCTGCTGAGCCGCGAACCTTCCCTGGACGATCGGGCGCTGGGCTACGCCAAATCCGCTCAATATGAGATTTCCCGCGTCTCCGAGATGACTCAGCAGACGCTCCGCTTCTATAAGCAATCGACCTTCCCGGGAATGGCAAATGTTGCTGAGTTGCTGGATTCGGTGCTCACGCTCTTCCAGGGGCGAGTTCACTCATTGCGCATAGATGTCGGGCGCCGCTATGGCCCTGACGTCGAACTTTACTGCTTCTCCGGCGAGTTGCGCCAGCTCTTTGCCAATCTCATCGCCAACTCGCTTGATGCCCTGGGCGAGGGCGGCCGTCTCTGCCTGAGAGTTCGCCACTCCCGCTCCTGGGTTGACGCTTCACAGGGAATCAGGATTTTTGTCGCGGACAATGGATATGGCATGAGCTTAGCCACCCGCAAGCGAATCTTCGAGCCGTTCTTCACTACGAAGGAGGCTACCGGCACTGGCCTCGGTCTCTGGGTCAGCGATGGGATCATTCAAAAACACCACGGCACGGTGCGCGTCTCCAGCCGGTCCTGTGATGAGCCGACGCGGAACGGAAGATCCTCTGGCACGGTTTTCATGATTTTTCTTCCCGAAAATGGAGTCGGGCCTCCCGAGCCGCATTCCCAGGTTGCTGTAGCGCAGAGCGCGTAGCTTCTGCCCGGAGCACTTAACGGCGCATTGCGCGAAGTTGGCAGCTCGTGGGGCGGGCGCCGCTGGCCGATCTCGACCTGGTCACGTGAAGCCGGTTGATTCTTAAATAGCGCACCCGCAAGCCACCCACCACGTCGGGCATGGTCTGGGGCGTCTTCCGCATATCCACCAGAACAAGCAGAGCCGCTTCCGCCGGGTTATCATAACTTTGGGTTACACCTACGCCGAAAAATGCAGGATCGCTCATCAACTTAGGAGCGTACTGCTGTTCGACTTGAGCGGCAGCCCGCAGCACTCCGGCTGGCAGATGAATGCCTTGGAGCCGATCGGCTGAAACGGCCGCGGCCACGCCATTGTCGTCTGTGGGGATCACCACCGTCCGCAAACCGCTGATGGTCTTAGGAACGGCGATAGGCGATTTGTTCTTGTTCACATAAACCAGAACGGCCGGTTCCTCCCGAGCATCCAGGCTTCTCCCCGTGCCGGCGCCGACGATGCCATTGCCTGGCCGCATAAGCATTGCGGCCGCCGAATCGGCCGCCGATTCAGCTTCAGCCGATTGTGCCGGAGTCAGCGCCGGAGAGACACCGGTCCCGGCATTCCGGTCGTAGTTGGAGCATGTGATGGGATGAGGAGCGCCACCCACGATTTGAAACTGCTGTCCCTGCGCCTGGCTCATCTGGCCGAGTTCGCTCAGCACATCTTGAATGGGATTGGCGACGCTGAACCCGTGATTACTGTTGTCGCCCCCGCTGGCGAAGAGCAATCCGACCGGTTGGGCATTGCTTGCGTCCATCACTAGCGCGCCCGAGTCGCCGCTGTCGGCGAAGGCCATTCCGGGGATGCCGATCTGGTTTTCGTATGTCTTGGTGTATGAGGGCTTGGTCTCGGCGCAATCGTAGTAGTAATCCACCTGCACGCTCAAATTGATGGTATTAACCCTGCCGCAGGTGAGACCTGTAGTTCGTCCGCTCTTGGCTATGCGCAAGTGATCGAGTTGGCTTGCGGTGAGCGTCTCGCCCAGTCCTCCGGCTGGAGCGGCCGGACTCAACCGTCCATTGAGCGGGGCTCCCAGGTCGAGGATTCCTCCGCTCGGATCGACGGCCGGAGTAGCCGCCGCCAGTGCCGCATCGACATTGGTCCGAGGGTCGTCAAGAGGAACAACATAGCGCAGGGAACCCACGGTTCGTCCGGCCTGCGGGTTGCAGTTGAGGTCGATCAGCGCCGGTTGGATGATCGTGTCTCCGGAACGCGCTTGGTCCGATTCCGCCAGAACATGGTTGTTGCTCAGGATGTAGAGATTGTTTTTCCGGTCCTGAACCAGCGCCCCTAGAGTTCCTCCGCAACAGTCGTTCACATATTGATCGCCACGGCCGTCCTGCGACGAATCATAGTCATTCGCGTTGCCTCCGGATGATCCCATCTCTACGTAATCGGTTTGCGCCGCCTGGTTTTCCAGCGGCGAGTTGTTGAAATTCGCTCTATTCAGCAACACGTGCAAGGAGGCGGTTGAGCGCAGGTTGCCCGGTGACGATGCCGTGACATAGATGGACGCAGCGTCAGCCGGAGTGGAAGGGGGAGCGGTATAAGTAGCCGAGCAAGTGGTGTAGGCCTGAGAGGAGTGTTGGCACACGACCGCTCCGATGCTCCCATATTGAGGGCCCAATTGATCCGTTGCGACGTTGGCGGTTGCGGCCAGCGACCAGTGGACCGCGCCTGAATTCACCTCGGCGATTTCACCGGTAACGCGAATCGACCCGCCCGGCGCCAAGGTTGCGTTCTCCGGCGTAAGAGATTGCACGAATCCCGGCGTAACCGTGAGCACATAGGTCGCGGAGTTCAGGGCATCGTTCTCGGATGACGCTTTGACTTCGACATTCACAGCATCGCGCGAGAGCAGTGGCGGGGGTGTATATAAGCCATTCCGGTCGATAGAACCCTGGCCGATCGAAGGCTCGTTCTGGCCGTCGACGATCGACCAGGCCACACCTGTGGCCGCGCCTGAAGTAAGCGTGGCCGTGAGCTGATCGGGAGTGTTTGTGTCGGTAGTGGCTCGCGCCGCGCGCACAATCAGGCCGCCGTTATTCATGTGCGCAGTCGAACCCATGCCTCCGCATCCTGCCAACAGCAAAGCGATGGACAGCAACGGGAGGAACGGTGATACATGAGCGCGGGCTATTTTTGGTTTCGGCATGAATGATGACGCCAGGCCGTTCAGCGAAGCTGGAAAGCTCCGCCCTGAGCTGCTCACCCCGAATCAAGCATACGTGAGCCAGCCTGAAGGTTCATGAAGGATGGTTGAACGGAAAGAGGCAGCTGGGAAGGATTCTGTCGCGCTCTCGAAAATCATCTCGGGACGCGTTGTCGTGGGGCTGTGACCCACCCAAGAGTATGAAAATCGGACTGAGGAAGGCTTGATTGGCAATTACACCTAACTTTGTCATCTCGACCGGAGCGCAGCGAAGTGGAGAGATCTGCGGCTTCCCAAAAGATGATCACAAATCCGGGGTGCCCCAAGTCCCCCCCCCCCGACTCTGGGACCTGGGATTCCTCAGGATCCGCGCCGCCGGGGAAGGTGGAGCCGGGCGGGCCAACAAAATCAGGCGGCTGCGTTCGATTTGCCTGCGGATCCCAGAATGGCGGGATGAGCCGCCGCGGGGACTACCGAGAGAACGCCGGCGTGAGCGGTCTTCATCCGGCGAACTTCCCGCGCGCTGAGCGGAGTCATCCGCTCCCGCGAGTAATAGATCTTGCTTCCGCAGTCGAGACACACCTTGTACGTCTGTTGCTCCAGCGTGAACGGCCGCGTCTGCCGGCCGTGCCGGCATCCAAACATCAAGTCGTAGAGGAACCCCAGCAGAGAATGTATCCAATCCATAACGAACAGCGCTCCTTCCGCGCACAGTTGCATCGGGCCAACCCGCCCTCTGCTCACACTTATAGATGCATTGTGCCTCAAAATGTCTCTTTTGTCGTAGGGAAAATACATCTTTGGTACTAGGAGGTAACCTGCTAGTTTTGAAAGAGTTACCTCCTTTAGAGGTTAGCCTCGCAGTTTCAGCCAGATAGATGAAGCGGTTCCCGGAGGTAATCTTTTCACGCAACAACCTGGATTACGATTTTGCCGAAGTGGACAGCGGCTTCCATTGTCCGGAGGGCCTGCGGCGCCTCGTCGAATGGGAAAACCCTGTCTACCACAGGCAGCAGATCGGTGGCTGCGATGGCGCGGTTCATCTCTTCGAAATGAGCGCGCGAGCCGACGTATATCCCTTTCACTTGCACCTGCCGGTGAAGAATCGGCGCGATCTGCAAAGGTTGGTCCGATTGACTGAGCACGCCGATCTGAGCCACCACGCCACCCATACGCACAGCCCTGAGCGATTGATTGAGTGTGCCTGTTCCACCCACTTCAACGATCAAATCGGCGCCGCGATTACCGGTCTGCTCCAGCACCCATTGTGACCAGCCGGGAGTGCGCTTGTAGTTCAAGCCGGCATTCAAGCCCAGCGTCTTGGCCCTCTCCAGCTTCTGGTCGCTGCTGGAGATGCCCACCACTCTCGCTCCAAGCAGCTTGGCAAATTGCAATGCGAAGATGGAGACCCCTCCCGTGCCCTGGATGGCCACCGTGTCCCCTGGCTTCACTTCCGCGGCATGAACCACCGCGTTCCATGCAGTGACGCCCGCGCAAGGCAGAGTCGCGGTTTGCGTATAAGAGAAATTCTCCGGCGCCGGCAAAACGCCTTGTTCCTGGAGCAGTGCGTATTCAGACAGAACGCCGTCTATATCGCCGCCCAATGCGCCGCGAATGCGTTCAGGAGTGGGGCTGCCGTCCAGCCAGTTTTGCATGAAGATTCCCGCCACACGCTGGCCTACGTTGACGCTCGTTACTCCTTCTCCTACCTGCTCTACTTCGCCGGCGCCATCGGAGCAGGGAATGGCAGGCAAGCGCATTTTCGGGTTGTACTGGCCTCTCACCACTAGCAGGTCGCGATAGTTCAATGAGACCGCGTGCACCTTCACCAGAACCTGGCCCGGTCCGGGTTTCGGTTTGGGGAGGTCCTTCATCTCCAGGCGGTCGAGGCCAAAAGAGGATATTTGCCAAACTTTCATTGAGGCCCCTTTGGTCATCGATGGATTTAAACCTATACGTGATGGAACTGACGTACCATGGAAGTATGGCACGAGGTTGGGAAAGCAAGTCTGTGGAAGAGCAGCAGTCTCTAGACGGCGCGAGTTATGGAATGAATGCTACGGCTCAAAGGCTGAATGATGCGGAGATGGCGAAGCGTGCACGGCAGAAGCAGGAACTGGGGCTTCAGCGGGAACGCATTCTATCCGAGCGAACATCCAGCCCGGTTCGCAGGGCGGCGCTGGAAGCGGCTTTGGCGGATATCGAATCCCGGCTCGCGACGATGGTTTAGTTGACTCAAAGTTGAGAAAACGGGCGCCCCAGGTTCGCGAAGTTAACCCTGGGTTTCTGTATATCTGGCGCGCTCTTTGCGCCAGATGTGGGAAACCGCAGATCTCTCCACTCCGCTGCGCTCCGGTCGAGATGACAAAGTTGATGTAATCGCGATCCAAGGCTTGCTTAATTCATTTTCATTCCTCGCAGGCCCATGAACGCGTCTGCCAGTTCCCATTGGCGGCTACGCGCATCTGCTCGTAAGCGGTATGACTCACATTGGATCGCGGCATGGAAAGAAACAGACTCAGGTTAGCTTCGCGAACCTGGGGCACTCGGCCTACGGTAAAACGTTGGACGCTTACGTTTGCATGGTGACAAGTTGATGCGCGATGGCGAACAGCGCCAGCTCCAGGCGGGTTGAGACGCCGGTTTTATCAAAGATATTGGACAAGTGGCGCTTCACCGTTTCCTCGCTTATGGAGAACTGTTTGGCGACGTCGCGGTTGCTGCAGCCCTCCACGATGCAACCCACCACTTCCAATTCGCGTGGCGTCAGCCCGTAGGTCTTGCGCTCGGGCACGGCTGCCTGCTGCATCAGATCGTGCAGGGCGCCCACCAGATTGACCACCCGCTTGCCGCCGATCCAGTAATCGCCCGAAGAGACGGCCCGGATAGCGGTTGAGAGATGGTCGGCCAAAGCATCCTTGAGTACGATGCCGCGGGCGCCGATCTGCAGGGCCTCGATGATTTGTTGGGTGGTGATGGTGCTGGTCAACAGGAGAATCTTCACCGTCGGCGAACCGCTCATGATGGCCCGCATTGCCTCCAGTCCAGGAAGACGGGGCATCTGCAGGTCGAGCAAGAGAATGTCGGGCAAGAGCTCCAGGGTTTCGGTGATAGCCTCATCGCCGTCGGATGCCTCGCCGATGACTTCCAGCGAGTGATCCACCTGGAGCATGTTACGTACGCCAACGCGAACGACCGGATGGTCATCCGCAATAACTATCCGGATCTGCTGCAAACGATCGTTGTTCTTAGCTGTTGGTGTCGTCATTGGATTGGTCTAATTTTCCTGCCAGAAGCATACCCTCTAGCTGATCACAAGCGTTGAGTAAATCATCCAGGAGCGGCAAAGCGTCCTCTTTCTTGCAACTCCCCAGTTCCAATGCCGAAGCCAGCCGGGCGATGCGGGCGGCGCCGACCATCAGGGCTGCTCCTTTAATTTGGTGGGCGCCCCGGCTCACCTCCGTCATCTCACCGGTGTCGGCCAATCTTCGAAGTGCGATCGCCCGATCGCGGGAGTCGGTGAGGCATGCGGTATAGAGCTGGTTGAGCGAGTCCGCCGACATTGCCTGCCGCAGCTTGCTTAGGACCGCCTGGTTAATGCCTTCGCGCTCCGCAGAGGTTGCTACGGTGCGCGCCTCCGTCCGCTTCGCGCGATCGATCACTGATCGCCGCCTTCCGTTGCCGGTTTCAGCCCTGGTCTGAATTACGGAGCTGCGGTCGGCCTGAAGCTCCGGCCGCCGCCGATGTTTTCGGGATCCGAGGGCTTGGCGCAGTTCCTCCAGTTCGAGAGGCTTGAGCAGAAAGCCATCAAAGCCGTGCAATTGACGGTTGTCCAAAGTCGTCGCACTCATCCCCAGCAGCAACGGCTTGGGGCCGCGCATGGCACGAACTCTCCGCGCCAGTTCGTGGCCGGAGATGCCCGGCATCTGCAAATCCACTAGAAGCACATCCGGGGAGGCCGCGGAACCGCTAGCGGCTAAAAGATCGAGCGCGGCTTCGCCATCGATAGCTTGCAGCACTTCATGCCCGTCGAAGCCAAGCATGAGGGCCAGAATCTCCAGGCTGATGGCGTCGTCATCCACCAGAAGAACCCTGTGTTGCTCGGCTGCGCTGGATCGATGTGTCTTGGAGAGCGTATCCTGCAAAACCAGACCTGTCCTTGCGAAATACTCCGCCTACGGCATCCTATGACATTCCGCGCAAAAAGGCATCAGTTCAATCTACAACCTTCGTCACCAAAGTTTTTGTGCTCGTCTTTGTGACTGGTGGTTACGCCATGCCCTGCTCTGAAAATTCGGTGGAGTTGCCGATCAAGCTTGGCCCCTCCCGCCCTTGCTTTCCTTTCTGTCGTTCCCGCAGGATTCCTGCGGGAACGACAGAAAGGAAAGCAAAGGCGGGGAATCACAGATCGAGAGAAGCATACTGAAAATATGAGGCTTAGCTCAGGACCGGATGGCCGGCTCGATCTGGTCCAGCCAATCCGGCGGCTTGAGTATCTCCCGCGGCTTAGACCCATCGGAAGGACCGACAATGCCGTCGCGCTCCATCATGTCGATAAGATGCGCCGCACGGCCGTAGCCGATGCGTAACCGTCGTTGCAGCAGGGAAGTAGATGCTTTCCCGAACTCCAGCACAAGGCGCAGCGCATCCTCGAAGAGCTCATCGTTGGCATCGCCGTCTTCCGGTTCCAGGTCCAGCTCACGGCCTTTGTCGTCCTTGGGAGACTCCAGGAAGCCCTCGACATATTCTGCCTGGCCTTGGCTTTTCCAGAATTCAACCACTGCGGCAATTTCCTTCTCCGTCACAAATGGAGCGTGCAGACGTTGCAGCCGCGAAGTGCCCGGCGGCAGGAAAAGCATGTCTCCACGGCCGAGCAATGCTTCGGCGCCGTTGGAGTCGACGATGGTGCGCGAATCCACTTTGGTGGCCAGGCGAAAGGAAATGCGGGTAGGGACGTTGGCTTTGATCAAACCTGTAATGACGTCGACCGAGGGCCGCTGGGTAGCCAGCACCAGATGGATTCCAACCGCGCGCGCCATCTGCGCCAAACGGGTAATCGCCTCCTCCACGTTGGCTTTGTCCAGCATCATCAAGTCGGCCAATTCGTCGATGATGATGATGATGTTGGGGAGCGGCTGGTCTGCCTGCGGATCGTCGAAGAGGCTCGGCGTGCCGCTCTCAAAGAGCTTGTTGTACTGGTCGATATTGCGCACACTGCGCGAAGCCAGCAGCTTGAGCCGCCGCTCCATTTCCCGCACCGCATTGCGCAGGGCGTTGGCGGCCAGCTTCGGCTCGGTGATGATCGGGGTAAAGAGATGAGGAATCCCCTCGTACATTCCTAGCTCCACCCGTTTGGGATCCACCATGATGAGGCGCACCTGTGCCGGCGTGGCCTTGTAGAGCACTGACATGATCATTGCGTTGATGGCCACGGATTTACCGCTGCCCGTGGAACCGGCGATCAGGACGTGGGGCATGGTCGCAAGGTCGGCGGTCATGATGCGCCCATTGATGTCCTTGCCCATAGCCAAGGTCAGCTTGGATTTAGTCTGGGAAAAGTTTTCCGACTCGATTACTTCCCGCAGCCAGATGGTCTCCCTCTGATGATTAGGGACCTGGATGCCCACTGTGCTCTTCCCCGCCATGCGCTCGATCAGGATACTTTCTGCGCGCATCGCCAAGCAGAGGTCTTCGGCTAGGCCGGTGACCCGGCTATACTTCACGCCAGCTTCTGGCCGGAACTCAAAGGTCGTGACCACGGGACCGGGATTGATCTGCACCACCTGCCCCCGCACGTCGAATTCGGCGCACTTTTCCACCGGCACCTTGGCCTCATCGCGCAGTTCGTCTTCCCGGATGATCTGCGATTCGTCGCTCCTGTGCAGCAGCGTGCTGGGGGGCAACTTAAAGCCGCTCACCGACTTAGGGGCAACCGTAACTTGCCGCGCCTCGACTTCCGCTCGCTCGCCTACGATGATTTGCCGGGTGGAATCGCGCCTCGGCATGGGAACCGGGAGTGGTGCCGGAGCCGGCGGCTGAGCGCGCTCGGCCAGCGGCTCGATTTCTAAAGGCAACTCCGGCTCAGGCTCCGGATCGGGAATGTTGGTCCGTGGCATTTGGTCCCAAAATGTAGCTGCCGCCGCCTCGGATGGTTGCGCACGGTAGACAGGAGCCGGCGCGGATACGTCCGCAAAACCACCGCGGCGGAAAGCCGGCATCTCCTCGTCTTGATCGCTACTGGCCGCTTGCCGCTTGCCCTTCTTTTCGGCTGCCTTTCGCGCCTTGGCCTCCAGTTTCTGGCTCTGCGCTTGCTCCTTTGCGATCGCGCTCTCCGCTTTGGCCCGTGCACGCGCCGCGCGCCAGTTCCTCACCCGGTCGCGCCATGCATATAGAAAAGCCAGACGAACCGCCAGCCATTCCCGCGCTGTATTGAAACTGAAGGTGGTCGAAAGATAAAGAGAAACGGCCACCATGCTCAGAATGACGATCGTCGCGCCGGGCAGGTTCAGGTATTCAACCAGTGTGTCGACTACTATCCGTCCGGTCAGACCTTCAATCGGCAGGGCGTGCATCCATCGGAGATTCCCGGGAAATAAGCCGAAGAAAGCCGGCAAGAAGATTATGTTGAGCAGCATGCCCAAAGCCTTTGCCGCGGGCGACCCCGCCGGACGCGAGCGCATCCAGGTCCATCCCAAGGCGCCTAGCAATAGAGGCAGAAAGAAAGCCGCCACTCCCTGGATCTGCAGCAACAGATCGCTTACGTTGGCGCCGGCGAGGCCTATCCAATTTTGCGCATGAGTCCCGGAGCTGACTACGGTATTGAATGACGGATCGCTGGAATGATAAGAAACCAGCGAGAGGAAGAGGAGGCACGCCGCAACCAGCAGGACCAAGCCGATTACTTCATTCAATCGGCGGTTGCGCGTAGGAGTCATCACCAATCTGAGTGGCTTCATCGGGGCAAACTGCGGTGCATGCCGCGGGAGACTAGGTCACGAGCGGCCGGCCGGTTTAGACGCCAGAGCAATTTCATTATCCCAGAGATGTCAGGGAGCGAGAGAAAATCGGCGATCCCCGAGCACCCTGAGGAATCGACTCCGTGACTACCGGCCATTGGGTAGACGGGATTGAAAAACCCAGGTTAGCGCGAACCTGGGGCACCAGAAATGAGTTCTTCTCAGTTATATCAGTTAAATAGCCGAGTAATATTAAGTTTTACATTGTAGTTCTGAATGATTGGGGCGACAGATCGAGGAACCCCGGCTTTGCACAATAAATACAAAAGCCCCAGGTTATCAATCTGGGGCTTTTGCCTATTGGGTATCCGCGAAGTCGGACGCCGCCTACGAAACTGAGATCATGTTAACACATCGGTCACAGCCGATCAAATCTTAAGGTCGAGAACCTAGCGGAGGGAGAGGGAGTCGAACCCTAATGGCTGATAAGGCCACTCGACCGTTTCGTAGGCGGCGTCCAGTACCCACCGGCAATACCCTCCAAACGACTGCCTACGCACTTGATCCTATATTGATAACAGCCGAATCGCTCAAGTAGTCTTCATAAACACATTACTAAAGAGTTTGCTAGTTACCTATAACGTCGTAGTGCACAAGACCGAATGAAGCGGCATGGCCGGGTCCGATTCGACAGTTTTTGTGCAAAGCCGGGTTGCCCCGCATCTGACGCGCCTTTGCGTCAGATATGGGAAACCGCCAATCTCAATCGACCCTGTAATTAGCCCAATACTTAAGGTTGTGCATTAGGTTTTGCGGCTTCTTGTAAGCGCGGTGCTGGCATGGGACTGCTCACCTGAAGCCGCCACAGACCATTCCGTCTGGTGAAGACGTGCAAAAGATTCTCGCTGTAGGAAGCGCCGTTCACCGGCAGAGTGTAGACCTTGGTATAGGTGACGCAAGCGGTGTCCCCAAAAACGTGCTCGCGCATGTTCGTTGCCGTGATGCTGTAGCGCTCCCGGGTGCGGCTATAGTTGGCCAGGTTGTTCAGAACCGCGGCCTTGTCCATGGCCGTGCCATCGCTTCGAATGCCAAGATAGTCGTCGGCCAGGATAGTTCCGGCGAGCTTTGCGCTGCCTTCCATCTCAGCACGCATATAGTTCGATTCGATCTCCCGCAAGGCCTCGATATCCTGGGCTGCAGCACCCGGCTGAGGAGCGGGCTGCTGCGAAGGGGCGGAGCCGTAGTATTGGGCTGCGGTAATGGCTCGGCACGACGTTCCGGCCACCAGGAAACTTAATAGGAGGATCGTTCCGGTAGACCATGCGACGCGCATGCCCGCGCTCCTGCGGAAATCCCGGCTGCTCGGGAAGGCGGCTACTTCTCGACCTCAACCCCACGCCAGAAGGCGATATGATTCTTAATGTTGCGAGCGGCCGGTTTGGGGTCGGGGTAGTACCAGGCAGCGTCCTGGTTTTCCTGTCCGTCTACCAGAAGACTGTAGTACCTGGCCTGCCCTTTCCAGGGACAGGTTGAGATCGTTGAGCTGGGCCGGAAGTATTCCCGGCGGATAGCGCTATCGGGGAAGTAAATGTTCCCCTCGACTGTTTCATAGGTTTCGCTTTCGGCGATCACTTTGCCGTTCCAGGTTGCCTTTGCCATAAATGCGGTTTCGACTCTCGTTTTCTTCCGACAACCTTAGCAGATTGGAGCCTTGGATTGCACATTTCGGGAAGGGCGGAGAACCGGCCGTTCACTGTTTTAAAACTGCCGCGCGGCGCGCTTCCTGCTTTTGAATCATGCGTTGCAGACGCTGTCGCGCTTCGCCGAAGCGATTGGCCAGTTCTTCGGTCCGGATAAGAAAGTTCGGCGATTCGGCTCGAACTTCCTTGAGAAAAGGGTAGAACTTCGCCAGGATGAAGAGACTCTCCGTATTGCAGGCGATGAAGAGATCGGCGTCCAGGGCTCCGTGCAACACAAAGGCCGCGGCCATCTCCCAGTAGCTCGTCACCTGGCGGAGGTAGGCATTCTCGTCGGTTTCAGAGGCGTGCAGCACCGATAGGATCTCCTCGGCGGATGACGGCCAGAATTCACTCGTTACCCATCTTCTCGCGTTGCGCATCCGCTCTTCCGTCCGCAGTTCGTAGAGCTTGAGGATCAGTTGAGCGTCTCCATTCGTGGCCAACATCGTATCCATTCGATTTTCCATCTTCACCCTACGGGCAGAGCCTCTGGTTTGGTCTGATAACGCATAGCCTCAACCGATTCGGGTTGAGGATCGGCTATTTTCTGGATGAACGTACAAGCAACCGCAGCTTCCGGCTCGGCTTCGCCTTTGGCCCGCCGTTTCTTCTTTACCGGCTCTTCCTCGGCGGAGGGCTTGCGGTTGTTGGGGCAAACCAGATACACCCCCGACTTGAGCGTCTTCTCGACCAAATAAGGACTGCCGCACTCCGGGCATTTCTGGGGAACTGGCTTCCAGTTCGAAGTGAAGTCGCACTTGGGATAGTTGGTGCAGCCGTAAAAGATGTTTCCCCGGCGCGCCTTCCGCTCGGCGATGTCTCCGGTTCCGCATACCGGGCACTTCATGCCTTCGATGATGTTTTGCTTGATGTACTTGCACTTGGGATAGCCGCTGCAGGAGACAAACTCCCCGTAGGGACCATTGCGCAGCACCAGTTGCTCGCCGCATTTGGGGCACTTCTCGTCCAGCGGCACCGGCGGCTTCTGTTGCTGCTTCTGGTTCAGCCTCCTGGTTGTCTTGCAGGGCGGATCCTCGTTGTATCCAGGGCAGGCCATGAACATGCCGAAGCGCCCGCGCTTGAGGACCATCACCCGGCCGCAGTTTTCGCAGTACTCCTCCGCCTGCTCCCCCTCTTGCGCATCCGGCGTTTTCAGCTCCGGTTTAGCGGCGAAGTTCTCTTTGGTGAAGGTACAGCTATTCGGGTCTTTCTTGTCATAGGTGCTGCAGGCGAAGAAGGAGCCGAATTTGCCCCACTTGAGCACCAGCGGGGAGCCGCACAAGTCGCATATCTCGCTCGTCGGCTTTTCCATCCGCTTGATGTTTTCCATGTGCTTCTCGGCGCGCTGGAGTTCCTTGGTGAAATGCCCGTAGAAGCCGCCCAGCAGCGTTGTCCAGCGCTCCTTGCCATCCTCGATATCGTCCAGCTCTTCTTCCAGCCTGGCGGTGTATTGCGGGTCAAAGATATAGGGGAAGTTAGCTACCAATAAATCGGTGACCACCAGGCCGATTTCCGTGGGCACGAACTTTGCTCCCTTGCCTCCGCCTACCCGGGTCACATACTCGCGCTCTTGAATGGTGTTGATGATGGTTGCATAAGTCGAGGGACGGCCTATGCCGCGCTCTTCAAGCTCGCGCACCAGAGAGGCTTCGTTGAAGCGCGGCCGGGGTTCGGTCGCGTGCTGCTCCGGCAGCAGAGCCTTGAGAGCGAGAGCCTGCCCGTTTTCAAGAGCGGGCAATTGATTCTTAAGCTCTTCATCCTCATCGTCTTTCTTCTCCTTGGCCTCTTCATAGACTTTGAGGAAACCATCGAATTTCAAGACCGAGCCGGTGACGCGGAAGTCATAACGCCGGTCCGCTTGGGCTGCGATATCGACGGTCGTCTGGTCATAGACCGCGGGCGTCATCTGGGATGCGACAAAACGCTGCCATATCAGCCGGTAGAGGCGGTATTGTTCGTCACTGACATAGCGCTTGATCAGATCCGGATGTTGCTCCACATTGGTGGGGCGAATGGCTTCATGGGCATCCTGCGCGTCTTTCTTGCTCTTAAAGACATTGGGAGCCGCAGGCAAGTATTGTTTGCCATGTTTCTGCTCGATCCATGTCCGCACTTCGGCGATGGCGTCGGGCGAGACGCGGGTGGAGTCGGTGCGCATGTAGGTGATGAGGCCGACCGAGCCCTCGCTGCCCAGCTCCACTCCTTCATAGAGCCGCTGCGCCACACCCATGGTGCGCTTGACGCTGAAGCCCAGTTGCCGGGAGGCATCCTGCTGCAATTTGCTGGTGGTGAAGGGCGCCGCAGCGTTGCGCCGGCGCTCCTTTTTCTCTACACTCCTTACCGACCATTTTGCTGTTTCCAGTGCGGCAACGACGGCATCGGTTGCTTCCTTGCTTGGCAGAGAAGGCGTATCTACGGTT
This sequence comes from uncultured Acidobacteriaceae bacterium, assembly GCA_963705665.1. GTDB lineage: Bacteria > Acidobacteriota > Terriglobia > Terriglobales > Acidobacteriaceae > PALSA-350. The sequence goes on along the minus strand of CAVPKQ010000053.1, from coordinate 73,571 downwards.
TCTACTGTGGCCTTGACTCCCTCGATGCCAACAAAGCGCGCAGTAAACTCAGTCTGCTCCTTCGCCGGGGTGAGCTGAGCGTCCAAGGTCCAGTATTCCACCGGCACGAAGGCCTGGATCTCACGCTCCCGTTCGACGATCAGCCGCAGAGCGACGGTTTGCACGCGCCCTGCGGAAAGGCCGCGGCGCACCTTATCCCAAAGCAGAGGCGAGATCTGGTAGCCCACAATACGGTCGAGCACACGGCGTGTCTGTTGCGCGTCAACCAAATGCTGATCGACATTTCGCGAGTGTTCAAAGGCCGCTCGCACCGCCTTTGGCGTGATCTCGTTGAAGGTCACGCGGCGAATCAGGCTCTTCTTGGTAATTCCTTTAAGCTCATCCTGCAGGTGAGACGCGATCGCCTCTCCTTCACGATCCGGATCGGGGGCGAGAAAAACGGCCGTTGCCGTCCTGGCCAGCTTCTTTAATCGCTCGACTACTTTTTCTTTTCCCGGAATGATAATTAAGTCGGGCTCGAAGCTGCCGTCTGACAAATCGACCCCGATCTTATTCTTCGGCAGGTCCTTGATATGTCCAATGGAAGCTTCGACCGCGTAATCTTTTCCGAGATATTTGCTGATCGTCTTTGCCTTGGCAGGCGATTCGACGATCACAAGTGATTTGCTCATCGTTTTCCTTTACACTGTCACCGCAGCAGCCGTGAGGAGCAGGCCCTCGAAAGCACTCGGGGCGCCGCAGCGATGTTTCTGCAAGCTAACACGCTCCGGCCTCTTCAATCTACCCTGCTGTTGAGCGCCCGAACAACCAGGCGGATTGTCAGGATGCCCGGATGGACAATCTGGTTGCACTTTCTCACTCAGCCTGCCTGCGTTCTGCTCTTGCGGGCTACAAGCGCAATACATAATTTTTGCCGGGAAGTTGTTTGATTCGGCCGGCTAACTCCAGCTCAAAGAGAGCCGTGAAGATTTCAGACGAAGAGAGGGTAGGATCGAGTCTCTCAATCAATTCGTCCAACTGCACCGCGTCATCATGACGCAAGATGCTGAGAACAAGCTTCTCGTGCTCCTGAAGAGGCAATTCTTGAACTAAGGATGCGGCATTTCCGCCTAACGATGCAAAACCCAACTCGCCCTCAAGCTGCAGCCTGACCTGCGAGGGCAAGTCTTCCCACACGTCTTCCCACGTCGCGACCAGCTTGGCCCCCTGTTTAATCAGCGTGTTAGGCCCCCAGGCATTCTTTGTGGTCACGTTGCCGGGCACCGCGAAGACCTCGCGATTCTGCTCCAGCGCGCAGCGCGCCGTCACCCTGGTGCCGCTGTTTTCTCCCGCCTCGATTACCAGGACGCCGATACTCATGCCGCTCAAGATTCTGTTGCGGCGGGGGAAATTCTGCGGCGCCGGAAAGGTGCCCAGGCGGTTCTCCGAGACCAATGTCCCGCCGCTCACGAGGATGCTCTCGGCCAGCGACTTATTCTCCTTGGGATAGATGACGTCGATTCCCGTGCCCCAGACGGCCACCGTTGAACCCTTTGCCTCGAGTGCGCCGCGATGCGCCTGAGCGTCAATTCCTCTTGCCATTCCGCTTAGAATCACCAGCCCGCGGACAGCCAGGTCGCGCGCCAGCATAGCGGCTATGCCGGAGCCATAGGGCGTGGGATGGCGGGTGCCCACCACGGCGATCGATGGGCGAGAGAGCTGCGCGGCGTCTCCACGGATCCAAAGCACTGGAGGCGGATCGAAGATCTCGCGCAGGCGCGCCGGGTACGCATCGTCGGAATAGGTAAGGATGGCGGCCCCTTGCTCACGCACGCGTGTCAATTCTTCCTCCGCCTCCGCACGTGCTTTGCCGTTGAACAGAAACTGCACCGCCGAGGCCGGGAACTTCAACGATTCCAGCTCCGTGAGCGAGAGCCGGAAAAGCTTTGTTATGTCCTCCAGCGCTTGCCATGCCTGAAGAATTCTTCGCGGTCCCAGCCCGGGCGTAAGCGCGAGAGCGAGCCATGCGATCTGGTTTTCCCAAGCAGACTGCGATGTGGCTGCCTCTAAGGCCAGGGATGAATCGCGTTGGTCGTGGCTCGTCATGGTCGGGGGAAGCTTCGCGGCAGACCCAAGGGTGCAGGTTGAATATTGTCTGTGGCGTTTGGGCCGAGACTAACGGGGGCAGCCCTTGCTGTCAAGAAATGCAAGCTACACTAATGGGTGATTCAACGCCAAAGGCGCCGTCTGCGTATGGCTGCGATTGACTTCCTCAATCCAGCTCCATTGATGTGGGATTTCGAGCACCAGCCTGGGCGCGATCGCCTGCTTGAAAGCTATGCGATCGACTACACCACGCCTTCGAACTGCGCCCTGCGGCTCCAAACGGGCGAGGCGGATCTCGGCTTGGTCCCCGTGGCATCGTATGCCACCACCCCATCGCTCGCCATCGTGCCCGGCTGCACGGTTGGGTCGCTTGACCACATTCGCTCGATTCTTCTGGTGGTGCGGCCGGCGGGTGGGATCTCCGCGGTGCGCAAGGTGGCGGTAGACACTTCTTCGCTGACGTCTACCACCTACACACGCATTCTCTTTGATCTTTTCTGGAGAAGGCCGGCGGAGTTTTCTCCCCATCCGCCAGACCTTGAAGCCATGCTCGCATCTGCCGATGCGGCGCTGCTCATCGGCGATCCGGCGCTCCTGGCTCTGGAGAATCGCGAAGATCGCGAGCGCCGCACCGGAGAGCGGCTGCTCTACCTTGATCTGGCACACGAGTGGCGCATGGTGACCGGCCTGCCTTGGGTCTCGGCCTTTTGGGCGGTCCGAACCGACTCCTTGCGCGAGACCGGCATCTCTCCGGAAACCCTGGTCCGGGATCTCCAGACATCGCGAGACCATGGGCTCGAACACGTGGAGGATCTGGTCTCGGAGTGGTCGGAAAGCATCGCGGTCCCTCCGGCCACCATTCGCGCTTATCTGACCACCAACATTCATTACACGCTGGACGAGGCATGCTTGCACGGGCTGCGGGAGTTTTACCGCTATGCGGAGGCCTGTGGCGCTCTACCGTCTACTCCCCCTCTGACCCTGCTCTGACCGTTCTACGGTTTCCCCAAACAACATAAACCACAAACTCTCGAAAAGACCCAGGTTAGCTTCGCGAACCTGGGGCACCCGGATTCATGTCGGTGGACAGTACGCGTCGCACTTAATTTGTCATCTCGACCGGAGCGAAGCGGAGCGGAGAGATTTGCGGTTCACGCCCAAGATCGAATAAACTCTCCCAAGATCATTCAGGGAATCCTGGGCGCCCATATCTGGCGCGTTCTTTGCGCCAGATATGGGAAACCGCAGATCTCTCCACTCCGCTTCGCTCCGATCGAGATGACAAAGTAGGTGTAATTGCCAACCAAGCTTTCCTCACCCGATTTTAGGGGCAACTGCCGATGAAGTCTTCGCGGTTCACGCTGGGCGGTCCGTGTCTGATACTAACCTTCCCACCACAACAATCTTTGAAGCAGCGGATAATAAAGCGCCAGGCGCAAAGGCAGTTCTTCGCCGTGCACCTTGCGCAGCACGCGGCCGTAGGTCTCTAGCTGCGGCTTGTATTTTTCCTTCTCTTCGGCCAGAAATGCCTCGAGGCCGGCGCCGCTGTGCTGGGCCGTCTTATAATCCACGATCCATAGATGTGTTTGCCCGGTCGAGCCCGGTTCCGCTCCTGCGCGGAAGATTCGGTCTCCGCGATGAGTCTTGAGTGTTCCTCCCGCTTGCTCCGAATCCAGCCATACCGACCAGGATGTCTCGGTCTGGGCTTCGCGGCGAGCCGCTAGAATCCACTGTCCGTTCAAGTCCTCGAGCGTTGCTTTCAGCGCCTGGACGGCTTTTGCCGCGTTGGCTTCAGCCTCCGGTCGAGGCAAACCGCCATGGCGCAAGAGGGCGGCTGCGCGTGGGCGCCAGCCTTCTACTCTGTCCAACAGCACTTCCGGGCCGCTGCCGGAGAGGTGAGTAAGCTCCTCGGTGAGATCCTCGAGCAGCGCATGTACGGCCACACCCAGGGCGCGCGCCTTCAACGATCCACCTGGACGATCGAACAGCTCTGGGGCTTCAGTTCCTAAATCCCGCGGCCCCTCTTCCTCTTTCAGGGTGGTAGAGAATTGCCAGTCGGCAGGCAACCGCCGCAGTTGCAGAGTCTTCGGTTGGGAGACGGAGACGCTCGATTCCGGAAAGGGGAGTGCGCTCTGCTTAGGATTGGCAGAGTCATGTTTGTGTGCCGCCCTCTTCGCCTGGAAGACTTCCTCCAGCGCGGGCCACGCCGTTCTAAGCAAGGTTGGGCCTCTGCCAGGCGTCAGGGATTCGCTTCCATCATTGTGAATCGCCACCGTCGCCGTTCCCATCAGACGCAGCTCCCGGCTGGCCCGGGTGCAGGCCACGTACAGCAGCCGCTTGGCTTCCTCCGCCTGCTTACGCGTCCTCTGTTGAACAATCCAACCGTAGAGCGGGTCCGTGTCGCCGCCCTTGCGGCCGATGGGAGCAACCAGGAACTCGCGCCCCTCGGCTTCTTCAGGGCCATCGAGCGTACTCCGCTCCAGCCAGCTCAGGAGCGAGTGACGATCTCTGGTGGTTTGCCGGTGCAGCCCGGGAACAATCACTACCTCAAATTCGAGGCCCTTCGACTTGTGGATGGTCATGAGCTGCACGCCGCACCGCTGGCTGGCATTGGGGTCCGGCTGGGCGAAGAGGCGATCGAGCTGTTGCTCGAGTTGGGTTCCATCTGGAGGCAGCTCCTCCAACATGCGAAAAAAGGCGCGCGCATTCTCGTAACCGGTGCGATCCACACATTCCCGCCCGCCCAATGTTCGCCAAACCCGCTCCGCCCAATGAGCGAAGGAGACTTGGCGGTGTTTGCCCTGCAAGGCCTCTTCAAGCACAGCTGCCACTCGGGAGGCTCTCTGCTGGCCATCTACGCTTAACAATGGAATGCGCATGCGCAACAACTCGAGGACCGGCCGCTCGGCCAGCTCACGGTCGTCGCTCCCGCACAGGATATGCAGGTCACGCAATTTCAATCCGCACCAGGGAGCGCGTAAGACGCTCAGCCACGCGATCCTATCCATAGGCTGCAGCAGGGAACGCACCAGCGCGGTCAGGTCCAGCACTTCCTGGCGCTCGCCTAACTCCTCGATCTCGATCGCGCGGAAGGGAATTGCGGCTTCTCTAAGTCTCTTCGCAATCTCCGCCAAATGATTCTTCGCCCGCACCAGCACGGCGATACGAAACTGTCCTTGTTCCTGTTTTGCGGCGGCTTTGACCTGTGGCCAATGGTCCCGAATCACGCGGACCACCTTCTCCGCTTCCGTTCGTTCAGCCGCCAGGACCTCCTCTTGTCCGGCGCCGGAATGGAGAAACTGGGCGGTCAGGTGCACACTCTCCGCGGCGGTTGGAGCCGGCTTGCTGGCGACCGAAGCAGCGAAGGCGACCTGATATTCACCGCCAGGGGAGGAAGCGAAGACCTTGGCAAAGATCTCGTTCAATCTGTCGACCAAACCCGCGTGGGAGCGGAAGTTCATCTGCAACTGGAGCGGCTGTAAAGCCAGCTTTGCCGGCTCTTCTCCCAATCCGTGGCGGCGAGTCCGCTCGAAGAAGCTCTACCTCCGCCTGGCGGAAGCTGTAGATCGACTGCATCGGGTCGCCGACCAGAAAGCAACTGCCCTCAGATTCCCAGGCCTCGATCAGCAGTGCAAGCAATTCGTATTGGCCGCGAGATGTGTCCTGAAACTCGTCTACCAGCAGGTGCGGCCATCGCCGGACCAAGTCCGGCGGCAGGCCTGCGCCTTCATGGCGCAAGACTTGCCGCGCCGCCAGACTCAGTTCCGCGAAATCAACTACATTCCGCTCCGCGAAGATCAGCCGCAGCTCGGCGGTAGAATGGCGAAGCAGCAGCAGGATGTGCTTGAGCAGCAGCCACTGCTCCTCCGAGTACTGAGGCGGTGGCAAATCGCGCAGCTCGCACAGGACTCTGTGAAATTCCGGATCCCGGTCAAGCTCTGCAATGAGATAAACGAAGCGCTCTTTTTGCCGGCTCTCATGAGATTGCGCTTTGCCCGGTGGAAACCCGTTCTTGCGGTTGGTTTGAACACGCCAGGTGTTCTCCTGGGTCAGCAGGAACTCACAGACGCAGGCCCAATGGCGGCTCTCGATCAACTGGTCGAGCCGGGTCATACCTTTTAAGTGAAGCACCGCTGAGTTAGTGCCTAAGCATTCCAGGTTCTCGCAAGCGTAGGCCAGCAATTCGAGCAAACTCTCCGCCGCCTCCGGGTAGCTGGAGAACAGGGCGTGCGCTCGCGCGATCACCCGCTCGTGCTCCCGCCTGAAAGGGGCTTCCAGGGTATTCCGCACTATGGGCCAATCGGGTTCCGGGCCGAAGGAAAGCAGGGCTCCCCACTGGTCTCTCTGAGCCAATATTCCGGCGATCAGTTGTTCGCAATCGCTCAAGCTGGTCTCGCGCAGCTCGAGCAATGCGCGAATGGCTGCGGAGAGTTCCCCGTGATCGCCGCCCAAGCGGGCCAGCGTGCGCCGCGCCGCCAAAGCATAGAGGGGTTCGGCGTGTTCGGTCGGGGCTAGCGAGCCTCCCAGCCGGGAGAGCAAGGGTGTTTCACTGGCAATGGTGAGACACAGGGAATCGATGGTCTGGATGTTGAGCCGCTGCGGCTGTTGCAGTAACTTCCATCCTCGCGCTGCGTCCTGCTTGAGCGCGGCGTGAGCTGGTTCGCCCGTCTCGGGCGTAAGTTGAGCCTGCTTGAGCGCACCCAGCACCCGGTCTCGCATCTCCCTCGTAGCCGCGCGGGTAAAGGTGATGGCGAGGATTTGTTCCGGCTCGTCCACCACCGACAGGAGCTTCAAAAAGCGCTTCGTCAGCAGATCGGTCTTGCCCGAACCGGCCGGCGCCTGGACGATGAAGGAGCTTTGCGTTTCGAGCGCCTGGTCGCGCGCCGCTTTGTCCTCCAGCGAGAGACCCGCGTCCGCCCCGGTGTTCATCCCAGGATGAATGCCGGACTTAATCAAGCTGCTCGCCATTGTTTCCGCCTTCTTCCTCCGGTTCGCGCTCGATCTCGGCCACCCGGCAAAGCCCCGGCAGGGCGCAGAACTCGCATGTCTTGGGGAATCGTTTAGGGTCCACCTGCGCCTCACCGTTGAGAAACTGAGCGCCCAGCGCCAGCAGGGTCTTCTCCCATTGCCGCAGCAGATCCTCGGAGAAAGGGATACGGGATAGCCGCGAGGCGCCGGGAAGGACTGCGAGATCAGCCTCTTTCACGCCATCGAATTTCACATTGCCGGCACGGATCTGCGCCAGGAGCACTCCGCGCAGCGGCGCAACGTTGCCAAAGGCTGCATAGAGCGGTAGCTGCGGCTCGTCCGGCCGATCGCCCTCCCAGGCGGACGCGGTCACTTTTCCGCTCTTGTAATCGATCAGCAAACGGCCCCCCTCCACCTGGTCGATCCGGTCTGCCCGCAGCTTGAGAGTAAGCTCGCCCACGCTTGCCGTCAGCGGCTCTTCGTTACCTTCAACGGTGAAGGAGCCTCGCTGTGCTTCGTACTCCAGCCACTCTTCAATCAACCTGACTACGCGCTCCCGTTCGGCACGGAGATAGGCGCCGCTCCAATTGTCCGGCTCGCTCGCGCCCGGCTTCTCCTTTTTATTTTCTCTATACCTAGCCAGCGCCCCGTCTACATGGCGCTCCACAATCCCGCGCAGCATCCCCGTGCTCTTGGCCTCGGTCAGCGAATCGCGGTCGTTCAACTCGCGCCACAGTCCCTCAAGAGCCTTGTGCAAGAGATTGCCCCGATCCCGCGGGTCCAGCCCCCAATCTGTGCGATTAATCTCGCGTGCGCGGAGGCGCACCTCGGCGAAGGCGCGGAAGGGACATGCGGCCTGCAATTTCAGCACCTCCTGGCCTCCTGCCTCACGCTCCTTCGGCCAGAGGATTCCGCTCGCCGGCTCTTCTTCGGCCATAAGAGCCGGATGTTCCGGCTCGCTCTCTTCCGCAATGGCCAGATACTCCCGCATCTGGGACAAGGGAACCGGTTTCAGATCGGCCGGCAGCGCGGTCGATGGATGGCGCTGCCCGTCTTCATCGCCCTCGTTATCGTTGAGCGCATAGCTGAAGACGCAGCGAGGCGCGCTCCGCCGGATTCGCGCCGCCACCTGCCTGGCCAATTCCCAATCGGCATTCTCATCGGCATGCGGCATTCCGTGCTGCTTCTGCCAGAGCTTAGGGATAAAAGGATGGGCACGCGCCGGCGCAGGCCAGCGGGCGTCATCGGCGCCAAGGAACCATATCACGTCCCACTCCATGCCCGCCGCTTCAAACGCTCCCAGGATCTCTACAGGAGCGCCGCGGGACTGGGATGAAAAGATGGTCTGCTCGGCCTGCCGCTTGAGCGCGCGCAGAAACTCCGCATAGACAACTCGGCGTCCATCGAAGGCCAGAGTGGCTATGCTGTCCAGCAACTGATCCCACTTTTTCAGGATCTGGAAATCTTCGCTTATCAGCCGGTGCGCGCCCGGCCAGCCGGCGGCCGACAGGATTGCCTTGGCCCGCTCCGCCCAATCGGCAAAGCTGAGCGCCGCTCCCGCTTCTTCCCAGGCCCATCGCGCGGCCTGCAGGCGCCGGCGTAATCCTTTTAATACTTCACTCCGGTTCCACCCCTGTTGCCGCAGGTAAGCGTCCAAGGTGTACTCCGGGGGAAGCACGCCCACGCGCCTCGTCTTGGCATCAAACTCGGCCACCGCCAGTAAGTCGGACTCGTCGCTCCAGAGAAATCCGGAGAGCGCCAGCCATGTCAGCTCTTCCTGCCGCAGAGCATCCGTCATCCAGCTCAACAGCAGAAGCGCGGCCCGCGCCATGGGAGTTTGAGCCAGAGGAACGCCCAGCGAAAACTCAAATGGCAGAGAGGATTCGGGCGCGCCCACCGGGATCAACTGTGGGGCCAGCACCTGGCGAAAGATCCTCTCCACCTCGCCGCGAACGCTCGATACATCAGGTACGATCACGGAGGCGCGTATGCTTTGATTCCCAGCCGCGGCCAATTCAAGCTGGCGCCGAATCCACTCCGCGCAGATCGTGATCTCCTCGCGCGCATCATTCGCGGAGACCAGTATTGCTTCTTCTGCCGGGGCTGGTCCGGTCTCCAGCCTCTCAAAAATGCAGCCCCGGGCCACGATGGCCGCCAGCAAACTCTTCTGCGCCGGGGTCTCACGATCGAACCCGGCAAGTACCGCCTGGGAAGGCAAAGAGATCTTCTGGCTGAGTACGGCTTCGCGTAGAATCAGCGGCAGTTTGCTTCGGCTGAACCATCCCTGCTCCCGGCATTCCCGCTCAAAGTCGCGCGCCCACTCACAGAAGCTGTCCGCGTCCGGGCCCAGCAGCCTGCTGTTGAGAAAGTCAAGCGCGTCATAGGTAGAGAGCAGCGCATAAGCCTCCTGCGCCAGATCGGCCACGCCGTCGATTGAAATCAGCCGCAGTCCCTCGATGCTGGGCTTGACCAGCCGCACCCAGAGCTCGTGCTCCTGTACTTTGGAGAGCAGCAAGCGCGATTCATTGCCGGTGCGCAGCCTCTGCTGCCACAAGCCTTCGAGCCATGCGTCCCAGCCCACAATCTCCGCTGCGAGCCAGGCTGTAAGTCCCAGCTCGCGCTGCGCTTCAGCGTGCAGCCGCCGCAGAGCGCGAGCCGCCCGCGGGCTGGATGCGATGACCACACCACCAGACTCGAGTGCCGCGGCAATGGCTTCAGGAAGCTGCATGGTTTGTTTATACCGCAGAGATTTGCGAAATGCCGGGCGACGGAACCATGTAGACTCATGGCATGCGGCGAATCGCGGCAGGGGTGTTGTTGTTCCTGTTTGGCGCGCTGTTGCCATCGGCAACGGTTATGGCGCTCGCCGCGCCGGCGGAAATGCTGCCCGCCTGCTGCCGTGCTCACGGCGCCCACCATTGCATTCTGATGGCTATGGGCGTTGGCCTGGCGGCAGGATCGGCGCCGGGATTCCACCAACCCAGCTGCCCTTATCGCCAGGGCTTTCACGCCGTCACTTCCGGTTCTGTTACAGCCGCTTCTGAGACTGCTTCCAGCTTTACGCCGGCAATCGCGTCCTTTCGGCCGCTCACCCGGTCCAAGTCTCTTTCCGCCCACCGCTTCGATAGCGCCGCTCCCCGCGGACCCCCTTCCTTTCCTCATCTCTCAAAAATTTAGAGACGTTTTCTAAAACCTGCGCCAATGTGGGAAACCACAGATCTCTCCGCTTCGCTGCGCTCCGGTCGAGATGACAAAGTTGGTGTCACTACGGATGGCGTTCTCTAACCTCGCGCTATTTGCGCCAGATGTGGAAACCACAGATTCCTTCGCTTCGGAAGGACAAATTAGGAAGAGAAATGTCTATCCAGAGAGTGTTTCTCCTGATGGCCCTCGCCATCGGCTGCGCCGTCCTGCCGGCAAGCACCGCCCACGCCACTGTCTTTGGAGAGATCCAGGGCATTGTTCACGATCCCCAGCATCGTCCCATTGCCGGGGCGACGGTGGTTTTAAAGAGCGGTTCTTCGGCCCAGAGCCAAACGACTGCGACCGACCGCGACGGCGCCTTCCGCTTCCAAACCGTTCCCTTTGGCCCTTATACGATTACGGTCACTCAACCGGGCTTTGCGCCGCTGGCCCAATCCTTGGCCCTGAATTCGGGCACATCGCCCATCTATCATTTCGAGCTGCAGGTTGGCTCGGTACAGCAGTCCGTCACCGTCTCCTCGCAAAACGCCACCGTCAATGTCGATAGCGTCACGCCGACAACTATGCTCAGCCGAGCCAATATCGAGCGGACCCCCGGCGCCGACCGCACCGACGCCCTGCAGATGATCACGGATTACGTTCCCGGCGCCTACATGACCCATGACATGCTCCACATGCGCGGCGGACACCAGGTGAGCTGGTTGATCGATGGCGTCGAGATTCCCAACACTAATATCGCCAGCAACCTTGGACCGCAGATCGACCCTAAGGACATCGACGAACTCGAGGTGCAGCGCGGCAGCTACAACGCCGATGTGGGAGACAGAACCTATGGCGTCTTCAATGTTGAGCCGCGCACCGGCTTCGATCGCAACAACCAAGGCGAGGTCACCCTTAGCGCGGGCAATTTCGGGCAGACGGACGACCAGATCAGCTTTGGCAGCCACACGGAGAAATTCGCCTACTACGCAAGCTTTAACGGCAATCGCAGCAATTACGGATTGGCCCCTCCGATTGAGCGGGTCTATCACGACGCGGCTAACGGATATGGCGGCTTTGCCTCGCTTATCTACAACCGCACCCCGAAAGATCAGTTTCGCCTGGTGACACAGCTGCGTCAGGACTATTTCCAGATTCCCTACGACCCCAATCCCGACAGCTATCAGAATCAGCTCTACGATTCGAGCGGCCTGCGCGATGGCCAGCACGAGACCGATGGCCTGGTCTCCTCCACTTGGGCGCACACCTTCAATGCGTCAACCATGTTGCAGGTCTCGCCCTTCTATCACTACAACACCGCCAATTACCAGCCGAATCCCGGCGACTTTCCGGTGGCTACCACCTCGGACCGCGCCTCCAACTATGGCGGAGTTCAGGCGGCCATCAACGGCAACATCGCGCGCAATACCCTCCAGGCTGGGTTCTACAGCTGGGGCCAGCACGACAGCTATGTCTTTGGCTCCATCTTCAACGACGGGAGCTTTCCAAATTTCCGCACGCCGGATTCAGCCAGCGGCGGTCTTATCGAGGAATACGTCTCCGACAACTTCAAAGCGACACCGTGGCTGACGCTCATCGCCGGCCTGCGTCAAGCGCATTTCCAATCCAGCTTTTCGGAAAACGCAACCGATCCCCGCGTCGGCATCGCCATCCAGATTCCGAAACTCAACTGGGTCTTTCGCGGATTCTATGGGCGCTTCTATCAGCCGCCTCCATTGCTGACTGCTTCCGGTCCCATTGTGGACTACGCCCAAGCCAATAACACCAGCTTTGTGCCGCTACATGGCGAACGGGATGAAGAGCACCAGTTCGGCGTGCAGATTCCCTTCAGAGGCTGGCTGCTCGATGCCGACACTTTCCAGACTCGCGCCAATAATTTTCTCGACCACGCGAACCTGGGTGAATCCAGCATCTACTATCCCGTCACGGTGGACGGGGCACTCATTCAGGCATGGGAGCTGACCTTGCGCTCGCCCACTCTGTGGCGGCGGGGCCAGGCGCATCTCGCCTATTCCAACCAGATCGCCCAGCAGCGCGGCGCCCTCACCGGCGGCCTGGTCTGTTATCCCATCAGCTCGCCCCAGTGCGACGTTGCTCCCGGTTACGTCTCTCTCGACCACGACCAGCGCAACACCTTGAACGTGGGCTACAACATGAATCTGCCCTGGCGCATTTACGGCTCGACCAACATTTACTATGGGTCCGGTTTCACTAACGGCTATCAAGACCCACCGTCGCCATACTCCGGTCCTTACCTGCCGCAGCACACCACCTTCGATCTCTCCTTTGGCAAGACCTTCGGCGAGAAGACGGTGGTTTCAATCAATGCGCTCAACGTCGCCAACCGTCGAGTGCTGCTGGATAATAGCCTGACGTTCGGGGGATTTCACTACAACGATCCCCGGCAGATCTACGGTCAGGTGCGATTCTTTTTTCCACTATTAAAATATGAGAGAGGGTTGAATGCAGTATTCCGTTTGTTCCACCGGCCGCCGGGCGCTTGCCGCTTCGGGGCCGATTCTGCTGCTTATCGCGTGTACTATGGCCGGCTTGACTTTAGGCGGCTGCCGCGCCAAGCAATCGAATAACGCTTCCGCCGAGGGGGAGCTTTCCGAGAACGTTCAAACCTACCAGCTCAAGGGAATCGTGGTATCGTCGCAGCCGGCGACGGGCGAGGTCACTATCGACTCCGAGGCCATTTCTGGTTTCATGGAGGCCATGGTCATGCCTTACAAGCTGGCGCAGCCGGGCATTGCCGGCGAGCTTCATCCCGGCGACCATATCATGGCCCGGCTTCGCGTTTCAGATAGCGCGAGCCAACTGGACCAGATCGTGGTGACTGCTCAGGCTAAGCCGGACTATAAGCCGAAGGTCTTCTACAATGTTCCTAAACCCGGCCAGACAGTGCCCGATTTCAAGTTTCTCAACCAGAACGGCAGGACGATCGATATTAACCGGTTCCACGGCAAGGTGCTGTTGCTGACCTTTATATACACGCGCTGCCCGCTGCCCGATTTCTGTATCCGCATGAGCCGCAATTTCGCCAAGATCGATCAAGCCCTTGCTGCTACCCCGAAGCTCTATGACAGAACGCATCTGCTCAGCATCAGCTTCGACCCGGCGCACGACACTCCAAAAGTTCTGCACGGCTACGGCAGCGAGTATATCGGTCCGCACTCCAAAGGAGCCTTCTCGCACTGGGATTTCGCAGCTCCTCCGCAAGCGGAACTGGCTGCGGTGACGCAGTTTTTCGATGTCGGTGTCACGCCTGGGCCCAACCAGACTCTGAGCCACTCGCTCTCGACCGTAGTGGTCGGTCCGGACGGGAAGGTTTTGAACTGGTATCCCAGCAATGAGTGGAAGCCGGAGGATATTCTTAAGGATGTGAAGCAGGCTCTCGCTCCGGCGTAGAGCATTTCTCCTGATGCTGTAAAGGGAGAGCAGATCTAAACGTAGCCATTCCATCGAAGAATGGCTACACATAGCTACTCTGGCCACGCCGCCGTATCAGGAGAAATGCTCTAAGGTATGATTCACGTGAAATTATGATCCTTATACTGATGGGTGTGACCGCCTCGGGCAAGACGACGGTTGGCCAATTGTTGGCTGCGGAAACCGGCTGGCAATTTGCCGAAGGAGACGATTTCCATTCCGATGCCAACCGCGCCAAGATGCATCAGGGCATCCCGCTAACTGACGAGGACCGTATTCCGTGGCTGCTCAGCATGCACGAGATGCTGCTCGAATGGAATCAGAGTGGGATCAGCGGAATTCTGGCCTGCTCCGCGCTCAAGCAAAAGTACCGCGACATGCTTGCCGAACAGATTCCACCTCTCAATCTCCGCTTCATCATGCTGGAAGTCCCGCGCGAGGAGTTAGAGGAGCGCCTAAGGCACCGGCAAGGCCATTACATGAATCCCGACCTGCTGCAAAGCCAGCTCGATACCCTGGAGATGCCGGCAGACGCAATCCTGATTGACGCCGACCACGAGCCCCACCAGATTGTGCAGGAAATCCTCGACCAACTCCTGATCGAGGAAGGGAAGCCCAGCCTTTAAGGCAGGGGACACCGTTATAATAAGAAGGCCGGAGATCACGAGGGAGGATAGATGACCATCCAAATCACCAAACCCGAGGTCGAAGCGCTCATCAATCAGCGTCTCCAAAGCGGCAAGTTTAGAGATGCTGAAGATGTCATCCTGCAGGCGCTCCAGTCCTCTCCGTCGAGGCCGCTAAGAACAGTTCAACCCGACCCCGCCTATCGCTCCAAGAGTCTACGGGAGGTGTTCGAAGCCGTAAAGGGCTTGGCGGATGATATCGATTTCAGCCGCAATCCGTCCACTGGCCGCCCCGTCAATTGAGCTTCAGCCCCCCTGGGGGAATAACTTCGCGCAGCTTAAAAGCCCCAGGCTAGCTTCGCGAGCCTGGGGCACCCGCATTCTTGGCGATGGATAGAATGCAGCTCCACCTAATTTGTCATCTCGACCGGACCGAAGCGGAGTGGAGAGATCTGCGGTTTATGTCTTTCTGGGCGCGTAACCCGGATTCCGTCCACTTCCCTCTCGATGACGATCGACCGATATTGGTTTTGCAAAGTACTTCATTGACAAAACCGGAAAGAATACCAGCACTGGGGTATTGACAATTCATGTCTGCGAGTGTGTAACGTTCACTGGCACTCACCGCAGTATCATAAAGGCTTCGTAACCTCGGGATCTGATTTCAGTCCCTGGGGCCTTTATGTGCGTGTCGACGTGTGGTTCGAGCCCGGGGCTCTTCCTGTCATTTAATTAATGCAAATTTGCAAAGCCGGAGGCTTGCCTTGCGGTCTTCGCCTTTCGGCTGGTGAGCGATTACGGATCGAGAGAAGAGGGGCATGGGCGAATTGAACCAGCAGCGGCCTTGGAAGGATGGTAGAGCGTGAGCGGGCGGCGTTACGACCAGTTCTTCACTGCCGCTACCCATCATGAAAAGCCGTTCGTATACCAGTGCCGGTTGGCTTGTGGCGATGATGCCAACCTGGACAGTCCCCAGACGCTGGCAACTGGCCGCAAATGCGAATCATTACTCATCAACGTGCCGACTGGCCTGGGCAAGACACTGGCCGTCGTTTTAGCTTGGCTATGGAACCGTGTTCAGCTCCAGGATCCAGAATGGCCTAGACGTTTAGTGTATTGCCTGCCAATGCGGACACTGGTCGAGCAGACGCGAGACAACGTCAAGGAGTGGCTGAACAGGTTGGCGGAAACGTATCCCGATAACCATGAGCTACGTTGGTTATCTGAGCATTCGCCGGTAGTTCTCATGGGCGGAGAGGAAGCCGAAGACTGGGATCTATATCCAGAGCGCGCGGCAATCATCGTCGGTACTCAGGATATGCTTCTGAGCCGTGCGCTCAATCGTGGCTACGCCATGAGCCGTTACCGGTGGCCAATGCATTTTGGATTGCTGAATAACGACTGTCTGTGGGTCATGGATGAAGTGCAGCTCATGGGACCGGGCGTCGCATCCGCCAGTCAATTGGAGGCATTTCGTCGCGCACCTGCAGGCGTAGATGGACCGAGAGGTCTGGCATCCTTTTTCGACTCTCGTTCCGCGACTTGGTATGCCTCGGCCACGACCAGCTTGGAAATGCTGAAAACGCGAGAATGGCGCAAAGTATCTCGCCCCGATCATTTTGTTGTCTCCCTGACAGATATAGAAAGGGCTGCCTCCCCGATTATTCGACGACGATCTGCTCTCAAAAAGCTGGATATGCACCAGGATTGGGATTTTGGAAAGGGACAACCACCGAGCGAAAGGGTCACCGAAATCGTAGGGCACCATGAAAGAATGGTGAACGAACTGCGCCAGTGCGGCGCCCCAAGAAAAGTTTGTCGGCGTTCGTTAGTCCTATGCAATAACGTGGACCGCGCGTTGGACGTCTACGAATCGTTGCGGTTAAGACAGCAGAGCGGCCAACTCCAGGATGTGGACCTAGTCCTACTCCATTCCCGTTTTCGACCGCCAGACCGAATTACTCAGATGGCACGCCTGCAGTTGGGGAATCTCGAGCGTTACATGAACGGTCAAATTGTCGTGGCAACACAAGTTATTGAAGCGGGTGTAGATATCTCCAGCGCAGTATTGTGGACAGAGATTGCCCCGCTTGCATCTCTTGTGCAACGCTTCGGACGTCTTAACCGCTGCGGGGAATTTGGTTCAAACGGACAGGCCGATTACGGCTGGAACCCGCAAACAATCGTTCTGGGCATCGATCTCCCTCCAGTACCCGCCAAGGAAAAAGTCGAGGAACAAGAAAAGCGCGAAAAGGAAACGGCTCGCCGCTACCTCCCCTATGCCAAGGAATGGTGTGACAACGCGTGGGAAGTATTGCCTTTGCTCGAAGGCGATGCTTGTCCCGCCGCTTTAGAACGCATTCAGGGCGCAATTGCTGCTTCGATCGAAATCTGTCTCTATTCGCTCCAGCGCCATGAGTTGCTCGATTTTTTCGACACCGACAGCAATCTCTCTCTCGGTTATACCGATGTTTCTCCCTTTGTCCGAGGTTTGGACGTCGATACCGATGTCTACGTCCTCTGGCGAAAGTGGGAAGGCGACCCGAACGGCCATTTTAACGGCGATATTGGGCGTGATGAGCTTTGCGCAGTGCCGGTTAGCCGAGTACGCGAATTTACGAAGTGGCGTGAAGGCTGGCTATGGCTTGGAAAAGAGCGCGGGTGGGCATCAGCTCGAACTCAGGGTGTTTTCCCGGGCGCAATCCTCTTGCTGCCTATCGATGCCGGAGGTTATGCCTCCTGCGTTGGCTGGACAGGAGACGAGGGCTCGGAGGTTGACGATCTTTACAAACCTGCCGAACAGCCGTCCGATGAAGATATGCTTTCCTGTCTTACCAATGGTTGGCGATCCATTCCAGCCCATACTGAGGATGTGCGTGTCGCACTGAACACTATTCTTCGTGCTCTTGTGCCCAATTGTGATCTCGATGAAATGGAGGGCGTCTGGCGTGAAGTAGTGGACTGGCACGATATCGGTAAGAATCACAGGGCCTGGCAAGATGCTGTGGCCCAAGCTCTAAAAGACGCCGGTGTCGAACTCCATACAAACCACCAGCCGTTCGCAAAATTTTCCTTGTCGGAGAGTCCGAGACTTCGCAATCAGAAGGGCGAACTGCTGACCGGGGGTAGGCTGCGGCGCGAAGTCTATTCGCTCAAGCGCCTGTTCCGCCCTGGTGTTGCCCACGAAGTTGCATCCGCCCTCGCCTTGCGTCAATGGCATGTTCAAACAGCCAGCGAATTGCGCTCGTTTACGCCACAAACTAAGGGAAACTATCTCGCCCAGCTTTTGGCCGAGTACCTTGTGATGAGTCATCACGGTCGAGTGAGAAAGGTCTTACGAGATGAGATTCCTAAGAAATCACCAAGCGAGGCAAAGAGCGCCGAAACTGTACGCGGCTTGTACGAGGGAGACCCGCTTCCTGACGTTACAATCAACAGCCGGGTTCTTGGTTGCGAAGCTTTGTCCGTGAACTGCCGCCAGATTGGTCGCGATGTTAATGGTCGCGAGAGCTATACACGGGGCACCCTACGCCTTCTCGATCATTACGGCCCATTTCGTCTTGCCTATCTAGAAGCGATTTTTCGTGCAGCCGATGCACGAGGTTCAAACATGGCTGTCGAAACACCTCCTGAGTGCGATGAGGCGATGCAAACGCAGGAGAGATCGTGAACTCCATTCCAGTCACGGGTTGCCGGCATGACATCCTTGGTCATAATCTCAAAGCTATTGGCATCCTGCGTGCGCTCGCTACCTGTGCCGAACCAGAATATCGCGACGCTGAGGCTGAGGGCTGGTGGGATTTGGAGAACGCCTGTTTCCACCTTCGTTCATTGAAATATCAAGATGAAGAGAAACTCGTTGGGTTCTTTGCTCAACACTATGGCCCGACAACAATATTGGCTGCTTGGAAGAAAGAGATGGGCCTTAAGCAAGAGTTCGCAAGGAAAAGCGGCCGAGCTCAAGACTGGAGCAAGGCTGAGGTATTCTCTTCAGGAGTTGCGGACGAGACACTAACCGGTGACGATGCTTTTCGTCTATACCGAGAATTAGTAGATGATTCAATTTCTCCCGCGCTTGATGCCATCTCTTCCTCGCTCATAGCGCGTAATCGGGACAATCCTCTTTTTCTCACTAGAGGTGTTGCTGGGAAAGCCCATATTCTGCGAACTTATTGGAATTGTGCTGAGAAATTTAGTTCGCACAAACAAAGGTCAAACCTAGTAGAAGACAGTCTTTTTTCTCGATGGGGCTTTGGAGCGAAAAAGGAACGACCCACTGGGAAGGGAGATCCCGTTCTTTCCTGATGCCATCAAAACCTACAATAATGGCCTTGGTTGGGTAATTGAAAGCTTCCCGTTTAATTCTCTTGACTATCTTCTTGCTGTCGAAGGTGCTCTCGCTTTCCGCGGCACAGCTTCCCGTACTCTCGCTGCGAACAGTCGTCGCTTTGCAGCATTCCCTTTTGTTTTCGATACTGGCGAAGACAAAATAAGCTACACCGGCGAGAGCAAGGGCATGGCGACCTCTCTTTGGATACCACTTTGGGTGAAGCCAACAGCCTATGAGGAGCTCGACTCGTTTATCTGTGATGCGCAGGCACGATTGCCCGGAAAAGAGGCTCGTTTTTCTGCCGAATTTGCTCGCGCCCTACGCGCCCAGGGGGTGGACGCTGGCTTTGCTGGGTGGCAAGAGTTTCGGTTCAAGATGCGAGCAAGCGACATCCCTTGGCCTTGCACAGGCCGATTTTTGGGAACAATCGACAATCACCGCCCTGCGCTGCTCAATGAGGCACTTGCCCCTTTAGATATGGTCGGTTTTCTCGATCAATTTGATCCGCGCTGGAAGGGGAACAAAATCGATTCCCGAAGTCCGCATCCAATTCGTGCCGCACTCAATGCTGCAATCGAGAATGCAATTGCTGAGCCTACAGCGGAAAACTGCCTTGAAATTCTCTTGGGAATCTACGAAGCGTGCCGCAAGCTGACCATATCCAAAACACTCCGCGATTCGGCTGGCCAGCAGGTGGTGTTCTTCGATGCCCTCCCACAAGAACCTTGGCAGCTATTACTCCAAGAGCTGGAGCATCTGCCAGAGTTTCGCATTTCCCGTGCCTTAGCCTCCGTCGCTGGGAACACAAAGCAGCAGAAACAGTCCGAGGGGAAACCCGTTTTTTCCCAGGTTCAACCTTTTCTCGGTTCTCTACTTCCCCTTAAACATCGCATGAACGGCTGGTATTTGCCAAACCAAACCGACGATCGGTCAAAGCAAGCCGTCTGGACTGGCTTCGACCTTTGGTCCGATCTCAGCCAGGTTTTGTCGCGCCGCTATCTTGATTCGCTGAACGACGAACAACCCGCGCTCATGTCCTGCCGCCCAGCGCCATTGGAAGACATTCTCGCGTTCATGAGGGGAGAACTGGACAACCATCGCATTGCGCGTTGGACAGAGGCCATGAGTCTGATCGGTTGGCGCTGGGATAGTCAAGGTAAGCGAATCGAGACCCCATTACCTAGTGAAGAAGTTTCCCTAAGGGAAAAGAATGATTATTCGGCAATTCCTTTTGCTTATTCCGCACTACGCTCCCTTTTGCAGTGCGAATGCGAGTGGCAAGGTAATGACTTTTTCCTTTGGAAAAGGCGACGGTCTCAGCGGCCCATTGCTCTCGTCTGCCAACAGACTCCGGCGTCGCTCGCTTTGGCGGTCGAGGATGCTCTCCATTGGCTTTCGATTTGGGGCGTTCCTAATTGTTGGGGAGAAGCTGCTCGGATAGAAAAGCCGCGCCTCGCTGGACGCGCCATTGTGCGCGTCAATCACGGAGACTTCCGCTTTGAAGATTCGGGTTTCGTATGTCGCGTAGCCGCCGCGATTGCTATACCGCTCGAGCCATGTGACTCCGGGAGACTTTTCCGCTCTGTCGCCCTTCCGCAAACCTCCAAACATTGAACTAGAAAGGAACACCGCAATGGACAACGATTCCTCAACCAAGTCTTCGCTGCTGGAATTCGCCGGGATGATTATTCCTGTGGGCTGCCGCCGGATATTCATCACAGCCGAGCTGGAGTCGTCCAACGGCGATCCGCGCATTCAGCCTACCGGGTTTCCAGATATCGGCCCTGTGCTGTACCCCGATCCTTCGGGGAAGCAAGGTCTCATCTGCCTTATTGAGTCCGAGGCATCGATGGCCAACCGGTTGGAAGAGGTATGCTTGGCTGATAAATATACAGGCGAGCTGAAGCCAGCATTGAAGGGATTGCCTTATATCATGTTAACGGAAACCGGACTTTCTGACGGACGTCTGATTACAACGTCAACTATAGATGGTCACCGATTCGCATCCGAATACGTCATGAGTTCACTGGGTTGTATCAACGCATCTGAAACGCCCTCTATTATGAGCTTTGACCCTAAGCACCCAGATGCCGGGGCAGCGCCGAAGGAAGAAAAAGCGAGTAGCAAGCGGAACAATAAACCAGGCGGTGAAGCGAACGAGATAAAGCCAGAGTTTGTCGCCTTCGTTCGCGGTTATTTGGGAATGACCGGCCCTAATAGATGTCCAGCCGCTAACGTGCCCGATATTTTCGTCCTAGCCATGGAATATGATCCATTGTCATTGATTCACGGGTTTCAGATTTCCGTCAAAAAGAAGCTAACCTTTGTGGGCCTTCGCTCGCCCCGTGCCTTGACGGCGAGCATTGTGGGTTTTAATTGCCAAAGGTTAATTGTTCCGGGAGTTCGTTTCGATCCTATTGGCACTGGCGATGCTGGCCAAGCCATTTTCCAAAAGCAGCGTATCACCGCAGATCACATTGAAGCTCGCTTTTCCATTGATGTTGGATTACTGGCCTCATTGCGCCTTGACGCTCTGAAAGAAAAGAAGACTGGCTTATATCAGGATGCCCGTCTTCAACTTTTGCTGGCCATCGCGCTGTGGAAAGTTGCTTCGTTCCTCAACTATTTGAAGTTTGAACTAAGCCTCCGCACTGAATGCAAGTTGCGGCTCAAGGCCGAACCCAAGGTCACCGTAGAACCCGGTGATCAACCCAAAGCTGGTCAATCGAAACCAACTTTCCCTTACGAAAGCATTGGTACAGCAAGTCTGATTGATTGGATCGCGAAAGCTGGACTCAAGAACAACCACTCTCCGCTCGTACTGAAGTTTAAACCTCCGAAGGACCGGGAAGGGGGAGCAACTGCCCAGGAAGAAGGGACCCAGCCTGAGCCAGAGCCCGTTGAGGAATGAGGAACGCGATGCTTTCCCTTAAACTAACGTTTCCGTGGGGACGCTACTATGCTCATCCGTGGGGACTGAATCCGGTGCGTTTACGTGAGGCCGAATGGCCGCCGAGTCCATGGCGGCTATTGCGCGCTCTCACATCTGCATGGTTTCGTGCTTATCCCGGTCAATCCCCACCACAGGATTTGTTAGAACTACTCGAATCCCTTGGGCACAAACTTCCCGAAATCGCCGTTGGTCCAGTGGCATTTTCCCAAACGATTCACTGGCAACCTAACTTCGGTGCAGCGGACAAAGATGAAAAAGTAGCGGCAACGTATAAACGCACCCGCCATGAAAACCATTTCGCTGCTATAGCAACCCCTATCGTTTTTCGATGGAGGGAACTCAATTTCGACGAGAATCGGCGCTTTTTGCTCAAAAGCTTACTTCTTCACATCAGCTACTTTGGCCGCTCTGAATCGTTGTGCTCGCTATACTCTGAGTGACGGGGGAGATTCAGATATAGACGGGCTTGGTTGGTGCAAACCGTGCATTGACGAGAAGACAGATTTCCCAATCCGTCGTATCGCCGAAGATTGCCGGGATGTTTTCTGTCCGGATCCGGCGAGTTTTCGAGCGCAGGATCTTTGGTCGCTCCGGGTCGTTCGCGATGGGCTCGATCTCGAAAACGCGCCGCCGCATCTTGTCGAGGACCTGCACGCGCACCAACCCTTACCCGACGGCGCACGATGGGTATCGTACTCGATGCCCGAAGGTTGGCCAGGGCGCTGGATTGTGCGTGTATCGCGGTCCAACCGGCGCGTGAAAACGACTGGACCGGCCCCTCGTGTTGCTCGTTACCTGCGCTTTTCTCTTCAATGTACCGTTCCTCTTCCCCGTAAAGTCACGGTATCCTTGGCAGAGCAATTTCGCGATGCAACCATTCAGGAGCTTTTCCAAAAGAAACCTATGCCAACTGTCCAGCTTTGCTCTAACAGGACATGATAGGCCCGACGATGTCGTTGGCGATCACCAACACTCGTTCTATCTCCCCCTTGCTAGTGATCTAAATCATCCTGAAATTTTGAAAGAATTTCACGTTTGGTGCCCTTACGGTCTGACACAAGCCGAAGTCGAGGCGATGATAAGCGTTCAGCGCCTCGACTGGGGAAGTGGAAAATATCCAGTTCGCCCCGTTCTGACAGCGATCAGCAGAGTTGTCCCAGAAGGCTGTCCAATATCAACGGGACAGGTTGCCGCTCGAATCTGGAGAAGTATTACCCCGTTTGTTCCGCCGCGTTACTTCTATCGCGGAAATTTGCATCACGCAAAGCTCAAGGTTAAGGACACGCCCGAACAACAGCTTGCACAATGCCTAAAGCAAGCCGGAATCAATACGCCTGGAGAGATTCACCGCCTCACATGGGTGGAACAGTCCAGGGGTCTTTACCTCCATCGTGCGATTGGGACATTGTTCGGGTCCCAGAAGGTGAGGATGATTCGTTGGTCAATGGAGTAGTAACTGACGTCCACGTTCCAGGGAGTTCTGATGCTCGCTCCGAAAAAGCTCGACGGATTGGCCTATTGTTTGAAATTGTATTTGATGCCCCTGTCGCTCTCAGAGTTCCTGCTCTCGGCCACTCCAGCCATTTTGGGTTGGGTCTCTTTGTGGCGATAATGGGCCCAAAAAATATCGGACCACTGCGGCTAATGAGAATCACACAATGCGCAGCTCCTACTTAGTCTGTTACGACATCTCGGATGACAAGCGGCTGCGGAAGGTTTTCAAGCTGATGCGCGGGTTTGGAGACCATCTTCAGTTTTCCGTCTTCGAGTGCCAGTTCACTCCCTCCGACTTGGTTCGCTGCCGGGAGGCGCTACGCGCAATTATTCACCACGACGACGATCAAGTGCTCTTTGTCAACCTTGGACCAGCGGAAGGGCGAGGGGATCGTGTCATCACCGCTCTTGGGCAAGCCGTATACCAACCTGGATAGCCCTTGCATTGTTGTCTGATTCCGTTGCTGCCATTGAGGTCTCTCTCATGCCTGCTGAAGCTCAACCCGTCCATCCCGCCCGTATCGACGAGGAGAGTCTTGTACACCATCTCAAACTGAAGCTGCCCGATCTGCTGCCGGCGCGCATGCTGAACGAGTTCGTCTACTGCCCCAGGCTCTTTTTCTACGAGTGGGTCGAGGGTGTATTCGAGAGTAGCGCGGATACTCTGGATGGCCACGCCAAACACACACGGGTTGATTCCGGGCCAGGCGCTATGCCGGCGGCCGGGGAGATAGATGGCGAGACGATCCACTCGCGCTCGGTGACGCTATCGAGCGAACGCGCCGGCCTGACAGCAAAGCTCGATCTGATCGAAAGCGATGCGAGTGCGGATGGCGTGAACTCCGTGCGGCCGGTGGATTACAAACGCGGCAAGCCGCGCGAAGTGGATGGCGAGCCGGCGCCGTGGCCATCGGATCGCATTCAAATCGCGGCCCAGGCTCTTGTCTTGCGGGATAACGGATATTCCTGCGACGAAGGACTCCTGTACTATGCCGCCACCAAGCAGCGCGTGCGCATCGAAATCAACGATGCCCTGATAGCCGAGACCGAAGAATTCATCGCGCAGGCCCGCAAGGCGGCATTGAGCGACAAGATTCCCGAGCCGCTGGTAGACAGCCCCAAATGTCCGCGCTGCTCGCTGGTGGGAATCTGCCTGCCCGATGAGACTAACGCGCTGCGTGCGCGGGCATTGAGATTCGAGGAACGCCGCCCTATACAATTCTCATTGTTTGGCGATGGCGAGCAAGCGGACGCGGCGGAACCGCGGCAATTGGTGGCTGCGCGGGACGATCTCCGCCCCTTGTATTTGAACTCCCAGGGCTTCCGTGTCGGAAAATCCGGAGAGGTCATCCAGGTGCGTGACGGCGATTCTCTCAAGCAGGAGGTCAGGCTGGGTGAAGTGTCGCAGATCAACCTGTTCGGCAACGTGCAGCTTTCGACGCAAGCCATCCAGTCCTTCTGTTCCGCTGAAGTCCCTATTTGCTATTTCTCCCAGGGCGGCTGGTTCTATGGCATCACAAACGGCCTGAACGCACGCAATGTGTTCTTGCGCCATCGCCAGTTTGTCTCCGCCGGGCATGAATCGACCGCTCTCCGCCTAGCCCGGAAACTGGTTGTGGGTAAGATCCGCAACCAGCGCACTTTGCTTCAGAGAAACCACATCGAACCGCCGGAAATTGCGCTGCGCCAGTTAATGTCGCTGGCGGAAAAAGCGGAAGTGGCGGCTGAGCTCGATATCCTTCTTGGGATTGAAGGCTCCGCCGCGCGTGTTTACTTCAGCGAGTTTGCCGGGATGCTGAAAGCGGGAGAGGACAGCGATCCGCACCGGGGTGCGCCGGGGGAATTTCGCTTTGACTTTACTCAGCGGAATAGGCGGCCGCCGCGCGATCCGGTAAACGCTCTGCTGTCGCTGGCCTACAGTATTCTGGCAAAGGATCTGACCATCACTTGTTATTCGCTGGGATTTGACCCGTACTGGGGCTTCTATCATCAGCCGCGTTTCGGACGTCCGGCCCTCGCACTTGATTTGATGGAGCCTTTTCGGCCGTTGATTGCCGATTCGGTGGTGTTGACAGCGATCAACGCGCGTATGGTCTCCGCCGTGGATTTTATTAGGTCCGGTCCGTCGGTTGCGCTGAAACCGAATGGACGGAAGAGCTTTTTTCGCGCCTATGAATTGCGCATGGACATGCTTGTGACCCACCCAATTTTCGAATACCGCGTCAGCTACCGGCGATTGTTGGAAATCCAGGCGCGGCTTCTGGCGCGCTTTCTGAATGGGGAAATCGATGATTACCCGGTATTCGTCACCCGTTGAGTGCCCAGCGAGGGGTCGGGTGGTGTGCAAAATACGCCAGCCGCTCGCCATCCGTAATCCGCACAAGAAGAAAGACTTGGGGATCTTGTTTGTCCGCTGCTATGCTTCTAGTCGGCTGCCCGAGGGCAGCCTCTCGCAAACCGCCGCGAACCTCTTTGAAAATAGAATGGTTTCGCCGGCGGCTATTTCCGCGACGATATCGTCGCGGCCTCATTGAAGCCATGCCCACGGTGATGTCTCGGGTGATGGGGCCTGCATTTCCGCGACGATATCGTCGCGGCCTCATTGAAGCCGGCTATCACGCCTCCTTCTGGCAGCAGATTGAATCATTTCCGCGACGATATCGTCGCGGCCTCATTGAAGCCATTCGGCGATACGGCTAGTGCCGACAGACTGGACAAATTTCCGCGACGATATCGTCGCGGCCTCATTGAAGCTCGCATGGTAGAGTTATGGAAGTGAGGGTGATTATGTTTCCGCGACGATATCGTCGCGGCCTCATTGAAGCAGCGCCGCAATGTTCGTATCCTGGACCGGATCTTCGGTTTCCGCGACGATATCGTCGCGGCCTCATTGAAGCGTCGCATCTCCCGCCGTCTCAGAACTGTTGAGTTTGTTTCCGCGACGATATCGTCGCGGCCTCATTGAAGCAAACCACTGCCTGACGATTCCCTTGGCCGGGATGAAAGTTTCCGCGACGATATCGTCGCGGCCTCATTGAAGCAAAGGTAATCATGGCTATGGGACTGCTGTCGGGATGTTTCCGCGACGATATCGTCGCGGCCTCATTGAAGCCTCTACAACGGGCAAATGTTCGGGCCGTTCGCGAGCGTTTCCGCGACGATATCGTCGCGGCCTCATTGAAGCATGTCGACAACCAGACCGATAGCTAGCCTCTCTTCAAGTTTCCGCGACGATATCGTCGCGGCCTCATTGAAGCCAGGTGAGGGGACGCAGCCACCTACCGTCAGTTTTGTTTCCGCGACGATATCGTCGCGGCCTCATTGAAGCAGCGCCAGCCCCGCCGTCATCGGGAGTCTCTTCCGTATTTCCGCGACGATATCGTCGTGGAAGCCCCCTACTTTAGCAGGGGGAAGCTGGACTTCAGTCCAGCGGAAAGACTCGATCTTGAAAATGGCTTTAGTCCTGGATTTCACAGTGCCAGCGCTAAAGCTCATCAAATTGGAGTCGAACTTCCCGGAGCGCTCCAGTGCGCATGAATGCGGGGGCTTCCACCAAGGCCACCGCTGCGGAGGTTTGTGGTTTCCACATCTGGCGCAAAGAGCGCGCCGATATGGGGCACCCTGGATTGGTGGAGGGGTTTGGATCCCTAAATCCCACGTCCGAAAATCCGGACGTGGGGCACCCGGCCGCACGACACTAGAAGCCGCTGCGCACTACACTAGAGAACAGCGCTTCGAATTGGGTCCTCACAATGGCGAAAATGACTGTCGGCTTTGGCATCGCGCTCATCGTTCTGGGTGTGGTAAGTTTCATTTTGACCGGGAACAAGTTTCCTACATCGCTGATTCCCGCAGCTTTCGGCATCGTGCTGCTCGCCTTGGGCAGAATGGCCGAGAGCCCGGACGCCAAGCGGCGAATGCTTTTCATGCACATCGCCGTCACGGTTGGCCTGCTCGGTTTCCTGGCAACCGCGTCCTCTTTGGTCTCCTTTGTCCAGCTCATACAAGGCAAAACCTTCACTTATCCGGCCGCGGTTGAAGAAAAAGCAGCGATGGCTACCCTCTCGCTCATCTTTGTAATACTCTGCGTGCGTTCGTTTATTGCCGCCCGCCGCGGCAGGGTGGACCCCAGGGTTTAGGAGACCGCACCTTCCATGAGCATCCGATCCAGCGCCGGAGGTGGTGTATCCGTCCGTGGCGAGCGAAGTTCCGTGCGCTCGAGCGCGCGCGGGCCAGAACAGGAAGTTGATCGGCCCAAACCCAAGCTGCGCAAAGTCTTGCCTGAGATTTTGACCCTGATCGCGCCCCGTAAAGGGCTCTTGGGAGTGGGCTTTGTCCTCATGGTCTTCAACCGCGTCGCCGGCCTTGTGCTTCCCGCCTCGACCAAGCTCCTAGTCGATGGTGTCATGGTCAAGCATGAGGCCGGCAAACTGCCTTATATCGTCGGAGTCGTGCTGATCGCCACGGCAATTCAGGCGGGCACGTCCTATTCCTTGACCCAGTTGCTCTCCAAGGCCGCGCAGCGCCTGATCGCGGATCTGCGCATGAAAGTGCAGCAGCACATCGGCCGGCTCTCCATCACCTTCTACGATGCTAACCGCACCGGCGCGCTCGTCTCCCGCATCATGACCGACGTGGAGGGGGTGCGAAACCTCATCGGCACCGGCCTGGTCGATTTTGTCGGAGGCGTGCTTACCGCCATTCTCGCTTTCTTTTACCTCATGCACATCAGCGCCACCATCACGCTGGTTTCCTTTGCTTTGATCTTGGTGTTCGTGCTCGTTTTACGGAAGGCCTTCAAAGTCATCCGCCCCATCTTCCGGGAACGCGGCCGCATCAGCGCCGAGGTTACAGGCCGCCTCACCGAGTCGCTCGGCGGTGTGCGCGTGGTCAAGGGCTACCACGCGGAGGACCGGGAGGCTGGAGTGTTTGCCACCGGAGTCGAGCGGCTCTATCAGAACGTTGTCCGCTCGCTCACCGCCACATCCCTGCTTTCGCTCGCTTCGACCGCCATTCTCGGCGTGGTAGGCGCGACGGTGATGTTTTTGGGCGCGCACCAGGTGATGGCCCACAAGATAACCCTGGGCGATTACATCATGTACAACATGTTTTTAGCCTTCATGGTTGCTCCTGTTTTTCAGGTGGTCAATGTGGGCACCCAACTCACGGAAGCGGTTGCCGGCCTTGACCGGACCAGCGAAATCCTGAATGAGGAGCAGGAAGATGCGGATCCCAGCCGCACCGTCAACCTGGGAACCATCGAAGGCGATATCCGCTTTGAGAATGTCCGGTTCTCCTATGACCCGGGTAAGCCTGTGCTGCATGGCATCTCGCTTCATGCCCGGCCGGGCGCCGTTACCGCGCTGGTCGGCTCCTCGGGGTCGGGCAAGTCGACCATCATCAGCCTGGTGTGCGCCTTCCATAAACCGGATTCGGGCCAGGTGCTGGTGGATGGAACCGACCTCTCAACCGTCCGTCTCAAGAGCTATCGCAGCCAGCTTGGCGTAGTGCTGCAGGAGTCGTTTCTCTTCGATGGGACGATCCGCGAGAACATCATCTTCTCCCGCCCCGAAGCTACCGAGGAAGAGTTCCTCTCCGCAGCGGCCATCGCCCGCGTCGATGAGTTCGCCGACCGCTTCCCCGAAGGATATGACACGGTAGTAGGAGAACGCGGAGTTAAGCTATCGGGAGGGCAGCGCCAGCGGCTCTCTATCGCGCGGGCCATTCTTGCCGACCCGCGCATCCTGATTCTCGACGAGGCTACATCGTCGCTCGATTCGGAATCGGAAGCCATGATCCAAAACGGCCTCAGCTACCTGATGCAGGGCCGTACCACCTTCGTGATCGCGCACCGGCTCTCCACCATTCGCCGCGCCGACCAGATACTAGTGGTCGAGGGGGGATCGATTGTGGAGCGGGGAACGCATGAAACTCTCTACAACCTGGAAGGCCGTTACTACGATCTCTACACCCGCCAGCATGGTGTCGAATCCAACCGCTTCCTCGCGCCCGGGGAAGGGGAGAAGCTGTTTGAGGAAATTGAATAGCCGATCCAAGTCTGACCAAAATAAACCGCAGATCTCTCCACTCCGCTGCGCTCCGGTCGAGATGACAAAGGTAGGTGTAATTGCCAATCAGGCCTTCCTCAACGGGTTTTCATCCTCCGTCGGCAACCCCAATTTATTTGTCATCTCGACCGGAGCGCAGCGGAGTGGAGAGATCTGCGGTTATTCAACCTAATTGTTGCGCCACTTGAGCAAGGGAAAGACGCTGCTGTAGCTGTCGGTCCAGGTCTTTAAATCAGGCCGCCGGGCCAGAGGGACTGCGGCCGCCAGCTCCGGCAGCCGCAGAAATGCGTGATTACCCGTCACCAGCACCCAATCCGTGGAATAGAACCCATTCTGCTCGTCCTCATGCGTATCGACAGCCACGGCGTCCAGTCCGGCATCGCGCGCGATGCCGGCGACTACCGGCTCCAGATTGATGAACTGGTTAGAAACGTGAAAGGCGATGATCCCATCCGGCCGCAGGTGCTTGCGATAAAGGGCGAGCGCCTGTTTGGTCAACAGATGGACGGGAATGGCGTCCCCTGAAAAAGCATCCACGGCGATGACATTATAATTTTGTGGCTTCTGCGCCGCGAGCGACAATCGCGCATCCCCCAGCTTCACCTCCACCCGCGCTTTGCTATCCCGCAAGTAAGTAAACCAATGGCGCGCCAGCGGCTCGTCCAACGGGTTGATCTCATAAAAGCGGAAGAAGTCTCCTGGATTGCCGTACACCGCCAGCGTTCCGGTTCCCAGTCCGATTACCCCTACACGCTTGGCCGCTCCGCCGCAACACAAACGCATGGCCAACCCCACCCCTGAGCTTGGAGAGTAGTAAGTGAGCGGCTGGTCACGATACTCGGGCGCGAACCATTCCGCGCCATGCTCGATGGTTCCGTTCATAAGTTGCCGGTCGGTGTACGATTGCGGCGGCACATGGGATTCCCGCACCCGCAGAGTACCGTAGAAGTTGCGCATCAGCGCCACTGCTTCGTCGTTATACCCGCGCACCTGGGCGTGTACCACAAAGATGGCGCCCACAGCTCCGGCGGCCCAGATCAAGCGCGGTCCCCATCCGTCCTTCCACGTAGCGGCCAGTGCTATACCCGCCACCACGACCAGCGTACAGGCGAGATCGTAGTTGGCCCGCAGCAGGAGTGGAGCGGCGAGGCCCACCAGCATGGTGCCGGCCGCGCCTCCTGCCGCCGTATACAAATAAAACTGCGTTAGCCGTTCCGCTTCCGGCCTCCGCGCGTACAACTCTCCGTGCAGGAAGAAGCAAGTTACAAACAGTCCTATCAGAAAGAGGGGTAAGCTCACCGCGATAGGGAAAAGCTTGCGAATGTCCATCAGAGCGTAGCCCATGGAAGCCAACGCCACCAGGGCAAGCCGCAGGACAAACGGCCGCGGGTACCATCCGCCTCCCTGAAAGGTCAGGATGAAAGTCAACAAATAAAGCGCCAGGGGTGGTAGCCACAGCAAGGGAATAGCGGCGATATTCTGGCTCAGATGATTGGTAACAGCGACCAGCATCATTCCGCCGCCCATGGCCAGAAGAAACCACAGAACCGGCCCGGATTGCTCGACGCCCGGCGGCGCTTGGTCCCGGCTGGGGTTTTCGGTCGGGGCGGCCGAGGCGATAGGGTTGCGCAGCCGGCTGGACCAGGCGATCGCGCCGCAAGCTACGGCGAAGACAAAGAATGCCGGCGCCCACGCGGATGTTTGCTGGTTCATGGTAAAGTTCGGCTCGATCAATATCGGATAGCTGGCCAGGGCCGCCAGAGAGGCGAGATTTGACAGCGCAAACAGCCGATAAGGCGGCTCGCCGGGAAACGTCTTGGCGAACCATGAAGTCAGCAGCGGGGTAGTAGCGGAAAGTGCGAGATAGGGTACGCCGATCACTGCCGAGAGTATCCAGAAGACAGTAAGTGCGGGGTGATAGGTAGCGGCCGCGGGGTGCGGCCTTAATCTCACTCCGAGCATGAGCAGCGCCGCGATCAGCAGCAAGATATGCGCATCGGCCTGCCGTATAGGGTTAAGCTTCGATGAGACCCAGTGGGCGTAAAGATAGCCCAGGAGCAGCACCGTCTGAAAAAAAACCAGACACGTGGTCCAGACTGCGGAGGATCCGCCCAACGATGGCAGCAGTTGCTTGGCCGCCATCGGCTCGACCACAAACAGCAGGAAGGCGCTTAAAAAGATGGTAAGCGCATATAACCAGCGGACAAAGCTCATAGCGGGCCGGCAGGCTAGATTACTTGACTCCTTGTGGTTGTATCACGACCGCCATTTATCCATTCGTGGCCAACAGTATAGAATCGACTTCTTCAGCAAGCCGGCGGTTTCACCGGCCCGCAGCCAATCTATCGAGGAGGCTCACCGAGCATGTTAGACCCGATGCTCATCGCGCAAAGCGATGTCCCTCTCTTTCTGCTGCCCGGCATGTCGAACCGCCACGGCTTGGTCGCCGGGGCAACCGGCACGGGCAAGACGGTAACCTTGCAGGTGATCGCAGAGCGATTCAGCAAGCTGGGAGTCTCCGTCTTTGCGGCGGATGTCAAAGGCGACCTTTCCGGAATCAGCCAGCCTGGAGTGGAAAACGCCAAGATCGCCGAACGGGTGAAAAAGCTCAAACTGAGTGATTTCTCTTTTTCCGGCTGCCCTGTTACCTTCTGGGATGTTTTTGGCGAGCAAGGTCATCCGGTACGCGCCACAGTCTCTGAGATGGGGCCTCTGCTCTTCAGCCGGCTGCTCAACCTCAACGAAACTCAGGCCGGAGTGCTGGCGCTGGTTTTCAAGATCGCCGATGACCAGGGATTGCTGCTGCTGGACCTGAAGGACCTTCAGTCTATGCTGCGCTACGTGGCGGACAATGCCAAGGACTTTCAAACGCAGTACGGAAATATTTCGGCGGCCAGCGTCGGCGCTGTTCAACGCGGACTCGGGGCGATTGAACAGCAGGGCGGGGACAAGTTCTTTGGTGAGCCCGCGTTGAACCTTGACGATATGATACAGACCGATGCCCAGGGTCGGGGGATCGTCAATATCTTAGCCGCGGACAAGCTGGTCAATTCCCCCCGAGTCTACGCCACCTTCCTGCTCTGGCTATTGACGGAATTGTTTGAGCGCCTGCCGGAGGTTGGCGATCCGGAAAAGCCCAAGCTGGTTTTCTTTTTCGACGAAGCTCACCTGCTCTTTTCCGATCTGCCCAAAGTTATCGAAGACAAGATACAGCAGGTGGTTCGGCTGATTCGCTCCAAAGGGGTCGGCGTCTTCTTTGTCACGCAGAACCCGTTCGATGTTCCGGACGCTGTCCTGGGCCAGTTGGGCAATCGCGTGCAGCATGCCTTGCGCGCTTTTACTCCAAAAGATCAGAAGGCGGTTCGCGCGGCCGCGCAAACCTTTCGAGCCAATCCCAAAGTCGATGTCGAGAAGACGATTACCGAACTCGGCGTGGGCGAGGCGCTGGTCTCCTTTCTCGATGCTCAAGGCACGCCCGGTATGGTTGAGCGCGCCCTGGTTTGTCCGCCCAGAAGTCAAATTGGTCCCATCACGCCGGAACAGCGGCAGCAGATCATGCGCGCATCGCTGGTCGCCGGCGTGTATGAAAATGCCATCGATCGTGAATCGGCCTATGAAGTCTTAAAGTCGCGGGCCGCCCAAGCCGGCCAGTCCGCTGCGGCTGGATCGCAACCGCAATCGACGCCGCAGACCACACCGTGGTATGGCAATCTTGGTTCGCTGGGAGGTTCGTCCGGCGGCCGGCGGGGAGACACACTGGCGGAGGCTGTTGCCAAGAGCGCCGCTCGCACCATCGGCAGCACGGTCGGCAGGCAGCTTGTGCGCGGCATCCTCGGATCGCTCTTAGGCGGCGCCGCCGGCTCTCGCCGCCGCTGATCAGATTTGTCCAACGGGACACTCTTCGTCTCTGTCGATCGAGATCTGTGGAATCCCAGGTCCCAGAATCGGGACCTAGGGCACCCGGCTCTGCACTCGAAACTAAGTCCTGCTGAAAAGCCCGCGCCTTTAAACAAATCTTGGGTGCCCCAGGTCCCGATTTTGGGACCTGGGATTCCACAGATCTCAATGGGTTTCGGCTGAACAGCCCTGTGACTCCAAGCTCTTTCCCTCGAATGTTGTATAGCCCCAAGTCGCAGATGCGGGTAGCCTCGATAGGATTTGGACCAAGCGAGCCTGCCCGGAGCGCGTTTTTGAGAGCAACATAACCGGCAATCGGGCGTTTATATGGAAGGAAAAGGCGACGGCAATTCGAAGAACGATTGCTGTCCGGAGGGATATCGAGATGCGCGTTTTTAGCAAAGTTCGTATTCTGCTACTCGCATTGCTTTTTTCTATCGTGCCGGCGGCATCCTTTGCCGGGGTCTTTGTTTCAATCACGGTGGCGCCCCCGGTTTTGCCGGTCTATACGCAGCCGGTTTGTCCGGGAGACGGGTTTCTTTGGACCCCTGGGTACTGGGCCTACGCACCTGCGGGCTACTACTGGGTGCCCGGTGTATGGGTTAGGGCTCCCCGGCCTGGGGTACTTTGGACTCCGGGCTATTGGGGCTTCGGCGGCGGCTTTTACGCCTGGCACGCGGGCTACTGGGGTCCCCATGTAGGTTTCTATGGCGGAGTTAATTACGGCTACGGCTACGGCGGAGTGGGCTTTTTCGGCGGACGCTGGGAAGGCGGCCACTTTGCTTACAACACCGCTGTGATGCACGTGAACACCACCATCGTGCACAACACTTATGTGGACCGCACGGTCATACGCAACACCACGGTGGTCAACCGCACCAGCTTCAATGGACCGGGCGGAGTCAATGCCAGGCCCAGCCATCAGGAGTTAGCTGCGCAGCGTGAACAACATTTCGGAGCCACCTCCGAGCAAATGTCGCATGAGCATGCGGCCAGCTTCAATCGGAACAACTTCGCCTCCGTCAATCGAGGAAGGCCGGCCACGCCAGCCATGAGCCGGCCGGCGTCCTTCAACAGCAACCGGCAGGCAAACTTCAACAACAACCACCAGGCAAACTTCAACAACAACCACCAGGCAAACTTCAACAACAACCACCAGGCAAACTTTAACAACAACCGGCAAGAGAACTTCAACAACCGGCAGGCCCACCCGGCATACAACAACAACGGTGGCGGTCATGCGAATTACCAGCAGCCCCATCAGAACCAGAATCAGCATAACAACGGCGATGGTGAAAACCGCGAACACCGCTAATAAATCGGGCGCCCCGCATCCGGATCTTCGGACGTGGGGCGCCTACTTCCTCTATTTCTCAACGCCCAGTTCGCGCAGCACGAATGCGTAGTCGAAGGCGATTTCCTTCAGATAGTCGTACCGGCCAGAGGCGCCGCCGTGCCCTGCGCTCATGTTGGTGTGCAGCAGTAGCGTCTGGTTCCCGGTCTTGAGCGTGCGCAGCTTGGCCACATACTTTGCCGGCTCCCAATACATCACCTGGCTGTCGTTCAGAGAGGTCTTCACCAGCATCGCCGGATACTCTCCCGGCGCCAGGTTGTCGTAGGGGGAGTACCGTAGCATGTATTCGAAGTATTCCCGTTGGTGCGGATCGCCCCACTCTTCGTATTCGGCAACCGTCAATGGCAGGCTGGCGTCAAGCATGGTGTTCATCACGTCCACGAAGGGCACATGAGAAACAACGGCGCGATAGAGGCCGCCCCGCAGGTTGACGACCGCCCCCATCAGCAGGCCACCCGCGCTCCCGCCCTCGATCGCAACGCGCTTTGGGTCGCCATAGCCGTTCTCCGTGAGATACTCGGTGACCGCGATGAAATCGGTGAAGGTGTTCATCTTCTTGAGCAGGCGGCCCTCATCATGCCACGGCTTGCCCATATCGCCGCCGCCCCGAACGTGCGCGAATGCGAGCACAACACCGCGATCGAGCAGGCTGAGACGGTTGGAGCTGAAGCCGATCGGCAATGGATATCCGTAGGATCCATAGCCGTAGATGTAGAGTGGGTTAGCCGCTTTGCCTTTCATCTCTGAACGGTAGACGAGCGAGATAGGGATCTTTACCCCATCCTGAGCTGTTGCGAAGACTCGCTCGGAGCGATAGTGCGCCCGATCGAACCCTCCGGGTATTTCCAATTCCTTGAGCAGCGTTGATCTTCCCGTCGTGAGATCGAATTCATAGACCGAACTGGGCGAGACCAACGACTGGTAGCCGTAGCGAAACCGGTCCGTCACAAATTCCCGATTAACGTGAGGATGGGCGCTGTAGGCAGGCTCGGGAAACTCGATCTCCCGAGCGCTTGCGCCGAAGGGTTCCTGCTCGAAGAGCATTACGCGCATCCGGGGCAAACCGTTAAACCGCTCCACGGCCACCGCGAAGGACTGGAAAAGGTCGAATTCTTCCAGCATTACGTCGTCGCGATGAGCAATCAACTCGCGCCAGGTGGCGCGGTCCGGGCTGGCGGCCGGAGCTGTGACCAGACGAAAGGTCCTGCCGGTATCGTTCACCCGAATATAAAACAGTCCATCCCGATGATCCGCGTAGTATTCGATATTCTCGCGCCGCGGCTCAATGAGCGTCCATTGCCCGAACGGCTGATCGGCAGGCATGAACCGTCCTTCGCTGGCCGTGTGGCTGGCGCTCTCCAACATCAGGTACTTGCCGTCGCGGGTGCGCCCCACGCCGATGTTGAAGCGTTCATCGCCTTCCTCATACACCAGAACGTCATCCTGCCGGGCGGTTCCCAGCAGGTGCCTGAAGAGCTGAAACTGCCGTTTTGTCGATTCGTCCTCGATAGAGTAGAAGAGCGTCCGGTTGTCGGCCGCCCAGACAATCGATCCGACGCGCTCCGCCCAATCGGAGAGCAGCTGCCCGGTTTTCAAATCCCCGGTTCTCAGATCCTTGATGTGCAGCGTGTACTGACGGAAGCCGGTATTGTCGGTGGAGTACGCAAGAAGGTTTCCATCGTCGGCGACGGTGACCACTCCCACCGACATGAAGGCCTGTCCTTCGGCCAGTTGGTTGACATCGAGAATCACCTCTTCCGGGTTATCGAGCGAGCCGTGTTTCCGGCAGTAGATCGGATATTGCGCCGACTGCTCCGTCCGCGAGTAATAGAAGTAGCCGCGGTCTTTGAAGGGAACGGAAATATCGGTTTCCTTAATGTGGCTTAGCATCTCGGCATAAAGCTTGGCCTGCAGTGCCTCGGTCGGCCTCATCACCGCTTCGGTATAGGCGTTCTCCTGCTCGAGATAGGCGAGCGTTTCAGGATTGGTCTTCTCGCGCAGCCATGCATACTCGTCCGCAAGAGAGTGTCCAAACAGGGTGGTTTCGGTTGGCCGGCGGCGCGCTACAGGTGGTTGAGCAATGGTTTCAGGCATCCCTTTCAGCATATCCTCATGCTATCTGGACGGCATCCTAGGGAAAGGACAGAAGCAGATTCCCTTCGGGAATGACAGAAAGAAAGGCTAAGTGCAGTTTTAGGCAGTTGCCGAGTTGATTAGAACGGCATCAGTGTCCGAAACCTTAGGTTTCTGGAGCCCCTCCCTTTAACAAATCTTGGGTGCCCCAGGTCCCCGATTCTGGGACCTGGGATTCCACAAATGCTCGATGGACAGTGTTGTCGCTCTTGCTGTCGAAAGGTATTGTCTCGAGTCCAGAGAAAAGACCCAGGCTAGCTTCGCGAGCCTGGGGCACCCGGCTCTGCACCAGAAGCAAACAGCTCACCTTTCAGGACGGAGCAGCAATTGCTCGTGCGGGGTGAAGATTCTGCCTATGACCAGATAGCTCGAGGTGAAGCAGGTCAGCGCGGCAGCCGAGAAGATGACCGAAAGCACGACGAATTGATAGAGCGCTGCGTAGAGGGGGGAAGAGCCGCTGAGCACCATTCCCGCCATGAGGCCGGGAATCCAGACAATTCCCAGAGAGCGAATGTTGTCTACCGAGGGAATCAGGCTGGCATGAAAGGCCGCGCGGACATAGGGCAGCACCGCTGCCTGCGGATTGGCTCCCAGCGACAAGGCCGACTCCACCTCTCCGACATGGGTCAAAATCTCCCCTCGAATCCTGTCCAAAAAGATCGACTGCATATTCATCGTCTGCGCGATGACCATGCTGCCCACCGGAATCAGGATGGCGACCTGGATTGGGACGACCCCGGTCACAATCATCACCGCGAGAATGATGCCGGCGCCAACCATTATGGATTGGAGAGCCAGCGTGAAGGCTCGCGGAATCGAGCGGGCGCGCCGCCGGACAATCCCGGCCGCGGCCAGCATCATCATCACCAGCACCAGCACCGAGAGCCAGGGCGGCCCGTGGAGCATATAGGCCAGGATCAGTCCCACGGCCACGATCTGCACAATGCCCCGGAGTTGCGCAAGCGGCAGTTCGCTCAGCATATTCACGCCCTGGCGGCGCGCTAGGAGCATGATAAGCAAGGCAGTCACCGCGGCGATGATGCACCCGGCTAATCCTTGCGAGATCTGGGAGTGAAAAAGTCTGATGATCATTCCATCGATTCCTTCTCTTTCGGCAATGCAGGCTCCAGCCTGCCGAGCGAGCGAACCCGCCCATTTTCGAGCGTAAGCGTGTTTGCCGCCAGCCGGCTTGCCTGGTCTCGATCGTGCGTCACCCAAATGCAGGCCAGGCTGCGGCGCTCGATCAACGAGGCCAGCACGCCCTCCACCGCAAGCTTCGCCGTCTCATCGAGAGACGATGTAGGTTCGTCCAGCAGGAGCAGTTCCGGGTCGTTGGCCAGAGCTCTGAGGATGGAGATCCGCTGTGCTTCTCCTCCCGAGAGGGTTGCGGCATGGCGCGGCGCATAGCTTTCGAGACCGACCTGGGAGAGCAGATCCTCAATTGTCTCAGGGGGAATTTCGAGACCGGCCTGGCGAGGGCCGTAAGCAATGTTTTCCGCCACCGTTCCGGGAAAGAGGAAAGGCCGCTGCATCACCATGCCTATGCGGCGGCGAAGCCGCTGGGGTGTGAATTCGCGATAATCCCGCCCATCGAGGAGGACCTGTCCCCCGCTCGGCTCGTCCAGCCGGTTCAATAAGCGGAGAAGGCTGCTTTTGCCGGCCCCGCTGGGTCCGACCACCGCCAAGATCTCGCTGCGCTCAAGACCGAAACTGATGTCGTCCAGCAGAAGTTTGCCCGAACCATCCGTTAACTTCCGGCTCAGATGAATGCACTCAAGAAGGTATCGGCTTGCCGCCATGATGGATTCTCGCCAGTGTACACTCGGCCCAGTGCGCTCCACTTGCTGCGGGTTTCGCGTTGCCTTCTTGTTCCCTGAGTACAATGACTAGGATGCTTGGGCGTCTATACCTTGCGATTCTGCTCCTTCTTACCTCGTTCGCGGTCATGGGCGAACGGGTACAGGACCTGCCCGCGCCGTCGAACTACGTCAGCGACTTTGCCGGCGTACTCTCCCCAGGAACCGTGCGCGGGCTGAACGCCCTCTGCGCTCAGTTGGATCGCCAGGCGCATGCGCAGATCGCGGTGGTGACCATCAAGACCCTCGACGGCGAACCCATTGAGAACTTCGCCACCGCTCTGGAAGAAAAGTGGAAGGTAGGAACCAAGGGCACCGATCGCGGCGCCCTGTTGATTCTGGCGGCCAACGATCGTAAATACCGTATCGAGGTCGGCTACGGATTGGAAGGCATCTTGCCTGACGGCAAGACCGGCGATATCGGCAGGATGATGGTTCCTTATCTGCGCCAAGGGAACTACAACCAGGCGGTAGCCACAGCCGTAACCCAGATGGCCCAGACCATCGCGGCCGATGCCGGGGTAACTTTGAGTGCGTCGCCGCCTCGCGGACCGCCTCAGCCGCAGACGCACACGCTCACTGCGGGCGAATTGCTGATTCTAGCGGGCCTATTCTTTCTGGTTATCTTTATTCTCAGCCGCCTGGGCGGTTCGGGGTTGCTTGGATTCCTGATCGGCACCTTCCTGGGCGGTGGCTGGGGCGGCGGAGGAGGCCGCGGCGGCGGAGGGGACTGGGGTGGCGGCGGTGGTGGTGGCGGTTTCGGCGGCTTTGGGGGCGGGGACTCCGGCGGTGGCGGGGCCTCCGGCGATTGGTAGGGAAGTCAGTGAGTGCACTATGAAGAGGAGAGCGTTCAAATGAGGCGTGGGCTTTGGATTGTACTCGCGGTAGTCGTGGTCATATTTTTTGCCGTGCTGCTGGTTTTCGGCAGCTACGTGAGCGCGAAGAACCAGATGGTCGCAAAGCGGGAGGCGATCTCCAGTTCTTGGAGCGAGGTTAACAATCAGATGCAGCGGCGCGCGGATCTGATCCCCAACCTGGTCGAGACCGTGAAAGGGTACGCCAAACAAGAGACAACGGTTTTTGGGGATATCGCCAATGCGCGCGCCGGATTGCTCAACGCGCACGGCGACCCTAAAGCCACGATTCAGGCGAACGGACAACTGGACTCGGCGCTGGGACGCCTGCTGGCTATTTCGGAGAATTATCCGGAGTTGAAGTCGAATGCAAACTTTCAAAGTCTGCAGGATGAGCTGGCCGGAACTGAAAATAGGATCAGCGTCGCCCGGATGCGCTACAACCGCAACATCCAGGAGTACAACACGTTCATTGGCCAGTTTCCCAACAGCGTTTGGGCTGGAATTGGGGGATTCCAGCGGAATGATGCCTACTTCGAGGCCAGCCCTGGCGCTAAGAACCCTCCCACGGTTAAGTTCTAGTTGCAGCTATGGCGGGCACCCCAGGTCCCGATTCCGGGACCTGGGATTCTTCGGAGTGCTGGGGATTTTTTTAAGCGCGATCGAAAGATGCTACGGCGCTGGCCTCATCATCCTTGATATCGAATACCGTGTAGAGCTTGGTGATCTGCAGAAGGTCGTGCACCTTCTTAGTCAGGTTGAGCAGCTTGAGGTCTCCACCCTGATTGCGGACCGTGGTGTATGCGCTCACCAGCTCACCGATACCCGAGCTGTCGATATAGTTTACGTCCCCCAAGTTGAGCAAAATCTTCTTGGAGCCCTTGGAGAGAAGATCGCGGACGGCATCTCGCAACTGCACGCTGCCTTCACCCAGAGTGATGCGGCCGCTGAGATCCAAAATGGTGACCCCGTCGACTTGACGGGTGCTGACTTTCATACTCACGTAGAGTCCTCCTTATGTTCCTGTGCGTGCCGCTCCCAGGTGTTTGACCAGGGTAAGTTCGGTGCCTGGATGTAACTGACGAAACTTTACCTCATCCATAAAAGATCGAATCAAAAAGATACCACGGCCTGAGCCGCGGAGCAGGTTTTCCGGGGCCAACGGGTCGGGTAGAGTGTCCGGATCAAGTCCCTTCCCCTGGTCGGAGATGCGGATGATGAGGTCATCGCCGGTTGCCTCAAAGGATGCGGTCACGCGCTTTTCCGGGTCATAGGAATTGCCGTGGAGCACCGCATTCACCGCCGCCTCGCGCACCGCCATGGAGATCCGGAAAATTTCGTCCTCATCCACTCCTGCCTTTCTGGCCATATCTTCGGCTGTCTGTTCCAGGCGATTGACGCTCTCCAGAGACGAGTCGAGCGTGTAAGTGATGCGGCTTGCCTGTGATCCCGCCAAATGCCCATCCTCGTTCTGATGCATTGAAGCCTTTACGAAGGGAGAGATACCCGTGTGGAAAAGTTTGCTTCGCCTACCGGCTCTATGTCAAGGAAGGAGCGCCATTCTCAGTCCCCGGCATGCTACTTCCGTGCAAGATGCCAGCGACATCCAAGTACGTTTTGGGTTTATTCGCTATGTGAGGATTACGATTCTGGCCGTCTCACGCAGCGTCAGGGGTAAATAGCCGCTCTTGGTGGTGGAGAACGGTCAAAATCGTCCACTATTTGAGGAAAGGGATCAACAACTATGAAGATCGCAAGGATTTCCGCAATCGCAATCTTGGCGCTGACTACATCCGCCATATTCGCGCAATCCGCGCCTACTTCGCAGTCAATCCAACAGCGCAAGGCAAATCAGCAGAACCGCGTTGCGCAGGGACTTCGCAGCGGCCAGATGACGGCGCACGAGACCGGCAACGTAGAAAGGCGTGAATCTTCAATTAACCACCAGGAGCACAACATGCGCCGGGCTGACAACGGACATCTGACGGCGGCCGACAAAGCAAAGCTCAATCAGCGGCAAAACCGGGTATCCAAGTCAATCTATCGCGACAAGCACAACGCGGCGGTACGCTAGGCTGGTTCACCGGCGGCGTAGCTTCATCACCCCCAACGAAAGGCCCTCAGGCACCTGTCCTGTGGGCCTTTCCTTTTTGGTTATAAGCCGGTGCATCAAATCACAAGAAGCCAGAAAGGGAACGGTATAGACTTCAACCGACGGAGACGTTCCATGCGCGCCCTACCGCCCCATCAAGCCAGCCTTGCCTTGTTGCTCGGTACCCCGGTCACCGACCGGACGGGCGTGGTGCGCGGCCGTCTCAAAGATGTCGCGGTTACCACCGGACAATCGGCGGGAAATGTCTCCGGGCTGGTCTTGCGGACGCGCGATGGAGCCAAGATCGTAGCTGCGGAGGGGGTACGCCAGACGCCGGCTGGAACCCTGGAGCTGCGTGAGGATGCGATCCTTCAACCTTTCCGCGGCGATGAGAATTTCCTCCTGTTGCAGCAGGATCTGATGGACCGGCAGATTATCGACGTACACGGGCGCAAGGTAGTGCGCGTGAACGACGTGGACCTGCACTGGTCTCCCCACAATGGTGGAGTGCGGCTGCAAGTGAGCGAGGTGGAAGTCGGTCTGCGGGGCGCGATGCGCCGGCTGTTCAAAGGCATAGTATCCCGAAGCTCGCTGGAGAGCTTCACCAGACGCTTCAATCCGGCAGTGATTCCCTGGGAGTTCGTGGATGTGATCGAAGTTGATCCGGCACGGCGGGTCAAGCTGAAGATTGAGCACGCCCGGCTATCGGAAATGCACCCATCGGACATAGCCGAAATCCTGGAAGAGTTGGCGCCTGCGGAACGCGATGCTGTTTTTGTCTCGCTGGATGAGGAGATAGCGGCCGATACGCTGGAGGAAGTTGAGCCGCGGCTGCAAAAGTCGCTCCTCGAATCGCTTGATTCAGGACAGGTAGCCGACATCGTAGAGGAGATGGATCCTGGTGCGGCAGCCGATCTGCTCGCCGAACTCTCCGAGGAGCGCTCCGAGGCAATTCTCGAGGAAATGGAGCCGGCCGAGCGGCACGAAGTGGAAGAGCTGCTCGAATTTCGCGAGGATTCAGCCGCCGGCAGAATGACGACCGATTATGTGCAAGTGAACGCCTCGGCCACGGTTGGAGAAGCGGTGCGGGCGTTGCGAGAGTATGAAGGCGACCTGGAGAGCGTAACCGAGGTATATCTGACGGACGAGAAAGATCTGTTGAAAGGGATTGTCCCCGTAGCCCGCTTGGTCGTATCGCTGCCCGAGACTCGAATTGCCGTTCTCGCCGAACCTCGTGTTCTCTCCTGTCCCGCGGAAGCCCATCAGAACCAGGTGGCCGACCTTTTTGATAAATACAACCTGCATGCATTGGCGGTGGTAAACAGCGCCAACCGGCTGGTAGGCGTGATCCAAGCCGATCACGTAATTGCCTTTCTCAGAGAAGAGCACTAGCCCGCATTTCTCATGAGGTGTAGGCGAGGAGTAACGGTGGGGCGAAGAAAAGAGTAGCAAAAGGCCGCTGTTTTCAGGCATAACTGCGTTGTCTATGCGTAGTTGAATGCCCTGAAAAGGAGCAGCCTTTGATGACAGAGTGTACCCAGAAAACGTTCGCATTTACAGCCCATTTTTCGCGTCGCGTGGGGGCCGGGTTCACGGCCGGACAGGTTTCCAGCGATGGCGGAGCGCTGCTGTTGCGCGAGGTGGAGCGCAAGATCGACCTGCTGGGCCGGCTGGCCGGCTGCTTCAGCGACCGCCGCATGCCGTTGCTGGTCAAGCATCAACTGCCCCAGATGCTGGCGCAGCGCATCTATGGTC
Organism: uncultured Acidobacteriaceae bacterium; assembly: GCA_963705665.1. GTDB lineage: Bacteria > Acidobacteriota > Terriglobia > Terriglobales > Acidobacteriaceae > PALSA-350. Next base: position 30,470 of record CAVPKQ010000053.1, on the reverse strand, counting down.
TGGCGCTGGGCTATGAGGACCTGAACGATCACGAGCAGTTGCGCTCGGATCCGCTGCTGGCGGTGCTCAGCGGCAGGCGCGAACTGGATGAGCCGCTGGCCGGCAAGAGCACGCTGAACCGGCTGGAGTTGACAGGCCGCAGCGGCCGCTACCACAAGATCAGCTACTCGCCCGAGGCGCTGGACCGGCTGCTGACAGACTTGTTTCTGGAGTCGCACGCCACCGCGCCAAAGCAGATCGTGCTGGATCTGGACGCGACCGACATCCCGCTCTACGGCCATCAGCCAGAGCGGTTCTTCCACGGCTACTACGACAGCTACTGCTATCTGCCGCTGTACATCTTCGCCGGCGACCAGTTGCTGTGCGCGCGGCTCAGGGCCGCCAACCAGGACGCGGCTGCCGGTTCGGTCGCGGAAGTCAGCCGCATCGTAACTCAGGTGCGCCAGCGCTGGCCCGAGGTACGCATCGTGCTGCGGGCCGACTCCGGCTTCTGCCGCGAAGAACTGATGGGCTGGTGCGAGTCCAACGATGTCGATTACGCCTTGGGGCTGGCGCGCAACCAGCGGCTGCGCAAGATCGTCGGCGCTGAGATGCATCAGGCTCACATCCTGCACCAGAGCAGCGGTGAAGCGGCGCGGGTCTTCACCCAATTCAGCTATCAAACCCACAAGAGCTGGTCCCGTCCGCGCCGCGTGGTGGCCAAGGCAGAGTATCTCGACAAGGGCGAGAACCCGCGCTTCGTGGTTACTTCCTTAACGGCTGACCAGTGGGCCGCGCAGGATTTATACGAGAAGTTCTACTGCGCCCGCGGAGAGATGGAGAATCGGATCAAAGAACAGATGTGCCTGTTTGCCGACCGGCTCTCCACCGGCGAAATGAAGGGCAACCAACTCAGGCTTTACTTCTCCGCGCTGGCCTACACGCTGCTGGAAGCGCTGCGACGCCTGGGACTGAAGGGCACTGCCTGGGCCCAGGCCCAGGTGGATACGATCCGCCTTAAGCTGCTCAAGATCGGCGCTGTCGTCAGGATCAGCGTGCGCCGCGTGCTGCTCCAACTTAGCTCGGCCTATCCCTGGAAAGACATCTTCGCCCAAGCTCACCACGCGCTGCGCTGTTGAGCAGCCGCCGCTGCTTGCCCCAACTCAGCTTCCACACTGGCCCAGGTCATCGCGCCTGCGGTGCCATGCGCAAAACCGCGCCGGCAAACTCCAACAGGCCATGACCCGTTGGAAATATCCCGACCGATCAGATCCACCACCCAAATCACCGCCCCGGTTCGTAAATCACACGCCAACCCGTCCTGCAAAGCAGTGCGTGTGAGAAATGCAGGCTAGCCAGCCCGGTTGTCGAGTTCTGCAGGGACCTTTTGGTTTTTGAAACTCCTCCTTCGACCAATCTTGGGTGCCCCACGTCCGGATTCTCGGACGTGGGATTCCGCAATCTCGACCGACAGCGTTGTCATCACGCAAGAGCGACGACGCTGTCCGTCGAGATCCCTGGAATCCCAGGTCCCAGGATCGGGACCTGGGGCACCCGGTATTTGCTGACAGGACGAGATCCAGGAACCGCTCAAATGTTTTCATTTTCGTCACTGGGGGCGCTCCTTAGGGCATGTCCGTCTGATAAGTTCTTTAAGGCGAGTGCTGCCTCTGGCCACGCGGGATCAGGCTCCCTTGCGCCCTTTTAACTTCAAATCCTGGCGATGGCCGCATGCTGAGAAGCTGGAAAACCCGGATACTGCTGTTCCTCGCTGTGCTTGGTCCGGGGTTCATCACCGCCAACGTAGACAACGATGCGGGCGGCATTTTGACCTATTCGAATGCCGGGGCGCAGTACGGGTATGCCCTGCTGTGGACCATGATCCCCGTTACCATAGCCCTGATTGTGGTGCAGGAAATGTGCGCCCGCATGGGAGCGGTTACCGGCAAGGGCCTGAGCGACCTGATAAGAGAGGAATTCGGGCTGCGCGTCACCTTCGTGATGATGGCGATGCTGGTGGCGGTGAACTTCGGCAACGTCATGGCCGAGTTTGCCGGCATCGCGGGAAGCATGCAGCTCTTTCACTTGAGCAAGTACTTCTCGGTGCCGGTATGCGCGGTTCTGGTATGGCTGCTGGTGGTGAAGGGAGATTATAAGACCGTGGAGAAGGTCTTTCTCGCGGCATCGGTCTTCTACATCGCATACATCGCGACCGGAGTGCTCTCCGGGCCAAGCTGGCATGACGCGCTGCTTGCAACCGTGCAACTGCCCAAGGCCTCCACCTGGCGCGATAAGAGTTACATCTACATGACGGTTGGCGTCATCGGCACTACGATCGCTCCCTGGATGCAGTTCTATCTGCAATCTTCCATTGTGGAAAAGGGGGTCAACGTAAAGAGCTACAAGGCTTCGCGCCTGGACGTGATCGTCGGCTCCTTCTTCACCGACATCGTGGCCTGGTTCATCGTGGTCGCGTGCGCGGCAACCCTGTTTGCCCATGGCATGGGGCCAATCCAGGAAGCGGCCGATGCGGCTGAGGCGATGAAGCCCTTGGCCGGTCAATATGCCTTTCTGTTATTCGCCGCGGGTCTGTTCAATGCCTCGCTATTTGCCGCTTCGGTCCTGCCGCTGTCCACCGCGTACACGGTTTGCGAGGGGCTCGGCTTGGAGTCCGGCGTGGACCGGAGTTTCAAGGAGGCGCCCTTCTTCTATGGGCTCTACGGTGCGCTCATCGCCGGCGGAGCGGGGGCGGTCATTCTGATTCCCAATGGAAAGCTCATCAGGATGGTCATCCTGTCACAGGTGCTGAACGGTGTGCTGCTGCCTCTGGTGATCGTCTTCATGCTGCTGCTCATCAACCGTAAGGATCTGATGGGCGATCATGTGAACTCCCGCTGGTTCAATGGCATCGCGTGGCTGACGGCAATCATTGTCAGCGGTCTCTCCCTGGTCATGCTCTTCACCGGCGGCGGCTAGAGATTTTGGTCGCGGTAGGGATACCAGTTGCCTGGTACCCCCCGCACAGATCCGTACGAGCGCTCATTAGCGCATACGGCTCCTATCGTGGATGAGTGGCGGTGAAGCGGCGCACGGGATGGGGATGGAGCTGACGCGGTATGGGCAGCCATTTCTCAGCTAAGTGATGCATCTGGCACCAGGAAAACCGGCGCTTCTGGCTGCGACGAAGAAGGGTCAATCGCCAGAGCCTGGTGAGCCGTTCCCGGAAGATGCCTAACTGAGTGAGATTGCCCGGAACCGCATGGTAGTTGAAGTAGCCTTGGACGACCGACTTGAGCCATTCCCCGGTTTGGGACACGGGATCGTGCATACGCTCGCGCAACTGCTGCTCTATCTGCTTCAGCTTGGCCCGCATACGCTTGCGGATCGTCTTGCGCCGCACCGTGAAGTGCCCTTTCCCCGTCTTCCCGCTGATGTGCGTGAAGCCCAGGAAGTCGAACGTCTCCGGCTTGCCTTCCCCCCTTTTCCTCCGGTTTTGTTCGGCAAACCGCCCGAACTCAATCCGGCGCGTTTTGTCTGGATGGAGTTCCAGCCCAAACTTCCCCAACCGCTCCCGTAAGTGTTCCAGGAAACGGTCTGCGTCCGCCTGATGTTGGAATCCTAGGACGGTATCGTCCGCGTAGCGGACGACCGCCGCCTCGCCTTGCGCATATTTCCTGCGCCAGACGTCCACCCATAGATCGAAAGCGTAGTGCAGATAGATATTCGCCAGCAGCGGCGATATCACCGAGCCTTGCGGAGTACCCGTCTTCGTTTCCGACCACCGGCCTTCCTCCATCACTCCCGCGTTGAGCCATTTCTGGATCAGCCGCAAGATTCTGGGGTCGGCTACGCGATGCTCCACGAACTTGATCAGCCAGCTTTTGTCGAGGTTATCGAAAAAGCCTTGGATATCGGCGTCAAGCACGTAGGTCACTTTCTTCTTCAGCAGAGCGTAGGACAGCGCGTCCAGCGCTTGATGCTGGCTGCGCCCCGGCCGAAATCCATACGAAAAGCCGAGAAAGTCCTCCTCGTAAATCTGATTCAGAACGGTGACCACGGCCTGTTGGACGATCTTGTCTTCCAGGGCCGCGACCCCCAACGGGCGTTTCCGTCCGTCTTCTTTCTCTATGTACACTCTTCTCGATGGCAGCGCCCGGTAGGCTCCGCGATGCACCCGGCTGTGCAGCTCGACCAGTCGATCCTCCAGCCCGGTTTCATACTCCTGCCACGTAACCCCGTCCACTCCGGGAGCCGCCTTCCGCTTTAACGCGGAAAAGCTCTCTCGGAGCAGTCCGACGGTTACGTGGTGTAGCAAGGCGGTGAACTTCATCTCCTTGTTTGCCCTCGCTGCTTTCCGCACACCCGCCAACCCCTGGGACACGCGCTCCCCGCTCTGTGTCGAGTGCCTGCTAGGTTGATGAGTGTTCTCCTTGATCAGAGGCCTTCCCTCCTCACTCTCCGCCCTCGGTTTCCCGTCTTTGTTCGAATGATTCATAGGTACCATTCCTCTGTCCGACTCCTCGGGGACGTACATGCGGGCCGTACGGCTTTTGCCTTCTCCCGCCGTCCTGCTTCAACCGCAGGAGCCTCCGAGGTCTCCCGGTTCTCGTGCATGAAGTGTCTAGGCGTGTCTGGGGTCTACGACTACGCAGGACTGAACAGAGACTCGCGCTTGCGCCCCTGCCCATGTTGCCTTCCGCTAGACCAACAGCGTCGGCATCCTGATTTGGTGTTTTCGAAGCTCGATACCCAGCCCACCTATTCCCCTGTTTACGCTTCGTCTTACACCTCACGGTGCACTACGCAAAACTCGGGGCCGAGTGGTTCGCTACTCCTTCCTCGTAAGAATTTTCCATTCTCTGCTTCATGCCGGTTTATCCCGGCGCACTGGTCTCCCACCCTTCGCACGTAACAGCGCCGTGCGAAGGATGGGGCGCCTCGATTCGGGGTATTTTTAGAAACTACACTTCCGCCTTTCCGGGCTGATACCCTTAGAACTTAGGGATGGGCGGAGGCAGATGATCCTCTCATTCCAAAGCGCTTTGCTGTCTCGAGGCTCTTTTGGAACTGGAAACTCCTCCGACGCATCTTCCCGAAGTTGCCGCGCCAGAGCTCGTGGTCAAGGGAGAGCGCCCGTCCGCCGCCGTCTGGACGCTGGTCCTCTTCTTCGTGCTCTGGTTAGCCTTTTACGGCTTCGAGCGCGGTCTGCCTTTTCTGAAAAACGGCTCGGATATCATTTTTGCCGCCAAGCTGCAATTGGAGCGCACGGGAACGATTTTTCCTTCCGATCCAAAGGTGCAACGAGTACTGATTTTCGGCAACAGCAAAGTGCTCGCCGGGTTTCTACCGTCACTCTTCGATCGGCTGGCCGCGGCCGGCGAGATGAACGTGTCTTCCTTCAATTCCGGCTTTCCCGGGTCTGATGAATTTTTGCCGGAGCTGAAGACTCTGTGTGAGCGAGGGCAGGCTCCGAATGTTCTTTTGCTCACCCTTCCCTGGGAAGGGGACCCTCCGCGGCGCGACCTCTTCCACCTGGTCCAGGATGACCACACAGTTATAAGGGAATTGTTTCCCTTTCGCTTCTGGTTGCGAGATGTTACCAGCTTCCTGATGGACGCGAGCGGCCACGGCGGTGTGCTGAGTTTTTACCGGGAGTCGCAAAACGACGCCAGTAAGGTGGACTCTGATCGCGGCTACTACCTGATCACCGAACAGAGCCGCTTTCCCGGAGGGCGTATTCCAGATGATTTTCATCTCGCCTCAGACCAGCCGGGTAGAGCGGCTCCCCGGATCGCGCCAGCCCGGGATATGCAAACCAAGGAGCTGAACGGGTTGGTGCGGCAATATCACATCCGCTGTTACTACGTGCCGTATTACCTGCGCATTGGAGAAACTGCGCCGCCGCCAGCCCATAATCCGAGCTTTGCCGCTGCCGCCGAAAGCGCTACATCCTGCACACTCCTCGGCCCGGACTACTTTCTCTATCCCAATCGGCTCTTCTCCGACCAGACGCACCTGAACACGGCGGGGGCTCACGTCTATACCGAGGCCCTGTTCCAGTTGCTCAGAGACCAGCTCAGCCAAGGACACGAACGTGCTCTTCAATAGCTTCCAGTTCATGTTCTTCTTCATCCTCGTCTGGCTGCTCGTGCTCGCTACCCGGGGGACGACGCGAAAAGTCATTCTGCTCATTGCCAGCTACTACTTTTATATGTGCTGGAGTACCCGGTACATCTTCGTGATCTGGGGGATAACCCTGATCGATTACGTTGCCGGACTGCAGATTGAAAAAGCGGAGCAGCCGCGCCTCAGGCGCTTTTTCCTCGCTTTGAGCCTGGTCTGCAACATTGGGCTGCTGGCATTTTTCAAGTACTTCAATTTTTTGCTTGGGTCCGTCTATGGAGCGGGGCATCTCTTCGGGCTGAGGTCCGATCCGCCGCTGCTCTCGATCATTCTGCCGGTTGGCCTTTCATTTCATACCTTCCAGGCCATGAGCTATACGATTGAGGTTTACCGGCGCAAGGTTCCGGCGGAAAAAAGGCTGCTGGAGTATGCCCTTTATGTCGCCTTTTTTCCCCAGATGGTGGCGGGACCGATCGAGCGCCCCAGTCAGCTCCTGCCTCAATTTCATCGCGAGCCGCGCATCACCTCGGCGGGCTTTCGCTCAGGACTGACGCAGGCCCTCTGGGGACTCTTCAAGAAGATCGTAATTGCCGACAATGTATCGGATTTCGTACGGCTGATCTACGCCGCGCCGAGGCAGTATGACGGCGCCGCGCTGCTGCTGGCGACGACGCTATTTTCCATACAGATCTATTGCGATTTCTCCGGCTATACGGATATGGCTCTCGGTCTGGCGCGCATGATGGGCTATGAGTTGGTGGTCAATTTCCGCCAGCCCTATTTCAGCCGTTCTATCGGTGAATTTTGGAGACGTTGGCACATCTCTCTCTCCACCTGGTTTCGCGATTACGTCTACATCCCTCTGGGGGGAAACCGCGTGACCACCCCTCGGCATTGGTTCAACCTGATGGCTACCTTCGTAATCAGCGGACTATGGCACGGAGCGAATTGGACCTTCGTAGCATGGGGCTTTGTACACGGAGTGTTCCTGATAATCGCCCAGACGGTGAGTCCCTTCACAGCGCGCCTGGGCAAGGCGCTTCGCGTCGAGCGTTTTCCCCGGCTTGTGAGCGCCTCGAAGATTCTTCTGACTTTTACTGTGGTCACGCTTGCCTGGGCTTTCTTCCGGGCCAGCACGATAGGCGACGCATGGTTCGTCCTGACCCACGTGCTTCCTCTGGGGCGCCTCGATCCGTTTGTGCTGAAGGTGGGCGGCTTTACCCGCGCGACCGCGCCCTACCTTGCATTCTTCCTTTTGGCCATGACCGTGGTGGAATGGTGGATCGCCCATCCCTCCCAGGCCCCAAAGCTTTGGAGTTCACCGGTATTCCGCGCCCTTTGCTACAACGCGTGCATTTACAGCATTGTCTTTTTCGGCTTTTTCGGCCACCGCGACTTTATCTATTTCCAGTTCTGAAGCGGAGGCCTGTGATGTCCGTCTTTTGCCTTTCTTTCTGTCATTCCCGAAGGGAATCTGCTTGTGGTTTCTTGGGCATGCTCAGCAGGGTGGCATGGTGACAGTGCTGCGATAGGCAAAGCAGATTCCCTTCGGGAATGACAGAAAGAAAAGCAAGTGCGAATCGCTAACCGACGGAATCCTTCAGAGCAGTTTTCCCGCGGCCAGATCGCGAATGAGCGTGCGATCGGCGGCAAGGAAGTCGTAGCGGGTCAAATCGCGCAGCGGGCTCCATCGCAGGTCATTGAAGATTCGGTTGGTGAGTTCACCCTGAAAGCTGTTGACCAGAAAGAACTGCAGGTCTATTGCGTTTCCGCTGCGGTAAACGTGGCGGGTGTGGACGATGCGGCTGCCTACCTCGGCGGTAATGCCGAGTTCTTCTTCCAGTTCCCGCCGCAGCGCCTCTTCGGCGCTCTCTCCAGGCTCAATCTTGCCGCCGGGGAACTCCCACTTCAGGGCCATGGCCTGATCGGCTCTACGCTGGCAGATGAGAACCTTGTTCGCGCGAAGGATAATCGCGGCAACTACGAAGCGGAGGGTCTTGATATCATCCGGCGATTTGCCGGATTGAGGGTTTTCCTTGACATTCACTCTATCCACATTCACACCATGTTAGACGTTGTGGATTGAAGATCGGCAATATCCAGGGCGCGAAGGTTGCTGTTGCCGCCGAAAATCTGCGGATGGATCCCGGCAGCCAGTGCCCGAAGTCCATCGAGCAGGTTGGGCGCTGGCGTGTTAAGCAATTGATCAGGAATGCAGTACATCCGGCCTGCACGGACAGCGCGTAAGCCCTGCCAGCGCCTCATCTCGACGACGCGCGCCAAGGGGACGCGGTCCCCAGCGCCGCACCAGGCGAAGAACAGAATATCCGGATCGGCCTCGGCGACGGCTTCCGCCTGAGTAACCGAGCCGGGCGTCGAGAAAGCTGCCGCCGGCCGCTGAGACAAGCTCGGCCACCCAAGCCTGCGAGTGAATGAGCGGCTTGCCCCACTCTTCGCAGTAAACCAGCGGGCAGGCCGGAGAACGCTCCGCAGCTAGAGCAAGTTGCGCGCGAATGGCGTCGATGCCGCTCTGCATCTCGGCGACCATCCTTTCCGCCCGGTCATTTGCATGGAGGATCGAGCCAAGAAGCCGCATGTCCTGGTAAATATCCGCCAATACGTGGGGGGCGAGCGTCACCACCGGGCACCCGCTCTTGAGAATTGCGGCCAAAGACTCCAGACGATAGGGAACTGAGGCAAGGACAAGATTGGGAGAAACGGAGAGGATCTCCTCTGTGGTCGATGACCATGAATCGGCGATGACCTTCACATCGCGGCTCTTGAGGGCGGGGACGGCTTCAAGACAATAGCGCGTGCAGGCGGCGATCGAATCCAGGCAATCCAGACGATCCAGCAGCAGGCTCACGCTCGGTTGAAGCACGGCAATCCGCCACGGCGGTCCCGGCGCATGGTGGATCATATCCGCTCGGGCATCACAGCTTCGGGATAAAACACCGGCCATCCACTCCTCGCCGCCACCTTCAGCAATTGCGGCGTGGGGTTCACCGCGAAGGGATGCTGCGCTACCTGCAGCATGGCGCCGTCGTGGACTGAATTGCCGAAGACTACGTCGGGGGTGAAGATGCCGGCGCGCGCCAGGGACATGGCCTTCCCCTCGTCGGAGGGAACGTCGAGGAGCCTACTGGTGATGACACCGCCGGTAACCATGACGCGAGCGGCCAGAATTCGGTCGGCCGGGATGTTGAAGCCGCGCAATCCTTCTTCGATCACCCAATTATTCGTGGAGCTAACCGCCCAGATGTCGGCGTCGGAAAGCTGCAGAGAGGCAACCAGTTCGCGCATCTCAGGGAAGATGCTTTCGGCGATCCGCGACCGGAAAAAATCCGCGGCTGCGCGGCGAATCTCATTTTCCCGCAAGCCGTCGTAAATCTGCACCATCTCGCCGCACATGGCGATTTCCGAAACCTCCCCGGCGCGGTAGAGGCGGTAACGGGAATCGATCCAATCGCTCGCATTGCGCGAGACGATGCCCTCGGCGATCGACCAGAGCATGAATTCATACCCGGCATCTGCATTCCATAGGGTTCCATCGCAGTCGAAAACAGCAACTGCCGGACGCAGCGATAGAACAGTCTCGGCAAAATCCTCAGCGGAAAGTCGAACCGAAGCACTCGAATGGATGCTAGTCAAGCGGCTGAATACTCCAAGGGCTCAAAAAGGCCTTGTCTCATTGTCGGCCATCCAGGATAATTTTGCACTTTCGCCGGAGCTTCTGCCTGTGCGGAGATGGCGAAGCTGGCTGATTGTCTTGGTTCCCGCCCCTCCGGACAAAGCCCGGAACGGAATGCAAGAGGAGATAATCGAAGATGTGGCGGCAAGCTCTCTCACAGACCGGAGGAACAGGCAAGCCACTCTACTTGAGAATTATTTGAACTATCTGCAAGTGGAAAAAGGCCTTCGCCCTCTAACCTGTGAAGCTTATGAGCGCGACCTGCTGCAGTTTGCCGAATACCTGGAAGCATCCAATGGTCTGCCGGCCACAGCTCGGCAGGCGGATGTAGCGGGGTTTCTCGAGCATCTTCACAAGCATGGCGTAGAATCGCGTTCCGTTGCCCGGAAGCTCTCGTGCCTGCGCGGCTTTTATAAGTGGATGCTGCTGGACAAACGGATTCAGCACGATCCTACCGTGAATCTTGAATCCCCTTCGACTTGGAAAGTATTACCCAAAGCTCTTGCCAAGAGCGAGGTCGAGAGCATGTTGGAGCGCGCAGGGGCCGCGGCGAGCCATCCGCTCGCCGGCGCCGTCGCCCTGCGCGATCGCGCGATTCTGGAGCTGCTGTATGCCGGTGGGATACGCGTATCGGAGCTTACCGGCCTGGGAGTTGAGGATCTATCTCTTGCTGAAGGGCGCATTCTGGTGCGCGGCAAGGGGGACAAGGAGCGGTTGACGCCCTTGGGCCGCGCCGCGGTCGAAGCGTTGGAAGAATACCTGGCGAAGGGCCGCCCTGGGCTTGCCCAACGGCGCAAACGATGGAGCGGCAGCCCGCTCTTTCTTTCTGCGCGCGGCGCGGTTCTCACCCGGCAATGGGTGTGGCGGCTGGTGAAACGTGCGGACGGAAAGGCCAGTCCGCATATGCTGCGCCACAGTTGCGCCACCCACATGGTCGAGAACGGCGCGGACTTGAGGACAGTGCAAACCCTTCTGGGGCATGCCGACATCGCCACAACCCAGGTGTACACGCACCTGGCGCTCGATCGCCTCAAGGTGGTGCATCGTATGCACCATCCGCGGGCCAAGCGGGCCGGCCAATGAATAAGGCGCCATCGGGAGATGCGGAGAGGCAGCCTCAGCCGCTGCGATTGGCTCATGAGTTCCTAGCCATGTTGGCTCATGAGCGCGCCGCTTCTCCACATACTCTGCGGGCTTATCGGCGCGAGGTATTGAGCTTTGCCGAGTACCTGGTGAAGCAGCGCGGGCCGAAATTCGAAATGCGCAAAGTGGAGCATACGGAGGTTCGCACCTTTCTCGGTGAACTCTACAGGCGTGGGTTATCAAAAGCCTCCGTTGCCAGATCGCTGGCGGCGATCCGTTCCTGGTTCCAATGGCTGGCCAAGGCAGGTCATGTTCAAATGAACCCTGCCGCGCTGGTAGCCACTCCCAAACTGCCCAAGCATCTGCCCCGCGTGCCCTCCATCGAGCAGATGAATCATCTGGTGGAGACGGCGGCGGATGAGAGTGCGGCGTGGCCGGAGAGAGACCGCATGATCTTCGAGTTGCTCTATGGTTGCGGAATCCGCAATGCCGAACTGGTGGGTCTGAATCTGGCGGATATCCACTGGGCCAGGGAGGCCATCCTGGTGCGCGGCAAGGGCCGCAAAGATCGCTACGTGCCCTTGGGAGACGCGGCGGCGGAGGCGATTCGGGCTTACCTTCCATCGCGCCAGGCAAAGCTTGGCAGCCGGGCGAACAAGGCGTTGCTGCTCAATCTGCAGCACAAGGGAAGCGGGCGGTTGACGACGCGGAGTGTGGGGCGCATCGTCAAGCGAATCGCATTGGCGAAAGGACTGCCGGCGGAGATTCATCCCCACACTCTGCGCCATGCCTTCGGCACCCACATGCTGGAGGAAGGCGCGGATTTGCGCGCTATCCAGGAACTGCTCGGACACGAACGTCTCTCGACGACCCAGCGCTACACTCAGCTTACCGTCGGTCAAATAACCCAGGTCTACGACCGGACACATCCCAGAGCGAAGTAGAAGAGTCAGCGTGGCGTCTCAGGGCCACTTTTGAGCGCCGTGCAGAATGCGTGCTATTTCAACCACATCCTTGCGCAAGCGATAAATAGCCGGAAACGGCAGGCCCGCAAATATAAGTTCGCGGGTTCCGCGTTTGCGTCCCGGACGGCCTCGGTTTGGGAAACGTGCCAGTAGGTCAACGCCTTCGTAGATTCTGAGTGCAACACGGCTGGCGGCTGCCGTGCCGTCTTGTTCTTCGGTGTAATCGCAGATATTTGTGAAGTCGCGCGCCGCAGGTTCCGTCCATTGAATCCGCATCAGCCGGGATACCGGCTCTTAATGACTTTGCGGATTTCCTCGTGCTCGACGAACTCGCCCCGGTCTGCAGCCTCCAGACCCTTCTCCACCTCTCGCAGGAACCAGTCATCGTAGTCCAGCATGCGCTCGACGGCTTCCACCACAAGAGAATTGCTGTCGCGGCCCCGTTCGGCGGCAAGCCGGCTAAGCTTTGCCTGCAGATCGTTGGAGAATTGAACTTCCATGGTTTCAGCCTAGGAACAGAGCGGGCCGGTGTCAATTCATTTATTCGATTTCTCATCTCGACAGGAGTGTTCATGGGCCTGCAGCCCACCCAAGGGGATGAAAATCGGGTTGAGCAAGGTTTGGTCGGCAATTACACCTAACTTTGTCATCTCGACCGGAGCGAAGCGCAGTGGAGAGATCTGCGGTTTCCCACATCTGGCGCAAAGAGCGCGCCAGATATGGGGCACCCTGGATTGCTGGTGGTTTTGGATTCATGCTCCAAACAGCTCCTGGGGTTCCACCAATCTCGAACTCTGGATTAGCACGTTCTCGTTATACTGGTGCGCGTGAAATACATTCTTGAATTAGCCCTCTGCCTATCCTTTCTCGCGCTGCAGGTCCAGGCGCAAGCTCCATCCGCAGCAGCCTACCCGCCGGCCATCCCGCTCTGGGCCGGGAAAGCCCCTCGGGCTCTGGGCAACGGCGAAGCCGACAAGCCCCGCATGTATGCATTCTTGCCCCAGACCCGTTCGACAGCCGCAGCCATCCTCGTCGTCCCCGGCGGAGGCTACGCGCATGTAGCTCTCGGCTACGAAGGCTTTGAAGTGGCGCGCTGGCTGAACCGGCAGGGCATGACCGCATTTGTTCTGGATTACCGCGTAGCGCCCTACCACTATCCAACCGAGATCGACGATGGGCGGCGGGCGATGCGGATCATTCGCGCCCATGCCGCCCAATACGGGATCGATCCCAACCAACTAGGGGTGTGGGGATTTTCCGCGGGAGGCCATTTGGCTTCCTCTCTGGGTACGCATTGCGAGCCGGGCGAGAACGCTGCGACTCCTTCCTCCGGCGATTCGAGTGATTCAATCGACTCGCTCAGTTGCAAACCCAACTTCATGGTGCTGGCCTATCCGGTCATCAGCATGACGCTTCCCGAGGCCCATGCCGGCTCTCGCATGAACCTGCTCGGTCCCAATGTGGATCCGGGGCTGGAACGCGAATATTCGAATCAGCTTGCGGTTACCCCACAAACCCCGCCGACATTCCTCTTCGCGACAACCAGGGATCCCACCGTCCCCATTGAAAACAGCCTGGACTTCTACCGGGCGCTGGAGCGGGCCCATGTTCCCGCGGAGCTGCACATCTATGACTACGCCAACCACGGCTGCGGATTGTGTGGAGATATTCCGCTACTTTCCACCTGGCCGCTGCTTTTGCGTAATTGGCTGCTCGAGCACAAGTGGCTGCCGGCGAATGCGCCTCCTTTGCCCGCGCCGCAGCCCAAAGGTCCGGCATGGCCGCCCGGAATAACCGGCCCGGGAATGATTCCCACCAAAAAGCCCTAGCTAGTCTTCGGCGGGGAATCGAGGAATATCGATTGCAAACAAATCTTTCCAGACGAATATTGCTGCGAGGAATAGGGACCGGTGCAGCGTCGCTCCTCTTTCGTCGGCGATTCGTGCTTGCCGCCCCGCTCACTGGACCGGTTGGAGTTGAGCTTTCCTTAGTGGCCGTGACCCGGAATATCCTTCGCGTTACCGTATCAGCTACGGATACGAATCCGGATCGGATCTACGGAGACGGCAGTCTGGTCGAGAGGCTATGGTCACAGCCGCTGCTTCGGGAGCAGACCGGCGGCGCCGCCCGCTCGGTAACATGGGCAACGCGGCAAATTCAGATAACCGGTGATCCTTTACACATCAGCGTTCGCGAAAAGGACGGGCGCCTACGGCAGGAGTTGCGCTTTGAAGGAAACCACAACGAAGTAGCTTTCCGTTGTGACGGTGATCCGGTTTTTGGATTGGGTGAGGGCGGCCATCCTTTAGACCGGAGAGGCACTACGGATACGATGCGGAACGGCCAGTTCGGCGAGGGCCTGAGAGTATATGGTGCGCGCGTGCCGGTTCCCTGGCTGATTGGTGCCAGTGGATGGGGCCTCTTTTTTCACGAGCCGTGGGGCAGCTTTGACCTGACGAAGGAGATGGGAATCTTTCGTCCCGTGGATAGTCCGCGGAGTCAGGACATCTTTCTCATTTTGGGGGAAACTCCAGCGGAGTTGCTCCGCGCCTGGGCGGAGCTTACCGGCTATCCGCATATGCCGCCGATTTGGGCCCTTGGTTATCAGCAATCGCACCGCACCCTCGCCAGCCGGGAAGAGGTTCTGGCAGAGGCGAAGACCTTCCGCGAAAAGCATCTGCCGTGCGATGCTCTCATCTACCTGGGCACCGGTTTTTGTCCTTCGGGTTGGAACACCGGTCACGGGTCGTTCACCTTCAACCAGGCAGTCTTTCCCGATCCTGAGGTCATGATCCGCCAATTGCACGAGGACCACTTCAAGGTTGTCCTGCACGTCGTGAATCCTCCGGAAAACCTCCACGGAAAAGTCACCGATTGTGGGGCCGCCGCCCACGAACCTGGAGACGCGGCGCAATATTGGGCCAATCATGTTCCTCTGGATCGGATGGGGGTCGACGGCTGGTGGCCCGATGAAGGGGACGTATTGCCTGTGGCTTCCCGGCTGGCGCGCAATGAGATGTATTGGGAGGGCGCGCGCCAGGACCATCCGAATCTTCGCCCATATACGCTCAATCGCAATGGATATGCAGGCCTGCAGCGTTACGGCTGGCTATGGTCGGGAGACATCTCTTCTACGTGGAAAACGCTCGCCGCGCAGGTGATGGTCGGGATCAATGCCGGCCTCAGCGGATTTCCGTATTGGGGCACGGACACTGGCGGATTTGTGCCGACAAAAGAGTTCACAGCGGAGTTGTTTCTTCGCTGGTTCCAATTCAGCGCCTTCTGTCCTCTCTTTCGCGGGCATGGCCGCACCTGGAAGTTGCGCCTGCCTTGGGGATGGAACATGGGAGACTACGGCCCGGCGGAGCTGGATCCGGCCTATGCGGCGCACAATCTCCCCCGGCCGGAGGATCTGCACAATCCGGAAGTCGAACGCATCTGCCGTAAATACCTTAACCTGCGCTACCAGCTTCTGCCCTATCTCTATTCGTGTGTTGCCGAAACACACGCTACCGGGATGCCTTTGATGCGCGCTTTGTGGCTGCACTATCCCGAGGACAAACAGGCCGCCGCCACCGCGGATGCCTATATGTTAGGTCCGAGCCTGCTGGTGGCTCCTATTCTCGCCGCCGGCGCACAGCAGCGTTCCGTGTACTTACCCGGCGGCGAGTGGTGGGATTTCTGGACCGCGAAGCGTCTTTCCGGCGGCCGTTCAGTCAATCGTCCGGTAGATCTCGAAACGATTCCCATCTATGTGAGGGCAGGTTCAATCGTTCCCATGGGTGCGGTGAAGCAATTCGCGATGGAGGCAAGCACCGAGCCGGTCAAGCTGACCGTTTATTCGGGAGCGGATGGGAGCTTTTCCTGGTACGAGGACGATGGGATTACCTTCGCCTATGAGCACGGCGAGTTTACCCGCACAACCGTCGAGTGGGACGAGAAGTCGAGAACACTCCTACTTCATCTTGGCCACGGGGGGCGCTTTCCCGAGCGCAAGCTAACGATTGGGCTTGCGGGCCAAGGGGAGTGGCAGGTTATTTTCCGCGGTAAACGGCTCTCAATAGAGCTTTAACGGAGGGACGGCCACAAGGGCTCTTGCGGGAAATTAGCGTCAAGGAGTATAAAGAAACCCCTCTAGGGAGAACGTTTTCCGGAGACAGCAAGTGTGAGATAACGTTTTCTCGACAGAGATGGTTTGGACGTTTTGTTGGAGGCTCTGTATGAAAAAACAACTGACTCTCGCCATGACGTTCGCGTTTCTGATAGGCGCTATTCCCGGCGCTTTTGCCCAGTTCACCGGCGCTCTATCGGGAACCGTGCTCGATCCTAGCGGTTCTGTCGTTCCGGACGCGACCCTGCAACTCATCAATTCGTCGACCGGCGTTACGCTCAGGACGGAATCCGACACCCGCGGCCAGTACCACTTCAACAGCCTGGCTCCCGGTCCCTACAAACTCATCGTGCAGATGAAGGGTTTCAGCCAGACGGAGAATAGCCTCACTCTGGAGACGGGTCAAACATTGAATTTCGACGTCAAGCTGGCCGTTGGCAGCTCGACGCAAACGATCCAAGTCACGACCCAGAGCCCCGCCATCGATACAGCGGATACCCGAATTCAGGAGACCTTGAACACTCAAGCCTTATCGGCTCTGCCGTTGGCAGGCCGCAACATGATATCGCTGGTCACCCTGGCGCCCGGAGTTACCGGACTGGGCGTGACCGGCAATGGCAGCCCTGGCTCCGGCCGGGACAACTTCTCCACGGAGACGCAGGTGGACGCGAGCGCCAACGGGCAGGGCGCTGTTGGCAATATGTACGTCGTCGACGGTCTGGATGTTACCAGCTCGATCCGGCCCGGCGTGCTCAACATGACGCCAAATCCGGATTCTATTCAGGAAGCTTCCATCCAATCCAATACCTACACAGTGGACTATGGAAGAGCCAGTTCTATCCAAATGTTGATGACGACTAAGTCGGGGACGAACAGCTATCACGGCAACGTTAGCGACTACTTCAACTACCAGGGCTTCTTCGCCGGCACCGAGTTCGCCCACAAGTACAGCCCCTTTCATAGCAACAACATCTCGGCCACCATTGGCGGCCCGATTATCCCGCATCGCAGCGCGTTCTTTTTCTTCTCTATCGAGCCGCTGCGCTCCTCCGCGGGCGTAACCGGGAACATCACCTTTGAAGATCCGCAATTCACTCAGTATGCGATTGCCAAGTATCCCAATAATCTGGGAACTCAGTTGCTGGCCAAGTACCCGGTGAGCAACATAAACAACCCGCAGGTCTCTTCCACCGCGTCGGCAATCTTTCCCGGCACGTGCGGCACGGCAGCCACGGATTTTATTCCCTGCTCCCTGCCCGTGGTCGACACCGCTAATTACTCGAATGCCGGCTATCGCAATGGAGACCAATATCTTATCCGCCTCGACAAACCGTTTGCCGCGGATCGCCTCTATGGCACATTCTTCCGTACTACTCTGAGCAGCAACAACCCAAATCCGCGCACTGCTTTTCAATCGACAAACACCTTCAAACAATACGCGCTGCAAGTCAACGAATCGCACACGTTCAGTCCCAATACGCTGAATCAGGCTTACTTTGCGGTTATTCGGGTTGAAGGGATTCAGCCGGCCGAGGGGCTCTTCTCCGTGCCTGTCATCAATGTGACCGGCATTGGCCAGCCTGCCCTACCTGGCGTGGCTGCCCAACCCGCCATCGGCTCCGGGTTTGCGCAGGGCGATTTTATTCAACATAACTACCACTGGCGCGACGTTCTTACCCATGTCTACAAGTCGCATAACATCAGCGCGGGGTACGAGGGCCTCTTCGGCGACGACGTGGAGGAGTTTCAGGGGCCCTATGATCAGCCGAACTTCAACTTCAATAGCCTGCTCGATCTGGTCAGAGACAACGTCTACACCGAGACTAGCGTTGCCTATACTCCTCTTACCGGAGCGAAGATTGAGTATGACTGGAATGCGGCGGGAGTGACGCACGGCCTCTTTGTGCAAGATACGTGGAAGCTCAAGTCCAACGTTACCTTGAACTATGGTTTGCGTTGGGACGACTACGGCAATCCCTACTCACGGGACCCGAACACGGTCTTCGGCAACTTCTTCTATGGACCTGGGCAATCCTTGCAGCAGCAGATCGCCAATGGAATCGTCGTACAGCATCACCATGCGCTGAACCGCTCCATTACCGACGTCTTCAGCCCTCGAGCAGGAGTGGCCTGGGACCCGGCGGGAAACGGTAAGTGGCTGGTCAAGGGCGGAGCTGGCATCTTCCACAATTGGCCGACGCTTGCGAATCTTCAGGAAGAGTACCGCGGCAATCCGCCGGGACCCATCTTCCCCACGTTCTATGGCGGACAGACGCCTGCTCCGGTCTTCGGCTTGGGCACATCGAATCAAAAGCCATTTGGATACACCTATCCGGCCTTACCCGCGGAGCAGTTGGATGCAAAGGGAGGGCTCCAAGGACTACAGTTCAATATTGGCGGGATCGATCCCAACTTAATTTCCCCGGTCGGCTATATTTACTCCGCCGGGCTAGATAAGGAACTGCCGGAGAATCTCGTAGCCAGCGTCGCTTATTCGGGATCGGTCGGGCGCAATCTGCTCTCGGGAGGGGGGCAGGTTTACAGCGTCAGTTATGGGCAGGATATCAATGCGCTACCTGGCGATCTTATTTTGCACAATAGCACAGTGCCTACCCGGCTGAACACCAGCTTCGGTCAGGTCCTGTATACGCAAAACGATCGCGTCTCCGCCTACAACGCGCTGATTCTTTCTTTAAGAGGCCGGTATAAAAGAGCGTTCTTCAACGCATCCTACACCCATTCATCATCCAAGGATGATACCCAGGTTTACCCGACTTACATCAATCCTCACCAGTATTATGCGCCGTCCCTCTGGGATATCCCGAATCGCTTTTCGCTGGCTTGGAACTATGAGTTTCCCAATCTCAACCAGGGGCTTGGCCTGGTTGGCAGGGTGGCTGGCGGTTGGCAAGTGAGCGGGACCGCTATTTTGCAATCCGGACCGCCCTTCACCGTGTCTACCAATGCTGCTTTCGCGCCCTTGAAGGACAGCAGCGGCAAGTTTATCGGATACGCTCCTGGAAGTGGTGATTTCAATGCGGACGGCGATAACCGCGACTATCCGGACGTGGTCAGCTATCACTATTCGACTTCCCGCCAAGCCTACTTGAAGGGTTTATTTGGAACAACGCATTCTGCCGCGTTGGCTAACTTCCCCGCACCTTCCACCTTTGGATCGGAAGGCAATGAAACATACAACGCGTTCCGCGAACCTGGTTTTGCGGAGTGGGATGTGTCCTTCATGAAGAATACAAAGATTACCGAGGCGGTGAATTTCCAGCTCCGCTTCGAGTTTTTTAACTTATTCAACCGGCCAAACCTGAACACGGTCGACTCGAATTTGCCCGATGGAAATTTGGGTCAAGCTACCAATCAAAACGTGCCTCGGTTCCTCCAGGTCGGCGGGAATATAATCTTTTAAGATGGTGCGCCGGTGCCCAGTCTGGTCTGCGAGGAGCCGCGCTGCGGCTCTTTACGGAACCTATTTCTGCCGAAGATTAAAAAAATTGAGCCACGGTAGCTGTGGCAAGTTTTCTATCGGGCTGATTCTCATCCTGCTCTCCGCGGCTCGAGGCATCGGCGAAACGGGCTCGAATCAACAGGAAGCCATCGTGCAGGCGCTCGAGGCAAAAGACTACGCGGCTGCGGTTTCTTACGCGGATACTGCTCTCGCCGCCCATCCCAAAGACTGCCGCCTGCTTACTATGCGAGGGTTGGCGCTACGCGGCTTAGGACAACCGGACAAAAGCCTGCGATCGTTCCACCAGGCCCTGAACGCCTGTCCACATTTCATTCCTGCACTGGAAGGCGCGGCGCAGATCGAGTACGCGCGGCGTTCGCCCCAGGCCCGCCCCCTGCTGGAGGAACTCACCAAGCTTAAGCCTGAAGACCCTACGCCGCATGCAATGCTGGCTGTACTCGATTGGCAGCGTGGAGATTGCGCTGAGGCTCTGCCTCATTTTGAAAAGAGCCGTATCCTGATCGAGAACAACCAGGAAGCGCAGCGGGAATACGCAGCTTGTCTTCTTGCTGAAGGCGATCTTGAGAAGTCTATCGATACTTACAAACGACTATTGGATCGCTCGGATAACGCGCCGGCACGCTTACAACTCGCCGTAGCGTTGTGGAGGGCCAAGAGTCTCGATCAGGCGCTCACCACCCTGTCACCTCTGGTGGAAGGCTCGTCTCCGAACCCAAAGGCGTTGGTCCTTTGCGCACAGATTGCGGAGGAGAAGGGCGACACGCCGCGAGCAGTGGAGTGGCTTCGTCAGGCAATTCTGGCTAATCCGTCTTCGGTCAAGAACTATGTGCTTTTCGCTAGCTTCGCCCTCAACCATTCCTCCTATCAGGTGGGCATCGACATGATCGATGCCGGGCTGAGGGTGCTGCCCCAGGCGGCCCCGCTCTATCTCGCTCGTGGCGTGCTAAAGGTTCAACTTGGCGAATCGGATGCGGCTTTGGAGGACTTCCGGCGCGCGCATCGCCTCGATCCGCATCTGTCGTTTGCCGAGGATGCCGTGGGCGTCATGCACAGCCAGCAGCATGACAATCAGGCCTCGCTCGCCATCTTCCGGCGGCAGGCGCACGACAACCCCAATGATCCGCTCGTGCAATATCTCTACGCCGAGACTTTGTCAGAGGACTCTGAAACAGGCACGGCCTCGAATCAGGCAGAAGCCATTCGCGCAGCACGCCGGGCAGTGGAGTCGAGCCCGGGTATCAGCCGGCGCGGGATCTTCTGGCTGTTCTCGATTTGCGCGCGAACGATCCTCAAGCTGCGGAACGGGAAGCGTCGGAGGCGCTCAAACGGGACCCCAGCGACCAGGTCGCTCTTTATCAAGAAATCATGGCAGACCGGCGGCTTGGACGTACTCAGGAGATCGGCGCGCTGGTCAGCCGGCTCAAGCAGTTGAAAAAGAATGAGCAAGAAGCTAAGACGGCCTATCAACTGGAAGAAGCCTCAGCGGATACGGCAACGCCACGGTAATAGCAGGTATAGGAGTTAGGATGAAAAGCTTGTTCAGCATAACACGCCGCCGTTTCCTCTCGGCCAGCGCGGCCACGGCCGCTTACTCGCTGGTTCCCGGCGCACTTAGCGAAAGCAGCGCCCCGCCGGTGGAGACTACTTCCACGTCGAAATGGAGGGATGAAGGCATCATCGACATCTCCAACTCTCCTCACGCAAAGCTTAAGACCGTGCCCATCCGCGCAGTGGTGATCCAGCAGGGCTTTTGGTCCAAACGCCGTGTCACCAATGTCGAATCGAGCATTCCCAGCATGCACGATGAGCTGGTCGCACACGGCCGCATGGATAATTTTCTGCGCTTAGCGGGGAAATCCAATGCAGCCCAGGTTGGACCCTACTACTCGGATTCCGACATCTATAAGTGGACTGAAGCGGTTGGCTTTGCCCTGCAGTCGGGAGATCTTCCTCAACTGCGCCGAACCACGGAGAGCATGATTCAGGCTGTGGTTGCAGTGCAGGAGCCGAGCGGCTATCTCAATACCTATTTCGTCGGCGAGCGCCGGGCTGAACGCATGCTGCCGCATACGCAGGAAGTGGGACACGAACTCTATTGCCTTGGCCACATGCTGCAAGCCGCCATCGCCTACTATCGTGCGACTGGCGATCCCACTCTACTGAACGCGGGGATCCGCTTCGTGGATGATTTTCTCCTGCCCAATTACGGGCCCGGACCGAACCAAAAGCCTATTGTTGCCGGCCATCCCGAGATCGAGATGTCGCTCATCGAGCTGTACCGCACCACCGGGAATCGACGTTATCTAGATTGGCCGGCTACATCCTGCGGGGTGACAACCGCATCCCGCTCACCCCCAACCAGATCGTCTACATGTTCTGCGGTATTCCTTTCACCTCACGCACCAAGCTTGAGGGCCATGCGGTGCGCGCAATGTACGCCTGCTGCGGCGCTACCGACTACTATCTTGAGACCGGAGACCCGGCTTATTGGCAAACCCTCAACACGCTCTGGCAGGATCTGTCGGAGCGCCAGATGTACATAACCGGCGGCGTCGGCGCGCGTAGCCAAGGCGAGGCCTTCGGCAATGCGTATGAGCTGCCCAATGCGCGAGCTTACGGAGAGAGCTGCGCTGCCATCGGCAACATGATGTGGAATTGGCGAATGCTTTCGGCTACCGGAGACGCGCGCTTCGCCGACATCATGGAACGCGCTCTCTACAACGGCATCAACTCCGGGATGTCGCTCGACGGAAAACTTTATTGCTATCGCAATCCATTGGCCCACGATCCCACTACAGGCGACAAGATCCGCAATCCCTGGTACGACACTACTTGCTGTCCGCCCAACCTCGAGCGCACCCTTGCCTCGCTGCCCGGCTATTTCTACAGCACGGCGGAGGATGGCATATACGTTCACCTTTATGACAACTCCGAGATGAATTGGCGGCTGGCGAGCGGCAATGCCATCAAGCTGACGCAGAAAACCAACTATCCCTGGGAGGGTACGATAAGGATTGCTGTCGCGCCCGCCGCGTCTGAAACCTTTACTTTGTACGTCCGCATCCCAGGCTGGTCGCGCAAATCCATCATCAAGGTCAATGGCGAGCAGGTCGAAGGCGCCGCCGCCGGCAGTTATCTTCCGCTTCGGCGTCATTGGCGGGGCGAAGATGCGGTCGAGATCGGCTTCGACATGGAGCCGCAGATACTCAAGGCCAATCCCGCGGTGACTGAAGACACCGGCCGTGTAGCCATGCAGAGGGGCCCCATCGTGTTTTGCATGGAGCAGCTCGACCAGGCGGCGGGAAGCGCACCCAAGGACTTTTATCACTATAGCGTTCGTGTAGCCGGGCAGGGAGACGCGAAGTATCGGCCCGAGCTGCTTGACGGCGTTGTGACCCTCGAGCATCCGGGTTCCTACACGGCTCCTCCGCCATCGCAGCCGTTGTATCAGGCAGCGCCGGTAGCCGCTCCGGTAAGTAGCGCTACGACGCTCAAGCTAATCCCGTACTATGCCTGGGCCAATCGCGAAGACTCGGCCATGCAGGTCTGGATCCCGGATAAAACCTAAGCGGACTTTCCAAGTCCAAGAAGTGAGGGAGAGAGCATGGACAGGCCAACACGGCGGAGTTTTCTGAAAGGCAGCGCTGTCGCAGGCGCCGGTGTGTGGCTCGGCCCCCGGGTCTTTTCTCAGAAGCCGGCTGCGGCAGACACCGGGAATACCAAGCTCGCGCAGTTTCAATATGCCGATGTGGAACTGCTGGATGGCCCTCTACGCGAGCAGTTTAAGGCGAACCATGCTTTTTATTTGGCCTTGAATGACGACGCGCTGCTCAAGCCTTTCCGCCAGGCTGCCGGATTGCCGGCTCCAGGCGAGGATATGGGTGGATGGTATAGCTGGTCGAAAGATTTCGATCCTCCCCGCAAAATGACCGGCTATATTCCTGGGCATAGTTTTGGTCAATATCTTTCCGGGCTTGCCCGCGCCTACGCCACTACCGGAGATCGGCCTACGCGGGAAAAGGTCAACCGCCTGGTTCGCGGATTTGCGGCGACGGTCTCGCCAAAGTTCTATGCGAACTATCCGCTGCCCGCCTATACCTTCGACAAAACCAATTGCGGACTGATCGATGCCCATCAGTTCGCGGGTGATCCCATGGCGCTCAGCGTCCTCGATCGTGCCACCAATGCCGTGCTGCCCTACCTTCCGGAAAAAGCTCTTTCGCGCAAGGAGATGATGGCGCGCCCTCACAAAAATATCGCCTACACCTGGGACGAGAGCTACACGCTGCCGGAAAACTTCTTTCTGGCGTACAAAAGGAGCGGAAATCCGCGATATCGCCAGCTGGCGCAGCGCTTTCTGGAGGATGACTCCTACTTCAATCCCTTGGCGGAAGGGCGGAATGTGCTCCCCGGACAGCATGCCTATAGCCACGTCAATGCGCTCAGCTCGGCCTCGCAGGCATATCTGGTGCTAGGCAGCGAGAAGCATCTTCGAGCCGCCCGCAACGGCTTTGGATTTGTGCGAGACACGCAGAGCTTCGCGACCGGAGGCTGGGGACCCGATGAGAGGTTCCGCCAGCCTGGGAGCGGCGATCTGGGCGCCAGCCTGACAGATACCCATGCCAGCTTCGAGACGCCGTGCGGCTCCTATGGTCATTTCAAGATTGCCCGCTACCTCATGCGCATCACTGGCGACAGCCGCTACGGCGACAGCATGGAAAGGGTGCTTTACAACACGATCCTGGGAGCCAAGCCCATGCAGCCCGACGGCCGGACCTTCTACTACTCGGACTACAACAACTCCGCGTCCAAGTTCTTTCACCCGGACAAGTGGCCGTGCTGCTCCGGCACGTTTCCGCAGATCACCGCGGATTACGGCATTAGCTCCTACTTCCGCTCCGCGGATGGAATCTATGTCAACCTCTTCGTGCCTTCGCGAGTCGCCTGGAGGCAGAGTGGAGCGCGCTACTCCATCGAGCAGCGCACCCTGTATCCCTACTCGCCCGAGATCACTCTGCGCGTACACACGGACCGGGAAGAAAATTTCCCCATTTATCTCCGCGTGCCGGCCTGGGCCGGCGCCAAGACCGCTATCGCCGTCAACGGCCGCGCTTTTCCGGTTGAATTAAAGCCCGGCACCTTCGCTGCTCTCCGCCGGCGATGGAAGGATGGAGACCGCATTGAGTACACCATCGACATGCCGCTCACACTGGAGGCGGTAGATTCCCAGCACCCCAACGACATCGCTCTCCTCAGCGGGCCGCTCACCTTGTTCAACACCGGCTCGCTCGACAGCCGCTTCCGCCGCGCACAACTGCTCCAAGCAAGGCAGCAAGCATCCGGCTCGGAAGAATGGATTGCCGCATCGGCTTTACAGCCTGTCCCGTTCCGCTCGTTCCCGGCGATCCAAAATGAGAAATATCGCCTGTATCAGGAACTGATGGCGTGAATCCTGCCCTTAAACGAGGAAGCAAATCAGGACTGTATACTGGTAAGTCGAGCTGTATCCTCTCAAGTTCGCCTCCACTATGCCGCGTTTTCGCGGCCGGGGAGGGCGTAACCGAACCAAGGGCGGATGGAAGGCGCGTCAATCCAAAACGAACCGGTGAGTCATTCCCAGATGAATACGAAAATTGCGCTTCCCGTTCAGGCTAATTTTTCTGAAGAAGTAGCCGAGTGGATTGAGGCCTTCGACGACGTTGTTGTTGGCGAAGGTCCTGAGCAGGGAGCCGAGCTTCTCCAGGCGCTGCGCCAGCGGGCGCGCGAAGCCGGCGTCGCGACTGCGAATGAACTGACCACTCCCTATCTGAACACCATTCCCAAGCACGACGAAGTTCCGTATCCCGGCGATCGCCAGCTCGAGGATCGGCTGGAAAGCCTGATTCGCTGGAATGCGATGGCCATGGTGCACGGCCAGAACAAAAAGGACGCGGGGATCGGCGGGCACATATCGACATATTCCTCGCTGGCTACCTTGCTCGAGGTCGGATTTAACCATTTCTTTCACGCTAAATACGGAGACCAGCCGGGAGACCTTGTTTACTTCCAGGGACATGCCTCGCCCGGTGTGTACTCTCGCGCTTTTCTGGAAGGCCGCTTCGATGAAGAGCACCTGCTCAACTTCCGCCACGAGCTGCGTGACAAGCCCGGGCTCTCCTCCTATCCGCACCCCTGGCTGATGCCCGACTTCTGGCGTTTCCCCACAGTATCCATGGGAATTGGCCCGCTGAACGCGATTTACCAGGCGCGTTTTATGCGCTATCTCGAAAACCGCAACCTTATTGAGAGAACGCCGCGAAAAATTTGGGCCTTTCTGGGCGATGGTGAGACCGATGAGGTGGATACCCTTGGCGCCATCGGCGTCGCTTCGCGCGAGAAGCTCGACAATCTGATCTTCGTGGTCAACTGCAACCTGCAGCGCCTGGATGGGCCGGTTCGCGGCAACAAGCGCATCATCGATGAGCTGGAAACGATTTTCCGCGGCGCCAATTGGAATGTGATCAAGGTCATTTGGGGCTCCGATTGGGATCCGCTCTTCGAGCGCGATCATACCGGACTTCTATTGAAGCGCATGGAAGAGTGTGTCGATGGCGATTACCAGCGGTTCAAAGCCAAGGATGGCGCCTACCTGCGCAAGGAGTTCTTTGGCAAGTATCCGGAGTTGCTGGAGCTGGTGAGCGACATGACGGACGAGCAGTTGGCCGATCTCCGTCGCGGCGGACATGACCCGGCCAAGATTTACAACGCCTACAAGCAAGCCACCGAACATCACGGCACTCCCACCGTTATCCTGGCCAAGACAGTGAAGGGTTATGGGCTGGGCAGCCTGCAAGCGCGCAACGCGACCCACCAGGAGAAGAAGCTCACGGACGCCGCTTTGGCGGAATTCGTGGAGCGCTTCGATATTCCCGTCCCGGAGAAGGCGGCCAAACAGGGTAAGCTCTATCGTCCCGCCCCGGACAGCCCCGAGATTGTCTACCTGCAGCGCCGCCGCCGCGAATTGAGTGGATACCTGCCCACGCGGGAGAACCCGAAGCTCGAGTTCAGGGCGCCTCGTTTAGAGGAGTTCGAGGAGTGGACCGCCGGCTCCAAAGGGCGCGCCGTTTCGACCACCATGGGATTCGTCAGCATCCTGCGTCACCTGATGAAGGATCCCGAGATCGGCAAGCTGATTGTGCCTATCGTGCCGGATGAGGGCCGGACCTTCGGTCTGGAATCTGCCATTCGCCAAGTCGGCATTTATGCCAGCGAAGGACAGAAGTACCAGCCGCACGATTCGGACATGCTGCTTTATTACCGGGAAGAGATCGACGGTCAGATTCTCGAAGAAGGCATCACCGAAGCAGGCGCAATGGCTTCCTTCACCGCGGCCGGCGCTGCTTACTCGAATTACCGAGTGCCCACTGTTCCTTTTTATATGTATTACTCGATGTTCGGTTTCCAGCGCGTGGGAGACATGATCTGGGCCTTCGCGGACGCGCGCGGCAAGGGTTTCCTGATGGGCGGCACATCCGGCCGCACCACCATGCTAGGTGAAGGTTTGCAGCATCAGGACGGCCATAGCCCGGTCCTGTTCAGCGTCGTCCCCAACTGCCTGAGCTATGACCCAGCCTATGTGTATGAGTTGGCCGTTATCTTGCAGGACGGCATCCGGCGGATGTACCAGGAGGGCGAAAGCATCTTCTATTACATCAACATGTACAACGAGGACTATGCCATGCCGGCGATGCCGGAAGGCGTCCGCGAAGGTATTCTCCGCGGCATCTATAAATTCCAAGGCGCGCCTGGGCAGAATGCCGTGGCGCAGTTATTTGGCAGCGGGCCCATTTTGAATGAGGCGCTTCGCGCCCAGGGCATTCTTGCCGAAAAATATAGCGTGCAAACGGATGTGTGGAGCGTGACCAGCTATACCGAGTTGCGGCGTCAGGGACTCGAGGTTGAGCGTTGGAATCGCCTGCATCCCGCCCAGCCTGAGCAAACCCCGTACATCATCGAAGCGCTGCGTGGAGCCGGTGGTCCAATCATCGCCGCCAGCGATTATATGAAGGCTGTTCCCGATCAACTTGCGCCTTGGCTGGGTGAGCGGCTGGTGTCTCTAGGCACGGATGGTTTTGGCCGAAGCGACAATCGCGAGCATCTGCGGAAGCATTTTGAAGTGAATGCGGAGTCAATCGCCGCCGCGACCTTATCCAGGCTGGCTCGCGACGGCAAGTTCGATCGAGAGCGCGCACAAAAGGCATTCGCCGACCTGGGATTGGATACGGAGATCGGCGATCCCGCGCGACGCTGAGGCCCGGCCGGCGACAACTTTGTCATCTCGACCGGAGCGAAGCGCAGCGGAGAGATCTGCGGTTTCCCGCATCTGGCGCAAAGAGCGCGCCAGATCTGGGGCACCCTCGATTGGTGGCGGTTTTGGATCCATATTTCAAGCAGATTTAGGGTGCCCCATCCTTGCGCAACCGGGGTCCCCGGCAAGCGAAGCTTGCTGGGGTGGGCAGCAAGGGTGGGAGACCAGTGCGCCGGGATAAACCGGCATGAAGCAGAGAATGGAAAATTCTTACGAGGAAGGAGTAGCGAACCACTCGGCCCCGAGTTTTGCGTAGTGCACCGTGAGGTGTAAGACGAAGCGTAAACAGGGGAATAGGTGGGCTGGGTATCGAGCTTCGAAAACACCAAATCAGGATGCCGACGCTGTTGGTCTAGCGGAAGGCAACATGGGCAGAGGCGCAAGCGCGAGTCTCTGTTCAGTCCTGCGTAGTCGTAGACCCCAGACACGCCTAGACACTTCATGCACGAGAACCGGGAGACCTCGGAGGCTTCTGCGGTTGCAGCCGACCACAGGACGGCGGGAGAAGGCCCAGGCCGTACGGCCCGCATGTACGCCTGCGAGGAGTCGGACAGTGGCGTAGTACCAATGAATCACTCGAACAAAGACGGGAAACCGAGGGCGGAGAGTGAGGAGGGAAGGCTGCTGATCGGGGAGAACAACCGCAAATCGAGCACGCCTCGACACCGAGCGAGACCAGCGTGTTCCATCGATGGGCGGCTGTGCGGCAAGCATTACTGCCGTTACTCATCTTCGATAAGAGCCGTATGCGCTAATGAGCGCTCGTACGGATCTGTGCGGGGGGTACCAGGCGACTGGTATCCCTACCGCGACCAATCGTTGGCAGCAGGATGTCCCTTGATGATTTTCGACCCGAAGCATCACTTTGTCCGCATTAAGATAACTACCGCTGTTGCTCTTACTGCATTTGGCGTCTTATTACTCCCGCTGACGGCGAACGCGCAAAGCGTCCGCAAGCCCACCCCCGGCGATGGCCCAAATGGAGTTCCTCAGACCACGTTTTTCGTGCATCGGTTGGGCACCGACCATGCCGAAGCAATCACCACCATGGATATGAATGGCGACGGTCTCACTGACCTGCTCAGCGGAGCCTACTGGTACCAGAACCCTGGGCCGGCGGGAGGTGAGTGGAAGCAGCATCAGTACCGCACCGTCGGCATCATGAATGAGTTTGTCTCCGATAGCGGAGAGTGGACGGTGGACGTCAATCACGATGGGGCTCCCGACGTAGTCACCACCGGATGGATGCTCAACGGCCTATGGTGGTACGAAAACCCCAAGCGGCCCGGCGTGATGTGGCAGCGGCACTTCATTACCGACAGCTACGACACCGAAGGCGGCGCGATGGGTGACATCAACGGGGATGGCAAGCCCGACCTGGTGCTCGCTCACTACAACCATTCCGGACTGTTTTGGGTTGATTTTTCCTCCCAGCAACCCAAGGTTCATCACCTCGGCGGCAAGGAGCAGGACGGCCACGGAGTGGGGATCGCGGATGTCGATGGAGATGGCAAAGCCGATATCCTTACACCATATGGATGGTTCAAAAACATCGATGCGGATCACGATCAGTGGCAGTGGCATGGAGATTGGAAGCTAGGCGACGCGGGTTTCCCCATCATCGGCTATGACGTGAATGCGGACGGCAAGCTGGATATTATCTACGGCCAGGGCCACGGCTACGGTCTGTATTGGCTGGAGCAGCAGGGGAGCGGAGCGAACCGCCACTGGATCAGGCATATTATCGACGAGTCCTTCTCCCAGAGCCACGCACTCCTGCTCGCGGATATCGATGGAGATGGCCAGCCGGGAGCTCATCACCGGCAAGCGCTATCGCGGGCACTCCGGCAACGATCCGGGATCGTACGACCCGTTGGTGGTGTACTACTACAAGATCAACCGCAAAACCGGCAAATTCACCCGTACCGCGATCTCAGTCAATGGAACCGCTGGCGTGGGAACACAGATCATCGCCCAGGATCTGGACGGGGATGGCGATCTCGATCTGGCGACAGCCGGAAAGACCGGAGTACATTTCTTCGAAAATCTTAGGATCAACCACGTTCCCAAAGCCACTCGCGAGGAGGAACTGTTGTTGAACAAGAACTGGCCCTTCCCGGGAGAGGGCGTAGAGGTACAGCAACAGAACGGTCCGGGGAAGAAATAGGCTTATTGATTGCCGCTCTTGCCGTGAAGAGGCCAGAGATGATGTACCACCTCGTGGATCGGAAACTCGTATCGTGTGAGCGGCTTGATCTCGCAGGTCCAATTATTTGCCACCCCAAATGACCAGCGGCACTCCGACTTATCCGGCGCCGCTACTGGAGTGTCAGCCCGTGAATCGATTTCATCGGCGCCAATTTTGGGGATGGCGTCCTGAGCGGTCCACAACAATTGCGGCCGCCACCGCAGGGTGCCCGGCGCTGTGAAGGCGGTCAAAGTGGTTTCCGCGTGAGTTGCGGTTTGCGCTTTCGCGGAGCTAAATGGAAGGGAAATCAGGGTGCAGCTAAGGAATGCGAGCCATCGAGTTCTCAACGGATCCTCCTCAACACAGCGTGGAAAAGACAGTAACTGAGACCTTTGCTCAAGTCGAGTTACGTAAGTTGCAGGTCAAGGCGCATGTGGTGTAGGACTGCGAAAGCCAGGCCACCCACGGGGATGAAAATTGGGTTGAGGAAGGCTTGGTGGGC